>NZ_JBIWFS010000016.1:1687-3395 GCF_044763135.1 Streptomyces sp. NPDC096205 | reverse complement strand
AATGTAACCGGGCGTTTCCCCTACGCTATGACCACCGAAACACTATGAAACTGTCAACCGCACCACGCCTGTGACAACGTGGGGTTGTTCGTGGTTTCAGAACCAACACAGTGGACGCGAGCAACTGAGGACAAGCCCTCGGCCTATTAGTACCGGTCAACTCCACACGTTACCGTGCTTCCATATCCGGCCTATCAACCCAGTCGTCTACTGGGAGCCTTACCCTCTCAAGGAGGTGGGAATACTCATCTCGAAGCAGGCTTCCCGCTTAGATGCTTTCAGCGGTTATCCCTCCCGAACGTAGCCAACCAGCCATGCCCTTGGCAGAACAACTGGCACACCAGAGGTTCGTCCGTCCCGGTCCTCTCGTACTAGGGACAGCCCTTCTCAATATTCCTACGCGCACAGCGGATAGGGACCGAACTGTCTCACGACGTTCTAAACCCAGCTCGCGTACCGCTTTAATGGGCGAACAGCCCAACCCTTGGGACCGACTCCAGCCCCAGGATGCGACGAGCCGACATCGAGGTGCCAAACCATCCCGTCGATATGGACTCTTGGGGAAGATCAGCCTGTTATCCCCGGGGTACCTTTTATCCGTTGAGCGACGGCGCTTCCACAAGCCACCGCCGGATCACTAGTCCCGACTTTCGTCCCTGCTCGACCCGTCGGTCTCACAGTCAAGCTCCCTTGTGCACTTACACTCAACACCTGATTGCCAACCAGGCTGAGGGAACCTTTGGGCGCCTCCGTTACCCTTTGGGAGGCAACCGCCCCAGTTAAACTACCCATCAGACACTGTCCCTGATCCGGATCACGGACCCAGGTTAGACATCCAGCACGACCAGACTGGTATTTCAACGACGACTCCCCCTGAACTGGCGTCCAGAGTTCAAAGTCTCCCAGCTATCCTACACAAGCCGAACCGAACACCAATATCAAACTGTAGTAAAGGTCCCGGGGTCTTTCCGTCCTGCTGCGCGAAACGAGCATCTTTACTCGTAGTGCAATTTCACCGGGCCTATGGTTGAGACAGTCGAGAAGTCGTTACGCCATTCGTGCAGGTCGGAACTTACCCGACAAGGAATTTCGCTACCTTAGGATGGTTATAGTTACCACCGCCGTTTACTGGCGCTTAAGTTCTCAGCTTCGCAACCCCGAAAGGTCACTAACCGGTCCCCTTAACGTTCCAGCACCGGGCAGGCGTCAGTCCGTATACATCGCCTTACGGCTTCGCACGGACCTGTGTTTTTAGTAAACAGTCGCTTCTCGCTGGTCTCTGCGGCCACACCCAGCTCGAGCAGCAAGTGCTCTCACCAGACATGGCCCCCCTTCTCCCGAAGTTACGGGGGCATTTTGCCGAGTTCCTTAACCATAGTTCACCCGAACGCCTCGGTATTCTCTACCTGACCACCTGAGTCGGTTTAGGGTACGGGCCGCCATGAAACTCGCTAGAGGCTTTTCTCGACAGCATAGGATCATCCACTTCACCACAATCGGCTCGGCATCAGGTCTCAGCCACATGTGCGACGGATTTGCCTATCGCACGGCCTACACCCTTACCCCGGGACAACCACCGCCCGGGATGGACTACCTTCCTGCGTCACCCCATCACTCACCTACTACCAACTTGGGCCGGCGGCTCCACCACTCCCCTTTGCCCGAAGGCTCCAGGGCGGCTTCACGGCCTTAGCATCACTGGATTCGA
>NZ_JBIWFS010000016.1:0-1593 GCF_044763135.1 Streptomyces sp. NPDC096205 | reverse complement strand
TTCGATGTTTGACGCTTCACAGCGGGTACCGGAATATCAACCGGTTATCCATCGACTACGCCTGTCGGCCTCGCCTTAGGTCCCGACTTACCCTGGGCAGATCAGCTTGACCCAGGAACCCTTAGTCAATCGGCGCAAACGTTTCTCACGTTTGTATCGCTACTCATGCCTGCATTCTCACTCGTCAACCGTCCACAACTCGCTTCCGCGGCTGCTTCACCCGGCAGACGACGCTCCCCTACCCATCCCAGCCTCCGTTGGGAGTATGTGCTGGAATGACACGACTTCGGCGGTACGCTTGAGCCCCGCTACATTGTCGGCGCGGAATCACTAGACCAGTGAGCTATTACGCACTCTTTCAAGGGTGGCTGCTTCTAAGCCAACCTCCTGGTTGTCTGTGCGACTCCACATCCTTTCCCACTTAGCGTACGCTTAGGGGCCTTAGTCGATGCTCTGGGCTGTTTCCCTCTCGACCATGGAGCTTATCCCCCACAGTCTCACTGCCGCGCTCTCACTTACCGGCATTCGGAGTTTGGCTAAGGTCAGTAACCCGGTAGGGCCCATCGCCTATCCAGTGCTCTACCTCCGGCAAGAAACACACGACGCTGCACCTAAATGCATTTCGGGGAGAACCAGCTATCACGGAGTTTGATTGGCCTTTCACCCCTAACCACAGGTCATCCCCCAGGTTTTCAACCCTGGTGGGTTCGGTCCTCCACGAAGTCTTACCTCCGCTTCAACCTGCCCATGGCTAGATCACTCCGCTTCGGGTCTTGAGCGTGCTACTGAGTCGCCCTATTCGGACTCGCTTTCGCTACGGCTTCCCCACCCGGGTTAACCTCGCAACACACCGCAAACTCGCAGGCTCATTCTTCAAAAGGCACGCAGTCACGAGGCAAGCACAAGTGCTTGCCCGACGCTCCCACGGCTTGTAGGCACACGGTTTCAGGTACTATTTCACTCCGCTCCCGCGGTACTTTTCACCATTCCCTCACGGTACTATCCGCTATCGGTCACCAGGGAATATTTAGGCTTAGCGGGTGGTCCCGCCAGATTCACACGGGATTTCTCGGGCCCCGTGCTACTTGGGTGTCTCTCAAACGAGCCGCTGACGTTTCGACTACGGGGGTCTTACCCTCTACGCCGGACCTTTCGCATGTCCTTCGCCTACATCAACGGTTTCTGACTCGTCCCACGGCCGGCAGACCGTGGAAGAGAGATCCCACAACCCCCACGACGCAACCCCTGCCGGGTCTCACACGTCGTAGGTTTGGCCTCATCCGGTTTCGCTCGCCACTACTCCCGGAATCACGGTTGTTTTCTCTTCCTGAGGGTACTGAGATGTTTCACTTCCCCTCGTTCCCTCCACTTGCCCTATGTGTTCAGGCAAGGGTGACAGCCCATGACGACTGCCGGGTTTCCCCATTCGGAAACCCCCGGATCAAAGCCTGGTTGACGGCTCCCCGGGGACTATCGTGGCCTCCCACGTCCTTCATCGGTTCCTGGTGCCAAGGCATCCACCGTGCGCCCTTAAAAACTTGGCCACAGATGCTCGCGTCCACTGTGCAGTTCTCAAACAACGACCAACCACCC
>NZ_JBIWFS010000015.1:111848-143350 GCF_044763135.1 Streptomyces sp. NPDC096205 | reverse complement strand
GCGTCGAGGGTGTTGTTGCGGCCCTTGCGGTGGGTGGTGCCGATCGGGTGGATCGGCGGCAGGTAGACCACGTCGAAGCCCATCGCCGCGATCGCCGGGAGCCGGCGGGCGGCGGTGCGGAACGTGCCGTGCGGGTTCTCGGGCGTGCCCTCCGAGCGCGGGAAGAACTCGTACCACGAGCCGTACAGGGCCCGTTCACGCTCCACCAGCAGCGGCAACGGCTCCGAGGCCGTCACCAGATCCCGCAGCGGATGGCGGGCCAGGACCCGGTCCACGTCCGGTGTCAGGGCCGCCGCGAGCCGGGTCGCGACCGGGAGCGAGTCGTCGCGCAGCAGCTCCACCGCCTCCAGGAGCGTCGCGCGGTCCGGCCCCTTGGGCACGGACGCGGCGGCCCGCTCGTACAGGTCGCCGCCCTCCTCCAGGACGAGGCCGGTGTCGATGCCGGCCGGGACCTTGATGCAGGCGGTGTGCCGCCAGGTGGCGACCGGGTCGCTCCAGGCCTCCACGTGGTAGCTCCAGCGGCCCGGCGCGTCCGGGGTGACGTCGGCGCCCCAGCGGTCGGTGCCCGGGGCGAGTTCGCGCATCGGCGTGAAGGGGCCGCGCCGCCCGGCGGGGTCGGTCAGGACGACGTTCGCCGCGACGGCGTCATGGCCCTCGCGGAACACCGTGGCGGAGACCTGGAACGTCTCGCCCTCCACCGCCTTGGCCGGACGCCGGCCGCGCTCCACCACCGGGTGGACGTCGCGAACCGGGATGCGGCCGATGGTCTCGGGCGCGCTCATGGGTCTCTCCTCCGCCGTGCTCGACGCCGGCCTGTCCGGCCGCTGCTGGGTCCTGCGCGTACTACGCCTACTTCGCCGGGAAGGGGCTGCCCAAGGGGCTGTCTTCCCGTACGGGGCTACCTTCCCGCGGTGGTGCGCCGGGCCGTGAACGGCAGGCGGCGTGTCCCCCGGTGTGTGTGCATCCGGCCGTTCTGCTCCGGCTCGCGCAGGAACGCGGCCGCGCCCTGGCGCAGAAAGCGTTCGGCGGCGTCCGCGGCCTCCCGTGCGCAGCGCTTCCCCATCAGCACGCACAGCGTGTATCCCGAGTCCTCGAAAGTGGCGCGCACCGTGCGGTCGGCCGGGGCCGCGAGCATCAGGCGCTCCCAGGCCCGGTACCGCCGCAGCTGCCGGGCGACTTCGGCTTCGGCGGGTAGCAGCATGGCGGGGTTCACCTCCCGGGGGCCGCGAACGGCGCCGTCCCGACGGTCGGGGGCGCTCGGGGCCTTCACTCATGGTGCACGTACGACGACCCAGCGTCTTGTTGGAGCTTCAACGAATCTTCGGCGTGTCTCGTGTTGCACGAATGGACTAGCCGCCTCACTGTAGAGGTCACTCAGAAGCGATCGGTGCTCACGCTTCGTGTTCGGGGCCGGTTCATGAGAGCCGGAGCGGCGAGAGCCTGGCCGGTGAGGAGCAAACGACGATGAAGACCGCAGTGCCCTGCTACTACCACCTCGACGTGGAAGTCAGCCCGGAACGCGTCGGACAGGTCGGACGCATCCTGGCAGCCCATCTCCGCTACTGGGACCTGGACACGATCGTCGAGCCCGTCCGCCGCGCGGCCGAACTGCTGCTGACGGCGATAGACGAACACGCGACCGACAAGCGCACCTCCATCGAGATGTGGTGGAACGGCCAGCACCTGATCACCGCCATCGGTGAGAACGACTGCGACCTGCGCCCCGACCAGGACCTGCGCGACTGCCTGGAACACCTCGCCGCGACCAGCGACGGCTGGGGCTGCTGCGCCACCGACACCGGCAGCAAGGTGATCTGGTTCTCGCAGCGGGCCCGCGCCGGCGAGCGCGTGCCGCTGGTGCCGAGGGTGCCCGCGCCGAGCCTGCGCGAGGTGCTCCAGGTGCCCCGCGAGGTCCCGGCCGCGCTGCTGGCCGGCCTCACCCGCGATGCCGAGGGTGTCCTGGAGGACGCCCGGTGACCGCGCGACGGACCCGCAGGGACGGGGTGCCCGCATGGAGCGGGCACCCCTACCCGTTGGGCGCCTCCTACGACGGTCAGGGCACCAACTTCGCGCTGTTCAGCGAGGTCGCCGAGCGCGTGGAGCTGGTGCTCTTCGACGACGCCGGCAACGGGCGCGCCGTGCCGCTCACCGAGGTCGACGGCTTCGTGTGGCACGGCTATCTCCCGGGCGTCGGACCGGGCCAGCGCTACGGCTACCGGGTCCACGGGCCCTGGCACCCCTCCCTCGGCCAGCGCTGCAACCCGGCGAAGCTGCTGCTCGACCCGTACGCCACCGCCGTCGACGGGCAGATCGACAACCACCCCTCGCTGTACGAGCGCACGGCGTCCGGGCCCGACCCGGCGGACAGCGCAGGGCACACCATGCTGGGCGTGGTCACCGACCCGTGGTTCGACTGGGGCGAGGACCGCCCGCCGAGGCGCCCGTACGCCGACAGTGTCATCTACGAGGCCCACGTCAAGGGACTGACCCGCACGCACCCGGACGTGCCGCCCGAACTGCGCGGGACCTACGCCGGTCTCGCGCACCCCGCGGTCGTCGAACACCTCGTGTCGCTCGGGGTGACGGCCGTCGAGCTGATGCCGGTGCACCAGTTCGTGCAGGACGGCGTGCTGCGCGACCGGGGCCTGTCCAACTACTGGGGCTACAACACCATCGGCTTCTTCGCCCCGCACAACGCCTACGCCGCCCGCGGCACTCGCGGTGAGCAGGTCGCGGAGTTCAAGTCGATGGTGAAGGAACTGCACGCGGCCGGTCTGGAAGTGATCCTCGACGTGGTCTACAACCACACCGCCGAGGGCAACGAGAAGGGCCCCACCCTCTCCTTCCGCGGCATCGACAACGCCTCCTACTACCGTCTCGTCGACGGTGACTGGGGGCACTACTACGACACCACCGGCACCGGCAACAGCCTGCTGATGCGGCACCCCTACGTCCTTCAGCTGATCATGGACTCGCTGCGCTACTGGGTCACCGAGATGCATGTCGACGGCTTCCGCTTCGACCTCGCGGCGACCCTGGCGCGGCAGTTCCACGAGGTGGACCGGCTGTCGGCGTTCTTCGACCTGATCCAGCAGGACCCGGTGATCAGCAGGGTCAAACTGATCGCCGAGCCGTGGGACGTCGGTGAGGGCGGCTACCAGGTGGGCAACTTCCCGCCGCTGTGGTCGGAGTGGAACGGGCGCTACCGCGACACCGTGCGGGACTTCTGGCGCACCGGCGAGAACACCCTCGGTGAGTTCGCCTCCCGGCTGACCGGGTCCTCCGACCTCTACCAGCACAGCAGGCGCCGGCCGCGCGCGAGCGTCAACTTCGTCACCGCGCACGACGGTTTCACGCTGCGCGACCTCGTGTCGTACAACGACAAGCGCAACGAGGCCAACGGCGAGGGCAACCGGGACGGCGAGAGCGACAACCGGTCCTGGAACTGCGGGGCGGAGGGCGAGACCGCCGACCCGTCCGTGCGGGAGCTGCGCGGCCGCATGCAGCGCAACTTCCTCGCCACGCTGCTGCTGTCGCAGGGCATCCCGATGCTCTGCCACGGCGACGAGCTCGGCCGCACCCAGCGGGGCAACAACAACGCCTACTGCCAGGACAACGAACTGTCCTGGATCGACTGGGCGTTGACCGAGGAGCAGGGAGAACTGCTGGAGTTCACCCGGCGGCTGATCGAGCTGCGGGCCGGACATCCGGTGCTGCGGCGCCGCCGCTTCTTCCGCGGCGAGACCGTCACGCATGCCGGTCAGCCGCTGCCCGACCTGGTGTGGCTGGCGCCCGACGCAGGCGAGATGACCGAGGGCGACTGGCAGCGCTCCGACGCGCACTCCGTCGCCGTCTTCCTCAACGGCGACGCGATCGCCGAACCCGACCCCCAGGGCCGGCCCGTGGTCGACGACTCCTTCCTGCTCCTGCTCAACAGCTACTGGGAGCCCGTCGACTTCAAGCTGCCCGACTCCAGCTACGGCGAGCGCTGGACGGCCCTCGTCGACACCGCCGACCCCCAGGGCGTGCCGGACGAGACGGAGTACAAGGCCGGAACGATCGTGCCGGTCGGCGCCCGCAGCCTGACCCTGCTGTCCCGCCCCTCCCGCGGGACGAGGTGAGCCGACGGCCCCCTCGCGGGGCCAGGGCCTTTCGGCTCAGGGCTGGCGACGTGAAGTCACCGTGAACTGCGCTCCGTCCGGGTCGCGCAGGACGGCGTCGTCGGCGGTCTTGCCGAGGACGCTGCCCCCGTGCTGCTCGGCGGTGCGGGCGCAGGCGGTGACGTCGTCGACGGCGAAGTGGACCTGCCAGTGGGGCCGGATGGTGGGGTCGGGGGCGGCTTCGAGCGCGCCCGACTCGATGCGGGCGACGACGTCGCCGCCACTGCGCAGGACGACCTCGTCGCCCTCGTAGTGGACCTCGCAGCAGCCGGGCCGGGTGGTGGCCCACTCCAGGACCTCGCCGTAGAAGATCGCGGCGTCGAAGGCGTCGCGGGTGTGCAGCCGGATGAAGGCGGGGGCGGCCCGGCGCCAGGTCTCCCAGTCGGTGATCAGCTCGCCCTCCCAGATCCCGAACGTGGCGCCGTCACGGTCGGCGAGCAGGGCCGCCCGGCCGGGCGGGAAGGAGATCGGTCCGACGGCGGTGGTGCCGCCGCGCTCCTGGGCGCGGGCGACGGCCTCGTTGGCGCTGGCGACCGCGAAGTACGGGGTCCAGGCGACGGCCATCTGCCACATCGAGGCGACTCCGGCGATGCCGGCGACCGGCGCGCCGTCCGCCAGGGCGATCCGGAATTTGTCGCCGAGCTTGGCCGAGCGCCACCGCCAGCCCAGCACGGCGCTGTAGAAGGCCTCGGTGGCCGGCAGGTCGCGGCTGGTCAGGCTGACCCAGCAAGGGGCACCGAACACGGAGTGGGTGGTGACGACCTCTTTGGCGGAGGGTGTCGGTCGGTCGTTCATGGCACTCGTCCTGGGGGTCGTGAGGGCGGCAGCCTGGATGCTGCTCCCAGTGTCCAACCGGAACCGGTCGAGCCGCCTGCCGAGTACCCCACTGGCGCACGGCTGGCCGAAGCAGGAGGATGAATCCGTGGCAACCGGACCGGGTGAACCCGCGGACGAGACGGAACGGATCATCGAGCTGCAGGAAGAAGTCCAGCAGCTCAAGGAGGCCGTGACCTCCCACGCCGTGGTCGACCAGGCCATCGGGATGATGGTCGCGCTGGGGCGCGTCGCGCCCGACCAGGGCTGGACCGTCCTCCGCGAGGTCTCGCAGCACACCAACATCAAGCTGCGCCAAGTCGCCGAGCTGATCCTTCTGTGGGGGCGTACGGGGGAGATTCCGCCGCAGATCCGCGCCGAGCTCGAGGCGGCTCTCGACCGCCACGGCCCGACGCAGATCCCGGGCTCCTCCTCCGAGTGAGGACAACCGCTCACCGGACCTCGGCGAGCAGTTCCTCCCGCAGGTGCTCGAAGCAGCCGCTGAGCAGCCGCGAGACGTGCATCTGCGATATGCCGAGCTGTTCGGCGATGGAACTCTGGGTCATGCCCTGGAAGAACCGCAGGTAGAGAATGGTCCGCTCGCGCTCCGGCAGGGCCTCGATGCAGGGCTTGACGGCCACCCGGTCGACGACGACGTCGAAGCTCGGGTCGGGGCCGCCGATGGCGTCACCGAGGGCGTAACCGTCGGTGCCGGGCATCTCCGCGTCGAGGGACAGCGCGGAGAAGCACTCCAGGGCCTCCATGCCGGTGCGGACCTCGCTCTCGGTGAGATCGGCGTGCTCCGCGATCTCGGCGACGGTCGGGGGCCGGCCGGGGGTGGTCTGGGACAGTTCCTTCGTGGCGCGCCGGACGCGGTTGCGCAGGTCCTGCACGCGGCGGGGGACGTGGAGCGTCCACATGTGGTCACGGAAGTGACGCTTGAGTTCGCCGGTCACGGTCGGTACCGCGTACGCCTCGAAGGCGTGGCCGCGAGCCGGGTCGTAGTGGTCGACGGCCTTCACCAGGCCGAGGGCCGCCACCTGGTAGAGGTCCTCCAGGGCCTCGCCGCGGCCGCGGAAGCGGACGGCGATGCGCTCGGCCATGGGCAGCCATGCCCTGACCAGCTCGTCCCGGAGTGCCTCACGCTCGGGCCCGTCGGGCAGCCGCCGAAGCCGGTCGAAGGCCTCGCCGGTGTCGGGGGCGTCGTCGTGAGGGTGTCGCCTCGTACTGCTGCCGGTGATACGCACGATGCGCACCTCCCTGGGCAGGTAGGTGCCGAATGGGGGACTCACCGTGGGAGGCGCGGGCTCGGACTCGCGGAGGCACCGGGGTCCGAACGGGCGGGTCCCACGGATGTGCCTCCGTTCCGAAGCACTGAGATGCAGATTCCCTGCGGAAACACAGACGAAACGCATTTCGTGAATGATTCTACGCCCAGCAATCGGGCGACTCCACACCGAAAGGTTACAAAAGGGTATGAAGCCTCGCGCGGCGTCCGGGAAAGGCGGGGAACGTGATGTGCAGCACGCCGCCGGTGGCATCCCCGGCGGGGGCGGGAGCGTTCTGCCTGGGCAGCGCTTGATCGCCGATCAACGCCCGGAAGCCCCTGGCCACCGCGCATTGCGCTCATTTGACAGTGCGATCGGCCCACGGATAGGAAGCACCTCTGGGGAGTCGAGAGGTGCATTGTGTGCGAGCCGAACGTGGTCGGGGACTGGCAGGAGTACGACGAGCATGCCGGTCTGCGCGTCCGCGTCCACCGTCTTGAGCAGTCCGAGCCGCCGCGCGGACGCGACGACGCCGCCGAGGGGCTGACGTACTTCAGCGTCCGCGTGACCGTCGAGAACCGCGGCGAGCGCACCTACGGCATCCACCTGGAGGACGGCCAGATCGACGTGCGCATCGGCCCCGACGGCGAGAGCGCCTTCCTCGACTGGCGCAACTCCCAGTTCGTCGAGGGCTTCGACGTCTACCCGCTGCGCCGGGCGACCGCCGTGCTCTACGCGGCCGGGCCCGAGGCCGCGCTCGCCCAGGTCGACGTGCAGATCCAGCTGCGGGTGGACGAGGAGTGGACCGGGCGCCACCTGTGGGCCGGCGGCATCGGCCTGCACGAGAGCCACGGCACGCACACCGGCCCCGGCTGCGGCGTCGCCCACCAGGTGAGCACCTTCCTGCGCGACCAGGCCGAAGAGGGCACCGCCTGAGGCGTGCGGCGGTGCCCCCTTACGGTCCTCAGTGCGGGATGCCGTCGATGATCTCGCGCGCGCCCTGCCGCAGCAGCGCCACCGCGACGGAGGTCCCGAGGGTGGCCGGGTCCAGCCGGCCCGCCCACTCGTGGGCGTTCAGCCGCGTCTTGCCGTCCGGGGTGAACACACAGGCCCGCAGGGAGAGTTCGCCGGTGCGGTCGACCTGCGCGTAGCCCGCGATGGGGCTGTTGCAGTGCCCCTGGAGCACATGCAGGAACATCCGCTCGGCGGTGGCCTCGCGATGCGTGGCCGGATCACCGAGGGCGCTCACCGCGTCGATCAGGTCGGCGTCGTCCTCCCGGCACTGCAGGGCGAGGATGCCCGCGCCGATCGGCGGCATCATCGTCTCCGGCGAGAGCACCTCGCTGATCACGTCCCGGCGTTCGATCCGCTCCAGCCCGGACACCGCGAGCAGCAGCGCGTCCGCCTCACCCGCCGCGAGCTTCTCCAGCCGCCGGTTGGCGTTGCCGCGGAACGGCACGCACTCCAACTCCGGGTGCGTGGCGGCCAGTTGGGCGATCCGGCGCACCGACGAGGTGCCGATCCGGGTGCCGGCCCGCAACTCGTCCAGGGTCAGCCCGCCCGGGTGGACCAGGGCGTCACGGATGTCGTCGCGCTTGAGGAACGCGGCGAACACCGTCCCCGCGGGCAGCGGCCGGTCGGCGGGCACGTCCTTGACGCAGTGCACCGCGAGGTCGGCCTCACCGGCCAGCAGCGCCGCGTCCACCTCCTTGGTGAACGCCCCCTTGCCCTCGACCTTCGACAGATCGCCCAGCCACTTGTCGCCGGTGGTCTTCACCGGCACGACCGTGGTGCGGACTTCGGGGTACAGCGCGGCCAACTCGGCACGGACCCGCTCCACCTGAGCCAGCGCCATGGGCGAGTCACGGGAGACGATCCGGATCATTTCGGGTACGGACATGCGCACACGATAGTGCCCGCGCGCCGGACCACGCAGGCGCTCACCTCACGTCGCCCTCCAGTGTGTCGGCGCCCCGCGCGACCGGCCGCCGCGCGAGCGGCCCCGTACCGTCCAGCACCTGACGGACGTATGCCCTGGGGACAACATGCGCTCAGACCAGCGGCCGGCTCAGCTCGATCGCGCGCTGCGCCGCGGCCAGTGCCCGGTCGTCACCGACGTCGAGGGCGGTGTCGGTGAGCTTGATGACGTGCTCGTCGCCGTGCGCGAGGGCGCGTTCGACGACTTCCTGCGCGGTGAGCCGGGAGGGCGGGGCGTAGTCGACCGGCGGCGCGGTGGCGTACATCGCGGTGACGGCCGCCGACGCGGTCCACGCCGCGTGCAGGCTCGGCGCCCACAGCTCGCGCGGCAGCGAATCCAGCGTGCGCAGCACGGCGTTGGGCGCGGTGGCCGCGTGCACGAGCATCGTCTCCTCGCCGTGGCCATGGGTCGCGTAGCGGTGGGTGGCCGCCCGGACCAGCTCGGTGAGCCGCTCCTTCGCCGTGTCCGCATCGCTCACCTCGTCCGCCCACAGCGGCAGCCGGCGTACGGCGGCCAGCCGGGTCAGATAGCCGCCCTCGGGCGGGTCGATGCCGGGCACGAGGTCCAGGCTCTGTGCGGCGCTCGCGGCGCCGGGCAGCGTCCGCAGGCCGGACACGGGAAGGTGGCGGGCCGCCCAGTAGCCGAGCGCCTGGGCGAGTTCGGCGCGGCGCGGCGCGTTCTCCTCGGCCTCCAGGGCCCGTACGGCGTGACCGGCCCGGATGACCCCGTGGGTGGCGGCGGCGTACAGGCCGGGCAGCAGCCGCGGCCACCACTCGGCGAGCACGTCCCGCCACGGACGGTCGTCCAGGGCGCGGGAGAAGTAGGCGATCCAGTCGGCGGCCCGGCGCGGATCGCCCAGCGCCTGCTTCCAGTTGGCGTCGGTGACGCGTTCCGTCGGCGCCGGGAACTCCTCCAGCCGGTCGCTGTACAGGTCCAGCCAGCGGTGCACGGCCCCGGCCTGCCCGTGTGCGGCCAGTGCCTCGACCACCATGGGGGCGTGGTTGCTGAGCCAGCCCCGGAACTCGGGACCGGAGGTGTGGAGGCGTTCGAAGGCTTCGTCGAGCCGTCCGCTCGTGTCGTGGGCACTCATGGCGGCGATGCTAGGCGGCCCCGGTCCGCGGCGGCTCGGGCCGGCGACCGAGAAGGACGCGGACCCGAGCCCTAGGGCCTGTCTTCCGGATCATGCCGGCGTCGCGGGGCCTGGCACGCACATCTGCGGCGTTGTCGTCGGTTGCCGACGCTCCGCGTCGCCGCCCTCCTCCGCCTTGCAGCTGCACGCACCAGACCCCGCTCGACCCGGCCGAGAAGCGCAGTCCCTTTCAGCCGACCTGATCCGGAAGACAGGCCCTAGGCCGTACGGCTCAGGCGTACGGGTCGAACGGAATGCCCGACGGCTTCGCCGAGGCCAGGTGGGAGGCGAAACTGCCGTCCTTCAGGCCGAAGTGGGCGCTGCCGAAGTCGTAGGAGACGAGCTTGTCGCGGATGCCGGCCGGGTAGCCGTTCCAGCCGACCAGCGGCGGGTACTGCCAGGTGTGCTCGTGGTTCTCCGGCGGCTCGTCATTGGAGTTGGCGGCCCGGAAGCAGTGGGTGCTGATGCCGTCCTTGTGGTAGACGATCTTCGCGTGGGTGCCGTCGAAGCGGATCTGCGAGGCCGCGTGCACGGTGAACGAGCCGTGGTTGGACGTCGAGACGTACTTCACCTGATTGTCCTGCACCCACACCGCGACATGCTCCCAGTCGTGGCGGTGCCCGCCGATGCTGGTGCCGGCGAGGGCCTGGTCCTTCTCGAAGTACAGGGCGTACAGGATGCCGCACCAGCCGTTGTTGCACTTGTAGCGGGCGTAGCCGTTGGTGTTGTCCAGGTCCCAGGAGTCGCGGCACTGGCCGTTGAGGGCACCGGTCGGGTTCAGACCGCTGTTGACGGTGCCGTCGGGGCCGATGGCCGGGGTGGAGTAGCAGCCGTCGGTGTCGTAGTCGTAGGCGGGCTGGAACGTCTGCTCCAGCCCATCGGCGTTCGCGGGCAGTGCCTGCGGCGGCGCGGCCAGGGCGGTGCCGGGGAATGCGATGACGAGGGCGGCGGCCCCGGCCAGTCCGGCGAGCCATCTTCCGCGGTGCCGGGTGAACCTCGATGACGACACTACGTCCTCCTTCAACGGCCGTGGGGGGAAAGGCAGTTCAGAATGCCGCCGATTCCCGGGCGCGCCAAGGGGTCGCAGGCGTCACGGTGGTGAAAGACAGTCCAACACGTCATGTCATACGAGATCGTCGGGCACGTCGGCCGAGGACTCCTCCGGCGTGAGATCGGGCCGCAGCCGCAGCCACGACGGCTGGCGCAGCATGCCCGAGCGGGTGCGGGTGCTGTAACGGACCTCGCCGACCAGACGGGGCCGCACCCAGTGGGCGCCCGGCGTCCGCGGGACGGGGTCGAAGGGGCAGGCGTCGGTGGCGTCGGCGCGCAGCAGCCCGGCCAGCTGCTCGCGCTCGGCCTCGCTCCAGCCCGTGCCGACCCCGCCGACATAGCGCAGCCGGCCCGCCGCGCGCTGGCCGACCAGGACGGCGCCCGGCAGACCGGTGAGCCGACCCTTGCCGGGCAGCCAGCCGCCGATGATCACGTCCACACCGGTCATGTTGCGGATCTTGATCCAGTTCCGGGACCGCACGCCCGGCTCGTACAGCGAGTCCAGCCGCTTGCACACCAGACCCTCCAGGCCGTGCTCGCGGGTCGCCCGCAGCGCCTCCTCGCCGTGGCCGACCAGCGCCCTCGGGGTCGACCAGTACGGGCCCTGGAGCGCCAGCTCCTCCAGCAGGGCGCGGCGGCGCCGGTAGGGCAGGCGCAGCAGGGAGCGGTCCTGGAGGTGCATCACGTCGAACAGGGCGAGGTGCACCGGGGCCGCGGCCGCCTTGCGCGCCGCGCGAGCCGGGGCATGGGCGAGGCCCATCCGCGCCTGCAGCATCTGGAAGTCCGACCGGCCCCGCTCGTCCAGCGCCAGCACCTCGCCGTCCAGCACCGCGGCCGTGCCGCCCAACGCGGAGCCCAGCGGCCGCAGCTCCGGGTAGGCGGCGGTGATCTCCTCACCCGAACGGGCCCGCAGGATCAGGCTCCCGTCCCCGGGGAGGTAGATCACCGCCCGCTGTCCGTCCTGCTTGGTCTCGTACGCCCAGCGCATGTCCTGCGCGGCGGACGGCAGCGTGCCGGGCGTGGCGAGCATGGGGGCGATCAGCGGCAGGGTCACGGCTTGAGATGTCGACGCGGCGTGGGGTGGGCATACGCCTGGGGGGTGGGTTTCCCCTGAACGGGCGTTGTTGTGGGGGAGCGGGACCGGGGTGCCGCGCCTGATGGGGCGCGGCCTGGCCCCTCACGCACCCCCAGGCTCGCCCAGTCGGCGTACCAGCAGCCACGCCACCGCCGGCAGGACCACGAGGGGGAGCAGGGCGGTGCGGAGCGAGGTCGTGTCGGCGAGCGCGCCCAGGGCGGGGGCGGCGAGGCCGCCGATGCTGACCGTCAGGCCCAGGGTCACGCCGCTGGCGGTGCCGACGCGTCGGGGCAGGCAGTCCTGGCCGATAGTGACGTGCAGGGCGAAGGGCACGTACAGGCCGGCCGAGACCAGGGCGACGCAGGCGTACACCGCCGGTCCCGGGACCAGGAGCAGTCCGGCCACGGCGACGGTCGTCAGGGCGTAGGACCGGCGCAGCACGGGCACCCGGCCGTACCGGTCGGCGAGGCGCGCGCCGGCCACCGTGCCGACGGCCCCGCCCGCGTAGAGCACGAACAGCGCGGCCGTACCGGCGAGTTCGCCGCCTCCGGTGCGCTCGCGGACGTACAGCGAGACGAAGGCGCTCAGGCCGACGAACACGATCGAGCGGCACACCACCGCCCCCGACAGCCGCAGGAACGACGGCCAGTCGTCGCGGCCGGACACCTGCGCGTCCCGCGCGGCCGGCGCCGGGAGGCGCAGCGCGCGTACCGCCGCCGCACACAGCACCGCGCCCACCAGGGCGGGCACCACCAGCAGGGGGGAGGCGCGCAGGCCGCCGGTCGCCACGACGGCCGACACCAGCAGCGGGGCGAGGGCGAAGCCGAGGTTGCCGCCCAGGGCGAACCAGCCCATACCCGCCTGGCCGCCCCGCGCGGCCTGCCGCGCCACCCGGGCGGCCTCGGGGTGGTAGGCGGCGACGCCGATCCCCGACAGGGCGACAGCCGCGAGGGTCGCCGCATAACCGGCGCCGACCCCGCTCAGCCCCACCCCGGCCCCCGCCGCCAGCGCGCTCAGCGGCAGCAGCCACGGCAGGGCCCACCGGTCGGTGAGCACCCCGAACAGCGGTTGCACGACGGACGACAGCAGGGACGCGGCCAGGACGACACCGGAGGCGGCCGCGTAGGAGTAGGCGCGCTCGGCGACGAAGTACGGCACCAGGGCGGCGACCGCGCCCTGGTAGACGTCGACGCACGCGTGCCCCGTCGCCATCAGCACCAAGGGACGACGGGAGGGGGAAGGGGAGGGAGATTTCTGCAGCACACCGCGATCGTCGCGGCCCCGCCGCATGGCGCACTTCCGATAATCTGCCTGACTGTGCCGAACATCCGCCACACCCCCGAGGCGCCCACCCGCGCCCAGCGGCTGGCCGCCGGGGTGCGTATCGACGCCCATCGGCACGACGAGCACCAGATCGTCTACGCGGGCTCCGGCGTGCTGGCCGTGACCACCGATGCCGGGACCTGGTTCGCGCCCGGCACGCGCGCCCTGTGGATCCCGGCGGGCACCGTGCACGCCCACCGCGCCCACGGGCACCTCGACCTGCACCTCGTGGGCCTGCCCGCCGAGGACAACCCGCTCGGCCTGGACGCCCCCACCGTCCTCGCCGTCGGCCCGCTGCTGCGCGAGCTCATCGTGGCGTACACCCGCGAACCCCCCGACGACACCCCCGAGCGCCGTCGGCTGCTCGCCGTTCTGCGCGACCGGCTGCGCGCCTCGCCGCAGGACCCGCTGCGGCTGCCCACCCCGCGGGACGCGCGGCTGGCCGCCGTGTGCGACCTGGTCCACGCCGACCCGGCGGACCGGCGCACCCTCGCCGAACTCGGTGCCGCGACCGGAGCCTCCGAGCGCACCCTCAGCCGGCTCTTCCGCCGCGAACTCGGCATGACCTTCCCGCAGTGGCGCACCCAGTCGCGGCTCTACCACGCCCTGCGCATGCTCGCCGAGGACACCCCGGTGACCGCGGTGGCGCACCGCTGCGGATGGTCCTCCGCGAGCGCCTTCATCGACGTCTTCCGGCGGGCGTTCGGCCACACGCCGGGGGTCCGTGACCGCTGGTAATACCGTCGAGTAATGTTGCGCGGCAGGCCACCGGAGGAGGAAGCATGGGCGCGCACCCCCAAGTCGGCGACATCGTCGAGGACTTCGCACTGCCGGACGAGACGGGCGCCGTGCGCAAGCTGTCGGAGCTGCTGGTGGACGGCCCGGTGGTGCTGTTCTTCTACCCGGCCGCCCTCACCCCGGGATGCACCGCGGAGGCCTGCCACTTCCGGGACCTGGCCGCCGAGTTCGCCGCCGTCGGTGCGACGCCGGTGGGGATCAGCGGCGACAGCGTGGAGCGGCAGGCGGAGTTCGCCGGGCGGCACACCCTCGGCATGCCGCTGCTGTCCGACACCGACGGGTCGATCCGCGATCGCTTCGGCGTCAGGCGCGGGTTCACCCTCGCCCCCACCAAGCGCGTCACCTTCGTCATAGGGCGTGACGGCAAGGTCCTTGAGGTCGTCCGCAGCGAACTGCGCATGAACACCCACGCCGACCGCGCCCTCGCCGTGCTGCGCGGTTGACCGGCGTCTACTCGAAGGGACAGCCGGGGTTGGCCGCGTCCCGGGAGAAGGGCGCCCCGTGCGGGAGGACGTACAGCACCTCCAGGACGAGCGTCGTGTCCCCCAGGTTCCGGCCGATGTGGACGTACTCGGCCGGCTCCTGGATGGTCGTGCCCTGCCGGTAGACGCCGTCCGAGGCGCAGGTGGAGTCGAAGTGGCTGAGGGTGCCCTCCTTGACATACCCGTACAGCGGCCCGTCGTGGAAGTGCCAGCCGGTCGCCTGGCCCGGCGGTACGGTCACCTCGCGCAGGATGTAGTCGGTGTTCCCGACGGTGGTCTGCGCGATGACCCGCCCGGTCACGCCGGGGCCCGGCGGGGTCGCCTCGGCCGCTCCTCCGGCGAGGACGGTGGCCGCGGTGAGCAGTGCGGAGGTGGCGAGGCGGAGCGCGGTGCGGCGACGGGGCATACGGGGGCCTCCTGAACCTGTCGGGGACACGCCGAGCAAGGGACGCAGCCGAACATAGGCGCACGGCGGGCATCTTCGGGCCGGATCGCGCACATCCGGGATACTGGCCTCATGCGGCTGCTGCGGAGCAAGGCCACGGTGACCGTCTGTCTGGTGCTGGCGGCCCTCGCAGGCTGCACCGGCAGCGACGGCGACGGCGCCGCCGAGCCCACCTCCACTCCCGCACCCACCCTCAGCCCGACCCGCACAGGGCCCCCGAGCCCTTCGCCCACCGCCTCCCCGCTCGACCCCGTCTCCATCCCGGGCCTCGTTGCCCGCGACCACCGGGGAACCGACCTGCGCACCCGTACGGTCCTGGCCCGCACCGACGCCTACACGCGCTACGCCGTCACCTACCGCGCGAACGGCCTGACGATCTCCGGGATCATGAACGTCCCGCACGGCAAGGGCCCGTTCCCCGCGCTGGTGCTGGCGCACGGCTACATCGACCCGGCCGTCTACACCAGCGGCCGGGGCCTGGCCCGGGAGCAGGACCGGCTGGCCCGTGAGGGGTACGTCGTCCTGCACACCGACTACCGCAACCACGCCGGCTCCGACCGCGACCCCGACAACGACGTCGATCTGCGGATCCGTTACACCGAGGACGTCATCGGCGCCGTGCTGGCGCTGCGCGGCTCCGGCCGCCCGGAGATCGACGGCGACCGGATCGGCCTGCTGGGCCGGTCCATGGGCGGCGGGGTCGTCTACAACGTGCTCGTCGTGGCGCCCGGACTGGTCGACGCGGCGGTGGTGTTCGCGCCGGTCAGCTCACGCCCGCAGGAGAACCTCGAGCGCTTCGGGCGCGGCGCGGGAGACCCGCTGGTCGCCGAGACCGAGGCGAAGCACGGCAGTCCCGAGGAGAACCCGGCGTTCTGGCGGGCGGCCTCGCCGGTGACGTACGTCGACCGGGTCACCGAGCCCCTGCTGATCCATCACGGCACCGCCGACGTCGTATGCCCGCCGCGCTGGTCGAAGGAGACGGCGGCCGCGTTCGAGGCGGCGGGCAAGGACGTGCAGTTGCGGACCTGGCCCGGTGAGGGGCACACGTTCGGGCCGCGGTGGGACGACTCGATGGACGTGACACTGGCGTTCTTCGCCCGGCATCTGCGCTGAGCCTCAGCCCTCCGCCTCGACCTGTCCCAGCGTCCGCCCCGTCCGCGCCGAGCGCGCCCGGCGCGGGTCGGGCGCGCCCTGGCCCTTCGGGCCCTTCGCCGCCTTCACCAGCAGCCACGCCTCGCGCTCGCCGTCGTCCCCGCTGCGGAACCGGGTCAGTGCGTACTCGCCGTGCAGTTTGGCGCCCTTGAGCCGGAAGGTGGCGTGCCCGCGCTCCAGGGACTCGGCGAAGTCGACGGGCCGGCCGCGCCGGTCGTGGCTGAGCGGCTCGTAGGTGCCGTGGTCCCAGACGATCACCGTGCCGCCGCCGTACTCGCCCGCCGGGATGACACCCTCGAACTCCTCGTAGTCCAGCGGGTGATCCTCCGTCGGCATCGCCAGCCGCTTGTCGTGCGGGTCGGCGGACGGGCCCTTCGGCACCGACCAGGACTTCAGCACGTCGTCGACCTGGAGCCGGAAGTCGAAGTGCATCGTGCTCGCGTCATGGATCTGCACGACGAAGTGCGGCTCGTCGCCCTGCGCCGCGCCCCGCCCCTCGGGCTCCGCGGTCCGGGAGAAGTCGCGCTTGCCGCGGTACTCCCGCAGCCGGTTCTCGTCAGCCACCGGAAAGCCTCCGTCCGCGCGCCGGGTACCCGGGCGACCTGTGCCGTACCCCTCGACCAGCGTCACGGATAGGGTGAGGACGATCAACCGGACGGGCGGGGACGAGGACGGCGGACGGCATGGCAAGCGCCGAGGAGAAGCAGACCACGGGACAGGCACGCCCCACGTCACGGGACGTGGCCCGGCTCGCCGGGGTGTCCCACACGGCGGTCTCCTTCGTGTTCAACGGCCGCGCCGAGGGCAACCTCTCGCCCGCCACCCAGGAACGCATCCGCCAGGCCGCCGCCCAGCTCGGCTACCGCCCCGACCCCGTCGCCCGCGGCCTGCGCCGCCGTCGTACGGCCGTGATCGGTCTGGTCACCGACGAGATCGCGTCCTCGCCGTTCGCCGGGCGACTGCTGCGCGGCGCCATGGAGACGGCCTGGGCCGACGAGCATCTCGTCCTCACCGTCGACTCCGGCGGCGACCCGGCCAAGGAGGACGCGGCCGTCGCCGAACTCCTCGACCGGCGGGTGGACGGCATCATCTACGCGGCGATGTCCCTGCGCAGCGTGCGGGTCCCCGAGGGACTGCACCGCACCCACTCCGTGCTCGCCAACTGCCTGCCCGAGGACGACTCGCTGCCCGCCGTCGTCCCCGCCGAACGCGCGGGCGGCCGTACCGCGGCCCGGCTGCTCCTTGAGCAGGGGCACCGCAGGGTCGCACTGGTCGGGGGGATGGACGACATCGCGTCGGTGGAGCGGCTGCGCGGCTTCCGGGACGCCCTGCGCGCGGAGGGCATCACCGTGCCCAAGGAGTGGGTGATACGCACCGGCGGCGAGATCTCCGGCGGCCACGAGGGCGGGCTGCGGCTGTTCGACGGCGTCGCGCCGCAGGACCGCCCCACCGGCGTCTTCTGCTACAACGACCGGGTCGCCGCGGGCGTCCTGCACGCCGCGGCCCGGCTCGGCCTCGACGTACCGGGCGACCTGTCGGTCGTCGGCTACGACGACCAGGAGCACATGGCCGCGTTCCTCACCCCCGCGCTGACCACGGTCGCCCTGCCCCACCGGGCGATGGGCGAGGCGGCGGCGCGCCTGCTCCTGGACGCCATCGCCACCGGCCGCACGCCGCCCGCCACCGTGCGCCGCCTGGCCTGCCCGGTGGTCCCCCGCGCCTCCGTGGGCCCGGCCCCGACACGCTGAAGGGCCGCCCCGAACCCCGGGACGGCCCCTCCTCCGCCTTACCTCTACGGCACCAGCTCCCAGCCGGTGACCGTCGCCCCGGCGCCCGTCACGGACAGCTCCGGGACGTCGCCCGGCCGCCGGTACACCCGCTCGGTGATCATCGCGTGGTCGCCCGCGAACACCTCGTACAGCGAACCGTCCACCAGGACCCGTACGGTCATCTCCTCGCCGGCCGGTATCCGCGCGACCACCGGAGCGGACCCCTCCCGGCCCACGCGCGGCCACGCGGACCGGTCCAGCGTGAGCGTGCCGTCGGCCGGGTCCAGCCGCAGGGCGACCTCCGCACCGGAGGCGGCCCGCAGCAGCGCCACCGTCGTCGGTGAACCGGCCGTCACCGTCAGGTCATAGGCGTCCGGCAGCCCCGCGGGGCCGGGCGCGGTCACGAACGGCTCCGCCGCGCGCAGCAGTTGCAGTTCCGGCGCCGGTACGACGCTCAGGGTGCCGTCGGCCCGGACGTCGACGACCCGCGGCGCGGTCAGGACGCCCGCCCAGCCCGCGTCCAGCACCTCGGCCTCCCCGCGCGACTCCCACGACCAGCCCCACAGCAGGGCCCGGTCCTCCTCCTGGAGGACGGCCGGGGCGTAGAAGTCCCGGCCCTGGTCGAGGCGCCCGCCCGCACGCGCCTCGAAGCGCAACCCGCCCTCGCGGGAAGGGATCAGACTGCCCGTCAGGTAGCCCGTGGAGTGCGGGTCCCCGTCCCACAGGGACAGCACGAGCACCCACTCCCCGCCCGGTGTCGCCGCGAGCTGCGGGCACTCCCAGCCGACCGCCTTGTCGCCGAACGCGTCCAGCGCGCGCGGGTCGTTGCCGTCGAGGAGCACGCCCGCGAACCGCCAGTCGGCCAGGTCCTGACAGTCGTACAGGAGCACCGAGGGCGTGCCGTCGGCGTGGCCGGCGCCGACGAGCGCCCAGCGGCGGCCCTCGAAGCGGAAGACGAACGGATCGCGGAACATCACCACATCGAGGCCGGCCGGCGGGCCGGACACCACCGGCTCCGGCAGCGTGTGCCACTCGGTGAGCGTCTCGTCGTCCGGGTCGGCCGCGCGGGCCAGGCAGAGGGCGCCGAGGCCGGCGTGGGTGCGGTCGATGCCGGTGTAGACGGCGGTCGGCACGCCGTCGTCGTCCACCACGCAGCCCGACCAGCAGCCCGCCTCGTCCGGGCTGTCCGGGGTCGGGGCGAGCGCGATGGGGTGGTGCTCCCAGTGGGCGAGGTCGGTGCTGGAGGCGTGGCCCCAGTGGACGTTCGCGTGGACCGGGGCGTCGGGGTTGTGCTGGTAGAACAGGTGGTGGCGGCCGCGCCAGCGGAAGGGACCGTTGGGGTCGTTCATCCAGGCGGCGGGCGGGCGGACCCTAAAGCGCGGGGCGTCGGGGTCGTGCTTCAACGGTTGACTCCTGCGGAGGTGATGCCCTCGCGGAGAGGGCGCTGGCCGACGACGAACACGGCGACGGCGGGGATCATCGAGAGGACGACACCGGCGAGCACCACGGAGATGGAGCCGGTGCCGAGGTTGCCCTGGAGGGAGACCAGCCCCAGCGGAAGGGTGTAGTTCTGGCTGGAGGTCTCCAGGATCAACGGGCGGAAGAACTCGTTCCAGTGGTAGTTGAAGGCCAGCACGCCGACGATCGCGAGTCCGGGCGCGGCCAGCGGCGCGTACACCGAGCGGAAGATCCGCCAGGGCCCGGCCCCGTCCAGCATCGCCGCCTCGCCGAGGTCCTTGGGCATGCCGAGGAAGTACTGGCGCATCAGGAACGTGCCGAACGCGGTGGGGAAAGCCGGGATGATCAGACCGAGCAGGGTGTCGGTCAGGCTCATCGACTTCAGCACCAGGAACACCGGCACGATCGTCACCTGCAACGGCACCATCATCGTCGCCAGGACCAGGCCGAACAGCGGCTTCTTGAACCGGAATTCCAGCCGTGCGAAGGCGTACCCGGCGAGCCCGGCGGTGATCATCTGGCCGACCGCGATCAGCGCCGTCACCAGCGTCGAGTTCAGCGCCAGCAACCAGACGTCGATCTGGTCGAACACCCCGCGGTACGCCTCCGCCGTCGGCGAGGCCGGGATGATCCTCGGCGGCAGGTCGAAGGACTCGGCCGGGGTGCGCAGCGAGGTGGAGACCGTCCAGACGACCGGGCCGAGGGTCAGCAGCGCGCAGACGGCCAGCGTGGCGATCCGCGCCCAGGGCGCGAAGGAGTGGCGCACACGGCTGAGGGAGTAAGTCGCTTGGCTCATGGGACTTCCCGGCTCACTGGTAGTGGACGAAACGCCGGCTGAGCCGGAACTGGAGGGCGGTGATCGCCATGATCAGCAGGAACAGCAGCACGCCCACCGCGGAGGCCTGACCGAACCGCAGCTGTTCGAAGGCGTTCTCGTAGATCACCATCACGACCGTGCGCGTGGCGTCGCCGGGACCGCCGTTGGTGAGGACGTACGGCTGCTCGAAGACCTGGAGCGCGTTGATGATGCCGACCACCGACGCCACCAGCAGCGTCGGGGAGAGCAGCGGCAGGGTGATCGACAGGTGCTTGCGCAGGCCGGTCGCGCCGTCGAGGGCGGAGGCCTCGTGGACTTCCTTCGGGATGTTGTTCAGGCCGCCCACGAACAGCAGGAACGAGAAGCCGAACTGCTGCCAGACATAGACCAGGATCACCGCGGCCATCGCGCCGCTCTCCGACGTCAGCCACGGCACCGGGTCGATGCCGACCAGGCCGATCAGCCAGTTCACGACGCCGAAGTCCTGGTTGAACAGGTACTTCATCACCACCGAGATCGACGCCGCCGACAGCACCAGCGGGAAGAAGAACGCCGAGCGGAACACCGAGCGCAGCCACACCGGCATCCGCCCGTTCACCGCCAGCGCCAGCACCAGCGCGATCAGCAGTTGCAGCGCCACCGCCAGGACCATGAAGAGCAGGGTGTTGCCGAAGGAGATCAGCACGGTCTCGTCGCCGAAGACCTCCTGGTAGTTGTCGGCACCGGCGAAGCGCGGCGGGTCGATGACGTTCCAGTGGAACAGGCTCAGGACGACCGAGCCGACGATCGGTACGACCGTGAAGACGACGATGCCGAGGACGGTCGGGGCCAGGAACAGGGCGGCGAGGAGCTTGGTGCCGCGGTCCCGCGCCGAGGGCTTGACCATGACGGGAGCCGGGGCGGCCTTCACGGGCGCCGCGGGGATCTGGGTGGTGTGCGTCATGCGTCACGCTCCATGGCCTTCTCCAGGTCGCCCTGGAGCCGGCGCAGCGCCGGGCGCACCGAGCGCGGTGAGGCGAGCGCGCTGCCGGTGTGCTTCAGCAGCACCTGCTCCACCTCGGCGACCTGCGGCGGCGCGGGGATCGGCCCGGTGTCGGGGAACCTGTCGAGGGTGTCGTAGAAGACCTGCCAGCGGTTCGGGCCGGTCTCGGCGTAGCGGGCGCCGTTCAGCATCGAGCGCCGGGCGGGGGTGGTCTGGTTGGTGCGGAACAGCCGGGTCAGGGTGTCGGTGCGGGCGGCGTACTTGATGAACTCCCACGCCTCGTCCTGCTTCTTCGAGGTGCGCAGCAGGGCGTAGCCGGCGGCGCCGTACTGCATGCGCTGGGTGCGCCAGCGCGGGAAGTACTGCACGTCGTAGCCGTCCGGCTGCATGCCCGCCAGGTGCAGGCCGCCCGCCCAGAAACCGCCGGCCGGGGTGACGCCGACGCGGCCGGTGGAGAAGACGCCGACCAGGTTGTTGCCGTTGCCGCCCTCGGGGCGCGAGCACAGGCCGTCACTGACGAGCGAGGCGAGGTACTCGTACGCCTCCTCGACGCGGTCGTCGGTGGCCTGCGGGGTGGTCCAGCGGAAGCCGCCGCCCCGGCCGTGGCGCTGCTCGGCGGAGTAGAAGGTGTTCCACAGCCAGTCCCCGCCGGGCGCCTTGGACTCGGCGAGCAGGTTGGTGTCGTTGGCGAACAGCCAGGGCACGACGCCGCCCCACAGCCGGTTGGTCCAGAAGTACGGGGTGAAGTGGGAGTCGCTGGCCCGCTTCATCCGGCGCAGCAGGGCGGTGAAGTCGTCACGGGTCCAGTCCGGCGGGGGGAAGTCGGCGTCCGCCCGGCGGAGGACCTGCTTGTTCAGGTAGATGTCGGCCGCGTTGAACTCCACGGGCAGCTGGTAGAGGCTGCCCTCGTACATCATCGACTCCACCAGCGAGGGGTGGACGTCGGCGAAGTACTCGCGCAGCTCGTCGGCGTCCCGCCTGACCCAGTGGTCGAGGGCGACACCGAGGCGCTGCGCGAAGAGCTGGACGCCTTCGGTGGCGACGTAGACGAGGTCGGGGGCGGTGCCCGCGGCGATCTGGGTGAGGATCTTCGCGAAGAAGTCCGACCAGTCGACGGCCTGCACGGCGTTGACCCGGAGCTGGATGTCCGGGTGGAGTCTGCGGAAGCCCTCGCTCAGGTGGCCGACCGCGGTCTGGTCGAAGGCGGAGCCGAGGGTGGCGACGACGAGGGCGCCGTCGTCCCGGCCGGGGATGTCGGCCGCGGTCAGCCGGTCCCAGCTTGCGGCGGTGCCCGCCAGCGCGGCGGCACCCGCGCCGTAGGCGCCGTACCGCAGCAGTGTGCGGCGGGTGGGTTGCGAGTCGGTCATCGAGCGGGGCCTAACTCGTGTTAGCGAGATCTGATGCCGACGATGATGTGAAGCGGGTTACAGCCCTGTCAAGAGTCGTGAACCACTTGACCTTTAACGGGTTAGGTCTACAGTCCTGGTCTCACATGAGCCGCCGTCCCGATGAAGGGAACGATGTGTGATGCCGGGAATGTCGAGAAGAGCCCTCTTTGCGGGGTCTGTGGCGGGGGGTGCGGTGGCGCTGCTGCCGACCGGGTCCGCCGGGGCGGAGCCGGCCGCCGGAGGGTCGAAGGAGTCCGCCGCGGCCTGCGCGAGTTACCGGGCGGAGTACCACTTCACGGTGCCGGACCAGTGGAAGAACGACCCCCAGCGGCCGATCTGGATCAACGGCGAGTACGCGTACTACTACCTGTACAACCCGGACTATTTCACCGGCGGCACCCTGGCCGGCACGGCCTGGCGGCTGGTGACCAGCAAGGACCTGGTGGCGTTCACGGACCGGGGCATCGCGGTGCCGAAGGACACCACACCGAACGGCGATGTGTGGTCCGGCTCGGCGGTGGTGGACGAGCGCGGCACGGCCGGGTTCGGCGCGGGGGCGGTGGTGGTCCTGGTGACCATGGAGCCGGTCGAGGGAGCGAACTCGCAGGCCCAGTACCTGTACTACTCCACCGACGGCGGCCGTACGTTCGTGAACTCCGGCACGTCCCCGGTGCTGCCCAACCCGGGCGTGCGCGACTTCCGCGACCCGAAGGTCGTCCGCGACGAGGAGCGCGGCCGCTGGGTGATGGCCCTGGCGGAGAACAACAAGATCGGCTTCTACCACTCGGCGAACCTGCGCGCCTGGACGTACGCCGGCGGTTTCGTCAAGGAGGGCCTGGGGGTGCTGGAGTGCCCCGACCTGTTCCGCATCACGGCGCAGGACGGGGTCACCAAGTGGGTGCTGGGCGCGAGCGCCAACGGCAAGGGGGCCGGGCTGCCCAACACCTACGCCTACTGGACGGGCACCTTCGACGGCTCGAACTTCACCGCCGACGCGCCCGATCCGCAGTGGCTGGACCACGGCTGGGACTGGTACGGCGCGGTCACCTTCGAGAAGCGGACCGCGGCCGGGGCGCTCGACCCCCGGGCGCGCCATGCCATCGGCTGGCTGAACAACTGGGACTACGCCAACATCACGCCGACCATCGACACGGACGGGTTCAACGGGACGGACTCGATCGTCCGCGAGGTCACGCTGAAGCGGGCGGGGACCGGCGGCTACTACCTGGCGTCGAGGCCCGTCGCCGGCCTCGACGCCCATGTCTCACGCACACTGAACCTCGGCGACATCGAGGTCGATGGGCAGCACCTCCTCGACTACCGCGGCCGGGCCTACGAGGTCAGCTGCGAGATCACCTGGGACCAACTCCTCGGCGCCGGCCTCCAGCTCCGCCGCTCGCCCGACGGCACCCGTCACATCGACGCCGGCGTCTACCGCGACTTCGCCTTCCTCAACCGCCGGGGCACGGTCAACCCCGACGCGTCCGGCCGCTGGCAGGAGAGCCACAGCCCGTTCGACGCGGGGGCGCGGCGGGTGCGGCTGCGCATTCTGGTCGACCGTACGTCGGTGGAGATGTTCGTGGACGACGGGCGGTATGTGCATACGTCGGAGGTGTTTCCGTATCTGATCGACACCGGGGTGGCGTTGTTCACGATCGAGGGGAAGGCGGTCTTCCGGAACGTGGCGATTCGCGAGTTCGTGGTGTGAGCGACTGTCCGCGGCCGGGCCATCGGCTCGGTGGCGTCAGCGTTGCTGCGTCGGGGGCAAGGAGACGTAGAGGCGGGTGCCTTGGGGGCGGTAGCCGGCGCGTTCGTAGGCGCGGCGGGAGCCTTCTCCGGAGTACTCCAGCCAGACCGAACCGGCTCCGCGGGCGAACATCGCTTCGGTCAGTGCGGCGGTGACCGCGGTGGCGATGCCGCGGCCACGGTGGGCGGGGCGGGTGCCGACTCCGGACAGCTCTGCGGTGTCTTCGGCCGGCGGGGAGCACGACGCGCCGCCGGCGCAGCCGCCCTGCGGGTCACGGACGAAGCGCACTGCTCCGCCCTGCTGTTGGGTGCGACGCAGGCGGGCCGCACCTTCTGCGGAAGCGGGGAAGTCGCTGCCGAAGGCCTCGGCAAGTGCGGCATCGAGCGCGGCGTACTCCTCGTCGGTGGCCGGGGTCTCCACGCGCAGGGCGTCGCCGGGCTGAGGGACCGTCAGCGTGCGGGGAGTGCAGAGGAGGTATTCGTGCACGGCCTCGATGCCGAAGCCCGCCGCCCGCAGGGCCGGTGCCACCGCCGGCGCGGCCTGCGGTGCGAACTCCAGCCGGGGCAGCAGGCCACGCTCCCGGAAGATCCCGATCAACGCCGCGACGTCCTGTCCGGTCGGCTCGGCGCCGGGCAGCGGAGTCGCGTAATTGAGGTACGGGTTGTCGGTGTCGGGGCTGAGGCCCGCCACGAAACCGCCGGTCTCGATGACCACGGGGCGGCGGCGGAGGTTGGCGACGGCAAACTTCTGGACCTGGATGTCCATAGTGGGTGTTGACCTCACGAAATCTCAGGGGGAACCGCCCGCGAACTCGAGGAGTTCGGGGCACGGGAGAGTGGCGGTGCGCCAGGCACCGCGTCGTGGGGCCGCCGTAGGGAACAGCGTGGCGGGCTGAGGCTGCTGCTGTGGAGCGAGCGCTCAGCGCCGACGGCGGCCACTGGGGGACGCCGAGAACATTGGCTTCGTTCCTCACCGTGAAGATGCCTGCCAGGTCGCAGAACGCGGCACACTGTTCCACGACCGACCGGTGCGGACAAGTGATTTTCTGCAGCAGGCCAGGGGCGGACCATGTCACCGGGGCAGACGCCTGCAGCGGCTGGGGGAGACGGACGCGGAGGCCAGGTCCGCCGCGCCGACCTTGCCGGCCGACCCCGCTCACTTCAGCGGGATCGTCACCTCGTCCTCCACCGGCGGGTCCGCCTCCTGGGCGCGGTTGCCCGTCGCGGCGTAGCAGCGCACGCGTATCTCGTCCGGGGAGACGTCCAGGCGCAGGAAGCTCTTGAAGAAGGGCGGGCTGTACGTCGCCGAACCCGGGGAGAGCAGGTCCGTGTACGCCTTGCGCACCGGGAGGCGGAAGCGGGTGCCCTTGTCCGGGCGGCGGCCCGTGCCCAGGAGGGACGCGACCAGCCGGACGCGGCGGGTGATACGGGCCGTCGGGTGCGGGGCCCGGGCCGGGGTGATGTCCAGACGTTCGGCGACGACCGCGGTGGCCTCGGCGTCGGTGAGCGTGAAGAAGCGGGGCAGCCGCAGGCGGCGGCCGTAGAGCGCGCTGTAGAAGGCGAGCGAGTCGCCGCGCAGCGGGTAGCAGCGGAACTCCCGCTCGGTGACGCCGCCCACCGAGACGCGCGGGATGGTGTGCGTGGCGTGCATGAAGGCCCCGCCGCCGCCCGAGACGACGTACTGGATGGTGCGGCCGTCCACCTTCACCGGATAGCGCTGGTAGTTGTGGATGTCGCCGCCTATCGCCGCGACATAGCGGTGGGCCGGGTCGCGGACGATGTCGTCGACCGTCCCGCCGCCCTCGATCGGGCAGGGGTGGTGCTCGCCGTCCACGTACAGCGGCCGTCCGGTGATGAGGATCTTCGGGCGCGGATCGCGGGACACCTCCCGCAGCCACGCGCCCTGTTCGGCGTCGAGTGTGCCCAGCAGCCCGGTGTCGATGCCGACGATCCGTATCGGCCCGGCGTCGATCGCCCAGTACGGGCCCGGCTGGACGGCCTGTTGGACGGTGTCGGGGCGCAACTTCCGTGCGGCGGCGAGGCGTTGCTCGTCGGCCGGGCTGGGGCGGTGCCAGAGCAGGGAGCGCAGCCAGGCCCGGGTTAGGGGGCGGGGCGCGGGCTCGGCGGGGAGTGGTGGGGCGTCGTCGCAGAAGACGCGCATGAAGCCGGTGAGGTCCTCGTACCAGTCGTGGTTGCCCGGTATCGCGTACACGGGCGCCCGGTAGTCCTGGTACGGGCGGAAGAACTTGGTGTCGTAGTCGTCCGTGGCGCCGACCGGATAGATGACGTCACTGGCGAGCACCGCGAACCGCGTGTCCTGACCCACCTGCAGCAGCCCTGGTACGACGGCGTACTGCGGCTCGTGGCCCTCGCCCGTGTCGCCGATCACCAGGAACGAGAAGCTGTCCGGGTCGTCGCGCCGGATCACCCGGTCCGCCGGGGCCCCGGCCGCCGTGCGCTGGGCCGTCCAGCGGGCGCGGGTGCGGCCCGTGGGGTCGCCGAACAGGGAGGCGAGCACGCCGTTGCGGGCGCCCCACATGGTGCGGGGGTCCAGCCAGAAGAGCTTCTTCGGCCTGGGCGGCATCAGCCGCTTGTACTCGCCCTGTTCGGCGGGGCCCCAGCCGGCGCCTGTGGCGGTATCGCGTGAGGATTCGGACACGTGTGCACCGTAACAACGGTGATCAGGTCAACGGGAGCCGGGTGGGCTCCAGTTGGTCTCCTGTGCTGGGGCACTTGTGCCGCGTCGGGCGGATTCGTTCACCAGCGGCCGCTCGCAGTCACGGCGATCAGGGGGAGGATCGCCAGGGCGAGGACGCCGCCGGTGAGGGCGAGGACCGGGTAGCCGGCGGCGGAGAAGAGGACACCGGAGGTGAGGCCGCCGGTGGCGCCGGCGATCGCGATGGAGACGTCCACCATGCCCTGCGTCTTGGCGCGCGTGGCCAGGGGCAGGGCGTCGGTGATCATCGCCGTCCCCGAGACCAGGCCGAAGTTCCAGCCCAGCCCGAGGAGCACCAGCGCGAGCGCGAGGAGGGCGACGGAGTCGTCGGGCGCGGCTGCCGCGAGGACCCCGGCGGCCAGCAGGGTGACACCCGAGGCGGCCGCGAGCTTCATCCGGCCGTGGCGGTCGACCAGCCAGCCGGTCAGCGGCGACGGCAGGTACATCGCGCCGACATGGAGGGCGATGACGAAGCCGGAGGCGGCGGTGCCGTGTCCGTGGTCGTGCATATGGACCGGGGTCATCGTCATGATCGCCACCATCACGAGCTGGGTGAGGATCATGGTGAGGGCGCCGGGCATGAGACCGGGAGAGGGGGTCGCGGTCGGCGCGCTTGTGGGGCTGGTCGAGTTGGCCGCCATGTCGCTGCCGGTGGCCTTCGCCGCGTCGAGGCTGCGGGCGAGCAGCAGGGGATCGGGCCGCAGCCGGACGGCCAGCACGACAGCGGCCAGCGCATAGCTGGCACCGGCCAGGAGGAACGGCCCTGCCAGGGCGGGAATGCCGAGCGCCTCGGCGAACTCCCCGGTCGGCGCAGCCAGGTTGGGCCCTACGACGCCACCCAGAGTGGTGGCGACCAGCACGGTCGAGACCGCGCGGGCCCGGTGCGCCGGGGTGGCGAGGTCCGCTCCGGCGTAGCGCGCCTGGAGGTTGGTGGCCGTACCGGCGCCGTAGACGAACAGGGCGACGAACAGCAGCACGGCGCTGTCCGCGACCGCGGCGGCGATGACCCCCGCACTGCCGACCGCCCCGACGAGATACCCGGCGGCGAGCCCAGGGCGACGGCCTCGCGCATGCGACAGCCGGCCCACCCCTACGGCGGCGAGCGCCGACCCCGCCGTGAACAGGGCACTGGGCAGCCCCGCGAGGTCGGCCGAACCCAGCATGTCCTGCGCGAGCAACGCGCCCACGGTGATGCCCGCGGCCAGCCCGGCCCCGCTGAGGATCTGCGAGGCGACCAGCACGGTCAGGATGCGGCGCTGGGCCGCGGGGTGCGGGGATATGGCGGAGTCGGCGTCGGGGGTGGTGCTCGTCACGGGGTGGTTCTCCTGGGGGGTGCTGTGTTGTAGGGCGGCGTGGGTGGGGCCTGGGGGATCTGTCAGACGTTGATGCGGCGCGTCGGGGCGTGCAGGTGAGGTGTGGGTGCGGGCGCGTCGGCTGTGGTGGCGGACTCTAGCGCCCCCACTCACCCTCGCCCCAACCCCCCGTCAGCCCGGGCAGTAGACGACGAGAGGGCGCCGGGGATGTGGCCGGCTAGGTACTCCTCACGGGACGGACGTCCAGGACGACCACGTCGCCTGCCGTCGCCCTGGCGTTGCTGGACCGGCCGCTGCCCGCCGGCGTCCTCTCGGCCGTCGCCCTCGGTCTCGGCACCGCGAGGGTCCACCCGGCGCTGATCACCTCGGTCTCCGACCGCGCCCACCCGGCCCGGCGGGCGGGCGCGCTCGGCACGTACCGCTTCTGGCGCGACCTCGGTCACGCGGTCGGCGCCCTGGTGGCGGGCGTCCTCGCCGACACCGCCGGTCTCGATGCGACCGTCCTCACCGCGGGGTCGGGCCTGCTCGCCGCGTGCTGGGTCGCCGAGACCGGCGGGGCGCTCCGGGTCAGGACAGCGGGTCGAGGGTGAGGTAGGCCTGGAGCGGGTTGCCGTCGTGGACCAGCGACTCGTGGTGGCCGACGTCGTCGAACGCGAACGCGTACGCCTTTCCGTCCGCCATCCGCTCGTGGATGATCCGCGCGTAGTGGTTCGTCACGCCGTCCCGGTAGAAGCCGGTCGCGGAGGTGTCCGGCTGGTTGGCGTTGGTGAGCAGCGTCGAGCGGTTGAAGCCCGCGCACAGGGTGCGGGAGATCGGGCCGCGTACGGCGTCGTTGGGTGCGTCGAGCAGCCGGTGGCAGCCGAAGACGCTCGCCGCGTCGGGCTTGCCGAAGCTGGTGACCACGGCCCCGGAGGAGTTGGTGAAGTTCATGACGCCGCCCGAGACCCGGCCGTAGTACTTCGTCCCCGGCTGGTCGGCGAACGGCGTGACCGTGAGGGTCGTCGTGGCGTACTTCTGCCAGACCCGGTTGATGTAGTCGTCCAGGACGTTCGCGGGCAGCGCCCCCGTCTCCAGGCCGTACGCGGGGGACAGGGCGCGCAGCACTGTGCCGTCGGACCGGGTCTGCACCAGGCCGCCCCAGCCGCCCGGCTGGGCGCGCAGCGCGGCGAACGTCCCTGTGTAGCCGCCGGACTTGAGCCGCCCGGTGCTCGCCACGCTGCCGTCGGCACGCTGCACGCCGACCGCATACGGCGCGGAGAACATGTCCACCTGCGTGCTGTTGAGCCACAGCCCCGAGTCGTTGAGCGTGTACTCCGACCAGTTGAAGAGGAGGTTGCGGTTCGGGTCGGTCGGGTTCTGCACGGCCGGCTGCACCAAACCGCCGGTGGCCAGCTTGAACACCAGCTTCTGGCCGTAGGAGAAATAGATCCGCCCCGAGAGCTTGGGGATTCTGATCGTCCTGGACTGGCCGGCGGCCGGTCCCGGGATGGCCGCGTCGGGTGCGGGTATCGGCGGGTTGCCGCCGGCCGGCCAGGGATGGAAGGCGCCGCTCGCGTCGGCCCAGCCCTGCTGACCGGTCGTCAGAGAGGTGCCCAGGACGTACACATGGACGGCGTCGCCCCGTCCGGAGTTGTTGGTGAGCTTCAGCGGGATCGTGTCGGGCACCGCCGCGTCCGCCGTCGACGGTCCGCCGACCGTGAGGAGGGTGCCGAGCAGTGCCGCCGCCGCGCCCAGAACGGGCAGGCGGCGTCGGAGGCTTGCGAACATGCTGCGTCTCCGTGCGTCGTGATCGGGTGGGGGGAAGTTGGTCCGGACCACTGTGAGAGCGCTCTCAGCGTGGCGTGAGGGCGCGAGCATGTCAATGACTCCGGCAGGATCGCCGCCGTGCCCCGCCGTCCCTACTTCAGGTTCCGCCCCAGAAGTTCGAGCAGCGCCGCCCAGTGCCGGGCGTCCGCCTCAGCGTCGTACGCGTGGCAGTCGGCCTGGGTGAAGCCGTGCGGGGCGCCCGCGTACACCTCGCAGCGATGCCGTACGCCCGCCTCGGTCAGGGCGTCCTCCAGGCGCCGGATCTGCTCGGCGGGCATGACGGGGTCGGCGTCGGCGTGCCCGAAGTACACCTCGGCGGTGATCCGGTCCGCGATCAGGTGCGGGCTGTCCGGCGTATCGGCCGCGAGGCGTCCGCCGTGGAACCCGGCCGCAGCCGCGACCCGCCGCGGGAACGTGCCGGCCGTCAGCAGGGACAGCCGGGCGCCCATGCAGTAACCGGTCACGCCCACGGGCCCGTCCGCGACCGCGGGGGACTCGGCCAGCGTGCGCAGGTACGCCTCCGCGTCTCGCATGCCCTGATCCGGGGTCAGGCTCCGCAGGATCGGGCCCAGATGCTCGAACAGCGCGTGCTCGGCGGCCGCGTCGATGAACTCCGGCAGCGGCACCACGGGGGCGCGGCCGTGCCGGTGGAACACGTTCGGCAGCAGGACCGTGTACCCGGCCGCCGCCAGCCGCTCCGCCATCGACAGCAGGTGCGGCCGGGGCCCGAACGCGTCCATGTACATCAGCACCCCGGGGTACGGCCCGCCGTCGGCCGGGCGGACGAGGAACGCGTCGGCGGTACCGTCCTCGGTGGCGATGTCCAGCGCTGTTGTCTCTACGGCGGTCATGGCGGGCGCCTCCCTGCGCAGTCGACGGCGAGCGGCTCACCGGCCCGGGGGCGGCGCCGCGCTCCGACGATCATCGTGGCACGCGCCGCTGCCGGAGCCTGAGTGGGGTCCGGCCCTGCTGGAGCCGGTTCCCGACGGACCGCGCCGTACTCGAACGGGTTCCTGTCGTCCGCCTTCTCTCAGCCTCGCGCAGATGCGCCGTCCGCGCTCCCGTCGGGCATAAGCTCGGGCAATGGCGAAGTACTACGACGTGCACCCCGACAACCCTCAGCCGCGCACCATCACCCAGGTCGCCGACAGCGTCCGCGACGGCGCGTTGATCGCGTACCCGACGGACTCCTGCTACGCCCTGGGCTGCCGTCTGGGCAGCCGTGACGGCATCGACCGCATCCGGTCCATCCGCCGGCTGGACGACCGGCACCACTTCACCCTCGTGTGCCAGGACTTCGCCCAGCTCGGCCAGTTCGTCCGCGTCGACAACGACGTCTTCCGGGCGATCAAGGCCTCGACGCCGGGCAGTTACACCTTCATCCTCCCGGCGACGAAGGAGGTGCCCCGCGCCATGCAGCACCCGAAGAAGAAGACCGTCGGCGTCCGCATCCCCGACCATGTCGTCACCCAGGCCCTGCTCAGCGAACTCGGCGAGCCGCTGCTGTCCAGCACACTGCTGCTGCCCGACGAGGACGAGCCCCTGACCCAGGGCTGGGAGATCAAGGACCGCCTCGACCACGCCGTGGACGGCGTGCTCGACTCCGGCGAATGCGGAACCGAACCGACCACGGTGATCGACTTCTCGGGCGGCGAGGCGGAGATCGTACGCCGGGGGGCGGGCGACTGGAGCCGGTTCGAGTAGGGCGGGGGCGGCGAGCCCCCCCCCCCCCCCCCACCCCCCCCGCGCCCCCCCCCCCCCCCCCCGCGCCCCCCCCCCCCCCCCCCCGGGCGGCACGCCCACCGACCCGGTCTCCACCCCCGCCCAGCGCCCC
>NZ_JBIWFS010000015.1:0-111838 GCF_044763135.1 Streptomyces sp. NPDC096205 | reverse complement strand
GCCGGGGGGCCTCGCCGCGGCTTTTGCGGCCACCAACCCCCCCGGGTTTATCCGGGGGGGGGGGGCGGGGCGGGCCCCGGGGGGGGGGGGGGGGGCGTGGGGGGGGGGTGGGTGGGGGGGGGGGGCCCCCCCCCCCCGCGACCCCGCTCAGCCCAGCGGCGCTCCCACCGGCTCTCCGGTCGACTCCCGGACGCGCAGCTCGGGCGTCAGGACCTCGGACGCGGTCTCCTCGCCGGCGATGCGCCGCAGCAGCAGGGCGACCGCGCGCCGGCCCTGTTCGGCCATGGGGGAGTGGACGCTGGTGAGCGGCACGGGGAGTTCGGCGGCCAAGGGTGTGTCGTTGAAGCCCGCGAGGGCCAGGTCCCGGCCGAGGTGCAGGCCCAGGTCACGGGCCGCGCCAGCCGCGCCGATGGCGGCGAAGTCGTTCACCGCGAACAGGGCCGTCGGGCGCGCGTCGGAGGCGCCGGACCCTGAGCCGGTGAGCAGGGCGGTCGCGGCACGCCGGCCGCCTGCGGTGTCGAACGCGCAGTGCACGACCCGGTGCGCGGGCACGGGCAGCCCCGCCTCGCGGTAGCGCTCGACGAAGCCCTCCGTACGGTCGGCGCCCGTGCTGGCGAACGGCTCGCCCGCGAGGACGCCCACCGAGCGGTGCCCCAGCGCGAGAAGGTGCTCGGCGACCAGCCGCCCGCCCAGCCGGTCGTCGCACGTCACGGACGTATGACCGGCCCGGGTGCGGCGGTTGACCAGCACGAACGGCGTGCCGCGCAGCCCCGGCACGTCCAGCGCCGCCCCGTCCAGATGGGCGTCCCCGATGATCAGGCCGTCCACCCGGCGGGCCAGCACCATCGCGATCCGGTCGCGCTGGAGGGCCGGATCGTCATGGGTGTTGGTGACGAACGCCGACAGCCCGTGCGCCGCCGCGGCCTCCTCGGCCCCCTCGTAGACGGTCGCCATCACGATCTCGGACAGCCGTGGCACCAGCACGCCGATCAGATTGCTGCGCCGCGTCCGCAGGCCGGCCGCCAGCGGGTTGGGCCGGTAGCCGAGTTCGTCGGCGAGCCGCCGGATGCGCTCGGCCGTGTCCCCGGAGGCGGCGCGCACCCGTCGGTCGCGCGGGCCGTTGAGCACCCGGGAGACGGTCGAGACATGCAGACCGAGCCGCTCGGCGATGCCCTGCAATGTCACCGGACCCTGCTCCACCACGACCCCGCCTCTCGGTAGTTCTGTGTCGCGCGCACATTGTTGCGCAACCCGCTCCGGCCGATCCGGGCAAACGATTGGCCCAAACGATTGGGTGGGGCATACTGACGGCCCGCGCAAGCGACAAGACCGAGGGGATCAGAAGGAGTTGGACGTGACGGCGTTACGAAGAGCCGCTCTGGCCGTGCTGCTGGCCGGCGCCGTGGTCACCGGCTGCGGACAGGCGGAGGGATACCGGTCGGACGGCGCCGCGCCCACGAGCGCGAGCCCTTCGCCGGGAGAGGAGCTGGACGTCGACGACTGTGTCGCGAAGGACGACGCCCCGGGGCCGGCCGGCGAGTACGAAGAGGTGCCGTGCACCGACCGCCGGGCGGAGGCCACCGTGCTGGCGGTGTTCCAGGACACCGCCCCGGCCGACCCGCGCGACTGTCCCGAGCGGACCGACGACACCGTCGACGTACCGTGGGACGCGGGCAGCCGTACGGTCGTCCAGCTGGTCTGCGTCCGCAACCGCACGGCCCCGCACCCCGGGGACCCCGGCCAGGGCGGCGGCCCCCACCTGGTGGTGGGCGACTGCCTGCGCGTCGGCGAGGAGGGGTGGGTCGCGGAGGTCGTCTGCCGAGGCAAGTCCCCCGCGGACAGGGCCACGCACCAGGTCGTCGAGGTGCTGGTGGACCAACCGGTGAGCGACGGCATCCCCTTCGACGGCTGCGCCGCCGGTCTGACACCGGTGGTCCTGAAGAAGTGGGCCACGACGGACACCGGGGCCGAGGTCGCCTGCAGCCGGGAACTGGACTGACGCCCCCGGCGTCTTCCCAGGTCCCTGAGGTAACGTCCGGACGGATCAGGGGCGTACGACAGGCGAGGAGGAGGCGGCATGGCCGGCCGCGGCAGCGGAGCGCGGGACGGCGGGCGGTCCGCCTGGGCGGAGGAACTGCTCGGTCATCTGCGGCCGACGGGACGCGACCTCGGCCGGATCGCCGACTGGCTGGCGAGGACCGTGGAGGGCAGCGTCTGCCTGCGCGACCACGACGGCACCCTGCTCGCCGGACGCCCGATCGCGCTGGACGACGCGCTCGCCGCGGACGTCGGCGCCGGGCGCATCGCCACGGCGGCCGTGGAGGACGCCGGACGCCATCTGCGGCTGGTCCGGGTGGAGCGGCCGGGCCCGCAGCCCGCCGCCGTCCTGGCCGTGTCCCGCACGGAACCCTTCGACCGCCGGGCCTTCGACATCGTCACCCACACCGCCGCGGTCGTCGAACTCCTCCTCGGCGCGGGCGAGTCGGCACTCGCGTCCCGGCGCCTCGAACGCGCCGCCGCCGACCTGCGCCTCGCCATCCTGCAACTGCTCATGGTGGAGGACGCCGTCTCCGCCCGCCGGGTCGCCGCGGGCCTGTGGCCCGGCCTGCTGGACACCGACACCGCCCGCGTCTACGTCGTCGAGTGCCGGCCCGAGGACCGCGACCGGTTCGCCGAGGACTGCCTCGACGCCACCGGGGAGCGGGCGCTCGTCGTGCGCTGCCCGGCGGTCGACGCCCATGTCATCGTCGTCGTGCCCGACGACACCGCGGCCGAGCGGCTGCACGCGCTCGTCGGCGACCGCGCCGACACCTTCCTCGGCGGCAGCCGCCGGCACAGTCTCGCCCGTACCGCCACGGCGTACGGACAGGCCGTCAGTGCCCTGGCCGTGGCCCGCTTCCGGCCCGGCAAGGCGGCGCTCTACGCCGAACGCACCCACCCCGAACGGCTCCTGGACCCCCGGGCGCTGCACGGCTGGGCCGCGCGGCTGCTCAGCCCGCTCGACGCGCTCGCCCACCACACGCGGGCCGAGCTCCTCGCCACCACGCGCCTGGGGCTGGAGTTCACCGCCGTCAGCGCGGCGAAGATCCTCGGCGTCAGCCGCAACACCGTGCGCGCCCGCATGGAGCGCGTGGAGGCCCTGCTGGGCACCGACTTCTCCGACCTCGGGGTCCGCGCCGCCGTCCATCTCGCCCTGAACTCCCAGGCCGGGCTCACCGAACAGCCGCCGCCGCAGCCCGCCGGGGCCCGCACCGCGTTCGATGACCTGCTGACGGACGCCGCCCTGCGCGCCTGGTCCCGCGCCCTGCTCGGGCTGCTGGACGGCGACGGCCGCGACCTGCGCCGCACGCTGCGCGCCTGGCTCGCGGCCGGCGCCAACGCCGAGCGGGCCGCGCGGACGCTGGGCGTGCACGCCCAGACCGTACGCGACCATGTGCGCGGCGCCGAGCCCGTGCTGCAGCGCCAGCTCCTCGCCTCCGGCAGCGACCTGTACGAGGTCGTCCTGGCCCACCTCGCCCTCGGCGACCTCGCCCCGCCGGAGCTGCCCGCCGCGTAGCCCCGGCGGCGACGAACCGGGACCATCCGGGCGGGCTTGTGCACGGTTGAGTCCTCGGGGCGCCGGACCGGGCATCGGCACGGTTCCCAACCGGCGGATCGCGCACGTAGGTTCGGCGGGCCGCAGGGGCGCGACCGGCACGGGGGACCGGTCGGCCCCTTCGGCACCGACCGGCACGGGGGAACGAGTCCGGCCCTCCGGCGGCCGACCGGCATGGGGGATCGAGTCCGGCTCTTCGGCGGGCGACCGGCATGGGGGATCGAGTCCGGCTCTTCGGCGGCCGACCGGCATGGGGAATCGAGTCCGGCTCTTCGGCGGCCGACCGACACGGGAGACCGGTCGGTCCCTTCGCCGCCCGACCGGGACACGCAGGCGGCCACGCCCCGGGCCGGGCCGTGCCTTTCCGAGGCGATCTCCCGTGCAGGCGGTGTGTGCGGCCCGCGGGCGGGTACTCGGCCCGCGCCGACAAGATCCGTCACGCCCGGTGACCCGACCCGGGCCCGCGGATCCGCACCGAGAACCGCGAAGTGGAGGGCCGCATGACGAGTGGCACCGAGACCGGCCAGGTGACCGGTACACGGGACAAGGACTACAACCTCATCTGGTACGTGGAGGCGTGCCTGAGCAATGCCCTGCGCCTGGAGACGTACATCCAGGACGCCGAACGCGACAAGGACAGCGAGGTCGCGGACCTGTTCCGCAAGGCGCAGGCGGACAGCCGCAAGGGCGCCGAGCTGGGCAAGGACCTTCTGCGCTCGCGTCTCGCGGGCGGCTGACGCCACGGCCCGACGAGCCCGGTCCGTGCAACCGGTACGGACCGGGCCGTCGCCGTGCCCGCCCGGCCTCAGGCGCCCGGGACCGCACCCGGGGACGGCCGTTATGATCACGCCATGACAGCTCCGGAACCGACCGTCCTCGCCACCTCCGGCGGCCACCGCATGGGCCGGCGGACCCGGCTGCTGTTCGACTCCCTGGTCCACCACGCCGTCGAACTGTCCGGCGTTCACGGCCGGCGCCCCCGCATCCTGTACGTCGGCACCGCGATCGGCGACGCCGAGGCCACCGCCGCCCGCATGGCCGAGGCGGCCCGGGTGGCCGGCTTCGACCTCACCCCGCTGCAGCTGTTCCCGATGCCCAACCTGGACGACATGGAGGGCGCGGTCCTCGACAGCGACGTCGTGTGGGTCATGGGCGGCTCGGTCGCCAACCTGCTCGCGGTGTGGCGGGTGCACGGCCTGGAGCGGATCATGCGCCGCGCCTGGGAGGCGGGCGTGGTGCTCAGCGGGGTCAGCGCCGGTTCCCTCTGCTGGTTCCAGGGCGGCACGACGGACTCGTACGGGCCCGAACTGCGCCCCGTCACCGACGCCCTCGGCCTGCTGCCGTACGGCAACGGCGTGCACTACGACTCCGACGCGGGCCGACGCCCGCTGATGCACCGGCTCGTCGCGGACGGCACCTTCCCCGAGGCCCACTGCACCGACGACGGCGTGGGGCTCGTCTACCGGGGCACGCGGCTGGTCGAGGCCGTCACCGAGATCCCCGGCAAGGGCGCCTACGTGGTGCGCCGCGAGGGCGGCGAGGCGGTGGAGGAGCGCATCGAGCCGCGCCTGCTCCCCACCGCCCCGGGCTGACCTCAGTCGAGGTGGTAACTGTCCCCGTACACCCGCCAGTCCAGCGGGGTGTCCAGGTCGAGGTTGCCCGCGCGCAGGAAGACCCGCTGGGCGGTGTCCACCCGGCTGGTGTCGCTGTGCGCCTCCTCCTGCTTCATGGCCCACACCCGCGCGTCGAGGAAGGCGTGCAGGTAGCGCACCTCGTCCCCGCCGCGTGACGGCGGCTGGGCCGAGCGCAGCGCTCGGGCGCGGATGCTGCGGAACGAGGTCGCGTCCGTGCCGTCGCCGTGCATGACCAGGGCGTCGTAGTAGGCGAACTGGCCGAGTGTGCGCAGCCCGTCCGCCCTGCCCTGCCGTACGGCGGGGTCGAAGTAGACGCGGTCGCGTTCGTCGTTCTGGGCCTGCTGGAACGCCCCGTCCCGGGCGGCCCGGCGCCAGTCGCCGGGGTAGCCGGGGTCGAGGCCCTCGTGCGAGTCGGTGCCGTCGACCTCGCGCAGGGCGGGCAGATAGCGGGCCAGGACGTTGCCCGGGCGGCGCGCGGCGTACAGCTCGACCAGGTCGAGCATGTCGCCGGTGCCGGAGCAGAAGCCGATGATCCCGGCGGTGTAGCCGCGCCCGTCGCCGATGTCCTCGATGTACTTGTACTGGGCGCGCCAGTCGAGGGAGGAGTTCTCCGCGCTGGAGACCAGCTTCATGGCGATCTCCTTCTTCGCCGGGTCGTCCAGGCCGGCCGCCCGGTCGGGGGCGGCGTACGCCCGTGGGGAGCCGAGCAGCGGGGCCGACGCCATGGCGGCGCCGAACAGGGCGAGGAGGGTGCGGCGCGAGGCGCTCGCTGCGGTGAAGGGTTGCATCACGGGGCTCCGATTCCGTGTGGGGGGTGGGGAGTTGAGCGTGGTTCCGTGTGCCGAACTGATAGTAAGGTTTCCTATCAGACCCGCTCGCGCTTGACCACACCCCTTGCGAGAACTCCCTCACGGCAGCGGCTGCTCCGCCCAGATGACCTTGCCGTCGGCGACATAGCGCGTGCCCCAGCGCTCGGCGAGCTGCGCCACCAGGAACAGCCCGCGGCCGCCCTCGTCGGTCATCGCCGCGTACCGCAGATGCGGGGCCGTGCTGCTGCTGTCGAAGACCTCGCAGATCAGGGTGCGGTCGAACAGCATCCGCACCCGGATCGGCCCGGCGCCGTAGCGGATCGCGTTGGTCACCAGCTCGCTGAGGATCAGCTCCGTGGTGAACACCAGTTCCTCCAGGCCCCACTCGTCCAGCCTGCGGGTGACCGCGGCGCGCACCCGGCCGACCTCCGCCGGGTCCGACGGCACCTCCCACTCCGCGATCCGGTCCGCGGCCAGCGCCCGGGTGCGCGCCACGATCAGCGCGATGTCGTCGCCAGGCCGGGCCGGCAGCCGGGCGTCCACCACCGCCCGGCACGTCTCCTCCGGCGACGGCCCCGCCTGCTCCAGCGCCTCGCCGAGCAGCTCGAGACCGACGTCGATGTCGTGTCCCCGGTCCTCGACCAGGCCGTCGGTGTACAGCACCAGCCGGCTGCCCTCGGCCAGCTCCACGTCCGCGGTCTCGAACGGCAGCCCGCCGAGCCCCAGCGGCGGGCCCACCGGCACGTCCAGGAACTCGACCTCGCCGTCCGGCCGTACCAGCGCGGGCGGCGGATGACCGGCCCGCGCGATCGAGCACCGGCGCGTGACCGGATCGTAGATCGCGTACAGACAGGTGGCGCCAGTGACGGGTGCGCTGCCGCCCTCCTCCGCCTCGTCCTGGTCGATGCGCGCGACCAGCTCGTCGAGCAGCGACAGGAGCTCGTTCGGGGCGAGGTCCAGCGCCGCGAAGTTGTGCACCGCCGTGCGCAGCCGGCCCATCGTCGCCGCCGCGTGCAGCCCGTGGCCGACCACATCGCCCACCACCAGCGCCACGCGGGTCCCGGACAGCGGCAGGACGTCGAACCAGTCGCCGCCGACGCCCGCCTGCGCGGGCAGATACCGGTAAGCGATCTCCAGCGCGGACTGCTCCGGCAGAGAACGCGGCAGCAGACTGCGCTGCAGCGTCACCGCCATGGCGTGCTCGCGGGTGTAGCGGCGCGCGTTGTCGATGGCGACCGCCGCCCGCGCCGCCAGCTCCTCCGCCAGCGCCTGGTCCTCCTCGTCGAACGGCTCGGGCTGCTCGGACCGCCAGAGAGTGACCAGGCCCAGGATCAGCGCGCCCGCCCGCAGCGGCACCGTGATCAGCGAGTGGATGCCGTACTCCACCACCTGCCCGGCCCGCTCCGCGTCCTGCTCGTGCCAGCCGTACGCCTGGTCCAGGTCGGGCTCCACCACGGACTCGCCGGTCGCAAGGACGCGGGCCTGCGGGGAGGTCGGCACGAACCGGATCCGCTCGCCCACCGGGTACAGCGGCACGTCCTTGCGGATGCCGCTCAACGCCGTGCGGCGCAGCTCCGTGCCGGGCTCCGGCGGCTCACCGCCGAGCACCGCGTCGAACAGGTCCACGCTGACGAAGTCCGCGAACCTCGGCACGGTCAGCTCCGCCAGCTCCTCCGCCGTACGCGACACGTCCAGGCTGCCGCCGATGCGCACCCCGGCCGCGTACAGCAGGTCCAGCCGCTCACGGGCCAGCTCCGCCCGCCCGGACAGGGCGCGCAGCTCGGTGGAGTCGCGCAGGGTCGCCACACTGCCGGCCGGGCCGCCCGCCAGATCGGTGGGCCGCTGGTTGACCGCCAGCAGCCGGTCGCCGACCAGGTGCACCTCGTCCGTGGCCATCCGGGCCGAGCCCAGCAGGTCGGCGGTGTCCGGGTCCAGACCGAGCTCACGCACCTGCCGGCCCTCGGCGTCGGCGGGCAGGTCCAGCAGCCGGTGCGCCTCGTCGTTGGCCAGCAGCAGCTCGCCCTCGCCGCCGACGATGATCACGCCCTCGCGCACCGAGTGCAGCACCGCGTCGTGATGCTCGTACATCCGGGTCATCTCGTCCGGGCCCAGACCGTGCGTCTGACGCAGCAGCCGTCTGCTCACCAGCGCCGTACCGGCCAGCGCGAGGGCCAGGGCGGCCGCCGCCGCGCCCAGCACCAGCGGCAACTGGTCGTTGGCCGTGCCGCCCACATGCGCGGTGGTGATGCCGGCCGACACCAGGCCGACCACCGTTCCGTCGTCCGTCCTGACCGGCACGACGGCCTGGACCAGGCGGCCGATGGTGCCGTCGACCTCCTCGACCACAATTCCGCCGGCCTGCGCCGGGGCGATGTTCCCGACGAACTTCTTGCCGATGCGGTCCGGCTTGGGGTGGGTGTAGCGGATGCCGTCGGGATCGGTGACGACGATGAAGTCGACCTCGGAGGCCAGCCGGGCCGCCTCCGCGCGCGGCTGCAGCACGGCTGACGGGTCCGGGGAGAACAGCGCCTCGCGGACACCTGGTGCGTTGGCGAACGTCTGCGCCACCGCGAGCGAGCGGTTACGGGCCTCCGTCGTGGTGTCCACGCGGCCCTGGAGGACCAGCGCCGCCACCGCCGCGACCACCAGCAGCAGCACGATGACGAACTGGAAGACGAACACCTGCCCGGCCAGACTCCGGCCGCCGAGCGCCGCCCGCAGCGCCGCGAGCCGGCCCGGACGACGCCCGCCCGCAGCCGAGACCCGCCGCAGCCGCGGCCGGTCCGCCGCGTGCCGGGCGCGCGACTCACCGACCGGACGAGCACGACCGGGCGCCCGCACCGCGCGCGCACTCCCGAGACGGCGGGCCGGCCGAGTCCCGGACCGCCCCACAAGCCGGACCATGAGCCATGTCTACACTCCCGAGCCCCGGTAGGCGAGGGGTGTCACTGATCGGGACGAGCCGTGTCCGGGCGCAACGGGGTGGGGGTTGCGGGGACACGCGGGGCGGGTGCGGGTTCGCCTGTGCCGTGGGCCGGCTCCGGGCTCTTGCCGGGTTCTGGGTTCTGGGTGGCTGGTGTGCGGGTGCCGGGGTTCGCGGGCGCGCCGGGCTCTTGACGGGTGCCGGGTGCCGAGTGCCGAGTGCCGGGTGTGCGGGCGTGCCGGGGTTCGCGGGCGTGTGGCGCCTCAGCCGTGGTCTCCCGCCCCGCCCCGGCGTGCCGCGAGCAGGAGGGCGATGTCGTCGGGGCGGTCGGCGGTGTGGCGCATGGTGGCGGTGAGGCGGTCGGCCACGGAGAGCAGGGAGCGTCCGTCGGGAGTGCCCGCCCTGGCCAGGGCCACCCGCAGTGCGCCGATGCCGTCGTCGATGTCCACGCCCTGCCGCTCCACCAGCCCGTCGGTGTACAGCGCGAGGATCGCGCCGGGCTCCATCCGCACCTCCGTCACCGGGTAGCGGGCGTGGGTGACGACCCCGAGCACGACCCCGACAGGGGTCTCGACCACCTGCGTACGGCCGTCCGGGTGGCGCAGCAGCGGCGGCGGATGCCCGGCCCGTGCGATGCGGGCCACGCCGGTGGCCGGGTCGAGCCAGACGTAGCAGCAACTGGCGAACTGGCCCGGGTCGAGGTCGATCAGCAGCCGGTTGGTGCCGCTCAGCACCTGCTCGGGCGGCCGGTCGTCCAGCGCGAACGCCCGCACCGCGCTGCGCAACTGCCCCATCGTCGCCGCAGCCTGCACCCCGTGCCCCTGCACATCGCCGATCACCAGCGCCACGCCGTCCCCGGCCTCCACGACGTCGTACCAGTCCCCGCCCACGTCCATGCCCTCGGTCCCCGGCAGATAACGCCCCGCCGTCTCCAGCCGCGGATGCACCGGCAGCCGGCGCGGCAGCAGGGCGCGTTGCAGGCCACGGGCGAGCGCGGCCTCGGAGTCGTAGCGCTGGGCCTTCTCCATGGCGTGCGCGATCAGCCCCGCGAGTGCCGTCAGCACGGTGCGCTCCTCCTGCGCGAAGCTGTGGGGCCGGTCGAAGCCGAGGATGCAGGAGCCGACCGGGCGGCCCGACGCGATCAGCGGCAGAAAGGCGCGGGCACCCTCGGGAGCGTCCAGCGCGATACCCGGATAGGCGGCCGCGAGCTGCTGCATCGAGTCGAAGAACAGCGGCTGACCGGTGGTCAGCGTCTCCACGCCGGGCAGCCGGGTGTCCAGGCTCACCCCGTCGAAGGGCGCGAGGAAGCCCTCCGGGAAGCCGGTCTCCCACGCCAGGTACAGATGCCGGTCCTGAAGCAGGTAGATCGCCAGCCGCCGCCCGCCGAACGCGGGCAGCAGCTCCTGCATCACCACGGCGGAGACCTGGCGCGCGGTGACGGCCTCGGTGAGGGCGATGGCGAGGGTGATGGGCCGGTAGAACGACGCCGAGCGCAGGGCGTCCGTCGGGGAGCGCAGCACATCGGCGGGGTGGGGGAGCGGGGAGGTCGCCGGTGCCTCTGTGCCGGGGGCCGCGGGGGCCTCCGTGCCGGGGGCCGCGGGGGGCCGGTGTGGCTCCGTGTCGGGGAGCGGGCCGGGTGCGTGGGTCGGCGGAGGGGAGGCGTCGGGCGGGGGCGCGGGCGCGTCGGCCATGCGGTTGGCCGGTACGACCGTGCAGGTCAGGATGTCGGGTCCGGGACGCACGGACAGGGCGAGCCAGTCGCCCTCGTAGGGATGCGGGCCGGGAGGCCGGCGGACGTGGAAGTGCACGGCCTCCGATGCGAGCAGCGCCGCCCGCAGATGGTCCTCGCACACCGGCTGCTGCAACCACGGCACCGCCTCCCACAGCGGCCGCCCCACGAGCCGCTCCCGGGCCACGCCCAGCAGATGCGCGGCGCGCGGATTGGCGTACACCGCGATGCCGAGGCGGTCCAGGCAGAACACCCCCTGCGGCAGCAGCTCGGCCGCGGTGTCGGCCACCGGGTCCGCCTCCAGCACCACCCCGGCCACGAGACGCGCGCCGGAGGCGGGCCGCAGGTCCACCAGACGCAGCGCGCCGTACGTGATCCGCACCGGCAGCGGGCGAAGGGGCGTGCGCCCGCGGGCCGTCTCCCGCAGCAGCGTCATCAGCCGCAGCGCGTCCCCCCGGTCCATGCCCCGGGCCAGCGCCCCGGCCGGGCCGGGCAGATCGCCGGGCGCCAGGTCCAGCAGCCTGCGCGCGCCGTCGTCCGCGGTGACCAGATCGGCCGCCGGGTCCCAGGTGAACCGGCCCACGCGGGCCGTGCCCAGCCGCGCGGACGGGGGCCGCAGACACAGCGGCTCGTCCTCCCACACGGCCCGGGTGCCGGTCTTCTCCAGACCGTCCAGCCGCAGGGCGAGCCCGCCAGCGAGGGTGAGCAGCCGGTCCCGTTCGGGCAGCAGCTCGGTGACGTCGGCGCTGGACGGCCGCAGCACCGTCAGCACACCGGTCCGGGCCCCTCCGGTCGTCATGGGCACGGTGATCGAGCCGAGCGGGAACGGCAGCGCGGCGGCGAACTGGGGGTAGCGGCGCATCGTCTCCGTGGCGTTCGGCAGGACCACCTGCACGCCGGAGCGGAACGCGTCCGCGACCGGGAACTGGCGCTCCACATGCACCCGCCACCACGGCCGGAACAGCGGACCGGGCACGCCCGCCAGCACCGCGAGCCGCAGCACACTGGGCACGTCCGAAGGCAGATAGACGCCCGCGACCGTGCCGCGGACCGCACTGATGGCCTCGGCCGCGACCTCGGTGAGCAGCACGGCCAGCCGGCCCGGCATCCCGCTCCCGCTCTCGGCGCTCCCAGTCATCGGCCCTTACCTCGTCGGTGCCCTGCCGCGCAGGCGACACAGCCAGAATGCGCCTGTCCGACGCGGGCGCGCACCTCCGGGGTGAGCTGCCGTCTCGGCGACGAGCGGTTCGACATCGCGCGCGGGGCCGAGCGCGGGCGCGACGCGGCATCTGCGCGGCCCGCGCTCCAGGTGGCCGGTGGGCGTGCCGGTCGGCGGCACGGACCTACGTGTTGGCTGGTGGCGCGGACATATGTGCCGGCCGGCGGCGCGGACTCACGTGCGGCTGGTGGCGCGGACTCACACGGCGGTGGATGTGCCGGCCGGCGGCGCGGACTCACGCGGCGGTGGATGCGCCGGCGGGCGACACGGCCCCACGTGGCGGTGAATGTGCCGGCCGGCGGCACGGACCCACGTGCCGGTGGGCGTTCCCCTAGTGGCGCACGGCCGCCCGGGCCGTCTCGACGGCCTGTTCGGCGTAGCCGCGGCCGAACAGGACGGCGTGCACGAGCAGCGGGAAGAGCTGGTGCACGCCGACGCGTGCGGCCCAGCCGTCGGCGAGCGGCGCGGCCTGCTGGTACGCCTCCAGTACGTCGTCCAGGTACGGGCAGCCGAACAGGCGCAGCATCGCCAGGTCCGTCTCGCGGTGCCCGCCGTGCGCGGCCGGGTCGATGAGCCAGGCGTCCCCGTCGGCGCCCCACAGGACGTTTCCGTTCCACAGGTCACCGTGCAGCCGGGCGGGCGGCTCCGGAGGCCCGGCGAGCGCGGGCAGCTGCTCGCACACCGCCTCGACCACCCGGGCCTCCGCCGGGCGGACCGTACCGTCGTCGACCGCCCGGCGCAGATACGGCAGCACCCGCTGCTCGGCGTACCAGCGCGGCCAGTCAGTGTCCGGGCTGTTGCGCATCGGCGCGGCACCGATGAACGCGTCCCGCGGGCCTCCGGGCGGCGGCGCCCCGAACGCGGGCGCGCCCGCCGCGTGCAGCGCGGCGAGACCGCGGCCGAGCCGGGCGGCCGTCTCCCGGTCGGCGGGGCCGGTGCGCACGCGCTCGGTGACCAGCCAGGTCCCGTCCTCGCCATGGACACGCGGCACCCTGAGGGCACCCGCCTCGGCCAGCCAGCGCAGCCCGGCCGCCTCCGCCCGTACGGCGTCCGGACCGTCGCCCCGCTTCACCATGACCACCGGCCCGCCCCGGAGCGCGACCTCAGCGAGCGTCCCCGACAGCGGCCGCACCTCGGCGACGGACCGCCCCGTCAGCCGCGCGGCGGCGTCTCCCGGCCCGCTCATCCGCCGGTCCCCGCGCACGCGCGGAAGGGACCCTGCTCACGGCCGCTACGACGACACATGCGCCCAGAGTACGGCGCGCCGCCCCGGCCGGCCCGAGCCAACCCACCGCCGCCGGTCGCCCTTTGGCAGGATGTCGCCTGCACCGCGCCCCGCTGTGTAAGGAGCCCGCTCCGTGCGAAGACCGCTGCTCTACCTCGACGTCGACGGCCCCCTCAACCCGTACGCTGCCAAGCCCGAACGCCGCCCCCAGGGCTATACGACCCACCGCCTGGCCCCCGAGGGATGGCTCGCCCGGCATCCCGTCGAGGACCGCGCCCGGCTGCGCCCGCTGCGGGTGTGGCTCAATCCCGAACACGGCGCGTGTTTAAGGGAGTTGAGCGACGTGTACGACCTGGTGTGGGCCACCACCTGGGGCCGCGACGCCAACACGCTGATCGCCCCGGTCCTCGGGCTGCCCGACCTGCCGGTCGTCGACTGGCCCGGCATGTTCGACGCGGGCCCCGAGGGCACGTTCTGGAAGACCCGCCATGTCCTCGCGCACGCCGCGGGCCGCCCGTTCGCCTGGGTGGACGACGAACTCGGCGACGCCGACCGCGCCTTCGTGGCGGCCCGGCATCCCGGCAGCGCCCTCCTGCACCGCGTCGACGCCCGACACGGCCTGCGCCCCACCGACTTCGCCGCGCTGAAGGCCTTCGCCCACGCGCTCACCGGCTCCGCCGAACCCGGTCCCGACGTACCGCTGTGAGCGGGTCCGGTGTCCAGTTCCCAAAGTCTTGGCCGAATCCTTCCGCGCAGGTCCCGCCCGCTGACCGGAGCCCTACTCTGCCGCTACCAGACGCTGCGGGCGTGACCGGCGGCGCAGACTCTCAGAGGGGTGGCCATGACTGCTGTGAGCGCGACCGCGCAACTCGCCGAACGTCTGCGACGGACGACGGACCCGGGCCGGGTCACGACGGCCGGCCCCGAGTACGAGGCGTCCCGCACCGTGTGGAACGGCGCGGTCGAGAGCCGTCCGGCCGTCGTCCTGCGGTGCGCCGACGCCGGCGACGTCCAGGCGGGTGTCACGGCGGCGCGTGAGCTCGGCGTGCCGCTGTCGGTGCGCGGCGGCGGCCACGGTTGGACGGGCGGCGCGATCCTCGACGGCGGGCTGCTGCTCGACCTGAGCGGCATGCGGCAGGTCACCCTCGATCAGGACGCCGGCGTGGCGGACGTCCAGGGCGGCGCCCGGGCCATGGACGTGGCGCAGGCCGCCGAAGCCGCCGGCCGGATCGCCGTCACCGGCACCTCCGGCAGCGTCGGGATCGTCGGCTTCACCCTCGCCGGCGGATACGGACCGCTCGGCGGCCGGTACGGCCTCGGCATCGACAACGTGGTGGCCGTCGACCTCGTCCTCGCCGACGGAACCGCCGTCACGGCCGACGCCGAGCACGAGCCCGAGCTGCTGTGGGCCCTGCGCGGAGGCGGCGGCAACTTCGGCGTCGTCACCTCCATACGCGTGCGGGTGCACCCGCTGCCCGGTGGAGCCGCCGACCCGACCGTGGTGGCCGGCACGATCCTCTACCCGTGGGACCAGGCGAGCTCCGTGCTGAAGGCGCTCGGCGAACAACTGCCGACGCATCCCGACGAACTGACCGTCACCTGCGGGCTCTTCACCGGCCCGGCCGGCAGCCCGCTGATCTACGTCGCCCCCACCTGGTGCGGTGACGCCGACACCGGCCGCGCGGCCGTCGAGCCCCTCACCCGCCTCGGCGACCCGGTGATGGCGCAGGTGGGGCCCACCCGGATGACCGAGACCCTGGCCGCCACGGACACCATGGCCCCCGCGGGCCGCCACGTCGAGGTCCGCCCGCGCACGGTGCCCGGCCTCACCGACGGCGTCATCGACGCCCTAGTCGCCGGCGGCGACGCGCTGACCTCCCCGATGTCCGCCGTCTACACCCACCGCCTGCACGGCGCCGCCGCCCGCGTGCCCGTCTCCGACATGGCCTTCGCCATGCGCACCCCGCACATGCTCGTCGAGAGCGTCGCGGCCTGGGCACCGGCAGAGCCCGCCGCCCGGCACCGCGACTGGGCCCGCGCCCTGTCGGACTCGCTGTCCGCCGAAGCGCTGCCCGGCGGATACGTCAACATGCTCGCCGCCGACGAGCACGACCAGATCGCCCACGCCTACGGCCCCAACCGCGACCGCCTGCTGGCCGCGAAGCGCGCCTACGACCCCGACGGCGTCTTCCACGCGAGCCCGCTGCCCGTGGTCTCCTAGGGCTTGCCTGGCCTGCCCTCCGGCTCATGCCAGCGTCGCCGGGCCTGGCACTACGCGACGTCCGCCGGCACCGGCGTGGCCTGGTGGTAGTACATGCGCCAGCCCGCGCCACCCTCTCCCCGGCGCCAGAGCGAACTGCGCCGCGCACGCTGCCCGTCCCGGACCGTCTCGTACGTCAGATGCACCAGGCCGGGAGCCAGCAGCACCCCGTCGATGTCCGAGGGCTCGTACCGCGGCCCCTGCGCCGCGCTGCCCGCCATGCCGGGCAGCGCGGCGAGCATCTCCTCGTACGTCCAGCGCCGCCCCGACGCGCCGACCTCCACGAACTGCGGGTCCAGCAGCCGTGCGGCGTCCTCGGGCGATGTCCGCACGGTGGGGTCCATCAGCCGCAGCTCCGCCGCGATCGCCTCGGCGATGTGATCTTCGTCGTCAGTCATGGAGGATCTTCACCACGTCCATCGCTCCTTCCGCAATCGCATTGTCCGGCCCACCGGACACACCCTCAGCGTTACCCTGCCGTTCACAGCCCCGTCGAAGAACCGTCCCCACCCGTCAGCCGCTCCCGGACAAGGTCGAGCCGTCCGAGAACATGCCTGGAAAGGACCGACTGTGACGACGCGTCAGACGCTGCGGGTTGCCACCTACCTGCTGGGAGTGGTGGTGGCCGCGGCCACCACCGTGCCGGCCGAGGCCGCCTCCCTGCCCCTCGTGCACCCGCGCGCCGAGACCTCCGCCCTCTACGACGACGAGGCCGGCGGCAACGCCAACGCCGACGACCCGGCCATCTGGCGCAACGCCGCCGCCCCGGGCCGCAGCCTGGTCATCGCCACCGCCAAGGAGGGCGGCCTGCGCGTCTACGACCTCGACGCGCACGAGGTCCAGTCGATCCCGGCCCCGGCCGGCCCCGGCGAGGACGACGCCCCCGGCCGTTTCAACAACGTCGACCTGGTGCAGGGCATGCGCCTGTCCGGCGGCCGCGCCGACCTGGCCGTCGTCAGCGACCGCGGCAACGACCGGCTGCGGATCTACCGCATCGACCGCGACCGCCCCGGCGGCCCCCTCACCGACGTCACCGACCCGGCCGCACGCCCCGTCTTCTCCGCCGACCAGGCCGAGATCAACGACCAGCGCACCGCCTACGGCCTGGCCACCTGGACCGACAAGGCCACCGGCAGGTCCTACGCCCTGGTCAGCCGCCGCAACGAGACCCGGCTCGCCCTCCTGGAGCTCACCGCCGGCCCTGGCGGCACCGTCGGCTACCGCACGGTCCGCACCCTGGACCTGCCCTCCTCCTTCCGCCTGCCCGACGGCACCTCCTGGTCCCCCTGCGGCGAGCCCGACGAGCGCCCGCAGGTCGAGGGCATGGTCGTCGACCCCGCCGACGGCACCCTGTACGCCGGACAGGAGGACGTCGGCATCTGGCGCCTGCGCGCCGACCTGACCAGCCGCCCCGAACTCGTCGACAAGGTCCGCGAGTACGGCGTCCCCGGCACCTATGACGAGGAGACGGAGGAGTGCACGCCCGGCGCCGACCCCGGCTACGGCGGCGAGCGCCTCACCGCCGACGTCGAGGGCCTGACCCTCCTGACCGAGTCGGACGGCGACGGCTATCTGCTCGCCTCCAGCCAGGGCGACAACACCTTCGCCGCCTACGACCGCGAGACCGACGAGGACAACGAGTACGAGGCGGGCTTCCGCGTCGGCGCCGCGTCGGCCACCCTCGACGGCTCCGAGGTCTGCGACGGCGCCGCCGTCCTCAACGCCCCGCTCGGCAGCCGCTACCCCGAGGGCCTGCTCGTCGTCCAGGACGGCCAGGAGACCCCGGCCGACGGCGACCGGGAGAGCACCGGCTTCAAGTTCGTAGACCTCGGCGACGTCATGGACGTCATCGACGGCTGACCCGCGGGGGAGTCGCTCAGGTCTCCCGCAGCGGTGCGTAAGCGTTCTCGTCGAGGCCGAACGTCCAGGCGACGCCCTGTCTCGCCGTCATCGTCGTCGGCGGCACGCGCAGCCAGTACGTGCGGTGCGTGCCGTCCGGCTCCGGCGTGGAGTTGACGACCTCCACCATCACCACCGGCTCGTCGCCGACCAGCGTGATCCGCCACAGGGTGCCCGTCTCGTCCTGGTGGACCGGGCGGGCACCGGAGTCCTCCAGGTAGCGCTCGTAGCCGTAGTGCTCCAGCATCACGCGGCGCAGCTCGGCGTTCTCCTCGTCGCGGATCCGCTCGGGCGTCAGCGTGCTCAGCTCGTCCAGGAAGGCCGCCGGCACCGGCATGCCCCGCCAGGCGTACAGGGCGAACCCGTCCGGGAAGGCGAGCGCCGGGCCGTCCCCGCGGTCGAGGCGGCCCGCCTCGTCCCGGTGCAGGGCGACGGGCCGTTCGCACACCACCGCCACCTTCGCGAACGGCCACCACCAGCCGGCGCTGCGGCACACCCGCGCGAGCCCGTCCAGCGGGGCCCGGTCGGTGGGCAACGCGGCGAGCCACGGCGCGTCGTGCTGCCCCAGCACCGCGTCCAGCAGGATCAGCCGCGTCTCCGTCTCGAGCCGGCGGTCGTCACCGGCCAGTTCCTCCAGCACACCCCGGCGGACGCGGTCCACCAGCGCCTGCGTGACGTTCCACAGCCGCTCACCCGTCGCCGACCAGTGGGCCGACCAGCCCGTCGGCCCCAACTCCACGAGCATCCGGGCGCGTTCGCGGGCCCAGGGACCCGTCCGCACCGCCTCCCGGACACTCGGCCCCGCGTCCGTGAGCCCGCGCACCACCTCGACGCCCTCGCGAGGCGAGGCGGCCCACACGATCCGCTCCGGCTCGGCGAGCCCCGCCCGCCGATAGGCCAGCCGGACGCCCGCCTCGGCCTCGGCGCGATCGGCCGGAACCGCCGCAGCGGCCCACTGCCGCCACGGTCGTACCGCATCAGCATCCGCATTCACGTCCGGTGCGCCGGCCCCGGCCCCGTCCGTCGCGACCGTGTCCCTCGTCCCTGCCCTCATCGTCCTCGCCCCCGTCGTCATCTCCCGCACCTCCGCGAGCCGTTCCCCTCAACCCCCGTCGTCTCCGGGGCAACCTCAGTCCGCCACGATGCGCACCGACCCCGGTACGTACTCCCGCTGCCGGACCACCCGGAACCAGCCCTTGGGCAGCACGATCGCCGCATGCTCCTCGTGCACCACCCGTCCGCCCTCCGGCAGATGCAGCAACATCGGCCCGAACGGGCCTGGCTCCCTGATCAGTTCACCCGGCCCGACGACCGCATGGGCATGCCCGGTCACCTCGCCCAGGGCCAGCACCAGCCGCCCCCGCCCGTCCCGCGGCTCCCGCGGCGCCCGTTCCACATGCGATGGCACCGCCTCCTTTGCCACGGGCACGATCAGCACGTCTCCCTGCCGGTACACGGCTCACCCCTCCCCGCCGGTGCACGGCGCACCGGCCACGAGATCGACAGTACGAGCCACCACTGACAACGGCCCCCGGCGAGCGGCCCCGCGACCGTCGATGTCAGTGCCGGTTGATACAACTGCTGGCATCTCACGGATCGCGGAACCCACACGTCAGGAGCAGCGCGCATGACCATCGGCGACCACTTGCAGGAGCTGTACGGCCTGCCCGCGTTCACGTTCCCCGGACCGGGAGAGAAGGAGACGGTCCTGCCCGCTGCAGACGCCGTCGCCTGGCGGGTCACGAGCGATGTGTACGACGCCGACGAGGAGTGGGAGGCGGCCTTCGCCCGGTTCTGCTCCGAGATCGACACCACCCGGGTCCGCGCCCTGATCGTCGGCGCCTGGTCGGAGGCGTACGACACGGACTCCTCCGGCGTGGTCGCCGCGCTGCTGGCCGCCTGTGACCGGCTGCCCGCCCTGCGGGCGCTGTTCCTCGGCGACATGGTCATGGAGGAGTGCGAGATCTCCTGGATCAACCAGAGTGACGTCACCGACCTGCTGACCGGCTTTCCGGAGCTGGAGGAGTTCGGGGTGCGCGGCGGTTCCGGGCTAGGTCTGAGCGCCGTACACCACGAGCGGCTGCGCAGGCTCACCGCGGAGACCGGCGGTCTGCCCGTCGGATTCGTGCGCGGCGTCGGCGCGAGCGACCTGCCCGCGCTGGAGCACCTGGACCTGTGGCTCGGCACCTCCGAGTACGGGGCCGACACCGAGGTGTCCGACCTGGAGCCGCTGCTGTCCGGCACCCGCCTGCCGAGGCTGCGCCATCTCGCCCTGCGCAACAGCGAGATCCAGGACGAGATCGCCGCGGCCGTCGCCTCCGCACCCGTGGTCGCCCGCCTCGAGACACTCGACCTGTCCATGGGCGTGCTGACCGACGACGGCGCCGCCGCACTGCTCGGCGGCCAGCCGCTCACCCACCTCAAGTCGCTGGACCTGCACCACAATTACCTCAGCGAGCCCGTCCGGCAGCGCCTGCGCGAGACCCTCGAACCCGCGGGCGTGACCCTGGACCTCGACCCGGACGACGCCGACCAGGACGAGGACGAGGACGGCACGGTCTGGCGCTTCGTCTCGGTGGGGGAGTGAGGACGCCGTGCCGAGCTACTACCCGTCGCATCTCCAGGACTTCCACGACCTGCCGGTCCACACCTTCCCCGCCGACGAGGAGCACGACGCCCGGGCGTTGCCCGACGCCGCCTCCGTCGCCTGGCGGCTGAGCACCGAGTGCGAGTACGCCTTCGAGCCGATCTGGGGCCGCTTCCTGGACCAGGTGCGCGCCGAGGACGTCACCGCTCTCGTCATCGGGCCCTGGTGGGAGGACTGGGACGCGTCCAGCGTCGACCCGGTGCTGGAACTGATCGCGTCCGACGCCCGCCGCCTGCCCAACCTGCGCGGCGTGTTCGTGGCCGACGTGGAGTCCGAGGAGACCGAGCTGTCCTGGATCGTCCAGGGCGAGGTCACCCGGCTGCTGCGCGCCTGGCCCGGCCTGCGCGAACTCGGCGTACGCGGCGGCGAGCACCTGGCGATCGAGCCCCTGCGCCACGAGGGCCTGCGCGACCTGTGGGTCGAGTCCGGGGGACTGCCCGCCGCACCCGTACGGGCGCTCGGCGCCTGCGAGTTCCCCGCGCTGGAGCGGCTCGAACTGTGGCTCGGCACCTCCTGGTACGGCGGTGAATGCACCCCCGAGGACATCGACCCGCTGCTGGCCATGCTCGGCCGCTGCCCCGAACTGCGCCATCTCGGCCTGCAGAACAGTGACATCCAGGACGAGATAGCCCTCGCGCTGTCCTCCGCCCCGGTGGTCGCGGGGCTGGAGTCCCTGAACCTGAGCATGGGCACGCTCGGCGACGACGGCGGTGCCGCGCTGCTGGCCGGGCAGCCGCTCACCCACCTGCGCTCGCTCGACCTCGACCACCACTACATGAGCGAGGAGCTCACCGACCGTCTGCGCGCGGCCCTGGAACCGCACGGCGTACGCCTCGCCCTGGCCGCGGTCGACGCCCGGTACGACTCGGAGAACCGTTATGTCGCCGTCGGCGAGTGACGTCCCCGCGCGCCTCGCCGTCGTCGGCAACCCCGAGAACCGTCGCGTCACCCTGTTCGCCGACGCGGTCCGGGCGGCGGGGCTGCCCGCGCCCCGGGTCGTGCCCTGGGCGCAGGTGCTGCACGACGGCGGTGCCGACTTCGGTCCGGACGAGACCGTACGGCTCGACTCGCCCGGCGAGAACCCGGACGTGGACCGGCTGCTGCGCGGCACCGACGACCCCACCCGGGTCGAGGGGTCGGCCCGCTGGTACACGGCCTTCACCGCGGCCGTGCGTGGCCTGCGCGGCGGCGTCCGGCTCGACGACCCGGACGAACTGGCCGTGCTGTTCGACAAGCGCCGCTGTCACGGCGTGCTGCAGGCGGCCGGCGTCCCGGTGCCGTTCTCGCCCACGTCCGGCCCGGCGGGCGCACCGGTGCGCGGCTGGGACGACGTACGGGCCCTGATGCGTGAGCACCGTATGCCGCGGCTGTTCGTGAAGCTCGCGCATGGCTCGTCCGCATCCGGCGTCCTGGCCGTCGAGTCGGCCGCAGGCGGCCGGATCAGAGCCACCACCTCCGTCGAACTCGCCCCGGGTTGCGCCCTCTTCAACTCCCTGAAGGTGCGCCGCTACGACAGCGAGCGGGACATCGCGGCGATCGTCGACGCACTCGCCCCCGACGGACTGCACCTGGAGCGCTGGCTGCCCAAGGCCTCCCAGCGGGGCCGCGCCGCCGACCTCAGGGTCGTGGTGATCGACGGCCGCGCCACCCACGCGGTGGTGCGCACCAGCGCCTCGCCCATGACGAACCTCCACCTCGGCGGCAGCCGAGGCGACCTCGACCTCGCCCGGCAGGCCGTCGAGGCGGCGGGCGCCCGCTGGGCCGACCTGCTGGAGGTGTGCGAGCGGGCCGCGGCCTGCTTCCCGCGCACCCTGTGCGTGGGCGTCGACCTGCTGCCCGCCGTCGGCTGGCGCCGGGTCGCGGTCGGCGAGGTCAACGCCTTCGGTGACCTGCTGCCCCGTCTCACCGGCCTGCCCGGCAGCGGTGCGGAGGGCCTCGACACCTATGCCGCGCAGGTGGCCGCCCTCGCCCGCCCGGGCGGCCTCGCGAACGACTGCGCCCCACACCATCCGCACGACCGGGCACCGCACGACCCACATGACTGCGCTCCGCACGACCCGCACGACCGCGCTCCGCACGACCGCGCTCCGCACCCCCCGCACGGCCTCGCGCCCGGCCGCGCACCGCACCACCCGCACAGAACGGAACACGCCCATGCCGGCGCCTGACAGCACGCCTGAGGCCGAGAACGCGCTCGACATGAACGCGATCGTCGGCAGTCACGACCTGCTCCTGGTCACCCTCGACACCCTGCGCCACGACGTCGCCGTCGAACTCGCCGCGGCGGGCCGCATCCCGAACCTGGCCCGGCATCTGCCGGGCGGCCGCTGGGAGAAGCGGCACGCCCCCGGCAGCTTCACCTACGCCTCGCACCAGGCGATGTTCGCCGGCTTCCTGCCGACCCCAGCCGCCCCCGGCCGGCACCCGCGCCTGTTCGCGGCGAGCTTCGCGGGCAGCGAGACCACGGCTGAGCGGACGTACGTCTACGACACTCCCGACTTCGTCTCCGCCCTCGCCCAGGACGGCTACCGCACGGTGTGCATCGGCGGTGTCGGCTTCTTCAACAAGCAGGGCCCGCTCGGCTCGGTGCTGCCCGGACTGTTCCAGGAGTCCCACTGGGAGCCGGAGTTCGGGGTCGCCTCGCCCACCTCCTTCGAGGCCCAGGTCGCCCGCGCGGAGGAGGTCGTACGCCGACTGCCCCGTGAACAGCGGCTGTTTCTGTTCGTCAACGTGGCCGCGCTGCACCAGCCCAACTGGTTCCACCTGCCCGGCGCCACCCGCGAGGCGGGCGACTCCCGCGAGACGCACGCCGCCGCGCTGGAGTACGTCGACCGGCACATCGGCCGCCTGTTCACGGCCGTGAGCAGCAGACGCCCCGCCTTCGCCATCGTCTGCTCCGACCACGGCACCGCCTACGGCGACGACGGCTACACCGGCCACCGCATCGGTCACGAGTCCGTGTGGACGGTGCCGTACGCCCACTTCTTCCTGGAAGCGGAGGCCGCCCGATGAATGCTCCCGTCGGCCCCTACCAGAGCTACGTCTACGCCTACCCGCACAAGACCGCGTACCGGAAGCTGCCCGACCGCCCCTTGCTGCGCATGGAGTGGGAGGCGGAGCCGAAGGACGCCCTCTCCCTCTACCTCCACATCCCGTTCTGCGAGGTCCGCTGCGGCTTCTGCAACCTCTTCACCCGCATCGGTGCCCCCGACGGCCTCGCCGGCGCCTACCTCGACGCCCTCGACCGGCAGGCGACGGCCGTACGCGAGGCGCTGGGCGGCACGGAGCCCGTGCGGTTCGCGACCGCGGCCTTCGGCGGCGGCACCCCCACCTTCCTCACCGCCGCCGAGCTGGAGCGGCTGTGCGACATCGCCGAGCAGCGCATGGGAGCCGACCTCAGGGCCGTACCCCTGTCCGTGGAGGCGTCGCCCGCCACCGCCACCGCCGACCGGCTCGCCGTCCTCGCCGAGCGCGGCACCACCCGGCTCAGCCTGGGCGTGCAGAGCTTCGACGACACCGAGGCCCGGTCCGCCGTACGGCCCCAGCGCCGCGCCGACGTCGAGGCCGCGCTGGGCCGCGTCCGCGACAGCCGCATCCCCGTCCTGAACATCGACCTGATCTACGGCATCGACGGCCAGACCGAGGACAGCTGGCTGAAGTCCCTGGATGCGGCCCTCACCTGGCGACCCGAGGAGCTGTACCTCTACCCGCTGTACATCCGCCCCCTGACCGGCCTCGGACGCCGCGCGGGCGAGCACGATCCGGCCTGGGACGCACAGCGCCTGCGGCTGTACCGCCTCGGCCGCGACCACCTCCTCGCCCAGGGCTACACCCAGCAGTCCATGCGCATGTTCCGCCGCGCCGACGCCCCGCCCCAGGGCGCCGACGACTACGCCTGCCAGACCGACGGCATGATCGGCCTGGGCTGCGGCGCCCGCTCTTACACGGCGGGACTGCACTACTCCTTCGACTACGCGGTCGGCATGCACGAGATACGCGGCATCATCGACGACTACGTCGCCCGCCCGGCCGCCGACTTCGCGCACGCGGAGTACGGCCGCCGGATGGACGCGGACGAGTCCCGGCGCCGGCACCTGCTCCAGTCGCTGCTCCAGGCCGAGGGATTCCGGATCGCCGACTACCGCGAGCGGTTCGGCCGTACGCCCCGGGACGACTTCGGCACCGAACTGGAGCGGTTCGCCGACCGCGGCTGGCTGGTGGACAGCCCTGACGTACTGCGGCTGACCCCCGAGGGTCTTGCCCACTCCGACGCGATCGGACCCGAGCTGTTCTCCCCGGACGTCCGCGCGGCGATGGCCGCCTACGAGCGGAAGTGAGCGGCCCGCGATGGACCTGACCCTCCTCTACCGGGGCCCGCTGGCCTCCTGCGACTACGACTGCCCGTACTGCCCGTTCGCCAAGCGGCGCGACAGCCCGGAGCAGTTGCGCACCGACCGGGCCTGCCTGGAAAGGTTCGCCGACTGGGCGGCCGGGCAGACCGATGACCGGCTGTCGGTGCTGTTCACGCCCTGGGGCGAGGGCCTGGTCCGCTCCTGGTACCGGCGCGCCCTCACCGAGCTGTCCCACCTCCCGCACATCCGCCGGGTGGCGATCCAGACCAACCTCAGCTGCCGCACCGACTGGCTCACCGGCACCGACCGCGACACCCTCGCCCTGTGGTGCACCTACCACCCGGGCCAGACACGGTACGACCGCTTCCTGGGCAAGTGCCGCGAACTCGCGCGGCAGGGCGTCCGCTTCAGCGTCGGCATCGTCGGCCTGCCCGAGCACCTGGAGCACGCCCGCCGGCTGCGCGCCGACCTGCCCGAGCACGTGTATCTGTGGGTCAACGCCGCCGAAGGACACCTGTACGACGACGTGGAGGCCGGGAGGTGGACCGACCTGGACCCCCTCTTCCCGTACAGCCGCCGCCCGCACACCAGCGCGGGCCTGCCCTGCCGTACGGGCGAGTCGGTGATCTCCGTCGACGGCGACGGCACGGTCCGCCGCTGCCACTTCGTGCGCGCCGAACTGGGCAACCTCTACGACGGCTCGTACCGCGAGGCGCTGCGCCCGCGCCCCTGCCCGCTGGCGGTCTGCGACTGCCACATCGGGTACGTCCATCTGGAGACGCTGCCGCTGTACGACGTGTTCGCGGGCGGCGTCCTCGAGCGCATACCCGCCGGCGCTCAGCTCCGCCAGCTGTAGCGGCGCTCCGGCCGCCCCGCAGCGCCGTAGCGCAGGGACACCTCGGCGCTGCCGGTGCTGTGGAAGTACTCCAGGTAACGGCGGGCGCTGACCCGGGAGACGCCGGTGAGCCCCGCGCACTCGGTGGCGGACAGGGTGCCGTCGGCCCCGCGCAGGGCGCGCTCCACCAGGCCGGCGGTCTCGACGCTCATCCCCTTGGGCAGGGCAGCGGCCGGCCCCGGTCCCGCCGACGCCCCGGCCAGGACGCGGTCCACGTCGGCCTGGCTGCGCACCACGGCCGTCAGCAGGCGCCCGCGCTGGGCGGCGTACCGTTCCAGGCGTGTCCGCAGGTCCTCGAACGCGAACGGCTTGAGGAGGTAGTCGACGACGCCGTGCCGCACCGCGCCGCGCACCGCCTCGGCCTCGCGCGCGGCGCTGACGACCATGACGTCGCAGTCGTGCCCGGCGGTGCGCAGCCGCGGGATGACGTCGAGCCCGAACCCGTCCGGCAGATACAGGTCGAGCAGCACCAGGTCCGGGCGCAGCGCGTCGACCGCGGCCACGGCCTCCTCACCGCTGCCCGCCGAACCCACGACGCGGAACGGCCCGACGCGCTCCACATAGGCGCGGTGCACCCGCGCCACCATGAAGTCGTCGTCGACCACGAGGACGTCGATGTCCTGCTGCTGCACTGTCGTCCCTCCCACCGGCACGACATCGGGCACCTCCGCTGCCGGACCGCCCCATCATGGCGCCGACCTGCGGGGAAGGAAAGGGAGGTGCCGCAACCGCGGGTGACCGCAATGACCACAACCTCCGTTGCCGACGCAAGGCAGACACCCGCCCGGTGCGGGGGCACCATGTGGGCCACATCACGCCCCCCACGGGATCCCCCCTTTCCGTAAAGACATCGACAGGTGGTGGCACTCGTGCGCCTGCGCACCCCCCTGGCCCTGCTCGGGGCCGCCCTGCTCGTCCTGCTGGGACCACCGCTGCTGACCACCGGCAGCGGTGCCGAGTCGGGCACCCGCATCCCGGGCCTGCGCTTCATGGTCCCCAACACGCCCGGCGGCGGCTACGACATCACGGCCCGTACGGCGGCCAAGAACGCCGAGGACGCCGGGCTCACCCCCGGCATCGAGGTGTTCAACCTGCCCGGCGCGGGCGGCACCGTGGGCCTGGCCCGGCTGGTGAGCGAGCACGGCAACGGCAAGCTCGCGATGTCGATGGGCCTCGGCGTGGTAGGCGCCGTCCGCTCCAACCATGCGCCCAAGACCCTCGCCGACACCACGCCCATCGCCCGGCTCACCGAGGAGCAGGACGTCGTGGTGGTCGCCAAGGACTCCCCGTACCGCACCATCGGCGACCTCGTCGACGCCTGGAGGGCGAACCCCGGCAAGCTCCCCGTCGGCGGCGGCTCCTCCCCGGGCGGCCCCGACCATCTCGCGCCGATGCTGATGGCCCAGGCGGCCGGGATCTCCCCGAAGCAGGTCAACTACATCCCCTTCGACGGCGGCGGCGAGCTGCTCGCCTCGATCCTCGGCAACAAGGTCGCCTTCGGCGTCTCCGGCGTGGGCGAGTACCTCGACCAGATCCGCGCCGGCGAGCTCCGCCTCCTCGCGGTGACCGGCCCCGAGCGCGTCCCCGGGCTGGACGCGCCGACGCTGAAGGAGTCCGGCTACGACGTGACGTTCACCAACTGGCGCGGCATCGTCGCCCCGCCCGGCCTGTCCGACGCCGAGCGCGACAAGCTCACCCGCCTGATCGAGGAGCTGCACGCCTCGCCGCAGTGGCGGCAGTCCCTGAAGCAGAACGGCTGGGACGACGCCTTCCTGAGCGGCGAGAGGTTCGGCGCGTTCCTGGACGCCCAGGACAAGCGCGTGGTCTCGGTACTGAAGGAGCTGGGACTGTGACGACACAGACCACCGACACACCTCAGGCCACGTCCCGCGAACGGGGCTCCTGGTGGCGCGAGCACTCCGAACTCGGCGTCTGCGCCATGCTGCTGGCGCTCGGCGTCCTGGTCCTGACCGACGCGCTGACCATGGACGTGGACATCGCCCAGCGCGGTCCGGTCGGCCCGAAGACCGTGCCGGTCGTCGTCGGCGCGGGCCTGCTCGTGATCGCCGCGCTGCTCGCGCTCGACGTGCTGCGCGGTGGCCGCGGCCGGGCGGAGGGCGGCGAGGACATCGACCTGTCCGAGCCCGCCGACGGGCGCACGGTCCTGCTGCTGGCCGGGGTGTTCCTCGGCGCGGCCGTGCTGATCGAGCCGCTCGGCTTCCCGGCCGCGGGCGCGCTGCTGTTCTGGGGCGCGGCGTACGCCCTCGGCAGCCGCCGGACCGACCGGGACCCGCTGATCGCGGCCGTGCTGTCCCTGGTCACCTACGCCGTCTTCGACAAGCTGCTCGGAGTGCCGCTGCCCGGCGGCCCGCTGATGGGAGTGCTGTGACATGAACGCCCTGAACTCCCTCCTCGACGGCTTCGGCACGGCGCTCACCCCCCTGAATCTGCTCTGGGCCGCGATCGGCGTGCTCCTCGGCACCGCGATCGGTGTCCTGCCCGGCATCGGGCCCGCGATGGCGGTGGCACTGCTGCTGCCGGTGACGTACGGACTCGACCCGATCGGCGCGTTCATCATGTTCGCCGGCATCTACTACGGCGCCATGTTCGGCGGCTCGACGACCTCCATCCTGCTCAACACGCCCGGCGAGAGCGCCGCCGTGGTCGCGGCGATGGAGGGCAACCCGATGGCGAAGTCGGGGCGGGGTGCGCAGGCCCTTGCCGCGGCGGCCATCGGCCACTTCGCGGGTGGCATGGTCGGCACGCTGCTGCTGGTCGCGCTCGCACCGACGGTCGCCGACCTCGCGGTCGACATCGGCGCGCCCGACTACTTCGCCCTGATGGTCCTGGCGTTCATCGCCGTGACCTCCGTCCTCGGCTCCTCCCGCATCCGCGGCCTCGCCTCCCTGTTCATCGGCCTCACCCTCGGCCTGGTCGGCCTGGACCAGATGACCGGCCAGCAGCGCCTGACCTTCGGCTCGCTGCAACTGGCCGACGGCATCGACGTGGTGATCGTCGCGGTGGGCCTGTTCGCCATCGGCGAGGCGCTGTGGGTGGCGGCCCACCTCCGGCGCCGCCCGGCCGAGCCGATCCCGGTGGGGCGGCCGTGGCTCGGCCGCGAGGACGTGCGGCGCACCTGGAAGTCCTGGCTGCGCGGTCCGTTCATCGGCTTCCCGTTCGGTGCGATCCCGGCGGGCGGTGCGGAGATCCCCACCTTCCTGTCGTACGTGACCGAGAAGCGCCTGTCGAAGCACAAGGACGAGTGGGGCAAGGGCGCCATCGAGGGCGTGGCCGGACCGGAGTCGGCCGCCTCCGCCTCCGCGGCGGGCACCCTGGTGTCGATGCTGACCCTGGGCCTGCCGACCACGGCGGTCGCCGCGGTCATGCTGGCCGCCTTCCAGCAGTACGGCATCCAGCCCGGCCCCCTGCTCTTCGAGCGCGAACCCGAGCTGGTCTGGGGCCTGATCGCCTCCCTCTTCGTCGGCATGGTGCTGCTGCTCGCGCTCAACCTCCCGCTGGCCCCGCTGTGGGCGAAGCTGCTGCGCATCCCGCGGCCGTACCTCTACGCGGGCATCCTCTTCTTCGCGGCGGTCGGCGCCTACGCCGTCGGCGGCGACGTTGTGGACCTGGTGATCCTCCTGGTCATCGGCCTGATCGGCTTCGGCATGCGCCGCTACGGCCTGCCCGTCCTGCCCGCCGTCCTCGGCGTCATCCTCGGCCCGAACGCCGAGCAACAACTGCGCCGGGCACTCCAGATCAGCGACGGGAGTGTCAGCGGGCTGGTGAACACGCCGTTCGCGGTCACGGTGTACGGGGTGATCGCGGTGGTGCTGGTGTGGCCGCTGGGGAAGAGGGCCGTCGTCGCTGCTCGTGGTAACTGATTCGATTACTAAATTTTATGAGTAACATGGGTGCTCGCTCGCGGTGAGCGGAGTGAGGACGCGGAAGGCGGCACCCATGATCTGCACGCGGTACGTCGCCCTCGGGGACAGTCAGACCGAGGGCGTGGGCGACGGCGACGACGTCACGGGGCTGCGCGGCTGGGCCGACCGCCTCGCCGAACGGCTCGACCGGAACAGCCCCGGGCTCCTCTACGCCAACCTGGCCGTCCGGGGCCGTCTGGCCGGCCAGGTCCGCGCCGAGCAGCTCGCCCCTGCCCTGGCCCTGCGTCCGGACCTGGCCACCGTCGTCGCCGGGGTCAACGACCTGCTGCGGCCCCGCTTCGACGCGGACGAGGTCGCCGGGCACCTGGAGGCGATGTTCGCCGCGCTGACCTCCCAGGGCGCCCGGGTCGCCACGCTGACCTTCCCGGACCCGGCGCGGATCAGCCCCCTCGCCCGAAGGCTCGGCCCGCGGGTGACGGCGCTCAACGACCGGGTGCGCGAGGCCGCCCGGCGCCATGGCGTCATCGTCGCCGACACCGCCGAGCAGCCCGTCGTCGCCGACCCTCGTCTGTGGAGCCCCGACCGGCTGCACGCGAGCCCGCTGGGCCACGACCGCATCGCCGCCGCCATGGCGCACGCCCTGGAGCTGCCCGGCAGCGACGCCCGCTGGGCCGACCCGCTGCCGCCTACGGGACCGGTTCGCGCCAGGTGGCAGACGGTCGGCACCGAGCTGCGCTGGACGGCCTCCTTCTTCGGCCCCTGGCTGGGCCGACGGCTGCGGGGCCGCTCCTCGGGGGACGGACGCGCGGCGAAACGGCCTGCGCTGCTGCCCGTGACGCCGGTCTGAACGCCGTATACCTGCCCGGGCCTCCCAGGCGTCCCAGGCGTCCCAGGCGTCCGGTACGGGCTGACGGCCCCGTGGCACAGGAACCAGAACCGCAGCCGCGGCTCCAGCGCTTGCGCCGACCGAGGGCGGCGGGGCAGGGTTCGGGCGTGGCCACCTTGTTGATCGTCCATCACACGCCCTCGCCCAACTGCCAGGCGATGTTCGAAGCCGTCGTCGCCGGTGCGACGGCCCCGGAGATCGAGGGAGTCACCGTCGTACGCCGGGCGGCGCTGGCCGCCACCGTCTCCGACGTGCTCGAAGCCGATGCCTACCTGCTGGGAACACCGGCGAACCTCGGCTACATGTCCGGTGCGCTGAAGCATTTCTTCGACCAGGTGTACTACCCCTGCCTCGACGAGACACGCGGCCGCCCCTTCGGCTACTACGTCCACGGCGGCAACGACGTCACCGGTGCCGTGCGGGGCATCGAGGCCGTCACCACCGGCCTCGGCTGGCGGCGCACGGCGGAAGCGGTGACCGTGACCGGCGAGCCGTCGAAGAGGGACGTCGAGGCGTGCTGGGAACTCGGTGCCACCGTGGCCGCGGGCCTGATGGACTGACCCTCACCTCCCCCGAGCGGGGGACCGCTTCTTCGTCCTCGGCCTGCGCCGGCCGGTCGACCACACCGACCCCAGGGCCGGCACCTTCGAACAGCGCCTCACGCTCCTGCACGCCTCGGCCGACCGCCCCACCGTGCTGTTCACCACCGGCTACGCGGCCACGCTCACACCCCCGCGCGCCGAGGCCACCCTTCTGCGCTGGGCGGCGGGGTCGGGCGGGCGCGTCTAGTGTGAGCCCCATGTACGCGACGCGGATGTCCCGGTACGTCGAGGCGTCGCCCGGTTCCGTCTACCGGGCGCTGCTGGACGCGGACGCGGTCGGCCGCTGGCGGGTGCCGGACGGCATGATGAGCCGGGTGCACGCGTTCGACGCCCGGGAGGGTGGCGCATTCCGGGTGTCGCTGACGTACGAACAGCCCGACGCCGTCGGCAAGTCGGGCGCGCACACCGACACCTACCACGGCCGGTTCGTACGGCTCGTGCCGGACCGGCTGGTGGTGGAGGAGCTCGCGTTCGAGACCGAAGACCCGGACCTGCGCGGCACGATGACCATGACGACCACGCTCACCACCAAGGAGGGCGGGACCGAGGTCGTCATGGTGCACGAGGGCGTCCCGGACGCGGTGCCGCGCGCCGACAACGAGACCGGCACGCGCATGGCGCTCGCCAGGCTCGCCGCGCTGGTCGAGGGCTGACGGCTCAGTCGACCCGGTGCACCAGCTGGCTGCCCAGCTCGTACCGGGCGCCCACCACGGCGAGCCGGCCCGCCGTGATCCTCTCCGCGAGGTCGGGCTGAGCGGCGAGCCGCGAGCGTACGAGCCGGACCTGCGCGTCGATCGTGGCGTCGATGCGCGCGTCGCCGTCCACGCTGTGATCGATGGCCGGGCGTATCTGGTCCGCCAGGTACTGGATGTGGTCCGGCAGCGGCTCCCCGGTCCGGTCCACCTCCACGGCGGCACGCACCGCCCCGCAGGACTGATGGCCCAGCACCACGACCAGGGGTATCGCCAGCTCCAGCACCCCGTAGGCCACACTGCCGAGCACGGCCTCGTCCAGCACCTCGCCCGCCGAGCGCACGGTGAGCAGATCGCCGAGCCCCTGGTCGAACACCAGCTCCGGCGGCACCCGAGAGTCCACACAGCCGAGCACGAGCGCGAACGGGTGCTGACCGCTCGTCACCGCCCTGCGCACCGCGGGCGTCTCGTCCGGATGCCGCTCCCGGTACGTCTGCCAGCGCAAGTTGCCCGCGGCCAGCGCCCGCAGCGCCTCGGCGGGGGTGGAGGGCCGCGGCTGCGCGGGCCCGGGCCCGGCGGCGACCGCGGGCGTGGCCCCGGCCGTCAGGGCGGCGGCCCCGGTCAGACCGGCCCACAGGAGCGTGCGCCGGGCGGGCGGAAGGACAGGGGCGGCGGGGGAGTCGGCATGTGATGTCACGACGAACGAACGTACGACGGCCCCAGGGACTGCTTGCCGCTCCTTGCCGAATGCTGATCAGGGGTTGAACCGCCCTTGGGTGGTTCGTTTCCACCGGAATACCCGCGAGTAGGTGCCGGCTGCTTCCGCTTCGCGGGGGTCGCCGCGCGCGAGGACGCTCTGTTGGTGCCGCGGGCGGGTCAGGCCAGGGTGGTCAGGGCCGTCGTCGCGAAGGAGTGGTCCTGCTCGGGGGCGCCGCCGCCCACGCCGATGGCGCCGATGAGGCGGCCGTCCCGGTGGACGGGGATGCCGCCGGCGATGAACAGCAGGGGCCGGTCGAGGGCGGTGGGCAGGCTGTGGAAGGGGCCGTCCGGCTTGACCGCGTCGACGAGGTCGGCGGTCGGGGCGTCGAGCTGCAGGGCGGTGTAGGCCTTGCGGGTGCTGGTCTCGCCGGAGATGAGGACGGCCCGGTCGTCGCGGCGGAAGGCCAGCAGGTGCCCGCCGGCGTCCAGCACGGTGACGCTGACCGCGACCCCCGCCGCCTCGGCGGCCCGGCGGGCGGCGGAGACGAGGGCCTCCGCGTCGGCGGTGGTCAGGGGGGTGACAGCGGTGGTGGTGCTCATGGGGCGATGACTCCGTTGCTGATTGCGTGCGGTGCTTACGAGCGGCCACAATAGTTGCATGCGCGGGCTACGTGCAAACGCCGCAAGGTGTCGTGCCGTCCTTTGTCGCTGCCTGGGAATGGTTTGCTTCTGCCTGTGGTGGAGTACGACAAGCGCGGCGGTACGCCGAGTCTCGATCTGTTGCTGACCTTCCTGGAGATCTACCGGGCGGGCTCCCTCTCCGCGGCGGCCCAGCGGCTGGGCGTGACCCAGCCGGCCGTCACCGGGCAGCTCGCCCGGCTGGAGGAGCAGATCGGCGAGCGGCTGTTCCTGCGTACGCACAAGGGCGTCACCCCGACGCAACGAGCGGCCGTTCTCGCCTCGCGGATCGGCGTCCATGTGGACGGACTGCGCGGCGCCCTGGCCCCCGAGGGCACCGAGCCGGTGCTGGGCGGCACCGTACGGGTGGGCGGGGCGGCCGAGGTCATGACCCTTCGAGTGATGCCGGTCCTGGCCGACCTCGGCAGGCGCGGCGTACGGGTCCAGGTGACCCTCGGCCCCGCCGACGACCTGCTGTCCCAGCTGGCGTCCGGTGCCCTCGACCTGGTGGTCTCCGCGGTGCGGCCCGCCCAGGGCGGCGTCCTCGCGATGCCGCTCGTGGACGAGGAGTTCCTGCTGGTCGCCGCCCCGGCACTGGCCCACACCGTCGACGCCGAACGGCTCGCCGCCGACCCGCTCGCGGCCCTGGCGCACCTGCCGCTGGTCGCCTACGCCGACGAGCTGCCGATCGTACGCCGGTACTGGCGCAGCGAGTTCGGCCGGCGGCCCGCCAACCCGGTGGCCCTGGTCGTGCCCGACCTCCGCGCGGTGCTGGCCGCGGTGGTGGCGGGCGCGGGCGTCTCCGTCCTGCCGCGCTACATCGCCGCCCCGGCCCTGGCCGCCGGCGACATCGTCCAGCTGCACCACCCGGAGGCGGCCCCGCTGAACACCCTCTACCTCGCCGTCCGGCGGGGCGCCCCCGTCGGACCGGCGCTCGCCGTGCTGCGCGACCGGCTCCAGCGGGCGGCGCGGGACTGGAACGGTCTGTAGCAGCTGGTGTCTGTTCCCGGACGGTTCCCGCCGCCTATAAGCATGCTTATAGCCGAGCGTGGGCGGGCGGATGATCCCTGATGGATTCTGGCGTTGTCCAGCACACCGCGGAACCGCCGCGGGGCAGGTGGCCCAGCCACCTCGATCGGGAAGAACAGGCAAGTCGATGTCGAAGATTCTGATGGTCCTCTCCGGAGCCGACACCCTGGAGCTGGCCGACGGCTCCACCCACCCCACCGGTTACTGGGCGGAGGAGGTCGCCGCCTCCCACCAGGTCCTCACCTCGGCCGGCGTCGACGTCGTGATCGCCACGCCGGGCGGCGTGCGCCCCACGGTGGACGCCCTCAGCCTGAGCGAGCGCGGCGGCGTCGCCCCGGCCGACGCCGAGCGTCACCGCGCCTACCTGGACGGCATCGCCGACCAGCTGGACGCACCCCTCGCGCTGGCCGACGTACACGCCGCCGACTACGACGCGATCTACCTCCCCGGCGGTCACGCGCCGATGGCCGACCTCGCCCAGGACACCGATCTGGGGCGGCTGCTCGGTGAGTTCGCCGCGCAGGACAAGGTCGTCGCGGCCCTGTGCCACGGCGTCGCCGGACTGCTGAGCGCCCGTACCGCCGACGGCGGCTTCGCCTTCGCGGGCCGCTCCCTGACCTCGTTCACCGACGAGGAGGAGCGCCAGGGCGGACTGGGCGAGAACACGCCGTACTTCGTGGAGAGCCGGCTGCGCGAGCGCGGCGCCGTCGTCGAGACGGGCCCCGCGTGGAGCGACACCGTCATCACCGACGGCACCCTCGTCACCGGGCAGAACCCGCAGTCCAGCACGTCCACCGCACAGGCCGTCCTCAAGGCGGTCGCCGACCGCTGAACGGGCTGCGTCCACACGAGCGGGCCCGTGGGCGAAGGCGTCGTCAGACGTCCTTCGCCCACGGGCTTTTCCGCTGATCAAGAGCCCTGCGGCGAGCCTTCGCGGGGGAGGCGGACAGCGCTCGGAGATCACGTTGTCAGTGGTCGCCGGTAAGTTCGTTCGTGTTCCCGCCGGAAGGTGTCGGCACGCGGTCTCTCGCGTGCTCATGAGGCGTGCGCTGCAAAGGAGATGATGCGTTGTCCGACTGGGAGAAGTCGAGCACGGCCCGGGTGGTCCGCCCCGCCCGGCCGCGCAAGCTCGCCAAGGTGCCGTTCGTCGAACTCGCCGACGGACGACTGCAGGGCGTGGTGTCCAGCGGCTCGGACATCGAGCGGGTCTACGTGTCCTCCGTAGCCGCCGGGACGTACGCCTTCGCGTGCAGCACCAACAACAACCGCCCCTGCGGCGGCGCCCGCGGCTCGTTCTGCAACCACATCCGGGCCCTGATCAACGAGGCCGTGCTCCAGTACGGCGGTGACCGCGTCGCCCGCTATCTGCGCGTGGACCTCGCCGACGACGAGCCGGGCGCGGCATCCCTCACGTCCGCCATGAGCGCCGCGCGCCCCTCGGCGGCCGACGGCAAGGCCGCCGCGGCTCCCGTCTTCAGCCGCTTCCTGCGCCATCTCGCCTACCTCGAACTCGCCCCGGACACCGAGCCGTTGCCCGAGATGCAGTGGTTCGCGCCGACCCGGTCCCAGGTCGAGACGGACGCGCCGGAGCCGGCCACCGGCCTCCTCGCCGAACCGATCGCCGGGCTCGACGAGGCTCTCGCGGCCGTCGACGCCTTCGACCGCGCGCTGAGCGAGGGCCTGCTCAGGCCCCGCCCCGACCGCGCCGCCGATCTGACCGCGCTCGCCGACGCCCTCGCGGGCACGCCGCTGGCCGCCCGGGTGGCGGAGGCGGCCGACAAGGCGGCCGCCGGAGCCGCGAGCGAGGACCACCTCCTCGCACTCGCCGCCGCCCGCACCGCCCTGCTGGGCTCCGCCCACGACGCACTGGCCGCGCGCATCGCGGAGCTGACCGGCCGCACCCCGCAGGACGCCGACGGCCCGTCCGCACCGGGTGCGGGCCAGGCGCCCAACCTCCTGGTGGCCGCCCGGTCCTGGCTCGCCGACCTGGCCCGCACCGGCTGGCAGGGCATCGACCACGACCTCGTCTCCGGGGCGGCCCAGATCGTCTCCGCGATGCTCCCGGACCCCTCCCTGCGCCGCCTGGCCACCCTCCTCGACGGCCTCGCCGCCGAACTCGCCGCCTCCTGCCCCGGCACCGCCCTGGAGCGCATCCCGGCACGCCGCTGGGGCGACCTGTGGGCGCGCGCCCTGCTGCTCACCGTGCCCGGCGCCATCGACGCGCCCGACCCGGGCACCGCCACCGGACGCCTGCTGCCGCTCGGCGTCGACCTGCACGAACACGCCACCGCCGTACAGGCGCAGGTGCATGCGGTCCTGGAACCCGCCGACGGGGGAACGCCCCGCCTGGTGCGTGCCTCCGTCTCCGTGCCCAAGCCGGACACCGTCGTCGAGGCGGGCGTCTGGCAGCTGCTGCGGCCCCATATGTCGCTGCTCGCGGCCGTCGGCGAGGGCCGCGCCATGGAGCTCGACGGCATGCCGGTCACTGCCGAGGGCGACCTGATCTGGCACGAGGAGCAGGCGCGCCCCGGCGAGCCGGCCGACGTGTTCGCCACCGCCCGCGTGGCCCTGTCCTCCGCGACCCTCCCGGCCGCCGCACCCCTGGACCGGCACCCGGCAGGCCTCGCCGTCCCCGTCTTCCTGGAGGGCTACGCCGCCCGGCAGGACGGCGACATCACCGTGTTCGACCTGCCCTCGGGGCCGCTCGCCGTCGACACCGACCGCATCCCGACCGCCGGACCGCTCACCCCCGAGTCCGTCGCCGCCTCCAGCGCCTGCGTCGGGCTGCTGCGCTGGGACGCCGGGACGTTCACCGTGCAGCCGCTCGCCGTCGAGACGACCGTACGCAAGAAGACCGTCGCCCTGCACGCGGGCGCCTGGGCAGGCGGCACCACCGACAAGGCCGGCGTCAAGGCCGAGAAGGCCGCCACCGACGCCGTCAAGGTGCTGCGCGAGCGCGCCGGAAGGCTGCTGCGGAAATGACCGAACCCACGCGGGAAGCCACCGCTTCCGAATCAGACGTCAATCGCCGCCAAGCCCTCTACTGGCGGCTGCTCGCCCGCCTCTTCGACCAGGAGGAGCAGCCCACCCTGGAGTCCGCGAGCCTCGCCGTCGTCGAGGACATCGGCCTGCCGGCCGCGCTGCTCGACCCGCAGACCTCGGTCGACTCCCTGGTGCAGCGTCACCCCGAACTGGCCGCCGAGTTCGACGGCCTGATGGTCCCCGAGGACGGGGGCGGGGAAGAGGACCGGGACCGTGCCACCGAGGTGCGCCGCGCCGCCCTGGTGTCGAAGGTGCTGCTGAACGTCTTCGCCCAGGGCTCCGGCACCGTCACCGCCGGCCAACTCGCCCGCTGGCAGTCGGACGCCGCCTGGCTGGAGCGTGCCCTCGGCTGCAAGCCCGGCGAGCTGCGGGCCGGCCGGGCCGCGGCGCAGGGTCCGGGCGTGAGCGGTGGCGCCGGAGCGGGTGTCAGCCCCACCGGCACCGGAGGCAACCGCCACACCCCCGACCTGAGCCGGCTGATCCCCGAGATCGGCCCCGAACTCGGCGCCATCGAGGCCGACCTGGTCAAGCGCATGCACCTGCGCGAGGTCCTCGCCGACCCGCAGCTCGCCGCGAAGCTCACCCCGAGCATGTCACTGATCGAGCAGCTGCTGCGCGACAAGAACAACCTCTCCGGCGTCGCCCTCGCCAACGCCAAGGCGCTCATCCGGCGCTTCGTCGACGAGGTCGCCCAAGTCCTGCGCACCCAGGTCGAGAAGAGCACGGTCGGCACCCTGGACCGCTCCGTGCCGCCCAAGCGGGTCTTCCGCAACCTCGACCTCGACCGCACCATCTGGAAGAACCTCACCAACTGGAGCCCGGAGGAGGAGCGGCTCTACGTCGACCGCCTCTACTACCGGCACACCGCGCGCAAGACGACGCCCCAGCGGCTCATCGTGGTCGTCGACCAGTCGGGCTCGATGGTCGACTCGATGGTCAACTGCACCATCCTGGCGTCCATCTTCGCCGGACTGCCGAAGGTCGACGTCCACCTCATCGCGTACGACACGCAGGCGCTCGACCTCACGCCGTGGGTGCACGACCCGTTCGAGACGCTGCTGCGCACCCAGCTCGGCGGTGGCACCGACGGCACGGTCGCCATGGCCCTCGCCCAGCCGAAGGTCGCCGAACCGCGCAACACCGTCGTGGTGTGGATCTCCGACTTCTACGAGTGGCGCGGCGAGCAGCTCTTCGCGTCCATGTCCGCCCTGCACCGCTCGGGCGTGAAGTTCATCCCCGTCGGCTCGGTGACGAGCTCCGGCCGCGGCAGCGTCAACCCCTGGTTCCGCGAGCGGTTCAAGGACCAGGGCACCCCGGTGATCTCCGGACACATACGCAAGCTCGTCCACGAGCTCAAGACGTTCCTCGCCTGACACCTTCCGAGAAAGGCCTACGACATGTCCGACCTGCTGCGCGCCCCCGCCGAGATCAAGTACGCCGAGGAGCTGGACTGGCTGGAGTCGATCGACGACAGCCCCAAGCCGTTCTCCTGGCGGCTGTCGCCGAAGATGGTCCGCCTGTTCATCCTCGGCTCCGAGCGCGCCGACGGCCTGGACCGCGAGATCCCGCAGAAGTGGTTCGGTGACCGCAGCTTCGTCGAGCGGTCCATCGTCACCCTCGCCTCCGACCGGGGCCTGCTGCTCATCGGGGACCCCGGCACCGGCAAGAGCTGGCTCGCGGAACTGCTCGCCGCCGCGATCTGCCGTAACTCCACGCTGGTGGTGCAGGGCACCGCGGGCACCACCGAGGACCACATCAAGTACTCGTGGAACGTGTCCATGGTCATCGCCAAGGGCCAGTCCCGTGAGTCGATGATCCCCTCGCCGATCATGACCGCCATGGAGGGCGGCGCCATCGGCCGCTTCGAGGAGCTCACCCGCTCCACCAGCGACGTCCAGGACGCGCTCATCTCGATCCTGTCCGAGAAGTACATCTCCGTGCCCGAACTCGACAGCGACAACATCGTGTTCGCCAAGCCCGGATTCTCGATCATCGCCACCGCCAACAGCCGGGACCGGGGCGTCAACGACCTGTCGTCCGCACTGAAGCGCCGGTTCAACTTCGTCCGCATCCCGGTGGTCGGCAACAAGAAGGCCGAGGCGGAGATCGTCCGCTTCCGCACCGAGGAGCTGCTGCGCCGCCACCAGATCGAACTGGACGTGCCGCCCACCCTGCTGGACGTGCTGCTGCAGAGCTTCGCCGATCTGCGCGCCTCATCCGCGGCGGCCGGCAGCGACGACGAGAAGCTGGAGTCCGCCCTGTCCACCGCCGAGCAGATCGGCGTCCTCGAAGACGCCATCCTGCACAGCAACTTCTTCGGCGAGCGGACCCTGACCGCCCACACCCTCGCCTCCTCGCTCGTCGGCTCCCTCGCCCGGCGCGAGCCCGAGGACCTCGCCATCCTCAACAAGTACCTGCACGGCGTGATCGAGCCGCGCAGCAAGGAAGAGGGCGGCTCCTGGCCGGAGTTCCTCGAGGGCGGCCGCGACGCGATCGCGACCCTGTCATGAGCGAAGCCACCTTCACCGGGCTGCGCGCCCAACTCGAAGAGGCCGCGAAGACGTTCGCCGACGGCCCGCGCGCCCTGGAGGGCATCCTCCTGGGCATGGTCGACGACGTCGACCGGGCGGTCCGTGAACCCCTGGAGATCTTCCCCGTCTGCCACCACTCGCCCGCCTCCGCCCTCGCCATGGCCCGCCGGCTGCGCGAGAAGCAGCCCAAGGTGGTCTACCTGGAGCTGTGCGAGGACATGGCCCCGCTGCTCACCGAGCTGCGCAACTGCCGGTTGCCGGTGGCGGTGCAGGCCTTCGCCAGCGACATCGACGGCTTCCCCGCCGACTGGGCGCCGCTGTCGGTCGTCGCCCCGGTCACCGAGGCCTCCGCCGAGTACCAGGCCATCGCCTACGCGCTGGACACCCCGGGCGTCGAACTCGTCCTGGTCGACCGCTCCTCCGACCATGTCTTCCAGTGGCGCGAGCCCGAGGAGGACCCGGCCGAAGCGGACACCCCGGCCGAGGAGGAGGCCGCGCTGCACGGCGACGCCGTCGGCGTGGAGATCGGCGACCTCAGGCCCCGGTTCGCCGAACTGGAGGAGCATCTGCTGCGGCACGGCAAGGTGCGGCACTGGTCGGAGTGGTGGCACCAGTACGTCGAACTGCCCCTCGGCGACAGCGACCACGACACCTACCGGCAGGTGATGTTCCTCATCGGCAGCCTCTTCCGCCGCCTCGCACCCGGCGACACCCGCCGCGTCCGGATCGACGAGGACCGCGAGCGCTACATGTGGACCCGGATGCGCGAGCACCTCGCCGCCACCGGCACCGACCCCGCCGACTGCCTCTACGTCTGCGGCGCGTTCCACGCGGCCAGCCGGGTCGAGGAGTTCGGCGTCCACGGCAGCGACACCTTCGAGATCGGGCCGCGCACGGGCACCACCTGGCAGTACGGACTGATCCCGTCCAGCCACGCGGCGATCGAGGCCCAGTTCGGCCTCGCCGCCGGATCGGTGTCGATCGCGGCGACGGAGTGGGCGAAGAACATCAAGCGGACCCGGGTGAAGCCGTACCGGCTGGCCGGGCAGGCGGGCACCAAGAAGCCGGCGAAAGCGGCACCCCCTCCGGCCCCGGCCGCCGACACCCCGCCCGCCGACCGGCTGACCGGCTTCCTGCAACGCCCGCCCGTGCTCGACTCCCTCGACGAGGCCGAACTCCTCGGCTGGTCGGTGGAGATCGTGCGCGCCGCCCGCCGCAACGGCTACCTCGCCTCGACCGCCGACGCCATCGCCGTCTTCGAGACGTCCATCCTGCTCGCTGGGATGCGCGACCGGGCCAAGCCGACGCCGTACGACTTCCAGGATGCGGCCGTCACCTGCATCGAGAAGGACAGTGTGCCCGGGAGGCGCGACGTCCGCAGGCTCGTCGAGATCATGATGGGCGGCGACCGCGTCGGCCAGGTCGGCTACGACGCCCTGCCGCCCCTAGCCCGGGACGTCCACGACCGGCTCGCCCCGCTGAACCTCAAGCTCCAGCAGCGCGGCGTCCAGCGGGCCCTGCTCGACATCGCCTCGCAGCCGGAGCTGGAGAAGTGCTCCGACGTGCTGTGGATGCTGAAGTACCTGATGCCGCACGGCGCCGCACGCCCGATCATGGGCGAACGGCGGCTCGGCGAGAAGCCCATCCAGGAGTCCTGGGACCTCGCCCTCGGCACCCACCAGCGCGCCCTCATCGAGCTCGGCTACGAGGGCGTCAGCATCGAGCAGGTCCTGGAACAGCGGCTGCGTCGCACGGCCTACGACCCCAAGGCCACCACCGCGACCGTGCTCCAGGCCGTCGAGGACGCCGTCCTCCATCTGCGCAGCCGCCGCCTCGCCGACGAACTCGGCACCCGCGCCCTGGAAGTGCTGGCGGCCGAGCGCAGTGTCGACGGCGCGCCCGAGGTGCTGCGCCGGGTGCGCCGACTGCTGGCGTACTACCGCACCAGCGAGCCGACCCTGCCCGGCTGGATCGAGGCCTTCGTCAAGACCGGCTACGCCCACTACTGCACGCTGCTGCCGACGGCGTTCACCGACGAGGACGCCACCGTCCGCCAGGTCGCGGCCATGCTCGGCTTCCTGTTCAGCATGGAGAGCCTGGCGCTGTCCCTCGGCTGCGACCGCACCCAGCTCGAGCTGGCCGTAGCCCAGTCGCACCCACAGGAACCGGACCGCACGGCCCTGCTGTGGGCGGCCCAGACCCACCTGGGCCGGCTCTCCCGCGCCGAACTGCGCGCCCGCTGCACCGAGCTGCTGGGCAACCCCCTGGTCGTGCCCGCCTATCCGCGCTACCTCAGCGGGTTCCTGCACGCCCTGGAGCCGGTGCCGCAGCTCACCGACTTCGTCGTGGAAGCCGTCTCCAGCGCCTTCGCCGAGCTGCCCGACCCGGTGCTGCTGCCCTGGCTGCCGACCCTGATCACCACCCTGCGGTCGGGCGGCGCCGACCTCGCCCCGCTGCTCATACGCGAGGCCGGGCGGATCTACCCCGGACGCCTGGAGGCCCTGGACACCTGGGTGCCGCCGTGGCGGACGGAGGCGCAGCAGGCCCCCGCGTCGCCGAGGTCCCGGGCGGGCGCCGTGGCGCTGCTCGCGGCCCATCCCGCGACCTGCGACGCCCTCGCCGGACTGCTCGGCTGCGAGGGGACCTGGGAGACGGCGGCCCCGAGGGGCGCGGCCCTGCTCGAACGCCACCCGCGGACGGCGACCGCGCTGGAGGCGCTGCTGGCCTGACGACCCTGACCGATCCCACCGGCCCCCGGCCCGGCATACTCGATCACACCGTTGCCGAGTCGGGGGAGCCGGAGTGGGAGAGAGCTGGGTCGCGCTGGCCGTCGCCGTGGTCGGCGTGGCCGGCACGCTGGGGGCCGCGCAGCTGACACAGAGCCGGGCCGACCGCACCAAGCGGCTCGAACTGGAGGCGCTGGCCCGGCAGCAGCGCGAGGAGCGTGAACACGCCGAGCGGGTGCGGCGCTCCGAGGCCGCCGAGGCCCGGCGCCGCGAGCGGCTGGAGCTGCGCCGTACCTGCTACATCGGCCTCAACACGGCCTTCCGGCAGTACCAGACCGCGCAGATCAACCTGGTGCACGCCCTGCGCTCCGGAGACAGGGACGCCGTCGAGGAGTGCGCGGAGCAGTTGGAGGAGAGCCGTGGCATCCAGCGCGAGAGCTACGCCGAGGCGCAGATGATCACGCCGGACCGGGTGATGAGCACGGTCAGTGCCGCCGGCCATCAGCTCGGTCGCGGCTACGGCACCCTCAAGGGGTTCCTCGAGCAGTTCCGCGACGACACCTCGCCCGCGCCGGACGTGGCCGTCCTCGACGAGTTCGCGGCCGTGGACGTCGAGACGGCCTGGGCGCTGCTGTCCGACCTGCGCAAGGCACTTCGCCGAGACCTGGGCGTGGACGCCTCCGACGACGAGTGAGGGGCTCGGCCGCGGGCCTCACGGCCGGGCGTCCTCCGGTGCCCGCGTCTCCCAGGCGGGCAGCACCGTACCCCCGCCCGTCGTCACCTGTCGTACCTCACAGCCCATGAGCCGTACGGCGTCGAACAGACGCTCCCCGGCCCGCTGTGTGTCCTCGGGAGGGAGCCCGACACGGATCTGGTGAGGGCGGGACCGGTCGTAGGTGAACAGCCAGTCGTCGGCGACTGCGGCGAAGTGATCCTGGCCCGAGGCGCCCCCGTCCGACTCCCAGGACCCCCGGTCCGCGGTCGGCGCGAAGGCGTCCCGGAGGATTCGCAGGCGTTCGGCATACGGGTACGGCCCCTCGGACAGGACGACACACCGGTGGGTCCGCGTGCGGAACGCGTTGAACCACGGCGCGAGCCCGGCCTCCATGGCGCCCAGCAGCCGCGACTCCAGCAGCCCGAGCGACCAGCCCGCCACGAACTCCCCTGCTCCGACGGCGAGTTCCTCGACGGCCCCCTTGGCGTCCCAGATCACCACCGGCCAGTCGCCGGGCGACCCGTCGGTGCGCCAGCACAACCGGTCGGCGTCGATGGTGCTGCCCCAGACCAGCAGCCCGCCCGTGCTCCGCCAGGTGAGGCTGTTGTACGGACGGGAGCCGAACGGCGTGTGCAGATAGAGGTAGTCGCAGAACTCGCCCCAGCCGTACGTCTCGACCAGCCACTTGTAGTCGGCGGGCAGCTCCACGCCGAGCGCCTCCTCGGCCGCACGCCAGTCCCCGCGCGCGTCGATCGGCACGGCCGGAGGAGCCACCCCGGCCGCCAACCGCGCGAGAGCGCCCGGCATCACACCGCTCCGGCCCGCAGCGGGCAACCGGTGCCGACGCGTTCGCTCAAGTCGGCCCGGAGGGCGGACAGTTCTGCCATGCGTGTGTCGATGACCCGGATCTTGTCCTCGAACAGTGCGGACAGGGCCTCGGCGGAGTCGGGGGCGTCGCGCAGGTCGTCGCCGTGCCGGCGGATCTCGGCCAGGGTGAAGCCCAGGGCCTGGGCCGTGCGGACGTAGAAGAGCCAGGTCACGGCCTCCTCCGGGAAGTCCCGGTAGCCGTTCGCCAGGCGGTGGCCGGTGACCAGGCCCTGGCGCTCGTAGAAACGGATGGCGTCCTTGCTCAGGCCGGTCCGTGCCGCCAACTCACCGATACGCATGCCCGTTTCACCCCCAGGTGGACTTGACCTTGGACAGTACTCCACCGTTCAGCATGAGGGCCCTACCCCACCCCTCACCCGGAGGTCCGCCATGACCCCTACCCGACCCGCCTACCTGCGGCTCGTGCGCGCGAGCGCCTGGTACGACCTCGTCGTCACGGCGGGTTTCGTCACCCCGTGGACCTACGCACTGGTGCACACCGGCCTGTCCTGGACCGCGGAGACACTCGGGCTCGGCGCGCTGCCCGCCAGGGAACCGATGCAGGTCCTGTACGCCGACCTGATGGGGTCGGTGGTGATCGTGTGGTCCCTGCTGCGGCTGCGCGCACCCCTGCCGGTGCACGGGCTGTACGACGGTGTCGCGCGCGCCCTGTTCTCCTTCTGGATGGCGTACGCGCTGGCCGCCGGTGCCTCGGGCGTGCTGTGGCCGTTCCTGGCCGTCGAGGCGGCCTGGGGCGTCGTACAGCTGGCGCCCTGGTGGCGGGAGAGGCGCGCCGCCGGACGGCGTGGGTCGGGCCGTCCGGCGGAGGGGAAGCGGGTGTAGCGGGTCAGTCGAGGTTGCCCAGGCGGGCGTCCTGCCACAGGTCGACGCCGCCGTCGGTGGCGAGCTTGTCGATCTCGGCGAGTTCCTCGGCGCTGAAGTCGAGGTTCTCCAGCGCGGCCACGTTCTGCTCCAGCTGCTCGACGCGGGAGGCGCCGATGACCAGGGAGGTGACCCGCTCGTCGCGCAGCGCCCAGGCGAGCGCCATCTGGGCGAGGGTCTGGCCGCGGCGGGACGCGAGGTCGTTCAGGGCCCGCAGCCGGCGCAGCATGTCCTCCGTCAGCCAGCTGGTGTCGAAGGACTTGCCCTGCGCGGCCCGCGAGTCCTGGGGCACGCCGTCGAGGTAGCGGCCGGTGAGCAGGCCCTGGGCCAGCGCGGTGAAGCCGATGACGCCGAAGCCCTCCTCCTCGGCGGCGTCCAGCAGCCCGTCCGTCTCGATCCAGCGGTTGAGCATGCTGTACGACGGCTGGTGGATGAGCAGCGGCGTGCCGAGCTCGCGCAGGATGCCGACGGCGTCGCGAGTGCGCTCGGCGTCGTACGAGGAGATGCCCACGTAGAGGGCCTTGCCCTGGCGGACGGCCGTGTCGAGCGCACCCATCGTCTCCTCGAGCGGGGTGCTCGCGTCGAGCCGGTGGGAGTAGAAGATGTCGACGTAGTCCAGCCCCATGCGGCTGAGCGACTGGTCGAGCGAGGCGAGCACGTACTTGCGGGAGCCGCCGCCCTGCCCGTAGGGGCCCGGCCACATGTCCCAGCCGGCCTTGGTGGAGATCACCAGCTCGTCCCGGTACGGCGCGAGGTCCTGCTTCATCAGTCGCCCGAAGTTGATCTCGGCGGCGCCGTAGGGCGGTCCGTAGTTGTTCGCCAGGTCGTGGTGGGTGATGCCGAGGTCGAAGGCACGCAGGGCGATCTCGCGCTGGGTCTCGAAGGGCTTGTCGTCGCCGAAGTTGTGCCAGTAGCCGAGCGACAGCAGCGGGAGGTCCAGTCCTGAGCGTCCGGTGCGCCGGTAGCGCATGGTGCCGTTGTAGCGCTCGGGGTCCGCGACGTGGTTCATCGGGTGATCTCCGGGTGGTGCGGTGAGGGGCCCCGTCGGGGGAGGGGTATGTGCCCACCCTGCCCCCGGGTGATCCCGAAGTCCAACTGCCCGGGTTCATCGCATTCAGCGGTGTCGCTTCTGAATGCGGTCGGGGTCCCGGTGCGGGTGCGGGTGCGGGTGCGGGTCTGGGTCTGGGTCCAGGTGCGGGGCCGGGTCGGGGTCCGGGTCCGGGAATGCCGGGGCCGGGGTTGCTGTTGTGGCTGTCGCTGGCATGCGCAGGCCAAATTTCTGCGGCTGCCGGCGGAAGGAGGACCACCCCATGGCACGCACCACCACCGCGCGTCCCATCGTCACACTGAGGTCGACGGCCGGGACCGGCGTCACCTACGTGACGCGCAAGAATCGTCTCAACGACCCCGACCGGCTGATTCTGCGCAAGTACGACCCGGTCGCCGGCCGGCACGTGGAGTTCCGCGAGGCGCGCTGAACCACACGCCACCGACACGCGCGGAGGCGAGCCCTCGCGAGGGCTCGCCTCTCTGCCGGACGGTGGCCGTCCCCCGCGCCCGTGCTACGCCACGGCCTGCTCGTACGACGCCCGCAGCACCGTCGCCGCGACCTCCAGCTCGTCCTCGTCGCGCGGCGCGTACAGCATCACGATGCTGTCGGGGACCCCGGCCCGCCGGGAGATGGGGTGGGGCTCCGTCCAGCGCAGCTCGGTGAGCAGCGGCAGCGCCGTGACCGGCACGGTCAGATGCGGGAAGCCGGCGCGGTGGAGGTGTCCGAACTCGTCGACGGCCGGATGCAGAAACGCTTCGAAGGGGCGGTCCCGCCGGTCGATCCGCAGGGCCGGCGAGCCGGGCTCGGAGACCAGGCTCGGGCTGGTGAAGACCCCCGGGAGCCGCCGGGCGTGCGCCACCAGGGCGTCGCGGATCTCCGGCGGCGAGAAGGCATCCAGCTGGTCGTGCGGTATCTCCAGCGCATGCTGACGCGGACCCTGCGCAGTCTGGAGCGGGACGGCCTGGTGATCCGGACGGTGACTCCGGGTACGCCTCCGCGCGTCGACTACGAACTGACGCCGGTGGGCCAGACCTTGTCCGCCGAGGTGGGTTCGCTCATCGCGTGGTCCGAGCGTCATCGCGAGTACATCAGCGTGTCCCGCCGGACCTTCGACGCCCAGCAGTCGGCGGAACCCGGCCCGGCTCTCACCCGATGAACTGAATTCCGCATCAACAGGCAACCGATTTCCCGCATTTGCGGTCTCACAGGTTGCTCACAGGCCTGCCCAGGACGCGTGGGGTGCGTCCGGCCACATCGGTCAGGCGAGTGAGCTGTCGAGTCCGATGCCACTGACCATGGCACTCGCAGACGAGGAACCGATGACCAGTCAGCAACACCGCAAGCGCATCACGCGCGCGTCGCTCGCCGCGGCCGCGTCGCTCACCGTCGTCGTCGTGGCGGCCGGCGCCGCACCCGGTGCCGGCCCGTCGAGCCCGGCCGGCACGCCCAAGCTGAAGCTGGTGGCCGCGTCGAAGTCCGTCACGGTCGACCGGTGGGAGGGGGAATCCGGGGTCTATCTGGACCTCGGCACGTACATCACCGTCGACAAGGCTCCGCTGGAGTTCCAGGTGACCCGGAAGTCCTACAAGGACCCCGTCGTCGCCCGGCAGATCCTCCGCGACGGCACCACCACCCGCACGAAGACCCTGCCCACCGGAACGGTGAAGGACTTCTCCGGCCTGCCCGGCTTCCTGGAGGTCACCGTCACCGACGCGGCCGGCCGGGTCGCGGCCGAGACCAAGGGCACGTTCTGCCCGAACAACGCCTCCGGCCGCATCCGCCCGGACGCCCCGGCCAAGTCGCACTACCCGGAGAGCTGCCCCACCAACCCGTTCACCCTCGGGTCCGTGTGGGGCGTGGAGAAGGGCTGGGCGTCCAACTCCAGCACCTTCGACTACGACAAGCCGCTCGACCTCCCGGTCGGCGAGTACACGGCCAAGGTGGCCGTGGCCAAGAAGTACCGCGACCTGTTCGGCATCCCCGACGACCGACCCACCATCAAAGTGACCGTACGGAAGGTCAGCGACGGCGGCGAGGGCGGCGTCGGCGTGACCGGCGAGCGGTCGGACGCCCACCACGCCGCCGGGCACGGCGACCACGGGGCCTCCCACGGCGGCCACGGCGCCCCCCACGCGGGCCACGAGGCATCGCACGGCATCACGGCCCTCCACTACGGCCCGCGCGGCGCCGACGCCCCCACCCCGCCGGCCCTCTCGCACGCCCTGGAGGACCGCGGCACCGCCCACCACCTCGGTGACGGCCCCGGCCACACCGACGGCTCGCGCATCGCCCCGGCCCTGAAGGCGAACGCCGAGCGGCCCACCGGCCGTGCCGGCGTCCCGGCGAACGTGCCCAAGCCGGACCTGCGCTCCCTGCCGGCCTGGGACATCGCCATCACCGACGGCGAGGACGGCGACGTACCCGGCAAGGACTACCTCGCCTTCAGCGCCAACGTCTGGAACGCGGGCCCGGCCCCCCTCGTGGTGGACGGCTTCCGCACCCCGGGCGCGGACCTGATGGACGCCTACCAGTACTTCTACGACGCGAACGGCAAGCAGGTCGGCTACACCCCGACCGGCACCATGGAGTGGGACCCGCGCATCGGGCACGAGCACTGGCACTTCACCGACTTCGCCAGCTACCGCCTGCTGAGCGCCGACCGCACCGAGGCGGTGCGCAGCGGCAAGGAGGCGTTCTGCCTGGCCAACACCGACGCCGTGAACTACTTGGTGAAGAACGCCAACTGGCACCCGTACAACACCGACCTGTCGACCGCCTGCGGTCAGCAGAACTCGCTGTCCGTGCGTGAGGTCCTCGACGTCGGCTCCGGCGACACCTACACCCAGTACCGTCCCGGCCAGTCCTTCGACATCACCGACCTGCCGAACGGCACGTACTACATCCAGGTCATCGCCAACCCGTCGAAGCGGCTGAAGGAGACCAACCTCAACAACAACGTCGCCCTGCGCAAGGTGATCCTGGGCGGCACCCCGGGCGCCCGCACGGTGAAGGTTCCGCCGCACCAGCTCATCGACGCCCACTGACACACCCTTGAGGTCCGGGGCCGCCGTCGTCCGACGGCGGCCCCGGGCTCGTATGAGTCTCGTATGGCCTCGTCCGGGCCTCGTCTGGGCCTCGTACGGGGCTCGCATCCCTCGACCGAACCTCCACGCCCACGCGTGGGGGCACGGCGGCGCCCGCTCGGCACAATGGAACCATTCCTTGCGAAGGAGGAACCGCCCGTGCCGGAGGAGTCGTTGGCCGAACTGGCCGAGCAGGTGGAGTGGCTCGAAGCACGGCAGGGACCTCTGTCCCTGGAGACCACCGCGGCCCGGCACGAGCTGGCGGGCGCCCTGCACGCGGCGGGCCGGTTGGCGGAGGCGGAGGAGCAGTACACGCGCGCGTACCAGGGTTTCGCCCGCGTCAGCGGTCCCACCCATCTGTTCACGCTCACCTGTATGAACAACCTCGCCCTCGTGCTGCGCGACCGCCGCAAGTGGCAGCCCGCCCTCGAACTGCTGGCGACCGTCCATCAGGCGCGCGCCTCCCTGCTCGGGCCGGCACACCCGTTGACCCTCAACGCCGCCAACAACTTCCTGATCATCCAGGTGAAGCAGGGCGACCTGGAGACCGCGGCACGCGACTACCCGACGCTCATCAGAGGCTGCGAGGAGGCGTTCGGGCCGGAGGACGGGACGACCCATGCGATCCGCCTGAACTACGCCCACCTGCTGCGCCGCCTCGGACGCCACCGCGAAGCCGTCGAACTGCTCGGCGAGTGGGCCGAGCGACCGGTGGCGGAGGTACTGCTGGGCTGCGCCCGGACGCTGCGCTACACGGGCCTGTTCCCGGTGGCCATGACGGCCTCCCGCTACGGCGCCGAGCTGACCCTGAGCACCCACGCGGCGGCCCGTACGGCACACGGTCCCGGTGAGCAACTGCGTGACGACGAGCTGGACATCGTCTGCGAGGTGGTCGGACCGGACGAGCTGGAGGTGCCCTACAGCCCCGACCTGGATCTGCTCGCCCCTGCCGACCAGGTGGCCGACGCGATCGGCGCTCTGGCCGAGCACCTGGCGCAGGCCGAGCGGGAACTGGGCGAACAGCGGCTGCGGGTCCGCGTGTTCGTCCATCACACGCACTGGCCCCGGCTCAGCTCGCCGCCGGTGCTGACCGTGGACCGCCGCCTGATGTCGGCCCGCGACCAGGCTCGCCACGACCGGCTGATGCAGGCCACCGACCATCGGCCCGTGGAGGTTCCACAGACGGGACGGCGCGGATTCCGGCGGGCGGCGGGCGGCTTCTCCGTCCTGCTGCCCGCCGCGCCGGACGTGATCGTGTCCACCGTCGTCGGCCTCGACAGCCGGCCCGCGCCGTCACCGTACGAGGCGTGAGCGGCCCGTCCGCTTCCGTGCCCCTGCACGAGTGGTCCGTTCGCACCGGCACCCTCGGGGGCCGTGATCCGGCCCGCGCCGTCGCCGTACGGGGCGTCGGTCGGGCGGCTCCGTCGCCGTACGGGGCGTCGGTCGGGCGGCTCAGTCGCCGTACGGGGCGTCAGCCGGGCGGCTCAGTCACCGTACGGGGCGCCCGTCGGCCGACTCCGGCACCGTCCGGGGCGTCAGTCGGCCTGTTCCCTCACCGTCCAGGGCGTGATCGGTCCGCGCCGTCAACGGCGGGGGCACGGGCGGGCCGTTCGCTCCCTCACCCTTCCAGGCATGAGCGATCCGTCCGGTCCTTGCGCATCAAGGACGTGGCCCGCGCCCCCGCCTCGCGCGTGAGCGGACCCTCGCATTCCAGCCCCAACTGCACCACCAGATCACGCCCGTACAGGTCGACGGCCGACTCCACCAGATCCGCCTGGACGGCGACCGCGCTGCGCGCCCGGTGCCGCGCGGTGAGCAGCACCCCGACCGCCAGCAGCGCGGCCGGCCACCACACCACCGCCAGCGGCAGATAGAGCACCCCCCACCCGGCGAGCCGCGCCGCTGCCGCGCAGCCCGCGGTGGCCTCCACGAGCTCCGCGCGGGCGGCGTCGGGCATCAGCAGCCACAGCCGGGGCCACGCCGCCGAGAGATCCAGGTGGTAACTGGCGTGTACCCGCTGGTCGACGGCATGCAGCCGGTCCCCTATCCAGGTGGGGCGGGCGGCGGGCTCGGGGCTCGTGGCGTCCCGGCGTACGATCGCTGCCCGCAGCCGCCGGCCGGCCTCCGGGCTGCCGCCCGCGGTGGCGAACTCCCGCACCGCCGCGGTCACCGCCTCCTCTTCCTGCTCCCAGCGCCGCCGACGCCGGGCCGCGAGCCGTCGCAGCACTGGCTCCTCACCCGAGGCCCACCACACCCGCTCCACCAACTGCGCGGCGGCGGAAGCCCCCAGACCGGCGGCGGCCGCCGCGGCGGTGAACGCCGCCGCACCGATCAGCACGGTCCCGAACCGCCCGCTCGCCGGGGCCGCCGCCACCGAATCCAGCCACGCCGTCAGCGGACCCGGGTCGAAGGCATGACCCTGTCCGAGCAGGACGGCGACCGCCGCCGTACACACGTAGAAGGCGCCGGGCAGAAGCAGCAGCATGGCCCAGCGACCTGCCAACTGCTTGCCCAGTTCGGCCAGTACGACGCTCACAGACGGAACGTACGGGAGACGAGCGGTGTTCCGGCCAGCCCGCACCGGGGCGCAGCATCGGCGTGCGCCCCTTCCTGGGGCACGAGGCGCGGGCAGGGCACCGGGGACGGGCAGCCCCACAGCGTCACCCCGGGATGGGGCGTCGCTCCCCGCAACGACCCGTAATCGCGCACCCCTGTGCTGAGCGCGTCGATGCCGTGCCGGGCGAACGCGTCGTCCAGCGCGTCCAGATCCGCGGCGACCGAAGGCCCCCGCTCGCCCGACAGCACGGCCGCCCGCAGCCGGTCCAACTCGTCGCCCACTCCGTACCGCACGGCACGCTCCCGCAGCGCGTCCCCGTCCGTCTGCGGGCACAACCGCGCCAGCCGCTCCGCGATCGCGTCCATTCCGGATCCTCCCCGTCACCGCCGCCGTCACACGAATGTCCCGTCACGCTACTACCGGTCGCCGACAGCGGTGGCCAGGATGGCGACGGGAACCGCGGAGCGGGGCCGGACGTTGCACGGATACCGACCGGACACGGATCGTGACGGACTCGATACGTACGGGAACCATCCGGTGGGGCCGGACGTTGGGCGGGGCACGGGGGTGAAACCATGGAAGAGCTGCGACGCTACACACGCACCGGCGACGAACGGGACCTGCCCGTGCTACCGGACGCCGTCCTGCCGCCGGAGCCCGGCGCCGACCCGGCCGGGACGGCACGGCTGGCGCTGATCCGCTGGTACCGCTACCTCCATATGCCCGGCGTGCGCGGGCTGGGGGAGTACCGCGCCGCCCTGGAGCTGGCGGGCATGATCACCGAACCGCCGCCGGATCTGCCGCCCTTCCCCTCCACCCTGTGCGCCCACCTGGGCCGGTCCCGCACTACCCCGCGCCGCCGGCGGTTCCTACGGCGTTCCACACCGGCCGCCGCCCCGCCGGACGAGGAGGGGGGCACGCTGGGACCGGCCAGGATCGACCAACTCCTCTTCCTCATGGACCGTTTCGAGGAGGAGGACGACTTCAAGGCGCTGGACACCGTCGTGGACCTGCAGATCCGCTGGCTGGGGGAGGAGGGTACGTCCCTGCGCGAGAAGGCGGCCCTGCTCAGCGACCGCGCCTGGCTGCGGCTGCGGCTGGCGGACCTGGGCGCGCACCGCACTTGGGTCGAGGAGGGGGAGCGCAGCGCCGAACTCGCCGTGGAGGCCACTGTGCGCCACCCGGAGCGGGACGACCCGCACCTGGCCAACCGGCTGATGCTCAAGGCCCGGTGCGCGGCTCACCTCCAGCACGAGCGGCTCGACCCTGCCGCCCTGGAGCGCGCGACGGCCGATCTGCGCCGGGCCGTCGAGGCGGCGGGACAGGGCAGCCCCGTGAATCTGTACCCGGCGCGTGAACTGGTCGGTGTGCTCAGGCGCCGGGCGGCGGAGACGGGCTCGCCGGAGCTGCTGCTGGAGGCGCTCGAGGCGGCGGACGACCTGGTCCGGGCCACCGGCCACGACGACTGGAGGGTGCAGGAACACCGGGAGTGGCGGGGCGAGGTGGAGGAGGAGGCCCTCGCGCGGGTCGGCGCCGAGGCGGTCCGGGCGGTCCTCAACCGGTCCACGCCCGCACCGTCCCCGGACGACGACGCGCACCTTGCGGTGGCGTGGCGGACCGCCGACGACCCCGACGCCGCCCCGGCCGACCGCCGCCGCGCGGCCCTCGTCCTGGTCGAGATGGTGCCGGGCGGGCACGAGGACCGGCCCGGAGCCCTGGTCCTGGCCGCCGAGTCGGAGTTCAGGCACTGGAAGTCCGGCGGTGACGGCGCCTCACCGGAACAGGCCCGCGCGTGGGCGCTGCAGGCGGTGGACGCCACGCCGACCGGGCACCGCCTCGCCGGGCGGGCCCTGATCGCGCTGGCCGATGCCACCGTGCATCACGCGTACTCCTCCCAGGCCGACGCCCACCTCGCCGACGAAGCGCTGACGGCCGCGCGCCGGGCCAGGAAGGAGCTGCCGCAGGACGACCCGGACACGCCCCGGAACCTGGAGCGGCTGTCCAAAGTGCTGATCGCCGTCGCCAACGTCCTGTCCGACGCAACCCTGTTGCCCGAGTCGCTGGAGCTGCGCAGGGAGGCCCTGGCGCGCACACCGCAGGACGACCCCTTCCGTCCCTACCGCATGTCCAACCTCGCCGGCGCCCTGGGCGACTTCGCCGAGCACCAAGGGGATCGGGCGGCCGCCGCCGAGGGACTGGAGCTGGCCCGCAGGGCGGCCGACGCGTTCCCCGAGGACCATCCGCGCAAGCACGAACTGCTCCTCAACCTGGCCGGCCATCTGCTCCGCGCCGGACGGAGCGAGGAGGAGCGGCCGGAGTACCTGGCCGAGGCCGAGCAGCTCTACCGGCGGGGTCTGGCCAGACTCCCCGCGGACCATCCCGACCAGGGCCGCTTCCTCAGCTCCATCAGCCAGGTCCGCCATGTGGAGCACCTGAGGACCGGGGACCGGGAGGCGCTGGCCGACGCCGTGCGACTGGCCCGCGAGGCACTGGAGCGCACCCTGCCGGACGACCCCTACTGGGTCGAGCGCCATATCCTGCTCGCCCGCCCGTGCACCGCCCTGCACAAGCTGACCGACCCGGCCTCCCCGGAGGCCGAGGCGCTGCGCACCGAGGCGCTCCAGGTCTGGCAGGCGATCGCCGAGGACCCGCGCACGGGCCCCAAGTACCGCCTGGAGGCCCAGGAGAAGCGCGCGATCCTCGCGCAGGGTGCCGGTGACCCGCGGCTCGCCCTACAGGTTCTGGAGGGACTCTTCCAGGACGAGATCCCGCAGCAGGCCCAGCGGTCCCTGGCCGGGCCGGTGCGCAAGGGCACCGCGGCCCTGGCGCCCGCACTGGCCGCCCGTGCAGCCCGCGCGGCGATCGACTCGGGTGACGCGGACCGGGCCGTGCATCTGCTGGAGACCGGCCGCGCGATCCTCTACGGGCAGGCGCTCACCGCCCGCCGGCTCCGCGAGGCGATCGAACGCATCGACCCGATGGCCGCGCAACGGCTCGCCGAGATCGATGCGAAGCTGACCACGGCCGATTTCTACGCCAATGTCAGCGGCCTCGAGGTCAAGACCGTCGAGAAGGACGCGTCCGGCCGCGTCCTCAAGGAGACCTCCAGCCGCAAGGACCCGCGCCCCGGCTGGGCGGCCACCACCCGCAGACTCGCCGCCGAGCAGCAGAGCATCCGGCGACGCCTCGCCGAGCACCCGGAGGTCGCGGCCCTCACCCGCCCCGACTCCCTTCCCGAGTTGCGGGCCCGCATCGCCGGGGCCCCGGTGGTGTTCGTGCTCGCGCACGCCGACCGTGGCGACGCCCTGCTGGTCCCGGCCGACCCGGCTCGGCCCGTCGAACACGTGCCGCTGCCGGGCCTGACCGAGATCGCGGTCCAGGAGCACAGCGCCCTGCTGGACGACGCGTTGGCGCAGGCGCTGGACCTCGCGGCGTCCTTCGACGCCAGGGAAGCGGCCCAGGCACAGCTGCACGCGGTGCTGGCGTGGCTGTGGGACGAGGTGGCGGGCCCGGTGCTGGAGCGCATGGAAGGCGGTGGTCAGGCCGTCGTCGGGGTGGGGGACGGGGCAACCTGCGAGGGGGAAGGCGGCAAGGCGGGTGAAGGCCTCGACGACCAGGCCCTGCCCCGCCTGTGGTGGTGCCCCGTAGGCCCCTTGGTCCGCCTGCCGTTGCACGCGGCCGGTCATCACCACGACACCGACGGCCCCGCACCCCGCACGGTCGTCGACCGAGTGGTTCCCTCCTACACACCGACCCTCGCCGCGCTGGCCCACTCCCTGCGGGACACGCCGCGTGGCACCCAGCCCCCGCCCGGCAGCGCGCACCGCAGCGGTGTCCTGATCGTCACCGGCGCCGACTGCCCGCGTCTGCCGCCGCTGCCGGAGGCGGGCAAGGAGGCCGAGACCGTCCGCGCGGCGGTGCCCGGCTCACGGGTGCTCAGCGGGGCCGAATCCGGCCTGGACACCCTTGACGGGGCGTTGCGCGAGTACGCCCTGGTGCACTTCGCCTGCCACGGGGACAACGACTCCTCGCTGAGCATCCTGCGCGGCGGCGGCCTCCACCTCGACACCAGCGAGACCCTCACCGCCACCCACATCCAGGACACCGCCCTTGAACACGGCGCCGTGGCCTTCCTGTCCGCGTGCAGCACCGCCGAGCCGCATCCCGAGCTGCCCGACGAGCCCATGCACCTGGCGGCCGCCTTCCAACTGGCCGGCTTCCGCAGTGTCATCGGCACCCTCTGGCGCGCCCCGGACACCCCCGCGATATCGGGCGCGTTCTACCGCTCCCTGACCGCCGACGGCACCCGCCCGCCCGACACGACCCTGACCGCACAGGCCCTCAACACCGCGATACGGACCCTGCGCGCGAGGTACCTCGCCTCACCGACGCGCTGGGCGGCCTACCTGCACGTCGGGGCGTGAGCCCGCACCGCGCCTGCGGGTGAGGCGACGGGCCACGGCCTGCGCCGTGCCCGCGGCGAGGGGCAGCAGGCCGAGGCCGACGGCCGGCGAGGCGGGCGGCAGTCCGGCCCTGCGCAGCCGGGCCAGCGCCCAGGCGCTGTAGGGGATGACGACGGTGGGGGAGGTCGCGACGCCCGGGGTGTAGCCGCGCCAGGCGACGGACTGGGCCATGTGCACCACACCGTGCACGCCGAAGCCGGTGAGAACGGTGCGGAAGAAGGCGCTGCGGCCCCGGGTGCGGGCGCCGTCCACGGCGGCGGCCCCGATCAGCAGGCCCATCAGACCGACCGCCGCGTTCACTTGACGCTGGTCCGCCTCCAGCCGCTGCCACACCCCGGCCGGGACCCGCGGGAAGCGCTCACGCAGCCGGGATACGGCGGCCCGCGACCAGGGGGCCATGGTGAGCAGTTCCTCGATGTCGTTGGCCGCCCAGGCGGCGAACAGGCCCCAGTAGACGGCCGAGGGTATGGGCTCCTCGGCCGGTACCGGCCCGGGGGTGCGGGGTGTGCTGGTCATGACTCCTCCTCGTCGGGGCCCGGGAAAGCGTAAAGGGACCTGTGCGAGGAGGAGTTGACGGCACGGCGTGCCGGATGTCAGCCGTGGAAGCTGATGTAGCCGTTGCCGTCGCGGTCGTTGTTGGACTTGGTGTACGAGTGGACGTCGGCGCGGCTGCCGTTCGACTTGTACACGTAGATCGTGTCCTTGTCGTTGTTCCACATGAAGTTGCAGTTCTGGCGGTAGACGACATTGTTGGCGTCGGAGTTGGTGCCCTTGCCGCCGCGCAGCTTCACGTAGTCGCCGGGCTCGAGGTAGTGGTTCGTCGGGAACGTGAAGGTGTTGCCCGCCGCGTCCTTGACCTTGTAGTTCCGGAGGTTGATGGTCGCGGTCCGCGAGTAGTTCTTCAGCGTCAGGTACTCGGCCCTGGTGTTGCCGGTGGTGCAGTTGTTGGAGTCACGGCCGGGAGCGTCGTACTGGATGCCCTGGATCTTCAGGGACGACGCGTACTCGGTGGCGTGGGCGGAGCCGGCCGTCGTGAGGGCGAGGGCTCCGGCGGCGGCGACGGAGGCGACCGCGGTGATGCGTATGCGCATGAGGTGTGTTCTCCCCATTGGTGCGAACGGGAGCCTGGAGCATACACAAATCGTGAGCGAATGATGGGAGTTGGGTGGGGAAATCGTGAAGGCCGTACAAAGGTCCGCACATGGAGAAACGCCCGGGCCGGCCCGCGAGGGGCCGGCCCGGACGTCAGCGGGGTGAGGCGCGGGTCAGACGAGGTCGAAGCGGTCCAGCTCCATGACCTTGGTCCAGGCCGCGACGAAGTCGCCGACGAACTTGTCCTTCGCGTCGTCGCTCGCGTAGACCTCGGCGAGGGCGCGGAGCTCGGAGTTGGAGCCGAAGACGAGGTCGGCGCGGCTGCCCGCCCACTTCACCTCGCCCGTGGCCGCGTCACGGCCCTCGAAGGTGTTCGCGTCCTCGGAGGTCGCCTTCCACGTCGTGCCCAGGTCGAGCAGGTTGACGAAGAAGTCGTTGGTCAGCGCGCCGGGCGTCTTGGTGAGGACACCGAGGGGCGAGCCCTGGTGGTTGGCGCCCAGGACGCGCAGACCACCGACGAGGACCGTCAGCTCGGGCGCGCTCAGGGTGAGCAGGTTCGCCTTGTCGAGCAGCAGGTACTCGGCCGGGAGGCGGTTGCCCTTGCCGAGGTAGTTGCGGAAGCCGTCGGCGGCCGGCTCCAGCGCGGCGAAGGACTCGACGTCGGTCTGCTCCTGCGAGGCGTCCACGCGGCCCGGTGTGAAGGGCACCTCGACGTCGAATCCGCCGTCCTTGGCGGCCTTCTCGATCGCGGCGCCGCCGCCGAGCACGATCAGGTCGGCGATCGAGACCTGCTTGCCGCCGGTCTGGCCGGAGTTGAAGGACTCCTGGATGCCCTCCAGGGTGCGCAGCACGGTCGCCAGCTGGTCCGGGTCGTTGACCTCCCAGCTCGCCTGCGGCTGCAGCCGGACGCGGGCGCCGTTGGCACCGCCGCGCTTGTCGCTGCCGCGGAAGGAGGAGGCCGACGCCCAGGCGGCCGACACCAGCTGGGACACCGTCAGGCCCGACTCCAGGATCTTCGCCTTGAGGACGGCGACGTCCTCGGCGTCGATCAGCTCGTAGGTCCGCTCCGGCAGCGGGTCCTGCCACAGCAGCGTCTCGGCGGGGACCTCGGGGCCGAGGTAGCGCACGACCGGGCCCATGTCGCGGTGGGTCAGCTTGAACCAGGCGCGGGCGAACGCGTCGGCGAACTGCTCCGGGTGCTCGTAGAAGCGGCGCGAGATCTGCTCGTAGACCGGGTCGAAGCGCAGCGACAGGTCGGTGGTGAGCATCGTCGGCAGGTGCTTCTTCGACGCGTCGTAGGCGTCGGGGATGATCGCCTCGGCGTCCTTGGCGACCCACTGGTGGGCGCCGGCCGGGCTGGTGGTGAGCTCGTAGTCGTACTCGAAGAGGTTCTTGAAGAACCCGTTGCTCCACTGCGTCGGCGTGGCGGTCCAGGTGACCTCCAGGCCGGAGGTGATGGCGTCCGCGCCCTTGCCGGTGCCGTAGGTGCTCTTCCAGCCGAGGCCCTGCTCCTCCAGGCCGGCGGCCTCGGGGTCGGCGCCGACGTTGTCCGCGGGGCCGGCGCCGTGGGTCTTGCCGAAGGTGTGGCCGCCGGCGATGAGGGCGACGGTCTCCTCGTCGTTCATTGCCATCCGGCCGAACGTCTCACGGATGTCGCGGGCCGCCGCGATCGGGTCCGGGTTGCCGTTCGGACCCTCGGGGTTGACGTAGATGAGGCCCATCTGGACCGCGCCGAGCGGGTTCTCCAACTCGCGCTCGCCGGAGTAGCGCTGGTCGTCCAGCCAGGTGGTCTCGGGACCCCAGTAGACGTCCTCCTCCGCCTCCCAGACGTCCTCGCGGCCACCGGCGAAGCCGAAGGTCTCGAAGCCCATCGACTCCAGGGCGACATTGCCGGCGAGGATCATCAGGTCGGCCCAGGAGATCTTCTGGCCGTACTTCTTCTTCACCGGCCACAGCAGACGGCGGGCCTTGTCCAGGTTGGCGTTGTCGGGCCAGCTGTTCAGCGGCGCGAAGCGCTGCTGGCCGGCACCGGCGCCACCGCGGCCGTCGCTGATGCGGTAGGTGCCCGCGCTGTGCCAGGCCATACGGATCATGAAGGGGCCGTAGTGCCCGAAGTCGGCGGGCCACCAGTCCTGCGAGGTGGTGAGCACCTCGGCGATGTCCCGTTTCACGGCCGGAAGGTCGAGGCTCTGGAAGGCCTCGGCGTAGTCGAACTCCTCGCCGAGCGGGTTCGCCACGGCGGGGTTCTTGGCGAGGATCTTCAGGTTGAGCCGGTCCGGCCACCACTGCCGGTTACCGCCGCCCTGGGTCGGGTGCGGAGCGCGCCCGTGCGCGACCGGGCAGCCGCCTGACGCCTCGGTCTTCGCGTCTGTGACGATTGCATCGTGGTTCTCAGACATGGCAATCCTTCCGGACTAGGCGGATCACGTGCTCAGGAAGTGCGGGAAGTGCGGGAACTGCGCGAGGGTGCGCAGTCGGGGCACAGGCCCCAGTAGATGACCTCGGCCTCGTCGATGGTGAAGCCGTGGTCGTCGGAGGCGGTCAGGCAGGGCGTCTCGTCGACCGCGCAGTCGACGTCGGCGACGGCCCCGCACGACCGGCAGACGACGTGATGGTGGTTGTCCCCGACGCGGCCCTCGAACCGGGCCGGGCTGCCGGCCGGTTCGATCCGGCGGATCAGCCCCGCACCGGTGAGCGCGTGGAGAGCTTCGTAGACGGCCTGGACGGAGATATGGCCCACCCGGTCGCGGACGCCCGCCGCGATCGCGTCGGCGCCCAGGTGATCACCGCTGCGGACGGTCTCCAGCAGGGCGACCCGCGCGGCCGTCACCCGAAGGCCCGCACCGCGCAGCTCCTCGGCGGTGGTCGGTGTCTCCGATGCGGTCATGACGCCGAACCTACCCTCATAAACACGAATGATTCAAGGAAACGAACGAGGCAAGTTTGAGGGTGCCGCGTCACCGGATGTTTGCGTATGTGTACGAATGCCGCGCCCTTGCCCATCGGTGGCACCGCGGCCCGCCCGCCTTCGGGTGATCATGCCGTGTCGGTGGCCGTGGCGTGGAGGTTCGTGGACATCGCGCGTGTGTTCCAGGGAGTCGGTCCCCGTACGGCGTCCAATGCGATGATCATGCCGGTGGTGCGGAGGCGCTCCGTGCCCGACGACCCGCGCGAGAGGACGACCGCATGACGGCCGAGACGGTGACCGACCCGAGCGACCCGGCCGACACCCGCATCCCCGACACGGGCGCGGGCGGCACGGTCATCCTGCTCAACGGCACGTCCAGTTCCGGCAAGTCCAGCATCGCCCGCGAACTGCTGGGCGTCCTCGACGGCACCTGGTTCCATGTGCCGGTGGACGCCTTCCACGGCATGCGCGGGGGCGTGATCGTCGACGGTGATCTCCAGGCCGAGATCGACCGCACCTGCAAGGGCTTCCACCGGGCCGTCGCCGGGATGGCGGCGGGCGGCAACAACCTCGTCGTCGACTACCCCCTGAGCCGTCGCTGGCGGCTGCTCGACCTCCTCGACGTGCTGGTCCCCGAGGACACGGTGCTCGTCGCGGTCCGCTGCCCCCTGCCGGAGCTGGAGCGCCGCGAGACCCTGCGCGGAGACCGCCAGCGCGGGCTCGCGGCGACGCAGTTCGCGCACGTCCACTCGCACGGCATGCACGACCTCGACGTCGACACCGGCCGGTACAGCCCCGCCGAATGCGCCCGCCGCATCCGCGAGTTCCTGCCGCAGCGCCCGCGTCCGACGGCTTTCGAGATCCTACGGCGCTCCCTGCGCGGTCACTGAGCTGTCCGCGCTGAGCCGCCCGGCCGGCCCGCGGAGCTCAGCCCTGCGCCCCGCGGCCCAGGTCGCGCATGGTCCGCCACTGCCGGGGCGTGAAGCCGTACGCGCCCCGGAACACCCGGCTGAAATGGGCCGGGTTGGCGAACCCCCAGCGCTGGGCGATCTCCGACACGCTCGGTGCGGGCCGCCCGGGGACGGTGAGTTCGCGGGCGCACTCCTCCAGGCGGCGGCGCCGGATCAGCCGGGCGACCGTGGTGCCCTCCTCCTCGAAGAGCCGGTGCAGATAGCGGACGGAGATGTGGTGCGCCCTCGCCACGGACTCCGGCGAGAGCCCGGGATCGCCCAGCTGCCGGTCGATGTGGTCACGGACGCGCCGGACCAGCTGCTCGCGCCGGGTCTCCGGCCCGGTGGCGGTGCCCGCCGCGGCGACCAGCGTGGTGAACAGGTCGACTACACCGGCGGCGAGCCGCCCCGCCTCGGTCGGCGTGTACGCGTGCGCCGAGGCGACCAGCCGGGTGAGGAAGGGAGTGAGGACCGCCCCCGGACCCTCCGACGCATCGAGCGCGACGCCGCTGATCCGGCGGATGTCCTCCTCCGGCAACCCCAAGGCGCGGCGCGGCACATGCACCTGCCGGCTGCTGAAGCGCTCGGGGTAGTCCAGGGCGTACGGCCGTGCCGTGTCGTACACCACCAGGTCACCCTCGCCGACGACGGTGTGACGGCCGTCCTGCACAAGGGTCGCCGTGCCGGAGGTCTGCACGGCCGCCGTCAGATACGCCTCGTCCGAGCCGGCGATGAGCGTCTGTGTACGGGCCGCGCGATGGGCGTCGGCCTCGATGGACGCCAGGCGCAGACAGCCCAGCCGTCCCGCGGTGATCCGGCCGCAGAAGGAGCCGCCCCGCTCGCGCGGGGTGATCTGCACCGGTACGACGGCCTCGCCCAACGCGTCACGCCAGTAGGCCACTTGCTCGGCGGCGGGCACCGCGTCCGTCGTCCACACCGAGTCCACCCGGCCTCCTCACCGCCGTACCGCACACGTACGCGGCCACGCTCGGCTCGGAGCGCCGCTGACCGCCCGACCAGCCAATCAACGGGGTGGTGCGGGGACCAGGCACATCACAGGCAGAAAGCGCAGGCGGGTCAGCGGGGCGCGGGCGGCGGCGACGCGCCGCTGGAGGCGTCGAGGGCGGCCAGGCGCGCCCGGGCGGTGGCGACGCGCTGCGGGTCGGCGTCCGGGCCGAGCCCGGCGCAGCGGGCGTAGACCTCCCGGGCGGCGGCCGTGTCCCCGGCGGCCAGCAGGGCGTCGCCGAGCTGGCTGAGGTGGAGGCTCTCCAGGGCCGTGTTGCCGCTGTCGCGGCAGATGCCGACGGCGGTCTCGAGATGCGTGACGGCCTCGTCCCAACGCTCCAGCGTCGTCAAGGTGTTGCCGAGGCCCGCGTGCAGCCCGCGCCGGGTGAAGTCGGCGACATGCGGCGCGATCCGCTCAGCCAGCTCGTCGAGCAGGGCGAGCCCGCCGAGGAAGGCGTCCACGGCGGCCTCGCGATCACCCTGGTCGTTCAGGTCGACGGCACGCGCGTACTGGGACTGGATGAACCCGTGCAGATCGCCCACGGCCCTGAACAGGCCCGCGGCCAGCTGGTTGTGCTCGGCGGCAGCAGCGTAGGAGCCCAGCCGCCGGTGCGCCCAGGCCTGGTAGTAGTGGGCCCAGGCCTGCTGGGCCGTGTCGCCCGCGAGTCGCGCGGCCTCCAGTGCCTCGGCGGACAGAGCGAGGCTGTCGCGGGGACGGCCCTCGCACAACAGGACGGCCCACGCGTGGTAGTTGAGCTGCGTGGCCTCCAGGACCGGGTCGCCCAGAGCCCGGGCGGCGCGTGCGGCGGAGGCGAAGACCTCCGGCCAGTGCCCCCAGAAGATCCACTGGTCGGAGAACCAGTGCAGGGCTTCGGCGAGGTGCACCACGGCAGTGTGCTCCCCGGCCGTGGCGGCGGCGCGCAGCGCGGCCAGCCAGTTGGGGCCCTCGGCCCGCAGCCACTGCCCGGCTTTGCCCGCGTCCGACAGATCGACGGTGCCGCGCCATGAGGCGGGCGGTGCGCCGTGGTCGGGTTCGAACCAGCGGCCCGCGACCACCGCCGTCTCCAGCAGCATGCGGTACAGCGCGGCGCGCGCCGCCTCCACGTCCGCGGCGTCCTCGTCGGCGGCCAGCCGGTCGCGGGCGAACAGCCGCAGCAGGTCGTGCAGCCGGTAGCGGTCCCCGTCCGTGCCCAGCAGCCCCGCCTCGACCAGCTCCTCCAGCGTGTCCTCGGCGTCGAACAGCTCCTGCCCGGTCAGCTCGACGGCAGCGGACGCGGCCGTGTCGGGCCCCGGTATCAGGGCCAGGCGCCGGAACAGCCGGGCCGCCGACGGGGTGAGCTGCCGGTAGGACAGGTCGAAGGCGGCCGTCACCCGCATGTCCCCGGCGGACAGCGCGTCCAGCCGCCGCTCCTCCAGCGCGAGCCGGTCGGCGAGCCTGCCCACGCTCCAACCGGTGCGGGTGGCCAGCCAGTTGCCCGCGATGCGCAGGGCGAGCGGCAGATGCCCGCAGCGCCGGGCGACGTCCTCCAGCGCGGCCGGTTCGGCGGCGGCCCGCTCGGCGCCGACGAGCCCGGCCAGAAGAGCGGCGGCCTCGTCAGCGGTCAACTCCCCGAGCGGCAGGCGGTGCACACTCTCCAGGCCGGTCAGCATGCGCCGGCTGGTGACGACCACCAGGCCCGCCCCCGCACCGGGCAGCAGCGGACGCACCTGCCGCTCGTCGCGGGCGTCGTCCAGCACCAGCAGGAACCGCCGCTCCGCCAACAGGCGCCGGTACAGCGCCGGATGGCCCTGGGGTCCGGCCTGCGCGAGGTCCTTGTCGGACACCTGGAGCGCCTTGAGGACACCGAGCATGACCTCCGCCGGTTCGGGCGGGCTGTCGTGGGTGCCGCGCAGTTCGAGGACCAACTGCCCGTCGGGGAACCGGTCGGCGAGCCGCCGGGCGGCATGCAGGGCGAGCGTGGTCTTGCCGGTCCCCGGCGCCCCGGACACCGCCACCACGACCGGCGCGGCCGCCTCCGCCTCCGCGAACAGCTCCAGGTGCGCCAGCTCCGCCTCGCGGCCCACGAAGTCGGCGATCCCGCGCGGGAACGCGCGGACCCCGGCAGGGCTGTAGCCGGGGGAGCGGCCCGCCCGGGCGGCGGCGAGCAGCCGTTCGCGGTCCGCCTCGGCCAGCGCCAGACCGTCCGCGAGCGCGGCCACCGTACGCCGCTGCGGAGCGGCCCGTCGCCCGCGCTCGAGATCCCCGATGCCGCGCACGCTGACGCCCGAACGCTCCGCCAGAGCCTCGATGGTCAGGGACGCGGCCAGCCGCAACTCCCGCAGCAGCGTCCCGAAGACGTCCCGCTCGCCGGTCATGTGCGCCCCCGCCCGTGCCTCCGCCCGCTCACGAGCATGATCGACAAGGATTCTAGGGGAGCCGGAAGTTCCGGCGCCGGGAGTTGATCTCCGGTGCACGGCTGCTGCCCAGGAGTGCACCGGGCGGGCCGGGGGAGGGACGGGCGTGCGAGGGTGGGTCAGTGCTCGGGCCGTACGGGGTGACCGCTCAGGATCGAGACCCGGTTGAAGGCGTTGATGGTGATCGCCACCCAGATCACCGCGGAGATCTGGTCCTCGGTGAGCGCCTCACGGGCGGCGGCGTAGGCGGTGTCCCGCGCGGCCAGGTCGGCCGGCGAGGTCGCCGCTTCGGCCAGCGCGAGGGCGGCCCGCTCGGCCGGCGTGTACAGCTCGGCGTCCCGCCAGCCCGCGAGGACGCCCAGGCGCTGGGCCGTCTCTCCGGCGCGCAGGGCGGCCCGGGTGTGGGTGTGCAGACAGTAGGCGCAGCCGTTGAGCTGGGAGACGCGGAGGTTGACCAGCTCCACCAGCCGCCGGTCGAGTCCGGCCTCGGCGGCGACCGAGCGCACGGCCTCGGCGGTCTGCACCAGCGCGTGGTACGCCTTCGGGCTCTGCTTGTCGACGAAGATCCGCTCGGCGTCGGGGGTGCTGTTCAACCTGGGCTCCTTGGGGCGCCGTTGGCGTCTGGGGCTGCGTCACGCTACACGTTCAAGTATTGTTGAAGCATAAACTATCAAGGTGTGTGGAGGTCCCCCGATGAGCAACGTCGAAACCGGCCCCGTCGCGGCGCGCCCCGCGACCGAGGCGATCGCCCCGTCCGGCCCCCGCGTGGAGGTGCTCACCCCGCGTGACGTGCCCCTCGGCGGCCCGCGGGCCATGACCGTACGGCGCACCCTGCCCCAGCGGTCGCGCACCCTGATCGGCGCCTGGTGCTTCGCCGATCACTACGGCCCCGACGACGTAGCCGACACCGGCGGCATGGTGGTCGCCCCGCACCCCCACACCGGCCTGCAGACCGTGAGCTGGCTGTTCAGCGGCGAGATCGAGCACCGCGACAGCCTAGGCAGCCATGCCTACGTCCGCCCCGGCGAACTGAACCTCATGACCGGCGGCCACGGCATCGCCCACTCCGAGGTCTCCACCCCGGGCACCACCGTCCTGCACGGCGTCCAGCTCTGGGTCGCCCTGCCCGAAGCGCACCGCGCAACCCACCGGGACTTTCGGCACTACGCCCCCGAACCCGTGCACGCCGACGGCGCGGAGATCCGCGTCTTCCTCGGCTCCCTCGCCGGATCCACATCCCCCGTGCCGACCTTCACGCCCCTCCTCGGAGCCGAGATCGTCCTCGACCCGCACGCCACCCTCACCCTCGCCGTGGACCCGGACTTCGAACACGGCGTCCTCGTCGACCGGGGCGACGTCCGCGTCGCCGGCACCCTGCTCGCCCCGGCCGACCTGGGCTACCTCCACCCCGGCCCCGGCACCCTGACCCTCCACAACACCTCCGACGCCCCCGCCCGGACCGTGCTGCTCGGCGGCACCCCGTTCGAGGAGGAGATCGTCATGTGGTGGAACTTCATCGGGCGCAGCCACGACGACATCGCCCGCGCCCGCGCGGACTGGGAGAGCGCCTCCGACCGCTTCGGCGCCGTCGACGGCTACCCCGGCGACCGCCTCCCCGCCCCCGCCCTGCCCCACGCCACCCTCACCCCGCGCCGCAACCCGCCGCGCGCCTGACACCCACCCGAGAGGACCCACCCCATGACCGAGACCGGGACCACCCCCACCGTCCGGCGCGCCGACGACCGCCACCGCTACGAGATCCACGTCGGCGCCACCCGCGCCGGCCTCACCGCCTACCGCGACCGCGGCACGCAGCGCGTGTTCTTCCACACCGAGGTCGACGACGCCTTCGCCGGACAGGGGCTCGCCGGGAAGCTGGTCGAGGAAGCCCTCACGGACGTCCGCGCGCAGGGCCTGCGGATCGTGCCGGTCTGCCCCTATGTCGCCAAGTTCCTCAAGAAACACACCGAGTTCGCCGACATCACCGACCCGGTGACCCCGGACGTGCTCGCCTGGCTGGAGAAGGAACTCGGCTGACACGACCTCTCCCGGCCGCCCCGCCCCGCGTCCGACCTGCGGATAGTGACTCCGGGTAACCCCACCGGTGACGTAGAGTCGGGACCGGGCGGGGAGACCGGAAGGGGGTGGGGCGCCGGTGGAACACATACGGTTCGCGCTGCTCGGTCCGGTACGGGCCTGGCGGGCGGACACCGAACTGGACCCGGGCGGACCACAGGAACGCGCCCTGCTCGCCCTGCTGCTGGCCCGGGCAGGACAGCCCGTCGCGGTGAGCGAGATCGTGGACGTCCTGTGGGGCCCGCGCCCCCCGCGCAGCGCCCTGAACGTGATCCGCCGCCATGTCGGCTCCCTGCGCCGCCTGCTGGAGCCGGAGCTGGCGCCGCGCGCTCCGGGTACATGGCTGCCGCGCGCGGCCGGCGGATACCTGCTCCGGGCCGACAGCACGACATCCGACCTGCTGAGCTTCCGCGAGCGGTACGAAGAGTCGCGCCGCGCCGAACCCCGTGTCGCTGTCCAACTCCTCGTCGGCGCCCTGGCGTTGTGGCAGGGCGCGGCCGCCGCCGACCTCCGCCCGCGCGCCCGTGCGCACCCGGCGTTCACCGCCCTGGAGGCGGAACGTCTCTGCGCCGCACGCGCCGCCGCCGACACCGCCCTGCGGGCGGGCACACCCGACCACGTCCTGCCCGCCCTGCGCCGCACCGCCGCCGACCACCCCCTCGACGAGCCCGTCCTGGCCCGCCTGATCCTCCTCCTCGCCGCCACCGGCCACCGCGCCGAGGCCCTCACCGCCTACGACTCCGCCCGCACACGCCTCGCCGACGAACTGGGCATCGACCCGGGCTCGGAACTGCGCGCGGCGTGGGAGGTGGTGAGGGGGGAGACGGCCATCTCTGATGGGGCCGGGCCGCGCATCTCCGGCCTGGCGACCCAGCAGAGCCCTGGCGCGGTGGCCCCGCACCTCGCCGGTGCGCCGACTCATGACTGCTTTGGCGCGGCGGCCCCGTACTTTGCCGGTGCGCCGACCCCTCACACCGCGCCTCCATACCTGGCCGGTGCGCCGACCCCTCACACCGCGCCTCCGTACCTGGCCGGTGCGCCGACCCCTCACGCCGCGCCTCCGTACCTTGCCGGCGCGCCGACCCCTCACGCCGCGCCTCCGTACCTCGCCGGCGCGCCGACCCCTCACACCGCGCCCCCGCACCTCGCGGACACGCCGACCCATCACACCCCTGCCGCGTCGCCCCCCGCCGGCACGCCGACCCCGCTCAGCCCTGCCCCGCCCGACCCGCAAGCCCCTGGCGCACAGGACCTGCGATCTCCGGCCACCCTCAACTCCCAGCAGAGCCCCGCCCCGTCCGCCGCAGTCCCCTCCCAACTGCCCCACGCCCTCCCCGCCTTCACCGGCCGAGCCGCCGAACTGGCCGACGTACGCGCCCTGCTGTCCGGCACCGACCACAACGGCGACGGCAGCCCCGTCGACCCCGTCCACCCCGTCGACCCCGCCGGAACGGTAGTCATCGGTGTCATCGGCGGAATGGCCGGAGTCGGCAAGACCACCCTCGCCGTGCACTGCGCCCACCAGCTGGCCGACCGCTTCCCCGACGGCCGGCTCTACGTCGATCTGCGCGGCTTCGACCCCTCCGGCGCGGTCACGGAACCCGGCGAGGCCGTGCGCGGCTTCCTGCACGCCCTCGGTGTACCGCCCGACCGTGTCCCGCACGGGCTGGACGCCCAAACGGCCCTGTACCGCGGCCTGCTGGCGGGCCGCCGGGTCTTGATCCTGCTGGACAACGCCCGCGACACCGACCACGTACGACCCCTGCTGCCCGGCACACCGGGCTGCCTCACGCTCGTCACCAGCCGCGACGACCTGGCCGGGCTGATCGCCGGGCACGGCGCCCGGGCCCTCACGCTGCGCCCCTTCAGGGTGGAGGAGGGACGGGAGTTCCTGGTGAGCAGGCTCGGTGCCGAGCGGGTGGAGGCCGAGCCCGGGGCCGCGGACGAGATCGTCCGCAGGTGCGCCGGGCTGCCCCTCGCGCTGGCCTGCGTCGCCGCCCGCGCCGCCCTGCACCCCGCCTTCCCGCTCGGCGCGATCGCGGCCGAACTGCGCGACGCCGACGGCAGTCTGGACGCCTTCGCCCGCTCGGACGCCTCGCTCGACGTCGGCACGGTGTTCTCCTGGTCCAGCCGGGCCGTCTCGCCCGAGGCCGCCCGCGTCTTCCGTCTGCTCGCCCTGCACCCCGGCCCGCACGTCACCGCACCGGCCGCCGCCGCCCTGGCCGCGCTGCCGCCGCGCCGCGTCCGGCCGCTGCTCGCCGAACTCGCCGGTGTCCACCTGCTGAACGAACCCGCCCCCGGCCGTTACGCCTTCCACGACCTGCTGCGCGCCCACGCCACCGAACTCCTCCACGAGCGGCACACCGAGGCCGAACGCCGTGCGGCCACCAGCCGCCTGCACCACCACTACCTGCACACCGCCCACACCGCGGGCATGCTGCTCGCCCCGCACGCCGACCAGATGTCCCTCCCGCCGCTCCCCGAAGGCGCCACCCCCGAGCCGCTGGCCGACGACACCCGCGCGCTGGACTGGCTGACCGCGGAGTACGCCGTCCTGCTCGCCGTCGTCGACTCGGCCGCCGCCTCCGGGGACGACCGGGTCGCCTGCCTGCTGGCCTGGGCGCTGGAGCCCTTCTTCGACCGGCGCGGCCACTGGCACGAGGGGGCGGCCGCCCAGCGCACCGCCCTCGACGCCGCCCTGCGGCTGGGCGAGCCCGCCCTGGAGGCCCGCGGCCTGCGCGGACTGGCCCGCGCGGAGGGCAGACTGGGCCTGCACGAGCGGTCCCTGCCCCGCCTCACACGTGCCCTGGAGCTGTTCACCACCCTCGGCGACGACATCGGCCGGGCCGACACCCACCGCAGCCTCGGCTGGGAGGCCGAGCAGGCGGGCGACCTCGACGGCGCCCTGCGCCACAACCGGCTCGCCCTCGACCTGTTCCGCGCCGCGGGCGCCCACGCCGCACAGGCCAGCGTGCTCAACTCGGTGGGCTGGTACCACGCCCTGCGCGGCGAGTACCGCGACGCCCTGCGGCACTGCTTCGAAGCCCTCACCACGCTCCAGGAACTCGGCGACCGCTACGGCCAGGCCGCCACCTGGGACAGCATCGCCTACGCCCACCACCACCTCGGCCGCCACCCGCATGCCCTGCTCGGCTACCGCAACTGCCTCGCCCTCCTGCGCGAGTTGGGCGTGCCCTACCTGGAGGGCGTCACCCTCCTCCGCCTCGGCGACACGCACCTCGCCACCGGCGACCACGACGGCGCCCGCACCTGCTGGCAGCAGGCCCTCGCCCTGCTCGCCCGGCTCGGCCACCCCGACGCCGAACAGGCCGCCGCCCGCCTGACCGGCAGGTCCGCGACCGCCTCGCACGACCTCCGTGCCGAGCGGCGATGAGCGGCCCTCCGCCGGGCGCCCTGCGGTTCGAGGTGCTCGGACCCCTGCGCGTGCACGCCGGCGACCGCGAGATCGACCTCGGCTTTCCGCAGCAGCGCGCCCTGCTGGCCCTGCTCCTGCTGCACCCCGGCCGCCCGGTCCGCATGCACCACATCATCGACGTCCTGTGGCCCGTGCGGGCACCCGCCAGCGCCCGGAACGTCGTACGCCGGTACGCCGGTGAGCTGCGCAGACTCCTGGAACCGGGGCTCCCGCCCCGCGCCCCGGGCCGGCGTCTGCTGCCGCACACCGGCGGCTACCTCCTGGAGGCCGGCCACGACGAGGTCGACCTGCTGCGCTTTCGCGACCTCGCCCGCAGGGGTGCGCGGGCCGCCGCCACCGGCCGTTCCGAGGAGGCGGTACGTGCCTTCACCGACGCGCTCGCCCAATGGCGCGGACCCGTCGCCATGGGCATCCCCGAGGCCGTCCGGGCTCACGTCGAATTCACCGCGCTGGAGGGCGAGTTCGTCCGGACCGTCCAGATGGCCGCCGACGCGGCTCTGCGCTGCGGACGTGCCGAGGACGTCCTGCCCGCCCTGCGCCGCGCCGCCGCCCTCGACCCCCTCGACGAGTCCCTGCACGCCCGACTCGTCCACGCCCTGGCCGCCTGCGGCCGCCGTGCCGAGGCACTCACGACGTACGAGACCGTCCGCCACACCCTCGCCCGCGACCTGTCCGTGCCCCCCGGCCCCGAACTGACCGCCGCCCACGCGGCAGTCCTCCAGGAGGCCGTACGACCGCACGGACCAGGTCACCCGCCCGCGCCCCACGGCCTCGTACGACCGCACGCTCCCGGCCGCCGCTTCCCGCTGTCGCCTCCGGAAACCCAACTGCCCTCACCGCGAGTCATGTTCGTAGGGCGAGTGCGTGAACTCGCCCTGCTGACCGCCCTCTCCGACGCGGCCGGGTCCGCCACCGCGGCGACCGCGGCGATCCTGGTCACCGGCATGGCCGGAGTCGGCAAGAGTGCGCTCGCCGCCCACTGGGCCGAGACCGCGGCCACGCGGTTCGCGGACGGCAGGCTCCATGCCGATCTGCGGGGGTTCGCCGCGCACGCGCCCGTGGCGACGGCCGCCGAGGTGCTCGCCGGGCTGCTCGCCGCGCTCGGCGTGCCGCCGGGGCGCATCCCCGAAGGGGTGGAGGCGAGGGCGGGGCTGTACCGGACCGTGCTGGCCGGGCGCCGGGTGCTGGTGGTGCTCGACGACGCCGCCGACTCCGAGCAGGTGCGCCCGCTGCTGCCCCCGTCGCCCGGCTCCCTCGCCCTGGTCACCAGCCGAAGGGCCCTGCCCGGGCTGATCGCCTCCGGTGCCCGGCCGCTGCGTCTGGAACCGCCGGACACCGAGGACGCGCTGGCCCTGCTGACCGAGCGGTTCGGGCCCGTGCGGACGGCCGCCGAGCCACGCGCCGCCGAGGAGATCGTGGCCCGGTGCGGCCGCCTTCCGCTCGCGCTGACCGCACTCGCCGTGTCCGCCCCTGCCGATGTCCCGCTGGCGGCGTTGGCCGCGGCACTGCGTGCCGACCCCGTCGCCGGGACCGGCGTCGTCCGGGAGGCGTTCCTCGCCTCCTGCCGCGGCCTGTCCCCGACGGCCGCCGCCCTGCTGCGCCGACTGCCCCGGCACCTCGGCGCCGACATCGCCGCGCAGGAGGCCGCCGACCTGGCGGGTCTGCCCCCGCGCCGGGCCCGACTCGCCCTCGACGAACTGGCCGACGCCCATCTGCTGACCGAGCGCACCCCGGGCCGATACGCCCTGCACGAACTGGTGCGTGCGTTCGCCGCCGAAACGGAGTGACAGACTCCGGGGTTGCCGTCACTGCGGTGTCACTCATTTTGCACAGACGCCGACCTACGGTCCGGGAGTACGAACCCACGCACGGCCCGGAGGCGACGACGGATGACGGCCACCCCTTGCACGATCGAGGCCGAACCCGGCCGCAACCGGATACGGCGTCTGCCCCTGGGCGTCGACATCGTCATCACCGGCCCGGCCCCGGCCGCCCTGCCTGCCGAGCGCCGCGACGGCCCGGCCGGACCGCCGCACCGGCTGCTCGTGCGGGACGGCGGCGAATACCTCTTCGTGGGCCTGCGCGGCGCCACCGCACGGCCCGCGGCCATGCCGGCACCGCCTGCCGGGATTCGTCTCGCCCCCGGAGACGTCTGCTTCTACGACCTGCACCGCCCGCCCGTCACGGCCTTCCCGGCGGGTGCCCGCGCCAAGGTGTTCCTCGTGCCGAGCGCCCTGCTGGGGCTCGCGGAGGCGGACGTACCACGGTTGACCGCCGCGCCCGTGCCGCGGTCCTCCCGGCTCGGTGCCCTGCTGTCGCCACTGCTGTCCGACCTCGCCCATGCCGTCGCGATGGCCCGCAGCCCGGTGGACGAGATGCTCGCCCGCAACGCCGTGAACGTGCTGGCCACCCTCGCCACGGAGCGCCTGGAGGCGGGCACGCGGCCGGGCGAGCCCCGGTCGCCCCTAGTGACGAAGATCCTCGAGTACGTTGAACTGCACCTGGGCGACCCGGAGTTGACCCCGGAGTCCATCGCCCGGGCCCATCACATCTCGGTGCGCTATCTGCACAAGCTGTTCCAGGAACAGGGCACGAGCGTCGGCCGGTGGATCCAGCGCCGGAGGCTGGAGGAGTGCCGTCGGGAACTGGTGCTGCACGGCCGCGGCAACCGGACCATCGCCGCGGTCGCCTCCCGCTGGGGCTTCCTCAGCGCCACCCACTTCAGCCGGGTCTTCCGCAGCACGTACGGGATGTCCCCGCGCGAATGGCGGGAGGCGGCGGGCGGACCGCCCGGGTGACAGGCCGTGTCGGTACAACGGCACCACGAACTCGGGATTCCCCGCAGTGCGCTGGCGGACCGATGCCGGTGCACTGCCGGACAATTCCCGCCCGTCCTGGCGAATTAGCGTGATCGGCGAGGCGAGACACCACCGAAACACCTGGAGTTGTCCATGTCCGAAGCCATCCGACCGGTCGAGCCGGTGCTGGAACCCGCGGCGGCCGCGTTCGCGGAGGCCACCGCCAATCCGCCGTATCTGTTCGACCTGCCGCCCGCCGAGGGCCGCAAGGCCGTCGACGAGGTGCAGTCCGGCGACACCGCCAAGCCGGCGGTCGACGAGGAGTGGGTCACCGTCCCGGGCGGCCCCACCGGAAGCGTCCGCGCCCGGATCGTCAGGCCCGCCGGCGCGACCGGCCCGCTGCCGGTGATCCTCTACATCCACGGCGCCGGCTGGGTGTTCGGCAACGCCCACACCCACGACCGGCTCGTGCGCGAACTCGCCGTCGGCGCCGAGGCCGCGGTGGTCTTCCCCGAGTACGACCTGTCGCCCGAGGCCCGCTACCCCGTCGCCGTCGAGCAGAACTTCGCCGTGGCGCGCTGGATCACCGACCAGGACCCGTCCGGAGGCCTCGACGGCGCGCGGCTCGCCGTCGCCGGTGACTCCGTCGGCGGCAACATGGCGGCCGCGCTGACCCTGCTCGCCAAGCAGCGCGGCGGCGTCCCGCTGCGCCACCAGGTGCTGTTCTACCCGGTCACCGACGCCTCCTTCGACACCGGCTCCTACCACCAGTTCGCCACCGGCTACTTCCTGCGCCGCGACGGCATGCAGTGGTTCTGGGACCAGTACACGACCGACGAGGCCGAGCGCGCCCAGGTCACCGCCTCGCCGCTGCGCGCCACGACCGAGCAGCTCACCGGACTGCCCCCGGCTCTGGTCATCACGGCCGAGGCCGACGTCCTGCGCGACGAGGGCGAGGCCTACGCGAACAAGCTCCGCGAGGCGGGTGTCGCCGTCACCGCCGTGCGCTTCCAGGGCATCATCCACGACTTCGTGATGCTCGACGCCCTGCGCGCGACCCACGCCGCCGAGGCCGCCATCACGCTGGCCGCCGGCACGCTCCGCACCGCCCTGCACAACGCCTGACCAGGAGAGACCCTCATGACCCAGCCCACCACGCCCACCGTCCTCCTCGTCCACGGCGCCTTCGCCGACGCGGCGAGCTGGTCCGGCGTCATCGCCGAGCTCCGCTCCCACGGCATCCCGGTGATCGCCCCGCCCAACCCGCTGCGCGGCCTCGCCTCCGACGCCGCCTACATCGCCTCCGTCGCCGCCCAGATCGACGGCCCGGTCGTGCTCGTCGGCCACTCCTACGGCGGCGCGCTCATCACCGTCGCCGGCACCACCGAGAACGTCGTCGGGCTGGTGTACGTGGCCGCGTACGTGCTGGAGGAGGGCGAGAGCCTCGGTGAGCTCCAGGGCCGCTTCCCGCTCTCCCCGCTGGCGGAGAACCTCCAGCAGTGGACCTACCCGGTGCCCGGCGGGGAGCCGGCCGTCGAGGTGACCATCGCCCAGGACGCGTTCCCCTCGGTCTTCGCCGCCGACGTGCCCGCGGACGTCACCGAGGTCCTGGCGGTCGCCCAACGCCCGCTCGCCGCCGCCGCGTTCGAGGAGACCGCCGCCGCTGTCGCCTGGAGGACCAAGCCGTCCTGGGCGCTGGTCGCCGGAGCCGACCGGGCCATCAACCCCGAGGTGCAGCGGTTCGCCGCCAAGCGCGCCGGGGCGACCGTCGTCGAACTCGACGGCGCGTCCCACGCGGTGGCCGTCTCCGAGCCGAAGCAGGTCGCCTCCCTCATCCGTGACGCGGTACGCGCCACCCGCTGAGGCCACCGGCACGCGCCCCTCTCACGGGGGGCGCGTGGTCTACGATCCCCTCCGGCCCGTAAGGCGACCGCACAGGGGGAACAGCAAACATGTCGGCAGGAACGGTCGAGGCGATCCACCGCTACCCGGTGAAATCCATGCTGGGCGAGACCCTGTCCGGCATGGGGCTCGGCGAGCACGGACTGAACGGCGACCGCACGGTCGCGGTGCTGGACGCGACCGGCGCGATCGGCAGCGCCAAACACCCCCGCAAGTGGGGCCCGTTGCTCGCCTGCCGCAGTGAACTGCTGCACGGCGGAACGGTACGGGTCCACCTCCCGGACGGCACCGCCCTGGCGGTCGGCGACCCCGAACTCGACGCGGCCCTGAGCAAGTTGCTGGGCCGCGAGGTGACGCTCGCCCAGGCCCCGGACCCTCAGGGGCACCGGCTGGAGCGGGCCGTCCCCGACTACCCCGGCGGCATCCCCGAGCGGCTGCGCGAGACGGCCCGACCCGATGACTCCGGCGCCCTCGTCACCTCCGGCGGCGTCGCCCCCGGCACCTTCTTCGACTTCGGCCGGGTCCACCTGGTCACCACCTCCACGCTGGCCCGCCTGCGGGCCGCGCACCCCTCGGGCGACGCCGACGCGCGGCGCTTCCGGCCCAACCTCGTCGTCGCCACCCCGGACGAGCCGGGCTTCGCCGAGGACGCCTGGATCGGCGCCCGGCTGCGCATCGGCACCGCCGTCGTACGGGTCACCGTGCCGACCCCGCGCTGTGTGGTCCCCACCCTGGCGCACGGGACCCTCCCGCCCGACCCCGCCCTGATGCGCGCGGTCGCCCGCGAGCACCGGGTTCCCGTGCTGAGCCTGGGCCGGCTGTCCTGCGTCGGCGTCTACCTGGACGTCGTACGGCCGGGCCTGGTACGCGTCGGCGACCCGGTCGTGCGGGAGGAGAACGAGTGAGCCCGGGCCGCCTCGCGGCCGTACCCTCACCTGACATGAGCACCGACTGGATCACCCGCGCCGAGACGAACGCCGACATCCCCGCCGTCCGCGCGATCGAACTCGCGGCCTTCGACACCCCGCTCGAGGCCGACCTCGTCGACGCGCTGCGGGCCGACGAGGCGTGGATCGAGGGACTGTCCGTCGTGGCCGCCGGGGCCGACGGCACGCCCGTCGGCCATGCGCTGCTGACCCGCTGCCACATCGGCGACGTACCGGCCCTGTGTCTGGGTCCGGTGGCCGTCCTGCCCGAGCACCAGGGCTCCGGCGCGGGAGCGGCGGCCGTCCGTGCGGCCTTGCTGGCCGCCGCGGAACGGGGCGAGCGGTACGTCGTCGTCCTCGGGCACCCCTCGTACTGCCCGAGGTTCGGCTTCACTCGGGCCTCCGCCCACGGCATCGGGGTGACCATCGACGTCCCGGATGAGGCCCTCATGGCACTCGCCCTCGACACGGGCCACCCCCTGCCCGCCGGCACCGTCCGGTACGCGGCGCCCTTCGGCATCTGACCCCGGGCGGGGCGGGGCAGCAGCGCCCCACCCCGCCCGAGGCCGGCGGCTCAGCGGCCGAGCAGTCGCTTCACACGCTTGCCCTTGGCCGACTCGTCCAGCGTCTTCCACAGCTCGTGGGAGCCGGTGTACGTGTACACGCCCGGGGCGCCCTGCTCGGCACAGCCGTCGCCGTAGGACACGACGCCTATCTGGTAGACGCCCTGGCGGCCCTTCAGCTTGCGGAACAGCGGGCCGCCGCTGTCACCCTGGCAGGAGTCCTTGCCCTCGACGCCCGCGCAGACGTTGACCTTCTTGTCGTACTCCGCGTAGGTGGCCTTGCACTCGATGTGCGACACGATCGGCACGTTCACCGCGCGCAGCCGGTCCGCGTACTTCGTCACCTCGGTGTTGGTGTTGCCCCAGCCGATGACCGTGGCCTGGGCGCCGGGGCGGATCAGCGCGTCCGTGCCCTCGGTGGGCAGGTGCACCGGCGCGATGCCCTGGACGGGCTTGTCGAGGAACAGGAAGGCGACGTCGTACGCCTCCTGGCCCCGGGCGTAGCGCGGGTGGACGACGATGTCGGTCACCTGGCGCAGATGGCCCTGGTTCTTCTTGGACAGCACCGTCCGGCCGACGACCGTCTCGATCTCCTTGGGCTTGGTGCCCAGCACACAGTGCGCGGCCGTCATGACCATGTCCGGGGCGAGCAGGCTGCCGCCGCAGAACTGACGGTCGTACGGGCTGCCCGTGCCCTTCTGCAGCAGCGCCGCCATGAACGGGTGCTTGCCGTCGGGCTGGGCGACACCGCCGATGATCTGCGCGGTCGGACGCCCGCGGTCCGCCGAGGTGTCGGCGGCGTGCGAGGTGCCGACGGACGCGGCGGTCAGGGCGAGCGCCGCGCCGGTCGCGGCCGCGGTGGCGGCGATCCGCCGGGCCGTCGCTCTGTGGGGGGTGGACAGACGCATGAAGTGTCTTCTCCGTTCTCCGTGTCTCCGACGGCCACCCGCCCCGACGCCCCCCGGCCCCACGCCGCAACTGCGGCGCCCACCGGGGGAGTCGTCCGGCCGCGGTGGCCGATGTCGTACAGCCAGACGGGATCCACGGAACGGAGGTTCACTCAAGATCAGGCCGAAATGTCAGCCGTTGCACCAGGCCGCGGACGGCGAGTCGCGGCAGACGTCACGACATGGTCAGTGGCCGCCAACTCACCTGTGATGCGTAGCCAGTTGGAGCATCGGCAGCGCTCAGCCGTCCGTCGCCGGTCCGGGCGTCAGTGCGGACAGTTCCTCGGGGGTGCGGGGGCCCCGCTGGGTGTCGGGGAGGAGGCCCTGTGCGCGGAGGAGGTCCGTGGCGGCGATGCCCCAGGGCAGGCGCAGGCCGGCCTGGGTGAGGAGTTCGGTGCGGGCGAGCATCGTGGCGGCCGGGCCGGTGTGGACGCCGGCCGGGGTGAGCAGGGCCGCGTCGTCGGCCCAGCGCAGGGCGAGGTCCACGTCATGGGTGGCCATCACCACGGTGGTGCCGCTCGTGCGCAGCCCGTCGAGCGTGGTCAGGAGCCGCTCCTGGCCGTCCGGGTCGAGACCGGCGGTCGGCTCGTCGAGGATCAGCACCCGTGGCCGCATCGCGACCGCACCCGCGATCGCCGTGCGCTTGCGCTGCCCGTACGACAGCAGATGCGTGGGCCGGTCGGCCAGCGCGGTGATGTCCAGCGCGGCCAGCGCCTCCGCCACGCGCGCGCGTACCTCCGGGTCGGACAGGCCCAGGTTCAGCGGCCCGAAGGACACGTCCTGCGCGACGGACGCGGCGAAGAGCTGGTCGTCGGGGTCCTGCACCACCAGCTGGACCGTCGTGCGCAGCCGGGTCAGCCCGTCGCGGCCGTACGACACCGGCTCGCCCTCGACGGTGAGCCGCCCGGCGCGCGGCCGCAGTCCGCCGCTCAGCAGCCGCATCAGGGTCGTCTTGCCGGTGCCGTTGCGGCCCAGCAGCGCCAGGGCGCGGCCCTCGCGCACGGCGAAGTCCAGGCCGTCGAGGACATCGGGGCCGTCCTCGTAGGCGAAGGACACCCCGTGCAGGGCGACGACAGGGGGCTCGGTCACGGCCTCGCTCACGGCAGGACCCTTTCCAGGACGAAGGTGAGGACGGTGACGGCGGTGAGCAGCCCGACGGCGCCGGCCGTGAAGGGGACGGACACGCGGGCCTCGGGCACCAGCACGCGCAGGGTGCCGTCGTAGCCGCGCCCGGCGAGCCCCGACTGGAGCCGGGCCGCCCGGTCGAAGGAGCGGACGAACGCGGTGGCGCCGAGCCCGGCCAGCGAACGCCAGGTCGCGGCCCGCGTGGTGTGCCCGAGCCGCGCCGCCTGCGCCTCACGGATGCGCCGTACGGAGTCCAGCAGCAGGAAGCTCATCCGGTACGTCACCATCGCCACGTCCACCACGGGCGCCGGCACCCCGGCCCGCACCAGGCGCGGCAGCAGGTCGGACATGGGTGTGGTGAACGCGAACAGCAGGACGCCGAGCGAGGCCGCCGAGGTGCGCAGCATCAGCTCCCCGGCCCGCACGGCACCCCCGTCGGCCAGGGAGAGCCAGCCGTCCGGCCCCCCGACCTGCACCAGCAGGGTGACCGCGCCGCTCGCGCAGAAGCCGAGCGGCACCCGGTACGCACGCCACAGCCGCAGGCCCGGCACACCCGCCGGCCCCAGCAGCACGGCCAGCGCCGTGACCAGGACGAGGGCCGCGCCCGGCCAGGGCGGCAGGGAGATCGCCAGCACGGTCAGACCCAGGCCGAGCACGGCCTTGTCCACGGGATGGCGGTGGCGCCAGCGGCTGCTGTGCGCCGCCACGTCGATGGGCAGCACGCGCGCGTCAGCCCTGCCCGGCGCCGGCGCGGCTGTCGTCGGCGGGGACGTCCCCGCGCTCGGCCTCCAGCCCCGCGCGCGCCCGCTCCTCACCCTGCCGGCGGCCGCGGCGCAGCCCGAAGTAGTAGGCGAGGACGCCCGCGCCGAGAGCCGCCTGGAGGGCGAACAGCGCCGACTCGATCTCGCCGGACGGCGGCTCGTACAGCGGGGAGAACCAGGGCTCGTAGTCCGGGTCGATCTCGGTGATCGCCGTCTCCGCCTCGGAGTCGGAACCGGTGAACGGTTCCTTCTTGTGGTCGCCCAGGCCGAGCGCCAGCGGGAGCACCGCGAGCGCGGCGACGAGGGCCAGCAGCACCAGGTTGATCTTGGTGTTCCGCTTCATCGGGCCACCGCCTCGCTCTTCGGCCCCGTCACCAGCACACCGAGCCGGGTCAGCTCGCCCTTGCTGGACTGCGAGAGCAGCCGCATCACCAGGACCGTCAGCAGGCCCTCGCTGACCGCGAGCGGGATCTGGGTGACGGCGAAGATGGAGCCGAACTTGCCGAGCGCGCCCAGGAAACCGCTGCTCGGGTCGGGGAAGGCGAGCGCGAGCTGCACACTGGTCACGCAGTACGTGGCCAGGTCCGCGAGGAACGCCCCGAAGAACACCGCGACCATCAGCGGCGCGTCGTAGCGGCGCAGCAGCCGATACACGCCGTAGCCCACCCAGGGGCCGGCGATGGCCATCGAGAACACGTTGGCGCCGAGCGTGGTCAGACCGCCGTGCGCGAGCAGCAGGGCCTGGAACAGCAGGGTGATGGTGCCCAGCACCGCCATGATCGGCGGCCGGAACAGGATGGCGCCCAGGCCCGTTCCGGTGGGGTGGGAGCAACTCCCCGTCACCGAGGGCAGCTTGAGCGCGGACAGGACGAACGTGAAGGCACCGGAGGCGCCGAGGAGCAGGGTGCTCTCGGGGTGCTCCTTGACCTCACGGGTGAGTGAGCGCACTCCGTGGACGACAAAGGGGGCGGACGCGACGCCCCAGGCGATCGCGTGCGCCGGAGGAAGAAAACCCTCGGCTATGTGCATGGCCCGGCAGACCCTCTCCAGCACCTCGTGGATGGTTGACATGCCTTGGCCGGTCTCCTGGCTGACGGGTACCACCGCCCGAACTCCGCCTTCCCGGGTCCGAGGACCCAGTGGCTGCCCGTGAGGGCCGGAGCCGGACTTCCCGATCACAGTGGCGAGGGCCGCACCGGTTTCGCACCGGATTTCCCGTTCACCAAGGCGTGGTGACACTAGTGCCCGGAACGCGACGGTGACAAGCGGCCCTCGGGGGCGCACAAGACCGCCAACAGGCTTCCGCCGTGCCACCCCTGTGCCCCGGCGCACCCCGGGAGGGACGCCTCGTGATCATCATCACTGCGCCCCGGCTGTTCACACGGCCTTCGCGGCCTTCGCGGCATTCCCGGCCTTCTGCTCGCCCTCCGCCCACAGCGAGCGGACATGTCCGAGATGGCGGCTCATGCAGCGCTCGGCGCCCTCCGCGTCCCCGGCCACCATCAGGTCGAGCAGCTCGATGTGCTCCTCGGCCGACGGGATGAGCCGGTCGCTCGCGTCCAGCGCGGTGAGCCCGTACAGCCGGGACCGCTTGCGCAGGTCGCCCACGGTCTCGACCAGGCGGTCGTTGCCGCCCAGGGCGAGCAGCGAGAGGTGGAACCGCCGGTCGGCCTCCAGATAGCCGATCAGGTCGTGCTCGCGGGCCGCCGCGACGATCTCCTCGGCGACCGGCCGCAGCGCCTGAAGCTCCGCACGGGAGGCGCTGCGGGTGATCCGGCCGATCATCGGGACCTCGATGAGCATGCGGATCTCGCTGTACTGGTCGAGGTCCCGCTCGTCGACCTCGGTGACCCGGAACCCCTTGTTGCGCACCGGCTCGACCAGCCCCTCGCGGGCGAGGTCCAGCATGGCCTCGCGCACGGGCGTCGCGGAGATGCCGAAGTCCTCCGCGAGCCCGGGCGCCGAGTACACCTGCCCCGGCTTGAGTTCGCCGGAGATCAGCGCGGCACGCAGTGCGTGGGCGACCTGGTCGCGCAGCCGCTCGCGGGTGGTGGCGAGGTTGCGTTGGAGGTGCCCCATGGTGTTCCCTTCGTGCCGCTGCGGATCACCAGAGTACAATGTCACGTTGTTTTCGCCGCCGTCGTACGGCAGTTGCCCTCAGAGGAGAAACCCGCCGGGGAACGGGTCGTCGGGGTCGAGGAAGTACTGCGCCGTACCCGTGATCCAGGCCCGCCCCGTGATCCGCGGCACCACCGCCGGCACCCCGCCCACCTCCGTCTCCTCCACCAGCCGCCCGGTGAACTCCGTACCGATGAACGACTCGTTGACGAAGTCCCGGTGCAACGGCAGCTCCCCGCGCGCGTGCAGCTGCGCCATCCGCGCCGACGTACCGGTGCCGCAGGGCGAGCGGTCGAACCAGCCGGGGTGGATGGCCATCGCGTGCCGCGAACGCCGCGCGTCGGAGCCGGGGGCCGCGAGATACACGTGCTTGAGCCCGGCGATCTCCGGCTGCGCCGGATGCACGGGCCGGTCCGGCGAGGCGTTCACCGCCTCCATGACCGCCAGCCCCGCTGCCAGCAGTTCCTCCTTCCGTGCTCGCTCGAACGGCAGCCCCAGCGCCTCCAGTTCCACGAAGGCGTAGAAGTTCCCGCCGTACGCGAGGTCGTAGGTCACCGAGCCGTACCCGGGCACCTCCACCTTGCGGTCGAGACCGACACAGAAGGACGGCACATTGGTGAGGGTGACCGCCTTCGCGGCCCCGTCCTCGACCTGTACGTCCACACTGACCAGCCCCGCCGGAGTGTCCAGCCGTACGGTGGTGACGGGCTCGGTGACCTGCACCATGCCGGTCTCCACCAGCACGGTCGCGACCCCGATCGTGCCGTGCCCGCACATCGGCAGCAGGCCGGACACCTCGATGTACAGCACCCCGTAGTCGGCGTCCGGCCGGGTGGGCGGCTGCAGGATCGCCCCGCTCATCGCGGCGTGCCCGCGCGGCTCGTACATCAGCAGGGTGCGCAGGTGATCCAGATGCTCGGCGAAGTGGCGGCGCCGCTCGGCCATGGTGGCGCCGGGCACCACCCCGACACCGCCGGTGATGACACGGGTGGGCATGCCCTCGGTGTGCGAGTCGACGGCGTGGAAGACATGACGCGTGCGCACGAACGCCCCTTTCAGTGGGTCCGGTTGCCTCAACGGTGACCGTCGGCGACGGCCTTCTCGGTGGCCGCGCGGATCTCGGCCTCGTACGCCTCGGGCAGCGGCATCCGCGGCGGCCGGGTGGAGCCGCCGGGCACGCCGACGATGTCCATGGACAGCTTGATCGCCTGCACGAACTCGGTCCTGGAGTCCCAGCGCAGCAGCGGGTGCAGCGACCGGTACAGCGGCAGCGCGGTGTCCAGGTCGCGGGCGACGGCCGCGTCGTAGAGCTGGGCACAGGCCTCCGGGAAGGCGTTGGGGTAGCCGGCGATCCAGCCGACCGCGCCGGCCACGGCCAGTTCGAGCAGCACGTCGTCCGCGCCGATCAACAGATCGAGTTCGGGGGCGAGTTCGGCGATCCGGTAGGCCCGGCGCACATCGCCGGAGAATTCCTTCACGGCCACGATCCCCGTCTCGGCGTGCAGCCGGGCCAGCAGCTCGGGCGTGAGGTCGACCTTGGTGTCGATGGGGTTGTTGTAGGCGACGACGGGCAGTCCGGCGCGCGCGACCTCGGCGTAGTGCGCGGTCACCGCCCGCTCGTCGGCCCGGTAGGCGTTCGGCGGCAGGAGCAGCACGCTGCCGCAGCCCGCCTCGGCGGCCTGGTCGGCCCAGCGCCGCGCCTCGGCACTGCCGTACGCGGAGACACCCGGCATCACGCGCGCCCCGTCGCCCGCGGCCTCCACGGCGGTACGGACGACCTGGGCCCGCTCCCGGTCGGTGAGGGTCTGGTACTCGCCGAGCGAGCCGTTGGGCACGACTCCGTCGCAGCCGCTCGCCACGAGCCGGCGCACATGCCCGGCATAGGCGTCGTAGTCGACGGAGAGGTCCTCGCGCAGGGGGAGCGCGGTGGCGACCATGATGCCGCGCCAGGGACGGTCGGCGTTCCAGGAGGCGGTGGTGCTCATCGGGGAACCTTTCTCTGAGGGAGTGGCTTGCGGGTACTGCGGGCTATGTGCCGGGTCCGTCCGGCGTGGGTGGTTCGGCGAGCGCGGCGAGCGCTCCGAGGGGTACAGGCACGGCCAGCGGGCGTCGTTCGGACGAGGCCGGCAGGCCCGAGCCCGCCGCGAGGCAGGCGACGGCCGTGCCGCACACTCGGCCCTGGCACCAGCCCATGCCCGCGCGCGTCAGCAGCTTGACCGTCCGGGCGTCACCGGCCCCCTGCTCGGTGACCGCCTCGCGGATACGTCCGGCGGTGACCTCCTCGCAGCGGCACACGTCCGTGGCGTCGTCGAGCCAGCCGGTCCAGCCCGGACGCGGCGCGTGTACGGCGGCCATCAGTGCGGCGAAGGCCCGCAGCCGGGCCCGCCCGCGCCGCAGCCGCCGTAGCCGGGACTCGGGAAGGGGTCGGCCGCCGACCCGGGCGGCGGCAGCGGCTCCGGCGAGCTCGCCCTCCAGCAGGGCGAGATGCACCCCGCCGACGCCGCCGGTCTCGCCCGCGGCCCACAGGCCGGGCACGGAGGTCTCCTGTTGGTCGTCGAGGGCGAGCGCGTGGGTGCCGTCCGGGGTACGGCGGGTCGTACAGCCCAGTGCGGTGGCCAGGTCGATGTGCGGGACCAGGCCGTGCCCCACGGCGAGCGCGTCGCAGTCGATGCGGCGGCCCGACCCCCGTACGGGCCGCCAGTCGTGGTCCAGCCGCGACACCGTGACGGCCTCCACCCGGTCCGTGCCGTGCACCTGCGTCACCGCGCTGCGGGTGCGCACCCGGACCCGGTGCCGGAGCAGGGCCAGGGCGTGCGGCGCGGCCTCGGCGAGCTTGCCCGCGGTGAGCAGGTGCGGACGGCGGGCGTAGCCCAGGTAACCGGAGGCCTCCACCAGCGCCGGGACACGCGCACCGGCCGAGGCGAGCGACGCGGCGACGGCGAGCAGCAGCGGGCCGCTGCCCGCGACGACGACCCGGCGGCCGGGCAGCACGAGGCCCGACTTCAGCAGGGCCTGCGCCCCGCCCGCCCCGACGACACCCGGCAAGGTCCACCCAGGGAAGGGGAGTTGACGCTCAAACGCCCCGGTGGCGAGCAGCACCGTCCGGGCCCGCACGGTGACCGGGCGGTCGTCGTCGGCGATCGCGTGCACCGCGAAGCCGTCCGGTTCACGGGCCACCGTCCACACCTGGTGTCTCGGGAGATGGTCCACCGCGCTCTCGCCGAGGCGGCCGCGAAGGTCGGCGTACGTCCGCCAGCCGTGGTGCATGGCCTCGGGGCGGGCGGCGCCGAGGCCGGGGGAGGGGTGCCGGTAGTACTGGCCGCCGGTCTGCGCGCTCGCGTCCAACAGGGCGACGCCCAGCCCGAGTTCGGCCGCCGTGACCGCGCCCGCGAGTCCCGCGGGGCCCGCACCGATCACCGCCAGGTCGTACACGGGGTCAGACGGCGAGGTCGGCATGACCGTGTCCCTCCTGGGTGGTGACGGCGTCGCCGGGGCGGGCCGGGACCAGACAGGCCCGGAGGTTCGGGCGGCCGTTGACCGTCAGCAGGCAGTCGTAGCAGTGCCCGATGCCGCAGAACGCGCCCCGCGGCCGGCCGCCCACCCGCGTGGTCCGCCAGGCGAGCACACCCGCCGCCCAGAGCACGGCGGCCACGGACTGCCCGGGGAGGGCGGCGAGGGGCCGGCCGTCGAAGGTGATCTCGAACCCGGACTCCGGTGCCGCGCCGACGAGTTCGGCCGGACTGCGGTCACGCGCCATCACGGGCCTCCTTTCCTGAAAGGTCACTTCCTGAAGGGGCACCAAGGGTCATTCGCATACGGTCGTCCCGAATCGCTCCGGCCTGAACGGACCGGCATCCAGGGGGAGTTCACCCCCGGCGACCAGCGCCGCGATCACCTGCCCCGTCGCCGGAGCCAGCCCGATCCCCGCGCCCTCATGGCCGCAGGCGTGCAGCAGGCCGGGCCGGCGGGGGTCGGCACCGATGGCGGGCAGATGGTCGGGGAGGTAGGGCCGGAACCCGGCGTACGTGCGGATCGCGCGCACCGAGCCGAGCACCGGGAACAGCCGTACCGCCTGGGCGGCCAGACGCCCGAGCGCCTCCACGGAGACGGTGCGGTCGAAGCCGACCCGCTCCCGGCTCGCCCCGATCAGCACCGGCCCCGCCGGGGTGCCCTCGACGACGGCCGAGGTCTGCAGCGCCGCCGAGTCGCTGGCCACGTCGGCGACATAGTCCGCCGCGTACACCTTGCGCCGCACCACGCGCGGCAGCGGCTCGGTGACCAGGACGAACCCCCGCCGGGGCCGCACCGGCAGCGTGACCCCCGCCATCCGGGCCACCTCCCCGCCCCAGGTGCCCGCCGCGTTCACGACGTACGGGGCATGGAGTTCACCCGCGGGCGTCCGCACGCCCCGCACCGCGCCGTCCGGGCCGGTGAGCACGGCGGTGACCTCCTCGCCGAGCCGGAGCCGCACCCGGTCCCCGACCGCGCGCAGCAGATGGGCCGCGGCGAGGGCGGGCTGTACCTGGGCGTCCTCGGGGTAGTGGACGCCTCCCGCGAGATCGGGGGCCAGGTGCGGTTCCAGCTCGGCGAGCCGGTCGGCGGGGACGTCGTCGGCGGTGACGCCCGCGGCGCGCTGCCGGTCGGCGAACTCCCGCAGGGCGGCAAGGCCTTTGTCGCCGTCGGCGACGACCAGGCCGCCCTTCGGCTCGTACTCGACGGCCGACGGCAGCACATCGGCGAGTTCGCGCCACAAACGGGAGGAGAGCAGGGCCAGGTCGAGTTCGGGGCCGGGTTCCTTGTCGGAGACGAGGAGGTTTCCCTCGCCCGCCCCGGTGGTCCCGCCGGCGACGGGGCCGCGGTCGACGACGGTGATGCTGAGGCCGGCGCGGGCGGCGTAGAAGGCGCAGGCCGCGCCGACCACACCCGCTCCGACCACGATGAGATCCGCAGAGTGTCTCGTGGGCACCTCAGTAATATTTCACATTGCACTGGGGCTGCCAAGGGTGGCCACGAACCGATGTGCCGAGTCGCCTGAACTGACGTCTCGTCATATGACGTGTCCGTGCACGGGGGTTGTCAGTGCAATTTCACATTACTACGTTACGCATCACATGGTTCCGCCCGTTCAGCGCGGCGATCTTCCCCCGCGGCGGCGCCATCGCAACCCCCCCATTCACCCCACTCCCCACAGGAGTCATCGGTGTTCCTCACGAGAACCCGGCACACCTCTCGCCCCCTCGGCAGATGGCGGCGCATATCCCTGCTCACGGTCTCGACGGCCCTGGCCGTCGGCCTCACGGGCCTGCCCAGCGGGCACGCGGCGACCGCCGCCAACTCCCCTTCAGCGCCCGCCCCTTACGGCGACCGCGACCATGTGGAGCACCTGACCGAAGCGCCCAGGATCAGCGCCCTGCGGCCGACCGCACCCGGCGGCGCCCGGGCCGACGGCCGCGTCCGCGGCGCCACGACCGCCCTGCGCGGGAGCACCGCCCGCGCTCTCGCAACCTGCACCCTCGACGGGGTGACCGGGCTGACGCCCGAACGGTTCGCGGACTTCCTCACCGACCCGGCCGTCACGGCCGACGGCTGTCTGCGCACCCTCATCTGGACCTGGGACGGACGCCTGGCGCCCGTCATGTCCGACGCGCACGTCCAGGCGGTCTCCCGGCGGGCCGCGACCCTCGCCCCGGGCCACGACGGCACCGACAGCAGGCATCTGCTGGAGCTGTTCACCTATCTCCACGCGGTGGCCTACCACGACTTCTCGCGCCCCGAGATCGACGTCACCGACGCCCCGACCGTCGCGGCGATGCGCCAGGCCGTCGACGCCTTCGGCGTAGCCCCGCGCACCTTCGACGCCACCCGCACCAACGCCGAAACCCTCCGTGAGGCCCTCTACGCGGCCAGTGCCCCGGGCCTGCGCCAGTACCAACTCCCGTTGGTGAAACGGGTCCTGGCCACCATGGGTCCCGACCGCGTCACTGCCCAGGACACCAGCTGGGCCGGTGCCGCGCTCGCCGCGCTCTCCCTGAACTACCTCGGCGTCTACCCCGGCAACCGGGACACCGCCTTCCACGACGCCGTCGTCGCCGACCCCTCCTACCGGGCCGCCTTCCGCACCTTCGCGACGTACACCCACCTCAAGGACCGGCCCAACGCCTGGGTCGTGCGCGACGCGCTCGGCGAGTACGGCCGCTTCGGGCAGATCGACCGGCTCCGCAGCGAGACCGTCACCGGCCTCGGCGCCCTCCTCGACACCACGGCCCGCACCTTCGGCGACCGCAGCGCCCCCTGGGCCAAGGTCGCGAGCTGGCTGATCGAGTTCGACGCCTGCACGCCGTACCGCGTGTGCCGGGCCGACATCGAACGCCGTCTCTTCCCCTACACCTTCGCCTACGGCACCGACGTCCGCGGCGACGCCATGCGGGTGCGCACCGGCCTGGACCGGGCCACCGTCGACCAGCTGTACTACGCGAGCAAGCAGGTCAAGGCCCAGTTCCACCGCGTCCTCGGCACGCTGGAGCCACTGCGCGGCGACACCAACACCACCCTGAACATCGTCCTGTACGCCTCACGCGCCGACTACGAGAACTTCCACCCGCTGCTCACCGGCATGGGCACCGAGAACGGCGGCATCTACATCGAACGCGGCGCGACCTTCTACACGTACCAGCGCCGGGTGCCGCAGGACTCCTCGCTCACCCTGGAGGAACTGTTCCGCCACGAGTACACCCACTATCTGAACGGCAGATGGGCCGTGCCCGGACTGTTCGGCGAGGGCTCCTGGTACCAGGGCGACCGCACCACCGCCATGGACGAGGGCACCGCCGAGTTCTTCGCCGGCGCCACCCGCGACGACGGCGTCAAGGTGCGCGCGTCCCTGGTCCGCGGCATCATCCGGGACACCGCGAACGGCGGCCCCCGCATGAGCGTCGACCAGCTCCTGCACGCCACCTACGACGGCGACGGCTTCCGCTTCTACTCGTACGCGGGCACGTTCTTCAGCTTCCTGTGGCTCGAACACCCTGCCCAGCTCAAGGAGATGTACCGGCACCTGCGCGCCGACGACCCGGCGGCCTTCGACGCCTGGCGCGACCGGCTGGGCCGGGACACGGCGCTCCAGCGGGCCTACGACGCCTTCCTCGACGAGCAGATCGCCCACGTCGACGACCTGTTCGTGCCCGCCACCCGGCACACACCGCTCGGTGAACTGGGCGCCGCCACCGTCGCCGACGTACGGTCGTCGTTCGCGGCCACCACGTACACGACACCGGAGTGCGCCGCCGGCGGCAGCACGGACCGTCCGCGCTTCGTCTGCACCGGCAGGATCACCGCGAACCTCACGGACGCCGGCAGTGCCGACCGGGTGTTCGCCGACATGGCGGAGACCGTCGACTACTTCCTCCTCGACCGGAGCCTGCGCGGGGTGAACAACCTCGCCGACATGAACTGCTCCTTCGGTGAGGTCACCCTCTGGTCCTCGGGCCGCGCGGGCACCTCGGACTACCGCTGCGAGGGACCGCTGCGTCCCTGATGCTCAAGGCGCCCGGCCGGCACCCTGTCGGCCGGGCACGGGCCCGGTCAGCCCACCCGGTCGCCCGGCCCGACCGGGTGCGCCTCCAGGTCGGGCGAGGCCAGAAGGTCGGCGATCAGTGCGGGGGAGCCGCCGACGTAGGAGCTGACCAGGTCGACGTCACCGCCCACGCACCAGGCTCGGTCCTGCGGCCACCACAGATCCGGCAGCTCGGCGAACTCGTCCAGGGTCAGCGGGGACACGGCGTCGGCGAGCGGCCCGGACAGCAGCACCTCGTCCCGGCCGGGCGTCGGGAAGGTCGGCACGCCCTCCCACTCCCATCGCCCGTAGCCGGCCCACAGCCCGAACCAGCACTGCTCCGGCGTCCCGGTGTGCCGCGCCAGGATCGGGATCAGGGCCTGCGCGACGACGGGCGGCGTCGGCCCCTCCCAGGCATGCTCGTCCCAGACGCCCGGCAGCCCGTACTCGTCGGCGTTGTGGTAGTCGCGGTCCATGCCGATCACCTCGTGCCAGTCGGTGAGCGGCGCCACCTCCCGCCCGTACGCGGCGGCCACGGTGTCCCACCGCACCGGCCGCTCGTCGAGCTCCGCCGGATGCAGCACCCGCGCGTACGCGGCGAACCCGGGCGCGGCGACACCCGCCACCGTCCCGAACGCCCCGGCCCCGGCGGGGCCCTTGCCGATCCACTCGGCGGGGCCGAGATCGTCGGTACGCACACGCAGGCGCCCGTACCGCTCGGGCGCAGGTTCCCGGTCCACCGGGCGATATTCGCTCATCCGTACAGTCTGCCTGTTCAGGGACGTGCCGAGGCCCGGACGGCCCCTGCCTGTGGGGTGGAGAGGCCGCCCGGGAGCTAAAGGTGCCGGTCCTACAGCGTGACCGGGCGGCCGCCGAAGGTCACCGCCAGCCGGCCGTCCGAGGCGAAGGACCAGCCGAGGGCACCGGCGTACGTCGTGCACCGGGAGCCGTTCGAGCCGGACCAGAACTGGTTCGAGCTGTCGGCGTCGCCGACGATCCGGTCGTTCGTGCCGCTGGCGCTGCGGCACGAGGTGTTGCCGCGGAACACCGAGGTCCCTGCGTCGAAGTTGAAGTTGCGCTCGCCGTTGTCGACGCTGACGTTGCCGGAGACCGCCATCGAGCCGGGGTTGCTGTTGTAGGTGAACCCGTGCTTGCCGTTGCGGTAGGCGATGCTGCGGCGCACGACGTGGTTGACGGCGATGTCCTCGCCGCCGAGCTTGTAGCCGTTGCGGTCACCGGCACCGGCCTGGGAGCCGTCGCTGAGGGTGCCGTTGTTGTAGGACAGCGAGTCCTCGATGGTCACCGGGCCGATCGGGCCGGTGTCCGGCTTGGTGTACAGGTCCCAGCCGTCGTCGATGTTGTTGTGGGCGACGGCGTAGCGGAACACGTTCCCGGGGCCGGTGGTGAGCTTCGCGGCGAACCCGTCGGCGTCCTCGCCGTCGGAGTCGGCGTTGTCGTGCGACTCCGCGCTCACGATCAGGTTGTTCGACGGCCACTCGCTGCTCGGGGTGGTCGAGGCGATGCGCCCGAGCTGGAGGCCGGTGTCCCGGTTGAAGCGCGTGACCGTGCGCTCGATGACGTTGTTGCTGCCGCCGACGTAGATGCCGTTGTCCCCGGCCCGCTGGACGACGAGGCCGCGGATGTGCCAGTACGACGCGTTCAGCTGGAGTCCGCGGTTCGACGAACTCTCGGTCTGCGCCGAGAAGTTGAGCACCGGCGTCTCGCCGGGGTAGGCGGCCAGCGTGGTGCGCGCGGAAGCGGTGCCGTTCTTGCCGACCGGGATCGTGACCGTGGTGGCCTGGTTGTACGTGCCGCCGCGCAGGTAGATCGTGCCGCCCGAGGCGACGCGGCTGATCGCGGAGGTGAGCGTGGTCGGGGCGTCCGCCGTGCCGGCCGCGCCGTCGGTGCCGTTCGGGGCGACGTAGAGCGCGCTGCCGGTCGGAGGCGGGGTGGTGGTGCCGCTGACCTCGGCCTCGAGGTAGTCGATGTTGGGCAGGCCGGCCGCCGTGGTGGAGCTGAACCGGATGGTGTTGCTGCCCTGGACGACCGGCACGGTGAGTGTCTTCGTCGTCCATGCCGTCCAGGTGCCGGTGCCCTCGAACGACGGCGTTCCGGCGGAGGTGCCGTTCACCGTGAGGGTCGCGGGCCGGGCGGTGGTCGTGCCGTTGGCGAACCGGACCGACAGGGTCGCGGTGCCGGCCTCGGCGGCGTTCACGGTGAACTGCAGTGCGGCGCCTGTGGCGTTGCGGCCGTCGCAGAAGCCGGTGCCGGAGTATCCGGCGTGCTTGGTGTCGATGGTGCCGTCGCAGACAGCGGGCGCGCTCTCGGCCTCGTAGCGGGTCGGGGCGGCCGTCGCGGCGGCGCCGGGCAGCGCCACGACGGCGCCGAGCGCCAGGCCGGCGCATGCCAGCAGCGACAGCGATGACATCGGTTTCATGAAGGGGTCCTCGTCCTTCTCCGTGGTCGCCTGGGGTGCAGGCGGGTGAGGTGCGGGCTCAAGACACACGAGAGGGAAAGCGCTTGCTACGCTAGGAACGCTGCCGTGGGCACGTCAAGAGGTGTGCGTGCTTCCTGTGGGGCAACCGGGGTTCGGCCGGCGCTTCTTGTGGGGCGTCAAGGCTTCGGCCGGCGCTTCCTGTGGGGCATCAGGGGCCAGGCCGGCCGCCACCCGCGAGTTCCCCAGGGGTGCGGAGGGCCGCCCTCGCGAAGCCCCTGACATGATCGGCCCGTGAGAGACGCAGCCATGGGGGCGACCCGCCCGAGGTACGTGTTGTTCGACGTCGACGGCACCCTGATCGACGCCGTCGCCAACCAGCGCCGGGTGTGGCACACCTGGGCACGGCGGTACGGGCTCGACCCGGAAGAGGTCCACGCGGTGGCGCTGCGCACCCGCCCGACCGAGACCTTCGCCCAAGTCGCCCCGGACCGCGACCCCGACACGTGCCTCACCGCCCTGCACGACCTGGAGGACGAGGACGTCCGCCACGGCACCTACACGGCCTTCGACGGCGCCTGCGCACTCCTTGCCGCACTTCCGCCCGGCTCCTGGGCGCTGGTGACCTCCAACTACGAACACCGCGTGCGCGGCCGGTTCCGGCGCACCGGCCTGCCCGACCCCGCCCTGGTCGTCGACGCGGCCACCGTCGAGGAGGGCAAGCCCTCACCGATGCCCTACCTCCACGCGGCCGCCCTGCTGGGCGCCGACCCGCACGACTGCCTCGTCATCGAGGACGCCGCGTCCGGCGTGCGGTCGGGACTGGCTGCCGGGATGACGGTGTGGGGCGTCAACACGGCTGAGCCGGTGACGGGAGTGCACCGCCACTTCGCCACGCTGCGGGAGGCGATGCCGTACATCCTGGACTTCGTGGGGCGGTCTGCCGGGGGGTCTTCGCCCGAGAAGCCGGCGCATGTGGGGACCTGACCCGTGGGCCTCGCCCGGAAATGTCAGCGGTGGCCGCGCCCGGCGCAATAGCCTGTGGGCATGTGCCGGTATGCGATGCCCTACAAGGTTCACTACGTCTGCCTGGCGTGTCGTTCGTCGTACAAGCAGAACGGGACGCCGCCTCGTGAGCATCCCTGCCCGCGCTGCCGCCGGCCGATGATCGACGCCGGGTACGACCTGGCGGTCCCCCCGCGGCGCGACAGCCAGGCATGGAAGGCCCTGGAAGCGGTGCTCCTTGCCGGGCTCACATTCCACTCCTGCGGATGCGGCGGCCCTGGATTCCGCCCTCGCACCTGGTCACAGGTCCGTGAGAGGCGCGCAGCGGCCCGGCGGCTCGGCATTGCGGAGGATGCGGCTTTGCGGCGCCACGAGCCCTGGGAAGACCGGCCCTAGGGCCTGTCGTTTGGATCAGGTCGGCTGATAGGGACTGCGCTTCTTGGCCGGGTCGAGCGGGGTCTGGTGCGTGCAGCTGCAAGGCGGAGGAGGGAGTCGACGCGATGGGGGTCCCCCCGCGCGAGCTCGATTCGAGCGTGGGGGAGTCGGCAACCGACGACAACGCCGCTGGGGGTCCCCCCACGCCCTTAAGGCAGTGGGGGAGTGCGTGCCAGGCCCCGCGACGCCGGCATGATCCAAACGACAGGCCCTAGGTCCTGCGGGCCCCGGCGCACAACGCGTGGTCGATGAGGGCACTGGCCGCGTTCTCCTGTTCCAGGATGTGGTGCGGGGTGTCGCCGCGGGCCTCGGACATGGAGACCACGGCGCTGCGCCTGCCGTCGTCGGTGACGCCGTTGAGGGTGATGTAGCCGCCGTCCCCGCCCTCATGGCTCCAGTACGTTCCTCCGCAGGTGAGGGGGCGTTCGACCAGGCCGAGACCGTAGCGGCCGCCGGGCCAGAGCTGTTGGACGTCCGCGCTGACGGCGACGGTCTGCCGCATCTCGGCAAGTTGCCGTGCCGGGAGCAGTCGGCCGCCTAGCAGGGCGCGGAGGAGGACGTTCTCGTCCCGCGTGGTCGTGACCCACGAGAGGTTCTCGTGGCCCACCGGTATCTGGTCGGTGACGTCCACCCGGGCGTCGGGGCCGAAGAGCTGGTAGGCCCGGGCGTGAGGCTCGGGGAGGCCGGGCGAGACGCCCATCCACCTGGTGCCGTGCAGGCCGAGCGGGCGAAGGATGCGGTCCTCGATCTCCTGGTGGGCGGGTCGGCCGGTGGCCTTCTGGACGATCAGGTCGAGCAGGACGTAGCCGGTGTTGGAGTACGCCCAGCCCTTGCCGGGCCGGAAGTCGGGTGCGTGGGCCATGGCGCGGGCGATCAACTGCTCGGCGCTGTAGAGGTCGTGGCGTTGCTCGTAGTACTCCTCCGGCGTGGTGTATCCGGGCAGGTCGTCGTGGATGCCGCTGGTGTGCTGGAGCAGTTGGCGGACGGTGATGCGCCTGCCGTCGTTGCCGTGGCCCCGGACCACGCCCGGCAGCCAGTGGTCGACCGTGTCGTCGAGGGACAGCCTGCCCTCCGCCTCCAGTTGGAGGACCACGGTGGCGACCAGCGTCTTGGACGTGCTGGCCATGCGGAAGTAGCCGTCGGCGGGCACCGGTCGGCCGGTGCCGAGGTCGGCGGTACCGCTGGTGGCGACCGACTGCCGGCCGTCGGGCCCGATCACGCGAGCCTGCACCCCGCTGACCCCGAGGGCATGGATCGCTGCGGTGTCCCGGCGCAACTGCTCAGCAGGAGAGGCACCCGCGGACCGAGCGACGCCGCTGGTCGCCCCGGCGGTGAACAGCATGGCGACACCGATGGCGACGGCGAGGCGCTTACGCAGAGTCGAGGTCATGGCCCCACGCTATTTTCGCTTCCCACGGGAAACGATCCGGCCCACCCCAAGCCCGGAACGGGGGACAGCCCTACGCCGCCTTGCGCAGGAAACGCTCCCCACAGCGCGGGCGCCGCCGTGGACCTGACCCTCCTGTCCGCCGACGGGCGCGAACTCGACCTGGGCACAAGGATGAACGCGAGCCCCGAGGACAGCGACGGCGCCTGCTGCACCGACGCCCCGGGTATCGGGCCGGAGGCGCGTGCCATCCGCCGTATGCTCGCGGCCGCGCTCACCGCGGCCGGGCTGGTCAACTACCCGACCGAGTGGTGGCATTGGTCCTACGGCGACCGGTACTGGGCCTGGGCCACCGGAGCGGACAGCGCGCTGTACGGGCCCGAGGAGCGGTGAGGGGTTCCGGGTCAGGGGCGGCGGCCGTACGCCACGAAGTGGGCGGCGAAGACGCGGATGTCGCCCGGGTCCCGCTCCATGCGACGGAACGCCTCGTCCCAGCGGGCGAGTTCCTCCGGTCCCGCCAGACCCTCCGCGACGAGGGCGTCGCGGGCCGCCCAGGCGGGGCCGCGCATGCCGGGCGGGGGTGTGACGACCTCGATGTGGCCCTCGTAGGCGGCGACTTCGAGGCCGGCGGCGGTGAGGAGTTCGTCGAGGCGGCTGCCGACGGTGAGGTCGTTGCCGCGGCGCCGGTGCAGTTCGCGGTAGCGGTCCTCCAGGTCCAGCAGGACCTCGGGGGCTCCGCGCACGCGGAAGTCGCGCATGTCGACGTCGACCAGGTACACCGCACCGCCGCCCGGCCGCGCCAGGGTGGCCAGATGGTCGACGACGGCCTGCTCCCGGCCGCCGTTGTGCGCGAGCACATGCCGCAGCATCACCAGGTCGAAGGTCCCGGCGGGCAACCCGGTCGCGACGGCGTCGCCGGCGAGCGTGTGCACCGCGACCCCGGCCCGCTCGGCGAGGGCCGAGGCGGTCGTGAGGGCGCCCTCGTCCCGGTCCACGGCCCACACGGCACCCTCCGGACCGGCCAGGCCGGCCAGCCGTAGGGAGATCGCGCCCGGACCGCACCCCACATCGGCGATCCGCGCGCCGGGCACCGCCCCGGCGGCCCGCCACAGATCACGTTCGCGGCGCTCGGCGGCCTCGGCCATCAGCCGGTAGCGCGCGATCTCCGGTTCGCTGAGGGACAGCAGATAGTCGGCCACGTCACCTATCGTGCACCCGGGGCGCGCCCCTGTCGTGCCCGTCCACGACCACATGCCCGTCTCCGCCCGCGTCCCACGGGCGGACCGACCACGGACAGGAAGCCCGTATGACCCTCCGCTGCGCGGTACTGGACGACTACCAGGACGCCGCCCTGCGCATGGCCGACTGGAGCCCGCTCGACGGAAAGGCCGAGGTCCGCGTCCTGCGTGAGCACCTCGCGGACCGCGACGAGCTGGTGGCCGCGCTGGTGGACTGCGAGATCGTCGTCGCGATGCGCGAGCGCACCCCCTTCGACGCAGAGCTGCTGAGCCGGCTGCCCCGCCTGCGGCTGCTGGTGACCACCGGCCGGCGCAACGCCTCCATCGACGTCGCCGCCGCGGCCGCCGCCGGAGTGACCGTCTGCGGTACGGCGAGCAGCGCGACCCCGCCCGTGGAGCTGACCTGGGCGCTGCTGCTGGGCCTCGCCCGGCAGGTGACCGCCGAGAACCGCGCCCTGCGCGAGGGCGGCCCCTGGCAGTCCACCGTCGGCCAGGACCTGCACGGCCGCACCCTGGGTCTGCTGGGACTCGGCAGGATCGGCGGCCGCGTGGCACGTATCGCCCAGGCGTTCGGCATGGACGTGCTGGCCTGGAGCCAGCACCTCACCGCCGAACGGGCTACCGAGGCGGGCGCCGAACTCGCCGCGGACAAGGAGGACTTGTTGCGTCGCAGCGACTTCGTGTCCGTGCACCTGGTGCTGTCCGACCGCACGCGCGGGCTGCTCGGCGAACCCGAATTGCGTGCCATGCGGCCGCACGCGTACCTGGTCAACACCTCCCGCGCCGCCGTCGTCGACCGCACCGCGCTGCTGCGCGCCCTGCGCGAGGGCTGGATCGCCGGCGCCGGACTCGACGTCTTCGACACCGAGCCCCTGCCCGCCGACGACCCCCTGCGCACCCTGCCGAACGTCCTCGCCACCCCGCACCTCGGCTATGTCACCGAGGGCAACTACCGCACCTTCTTCACCGAGGCCGTTCAGAACATCACCGCGTTCCTCGCGGGAAGCCCGGTCCGGCAGCTCACGGCGTAGGTCAGGCGTCAGGCGCCGCGTACACCCGCCGCCCCGCCACGAACGTCTGCTGCACGCGCGTCGCCGCGATCTCCTCGGCCGGGCCCGCGAACGGGTCCCGGTCGAGGACCACGAGATCGGCGGCCCTGCCCACGGTGATGCTGCCGCTGATGTCGTCGAGGTGGTTCACGTACGCGCTGCCCGCCGTGTACGCGGCGACGGCCGTGCCGAGGTCCAGGCGTTGTCCGGGCAGGAACACCGGCGTGCCCTGCGGCGCGCCGGGCTCCACCCGGTTGACGGCGACATGCAGGGCCTGGAGCGGGTCCGGGCTGCTGACCGGCCAGTCGCTGCCCGCCGCGAGAGTGGCCCCGGCGCGCAGCAGATCGCCGAACGGGTACTGCCACGCGCCGCGTTCGGGCCCGAGGAACGGCAGCGTCAGCTCGTCCATCTGCGGCTCGTGCGCGGCCCACAGCATCTGGAGGTTGGCGCTCGCGCCCAGCTCCCGGAACCGCGGCACGTCGTGCGGGTGGACGACCTGGAGGTGGGCGAGGTGGTGCCGGGTGTCCCGCCATCCGTTCGCGGCGCGGGCCGCCTCCACCGCGTCGAGCGCCTCCCGCACGGCCCGGTCGCCGAGCGCGTGGAAATGCACCTGGAAGCCCAGCGCGTCCAGCTCGGTGACATGCTTCTTCAGCTCGCCCGGAGCCACGAAGCTGATGCCGCTGTTGTCCGAGGCGCAGCCGCAGCCGGTGAGATAGGGGTCGAGCAGCGCGGCGGTGCCGTTCTCCGCGATGCCGTCCTGCATGATCTTCACCGTGCCCGCCCGGAACAGGCCCCGGCTCAACTCCCGGCGCCTCTCCACCAGTTCGGGAATCTGCTCGGCACCCCGCTCCCGGTCCCACCACAGCGCCCCGACCACCCGCGCGGTCAACAGCCCGCGCTCCAGAGCGGTTTGGTAGGCGGGCGCCGGGTCCGTCATGTTCGTGTACGCGCCTACGATCGCGTCCTGCCAGGCCGTCACGCCGTACGAGTGCAGCACGCCCTGGGCGCGCAGCAGTCCGGTGAGCTGCTCCTCGGGTGTCGGGTCGGGCACCAGCCGGCCCACGAGGTCGACCGCGCCTTCCTGGAGCATGCCGGTGGGCCGGCCCTCGGTGTCGCGCTCGATGCGCCCGTCGGCCGGGTCAGGGGTGCGGGCGTCGAGGCCGGCCAGCTCCAGCGCCCGGCTGTTGACCCAGGCGCCGTGGTGGTCGCGGTTGGGCAGGAACACCGGCCGGTCCGGTACGACCGCGTCGAGCGCGGCGGCCGTGGGCGCCCCGCCGGGGAACGCCTCCAGGGACCAGCCGCCACCCGTGATCCACTCCACGTCCGGGTGCGTGGCGGCGTACTCGCCGATCCTGCGCAGGTACTCCGCCGCGTCCGTGGTGTCGCCGAGGTGGCACAGGCCCAGCTCGAGGCCCGCGCCCTGCGGATGCACATGCGCGTCCTGGAAGCCGGGCAGCAGCAGCTTCCCGGCCAGGTCGACGACCTCGGTCCCGGCACCGATCAGCTCGCGGACCTCGTCATGGCCGACGGCGACGATCCGCCCGCCGCGCACGGCCACCGAGGTGGCGCGGCTGCGGGCCGGGTCGACGGTGTGGACCGGGCCTCCGGTGAGGACGAGGTCGGCGGGGCCCGTGGTCTGAGGGTGCGTCATATGTTGTGCTCCAGTGGGTGGTTCAGACCGCGGTGCGGTCCATCGGAAGGGTCAGGGCGTCGGCGTCGGTGCCGCGCCCGGTGGCGAAGTACGGCGAGCGGCGGACGTACTTGGCGACGGCGGCCATGACGAGGCCGGCGAGGACGATCACCGCGGGCAGACAGAACATGAACCAGCCGTTGTCCGGGCTGAGGGCGAAGTGGTCGCTCATGGTCAGGTACGAGTGTGCGAGATAGGTGCCGAGACCGAGCAGGACCAGGCCGGACGCGGCGGGCACGACGACCGCGAGCAGTGCCTCGCGCGGGCCCTCGCGCAGGGCGGTGCGGAAGCGGACCGCGCAGGCGAGCGCGGTGAGGCCGTAGTAGAGGGCGACCACCAGGCCGATGGCGTTGACGGCGGCGAGCAGCATGTCGCTCAGCCGGGGCAGGGCCACGGCGAGCACCGCGATCGCGGCGGCCACGCCCAGCACGATCACCGTTCCGGTGGCGGGGGTGCCGTAGCGGGGGTGTACGCGTGTCCACACCCGGCCCATCGTGCGGTCGCGGCCCATGGCCAGCAGCCCGCGTGCGGTGGGGATCAGGGTGGCCTGGACGGAGGCCACGGCCGAGAACATCAGGGCGAGCAGCGGCAGCGTCGCCCAGGGCTCGTCGGCCAGCTTCGCGCCGAGGTGGGGCAGCGCCTGCGGGCCGTTGCGGACCAGCTCGGCCAGGCTCATCTCGCGCTGGAAGGCCACCGAGCAGAACAGGAACAGGCCGAGCATGGCGAACAGGGCGATGAAGCCGCCCCGGGCGCTGTCGCCCGCGCTCCTGGTCTCCTCGGTGACGCTGAAGGCCGCGTCCCAGCCCCAGAAGAAGAACACCGCCAGGACCATGCCCTGCGCGAACGCGGTGCCGTCGGAGATCGCGAACGGGTCGAACCAGGACCAGGAGAAGGCGTGGTCGCCGCTGACCAGGGCCCAGCCGCAGAAGGCCAGCAGCACCGCGTACTCGAACACCAGCAGCCAGAACTGCAGCCGTGTCGCGGCCCGCAGCCCGGTGACCGTGACCGCGGCCAGAGCGAGCAGCACCACCAGGCCGACCGCCGTACTGACACCGGTGGACGCCGGATCGAGGACTGTACCGGCGACGGTGTGCAGGCCCGCCTTGTTCGCCAGCATCAGCACCGTCGAGCCCATCACCGCGCTGGTGTAGGCGCAGAAGACGATCGAGGCGACCAGGACGACCCAGCCCGTCAGGAATCCGAGCCAGGGGCCGAGGGACCTGCCCACCCATACATAGCCGCTGCCGCAGTTGGGCTCCGAGCGGTTGAGGCGGGCGTAGGCGACGGCGATGCCGAGCACCGGCAGGAACGCCAGCAGCAACAGCGCCGGGGCCTGCGGGCCCACCACGGACGCCACCGCCCCCATGCCGATGCCGATGCTGGTGGTGGCGGCCGTGCTGGACGCGGCGAGCGCGACGCCGTCCAGGACGCCGAGAGAACGGCGCAGGACGGGCGGGGGAGGGGAAGAGGGCGTGGACGACATGAGGGCTCCTCGCAGGACGACGGGGGCGCTGATGTGGGGGAAGAGCCGCGCGGGACTGCGATCGAACAACCCGCCGCCGGATTGGGTCAACCCTGTTGACGTAAGGGAGGCGAGGGCGTTCACTGCAAGGAGCGGCGCGAGGGAGGAGCACACCATGGCGAGCCGTGTTCCGTCGGAACGCCGTCGACGGCGGCCCACCGCCTCCGGTGTCCTGCTGTCGGAGGACCTCATCGTGGACACCACTCTGCGGCTGATCGGCGCGCACGGGCAGGAGGCGCTGAGCGTACGGCGGCTCGGCGCCGCCCTGGGCTGCGATCCGACCGCGCTGTACCGCTACTTCCACGACACCGACGACCTGGTGCTCGCCCTGTCCGACCGGCTCATCGGCAACGCGATGGAAGGGTTCGTGCCCGGGGACGACTGGGTGGCCTCGCTGCGGGAGATCGCCCTGCGGGTCCGGGACGGCTATCTCGCGCACCCACGGGCGGCCGCGCTCGCCGCGCACCGGGTGACCCGGCGGCGCAACGAGATCAAGGCCGTGGAGGCGGGCATCGGCCTGCTGCTGTCCGCGGGCTTCGAGCCCGAGCGGGCCACGCGGATGTACCTGGCCTTCATCGACACCGTGCTCAGCAACGCCGCGACCGAGGCGGCGTTCCATGCGCTGCCCCGTGAGCGGCGCGAGGCCGACGAGCGGGCCTGGCGCGAGGTCTACCAGGACCTGGACCCCGCGACCCACCCGGCCCTGACCGCCGTACGGGAGGAACTGCCCGCCATGGCGGACAGCGCCTTCGAGGACGCGGTGGACCTGCTGCTCGAAGCGCTCGCGGCGCGTGCTCCCGGGCGCCGGCCCGGCTGATCAGGACAGCCGGACCGGCAGACTGCGATGGCCGTTGGAGATGAAGGAGTCCACCGGCAGGAGTTCCTCGGCCGGTACGGCGAGCCGCAGGCCGGGGAAGCGGTCGAACAGGGCGGGCAGGGCGGTGTACGCCTCCAGGCGGCCCAGCGGCGCGCCCAGGCAGTAGTGCACGCCGTGGCCGAAGGCGAGATGCTCCTTGTCGGCCCGGGTGACGTCGAAGGCGTCGGCGTCGGCGCCGTACCGGCCCGGGTCGCGGCCCGCGGCGGCGTACGAGGCGAGGATGGCCTCTCCCTTGGCGATCACCACGCCTTCGGGTCCGCCGAACTCGCTCAGCACCAGGTCCTCCACGGCGTACCGCAGCGGCAGGCTCGCCACCGGCGCCTCCACGCGCAGCGCCTCCTCGACGACGTCCTGCCAGCCGACCCGGCCGGACCGGACGTGCGCGAGCTGGTCGGGGTGGGTGAGCAGCAGGTGGATGGCGTTGTCGATGAGGTTGACGGTGGTCTCGTGCCCGGCGCCGATCACCAGCATCAGGGTGTCCAGCAGCTCCTGCTCGCTCAGCCGGGATGCGTCCTCGTCGTCGCGGGCGGAGATCAGCGCCGAGGTGAGGTCGTCGCCCGGGGAGCGCCGTTTGAACGCGACGAGTTCGCCGAGGACGGCGTAGAACCGCTGGTAGATGTCGGTGACTTCCTCCGGCGAGGCCGAGGTGTGGAACACACCGTCCACCACGGCCCGCAGCTCGGCGCCCAGCTCCTCCGGCACGCCCAGCAGCTCGCTGATCACCTGGATCGGCAGTGGATAGCAGAACTCCTCGCGCAGATCGACCACTTCACTGCGCCGGGCCGTCTCCTCGACGCCGTCGAGCAGCGTCTTGGTGATCTCCTCGACACGTGGCTGGAGTGCGGCGGTGCGTCGGGCGGTGAACGCCTTGGCGACCAGCCGGCGCAGCCGCTTGTGATCGGTGCCGTACGCGGTGAACATGCTCTGCACCGCGACCCAGGTGAACAGCGGCCACTGCGGGGACACTTCGCCGTCGATCCAGCGCTGCCAGTGCAGCCGCGGGTTCTTGGACACCCGCGGGTCGGTGAGCAGCCGCCTGAGCAGGTCGGGGCTGCCGACCGCCCAGGCCGCGACGCCGTCGGGGAGTTCGACGAGGGCGGCGGGGCCGCGGGCGCGGATACGGGCGGCCTCGCCGTGGATGTCGCGGCCGGTGGGGTCGATCACCAGAGGTCGCGCATGGTCCATCAGGGGCTCCCGAAGGCTCGAAAGGGGCTGGCCCCGTCACGCTACGGGGAGCCGCCGCGCGTGACGAGGGCGCCTCGGGGCGGAGCGCAAAGATCCGGCCGCACGCGAGGGGTCACTGCCAGAGGCGGTGGCCGGGGCCGGTCGGGTGGGTGCCGGTGACGCCCATGACGAGGGAGTACAGGGTCGTGTCGGCGGCGATGAACAGCCGGTTGCGCTTGGCGCCGCCCCACGCGATGTTCGCCACCACACCGGGCACCTTCAGCCGGCCGATGAGCGTGCCGTCCGGGTCGTAGCAGTGCACCCCGTCCGCCATCGCGGCGGCCCACAGCCGGCCGCCGTCGTCGAAGCGGAGGTTGTCGAAACGGCCGGTGCCGCCCGGCGCGATCTCGGCGAAGACGTCCCCGCGCGAGAGCGTGCCGTCGGGCCGTACGTCGTACACGCGGATCTTCCCGCCGCGCGTGTCCGAGACGTACAACTGCCGTTCGTCGGCGGAGAACACGAGCCCGTTGGGTGCCTCCACGTCGTCGGCGACCAGGTCGACGTCCCCGGTCTCCGGGGCGATCCGGTACACGTTGCAGGAGCCGATCTCCGACTCGGCGCGGTGGCCCTCGTAGTCGCTGGTGATGCCGAAGTCCGGGTCGGAGAAGTAGATCGCGCCGTCCGACTTCACGGCCGCGTCGTTGGGGCTGTTGAGTCGCTTGCCCTGCCAGTGGGAGGCGAGCACGGTGATCGTGCCGTCGTGCTCGGTACGGGTCACCCGGCGGTTGCCCTGCTCGCAGGTGATCAACCGGCCCTGGGCGTCGAGGGTGTTGCCGTTGGGGTACCCGGCGGGGGAGCGGAAGACGCTCACGGCTCCGGTGGCCTCGTCCCAGCGCAGCATGCGGTCGTTGGGGATGTCGCTCCAGATCAGCTGCCGCCAGGCCGGCACATAGATCGGCCCCTCCGCCCAGCGGCAGCCGCTGTGCAGGACCTCCAGGCGCGAGTCGCCGTTGGCGCAGCGGCCGGTGCGGAAGCGGTCGTCGAGGATCTCGTACGGCTCGGTGAAGGTCATGGAGCGTCACATCCCTGGACAGTGAATGCTGTTCGGTCGATCCGGAGTATTGCAGGACCCTGTATGGTCGTCACTCCGATCGACTGAATGAAGGGATGGGATGTGGATCACATCGACCGACAGCTGATCGCCCTGCTGCAGCAGGACGCCGCCCAGTCGTACGCCGCCCTCGGCCAGGCCGTCGGTCTGTCGGCGGGCGCCGCCCACGAGCGGGTGCGCAAGCTGCGCGAGCGGGGCGTGATCCGCCGCACCACCGTCGAGGTGGACCCCGAGGCCGTCGGCGGCGGCGTCCTCGCCTATGTGCAGGTGCACTCCACCGCGTGGATCGGTGACTCCGCCGACCGGTTCGCCGCGGTGTCCGAGATCCAGGAGGCCCATGTCATCGCGGGCAGCGCCTCCGTGCTCGTCAAGGTCAGAACGGCCACGACCCGCCAGCTCCAGGACGTGCTGCGTCGCCTGCATGCGATCGACGGCGTCAGCGGCACCGAGGCCACGGTCGTCCTGGAGACGTTCTTCGAGCGTCCGGTCGCACCGCTGGAGCCCTGATTCCAGTGGATGCGGGCACCCCGCCGCGGCGCCCTCAGCCCTGGCGCTCCTCCTCCACCGCGGCCTCGTAGGCGAGCAGTGTGTCCACGAACAGGCGGCGCTGGTCCGGGGTGAGGGGCGTGAGGGCCTTGCGCCACGCGGCCGCGCCAGGGGCGAGCCAGGCGGTGATCGCGGGCTCCTGGTCGGCGGCGATGGTGATGATGCGGCGGCGCCGGTCCGTCTCGTCCTCGCGCCGGTCCAGGATGCCCATCCGGTTGAGTTCGCCGACGAGCAGGCTGGCCGTGGTGGGCGCGACCTCGAGCCGCGCGGCCAGCTCGTTCACCGTCATCGGCCCGTCGAGCAGCAGACAGGCCAGCAGCGACAGGTGACGCGGCGCCAGCGGGAAGGACCGCAGGACCTCGGGGACGGGGATCTTCTTGGCGCGGCTCACCAGACGGGGCATCAGCAGCAGCAGTTCCCGTACGGCGTCGTCCGGGCCGTCGGTGCCGTCCGCCGCGGGCTTCTCGGGCGTGGACATGGCGGCACCTTCCTCGGAGGGGATTTATCTTTGGAATCAAAGATGCTTTACTTGCAAAGCGAATTGCTCCGCATGTTACCCATCGACGTGAACGGAGATCCACCATGCCCCACTTCACCGTGTACATCCGCGACGAAGCCCTCGACGGAACGGTCGAACCCCAGCTCATCAGTGCCCTGACCGACGCGGTCGGCGCGGTCTACGGGGACGGTTTCCGTCGCCTGGTCGGCGTCGACCTGATCGGCGTCCCGCAGCACCGGCGCGGCATCGGCGGCGTCCCGACCGGCAAGGACGCCCCGCGCGTCACGCTCAGCATGCGCGAGGCCGCCTACCACGTCGCCGAGGTGCCCGACGCCCCGGCCCGCCTGGTCGCCGGTGTCACCGACGCGCTGGCGGGCGTGCTCGGGGAGCACATCCGCGAGCAGGTCATCGTCACCCTCGAGGGAGTCCCGGACGGCCGTACCGGAGTCGCCGGAAACGTCGCCTGATCCGCGCGAACGATCTACGGTGCCGGGCGGGTCCACAGGGTGAGGTCGCTGCTCGTGGCGACGGCCAGGGTGCGGCCGGAGGGGGAGAAGCCGGCGGCGCGCAGCGTGGAGTAGTCGGCGTCGAAGATGTGCCACCAGCCCTCGCCGTGCGGCTCGCGGTAGGGCATCGAGGCGCCGTGGGAGAGCAGCACCCGGTGGTGCGGCCACTGCGGGCTGACGACCTCGACGCCCCAGCCGCCGGACGCGCCGGTGTGCAGGCCGCCGCCGTACAGCCCGGCCATCCGCACCGGGGTCCCGGCCAGCGGCCCGATGCCCGGGCAGGTCAGGTCCCGCTCCCACTCCGGGCCGTCGTGGTCGGGGTCGCGGTCACGGGCCAGCTTCTGCCCGGTCTCCGCGTCGAACAGCCCCAGCCCGGCAGAGGATTCCACCAGGACGAGATCCCGTCCGCTCCCCGGGTCGACGGCGAAGCCGACGCACAACAGGCCGCCGATCGGCATACGGCGGTCCCACACCCGGCGCCACGGAGGCGGCGCGGGAACCTCCGGCACGGACAGGAACCGGTTCCGCAGCTCCCGCTGGTAGTCCGACACCATCAGGCCCCTTCCGCCCCCGCGTCGTACGCCGCCCGCGCCTCGGAGATCGCGGACCGATGGCGTTCGGCCCAGTCCACCAGCCCGGTCAGCGACGCGTACAGCTCCCGGGCCATGGGCGTGATGCCGTACTCGACCTTGGGTGGCACGGTCGGGTACACCGTGCGCACGAGCAGCCCGTCCCGCTCAAGGCGGCGCACGTTGAGCGTGAGCATGCGCCTGCTGATGCCGTGGACGGCACGCTCCAACTCCGTGAAACGCACCGGCCCGTGGGCGGCGGCGATCAGGATGCCGATGCTCCACTTCCCCGCGACGCGGTCGAGCACCTCGGTGAGCGGGCACGCCTCGTCCCGGACCGTCTCGGTGACAAGGGTGTGACTCCGTGACATCAATGTGCCTCCTTCCGCCGACCGGCAAGGTTACCGATCATGAAGGCCGTAACTAGCCGTGCCCCAAAGGAAGCTGCCGCCATGTCCGTCCGTGCGTCGACCATCGACTACGGCCCGCTGTGGCCCACCGAGCGTGCGACACCGGCGGTGCGGGCCTTCCTGCGAGCCCTGTACGAGACGGCCGACGCCGCCGTCAACGGGGGAGAGGCGTGTAGTGGGCCTCGATGACCCCGTTGGCGAAGGCACGGGTGGAGACCAGCGTCATGGGGATCTGCTCGCCGTCGGCGAGCGTGCGCCCGGCGCCCGCGACGACCGGCAGGATCTGCAGGTACAGGTCGTCGAGGAGGTCGTTGGCCATCAGCCACCGGACCAGGCTGATACTGCCACCGACGTTGATGGTGCCACCGGGCTGCTCCTTGAGGGCCCTGATCCGGCCGACGATGTCGTCACCCGTGACGAGGTGGCTGTTGTGCCACCCGTCGACGCCCGTCAGCGTGGTGGAGACGACGTACTTGGGGGAGGCGTTCATCCAGTCGGCGGTCGGCACCTGCTCGTTGGTGACGTGCGGGATGAACGCGCTCCACTCCTCGTAGGTGGTGCGGCCCAGCAGCGCCGCGTCGGCGTCGTCGAACAGCCGCATCAGAGCCTGCGTCGTCTCCGGAGTGCTGTACGGCATGCTCCACTTCTCCGGTGCCTCGACGACACCGTCCAGCGACATGAACAGGCCCGCGACGATCTTTCTCATGGTGTTCTCTCTTTCCTTGGATTTTTCGATGGAAGGATGGAAGGGCAGACGTCAGGCGTCAGTCGGCGTCCGCCGGCCGGTAGTCCAGGACGACGGCACCGGTGGCGAAGGCGTGTGTGGCGGCGAGCTTCCAGTTCGAGGCCGGGGCGCCCTCCGGGAAGAGGCGCTTGCCCTTGCCGACGACCACCGGGTGCAGCCACAGCTTGAGTTCGTCGACGAGCCCGAGTTCGATCAGGGACAGGGCCAGGTCGCCGCTGCCGTAGACCAGGACGTCCTTGGTGTGCCGCTCCTTGAGCGCGGCGACCTCGGTGGCGAGGTCGCCGGTCAGCACCGTGGCGTTCCAGGTCGCCTGCTCCTGCCGGAGGGTGCCGGAGGGCACGTACTTCGGCAGGGTGTTCATCCGCACCGCGAACTCCCCCTCCGACTCCTCCATACGGGGCCAGGCGGCGGCCATGCCCTCGTAGGTGGCCCGGCCCAGCAGCAGGGCGTCGGCCGCGAAGAGCTGACCGTGCGCGTACTTGGCGTGGTCGGCGTTGAAGTACGGGCCGGTCCACACCGGGCTCTCGATGACGCCGTCGAGTGACACGTAGGTGAGGGCGACGATTTTGCCCATGAGGCGCTCCTGAACTCGCTGTATCCGTCAAGTGGCGCCGCCCGTACGACCGGAGCGGCGCCGTCCCGATCAGATTCGGCCATCGGCGCGTGGCGAACAACGTTCGATACGGTAAGGCTCGTTTAGCAGGACTCAACGAAGGAACGTCGAGCCGGACGGGGGCACGGGGATGCTGGAACGTCTCGAACTGGAGGCCTTCCTCGTCCTCTCCGAGGAGCTGCACTTCGGGCGTACGGCCGCCCGGCTGCACGTCAGCACCGGCCGGATCAGCCAGACGATCAAGGCTCTCGAACGACGTGTCGGCGCGCCCCTGTTCGACCGCACCAACCGCCGGGTCCGCCTCACCCCCCTCGGCCATCGGCTCCACGAGGACCTCCGGCCGGCCTACGAGAAGATCCAGGAGGGGCTGGAACGCGCCATCGCGTCCGTGCGCGGCCCCCTGGCGGAACTGCGGGTGGGCTTCGTCGGCGCGGCGGCGGGGCAGGTCGTCCACCAGGCCGCCGACCTGTTCCACGAACGCGACCCCGGCTGCCGGGTCCACGTCCGTGAGTCGCAGGTGGCCGACGCGCTGCCCCGGCTGCGCGAGGGGGAGGTGGACCTGCTGGTGCTGAGCCTGCCGGTGGACGCACCCGACCTCGTGATCGGCCCTGTGCTCATCTCCGAGCCCCGCATGCTCGCCGTACCGGCCGGTCACGCCCTCGCCGGGCGGTCCTCCGTCACCACGGAGGATCTCGCCGGCATCCCGCTCCTCAGACTGGCCGGAGCCGTCCCCGGCGACTGGCTCACCGACCGCCACCCCGAACGCACCCACCTGGGGCAGCAGATCACCTACGGTGCCGAGTTCCACACCTTCCAGGAGGCCTTGCAGCTCATCGGCGCGGGCAAGGGCGGCTTCATCGTCGGGGCCCAGGTCACCCGCTTCTACGCCCGCCCCGACATCGTCTGCCTGCCCCTCACCGACGCACCCCCCGTCGACTGGGCCCCGGTCTGGCCGAAGTCCGGCAACACACCCCGTGTCCGCGCCTTCGCGGCGACCGCGCTGGAGGTGGCGCAGCGGATCTACCTGGCGGCCACGCACGACTGACGACCGCGGACCCGCCCGCTGGTGACGGCCCGCACGGATTGCGGCTTGCGCTCGATTGCAACGGCTTGCGTCGCTGACCCCGCCCGGAGCGGGCGATCGCGCAACCCGCTTGCGCGACTTGCGCTAGCCTTGCGTGCATGACACGACGACTTGCCCAGGTGGCCAAGAAGGTGGGAGTCAGCGAGGCCACGGTCAGCCGCGTCCTCAACGGCAAGCCCGGTGTGTCCGAGGCGACCCGGCAGTCCGTGCTGACCGCGCTGGACGTGCTGGGCTACGAGCGGCCGACCCAACTGCGCGGTGAGCGCGCCCGACTGGTGGGCCTGGTGCTGCCGGAGCTGCAGAACCCGATCTTCCCGGCGTTCGCGGAGGTGATCGGCGGCGCGCTGGCCCAGCAGGGGCTGACGCCGGTGCTGTGCACCCAGACGCAGGGCGGCGTCTCCGAGGCCGACTACGTGGAGCTCCTGCTCCAGCAGCAGGTGTCCGGAGTGGTGTTCGCCGGCGGACTGTTCGCCCAGGCCGACGCGCCGCACGACCACTACCGGCAACTGGCCGAGCGCAACATCCCCGTGGTCCTGATCAACGCCTCCATCGACGGTCTCGACTTCCCGTGCGTCGCCTGCGACGACGCCGTCGCCGTCGAGCAGGCCTGGCGGCATCTCGCCTCGCTCGGCCACGAGCGCATCGGCCTGGTCCTCGGCCCCGGCGACCACGTCCCCTCGGGCCGCAAGCTGGCGGCCGCCCGGGCCGTGGCGGAGGCGTCCGGCGGGAGCCTGCCGGACGAGTTCGTCGTACGGTCGATCTTCTCGCTGGAGGGCGGCCAGGCCGCGGCCGCGCGGCTGCTGGAGCGGGGCGTCACCGGCATCGTCTGCGCGAGCGACCCGCTGGCGCTCGGCGCGATCCGGGCCGCCCGGCGCCGTGGGCTGTCCGTGCCCGCGGACGTGTCGGTCGTCGGCTTCGACGACTCCGCCTTCATGAGCTGCACCGAGCCTCCGCTGTCCACCGTCCGCCAGCCCATCGAGGCGATGGGCCGCGCGGTCGTCGAGCTGCTGTGCGCCCAGATCCAGGGCACGCAGGCGCACCCCGGCGAGCTGCTCTTCGAGCCCGAGCTGGTCGTGCGCGGCTCCACCGCCCAGGCGCCCATGGGCTGACCGCCCCAGCACCTAGCCGAGGCACCGGCACCGGGACACCCGGGCCGGTGCCTCGGCGTTTCTGTGACCCCGCACCCTCTTGATCCTCAACTCCCCATGCCGTCGCATCCGTTGACAAAGCCGTGACCCCGGTGAAACCTGTCCCCCCAGCGACGCAAAAGATTGACTGCATCACTCAAAAATACGTGCATAGCGTCATGGGAGATCGCCATGAGAGGGAAACATCCGAGCCGACGGCTGTCCGTCGGCGTGCTGATATCCGTCCTGCTCACCCTGCTGCCTGTCGCCGCCCACGCGGCCGGGGAACCGGCCACCGCCGCGGCGCAGGAGACCGACCTCGCCCTCGGCAGGCCCGCGAGCGCGGGCGGCGCCCACCCCGGCTACCCGGCGGGCCATGTCACCGACGGGAGCCAGCAGTCGTACTGGGAAGGCCCGACGGGCGCGTTCCCGCAATGGGTACAGATCGACCTCGGCGCGGGCGTTCACATCGACCGCGTGGTCCTCAAGCTCCCCACCACCTGGGAAGCACGCACCCAGCGGCTGGCCCTGCTGGGCAGCACGGACGGCAGCGCCTTCACCGCACTCGCCGCCCCGGCCGACCGCGGCTTCACCCCGTCCCAGGCGAACACCGTCACCCTCGCCCTCGACGGCACCACGACCCGCTATGTCCGGGTCCAGGTGAGCGCCAACTCCGGCTGGAACGCCGCCCAGTTGTCCGAGCTGGAGGTCTACGGCGACAGCGGCCCCGTCGACCCGCCCCCGCAGGGCACCAACCTCGCGCGCAACAAGCCCGTCGAGGCTACCTCGACGACACAGAACTTCGTCGCCGCCAACGCCAACGACGACAACACCGGCACCTACTGGGAGTCCGCCGGGTTCCCGTCGAGCCTCACCGTGAAGCTCGGCGCCGACGCCGACCTCACCGCGGTCGTGGTCAAGCTGAACCCCGACCCCGTCTGGGGGCCGCGTACTCAGTCCGTCGAGGTGCTCGGCCGCGCCCAGTCCGCCTCCGGCTTCACCTCCCTCAAGGCCCGGGCCGACTACGCCTTCAGCCCGTCGGCCGGGCAGAACACCGTCACCATCCCCGTGACCGGCCGCTACGCCGACATCCGGCTCACCTTCTTCTCCAACACCGGCGCCCCCGGCGGCCAGGTCGCCGAGCTCCAGGTCGTCGGCACGGCCGCGCCCAACCCGGACCTGACGGTCACCGGCCTGAACTGGACCCCGGCCGCTCCCTCGGAGGCGGACCCGGTCACGGTGAACGCCACGATCCGCAACGCCGGGACCGCGGCCGCCCCGGCCACCACGGTGAACGTCAGCGTCGAAGGCACCGTCGCCGGCTCCGCGTCCGTCCCCGCGCTGGCGGCCGGGGCCTCCACGACCGTGCCGGTCACCGTCGGCAGGCGGCCCATGGGCTCCTACACCGTCTCGGCCGTCGTCGATCCCACCGGCACGGTCCCCGAACAGGACGACAGCAACAACAGCCGCACCGCCGCCGGCAAGCTCGTCGTCGGCCAGAGCCCGGGCCCCGACCTGCGGGTCACCGGCATCACCAGCAACCCGGCCGCCCCCGCGGTCGGCGCGCCGGTGTCCTTCACCGTCGCCGTGCACAACCGCGGCACCACCGCCGTACCCGCGGGCACGGTCACCCGCCTCACCGCCGGGACGACCACCCTCAACGGCACCACCGGAGCGGTCGCCGCAGGGGAGACCGTCACCGTGCCGGTCTCCGGCACCTGGACCGCCACCGACGGCGGCGTCACCCTCACCGCGACCGCCGACGCCACCGGCACGGTCACCGAGACCGACGAGAACAACAACGTCTTCGCCCGCTCCCTCGTCGTGGGCCGGGGCGCGGCCGTCCCCTACACCGAGTACGAGGCCGAGGACGCCCGCTACCAGGGCACCCTGCTCACGGCCGACGCCAAGCGCACCTTCGGACACACCAACTTCGCCACGGAGTCCTCCGGCCGACGCTCCGTACGCCTCAACTCCACCGGCGAGTACGTCGAGTTCACCTCCACGAACGCCGCCAACTCCGTCGTCGTACGCAACTCGATCCCCGACGCCGCCGGGGGAGGCGGAGCCGAGGCCACCATCAGCCTCTACATCGACGGCACCTTCGCGCGGAAGCTGACCCTGTCGTCCAAGCACAGCTGGCTGTACGGCAACACCGACAGTCCCGAGGGACTCACCAACACCCCCGGCACGGACGCCCGCAGGCTCTTCGACGAGTCCCACGCGCTGCTGTCCGGTACCTACCCGCCGGGCACGAGGTTCCGGCTGCAACGCGACGCCGACGACCGGGCCGCCTTCTACATCCTCGACCTGATCGACCTCGAACAGGTCGCGCCGCCCGCGTCGAAGCCCGCCGCGTGCACCTCCATCACCGAGTACGGCGCCGTCCCCAACGACGGCATCGACGACACCGACGCCCTCCAGCGGGCCGTCACCGCCGACCAGAAGGGCGAGATCGCCTGTGTGTGGATCCCGGCCGGGCAGTGGCGGCAGGAGCAGAAGATCCTCACCGACGACCCCCTCGACCGCGGCGGCTACAACCAGGTCGGCATCCGGGACGTCACCATCCGCGGCGCGGGCATGTGGCACTCTCAGCTGTACACCCTGACCCCGCCCCACCAGGCGGGCGGCATCAACCATCCGCACGAGGGCAACTTCGGCTTCGACATCGACGACAACACCCAGATCTCCGACCTCGCCATCTTCGGCTCCGGCACCATCCGCGGCGGCGACGGCAACGCCGAGGGCGGCGTCGGCCTCAACGGCCGCTTCGGCAAGGGCACGAAGATCTCCCACGTGTGGATCGAGCACGCCAACGTCGCCGTCTGGGCCGGCCGCGACTACTCCGACATCCCCGAACTCTGGGGCCCCGGCGACGGCCTGGAGTTCACCGGCATGCGTATCCGCAACACCTACGCCGACGGCATCAACTTCGCCAACGGCACCCGCAACTCCACCGTCTACAACTCCTCGTTCCGCAACACCGGCGACGACGCCCTGGCCGTCTGGGCCAGCAAGTACGTCAAGGACCCGGCCGTCGACATCGGCCACGACAACCACTTCCGCAACAACACCGTCCAACTGCCGTGGCGGGCCAACGGCCTGGCGATCTACGGCGGTTACGGCAACACCATCGAGAACAACGTCGTCGCCGACACCATGAACTACCCCGGCATCATGCTGGCGACCGACCACGACCCGCTGCCCTTCTCCGGGCAGACCCTCATCGCCGGCAACACCCTCACCCGCACCGGCGGCGCCTTCTGGGGCGAGGCCCAGGAGTTCGGCGCCATCACCCTGTTCGCCGCCGGGACCGACATCCCCGGAGTCACCATCCGGGACACCGAGATCCATGACTCGACGTACGACGGCATCCAGTTCAAGAATGGCGGCGGCGCGACACCCGGCGTCCAGATCAGGGACGTCCGCATCACGGACTCCCGAGGCGGCTCCGGCATCCTCGCGATGGGCGGCGCCCGCGGCAGCGCCACCCTCACGAACGTGACGATCTCCGGCTCGGCCGAAGGAGACGTGGTCGTCGAACCCGGCTCACAGTTCGTCATCAACCGCACAGGCTGACCACCTGGGCCGGCGCACCGCGGTGTGCTAGGGCCTGTCGTTTGGATCAGGTCGGCTGAAAGGGACTGCGCTTCTTGGCCGGGTCGAGCGGGGTCTGGTGCGTGCAGCTGCAAGGCGGAGG
>NZ_JBIWFS010000014.1:0-157097 GCF_044763135.1 Streptomyces sp. NPDC096205 | reverse complement strand
ACTGCAGGGGGGACCCTGTGGGAGAGTAGGACGCCGCCGAACAATCATTGAAGAAAAGGCTCACACCTTATGGTGTGGGCCTTTTCTGCGTTTACGGGAAAATGCAACCTGCCGTAGGAATAGGAGGGGGCTCTCCGAAGAGAGCCCCTCTGCTCTCAAAGCCGACCAGCCGTCTTCAATGCCAGGTAGGCGTCCGCCAGGGCCGGAGCGAGTTCGTCCGGAGTGGCGTCGACGACCGTGACGCCGTGGCGGCGGAGTTGCTCCGTGGTGCGGTTGCGCTCCGCCTGGGACTGGGCGGCGGCTGCGGCTTCGTAGACCGCGTCCGTGTTGCCCCTCGCTTTGGCCATGCCGGCGATGTGCGGGTCGGCCACCGACGCCAGCAGGACGGTGTGGCGCTGGGTGAGCCGGCCGAGGACGGGGAGGAGGCCCTCCTCGATCGGGGCCGCGTCGAGAGTGGTCAGCAGGACGATCAGGGAGCGACGCGGGGCGGACCGTAGAGCAGTGGCCGTAAGGCCTCGGGCGTCGGTCTCGAGGAGCTCGGGTTCCAGCGTGGCCATGGCGTTGACCAGGGACGGGAGGAGGTCTCCTGCCGTGCGGCCCTGGACGAGGGCGCGGATGCGGCGGTCGTAGGCCAGCATGTCGACTCGGTCGCCGGCGCGGGAGGCCAGGGCGGCCAGAAGCAGTGCGGCGTCCATGGAGGCGTCGAGGCGTGGGGCGTCTCCCACGCGGCCCGCTGAGGTGCGGCCGGTGTCGAGCACCAGGAGGATGTGGCGGTCGCGTTCAGGGCGCCAGGTGCGTACGGCGACCGTGGTCTGGCGGGCGGTGGCGCGCCAGTCGATGGACCGGGTGTCGTCGCCGGGGACGTACTCGCGGAGGCTGTCGAATTCCGTGCCCTCGCCGCGTTGCAGGACGCTGGTGCGGCCGTCGAGTTCGCGCAGGCGGGCCAGCTTCGAGGGCAGGTGCTTGCGGCTGGTGAACGGGGGCAGGACGCGTACCGCCCAGGGGACGACGTGGGTGCCCTGGCGGGTGAAGAGGCCGAGGGGGCCGTAGGAGCGGATGGTGACGCGGTCGGCTCGGCGTTCGCCTCGGCGGGTGGGCCGTAGGCGGGTCGTGGCGCGGCGGCGTTCGCCTGCGGGGACCGTCAGGCGGTGGCGGGAGGCCTCGGCCTCGGTGCCGGGCTGCCAGCTGCTGGGGGGCCAGGCGTCGCGGAGGTGGGCGCGCAGGGGGCGGCGGGACGGGTTGGTGACCGTCAGGGTGACGTCGGCCGTGTCGCCGAGGCGGACCGAGGTGTCGCCGGAGCGGGTCAGGCCGAGGCGGCGTACGGGGGCCGCCAGGGCGTAGTCGCAGGCGCAGGCCAGGGCGAGGGGGCCGTTCACGGCGAGGATGCCCGTCCAGCTGGGCTCCCAGATGCCGACGGGGAGGGAGCCGAGGGCCGCGAGGAGGGCGGCGCGTCCGGTGAGTGCCATCAGCGGGGGACGGGGACGTGGGACAGGATCGCGGTGATGACCGAGTCGGCGGTCACGCCTTCCATCTCGGCTTCGGGGCGCAGTTGGACGCGGTGGCGGAGGGTCGGGAGGGCGAGTGCCTTGACGTCGTCGGGGGTGACGTAGTCGCGGCCGGTGAGCCATGCCCACGCGCGCGAGGTGGCGAGGAGGGCGGTGGCGCCGCGGGGGGAGACGCCCAGGGTGAGGGAGGGCGACTCGCGGGTGGCGCGGCAGATGTCGACGACGTAGGCGGTGATCTCGGGAGAGACGGTCGTCTTGGCGACGGCGGCGCGGGCGGCTTCCAGGTCGGCGGCGGTCGCGACGGGGCGTACGCCGGCGGCCTTGAGGTCGCGCGGGTTGAAGCCGGCGGCGTGGCGGGTGAGGACGTCGATCTCGTCCTGCCGTGAGGGCAGAGGGATCGTCAGCTTCAGCAGGAAGCGGTCCAGTTGGGCTTCGGGGAGGGGGTACGTGCCCTCGTACTCGACCGGGTTCTGGGTCGCCGCGACCAGGAACGGGTCGGGGAGCAGGCGGGGGGTGCCGTCGACGGTGACCTGGCGTTCCTCCATGGCCTCCAGGAGGGACGACTGGGTCTTCGGGGGCGTGCGGTTGATCTCGTCGGCGAGGAGGAGGTTGGTGAAGACGGGGCCGGGCTGGAAGGAGAACTCGGCGGTGCGGGCGTCGTAGACGAGGGAGCCCGTGACGTCGCTCGGCATGAGGTCGGGGGTGAACTGGACGCGCTTGGTGTCCAGTTCCAGTGAAGATGCGAGCGCGCGGACGAGCAACGTTTTGGCGACTCCAGGGACTCCTTCAAGGAGAACGTGTCCGCGGCAGAGGAGGGCGACTACGAGACCGGTGACGGCGGGGTCCTGGCCGACCACGGCCTTGGCGATCTCGGCGCGCAGGGCCTCCAGAGCGGCCCGGGGGTCGCCCGAATGCCCGGTCTGCCCGGCGTTGTCAGTGGTCGGGTCCATCATGGACGGCGTACCTCTCTTTCGAGGGCGTCGAGTTGGTCGGTGAGTGCGATCAGAGCTGCGTCGTCGCTGGGCGGCGGGCCGAAGAGGAGGGTGTGCAGGGGCTGTCCGTCCCGGTGGAGGTGGGTGGACAGAGCCGGCAGCAGGGCTTCGGGGGAGTGTGCCTGGGAGACGGGGACGCCTACGAGGGGAGCGAGGCGGGTGCGGGTGGTGGAGCGAAGAGCGGCGGCCGCGCGGTCGCGGGCGTTGGCCTTGCGGTAGAGGCGGGCTCGGCCTTCGACGGTTTCGGAGGCGCGGATCGCCACGGGGAGTTGTTCGGGCACGAGGGGGCCCAGTCGGCGTGCCCGCCAGAGGGCGGCGAGGGCTGCGGCGATGAAGAGTTGCAGGGTGCCCCAGAGCCAGCCCGAGGGGAGCAGGTCGAAGAAGCCGCGCTCGTCGTCGCCGGTGTCGGTGGCCGAGCTGTCGGAGAGCGAGGGGAGGTACCAGACGAGATGGGGCCGGGAGCCGAGGAGTTGGAGGGCGAGCGAGGCGTTGCCCTGCTCGTCGAGGTGGTCGTTGACGAGGATGTCGGTCGCGCCGAGGACGACCGTGTCGCCGTCCCCGGTCGTGTCGGGGATGCGGACCAGGGTGGGCAGGCGTCTGCTGGGGTAGCACTCGTCGGCGTCGGGGCGGGTGACGGTGTAGCGGATGCCGCCGGTGTCGGCGTCGCCCGCGCGCCGGGCCTCGGGGAGCGGGCAGCCGGCGGAGAGCGTGGTGTCGATGCTGGTTGCGGGGTCCGCGGTGACCCCGGGGGCGAGGCCTTCTACGGAGGCGATGCCGGGGGCGACGAGGACGGTGCGCCCGCCGGAGGCGGCGGTCGCGAGGAGCAGCCGGGCCTGTTGACGGTCGGTCAGCAGGTCGGGGACGGCGACCAGGAGGGTCGTGTCGGGTGCCGCCGCGGCGCGGGCCTCGTCGAGGGTGGTGACCGTGCGGGTGTCGACGCCGCGGTCGGCGAGGAGTTCGGCGACGGCCCGGCTGCCCTGCGGGGCGGCGGAGCGCGGGTCGAGGGCGCCGGTGCGGGTGTCGGAGCGGATGAGAGCGAGGACCACCGCACCGGCGACGAGCAGCGCGAGCGCGAGGGCGATGCCCCGCGTGCGGGTCCACACTTGGCGGGCTGTGGGCGAGACGGACGTGGTGGGGAGCGTGGTGTCGGCGGTCATCCGGCTGCTCCCTGGCGGCTGTTGTCGGCCGTGCTCGCCGTACTGCTGTCGCTCAGTTGGGGTTTGGTGCGTTCCAGGTCGCGGTCGAGTTCGGCGATGTCGCGGTACGACGTCCCGGTCGCTGTGCGGCCGCCGTATGTGACGTCGTCGAAGTGCCGGGCGGCGGCGCGCAGTCGGTCGGTGTGGGCGGGCAGGGCGCGGCCCGCGGCGGCGGCTGCCTCGTCGGCGGTGCGGCCTGGCCGGGCGTCGAGCAGGGCGCGTTCCTCCAGGGAGCGGACGATGGCCCGCATGCGTTCCTGGACGGCCTGGTCGAAGTGGCCCTGGGCGGCGTGTGCCTCTGCTGCGGCGCGATGTTCGGCGGCGCTGCGGGGGCGGTCGTCGAACAGGGCGGGGGCGGAGACGGGGCCGCGCTGCGGCGTGCCCAGGCGCCACCACAGGGCGCCGAGCACGGCGAGGACGGCCAGCACGATGACGACGAGTCCGAGTGTCCCGCCGGGGGCCAGGCCGCCCGCTGCCTCGAAGGTGCTGCCGAGCCAGTCCCAGAAGGCGTCGAAGGCGCGTTCCAGCAGGCTCGGTTCGTTCTCGTGGTACATCCGCTTGGCCAGCTCACGCCGGGCCGCCTCCCGCGCGGGGTCGCGCGGGACGGTCAGGGGCGGCTCGGTGTCACCGGTTCGCGCCAGGATGGGCAGCGCTGCGAGAACTCCCCCCGTCAGGATCACCGCATCAGCTCCCGGTGGGGGCGCCGTGGCCCTGGACGCCGGCGGCGCGGGCCAGGTCGAGGTCGAGGGCCTCGCGGCGGATGCGCTGGTCGATGTAGAGGAGCACGGTCACACCGGCCGAGATCGGGTAGGTGATCATGGAGCCGATCACCGAGCCGATGCCGCTGATGATGAGGTACGTCCAGCCGAACTCGGCGTTGCCGGTGAGGAGGTTGCTGACGCCGTCGTCGCTGACGAGCAGGGCGACGACAGCGAACGGTACGGCGATGACCATGGCGACGACGTTCGCGATGATCACAGCGAGCAGCTGGATGCCGAAGATGCGCCACCAGGAACCGCGGACGAGTTTCACGGAGCGGCTCATGGCCTTCCGGATGCTCTGCTTCTCGAGCATCAGGGCGGGCGAGGCCAGCGAGAAGCGGATCATCAGCCACAGCACGAGGACGAAGGCCCCGGCGAGGCCCAGGAAGACGAGCGTGACCGCGGCGGGCGGGGAGCCGGCCAGGCCGGCGAGGGCGCCGGGCAGGAGGCCCACGGCGAAGATGCCGGTGGCGATGAGCGGCAGCAGCAGGAGCAGGCCGAGCAGCTTGAGCACCTGCGGGCGGGCGTCGCGCCAGGCCTCCTTGGCGGTGACGGGCTTGCCGAGGACGGCGCGGCTGGTGACGGCGGTGAGCAGGGCGGTCACCGCGACCGTGGCGATCAGTGTCACCAGGGACAGCAGGGCCAGGCCGAGCAGGCTCTCGCCCATGGCGCGGGTGACCTCTTCGAGGCTGGCGTCGGGGTCGCTGAGGCTGTCGGTGCTGGCGGTGTCGTTCAGGACGAAGCCCTGGAGCAGGATGACGACGATCTCGGTGAGGACCGCGATGGTCAGCGAGATGCCAAGGACCGTGCGCCAGTAGGTGCGCATGGTGGAGACGGCTCCGTCGAGTATCTCGCCGACGCCGAGGGGGCGCAGCGGGATCACGCCGGGCTTGGCCGCGGGCGGCGGGCCGCCCCAGGGCGTGCCCCAGCCGCCGGGGGCGCCAGGGTGGCCGCCGTACCCGCCCGGACCTGCGGGGCCTCCCCAGCTGCCGGGAGCGCCGGGGGGCGGGGTGCCCCAGCCCGGGCCGGGCGGTGGGGGCGGCGGGGTCCGGCCCTGGCCGGTGGGGGCGGACCACTGTCCGGGCGGCGGTTGCTGCTGCGACCACTGCGCGCCGGGTGCCGGTGGCTGGTCGGCCGGTTGCGCGGGTGCCGTCGGCTGGTCGGCGGGCTGCGTGGGAGTCGGGCGGTCGGCGGGCTCGGGGGAGCCGGATGCGCCGGGTTGCTGCCCGTCGGACGGGGCGGATCCGGGCGAGGCCCAGCCCGGAGTGTCGTTCATCGTCGCTCCTTCACGGTGCCCGTCCGCGGTCGCGGCGGCAGGTTGGCCAACATCGTGCCATGGGGCCGTCGGGGAGGGACCGGCCGCGGTAGGGGCTGTGCACCTTCAATTGTCCGCCGGATACGGGGCAGACTGACCGCATGGCTGATCAGTACGCGCAATCCGGCGAGGACGGCCGGCCGACCGGAATACCTGTCATCCGCTGGGAGGAGCCGCCCGAAGGGCCCGTGGTGGTCCTGCTCGACCAGACGCGGCTGCCCACCGAGGAAGTCGAGTTGGTGTGCACGGACGCGCCCGCGCTGGTGGAGGCGATCCGTTCGCTCGCCGTGCGCGGGGCGCCGCTGCTCGGGATCGCGGGGGCGTACGGTGTCGCGCTCGCCGCCGCCCGTGGCTTCGACGTGGACGAGGCCGCTGTCGCGTTGGCCGGGGCCCGGCCGACCGCGGTGAACCTGTCCGTCGGTGTGCGCCGTGCGCAGGCCGCCCATCAGGAGGCGGTTGCCCGCGGTGCCGGTCCGGAGCAGGCCGCGGTGGCCGCCCTGGCGGCGGCACGGCAGCTGCACCGAGAGGACGCCGAGGCCAGCGCCCGGATGGCCGCGCACGGGCTGGCGCTGCTCGACGAGCTCCTGCCCGGTGGCGGGCACCGGATCCTCACGCACTGCAACACCGGGTCGCTGGTGTCGGGCGGTGAGGGCACGGCGTTCGCGGTGGCGCTCGCCGCGCACCGGCAGGGAGAGCTCAGGCGGCTGTGGGTCGATGAGACGCGGCCTCTGCTGCAGGGTGCTCGCCTGACGGCGTACGAGGCGGCGCGCAGCGGCATGGCGTACACCCTGCTCACGGACAACGCGGCGGGTTCGCTGTTCGCGGCAGGCGAGGTGGACGCGGTGCTGATCGGGGCGGACCGCATCGCGGCCGACGGGTCGGTGGCGAACAAGGTGGGGAGCTATCCGCTCGCGGTGCTCGCGCGCTATCACCATGTGCCGTTCATCGTGGTGGCGCCGGTGACCACCGTGGATCTGGGGACGCCCGACGGGGCGTCGATCGAGGTCGAGCAGCGCCCCGGCTTCGAGGTGACCGAGGTCACAGCGCCTCAGGTGTCGGTGTCCGGACAGGGCGGCGGGATCGCGGTGGCGCCGCTGGGGACGCAGGCGTACAACCCGGCGTTCGATGTGACGCCGCCGGAGCTGGTGACGGCGATCGTCACCGAAGAGGGTGCCGTTTCGCCCGTGACGGCCGAGGGGCTGGCCGAGCTGTGCGCCAGGTCCGGACAGGTGCCGATCGCTTAGGCCGGGGCCGTGCCTGCCGGGGGCAGTGGACGCCGTCGGCGTCCGCCCCGGCGGGCGCGGGCAGACAGTGACCGCGTCGTACGACTATCGTCACTGGCCAGTGACCTCGCTCACCAGCGTGTCTGTCGCCGTTATGAGAATGGGATGATGTCGTTTATGAAGGGACGAGTCCTTGTCGTCGACGACGACAGCGCACTGGCCGAGATGCTGGGCATCGTGCTGCGCGGGGAAGGTTTTGAGCCGTCTTTCGTAGCCGACGGCGACAAGGCGCTGGCCGCTTTCCGCGAGGCCAAGCCGGATCTGGTGCTGCTGGATCTGATGCTGCCCGGCCGCGACGGCATCGAGGTGTGCCGCCTGATCAGGGCGGAGTCCGGGGTGCCGATCGTGATGCTGACGGCCAAGAGCGACACCGTCGATGTGGTGGTGGGGCTCGAGTCCGGGGCCGACGACTACATCGTCAAGCCGTTCAAGCCCAAGGAGCTGGTGGCCCGTATCCGGGCGCGGCTGCGCAGGTCGGAGGAGCCGGCGCCGGAGCAGCTCGCCATCGGTGACCTGGTGATCGACGTGGCCGGGCACTCCGTGAAGCGGGACGGGCAGTCGATCGCGCTGACGCCGCTGGAGTTCGACCTGCTGGTGGCGCTGGCGCGCAAGCCGTGGCAGGTGTTCACGCGTGAGGTGCTCCTGGAGCAGGTGTGGGGCTACCGGCACGCGGCGGACACGCGCCTGGTGAACGTACATGTGCAGCGGCTGCGCTCGAAGGTCGAGAAGGACCCGGAGCGGCCGGAGATCGTGGTGACCGTCCGTGGCGTCGGTTACAAGGCCGGACCGAGCTGACATGTCCGGGGACAGCGCCGCTTCGGCCCCCGGACGCTCCGGGGCCCGTCCCGGGCGGCCTGTCGGCCGGAGGAGGGCGTCCTCGCGCTGGGGACGGTTCCTGGAGGGCGGGCTGCTGCAGGGCGGAGTCCAGGGCAGCCCGGTCCTGAGGTTGTTCATGCGCTGGGTGCGCCGGCCGCTGCTGCCGGTGATGCGGCTGTGGCGGCGCAACATCCAGCTCAAGGTGGTCGTCACGACCCTGCTGATGTCGCTGGGCGTCGTACTGCTGCTGGGCTTCGTCGTGATCGGGCAGGTGCGCAACGGCCTGCTGGACGCCAAGGTGAAGGCTGCCCAGAGCCAGGCCACGGGTGGCTTCACGGTGGCCAAGCAGAGGGCCGACGAGGCCGCCAGCGCCACCGCCGACGACGCGCCCGGGGTGGACGGCCGGCCGGAGCAGAACGTCATCCAATGGATGAGCGACCTCGTCGGCTCGCTCTCCAGCGGCGGTCAGGGCGCGTTCGACGTGGTGACCATGCCCGTCGGGGACGACGGCGGCAGCGGGCGCAGTCCGCGGGCCTCCGGCGGCGTGAAGCCCGACAAGAGCATCCCCGCTGACCTGCGCGAGCGCATCGGGGGCGGCGAGGCCGCGCAGAAGTACACGCGCGTGTACTACAGCGAGCGCGGCAAGGAGTCCCAGCCGGCGCTCGTCATCGGCAAGGAGGTCAACGACCCCAACGGCGACCCGTACCAGCTGTACTACCTCTTCCCGCTCACGCAGGAGGAGAAGTCGCTCAGCCTGGTCAAGGGCACGCTGGCGACCGCCGGTGTCTTCGTCGTCGTCCTGCTCGGGGCGATCGCCTGGCTGGTGGTGCGGCAGGTCGTCACGCCGGTGCGGATGGCCGCGGGGGTCGCCGAGCGGCTGTCGGCCGGGCGGCTCCAGGAGCGGATGAAGGTCACCGGCGAGGACGACATCGCGCGTCTGGGCGAGGCCTTCAACAAGATGGCGCAGAACCTCCAGCTGAAGATCCAGCAGCTGGAGGACCTGTCGAGGATGCAGCGGCGGTTCGTGTCGGACGTGTCGCACGAGCTGCGGACGCCGCTGACGACCGTACGGATGGCCGCCGATGTCATCCATGAGGCACGCGAGGACTTCGACCCGGTGACCGCGCGGTCGGCGGAACTGCTCGCCGACCAGCTCGACCGGTTCGAGTCGCTGCTCGCGGACCTGCTGGAGATCAGCCGGTTCGACGCGGGCGCGGCGGCGCTGGAGGCGGAGCCGATCGACCTCAGGGAGGTCGTGCGGCGGGTGGTCAGCGGGGCCGCGCCGCTCGCGGACCGCAAGGGCAGCGAGATCCGGGTCGTGGGCGACCAGCAGCCCGTCGTCGCCGAGGCGGACGCCCGGCGGGTGGAGCGCGTGCTGCGCAACCTCGTCGTCAACGCAGTGGAGCACGGCGAGGGCAGGGACGTCGTGGTCAAGCTGGCCGCGGCGGGCGGGGCGGTCGCGGTCGCGGTGCGCGACTACGGCGTCGGACTCAAGCCCGGCGAGGCCACGCGCGTGTTCAGCCGCTTCTGGCGCGCCGACCCGGCACGCGCGCGTACCACCGGCGGTACGGGACTGGGTCTGTCCATCGCCCTGGAGGACGCCCGGCTGCACGGCGGCTGGCTGCAGGCGTGGGGTGAGCCGGGCGGCGGGTCGCAGTTCCGCCTGACGCTGCCGCGCACCGCGGACGAGCCGCTGCGGGGCTCGCCGATACCGCTGGAGCCCAAGGACTCGCGGCGCAACCGCGGACTGGACGGGGCGGGGCTGCCACGCGGCGAGAAGAGTGCCACTGTGCCCGCGCAGCAGCCGGCCGGTCAGGCTCCGCTGGACCGGATCGGGCCGCGCACGGCCGCCGCGCCGCCCTCGGCCGATCCCACCGCGCTGCCGGGCAACGGCGCGCGCGTGGTGTCCCGGCCCCCGGGCGGCGCACGGCCGGCGGACGAGCCGCCCGCGTCGCGGCCGGGTACGGCACGGACGGAGCCGGACGAGCAAGGGGAGGCATTTCGTGGGCGCTGACCGCGAGGGGGGCGCCCGGCGGATGCCGCGGCGCGCGGTGGCCTACGCCGCCTGTGGTGTCGTACTGCTGTCCGGATGCGCGTCGATGCCCGACGACGGGGAGCTGCGCGGGGTGGACTACACGCCGCGGCAGGACTCGCAGGTACGGGTGTTCGCGGTGCCGCCGGCGGAGGACGCCACCCCGCAGGACATCGTGGACGGCTTCCTTGAGGCGCTGACCAGCGACGACCCGCACTATGAGACGGCGAGGCTGTATCTGACGCCCGCGGCGGCGAAGAAGTGGGAGCCGGAGCGCTCCACCACGGTCCTCGCCAACGGCATGGAGACCTACGTCGACGCCGCGGAGAACCGGGACAGCGGGTCCTCCTACTACGTGACGCTGAGCGGCACCCAGATCGGCGCGCTCGACGCGCAGGAGTCGTACAGCCCGGCCGGGGGCGACTACCGGCGGCAGATCCAGCTGTCGCGCAGCAAGAAGACCGGGCAGTGGCGCATCACCAGGCCGCCGCAGGGCATCGTGATCGGCCAGTCGGACTTCCAGCGCAACTACATGTCCGTCAACAAGTACTACTTCGCCTCCAACGGCGTGGCGGGGACTCCGTCGCGGCCGATGGCCGTGGCCGACCCGGTGTACGTACGCGAGCGGGTGGACCCCATGACGCACATGGTGCGTTCGCTGCTGGACGGCCCCACGGTGTGGCTCGACCAGGTCGTCAGGACGAGCTTTCCCACCGGCGCGAAGCTGAAGGCGGGCGTGGAGGCGCTGGCGCCCGACGATCAGAACAAGCTGACCGTGCCGCTGAACGACAGCGCCGCGCGGGTCGGGCCGGCCAAGTGCCGTGAGATGGCTGCGCAGTTGCTGTTCACACTGCAGAACCTCACCTCCGCGGTGGACCAGATCGAGCTGGAGGCGGCCGGGCGGCAGCTGTGCCTGGTCACCGACGACGGCGCGGAGGCAGCGGCCGCGCGCGGTGCGACCGAGCGTCCGGGTTACCTGTACTTCCTGGACGGCAGGCACCGGCTGGTACGGATGCCGGCCGGCAGCGAGGACAAGGAGGCGCCGGCGGTGCCGGGCGCGCTCGGCACCGGGGCGAAGCAGCTGTGGGCGGCAGCGGTGTCGCGGCGCGAGGACCTCGCGGCCGGGGTGAGCCTGGACCGCCACGAGCTGTACGTCTCGCCGCTGGAGTCCGAGGGTGCGCTCGGGGAGCCCCTGCTGGTCAGCCAGGGCAAAGCGGAGACCGACCGGCTGACCGCGCCGAGCTGGGACGCCGCGGGGAACCTGTGGGTGGCCGACCGGGACCCGAAGCGTCCGCGGTTGCTGGTGTTCGACGACGGCAAGGGCAAGCCGCTGGAGGTGGAGACGCCCGGGCTCGACGGCCGTATCGACTCGCTGCGGGTGGCCGCCGACGGGGTGCGGATCGCTCTCGTGGTGGAGAAGGACAAGCGGCAGTCGCTGCTGATCGGGCGCATAGAGCGGTCCGACAAGCCGGCCGAGTCCGATGAGCGGGCCCGTATGTCGGTGATCGAACTGCGCTCCGCCACCCCGGTGTTGGAGGAGGTCACCACCATGTCCTGGGTCGGCGAGAGCCGGCTGGTGGTGGTGGGGACCGAGCAGGGGGGCGTGCAGCAGATGCAGTACGTCCAGGTCGACGGCTCCACCCCGGAGGCGCCCGCGCCCGCGGCGCTCACGGGCGTGGAGGAGATCGCCGGGACCGAGGACGGCGGGGCGCCGCTGGTGGCCCACTCGGAGGACGGGATCGTGCGGATGCCCACGGGAGAGCAGTGGCAGAAGGTCGTCAAGGACGGCTCGGCGCCGGTGTATCCCGGGTGACGCGCTGAGATTGTGTACGGCGTTCACGGCCGTTCTGCCGGGCTGGGTCCGGCGGGGCGGCCGTTTTCGTGCGGTCCCTCGCGGGCCGCGGAGTTTTCCACAGGGAGTTATCCACAGGGGTGGCCGGTCGGCGCGGGCGTTGGCACAGTGGTCGCCATGCGGGGGTGGTGGCAGGACCTCACGGATCTGGTGCTGCCGGCCGAGTGCGCAGGCTGTGGCAGGCCGCGTACGGTGCTCTGCCCGGAGTGCCGTGCCGTCCTGAGCGGTGCCGCACCGCGCCGGGTGCGGCCGGTGCCGGAGCCGACCGGGCTGCCGGCCGTGCACGCGGCCGCGTGGTACGAGGACGAGGTACGGGCCGTGCTGCTGGCCCACAAGGAGCGCGGGGCCCTGTCCCTGGCGCGGCCGCTGGGCGCGGCCCTCGCGGGCGCGGTACGGGCAGGCTTGCCCCGTCCGGTGGCCTCGGGGCTCGGGCCCGACCGGCCGGTGCTGCTGGTGCCTGTGCCGTCCGGGCGTGGGGTCGTGCGGGCGCGGGGGCACGATCCCGCGCGGCGGATCGCGCTGGCGGCGGCCGGGGAGCTGCGGCGGGGCGGCACACCGGTCCGGGTGGTGTCCGTGCTGCGGCAGCGCCGGCCGGTGGCCGACCAGGCGGGGCTCAACTCCCGGCAGCGGCAGCGCAATCTCTCCGGTGCGCTGAGCGTGGTGCGCGGCGGGGCCGGGCTGCTGCGGGGCGGCACGGTGGTGCTCGTCGACGACCTGATGACCACCGGGGCGTCGCTGGCGGAGGCGGCGCGAGCCGTGCGCGAGGCCCTGGACGGGGCGGAGGGCGTGGCCGGTTCTGGGTACCGCGATGTGATGACGGCCGTGTACGCGGGGGTGAGTCGGGAAAGGACAGGGGAACAGATGACTGGAGGGACAGAAGGGAGCACGGGCGGACGAGGTGTCGCACCGGGAATGTCAGCGTCGAACACAGCCGGAGACGTGGTCTGCGCGGCTGTGGTCGCGGCCTCGCCTGATGCTTTCGCTATAAACCGGAACTGACTGAGAAGTTGCATCGTTGCAGGTAATGAGAGCGTCAATTCACCTGAACGGAGGTACGGCGCTGTAGAGGGTGACGACATCCGTCCGGGCGAGATATGTTCGGTTGTGAGAGAAAGCCGCAGGCCATCCCTCGCAAATCCGAATGCCGTGCCGCTGGTTTTCCGCAATCACCGCGGCGGCGGGGTGGAGATCCTGCCCATGGGGGAGGAGGAGGTGGAAGTCACCGAGTCCGCGGTTCCGGAACTGGCCGGAACCTGGTGCACAAGGGAGATGCTCCGCCACTGAGAGCGGGGCGATCCGGGAACGGAGTTCTGCGTGGACATCGTCGTCAAGGGCCGCAAGACCGAGGTGCCCGAGCGGTTCCGCAAGCACGTGGCCGAGAAGCTGAACCTGGACAAGATCCAGAAGCTCGATGGCAAGGTGATCAGCCTCGACGTCGAGGTGTCCAAGGAGCCCAACCCGCGACAGGCCGACCGCTGCGACCGAGTGGAGATCACGCTCCGCTCCCGCGGTCCGGTGATCAGGGCAGAGGCAGCGGCCAGTGACCCGTACGCGGCACTCGACCTCGCCGCGGAGAAGCTGGATGCCCGGCTGCGCAAGGAGCACGACAAGCGTCACACGCGCCGCGGGGCCCGCCGGCTGACAGCGGCCGAGGTTCCTGACCACGTTCCGGGCGCGGCGACGCTCAACGGCAACGGCCACACCGTCTCGGACGAGGAGCCGGGCGGAGTGCCGACCAAGAAGATCGGTTCGCTCGAGATCCAGGGCGAGGGCCCTCTCGTCGTCCGAGAGAAGACCCACGTCGCTTCCCCCATGACCCTCGACCAGGCCCTCTACGAGATGGAACTGGTCGGGCACGACTTCTACCTGTTCGTCGACTCCGAGACCAAGGAGCCCAGTGTCGTCTACCGGCGGCACGCCTACGACTACGGCGTGATCCACCTCAGCACCGACACGATGGTCACGCAGCCGCCCTCGCCCGAGGCGGGCGGTTCGATCGGCTGAGCCACCCGGATGACAGATCCGGTGCCCCTGGAGCGCGCGTGCGCCCCCAGGGGCACCGGTGTGCGACCGCACGCGCCCCGCTCTGTCACCTCGGTGTCGTCCAGGCATGAAATCATGGCCGCTACGGCTCAACCGATGGGCCGTTGCCTTGGGTTGGCGATGGCTCAGGACCACAGGCCACGGCCTTCAGGGGGAGGAACGATGGCGGACAGCTTCGGACCGATGCATGACGGGGATGCCGGCGACGGCGTCGCCGGCATGGGCCCGGACACAGGCCCACGACGCGCGGAGCCGATCCGGGTCCTGGTCGTCGACGACCACGCCCTCTTCCGGCGCGGCCTGGAGATCGTGCTCGCCGCCGAGGAGGACATCCAGGTCGTCGGGGAGGCCGGTGACGGGGCCGAGGCCGTCGACAAGGCCGCTGACCTGCTGCCCGACATCATCCTGATGGACGTACGGATGCCCAAGCGGGGCGGTATCGAGGCGTGCACCTCCATCAAGGAGGTGGCCCCCAGCGCGAAGATCATCATGCTGACAATCAGCGACGAGGAAGCCGACCTCTACGAGGCCATCAAGGCGGGCGCGACCGGCTATCTGCTCAAGGAGATCTCCACCGACGAAGTGGCCACCGCCATTCGCGCGGTGGCCGACGGACAGTCGCAGATCAGTCCCTCCATGGCGTCGAAACTGCTGACCGAGTTCAAGTCGATGATCCAGCGCACCGACGAGCGGCGGCTCGTGCCCGCGCCCCGGCTCACCGACCGTGAGCTGGAGGTCCTCAAACTCGTCGCCACGGGGATGAACAACCGCGATATCGCCAAGGAGTTGTTCATCTCCGAGAACACGGTCAAGAACCATGTGCGCAACATCCTGGAGAAACTGCAGCTGCACTCCAGGATGGAGGCGGTGGTGTACGCGATGCGGGAGAAGATTCTCGAGATCCGCTGACGCCGGCCGCTGAGGCCGAGGCTCGACCCAGGCCAGGCCCAGGCCCAGGCCCAGACCCAGGCTGTGCTTCAGCCGAGCAGGCGGGCCAGCTCCGCCGTGAGGGGTTCGCGCAGCTCGGGTGCCTCCACCCGCTCCAGTCGTACGTCCGTGCAGTCCACCCAGCTCGCCGCCTCGACCAGCGCCTGCGCCGCCGGTGCGACCGCCTTCGGGCCCTCCAGGGAGATCTGCCGCGCCACCAGGGTGCGGCCCTCGCGGGCCGGGTCGACCCGGCCGATGAGACGGCCGCCGGCGAGGAGGGGCATCGCGAAGTAGCCGTGGATCCGCTTCGGCTTGGGCACGTACGCCTCCAGCCGATGGGTGAAGCCGAAGATCCGCTCGGTGCGGGCGCGCTCCCAGATCAGCGAGTCGAACGGCGACAGCAGCGTCGTACGGTGCCGTCCGCGCGGGGGTGTGGCCAGCGCGGCCGGGTCCGCCCAGGCCGGCTTGCCCCAGCCCTCCACCGTCACCGGCACCAGGCCCGAATCGGCGATCACCGCGTCCACCTGCTCGCCCTTGAGGCGGTGGTAGTCGGCGATGTCCGCGCGCGTGCCCACGCCCAGGGCCTCGCCGGCCAGGCGGACCAGACGGCGCAGGCACTCGGTGTCGTCCAGCTCGTCGTGCAGCAGATGGCCGGGGACCGCGCGCTCGGCCAGGTCGTAGACCCGCTTCCAGCCGCGGCGCTCGACGCAGACCACCTCGCCGTACATCAGTGCGCGCTCGACGGCGACCTTCGTCCCCGACCAGTCCCACCACTCGCTGGTGCGCTTGGCACCGCCCAACTCGGTGGCGGTCAGCGGGCCTTCGGCGCGCAGCTGCTTGACGACCTGGTCGTAGACCCCGTCCGGCAGCTCGTGGTTCCACTGCGGGCGGGAGCGGTAGCCGCGGCGGCGGAAGGCGAAGTGCGGCCACTCCTCGATGGGCAGGATGCAGGCCGCGTGCGACCAGTACTCGAAGGCGTGCGTGTCCTTCCAATAGGCGTCCTCGACGGTTCTGCGGCCGACCGCGCCCAGACGCGCGTACGGGATCAGCTCATGGGAGCGGGCCAGCACCGAGATGGTGTCGAGCTGGACCGCGCCGAGATGCCGCAGCACCCCGCGCACGCCAGACCTGCGGTCGAGGGCGCCGAGGAAACCCTGGGCGCGCAGGGCCAGGCGGCGGGCCTCGTCGGCGGAGAGCTCTGCGATCGGGCGCGAGGTCGTCATGGCTCGCACGATAGGGCCTGCCACTGACAATGCCTCCTGACCTGCGGCTACGCCCTGGGCGCCGGCAGATACGGGGCCGCGGACGGCAGGCCCATGTCCGAGGGCAGCAGCGAGCCGACCCAGCAGTCGCGGCGTACACCCTTGTTGTTGATTGCCGAGCGCAGGGTGCCCTCCAGGGTGAAGCCGACGCGTTCGGCGACCGCGCGGGAGGGGTGGTTGCCGACCTCGGCCCGCCACTCCAGCCGGTCGACGGCCAGCGACGTGAAGGCCCAGCGGGCGGCGGTCAGCGTCGCCTCGGTTACATAGCCGCGGCCGCGGTGCTCCTTTACCGCCCAGAAGCCGACCTCGCCGACCCCCAGGGCACGCATGCTGATGCCCAGCATCCCCGCCAGCTCGCCCCGCGGCAGGAACACACCGAAGGTGTACATCGAGTCGTGCGTCCAGCCGTCGGGAACCACTTGCTGCGTGAAGCTCTCGGCGTGCTCGCGCAGATACGGCGACGGGAACTGGGGGATCCAGCGCTGCATGTCGGCGTCCTGGGCGGCCGCGAGAACCGCGTCGGTGTCCTGCGGTCCGACCGTGCGCAGCAGGAGGCGTTCGGTGGTGAGCGATACGGGTTCCATCGGCCGATTCTGCTCGTCCGGCCGCGCGCGGGCCATCAGGTTTCGCCCTGTGTGAGCGCGCGATCACATATCGCGCAATTCTTCGCGCCGGTGCGGCACCATCCGATTGCCCCGTCCGTTGTTCTCGGTGAAACAGCCGTCGGCCGACAGGCCTCCCGGCCCAGCCGGGTCCTCGCATACGATGGCCGTTGCTCAGTAAGTCAAATCGAAACCGACCGTCCCAGGCCCGACCGGCAAGGAGACCAACCCCCGTGTCCGTCCTCTCGAAGATCATGCGTGCAGGCGAAGGCAAGATCCTGCGCAAGCTGCACCGCATCGCGGACCAGGTCAACTCCATCGAAGAGGACTTCGTCGACCTCTCCGACGCCGAGCTGCGGGCCCTCACCGATGAGTACAAGCAGCGCTACACCGACGGCGAGAGCCTGGACGACCTGTTGCCCGAGGCGTTCGCCACCGTGCGTGAGGCCGCCAAGCGCGTCCTCGGCCAGCGGCACTACGACGTCCAGATCATGGGCGGCGCCGCGCTGCACCTCGGCTACGTCGCCGAGATGAAGACCGGTGAGGGCAAGACGCTGGTCGGCACCCTGCCCGCCTACCTGAACGCCCTGTCGGGCGACGGCGTTCACCTCATCACGGTCAACGACTACCTGGCCGAGCGCGACTCCGAGATGATGGGCCGAGTCCACCGGTTCCTGGGCCTGTCCGTCGGCTGCATCCTCGCCAACATGACGCCGGCGCAGCGCCGCGAGCAGTACGCGTGCGACATCACGTACGGCACGAACAACGAGTTCGGCTTCGACTACCTGCGCGACAACATGGCGTGGTCGAAGGACGAACTGGTGCAGCGCGGGCACAACTTCGCCATCGTCGACGAGGTCGACTCCATCCTCATCGACGAGGCCCGTACGCCGCTGATCATCTCCGGCCCGGCCGACCAGGCCACCAAGTGGTACGGCGACTTCGCCAAGCTGGTCACCCGCCTCAAGCGCGGTGAGGCCGGCCAGCCGCTCAAGGGCCTCGAGGAGACCGGCGACTACGACGTCGACGAGAAGAAGCGCACCGTCGCCATCCACGAGTCCGGTGTCGCCAAGGTCGAGGACTGGCTGGGCATCGACAACCTCTACGAGTCGGTGAACACCCCGCTCGTGGGCTACCTGAACAACGCCATCAAGGCCAAGGAACTCTTCAAGAAGGACAAGGACTACGTCGTCATCGACGGCGAAGTCATGATCGTCGACGAGCACACCGGCCGTATCCTCGCCGGCCGCCGCTACAACGAGGGCATGCACCAGGCGATCGAGGCGAAGGAAGGGGTGCCGATCAAGGACGAGAACCAGACGCTCGCCACGATCACCCTGCAGAACTTCTTCCGCCTCTACAACAAGCTCTCCGGTATGACCGGTACGGCGATGACCGAGGCCGCCGAGTTCCACCAGATCTACAAGCTCGGCGTCGTCCCGATCCCGACCAACCGGCCCATGGTCCGCAAGGACCAGTCGGACCTGATCTACCGCACCGAGGTCGCCAAGTTCGAGGCGGTCGTCGACGACATCGTCGAGAAGCACGAGAAGGGCCAGCCGATCCTCGTCGGCACCACCTCGGTCGAGAAGTCCGAGTACCTCTCGCAGCAGCTCAGCAAGCGCGGTGTGCAGCACGAGGTGCTCAACGCCAAGCAGCACGACCGTGAGGCGACGATCGTCGCCCAGGCCGGCCGCAAGGGCGCCGTCACCGTCGCCACCAACATGGCCGGCCGTGGTACGGACATCAAGCTCGGCGGCAACCCCGAGGACCTCGCCGAGGCGGAGCTGCGCCAGCGCGGCCTCGACCCCGAGGAGCACATCGAGGAGTGGGCGGCGGCGCTGCCCGCGGCCCTGGAGCGAGCAGAGCAGGCCGTCAAGGCCGAGAAGGACGAGGTCGAGTCCCTCGGCGGCCTGTACGTGCTGGGCACCGAGCGGCACGAGTCGCGGCGTATCGACAACCAGCTGCGCGGTCGTTCCGGCCGTCAGGGCGACCCGGGCGAGTCCCGCTTCTACCTGTCGCTGGGCGACGACCTGATGCGGCTGTTCAAGGCGCAGATGGTCGAGCGCGTGATGTCCATGGCCAACGTGCCGGACGACGTGCCGATCGAGAACAAGATGGTCACGCGCGCGATCGCGTCCGCGCAGTCGCAGGTCGAGACGCAGAACTTCGAGACCCGTAAGAACGTTCTGAAGTACGACGAGGTCCTCAACCGCCAGCGTGAGGTCATCTACGGCGAGCGGCGCCGCGTCCTGGAGGGCGAGGACCTGCACGAGCAGGTGCAGCACTTCATGGACGACACCATCGACGCCTATGTCGCGGCCGAGACCGCCGAGGGCTTCGCCGAGGACTGGGACCTGGACCGGCTGTGGGGCGCGTTCCGCCAGCTGTACCCGGTGCGGGTCACCATCGAGGAGCTGGAGGAGGCGGCCGGCGACCGGGCCGGGCTCACCGCCGAGTTCGTCGCCGAGTCCATCAAGGACGACATCCGCGAGCAGTACGAGGCGCGTGAGGCGCAGCTCGGCTCCGAGATCATGCGTGAGCTGGAGCGCCGGGTCGTGCTGTCGGTCCTGGACCGCAAGTGGCGCGAGCACCTCTACGAGATGGACTACCTCCAGGAGGGCATCGGCCTGCGCGCGATGGCGCAGAAGGACCCGCTGGTCGAGTACCAGCGCGAGGGCTTCGACATGTTCACCGCGATGATGGAGGGCATCAAGGAGGAGTCCGTCGGCTACCTGTTCAACCTGGAGGTCCAGGTCGAGCAGCAGGTCGAGGAGGTCCCGGTGGAGGACACGAAGCCGGTGGCCGACCTGGAGAAGCAGGACTCCGTGCCGGCACAGGCGGGCGCGCGTCCGGAGATCCGCGCCAAGGGGCTGGACGCCCCGCAGCGGCGCAACCTCCACTTCTCCGCGCCGACCGTGGACGGCGAGGGCGGCACCATCGAGGGTGACTTCACCGAGGACGGCGAGCCGGTGCGCTCCGAGGCGGACGGCCTCACGCGCGCGGAGCGCCGCAAGCAGGCGCGTGGCGCCGGTGGTCGTCGTCGCAAGAAGTGACATCGAGCGCGGTGTCATGACGCCGTGACGCTGTCGCGCCTTCGCGGCAGGGCCGCACTGGCTTGAGCAGTGGCTGAAGGGCCGGGTCCCCCTGGGGGACCCGGCCCTTCGTCGTCGGTTCAGGGGGCGTGGGTGCGGGGTTGCCCGCCGCCCGTCGCGCCGAGTTCGACCGCCGTGCAGCGCCAGCGGTGGTCCTGGCCCAGCTCCAGACGGAAGGCCATGGCCCGGAGCCGGTCGCCCGCGGCGATCCGGGCGAAGGCCTCGATGGCGTCGTTGCTGGGGACGTAGTACCCGATGTCACGGACGACCGGGCGCACCCCGCCCCGCGTGCGCAGCGGACCGCGCTCGGCCAGTCGCGCCAGATCGTCGTAGGCCTGGCCGACGGTGTGCCGCAGCATCCAGTGGACGGGCCGCTGGCCGCTGAGCACGAGCACGAGACGGTCGGCGAAGAGGTCGGTGGGCCGGGGCTGGGGGGCGAAGCGCCGCGTCTGCGTGGGGACTGTGGCGGGGCGTGCGGGAGCGGTCGGGGCGTTCCTGGAGTGCAGCGGCGCCGTGCCGGGCGGGCCTGACTGCCGGCGGGTGGTCGCGGGCATCCGCGAGGCCGTCGGTACGGGGCTCAGCGGGCGCTGGAGCGCACGGGCCGGGGCACCCTGAGGTGCTGGGCCGCCGTAGGCCGTGGGGCCCGCGATGGGCGCTCCCTGGGCCGGGACGGCAGTGCCGGCCGCGCGGCCCAGGGCGGGCGAGCCCGGGGGCGGAGTCGTGGCGTTGCGAGTCCCTGGCGGGCGGGTGCCCGCCGGGCCCGTGCTGCCACCGGCTCGGGTGGAGGGGCCACCCGGGCGGCGGGGGTCGCGGCGGGTCGGGGGCCGGGTGATGTCCCGGACGGGCGCGTGGCCCTGGATACCTGCGTTCCCGTGAGCCTGAGTCTGTGCGGCGTGCTGGGTCTGCGCAGTGGTGCCGGGTTGGACGGGGCTGTCGAGCTGAGTGGTGCCTGAGGTCTGCTGGGTGGCCTGCGGCTGGGCGGGTGCCGAGGTGTGGGGCCGTCCGCTCGGGGGCGTCGTGCGGGCGACGGTCGAGGTGGAGGGGTGGGCTGGGCGGGGGTGCGGTGTCCTGGTCATGACCTTGTCCATGACGCGCAGGCCGGTCATTGCGGTGATGACGTCCATGAGGTCCCCGTTCGACGAGCCCGGGAGATACCGGGCAGTAACTTCGCGGTGGGGATCTTGTACGGGGTCGCGGACAAGTCCGGCAAGGAGGGGCAAGTCGCGTGGCCGGGCTGTGGGCGATTCACCTATCAGGGGGACGTGATGGGGAGGATGCCCAGGTCAGCGAGGTGCCGGGGGGTGAATCGGCGGCGTGAGGTGGACGGCTTCTCGGCCGTGGGTGGGGGCTCGAAAGGGGACGCCGGAACGTATCCTGAAGGCTCTTCGGATGCTGGAGGCCCTCCGGGCTTCGTCAGTCCCTCGACACGAAAGCGGCCGGCCCATGCGCGTCTACGTCCCCCTGACCCTCTCCGGTCTCGCCGAGGCGTACAGGACGGGTGAGCTGGGAGCCGGCCCGCTCGTCGCCTACGCCGTCACCCCGGCCCTGCGCGAGTGGTACCTCTCCGACGACATCGAGGAACTGGAGTACGCCGCCCTCGGCCGCGCCGCGCTGGCCTCGCTGCGGCTGCTCGCCGGGGAGCCCGGTGCCGTGCGGCGCCGCGTCGTGGTGGCCGTCGACGTGCCGGACGGCTCCGCCGTGGCCGACCCCGACCGCGGCCTCGACCCGGCCGCGCTGGGCGAGGTGCGGGTCGCCGGGCCCGTACGGCTGGCGAAGGCGGCGTCGGTGCATGTCGACGCCGACGACGCGGAGGCGGACGTGACCGCGGCGGTCGAGGCGCTGCCTGCGGCGGACGGCGGGGACGACGACGCGCAGTTCGTGGTGGACGGCGCCGAGGACCACGAGCTGCTGTGGTACGCCACGCAGGAGATCCCGAACCTGGTCGCCCGGCCCGCCTGAGCTGCGGCCTCGACCTGCCGGTCTCCTCATTGTCAGTGGCGGCGGGTAAGTTTTTGGCATGGGGATGCACAACGGGGCGCACATCGTCTGGGATTGGAACGGCACGCTGTTCCACGACAACGACGCCATCATCGGGGCGACGAACGCGGCCTTCGCCGAGCTGGGGCTGGAGCCGATCACGCTGGAGCGGTACCGGGCGCTGTACTGCGTGCCGGTGCCGAAGTTCTACGAGCGGCTGATGGGGCGGCTGCCGACGGACGCCGAGTGGCTGGTGATGGACGACACCTTCCACCGGTACTACGCCGAGCACCGCGTGCGGTGCGGTCTCACCGAGGGCGTGACGGAACTGCTCGTGGACTGGCGGTCGGCGGGGCGCAGCCAGTCGATCCTCAGCATGTACGGGCATGAGGAGCTCGTGCCGCTGGTGCGGGGCTTCGGCATAGCCGATCACTTCATACGCATCGACGGGCGGACCGGGCCGTCCGGCGGCAGCAAGGCCGAGCACATGGTGCGACACCTCGGGTCGCTCACCGGCGTGGAAGCACGGCGCACGGTGGTGATCGGGGACGCCGCCGACGACGCCGTGGCCGCGCTGCACGTGGGAGCCCGGGCCGTGCTGTACACCGGCGGGTCGCACGGCCGGGCCAGCCTGGAGACCGTGGGCGTGCCCGTGGTGGACACGCTCCAGGAGGCGGTCGCCGAGGCCGAGCGGCTCGCCGCCTAACGGGGCCGGCTGTACGCCGTCAGGGGCGCGGGGAACTGCGCGACCAGCACCCCACGACCCGCGCCCGCCGACCGGCAGCGAGCGGCACCCGCATAGGGCGCACCGGCCGCCCCTTACGTCACCGGTGCCTTCGCCCTGAGCACCGTAAGGAATTCGCGCATCCAGGCCGAGTGGTCCGGCCAGGCGCGGGACGAGACCAGGGTGCCGTCGACGACCGCCTCGGCGTCCTGGAAGGTGGCGCCGGCGGCCTGCATGTCGAGTTCGAGGGCGGGATAGGCGGTGACACGGCGGCCACGCAGGCCGTCGACGGCAGCGGTGAGGAGGGGGCCGTGGCAGATCTGGGCGACGGGTTTGTCCGCGTCGAAGAAGGACTTCAGGATCTTGCGGAGTTCGGGGTCGTTGCGCAGATACTCGGGCGCGCGGCCGCCGGGGATGACGACGGCGGCGTAGTCGCCCGGTTCGACCTCGGAGAAGGCGAGGTCGGCGGGCCAGGTGTAGCCCGGCTTCTCGGTGTACGTGTCGAAGCCGGGTTCGAAGTCGTGGACGACGAACCGCAGCTTCTTGCGCTCGGGGGCGGCGATGTGGACCTCGTAGCCCTCCTCGCGCAGACGTTGGTAGGGGTAGAGGACTTCCAGGGACTCCGCCGCGTCTCCGGTGACGATGAGGATCTTCGCTGTCATGGCCGTGCGCTCCCCTCAGGACCGTGGCTTCATGGCCAACCTGCCTCCTGGGCGGCGCGCTGCCAAGAGGCGCAGTCGCTTTCAGGCTGCGCGCCCCTGCCGCGAGAGTCGACTTTTCGCCCCGTGCGGAGGCAGGGGGAGAGGTTCTCGCCCGGTCGCCCCTGTGCAGAACGTCAAAGTTCGCCCCCCAGTTTTGTACACATACGGCTCATGACGTGCCCCCCTGAAGGAGCGATAGCCTTGGTGGCGTGATCAGCGCGATATCTCGCGGGGGCACCGATGCCCCTGCCCTGCGCCCGGAGAGCACGGAGTACATCCGTGACCGGGCGGCGGTCGCTGGTCTTCGCGGGCGGGCCGGGGCCATGGCGGCCCCCAGGACGCCGCACACTCCCCGGATCCAGGCGGCGCCGACAGCGGTGCCGTGTCCCTTCGATCGCTTCGGTCCATGTGATCGTTCCGGTCTTTCGGGCTACCCGGGTCCTATGGGGGCGTCGGTGTCGACTGTCGGCCTTCCGCTCTTCTCCCTTTGCGGCACTGCGTCGAAGCAGACCGGACACCCCGCGTCGCGGCGCAGGTCCGGAGGGGGAGAGACCGTACATCCTTCAACGTCACGCAACGGCGCGCGACAGGAGTCAGAGGACAATGCAGACCAAGCTGGACGAAGCCAAGGCCGAGCTGCTCGATCGGGCTGCCCGGGTAGCTGAGAACAGCCCGGTCGGGGGGAACCTACCGACTGGGACGACGGAACACGGCACCCCGGACCGGGCCGCTGTGCTCTCGTTCCTCCAGCGCTACTACCTGCACACCGCCCCGGAGGACCTCACCGACCGTGACCCGGTCGATGTCTTCGGAGCCGCCTACTCGCACTACCGACTGGCCGAGAACCGCCCTCAGGGCACGGCCAACGTGCGCGTGCACACCCCGACGGTCGAGGAGAACGGCTGGATGTGCAGCCACTCCGTCGTCGAGGTCGTCACCGACGACATGCCGTTCCTCGTGGACTCCGTCACCAACGAGCTGACCCGTCAGGGCCGCGGCATCCATGTGGTGATCCACCCCTTGGTCGTCGTCCGCCGAGACGTGACCGGCAAGCTCATCGAGGTCCTCGGCAAGCCGTCGACCGGCGATCTGCCGCACGACGCGCACGTCGAATCCTGGATCCACGTCGAGATCGACCGCGAGACCGACCGCTCCGACCTCAAGCAGATCACCGCCGACCTGCTGCGCGTCCTGTCCGACGTCCGTGAGGCCGTCGAGGACTGGGAGAAGATGCGCGACGCGGCGCTCCGGATCGCCGACGGCCTGCCCGAGGAGCCGGTCGCCGACGACCTGCGCCGCCAGGAGATCGAGGAGGCCCGCGAGCTGCTGCGCTGGCTGGCCGCCGACCACTTCACGTTCCTCGGCTACCGCGAGTACCAGCTGCGCGGCGACGACTCCCTGGCCGCCGTGCCCGGCACCGGCCTCGGCATCCTGCGCTCCGACCCGCACCACGCCGGCGACGACCAGCACCCGGTCAGCCCGTCCTTCGAGCGGCTGCCCGCCGACGCGCGTGCCAAGGCCCGCGAGCACAAGCTGCTGGTGCTGACCAAGGCCAACAGCCGCGCGACCGTGCACCGGCCGTCGTACCTGGACTACGTCGGTGTGAAGAAGTTCGACGAGAACGGCGAGGTCGTCGGCGAGCGCCGCTTCCTCGGTCTGTTCTCCTCGGCCGCCTACACCGAGTCCGTGCTGCGGGTGCCGGTCATCCGCCGCAAGGTCGACGAGGTGCTGCAGGGCGCCGGGTTCTCGCCCGCCAGCCACGACGGCCGCGACCTGCTGCAGATCCTGGAGACCTACCCGCGCGACGAGCTGTTCCAGACGCCCGTCGACGAACTGCGGGCCATCGCGACGTCCGTGCTGTACCTCCAGGAGCGGCGCCGGCTGCGCCTGTACCTGCGCCAGGACGAGTACGGCCGCTACTACTCCGCGCTGGTCTACCTCCCGCGCGACCGCTACACCACCGGTGTGCGGCTGCGGATCATCGACATCCTCAAGGAGGAGCTCGGCGGCGTCAGCGTCGACTTCACCGCCTGGAACACCGAGTCGATCCTGTCCCGGCTGCACTTCGTCGTCCGGGTCCCGCCGGGCACCGAGCTGCCGCAGCTGTCCGACAGCGACAAGGAGCGCATCGAGGCGCGCCTGGTCGAGGCCGCCCGCTCCTGGGCCGACGGCTTCGCCGACGCGCTCAACGCCGAACTGGGCGAGGAGCGCGCCGCCGAGCTGCTGCGCCGCTACAACAACGCCTTCACCGAGGGCTACAAGGCCGACCACAGCCCGCGCGCGGCGGTCGCCGACCTCGTCCACCTGGAGCGGCTGACCGAGCAGGACAACTTCGCGCTCAGCCTCTACGAGCCGGTGGGCGCCGCCCCCGACGAGCGCCGCTTCAAGATCTACCGCCGGGGCGACGCGATCTCCCTGTCCGCGGTCCTGCCGGTCCTGAACCGGCTCGGCGTCGAGGTGATCGACGAGCGGCCCTACGAGCTGCGCTGCTCCGACCGCAGTGTCGCCTGGATCTACGACTTCGGCCTGCGCGTGCCGAAGGCGCAAGGAGGCTCGGGCGGCGACTACCTCGCCGACGACGCCCGTGAGCGCTTCCAGGAGGCGTTCGCCGCGACCTGGACCGGCAAGGCGGAGAACGACGGCTTCAACGCCCTCGTGCTCAGCGCCGGTCTGTCCTGGCGGCAGGCGATGGTGCTGCGCGCGTACGCCAAGTACCTGCGGCAGGCCGGCTCCACCTTCAGCCAGGACTACATGGAGGACACCCTCCGCGACAACGTCCACACCACCCGGCTGCTGGTGTCGCTGTTCGAGGCGCGGATGTCGCCCGACCGGCAGCGCGCCGGACACGAGCTGGTCGACGCCCTCCTGGAGGAGCTGGACGCCGCGCTCGACCAGGTCGCCTCGCTGGACGAGGACCGCATCCTGCGCTCCTTCCTCACCGTCATCAAGGCGACGCTGCGCACCAACTTCTTCCAGGAGGCGGCGGGCGGCAGGTCGCACGACTACGTCTCCATGAAGTTCGACCCGCAGGCCATCCCGGACCTCCCGGCGCCGCGCCCGGCGTTCGAGATCTGGGTGTACTCGCCGCGGGTGGAGGGCGTGCACCTGCGCTTCGGCAAGGTCGCGCGCGGTGGTCTGCGCTGGTCCGACCGGCGTGAGGACTTCCGCACCGAGATCCTCGGCCTGGTCAAGGCGCAGATGGTGAAGAACACCGTCATCGTGCCGGTCGGCGCCAAGGGCGGCTTCGTCGCCAAGCAGCTGCCGGACCCGGCCGTGGACCGTGACGCGTGGCTGGCGGAGGGCATCGCCAGCTACAAGACGTTCATCTCGGCGCTGCTCGACATCACCGACAACATGGTCGCGGGCGAGGTCGTGCCCCCGGCGGACGTGGTCCGCCACGACGAGGACGACACCTACCTCGTCGTCGCCGCCGACAAGGGCACCGCGACGTTCTCCGACATCGCCAACGGGGTCGCCGCGGAGTACAACTTCTGGCTCGGCGACGCCTTCGCCTCCGGCGGCTCGGCCGGCTACGACCACAAGGGCATGGGCATCACGGCCCGCGGCGCCTGGGAGTCCGTCAAGCGGCACTTCCGCGAGCTGGGCGTGGACACGCAGTCCGAGGACTTCACGGTCGTCGGCATCGGCGACATGTCCGGTGACGTGTTCGGCAACGGCATGCTGCTCAGCGAGCACATCCGCCTGGTCGCCGCCTTCGACCACCGGCACATCTTCATCGACCCGAACCCGGACGCGGCCACCTCGTACGCCGAGCGCCGCCGTTTGTTCGAGCTGCCGCGCTCCAGCTGGGCCGACTACAACACCGAGCTGCTGTCCGCGGGCGGCGGGATCTTCCCGCGCAGCGCCAAGGCCATCCAGCTCAACGGCCACATCCGCGAGGCCCTCGGCATCGAGGAGAAGGTCGCCAAGATGACCCCGGCCGACCTGATGCGGGCGATCCTGGCCGCGCCGGTCGACCTGCTGTGGAACGGCGGCATCGGCACCTACGTCAAGTCGTCGCACGAGTCGAACGCCGACGTCGGCGACAAGGCCAACGACGCCATCCGCGTCGACGGCAGCGACCTGCGCGTCAAGGTCGTCGGCGAGGGCGGCAACCTGGGCCTGACCCAGCTCGGCCGGATCGAGTTCGCGCTGCACGGCGGGCGGATCAACACCGACGCCATCGACAACAGCGCGGGCGTGGACACCTCCGACCACGAGGTGAACATCAAGATCCTGCTCAACGGCCTGGTCACCGAGGGCGACATGACCGTCAAGCAGCGCAACAAGCTGCTCGCGGAGATGACCGACGAGGTCGGCCGTCTGGTGCTGCGCAACAACTACGCGCAGAACACCGCGATCGCCAACGCCCTCGCCCAGTCCAAGGACATGCTCCACGCCCAGCAGCGCTTCATGCGTCACCTGGTGCGCGAGGGGCACCTCGACCGGGCGCTGGAGTTCCTGCCCACCGACCGCCAGATCCGCGAGCGCCTCGGCACCGGCCAGGGCCTGACCGGTCCGGAGACCGCGGTCCTCATGGCGTACACGAAGATCACGGTCGCCGAGGACCTGCTGGCCACCACGCTGCCGGACGACCCGTACCTGCGCGGGCTGCTGCACGCCTACTTCCCGAGCGCGCTGCGCGAGGAGTTCGGCGAGCACATCGACAGCCACCCGCTGCGCCGCGAGATCACCACGACCGTGCTGGTCAACGACACGGTCAACACCGGCGGTACGACGTATCTGCACCGGATGCGCGAGGAGACCGGCGCGTCGCTGGAGGAGATCGTGCGGGCGCAGACCGCCGCGCGGGCCATCTTCCGCTCGGCGGCGGTGTGGGACGGCGTCGAGGCGCTCGACAACCAGGTCGAGGCCGCGGTGCAGACCCGCATCCGGCTGCACTCGCGCCGCCTCGTCGAGCGCGGCACGCGCTGGCTGCTCAACAACCGGCCGCAGCCGCTGGAGCTCGCGGAGACGGTCGCCTTCTTCGCCGAGCGGGTGGAGCAGGTGTGGCAGCAGCTGCCGAAGCTGCTCAAGGGCGTGGATCTGGAGTGGTGGCAGCAGATCTACGACGAGCTGACCGAGGCCGGTGTGCCGGACGAGCTGGCCACGCGCGTGGCCGGGTTCTCCTCGGCCTTCCCGGCGCTGGACATCGTCTCGGTGGCCGACCGCATGGGCAAGGAGCCGCTGGACGTCGCCGAGGTCTACTACGACCTCGCCGACCGGCTCAGCATCACCCGGCTCATGGACCGCATCATCGAGCTGCCGCGCGCCGACCGCTGGCAGTCCATGGCCCGTGCCGCCATCCGCGAGGACTTGTACGCGGCCCACGCGGCGCTCACCGCGGACGTCCTGGCGGTGGGCAACGGCTCGTCCACTCCCGAGCAGCGCTTCAAGCTGTGGGAGCAGAGGAACCAGGCGATCCTGGGCCGCGCCCGGACGACCCTGGAGGAGATCCAGAGCTCGGAGATGTTCGACCTCGCCAACCTGTCGGTGGCGATGCGGACGATGAGGACGCTGCTGCGGACGCACTCGTAACAGCGACAGCATGACGGAGAAGGCGCCCCGGGCCGTGCGGCTCGGGGCGCCTTCGTGTGTGAGGCCTTCAGGCGGAGACGGTCTGTGCGGTGGCGGCGGCAGGCTTCGGCTGCGCGGCCTTCGGCTTCGGCCTGGGCCTCGCCCCGGGGTCGCCGGTGAACTTCTCGTACTCCTTCATGACCTCCTCCGTCGGCCCGTCCATGCGCAGCTCCCCGCGCTCCAGCCACAGCACGCGGTCGCAGGTGTCGCGGATGGACTTGTTGTTGTGGCTGACGAGGAACACCGTGCCCGCGTGCTTGCGCAGTTCGCGGATACGGGCCTCGGAGCGCTTCTGGAAGGAGCGGTCGCCGGTGGCGAGGGCCTCGTCGATCAGCAGGACGTCATGGTCCTTGGCGGCGGCGATGGAGAAGCGCAGCCGGGCGGCCATGCCGGAGGAGTACGTCCGCATGGGCAGGGTGATGAAGTCGCCCTTCTCGTTGATGCCGGAGAAGTCGACGATCTCCTGGTAGCGGTCCCTGACCTGCTCGCGGGACATGCCCATGGCGAGGCCGCCGAGGTGGATGTTGCGCTCGCCGGTGAGGTCGTTCATCAGGGCGGCGTTGACGCCGAGCAGGGAGGGCTGGCCGCCGGTGTAGATACGGCCGTTCTCCACGGGGAGCAGTCCGGCGACGGCCTTGAGCAGGGTGGACTTGCCGGAGCCGTTGGTGCCGATCAGGCCGACGGCCTCGCCCTTGTACGCCACGAAGGACACGCTCTTCACCGCGTGCACCTTGCGCACGCCCGACGCCTTCTCGGTCTTCTGGCGGCGCAGGATGCGGTTCAGGGCGGCGGTGGCCGAACCGCGGCCGGCGCCGGTGCCGTTGACGCGGTAGACGATGTCGACGCGGTCGGCGACGACGGTGGGGACCTTCTCTTCGGTGTGCTCAGCCACGGCCGTAGGTCTCCTCAGCCTTCCAGAAGTATATGAAGCCGCCGACTCCGGCGAGCAGCGCCCAGCCGGTCGCGAGCATCCACACGTGCGGCGGGAGCTGGCTCGAGTGGAAGCTGTCGATGAGGGCGAAGCGCATCAGGTCGATGTAGACGGCCGTCGGGTTGGCCTGCAGGACGGTGCCCACCCAGGACGGCAGATCGGTGTGGGTGCGCAGGATGTGGTCGATGCTGAACATCACGCCGGACGCGTACATCCACGTCCGCAGCACGAACGGCATCAGCTGCGCCAGGTCCGGTGTCCGGGAGCCGAGGCGGGCCAGGATCATCGCCATGCCCGCATTGAAGGTGAACTGCAGCACCAACGCCGGGATCGCGAGGACCCAGGACGCGGTGGGCGGTACGCCGAAGCCCAGCAGGATGACGACCAGCGCGGCCATCGAGAACAGCAACTGCTGCAACTGCTGCAGACAGAACGAGATCGGCAGCGCGGCCCGCGGGAAGTGCAGGGCGCGCACCAGTCCGAGGTTGCCGGAGATCGCGCGCGTGCCCGCCAGGATCGAGCTCTGCGTGAAGGTCCAGATGAACACGCCGGTCACCAGGAACGGCACGTAGTCCGGTACGCCTCGCTTGGTCTGCAGCAGCACGCCGAAGATCAGGTAGTACACGGCCGCGTTCAGCAGCGGCGTCATCACCTGCCACAGCTGGCCCAGCTTCGCCTGGCTGTACTGCGCGGTGAGCTTGGCCGTGGAGAACGCCGCGATGAAGTGACGGCGGGCCCACAGCTCACGGATGTACTGGGGCAGGGACGCGCGAGCGCCGCTGACCGTGAGCCCGTGGCGCGCCGCGAGCGCCGCGAGGTCGCCGTCGTCTGCCGGGGCGGGGGCCTGGGCGGGCGCCGTGGGGGGCGGTGAGTGGAGGACCTGGCTCACATCCGCTGCTTTCGCTCGGGGGAGGGGTGCGGCGGGTTCCTTACCGCGCTCTTACGTCGGGACGGGACCGTATCGTCGCAACGCGAGCGTAGGCGGAGGGGGCGTCGGGACGCAACCGTTTCGTCGTGACGCGGTGGTGCGGGCCAGCGTCGGGACGGGGCCGGTTCGTCGTGACGCGGTGGTGGGATGGGCGTCGCGACGGGACCGGTGTGTCGTGACGTGATCCACGTTGCGACGCAACCGTTTCGTCGCAACGCCCTATGCTGTCCGCATGACCAACGCCGACGGATCCCAGCCGCGCCCGCGTCGCCGGGCACCCGCAGGTGCTGCCGTGCTGCGGGAGGACGTGACGGAGGCGATCCGGGCGGCGGTCTTCGAGGAGCTGGCGGCCGTCGGGTATGCGCGGATGTCGATCGAGGGGATCGCGCGCAGGGCGGGTGTCGGCAAGACGGCGGTGTACCGGCGGTGGCGCTCGAAGCTGCACCTGGTGCTGGACATCGTGTCGGCGATCGCGGTGCAGGGCCTGCCGGCGCCGGACACCGGCTCGCTGGAGGGGGATCTCCGGCTGCTGTACGAGGTCACGGCGCGTGCCCTGCGGCATCCGGTGGCTTCACAGATCATCCCCGACCTCCAGGCGGAGGCGGCCCGCAATCCGGAGATCGCCGAGCTGATGCAGAAGGCGTTGCGGGAGGGGCAGGAGGGCGTCGCCCTCAAGATCGTGGCGGCGGCGGAGCGGCGGGGCGAGATCCGGACCGGCGTCGACGACGAGCTGGCCCTCGACCTGATCTCCGGCCCCCTCTACTGGCGCTCGGTCGTCATCCGCAGCCCGAAGCTGCCCAAGGGGTACCTGGCGGCGCTGGCGAGGGCGACGACCGGCGCGCTGATGGCTCTCTAGGCCGCGCAGTGTCAGTGGCCCCTCATAAGGTGCGTGCAGCATCTGAAGGTGCGTGCAGCATCTGGATGAGGGGGTCCCATGGGGTTTTCAGGCCACTTGGTCTTCGCGTGCGGCGACGGTTCGTTGCTGCGGGCGCCGGTGTTCGACGAACGGCCTTACACCCGAGCCGCCTCCGGATGGAGGCGTACCCAGCCCTCCCAGGCTGAGGTGATCATGTCCTGGAGGTCGTGGCCGGCTTTCCAGCCGAGTTGGTGGGTGATGCGGTCGGCGCAGGCGACGACGCGGGCGGGGTCGCCGGGGCGGCGGGGGGTGATGAGGGGTGGGCGGTCGTAGCCGGTGACGGCGTTGATGCGGTCGATCATCTCGCGGACGGAGACGCCCTCGCCGCGGCCGATGTTCAGGGTGAGGGCGCGGCCCCGTGACGTGGTCAGGGCGCGGGCCGCGGCCACGTGGGCCTCGGCCAGGTCCACCACGTGGATGTAGTCGCGGACGCAGGTGCCGTCCGGGGTGGGGTAGTCGTCGCCGAAGATGCGGGGCGGGGCGTTCTCGGTGAGCTTCTCGAAGACCATCGGGATCAGGTTGGACACGCCCACGTCGGCCAGCTCCGGGCTCGCCGCCCCGGCCACGTTGAAGTAGCGCAGGCAGGCCGTGGACATCCCGGTCGCCCGGCCGGTCGCGCGGACCAGCCATTCGCCGACCAGCTTGGTCTCGCCGTAGGGGGACATCGGCGTGCACGGGGTCTCCTCCGTGACCAGGTCCGTGTCCGGGGTGCCGTACACCGCCGCCGAGGACGAGAAGACGAAGGATGGCACCCCCGCCGCCGTCACCTCCTCCAGGAGCACCCGCAGGCCCTCCACGTTCTGCCGGTAGTAGTGCAGGGGGCGGTCCATCGACTCGCCGACCTGCTTCTTCGCCGCCAGATGGACGACTCCTGTGACCTCGTGCCCGGTCAGTACCTCGCGCAGCCGCTCACCGTCCAGCGTCGAGCCCACCACCAGGGGCACCTCCCGCGGCAGCCGCTCGGCGATGCCCGACGACAGGTCGTCGTACGCCACCGCCTCCTCGCCCGCCGCGCGCAGCGCACGCACGACGTGCGCCCCGATGTATCCGGCGCCGCCGGTGATCAGCCACGTCATACGGCCGTCCCCTCGTCGTGTCCCCTGAGGACCCGTCATGTCCCACTGAGGGCTGTCGTGCTTCCCCCGCCCCACAGTCAACCAGCCGACGCGCCCGCATGACTCCCGAATGTCACTCCTCGTGCCCGCATCGACGCACTCAGTGTCCGGCTGGCGCCGCTGAAGCCGAAGCCGACGCCCCCTCCTGCTCGGCCGCCGCGTCCAGCGCGCCCGTCAGCCGGTCCAACCGCTCCCGCAGTTCGCGGATCTCCGCAAGGTCGAAGCCCGTCGCCTCGACGATGCGGCGCGGCACGGCGAGGGCCCGTTCGCGCAGGGACTCGCCCTCCTCGGTGAGGCGGACCTCCACCGAGCGCTCGTCGCGGGCGCTGCGCTCGCGGCGGACCAGGCCGGCTGCCTCCAGGCGCTTGAGGAGCGGGGAGAGGGTGCCGGAGTCGAGGCGCAGGTGTTCGCCGAGCTTCTTGACCGGCTGCTCGCCCCGTTCCCAGAGGACCAGCATCACCAGGTACTGGGGGTAGGTCAGGCCGAGGTCCTTGAGGATCACGCGGTAGACGCCGTTGAAGGCGCGTGAGGCGGCGTGCAGGGAGAAGCAGATCTGGCTGTCCAGGCGGAGCCAGTCCTCCTGGTCGGCGGCCGGTGTCGGGGTCATGGCTCCAGGGTAGCGCTTGGCTCCTATTTAATTGTGCACAACCAAGTTGTGCCCATCTAAGTTGTGTGCTCTACTTGTCGTCGTGAGGCGGCCGACCAAGCCGTCGAAACCACCGGAACCCACCGGCACGACTTCTCCGAGAGGGATGGTTCATCCATGGACGCGCTCTACACCGCAGTCGCCACCGCCACCCACGGCCGCGAGGGCCGTGCCGTCTCCTCCGACGGCAAGATCGACCTCGCTCTCGCCATGCCGGTGGAGCTGGGCGGCAACGGTCAGGGCACCAACCCCGAGCAGCTCTTCGCCGCCGGGTACGCCGCCTGCTTCGGCAGCGCCCTGGGCCTCGTCGGCCGCCAGGCCAAGGTCGACGTCAGCGACGCCGCCGTCACCGCCGAGGTCGGCATCGGCAAGCAGGGCGAGGGCTTCGGCCTCGCCGTCACCCTCCGCGTCGAGCTGCCCGCGCACCTGGACGAGCCCACCGGTCGCAAGCTGGTCGAGGCCGCCCACCAGGTCTGCCCCTACTCCAACGCCACCCGCGGCAACATCGACGTCGAGCTCGTCATCGAGTAATCCCGGCCCGTCGAACAGTCCCGGTCCGGTGCATCGGGTGATCCCCGGTCAGCCGCCCCCGACCCGCGCCAGCACCTCTCCCGTCCGCTCGCTCCACGCCACCACCACGGCCTCCTCGGGCACCGTGTGCCGGGGTGTGAGCAGCAGCCACCGCACATGGTGGCGCCGGACGACGGCGGAGCGCCCGGCGCGGGTCGAGTCGTCGGCGAGGTACGCGTGGACGTCCGCCAGCATCCGCCGCCGTACGCGCTCGTCGAGCGCCGGGTCCGGCCGGGCGGGCGCGACGAGGTTCGCGCCGTGTCCGGCGAGCGCGTGGGCGGCGCGCAGGTCCCCGGTCAGCACGACTTCGCGGGGGCGGACGTACTGCGCCGCCCAGTCGTACGACGGTCCGCGCGGCGGCTGGTCGAAGCCGACGGGGTCCAGCGAGCGCGGGACGACCGCCCCGGCGTGCACGGTGAGGAAGCCCGCGCAGGCCGCCACCGCCGCGCCCGAGCCCAGCAGGCGCCGCCACACCGGCCAGGGCCGGGGCGCCGCGAGCTCGATCGCGAGCGCGAACTGCAGCGGGACCAGGGCGAGTCCGAGGATGCCGCCGTAGGCGTGGTGGCCGCTGAGCCGGCCGTACGCCACCACCAGGCAGTCCAGCGCGAACATCAGCACCAGCGGGTCACGCCGTCCGCCGCGCCGCCACCGCAGCCACAGCGCGGGCAGGCCCACCGCGAGCGCGAGCCAGAAGCGGCCGAACAGGTCCTCGTACGGCTGCCCGTGCCCGGCTGAGACGAACGCCTCCCACACATCGAAGTACGGCCAGCTCAGTGCGGTCCCCGCCGCCACCGCGCCGGTCAGTGCCCAGCGGCCCGCCACGGCCGCGCCCCACCCGCGCTGCCGGCCGGCGACCGTCGCCGCGCCGCCCGCCGGCGCGGCGACCGAGATGATCGGGTGGACCAGCGCGATCAGGCCGTAGAGCAGACCCAGGCCCGCGTAGCCGGTCAGGCTCGGCAGCCCGCGCGGCCCGACGAACCGCACCCGGGCCGTGTCCAGGGCGCGCGTCCCCGTCAGCGCCCAGGCCCAGAAGGCGAGGCCGATCGCGAACGCCGACGGGTCGGCGAGATTGCCGCTCATCGGCATCAGGCCCAGGAAGCCGCTCCACCAGGCCCGCTCGGTGCCCCACAGCAGCGTCACCGCGCCCAGCGCGAGCACCGGCGCCCAGGGGCGGGGCGTGAGCATCCGCACGAAGCGGCCCAGCCCCGTCAGCACCACCAGCAGGTTCAGCGGACCGGCGAGCCGGACCGTCTCCCAGCCGGACAGCCCCGTCAGCCGCGCGAACACGCCCTGGGCGATCGCGTACGGCGAGTAGAAGGGGCTGCCCGCGCCGGGCAGGTCGGCCACCGGATGGCGCGGATCGAGCAGGTCGGCCGTGAGGCGTTCGACGACCGCCGCGTGCAGGCCCGCGTCGCAGCACAGCGGGACGCGCCAGTACGCCAGCGTCATCACCAGCCAGAACAGGAACCCGAACACCTGGTACGGGGTCGGCCGCCACAGCCGGCCGCCGCGCAGGGCCGTGGCGCCGCGGGCGGGCCGGCCGGTCAGGACTCCGGCGCTCACCGGGCGGTCGCAGAACGGGGCGTGAGGCGCATTCGCCGTATATACCCGAGTGGGTCAACGGCACTGCCGTGACTCACCCCATCGAGTGAGGCGAGCGGGAACGGGGCGACGAGCCGCCCGGCCGTCCCGAGGGCCGCCAGGTGGACGGCCGCGACGGGGTCGGCCGCGACGAACTGCGGAGCATACGCACTCCCAGGAGGTCAGCTGCGGTCGGTGACGGTGAGCGGACCGGAAGGCCGCGGAACGGTCGCGAGGGGCGAGCGCGCGGACGAGGCGGCCGCCGACGGCACGGGACGGCGCGCCTCCAGCGGCACCACGGGCGGCAGGTCCGCCTCCTCGAAGCCCAGCACGACACGGCGTACGACCCGCTCGGCCGCGCGTCCGTCGTCGTACGGGCAGAACCGCTCGCGGAAGGCCGCACGCAGCTGGGCCGAGCGGGAGCCGCGCCAGTGCCCGGTCGCGAAGATGTCGATCAGCTCGTCCTCGCTGCGAGCGACCGCGCCCGGCGGGAAGGACCGCAGGTCGAAGTAGGTGCCGCGGGCGGCCTCGTAGGCCTCCCGGTCCTCGGCGTGGATCACGATGGGCCGGTCGAGGTTGGCGTAGTCGAACATGATCGACGAGTAGTCGGTGACCAGCGCGTCCGAGGCCAGGCACAGCTTCTCGACGCTCGGGTGGTCGCTGACGTCGATGACGCGCGCGGCCCCGTTGCCGCCCAGCGGGCCCGGCTGCGCGGGGTGGGCGCGGGCGAGGACCACGAACCGCGGGCCCAGGCGCCGCAGGACGCGCTCCAGGTCCAGGGTGGTCGCCCGGGTGCGGCGGTAGTCGCGGTGCGTGGGCGCGTACAGGATCGCCACCGAGCCGGGCGGGACGCCCAGGGACTCCCGCAGCCGGGTCACGTCCGCCGAGGTCGCCTGCTGGAAGACGTCGTTGCGCGGGTAGCCGTACTCCAGCGTGGTGTAGCGGCCCGGATAGACGCGCTCCCAGGTCAGGGTGGTGTGGCGGTTGGCGGACAGGACGTAGTCCCAGGTGTCGACGTGCCCGGCCAGCCGCCCGAAGTCCGTGCCGCGCGCGGCGGCGGGGCGTTCGCGCAGGTCCAGGCCCATGTGCTTGAGCGGGGTGCCGGCCTGCGTCTGCACGAACACCTGGCCGGGGCGCTTGGCCGGGCGGCGCTCGAAGCCGCCGTTGTCCACCAGGTACTTGGAGCGGGCCAGCGCCGTCCAGTACGCGGCTGTGCCCGGGGTCAGCCTGCGGACGCCGGGCGGGACGGTGTGGTGGTGCTCGGGGCGGGCGATCCAGGCCGTGCGGATGTGCGGGGCCAGCTCGCGGAAGGCCGCCTCCAGCGCGCCCGGGTTGCAGGAGTGGCCCCGGCCCTCGTACGCGGCGAACACCGCCCGGTCCGCGCGTACGGGCAGCCCGAGCTGGACGCGGTAGTGCAGCTGGAGGGCGGCCGAGCCGAACGCCCTGCCGAGGCGGGCCGCGAGCCGGGCCGTGCGGCGGGCCAGGCGGCCGCCCAGGAGCAGGGCCCGGTAGGTGCGGTGGGCGCCGCGGCGGACCAGGGCGTGCCGCAGCCGGGCGCGCAGCGCCAGGGGGCCGCCGCCCGGGGTGCGGTGGCGGCGGTAGTGGGCGCGGGCCCGGCGCAGGAACTCAGGCCGGCTGCCGCGAGGCAGCCGGTCGGGGCAGCGGAACACCGACGCCAGCCGGTCGACCATGCCGCGGAACAACACCGGGCGCCACTGGGCGAGTTCGGGCCGCGTGTCGAGATGCGCGAAGAGCCGGTCGTACTGCTCGAAGAGGTCGAAGTGCCGCTCGCTCATGGCCGACCGGAGGGCGCCGTGCCGGCGCTGCCGGTGCAGCACGCACACCCGGTCCAGCGTCGCGATCGACTCGGCCGCCGTCAGTACCTGCCCCGTCCAGGGCGTGTCCTCGTACCAGCCCGGCGGGAAGGTGAGGCCCTCGCGCTCGACGAACTCCCGTCGGCAGGCCTTGTCCCAGGCGGCCGGCGGCATCCGCAGCAGTCCCGGCCGGTCCTCCAGGCGGAACGGGGCCGGGCCGCGCTCGGTGAGCTGCCCGGCCGGCTCGTCGCGCACGTGCTCCCCGGTCCAGTCGACGCGCGCGAAGTCGTGCACCAGCACATCCGGCTCACCGGTCTCCTTCAGGCGGTCCGCGAGCGCCAGCAGCGCGCCCGGGGCGAGGGTGTCGTCGCCGTCCAGGAACAGCAGATAGTCGCCGGTCGCCACCTCCATCCCCGCGTTGCGGGCCGGGCCGGGCCCCGCGTTCTCCCGCAGCCGCACCGGCCGCACCCGTGGATCACGGGCCGCCACCTCGTCGAGGACCGCCCCGCAGGCGTCCGGCGAGCAGTCGTCCACGACGACCAGTTCGAGATCGCCGTACGACTGGGACAGGACCGATTCCAGGCAGGCGTGCAGATACGCCTGAACCTTGTACGCGGGGACGATGACACTGAACCTGGGCAACGGAACATCCATGGGTCGGCGCGGGCGTTCTGCCCGGGAACGGCCGATGGAGTGACGGGGTTACGCCGTGTACGCCATACGGGGGGAGGTGGAGGGCGGGACCGTGAAGTCCCGCCCCGCACCGGCTACTTCACCGCTCCGGCCATCACGCCCGACACGAACTGACGCTGGAACGCGAAGAACACGACCAGCGGGATCACCATCGAGATGAACGCGCCCGGCGCCAGCACGTCGATGTTGTTGCCGAACTGCCGGACCTGCGTCTGCAGCGCGACCGTGATGGGCTGGCTGCCCGCGTCGGTGAACACCAGCGCCACCAGCATGTCGTTCCACACCCACAGGAACTGGAAGATGGCGAGGCTCGCGATCGCCGGGGCCGCCAGCGGCATCACCACCCGCGCGAACAGCCGCAGTTCACCGGCGCCGTCCAGGCGGGCCGCCTCCAGCAGCTCGCGGGGGATCTCCGCGAAGAAGTTCCGCAGCAGGAACACCGCGAACGGCAGACCGAACCCGACATGGAACAGCACCACCCCGAGGATCGACCCGAACAGGCCGATCTTGCCGAACAGTTCGGCGATCGGGATCAGCGCCACCTGCACCGGCACCACCAGCAGCCCCACCACCGCCAGGAACCACCAGTCGCGGCCCGGGAACTCCATCCACGCGAACGCGTAACCCGCGAGGGCCGCGACGACGACCACCAGGATCGTCGCCGGGACCGTGATCAGTACGGTGTTGACGATCGAGTCGGTGATGTCGCTGTTGTTCAGGAGCTTGTCGTAGCTGTCCACGGTGAGCTGCGCGGGCTCGGTGAACACCGTCCACCAGCCGCTGGCGTTCATGTCCTCCGGCGAGCGCAGCGAGGACAGCAGCAGACCGAGCGTCGGCACCAGCCAGAACAGGCCCACGACGATCAGGAACACCCGCACCAGACTGCCGCTGACCCATCCGACGAGCCTGCCGCCCAGGGACTTGGCCGTCATCGCCGCACCTCCCGCCTGAGCCTGCGCACGTTGAACCACATCACCGGGATCACCAGCAGCAGCAGGAACACCGCGATGGCGCTGGCGATGCCCGGCTGGTCCTCCGAGAAGCCCTTGCGGTACAGCTCCAGCGCCAGCACGTTCGCGTCGTCCTGCGAGGAGCCCGGCGCGATGATGAAGACCAGGTCGAACACCTTCAGCACATTGATCATCAGGGTGACGGCGACCACCGCGAGCACGGGCGCCAGCAGCGGCACCGTGACCCGGCGGAACACCTGCCACTCGTTGGCGCCGTCCACCCGCGCCGCCTCCAGCAGATCCCGCGGAATGCCCGCGAGCCCCGCCGCGATCAGCACCATCGCGAAACCCGCCCACATCCAGATGTACGACCCGATGATCGCGGGCGTCACCAGCGACGGGCCGAGCCAGTCCAGACCGTTGTACGCCTCCTTGAAGTTGCTCGCCGGCAGCCGCAGCAGCGCCCCGTCCGCCTCCTCGGGCAGCGTGAACGAGCCGTCGTCGGCCGCCTTCGTGGACGCCACCACCTTGCCGTCCTTGACCGCCTCGATGCGCATCCCCGGATAGCCGACCTCGGCCGGGTCGGGCTTGCCGAGGGTGCCGACGCCCTTGCCGCGGGTGAAGTCCTGCCAGGTCGTGCCGGTGACCTTGCCCGGGTCGGCCTTCGGTGCGGCGGCCCGCTCCGCGCCGCCGGGCATCTGGTCGGGCGGGACGCCGACCAGCGGCAGGGAGACCGGGGTGCCCGCGCGCACCGGGTCCCTGGTGACGAACGCCCCGCCGCCCGCGGGCTCCAGCGGCGACTCACGGCCCGGGTGCGCCTTCGGGAACGCCGACGCCTGCGCGAACGTGTCGTGCACGCCCACCCACACCGCGTTCGCCACGCCCTTGTCCGGGTCCTGGTCGTACACCAGGCGGAAGATGATGCCCGCGGCCAGCATGGAGATCGCCATCGGCATGAAGACGACCAGCTTGAACGCCGTGCCCCAGCGCACCCGTTCGGTGAGCACCGCGAAGATCAGGCCCAGCGCGGTGGCCACCGTCGGCGCGAACACCACCCAGATGACGTTGTTCTTCAGCGCGGTACGGATGCCGTCGTCCGTGAAGAGCGCCTTGTAGTTGTCGATGCCGGCGAAGGAGTCGCCGGACTGGTCGTAGAAGCTGCGGAAGATCGAGTACCCGATCGGGTAGACCACGAGCGCGCCGAGCAGCACCAGCGCGGGCAGCAGGAAGAGCACTGCCACGGTTCTGCGGGTGCCGGTCACGCTCTTGCGCTGCTTACCAGGGGCGGCAGGGGTCTCAGGGACCCCTGCCGCCGGTGCCGTCACCATCGCCGGCTCAGTTTCCGAATGCCTTGGCCGCGTCCGCCTCCAGGGTCGCCTGCGTTCCCGCGATGTCCTTCGGGTTCTTCAGGAAGTCCTGCAGCGCCTTCCACTCGCCCTTGCCGGGCGTGCCGCCGAACGCCTGCGGCGCCTGGTCGGACATGTCGAAGCGGAAGTCGTCACCGGCCGCGATCAGGGCCTTCGCCATCTCCTGCTGCACCGCGTTCGGATACGCCGACGGGTCGACGTTCTTGTTCGGCGAGAGGTAGCCGCCCAGGCCCGCCTGGATCGTCGCCGCGTCCGGGGAGGCCAGGAAGGTGGCCAGCGCCTGCGCCGCCTTGGAGTCGTCCAGGATCACCGCCGCGTCGCCGCCGGACACCACCGGCGCGGTCTCACCGACCGCCGGGAACGGGAACACCTTGGCCTGCTCGCCGACCTTCGCGTCCGTCTCCGCGATGTTGACCTGCACGAAGTCGCCCTCGTAGACCATGGCCGCCTTCGGCTGGTCACCTCCGGTGAAGGTCTGCGTGACGGAGGCCGGGAACTCCGTCTGCAGCGCGCCCGCCGCGCCGCCCGCCACATAGTCCTTCTTGCCCCAGATCTCCGCGAGCTTGGACAGGGCGTCCTTCACGGACGGGTCCGTCCACTTGATCTCGTGCTTGGCGAGCTGGTCGTACTTCTCCGGGCCTGCCTGCGAGAGATAGACGTTCTCGAACCAGTCCGTGAGCGTCCAGCCGTCCGCGCCGCCGATCGAGAACGGGGTCACCCCCGAGTCGTAGACCGTCTGCGCGGTCGTCAGCAGCTCGTCCCAGGTCTTGGGCTCCTCGGCGCCCGCGTTCTCGAACACCGGCGCGTTGTACCAGATCAGGGACTTGTTGGCGGCCTTGTAGTAGACGCCGTACTGCTTGCCGTCGACCTTGCCGAGGTCCTGCCAGCCCTGTGAGTAGTTCTTCTTCAGCTGCTCCTGGGCCTCCGGGCCGACCGGTGTGGCCCAGCCCTTGTCGACGGCCTGCTTGATCGCGCCGACCTGCGGGAGGATCGCGATGTCCGGCGGTGCGCCGCCCGCGATCTTCGAGCCGAGGAAGTTGATGATCGGGTCCTGCGCGGGGACGAAGGTCACCTTCGCGCCGGTTCTCTTCTCGAACTCCGCCAGGACTTTCTTGAAGTTGGCCTGCTCGGGGCCGGTCCATACGGCGGCGACCTCGAGGCTCTCGCCGTCCAGTTTGGGGAGGGTGACGGTGGAGGGGGAGGGGGACTCCTGGGTGTTGCCGACGCCCTCCTGGCCGTCGTCGCTGTCGTTGTCACCGCAGGACGTCAGCGAGAACGCGAGCGCTCCCGCGAGGAGGGCCGTGGCGGCCCTGGCCGTCCTGCGTGTCCGGATCGTGTTGCTCGTGCTGCGCATCACTGCCCCGTTCTTCGTTCCTCGTCGAACGTCCGAACGCTGTCCGTGGGCTCTGGTCTACGCCGGGTCCGGGAGGTCGGCAAGTGCACGCGTCGTGTCAACCAGGTGATCGTGACCGCGTCGTGACGGGGGGCAGATGCCTGCGGCGGCCTGCGCGGCTCCGGTGGGGGTTGCTGTAGCGCGTTCGGTTTGGTTGTGGGTCGGGGCCGGGCCGGGGGGTTGTCCGTCCTCGGTCCGGCGATCTGGTCCCTCAGAGAGGTGCTCGGGGTTTCCGCCGGCCGCTGCGGGCGGACAACCCCCCGTCCCGTCCCCTTCCCGCCGTACGCGGCTGGCTGCAATGCCCACCATTCGTGGACCCGTCCCGCCGTGCGCGGCTGGCTGTATTCCCTTGCCTTCGTACGTGGCTGGCGGTCGTGCCTTAAGGGGCGCGGGGAACTGCGCGATCAGCCGACGGCGGCCCGCGGTCGCATACGGCGGGGACGGCCCACGTCCTCAGGGGCGCGGGGAACTGCGCGACCAGCCCAGGGCGGGCCGCGGTCGCGTACGGCGGCACGGTCAGAGCAGGGACGGTACCTCGGGGGCTGCGACCTCGCGGGTGGCGCGTTGGAGGGCGCTGGCGAGGAGGGCCAGGTCGGTGGGGCCGTTGCCGAGCTCGCGGACGGGGCGGCGGGTCGGGGGGTCGCCCATGCGCTCCCAGTCCAGCGGGACGACCGTCGGGCGCAGGGTCGCCGTACGGGGGATGCGGCCGGTGACGCGGCCCCCCTGGAACGGCGTTGTGCGGCCGTCCGCGCAGGTCAGCCGGCCTCGGCCGGGTGCGGGTTCGTCCGGCCCGGGTGTGGGTGCGTCCAGCGTGACGCGCAGAGCGGCCCGGCGGGCCGGTTCCGTCTCGGCCGTACGGCCGCCGGGGGCGGTCGCCGCGACGAGGTGCACGCCGAGGCGCTCGCCGTCGCGGGCCACCGCCTCCAGGGCCCGCATCACGGACCCGGCGGCGGGGCGGCCGGGGGAGCCCAGGGCGGGGGAGACCAGGGCGTCCAGGTCGTCGACGACGACCACGAGGCGGGGCAGGGGCGGGGGTACGTCCGTGGTCCGGCGGGCCGCGGCGGGGCGGAGCCGGAGGGTGGAGCTGGGCGGGGTGTCGAGGTCTGCGGCGCCGGACGTCGAGGCGGTGTGGGCGCGTGCGTGGGTCGCCGCCGGTGCGGTGCGCTGGGCGACCAGGCGGCCGGAGAGCTGCTGCCGGGTGTGCCAGGCGGCGAAGTCCTCCTGGCCGAGCAGCTCGGCGCGCCGCTTGAGCTCGGCGGTCAGGGACTGGGCGAAATCGCGCATGCGGACGGGGTCGTTGGCCAGCAGGTGGGTGGTGACGTGCGGGACGTCCGTGCATACGTGCAGCCCGTCGCCGTGGCCGCTGCCCGCGCCGACGGTGTCGCGGCCGTCCATGAGGACGATGCTCAGCCGGTCGGGACGCTCGGCCGCCGCGAGCGAGGCGACGACCGCCCGCAGCAGCTCGGTACGGCCGCTGCCGGAGGGTCCCTCGACCAGCAGGTGCGGTCCGTCCGTCACCAGGTCGGCCACCACCGGGCCGCGCGGACCGGCGCCGAGGACCGCCGAGGCGCGGCCGCCGGGCGTCGAGGTGTCGTCGGCGGCGTCGGCCCAGCGCGCCATCAGCGACGCCGGGGTGGCCCGGGCCAGGCCCAGCTCGTCCAGCAGCCGCGCGGCCTGCGGCAGCGGGGCGGACACTCGGGGGTGCCGCTCGCCGGAGCCGTCGGTGCGCAGTGGCGCCAGGGCCCGCGCGAACCGCTCGGCCCATGGGGCGGACACCGCGTCCACCCGGCCGACGGTGCCATGGCCGACGGGTGCCCGGTCCCCACTGGAGCCGGTGCGGGCCACGCGCAGCAGTCGCAGGGCTCCCGCCACATCGCCACTGAGCAGCGCGACGGCCCCGCACTCGCGGAACACCGGCGCCACCGCGCAGGCCGCCTCGTAGGTCTCGGTCACCGGGGAGGCGGGGGAGGCCGCCGTCGTCTCGGCCAGGCACAGCACATGGATGCCGGCCCGCGGGCCCTCCGCCGCCAGCCGCGCCACCGCGTCCCGCAGCCCGGTCCCGCCGGGGTCGCCGTCCACGACGACCACGGTGTACGGGCCCGGGAAGCCGCTCACCCGGTCCGTGCCGTCGTCGTCGCGTGCCCAGGAGGGGCGGCGGGCCGCCGCGCGCGGGGAGGAGGCGGGCTGGGGTATCGGGGCCGGGCGGCTTCCGCGCGACCGCTGGTCGGCGAGGTGGTCCTCCAGGCGGCGCAGGAGCTCCTCGGTGCGGGCGGCGGCCTGTTCGCGGTCGTAGGCGAGGAGCAGGCGGCAGTCCTGGCCGTGACCGGGCCGCAGATGCGGCAGCCAGCCGAGCCAGGACCACTCGGCGGTGCGCTCCGCCACGGGCCGGGCCCGGTCGGTGCTGATCAGCACCAGGTCCAGGGTGTCCGCGGAGTGCAGCGCCGCGAGCTGGGCCAGCACCGCGCGGGCCAGTCCGGCGAGGCGGGGTCGCGGTCCGGCCAGGCCCAGCGCGCCCGCCTCGCGCAGGTCGGCGGTGACCGGCACGGCGGGCAGCAGGCCCGAGCCGTCCGGTGCGGTGCGGTCGGCGGTGCCCAGCCGGACCGTGAGGGCCTCGGGGTGTCCCGGGCCGCGCTCCCAGAGCCGGGGGCCGGGGCCCAGCGCGGTCAGCAACAGGGCGGCGGGGTCGGGCCAGGTCTCGGGCAGCCCGGGTGCGGTGGGCTGCGCGGGGGCGTCGGCGTCCTGGGCGTCGTAGGCCGTGGGGGCCGCTGTCTGGTCCTCGGGCTCGGGCCTGCCGCCGGCCAGCCGTCGGGCCCAGGCGGAGAGTCCGCCCCGGCGTCGGCCGCCCTCGCGGCCGGGGGCGCCTTGGGGGGTGTCCTCCTGGGTGAACCGGCCCACGCCGAACGGGCCGGCGTGGGTGTCGGCCTCCGCCGAGGGGCGGTGCTCGATGAGGGGGGCGCCGCCCTGGCCGGGGACGACCGGGGGCTCGGGCCGGTGGGACGGCGTGGCAGCCACCGCGGGCGTTCCGGGCTCCTCGGGGTCCGGCGTCACGCGGATGTGGCCCTCGCCGTCGGGTGCCGTCGTCATCCGGGGCATGGGGCCGGACGCCGGGGCGGTCAGCCGCAGGGCCGACTCGCCGATCCGCAGCAGCGCTCCGGGCGCGAAACGGACCGGGCGGGTGTCCACGCGCGTGTCGTCGAGGACGGTGCCGTTGGTGGAGCCGAGGTCGGCGACCGTGACACGGCCGTCGGTGCCGAGCGTGACCGCGCAGTGCAGCCGTGACACGTCCGGGTCGTCCAGGGGGACGTCCGCGTCGGCGGAGCGGCCGATGCGCACCTGGCCGCCGTGCAGCAGATGGACCCCTCCCGCGTCCGGGCCGGCCACCACATGCAGCTGGGCCGGGGCGTCGTCCACCTCCGGGTGCGGCTCGGGGCCCGCGGGGGCGCCGACCGACAGCACGGCGCCGTCCACCAGGGGCGGCTCGCCGAGGGTGCAGCGCTGGGTGTCGAGGCGCTCCTCGCCGGCGTAGAGCACGGGGGAGCCGCCGCGCTCGGGCCGGTCGGCGGTGCCGTCCCCCGAGACCGCCGAGGCCAGTGCCGACGCCACCGCGGCCAGGGCCGTCCCCGCGGGCGCCGTGACCAGCACGTCACGGCTCGTGGCCCGGGCGCGCGCCTCGGCGGCGGGGCCCAGCGGGTCTACGACGGTCAGCCGGATCTGCATCGCCGTCAGCGGTCCCTTCTGCGCGCGGGCGCGGACTCCCCCCACCACCACACGAGCACGTCGGCCAGTACTGCACGCATCCTCGCACCTGCCACCGACAACGCGCCCGCCGCCCGGGAAGAAGTGATCTTGATTGGTCGGCTCTGCCCGTAAAAGTGCCTGATCCCGGTCACGCGGACGATCAGTAGAGATCGGTCACGCCCGGCCCGGGCAACCAAAAGGAACGGCGCCGACGTCTTTCCTTCGAACCTCTGCTTCGATCCGCACAGCACTACAGTGGGTCGGAACATCGGGACACTCTTCGGGCAAGCAGCAGGGAGCGCGTGACGTGCGGCCAGTCGGCAGCAAGTACTTCCTCGAGGAGCCGCTCGGCCGCGGCGCCACGGGAACCGTCTGGCGAGCCCGCCAGCGGGAGACGGCCGGTGCCGAGGCGGCCGTGCCCGGCCAGCCCGGCGAGACCGTCGCGATCAAGGTGCTCAAGGAAGAGCTCGCCAGCGACGCGGACATCGTGATGCGCTTCCTGCGCGAGCGCTCGGTCCTGCTCCGGCTCACCCACCCCAACATCGTCCGGGTCCGTGACCTGGTCGTCGAGGGCGAGCTGCTGGCCCTGGTGATGGACCTCGTCGACGGCCCCGACCTGCACCGCTACCTCCGCGAGAACGGCCCCTTCACGCCCGTCGCGGCCTCGCTGCTCACCGCGCAGATCGCCGACGCGCTCGCCGCCAGCCACGCCGACGGAGTGGTCCACCGCGACCTGAAGCCGGCCAACGTCCTGCTCGCGCAAGCCGGCGGCGAGATGCACCCGCTGCTGACCGACTTCGGCATCGCCCGCCTGGCCGACTCGCCGGGCCTGACCCGCACCCACGAGTTCGTCGGCACGCCCGCGTACGTGGCTCCCGAGTCCGCCGAGGGCCGTCCGCAGACCTCCGCCGTGGACATCTACGGCGCCGGCATCCTGCTGTACGAGCTGGTCACCGGCCGTCCGCCGTTCTCCGGCAGCTCCGCCCTGGAGGTCCTGCACCAGCACCTCAGCGCCGAGCCGCGCCGTCCCTCCACCGTGCCCGAGCCGCTGTGGACGGTCATAGAGCGCTGTCTGCGCAAGAACCCCGACGACCGCCCCAGCGCGGAGAACCTCGCCCGTGCCCTGCGCGTGGTCGCCGAGGGCATCGGGGTGCACGCGAACTCGGCGCAGATCGCCGCCGCCGAGAACGTCGGCGCGCTGCTCGCGCCCGACCCGGCCCCCGCCGCCGTACCGGGCGCCGCCGACGCCACGCAGGTGCTGCCCCACAGCGGGCAGGGCGCCTACGACCCCAACGGCGCCACCAGCGTGCTGCCGCACACCGGCCCGGCCGGTGCCGCGGACCCCACCGCCGTACTGCCGAACACCGGGGCGGCCGACCCGACCGCGGTCATGCCGCCGGTGCCGCAGGGGCAGCCCGGCGCGCCCGAGGAGCCGCACCCCTGGCAGTCGCAGCTGCGCGCGGCCCGCGACCGCAACGAGCAGACGCAGGTCCAGTACCTCGACCCGAACCAGGACCCGCTGCGCCGCCGCCCCCAGCGGCAGGTGGCCCGGCCGCAGCAGCAGCCGCGCCCGCAGCAGCCTCAGCAGCAGCGCCCGCAGCAGGGACCGCCGCCCGGGTACGGCCATCCGCAGCAGCAGCGCTACCAGACGCCCCAGCCTCCGGCGCCGCAGCCGCAGCGGTACGCCCCCGCGGCGCCCCCGCAGCCGCAGCAGCCCCAGCCGCCGGTGCGCGAGCCCCGGCAGCCGCGTGGGCGCAGCGCCAACCCGGTGCGCATCCCGGGGCTCGGCTGCCTCAAGGGCTGCCTGGTCATGATCGTCGTGCTGTTCGTGGCGGGCTGGCTCATCTGGGAGCTGAGCCCGCTGCAGGACTGGATCGGCACCGGCAAGGGCTACTGGGAGCAGATCAGCGACTGGTTCGGCACGGTCTCGGACTGGATCGGGGAGCTCGGCGGGAACTCCTCGCAGTAGCACCGCAGGCCGCCGGTGACGGTGAGTCTGTGGATTTGTCGACACCTGGCGGGTGATTTATGCCTCGGCGGTGAAGGTTGGCTCGTCGGACGCGTACTTTTAACGACAACACGCGTCTGTAGGAGCAGTCTTGGCACGGAAGATCGGCAGCCGGTACACCGCCAACCAGATCCTGGGGCGGGGCAGCGCCGGCACGGTGTGGCTGGGCGAGGGCCCCGACGGGCCCGTCGCCGTCAAGCTGCTGCGCGAGGACCTCGCGTCGGACCAGGAGCTCGTCGGGCGCTTCGTACAGGAGCGCACCGCCCTGCTCGGCCTGGAACACCCGCACATCGTCTCCGTACGCGACCTCGTGGTCGACGGCAACGACCTCGCGCTCGTCATGGACCTGGTCCGGGGCACCGATCTGCGCACCCGCCTGGAGCGGGAGCGGCGGCTCGCCCCCGAGGCGGCCGTGGCGATCGTCGCGGACGTCGCCGAGGGGCTCGCCGCGGCGCACGCGGCCGGGGTCGTGCACCGGGATGTCAAGCCGGAGAACGTGCTCCTGGACATGCAGGGCCCGCTCGGGCCCGGCGGGGCGCACCCGGCCCTGCTGACCGACTTCGGCGTCGCCAAGCTCATCGACTCGCCGCGCCGCACCCGCGCCACGAAGATCATCGGCACGCCGGACTATCTCGCGCCGGAGATCGTCGAGGGGCTGCCGCCGCGCGCGGCCGTCGACATCTACGCGCTCGCGACCGTGCTCTACGAGCTGCTGGCGGGGTTCACGCCGTTCGGCGGGGGGCATCCCGGCGCGGTGCTGCGGCGGCATGTGACCGAGACGGTCGTGCCGCTGCCCGGCATCCCGGAGGAGCTGTGGCAGCTGCTCGTCCAGTGCCTGGCCAAGGCACCGGCCTCCCGACTGCGCGCCTCCGAGCTCGCCGCCCGGCTGCGCGAGCAGCTGCCGACCCTGACGGGGATGCCGCCGCTGGACGTGGACGAGCCGGACAGCGAGCCCGAGGAGGAGTCCGCGGGGGGCGTGACCGGACGGGGCGAGGTGCCTGCGGCGCGGGAGCGGAAGGGGGCCGTGTCGCTGGTCCCGGGCGCGAAGCCCGACTCCAACCGTGACACGCATACGTCGATGAGGGTGCCCGCGCCCGACGAGCTGGCCGGCGGCGCCCGGGGTACGGCCCGTGCGCCGCGGGCCTCCGGCGCGCCCCGGCCGGGTTCCGCCCGGCACCGGTCCGCCACCCGGAGGCGCCGGCTGACGCTGGGGGCCGCCGCGGTGGCCCTGGTCGCCGCTGTGGGAGTCGGCACATGGGCGGCCACCTCGGGCGACGACCCGGGCACCCCCTCCGACGACCGCGGCTCCTCGTCCCCGGCGTCCCCCTGAGCCCCGGGGCTCCGCCCCGGACCCCGGCCCCGTTCCCCCTGTGAACCGCGCTCACCGCCTGTGAACCCCACTCACGGACCTCGCCGCCCGGCGGAGCCGTTACGCTGGGAGCGTGGCAGTCGTCGATGTATCCGAAGAGCTCAAGTCCCTCTCCTCGACCATGGAGTCGATCGAGGCCGTTCTGGACCTCGACAAGCTGAGGGCAGACATCGCCGTGCTCGAGGAGCAGGCGGCCGCGCCGTCCCTGTGGGACAACCCGGACGAGGCGCAGAAGATCACCAGCAAGCTGTCCCACCTCCAGGCGGAGGTGAGGAAGGCCGAAGCCCTGCGCTCGCGGATCGACGATCTCTCCGTGCTGTTCGAGATGGCCGAGGAGGAGGACGACCCGGACACCCGTGCCGAGGCCGAGTCCGAGCTCGCGGCCGTCAAGAAGGCGCTGGACGAGATGGAGGTCCGCACGCTGCTGAGCGGTGAGTACGACGCCCGCGAGGCGCTCGTGAACATCCGTGCCGAGGCGGGCGGCGTCGACGCCGCCGACTTCGCCGAGCAGCTCCAGCGCATGTACCTGCGCTGGGCGGAGCGCCACGGCTACAAGACCGAGCTCATCGAGACGTCGTACGCCGAAGAGGCCGGCATCAAGTCGACCACCTTCTCCGTGCAGGTGCCGTACGCCTACGGCACGCTCTCCGTCGAGCAGGGCACCCACCGCCTCGTGCGGATCTCGCCCTTCGACAACCAGGGGCGCCGCCAGACCTCCTTCGCGGGCGTCGAGGTGCTTCCGGTCGTCGAGCAGACCGACCACATCGACATCGACGAGTCCGATCTGCGCATCGACGTCTACCGGTCCTCCGGGCCCGGTGGCCAGGGCGTCAACACGACCGACTCCGCGGTCCGCATCACGCACCTGCCCACCGGCATCGTCGTCTCCTGCCAGAACGAGCGCTCGCAGATCCAGAACAAGGCCACGGCCATGAACGTTCTGCAGGCGAAGCTGCTCGAGCGGCAGCGCCAGGAGGAGCGGGCCAAGATGGACGCCCTCAAGGACGGCGGCAGCTCCTGGGGCAACCAGATGCGTTCGTACGTCCTGCACCCGTACCAGATGGTCAAGGACCTGCGGACGGAGTTCGAGGTCGGCAACCCGCAGGCCGTGCTGGACGGGGAGATCGACGGCTTCCTGGAGGCCGGCATTCGCTGGCGCAAGCAGCAGGAGAAGTAACTTTGTCGATTTGACAGTTTGATGATCGATTCGCCAACCGCCCTCGCTTTCGGGGGCGGTTGGCGTTTGTCCGGGTTTCGCAGGACGCTCACAGGGGTGAATTCCGGCATCGCGCACCGGAATTGGGCAATGCGTACGCAACGGCCTTGACGTTGCTTTGAAAAATGGGAAGGGTGAAGCGTGGCATGCGTATTCCTGGGACGCATGTGAACCGGGGGGCTTCGCTTCGATCCGACTACCTCCGTTGATCACCGTCCCGAGCGCCGCCTCATCGACGATCAGCTACTGGGGGTAGCAGCCTGATGACCAACAAGACGCGGATCCGAGTCGCGCGCATAGCGGCCGGTGCCGTGATCGCCGCCGGTGCCTCGCTGACCGCCGCGGGAGCCGCTTCCGCCGCCGAGTCCGACGAGTGCGTCCTCGGCATCCTGTGCGCCGACGAGTCCCCGAGCCCCGACCCGGAGCCGGACCCGACCAACACCGGCCTGCCGACCGACATCCCCACGGACCTTCCGACGGACCTGCCGCCGGAGCCCACGGAGGAGCCGACGGAGCCGACGGAGGAGCCGGAGCCCACCACCGAGGAGCCCAGCGAGGACCCGAACCCGACCGAGGACCCCTCGGAGGACCCGAGCACCGGTAACGGCAACGGGAACGGCAACAACGGCAACGGGAACGGCCAGGGCAACGGCAGCTCCGGCAACAACACCGACCCGAACGGTGGCTCCGGCGACTCGGCGCAGGGCGAGGGCTCCTCGTCCCTGACCGACACCGGCACGGACACCGGTACGGGCACCGGCACCGGCACGGGCTCCGACACCACCGCCCAGGGCGGCGGCCAGGAGCTCGCCGAGACGGGTGCCGCGCAGACCACCTTCCTGGTGATCGGCGCCGCGACGATGATCGCCGGCGGTATCGGCTTCCGCATCCTGCCGCGACTGGTCGGCGGCCGGGGCGGTGCGGCTGCCTGACGGCGGCCGGCGTCTCTCACGCCAGTTCCAAGGGCCTGGAGCTCGCGCTCCGGGCCCTTCGGCGTCACACGGTCTGGTGGGCGGCCAGCAGCGCCACAGCGGCGATCAGGATGGCCAGCAGCGCGATGAGCGCCATGGGGTTCAGACCGGCGAAGAAGTTCTCCTGCTGCAGTCGCTCTCTGTTCGCACGGCACACCGGACAGCGACCCTCCGCCACAGGGGCGGCACAGTTCGCGCACACCAACCGGTCGTACGTCATGCGCTCGCCCTCCTAGTGCCGGGTCCTTACCTGAGAACGCGCCCGGGGGTGAGAACGTTCCCCCTCCACTGTGCCAGGTTCTTCCGGTGCGCAAAAACGAACAAGGTACACACAACCGCTCCCGGAGCCTGCGGTTGCGCACCCGGTTCGCGTATGGTCACGCACATCTACCCCCGGCGACCCGTGGTGCACCCGTGATCCGATTCGACAACGTCTCCAAGGTCTACCCCAAGCAGAGCCACCCCGCACTCAGGGATGTGTCCCTGGAAGTGGAGAAGGGCGAGTTCGTCTTTCTCGTGGGGTCCTCCGGCTCCGGCAAGTCCACGTTCCTGCGGCTGGTCCTGCGCGAGGAGCGGGCCAGCCACGGGCAGGTGCACGTACTGGGCAAGGACCTCGCGCGCCTCTCCAACTGGAAGGTGCCGCACATGCGCCGCCAGCTGGGGACCGTGTTCCAGGACTTCCGGCTGCTGCCGAACAAGACGGTGGCGGAGAACGTCGCCTTCGCGCAGGAGGTCATCGGCAAGTCCCGGGGCGAGATCCGCAAGTCCGTGCCGCAGGTGCTGGAACTCGTGGGCCTCGGTGGCAAGGAGGACCGGATGCCGGGCGAGCTGTCCGGCGGTGAGCAGCAGCGCGTGGCCATCGCGCGGGCGTTCGTGAACCGGCCCAAGCTCCTGATCGCGGACGAGCCCACCGGCAACCTCGACCCGCAGACCTCCGTCGGCATCATGAAGCTGCTCGACCGGATCAACCGGACCGGCACGACCGTGGTGATGGCGACGCACGACCAGAACATCGTGGACCAGATGCGCAAGCGCGTCATCGAACTGGAGAAGGGCCGCCTCGTGCGCGACCAGGCACGTGGCGTCTACGGCTACCAGCACTGACGACCGACTGCTCCACGGAAAGGCTTGACCAGACGCCATGCGCGCCCAGTTCGTACTGTCGGAGATCGGTGTGGGTCTCCGCCGCAACCTGACGATGACCTTCGCCGTCGTCGTGTCCGTCGCCCTGTCCCTGGCGCTGTTCGGCTGCACGCTGCTGATGAGCGATCAGGTCAACACCATGAAGGGCTACTGGTACGACAAGGTCAACGTCTCGATCTTCCTCTGCAACAAGAGCGACGCCGAGTCCGACCCCAACTGCGCCAAGGGCGCGGTCACCGAGGATCAGAAGAAGGAGATCCTCGCGAGCCTCGACAAGATGAACGTCGTCGAGAAGGTGACGTACGAGTCGCAGGACGAGGCGTACAAGCACTACAAGGAGCAGTTCGGCGACTCCCCGCTGGCCAGCTCCCTGACGCCGGACCAGATGCAGGAGTCGTACCGCATCAAGCTCGAGGACCCGACGAAGTACAACGTCGTCGCCACCGCGTTCAACGGGCGTGACGGCGTGCAGTCCGTGCAGGACCAGAAGGGCATCCTGGACAACCTCTTCGAGCTGCTCAACGGCATGAAGTGGGCGGCTCGGGCGGTCATGGCGCTGATGCTGGTGGTGGCGCTGATGCTGATCGTCAACACCGTGCGCGTCTCGGCGTTCAGCCGTCGGCGGGAGACCGGGATCATGCGCCTGGTCGGCGCCTCCGGCTTCTACATCCAGGCGCCGTTCATCGCGGAGGCGGCCGTCGCCGGACTCATCGGCGGCAGCGTGGCCTGCGCCTTCCTGGTGGCCACGCGCTACTTCATCATCGACCACGGCCTCGCCCTGTCCGAGAAGCTCAATCTGATCAACTTCATCGGCTGGGACGCCGTCCTCGGCACCCTCCCGCTGATCCTGGTGACCAGCCTGCTGATGCCCGCGCTGGCCGCGTTCTTCGCGCTGCGCAAGTACTTGAAGGTGTGACGCACGCCCCGAGGGCCGTACGGTCAACCGACCGTACGGCCCTTGCCGTTGTCCTAGACTCACCGCCATGTCAGGTCGTGACCTGTTCTGTCAGCCCCGCCGCGTCGGCCGCGGGGCTGCCCTGACATTGGTGTTCGCCGGGGTGCTGGCCGCCGGTGCGGCGACCGGGGCACTGCCCGGTGAGGAGCGCAGACCCGAGCCCGAGGTGAGCCGGACCGCCGCCGCGTCGGTCAGCCGGCACGAGGTGGCCGAGGCCGCGGCCGAGGCGATGGCCGACGGCAAGTCCCCGGAGGAGGCCGCCGAGCGCGCGGTCAGCCGCAGCGGGGACCGGTGGGGGGCCGTGTACTCGGAGGGCGAGTACGAGGAGTTCACCGAGGCCCTGGACGGGCGCTACACCGGCGTCGGGCTGTGGGCCCGGCGCGAGCGGGACGGGCGGATCGAGGTGGCCCGGGTGCGCTCGGGCTCACCGGCCGACGGGGCCGGCATCCGCGAGGGCGACCGGCTGCGCAGCGTAGACGGCCGCACGGTCGACGGGCGCCCGGTCACCGAGGTCGTCTCCCTGCTGCGCGGCGACGCCACCGAAGCGGCCGTCGGTACGACGGTCAGGCTCGGCCTGGAGCGCGGCACACGCGCGTGGAGCGTCACCCTGCGCCGCGCGAGCCTGTCCACGGAGCCGGTGACCGTACGGGGGCTGCCCGGCGGGGTCACCGTGATCAAGGTCGCCGCGTTCACCAAGGGCTCGGGCGAGCGGGTGCGGGGCGCCGTACGGCAGGCCCGTCCCGGCGGGATCATCCTCGACCTGCGCGGCAACTCCGGAGGCCTGGTCACCGAGGCCGTCAGCGCCGCCTCGGCCTTCCTCGACGGGGGCCTGGTCGCCACCTACGACGTCGAGGGCGAGCAGCGCGCCCTGCACGCCAAGCCCGGCGGCGACACCGAGAAACCCCTGGTCACCCTGGTCGACGGCGGCACCATGAGCGCGGCCGAGCTGGTCACGGGCGCCCTGCAGGACCGCGGCCGGGCGGTCGTCGTGGGCGCCCGCACCTTCGGCAAGGGCTCGGTGCAGATGCCGAGCCGGCTGCCCGACGGCTCGGTCGCCGAGCTGACCGTCGGCCACTACCGCACTCCGGCGGGCCGGGGCGTCGACGGCCGGGGCATCACCCCCGACCTGGAGGCGGACGGGGAGGCCCTCAAGCGGGCCGAGACGGTGCTGAGCGGACTGGGCAAGCAGTAAACGGCTTCCCGTCGGACCCCTGTGTAGTGCGAAAATGGACGGCACTATGAGCAAGGGAATGTACGTACCCAAGGAGTCCCAGCCCAAGCAGGGCGGGACGGCCGCCAAGGCCAAGGACGGCGAGAAGGGCGGCAAGCGCAAGATCGTCGCCCAGAACAAGAAGGCGCGGCACGACTACGCGATCATCGACACCTACGAGGCCGGCATCGTGCTGACCGGCACCGAGGTGAAGTCGCTGCGTCAGGGCCGTGCCTCGCTGGTCGACGGGTTCGTCCAGATCGACCGGGGCGAGGCGTGGCTGCACAACGCCCATATCCCCGAGTACAGCCAGGGCAGCTGGACCAACCACTCCGCGCGCCGCAAGCGCAAGCTGCTGCTGCACCGCGAGGAGATCGACAAGCTGGAGGTCAAGGCGGGGGAGACGGGTCACACCATCGTGCCGCTCGCCGTGTACTTCAAGGACGGCCGCGCGAAGGCCGAGATCGCTCTCGCGCGAGGCAAGAAGGAGTACGACAAGCGCCAGACCCTGCGCGAGCAGCAGGACCGCCGGGAGTCGGACCGGGCGATCGCGGCGGCGAAGCGCAGGCAGCGGGGCGCGTAGCCCCGCCGGGAATACGCTGGCACAGGCGTGCGTTCGTCACGTACGATGGCAGCAGCACCGGCCGGACGACCGGTGTGCAGATTGAAAAATCAACATGGGGATGATCGGTTTCGACAGCGGCTGTCGAAGCAGGGGAAGCGTGTCGAGGAAGCGGCCATGATCTCGTAAACCACAGGCCGAAACAAATAATCGCCAACACCAAGCGCGATTCCTTCGCCCTCGCTGCCTGATCAGCGACTCGCGAAGTGTCAGCCCGGGCCTGTTCCCGTCCCGGATCCTGGCATCAGCTAGGGAACTAAACCTTGATCCCGGTCACGGGGTGAAGAGGGAAATCTAACAGTGACTGAGCCCGTTCCGGACTTGTCTGGGTGATCCGGAGGGCTGAGAAACTCGTACCAGACTGCACACGGAGAAGCCCTGATTCCGCACCGTTGGACGCGGGTTCGATTCCCGCCATCTCCACCAGCCCCTTTCGGGGGCACACCCCATGTGGGCACAGGCCCCGTCGCTTCCGAGCGGCGGGGCCTGTGTCATGTGGTGATCCCATGTGATGGGGTGAGCGGATGCCGATACGTCTTCGTGCCGTTCCCGCCGCACTCGCCGGTGTCCTGCTGCTCGCCGCGTGCGGCTCCGAGCAGGCCTCGCCGCAGAGCACCACAGGCCCGGCGACCTGCGGCCCGTCCACGGGTCCGAGCCCCGCTCCCGACCCGTCGCCGGAGGACGGCGTGAAGGTCGTCGCACTGGACACCTGCGGGTCCCAGGCCTCCGCCGAGATCGAGGTGACGAACCGGAGCACCCAGGCCGCCGCCTTCACCGTCACCCTCGGGTTCGTCTCGGAGCTGGGAGGCGACACCGTGGAGCACGTCGTCGCGTCGGTCGGCCCGGGCAGGACCGTCTGGAGCGCCGTCGATCTGGGGGCGTGGTCCCAGGTGTCCGACCTCAAGGTCCTCAAGGTGCGCAGCGTGCCCGCCGCCGAGGCGCCCTCCGCGTCGGGGCCGTGCCCGGCCTCCGGGGTGCATGTGTACGCCGACCAGGGCGACGCCGCCATGGGGCTGCGCGTGGTCGGGCTGCATCTCGTCAACTGCGGCAGCACGCCGTACGAGCTGAACGGCTACCCCGAAATCGAGCTCCTCGACGAGGCGCATGACTCCGTGAAGGGCGTACGGATACTGAAGGGGACCGAGCAGATCAGCACCGGTCTCGGCGGCGAGGGCGGGCCTCGGCCCGTCGTCCTCGAGCCCGGTGAGGGCGCGGCGGCCACGCTGGCCTGGCGCAACACCACCCAGTTCGGCGAGGCGGTGAACGTGCCCTACGTCCGGCTGGTTCCCAAGTCCGGTGCGCGGCCGGTCATCGTGACGCCGGAGCTCGACCTCGGCACGACCGGGCGGCTCGGCGTCGGGGCATGGCGCAAGGACGACAGCGGCGTCCAGAGTTCCGGCCGCCCATAGCCGGAGGGCCCCTTGTGGGGTCCCACTCCATATCGGCCGTTGGTTCACGGTTCTACGTTCCCTTCCCATGACACAGACCAGAGCCGCAAGCCTCATCGCCGTCCTGACGGCCCTTCTCGCCGTCCTGCTCACCCCGGTGCCCGCGTCCGCCGCCTCCCTCCAGGAGGTCACCGGGTTCGGGACCAACCCCGGGGCCCTGAAGATGTACCGGTACGTCCCCGACGGGCTGCCCGCGGGCCGGCCCGTCGTCGTCGCACTGCACGGCTGTACGCAGAACGCGTCCGGGTACGGGACCGGCAGCGGCTGGCTGCAACTGGCCGACCGCTGGGGCTTCTCCGTCGTCCTGCCGCAGCAGCAGGCCGCCAACAACTCCTCCGCCTGCTTCAACTGGTTCCAGACCGGCGACATCCAGCGCGGCCAGGGCGAGGCCGCGTCCGTCGCGCAGATGGTCGACCGGCAGCTCGCCGACACCGGCGGGGACGCCTCCCGGGTGTACGTGACCGGGCTGTCCGCCGGAGGCGGGATGACGGCCGTGATGATGGCGGCGTACCCGGAGAAGTTCGCGGCCGGCGGGGTCGTCGCCGGGCTGCCCCACGGGTGCGCGCAGGCCGCCGGGTCGCCGTACGTGTGCATGTACGTCGGGGCCACGCAGACCCCGAAGCAGTGGGGCGACCGGGTGCGGGCGGCGCGGCCCGGGTACACCGGGCCCTGGCCGGTGCTGACCGTCTTCCAGGGCAGCGCCGACTACACGGTCAAGCCGGTCAACATGACCGACCTGATGCGGCAGTGGACCGATGTGCACGGCGCCGACCAGACCGCGGACGTCTCCGACACCGTCGCCGGCTACCCGCACCAGGTGTTCCGGGACCCGGCCGGGCGGCCGGTCGTCGAGACGTACAGCCTCACCGGGATGGGGCACGGGCAGCCCGTCGATCCGGGCAGCGGGAGCGAGCAGTGCGGGACGGCCGGGGCCTATCTGCTCGACGTGAACCTGTGCGCGGCCTCTCGTATGAGCCGCGCGTGGGGTCTGTCGTAGGTCCCCGTCATCCGGGATGCTCCTGAGGCATGAGCAGACCCGGCATCAACCTTCCCAAGAGACTGTGGACTTGGCCCGTGACGCTGGTGCTCGCCGCCGCCGTCCTCGGGCCCGGGGCACCGGCCGGTGCGGACGCCGACCGCACCGGCCTGCCCGAGGCCATCGACACCATCCTCGGCGACCCGCGCATGGAGGGCGGCATCGCGAGCGTCGTCGTCGCCGACGCGGCGAGCGGTGACGTGCTGTACAGCCATCTGCCCACCACCCGCCTGATGCCCGCCTCCAACACCAAGCTCGCCACCTCCGCCGCCGCGATGGGGATCCTCGGCCCCGAGCACCGGTTCACCACCGACGTGCTCACGGGCGGGCGCCGCGTGGGCTCCACCCTCGTCGGCGACCTGTATCTGCGCGGCACCGGCGACCCCACGCTGCTGGCCGCCGACTACGACCGGCTCGCCGCCGACGTCGCCGCCTCGGGCGTCACCCGGGTCGAGGGACGGCTCCTCGCCGACGACACCCGCTTCGACGACCAGCGCCTGGGCCGCTCCTGGGCCGCCGACGACGAGTCGTCGTACTACTCCGCCCAGATCAGCGCGCTCAGCGTCGCCCCGGACACCGACTACGACACCGGCACGGTCATCGTCACCGTCACCCCGGGGGCGAAGGCCGGCGACGAGCCGTCCGTCACCGTCACACCCGACACCGACTACGTCGACGTACGGGTCGACGCCACCACGGTCGCGGCGGGCGGGGCCAACGACCTCACCGTCGAGCGCGAGCACGGCGGCAACACCCTCCATGTCACCGGCACCACACCCGTCGGCGGCTCCGGCGCCAAGGAGTGGGTGACCGTGTGGGAGCCCACCGGCTACGCCGCGGCCGTCTTCCGGGATGCGCTCGCCGCGCACGGCGTACGGGTCACCGGGCCGACCCGGCTGGGACGGCAGACCCCCTCCGGCGCACGGCAGTTGGCGTCCCACGCGTCCATGCCGCTGAAGGACCTGCTGATCCCGTTCATGAAGCTGTCCAACAACATGCACGCCGAGGCCCTCACCAAGGCCATGGGGTACAAGGTGTCCGGGCAGGGCACCTGGCCGGCCGGGCTCGCCGCGGTCTCCGGCTACCTCAAGGGCGTCGGCGTCGACACCGCCCGCGTCCGCCAGGTCGACGGCTCGGGCCTGTCCCGCATGGACAACTTCCCCGCGGCCCAGCTCACCCGGCTGCTGCTCGCCGTCCGCGCCGAGCCCTGGTACGCCGACTGGTACCGGTCCCTGCCCGTCGCCTGCGACCCCGCCCGGTTCGTGGGAGGCACCCTGCGCACCCGGATGTGCAACACGCCCGCCGCACGCAACGCCCGCGCCAAGACCGGCTCGCTGACCGGGGCTTCGGCGCTGTCCGGGTACGTCACCGACGCGGACGGGCGTGAACTCGTCTACAGCATCGTGCTGAACAACTACCAGGCCTCGTCGGTGAAGCCGCTGGAGGACGCCGTCGTCGTCACCCTGGCCCGCTCCACCGCCGATGAGGCGGCGACGCCCGCGACCGTCCGGAGCACCGCCCCGGGCAGCGGCCCGGACAGCGGCCTGGAGTGCGCCTGGGCCAAGCCCGCCCGCTGCTGAACCTCACGGCGTGCGGGGCGCCGTGGACGCCCGTACCGTCAGCCGGGGCCGCAGCGAGGTGGCCCCCGGTACGGGCGTCCCGGCGAGCTTGCCGACCAGCAGTTCCACCGCGCGGGTGCCGAGCTCGGCGGTCGGCAGCGCGACGGACGTGACGGGCACCCGCACGGACTCGGCGAGGTCGTCCGGACAGATCGCGGTGACGGACAGATCGCCGGGCACCCGCAGCCCGAGCTGCTCGAACGCCTCGACCAGCGGCTCCAGGACGGCCTCGTTGTGCACCACCACCCCGGTCAGCGCGGGCTGGGCGCGCAGCAGTTGCTCGGCGACCCGGCGGGCGGCGGCGGGCGCGACCTCGCAGGGGTGCACCCGCGAGGACATCCCGGCCCGGTCGGCGGCCGCGGTGAAGCCCTGCACCACCCGCTGGGCGAACGCCGTCCGGCGCACATACACCTCCGGCGGCGACCCCACCAGCGCCACCACCCGGTGCCCGAGCCGCGCCAGATGGTCCACGCAGGCCTCGGCGGCCGCCCGGAAGTCCAGGTCGACGCAGGTCAGCCCGGCCGGCTCGGCGGGGAACCCGATCAGCACCGAGGGCCGCTCCAGCGAGCGCAGCAGCGGCAGCCGGGGGTCGTCGAGCTGGACGTCCATCACGATCAGCGCGTCCACCAGCGCGGTGTCGGCGACCCGGCGCAGCCCGTCGTCGCCCTCCTCCTGGGTCAGCAGCAGCACGTCATGGTCGTAGCGCCGTGCCGTGGTCACCACGGACACCGCGAACTGCATGACGACCGGCACATGGATGCCCGCCCGCAGCGGCACCACCAGCGCCAGCACGTTCGACTTGCTGCTGGCCAGCGCGCGGGCCCCGGCGTGCGGGCGGTAGCCCAGCTCGCGGACGGCCTCCTCGACGCGCCGCCGGGTCTCCTCGGAGATCGGGCGCTTGCCGCTCAGGGCGTAGGAGACGGTGCTGGGGGAGACCCCGGCGCGCCGCGCCACATCGGTGATCTTGACCATCAGTCCAGCTCCAGCAGCAGGAACCCGGTCCCGGCCGGCGCCCGCACGATCCGCTCCCCGGCCGCCAGCGCCCAGGGTGCGGCCGGATCGCCGCACGAGGCCCGCAGGGCGGTCCCTTCCCGCACGACGGTGAAGTGCGTGTCCCCGACCCGGACCGCCACCTGGGCGCCGCGCTCCAGGCCGTACGCGTGCAGGGTGACGTTCTCGGCGTGCGGGTAGTCGGGCCGGTCGTCGACCGCGCCCACCGGGATCACCGCGCCCGGTCTGACCAGCAGCGGCACGCTGGTGAAGCCGTGCCGCTCACGCACCCAGCGCGGCCCGGTGACCGTCTCGCCGGTCGTCAGATGCGTCCAGGTGCCCTCCGGCACGTAGTAGGACACCTCGCCGGAGTCGGCGAACACCGGCGCGACCAGCAGGTCGGGGCCGAGCATGTACTGCCGCTCCAGATGCGTGCAGGCGGGGTCGTCCGGGAACTCCAGGACCATCGCCCGCATCACCGGCACGCCCTCGGTGTGCGCGACGCGGGCGGCCTCGTACAGATACGGCATCAGCCGCAGCTTCTGCCGGGTGAAGTGCCGCAGCACGTCCACCGACTCCTCGTCGAACAGCCACGGCACCCGGTAGGAGGAGCTGCCGTGCAGCCGGCTGTGCGAGGACAGCAGGCCGAAGGCGATCCACCGCTTGAACAGGGCGGGTGTGGGCGTGCCCTCGAAGCCGCCGATGTCATGGCTCCAGAACCCGAACCCGGTCAGACCGAGCGAGAGTCCGCCGCGCAGCGACTCCGCCATCGACTCGTACGTCGCCTCGCAGTCGCCGCCCCAGTGCACCGGGAACCGCTGGCTGCCCACGGTCGCCGAGCGGGCGAACAGCACGGCCTCGCCCTCGCCGCGGTGCCGCCGCAGCACGTCGAAGACGGTCCGGTTGTACAGATACGTGTAGTAGTTGTGCATCCGCTCCGGGTCGGAGCCGTCCGACCAGACCACGTCGACCGGCACCCGCTCGCCGAAGTCGGTCTTGAAGCAGTCCACGCCCTGCGCGAGCAGCGCCTCCAGCTTGGACGCGTACCAGTCGCGGGCGGCCGGGCTGGTGAAGTCGACCAGTGCCATCCCCGGCTGCCACAGGTCCCACTGCCACACGCTGCCGTCCGGCCGCTTCAGCAGATGCCCGAGCGCCCTGCCCTCGGCGAACAGCGGGGAGCGCTGCGCGATGTACGGGTTGATCCACACGCTGACCCGCAGATCCCTCTCGTGCAGCCGGGCCAGCATCCCTTCCGGGTCCGGGAACACCCGCGTGTCCCACTGGAAGTCGCACCAGTTCAGCTCGCGCATCCAGAAGCAGTCGAAGTGGAACACCGACAGCGGAAGTTCGCGCTCCCGCATGCCCTCGATGAACGAGGTGACGGTCTTCTCGTCGTACGACGTCGTGAACGAGGTCGACAGCCACAGGCCGAAGGACCAGTCGGGCGGCAGGGCAGGGCGGCCGGTGAGGGCGGTGTAGCGGCGCAGGATCTCCTTCGGGGTGGGCCCGTGGATGACGTAGTACGTCAACTGCTGGGCCTCGACGCTGAACTGGACGCGGGAGACGGTCTCCGAGCCGACCTCGAAGGACACCTTGCCGGGGTGGTCGACGAAGACGCCGTAGCCGGCGTCGGTGAGGTAGAAGGGGGCGTTCTTGTAGGCCTGTTCGGTGGACGTGCCGCCGTCGGCGTTCCAGATGTCGACGACCTGGCCGTTCTTGACGAGCGGGCCGAAGCGTTCGCCGAGGCCGTACACGCAGGTGCCGACGGTGAGGTCCAGCTGCTCGCGCAGATAGTGGGCGTCGGTTCCGTCCCGCATGATGCCCATGCCCTTGGGGCCGCTGGAGGTGAGGGTGCGGCCGCCCGCGAGGAAGTCGACCTGCCAGGGGCCCGTACGGGAGACCCGTACGGAGAGGGCGCCGGAGGTGACGGTGGCGTGTTCGTCGTCGTACGCGGTGTGCGCGGCGCACTTCTCCTCGGCGAGGGCGAACGCGGGGCCGGCCGGCCGCTCGCCGTCGAAGTGGGTGAGGGTGACGCCGATGACGTCCGGCATCGGGGTGTGCACGCTGATCGTCACGACCGGTCCCTTCAGCAGGTCGCCGCGGTGGCGGACGGGCTGGGTCGGCGCGTGGATCTCCAGCCGGCCGTCCTCGGCGGTGACGTCGAGGACCTCGGCCGGATGGGCTGCGGTGACGCCCTCGCGCAGCAGCCAGTGACCATCGGTGAACTTCACGTGGGGTGTCCTTACTTCACGGCTCCCACGGCGATGCCGCGGGTGAGCGTCCGCTGGAAGACGAGGAAGAAGACGACGGCGGGCAGCACACCGAGCAGGGCGGCCGCGTTGGTCATCGTGGCGTCCATCAGCCGCTGGCCCTGGAGCACGCCGAGGGCCACGGACACGGTCTGGTTGTCGTTGGAGATCAGCATCACCAGGGGGAGCAGGAACTCGTTCCAGGTCCAGACGAAGAAGAAGACCATCAGCACCCCGAGCGTGGGCCGGCTGACCGGGACGACGACCCGCCACAGGATCTGCCACTTGTCCGCCCCGTCGATCCGGGCCGCCTCGATCACCTCACGCGGGAACCGGCCGAGGACCGAGGAGAGCAGATACGTGCCGAACGCCGTCTGCAGCACCGTGAACACGATGATCACGCTCAGCCTGGTGTCGTACAGGCCGAGTTCCTTGCTCAGGTAGTAGACCGGGTAGACCAGCGCCTCCTGCGGCAGCGTGTTGGCCAGCACGAAGAACGCCAGCACCCAGGTGCGGCCCCTGATCCGGCCTATGCCGATCGCGTACGCGTTCAGCACCGACAGGCCCACGGCGAGCACGGCCACGGACCCGCTGATGAGGAGGGAGTTGAGCAGCTTGCGCGGGTAGTCCACCCGTTCCCAGAAGTTCTCCAGGCCGTCCAGATGGATGCCCTCGGGGAGGCTGAGCGGGCCGTTCTGCGCGTACTCCGCGGGCGACTTGACCGCGTTCATCACCACGATCAGGAACGGCACGACCATGAAGAGCGCGGCGAGGCACAGCGCGATCAGCACCGGGTAGCGGCGCAGGGCCCTGGTCATGACTCCTCCGCGCGGGTCTGGAGCTTCAGCCCGACCAGCGAGAGCGCGAGGATGAGCACGGTGAGCACGGTGGAGATCGCGGCGCCGTAGCCGACCTGCGTCTTCTCGAAGAACGTGGTGAAGGAGAAGTAGGAGGGCACGTTCGTGGCCCCGCCGGGCCCGCCCTTCGTCAGCACGTACACCGCGCCGAACACCTTCAGCGCCGCGATCGTGCACCAGGTCAGCACGACGTAGATCTCCCCGCGGATCTGCGCCAGCGTGATGTGCCCGAAGCGGCGCCACCAGCCCGCCCCGTCCAGCTCGGCCGCCTCGTACAACTGCGGGTCCACCCGCTGGAGTCCCGCCATGAACACCACCAGCGGGAAGCCGATCTGCACCCACACCATCACGCCCATGACGCTGTACAGGGCGAGGTCGGGGTCGCCGAGCCAGTCCTGCTGCCAGGAGGAGAGTCCCACGGCCTTCAGCAGCTCGTTGAGCGAGCCGTTCTCCGGCGCGAGGATCCAGCTCCAGACGATGCCTGCGACCGCGATCGGCAGCACCTGCGGAAGGTAGAAGCAGGCGCGCAGGACGGTGACCGTACGGGTGCCGAAGTGCTTGCCGATGTAGTCGAACAGGGCGGCGGCCAGGACGAGTCCGAGCGCCGTCGGCACGGCGGCCATCGCCAGGACCATGAACAGGCTGTGCCGGAACGACGCCCAGAACTCGCTGTCGTCCAGCAGCTCACGGTAGTTGGCGAGTCCCGACCACTGCGGGGTGCCCACGCCCTGCCAGTCGGTGAAGCCGACGTAGGTGTTCATCGCGAACGGCAGCACGACGACCGCGAGGAAGGCGAGGGCACCGGGCAGCAGGAACAGGGCGTAGGAGTGGCGCAGCCGGCTTGTCACGTCTGTCGTGCTCGTCATCGCTCGGGCGCGCCCTTGTCGTACGCCTCCTGAAGGGCGTCCAGGTAGGCGTCCGGTTCGGTGCTGCCGGTGAGCAGCTTCTGGGTCTCGGAGACGAGGACGTCGTAGAAACCGGGGACCGGCCAGTCCGGGTAGAAGGCGAGGCCGTCCCGGGCGGTGAGGGTGTTGAAGTCGGCGATGAGCTTCTTCGCCTTCGGGTCGGTGACGGCGCTCGGGTCGGCCGCGACCGGGACGCCGCCCTTGTTGCCGAGCAGGTTCTGGATCTTCTTCGACAGGGTGATGTCGATGAAGTCGTAGGCCAGTTCCTTGTTCTCGGCGCTCTGGGGGACGACCCACAGATTGCCGCCGGAGCCGAGGGTGAGGTCGGAGCCGGGCCACAGGAAGGTGCCCCAGTCGAAGGCGGCCTCGTCCTGGAAGCGGCCGTACCACCAGCTGCCGGAGAACAGGATCGGAGCCTTGCCCCGGAGGAAGGAGACGCCCGCCTCCTCGGCCTTGGTGCCGCTGGACGTCCCGGCCAGGTAGCCCTTGTCGACCCAGTCGGCGAAGGTCTGCGCGGCGTACGTCCAGGCCGGGTCGTGGAAGTCGGTCTCGCCCCGGTACAGCTCGTAGGCGTCGACCCACGAGCGGTCCGCCTTCGACAGGGCCAGCTGGTAGAGGTACTGCTGGGCGAGGTACTCGGCGCCCGCGTTGGCCAGCGGGGTGACGTCGTGCTCGGCGAAGGTGTCCATCGCCGCGGTCAGTTCGTCGAACGTCCTCGGCTCGGGGACCTTGTACTTGGCGAACAGGTCCTTGTTGTAGAAGACCATCGTGTACTCGGCGTAGTTCGGCACGCCGTACCACTTGCCGGAGCCCATCACGCCGTTCGCGTCGTACAGGCTGGTCGTGCGCACCCCGGGGCCGAGCTTGTCGTCCCAGCCGCGTTCGGTGGCCTCGGGGGTGAGGTCGGTGAGCAGGCCCTGCCGGGAGAGCAGGCCGGCCGTGGCGTTGCCCTTGTTGTACTCCATCAGGTCGGGCGCGTCGGAGGAGTTGAGGACCATCGGGGCGGTCTTCTGGATCTGCTCGAACGCCTTCTCCTCGTACGTGACCCGCACGCCGGGGTGCGTGGCCTCGAACTCTCTGATCGCCTCGGCCCAGGCGATGCCCATCGCGCTGTTGGGGGCCTCGTAGTGCCAGAGGCGGAGGGTGGTGCTGTTGCCGTCGCTTCCGCCGTCGTTGCCGCCGCCGCAGGCGGCCAGCAGCAGGGATCCCGCGAGGATCACCGTGCCTGCCGCCGCCGTACGCCTTCTTGCCGTCAACATCCTGTGCCTCCTGGGGAGGGGAGCCGGATGGTGCATCGGGGCTTGGCCCGTCGAAGCGATTCGATGAGGGGCGTCGAAGCGCTTCGACGGAGGAAGGTATGTGGGGGCGGGGTGGGCGTCAATGGGTCGGACGGGAGTGGTTGTTGCGGAGATCCGTGTCAGCGGCGGCGGGTGGCGAGGGTCAGCGGTGGGTGCCGCGGGTGGCGTGGCGGGCGGCGAGGGTCAGCGGTGGGTGTCGCGGGTGGCGTGGCGAGCGGCGAGGGTCAGCGGTGGGTGTCGCGGGTGGCGTGGCGGGCGGCGAGGGTGATCAGCAGGGCCGTGGCCGCCGCGGTGACCGGGATGCCGTAGCCGGCGGTCTCCGAGAGGTGCTCGGCGGCCCAGCCGCCCAGCGCGCTGCCGCCGGAGATGCCCGCGAGGAGGCCGGTGACGGCGAGGGTCATGCCTTCGTTGAGGCGGCCCTCGGGGGTGCGCTCCTGGATCAGGCTCATGCCCGTGATCATCGTCGGGGCGGTCGCCATCCCCGCCACGAGCAGCGCGGCGGCCAGGACGAGCAGCGAGCCGGTGAGCTGCGCGGCGAGCAGGGGCAGGCCCATCAGGGCCGTCATCGCGGCGATGGACCAGGGATACCGCCGGGCAGCCGGACCGCCCGGCTTGAGCGCCCCGTAGACCAGCCCCGCGATGCAGGACCCGGTCGCCTGGAGGCCGAGGACGACACCCGCCGCCGAACGGTGTCCCTGTGCGTCCGCGAACGCGAGGGTGACGACCTCCATGGCCCCGAAGACGACGCCCATCGCCAGACAGGCGAGCAGCAGCGGCGGCATGCCCGGGGCACGCAGGGGCGAGCTGCCGGACGCGGCCGGCGGTGAGGGCGGCGGCTCGGTCGAGCGCTGCGCGAGGAACACCGCCATGCCGGTCAGCAGCAGCGCCCCGCCGGCGAGCGTGCCCGCCTCCGGGAAGAGGGTCCCGCACAGGAACGCGGCGAGCACCGGGCCCAGCATGAAGCACAGCTCGTCGGCGGCCTGTTCGAAGGAGTTCGCGGTGTGCAGGGCGTCGGGGTCGCCCTTGAGCAGGTGGTTCCAGCGGGCCCGGGACAGGCCGCCGATGTTCGGGCAGGTCGCGGTGGCGGCGTACGCGGCGAACAGGGTCCAGTCCGGGGCGTCGTACCGCACGCACAGCAGCAGCGCGAGCCCGCCGAGCACCGCGAGCAGCGTGGCGGGGGCGGCGATCCTCGCCTGGCCGTGCCGGTCGATCAGCCGCGCGGTCCACGGGGCGACCAGCGCGGTCGCGGCGAGGCCGGTCGCGGTGACGGCTCCGGCGAGGGCGTACGAGCCGCGCGCGTCGGCGATCATCATCACCGCGCTCACGCCGAACATGCCCATGGGCAGCCGGGCGATCAGATTCCCGATCGTGAAGATGCGGGTGCCGGGGCGGGAGAGGAGACGGCGGTAGGGGCCGGGCGTTCGGGTGGGGCGGGGACGGAGACGGAGGTCGGCGGCTATCAGGGTGTCGGCGGTGACGGCGAGGTGGAGCATGGGGCTGTCGTGGCGGGCGCGGCGGGGGCTGTCCTGGAGGGTGTGCGGGGGCATGGTGATCAGCCTCGCGCCGAGGCGATCAAGGGGTCCAACACCTTTACGGCACCCATTCACGCACTCCTGTTGTCAATCCGGCGCGGGTGGCGTTGTAGGTTCGGCGGATGCCGTCGCCCCACCCCGACCCCCGCCTCCTGCGCGGCTTCGTCGCCGTAGCCGAGGAACTGCACTTCACCCGCGCCGCCGCCCGGCTCTACGTCGCCCAGCAGGCGCTCAGCCGGGACGTACGGCGACTGGAGCGGGAGCTGGGCGCGGAGCTGTTCGTGCGCAGCACCCGGCAGGTGACGCTGACGGCCGACGGCGAACGGCTGCTGCCGCACGCGCGGCGAGTCCTCCAGGCCCAGGACGACCTGCTGTCCGCGTTCGGGCAGGCCCGCCCGCTGCTGGTCGACTGCAACTCCACCGGCCTCGGCACCCCGCGCCGCGTCCTGCACCGGGCCCGCGAACTCGCCCCCGGCCATGAGCTGATGGCCCGCTACGAGAGCGGCCTCACCGGAGCCGTGGCCGAGCTGCTCTCCGGGCGCCTCGACGTGTCGTTCGGCCGCTACGCGGGGCTCGCCCCGGCGCTGCGGGCCGGGCTCGACCATCAGCCCGTGCGCTACGAGCCCATGGCCGTCCTGCTCCCCGAGGACCATGCCCTGGCCGCTTGGGAGCGGGTGCCGCTGGCCGCCCTGGCGGGTGAGGAGGTGTACGCGGGCGCCGGCAATCCGCGGACGCCGGAGTGGACCGACCTCGCCCGTCGCCTGTTCGAGGGACGCGGCATCGAGGTCGCGTCACCCCTTCCGATGGCCGTCGGTGACGAGGAGTTCGGGCGGATCATGGCCAAGACCCGCAACCCCGTGCTGGCCGTGGTCGACTTTCCGGCCATGCCCGGAGCTGTGCTGCGGCCGCTCGTCGATCCGGTGCCACTGTCGCCTGTGTCACTGGTCTGGCGAAAAGGGCTGGTGCATCCGGCGCTGGATGCGCTGCGCCGGGCTGCGGTGCAGGTCGCGGGGGAGGAGGGGTGGCTCCGGCGACCTGAAGGGGGATGGATTCCGGCCACCGATGCGAAGATCATGTCGGGTCCCGAGTGACACGTGGGAACCAGGGAACCTCCACGTGCGCTACATTCATGGCCTGAGCACGGTGTGGTAAAGGGGGCGCTCGGATCGGGTGGGGGCCTGATCTCGATCGACGGGTGCTCGGCGTCGTACGCGCACCCCGAACTGTCCCGTGGGGGGATGCGCGCACGTGAACAACTGGCGAGAAGACGCCCAACCGGAGTGGCCCGAGGCCACGTCCGGCTCGTCGGACATCCCGGCCCCGCCGATGCCCAGGCCTGTGCCCATGCCTTCGGGCATGCCCGCGCCGACGCCGTCGCCCGTGCCTACGCCCGTGCCTTCGCCTTCCGCCGAGACGCAGGTGCTGCCTGACGCGGCCCTCGCCGGCTGGCACGCCGCCGTGGCCGACAGCGGGGCGGACGAGACCGCCGTACTGCCCAGGGCCGTACGGCCACGGCAGTCGCCGGAGTCGATGCCGCCCGCGTCGGGCGAGCGGGGGCTGCCGCGCCGGGGGCGTGCGGCTCCCGGGGGTGCGCCTGGTGGGCAGGGCCGTGGCGGGATGCCTGGCGGCGTGATACCCGGGGGTGGAGTGCCTGGTGGCGCGATAGCCAAGGGTGGAGTGCCTGGTGGCGCGATAGCCAAGGGTGGAGTGCCTGGTGGCGCGATAGCCAAGGGTGGAATGCCTGGTGGCGCGACACCCAGGGGCGGAGTGCCTGGTGGCGCGATACCCAGGGGCGGAATGCCCGGTGCCGGCATGCCCGGTGGGCCGATGTCCGGCGGCGGTACGACCGCGGGAGGGTGGCCTGCCACCGGCAGGGGGCGGCACGCCGCACCCAGGCCCGGTCAGGGACCCGGGCCCGCGCCTGCTCCGTCCACAGCTTTCGCCGCACCCGCTCCCTCTGCTCCCTTTGCTCCCTCTACTTCCTCCGCTCCTTCCGCCCCGGGCGCCTCCTGGTTCGACGGTGCCGACGGTGCCGACGCGGGCGCCGTCGCGGGCGCGGAGGCCACCGCCGTACTCCCGACCACCCCCGAAGCGGTTGACACTGCCGCCCCCCGCGACCCCTGGGCCGAGACCGAGGAGGCCGCGCCCCGGGCCGGGGCCGCCGCGGCCACGCACGACCCGCACGAGGTGACGGTCCAGCTGGACGCCGTACAACTGGGCGATGTGGCGCTGCGCCCGGTGAAGGGCGGCGTGACCGGCGCCCAGGACGGCTCGGACGGGCCGGTGTTCGTCGACGAGACGGGCCGCCGCAGCCGCATGTGGCGCCGACTGGGCGTGGCCGTGGGAGTCGCCTGCGCGGTCTACGCGGTCGTCATCGTCGCCACCCTGCTCTCCGGCAGCTCGGACGCGCCCTGGCTGCCTGTTCCCGGGCAGAAGGGTGACAAGCCCGCCGGGCAGGTCGACTCGCCTGTCCTGCCGTCGCAGTCGGGGCTGCCGTCGCAGACGGGGGCCGCCGAGTCGCCGGAGGCCGACCCGAGCGCGACGGCCGGTTCGACGCCGGCCGCGGGAGCCGACCCCGGCGCTGCCGGTACGGCGCCCACCGCCGAGGTGCCCGCCGCCGGTGCCACGACCGGGCTCGACCCGGCCCAGCCGAGGACGACCGCCCCGCAGCCCGGAGGCGGCGTGACCCAGCCCGACCCCGAGCCCACGGAGACGGCCACCGAGCCCGACCCCGAGCCGACGACGCCCAGCGCCGACCCGACCACGCCCGACCCGTCGGCCGAGACCGGCGGCGGCGACAGCGGGGGCGGCGACGGCGGCACGACGGGGAACGGCCCGCTCGCATCCGACCCCCTTGCGGCGGAGCAGGGCGGCAGCGAGCCGTCCACGCTCGCCGCACCCCCCTCCGCTCAACCCTCCCCGTCCCCGGAGTACATCCTCTGATGGCATCCCGCAAACGCCGTCACGGGCCCCCGGCCGGAGCCCGAGACGGCTCCCGGCGCCCCCGTGTGCCCATGCGCCTGCTGCTCCCCGCGCTCGTCCTCGTCGCCCTGATGGCGATGCTGATGCTGCGCGGCTATGTGCACAGCGAGATCCTGGCCGACCACCGCGTCCGGCCGCCCGCCTCCTCCGACCACGTGCCGGAGAAGATCCTCGAGGGCGGGCCGGTCATCGACACCCGCGGGGGCCGGGCCGTCACCCTGAGCGTCGAGAGCCACCGGCTGGTGCTCACCTTCGACGACGGCCCCGACCCGGAGTGGACGCCGAAGGTCCTGGACGTGCTGAAGAAGCATCACGCGCACGCCGTCTTCTTCGTCACCGGCACCATGGCCTCCCGCCACCCCGACCTGGTGCGGCGCATGGTGGAGGAGGGCCACGAGATCGGCCTGCACACCTTCAACCACCCCGACCTGTCGTACCAGTCGAAGAAGCGCATCGACTGGGAGCTGTCGCAGAACCAGCTCGCCATCACCGGCGCGGCCGGTATCCGCACCTCCCTGTTCCGCCCGCCGTACTCCTCCTTCTCCGACGCGATGGACGACAAGTCGTGGCCGGTGACCGAGTACATCGGCAGCCGCGGCTACATCACGGTCGTCAACAACACCGACAGCGAGGACTGGCGCAAGCCCGGCGTCGACGAGATCATCCGCCGCGCCACCCCCAAGAACGGCAAGGGCGCGATCGTCCTGATGCACGACTCCGGCGGCGACCGTCACCAGACGGTCCAGGCGCTGGACAAGTTCCTGCCGCAGATGCAGGCCGAGGGGTACAAGTTCCAGAACCTCACCGAGGCCCTCGGCGCGCCCAGCGCCCACTCCGAGGTCACCGGCCTCGACCTGTGGAAGGGCAAGGCGTGGATCTTCCTGGTCCAGGCCTCGGAGAAGATCACCGACGGTCTGGTGGCCGGGCTCGCCGTCATCGGCACCCTGGTCATCGGCCGGTTCGTGCTGATGCTGCTGCTCTCCGGCTACCACGCCCGCCGGGTGCGCCGCCGCGGCTTCCGCTGGGGGCCGCCGGTCACCGAACCGGTGTCCGTGCTGGTGCCGGCGTACAACGAGGCCAAGTGCATCGAGAACACGGTCCGTTCGCTGATGGACAGTGAGCACCCCATCGAGGTCCTCGTCATCGACGACGGCTCCTCCGACGGCACCGCGCGGATCGTGGAGGCCATGGGCCTGCCCAACGTACGGGTGATCCGCCAGCTCAACGGCGGCAAGCCCTCCGCGCTCAACCGGGGCCTGGCCAACGCCCGGTACGACATCGTCGTCATGATGGACGGCGACACCGTCTTCGAACCGGCCACGGTCCGCGAGCTGGTCCAGCCCTTCGGCGACCCGCGCGTCGGCGCGGTCGCGGGCAACGCCAAGGTCGGCAACCGTGACTCGCTGATCGGCGCGTGGCAGCACATCGAGTACGTGATGGGCTTCAACCTCGACCGCCGTATGTACGACGTGCTGCGCTGCATGCCGACGATCCCCGGCGCGGTGGGTGCCTTCCGGCGCTCCGCCCTGGAGCGGATCGGCGGCATGAGCGACGACACGCTCGCCGAGGACACCGACGTCACCATGGCGCTGCACCGCGACGGCTGGCGGGTCGTCTACGCCGAGAACGCCCGCGCCTGGACCGAGGCCCCCGAGTCGGTCCAGCAGCTGTGGTCGCAGCGCTACCGGTGGTCGTACGGCACCATGCAGGCCATCTGGAAGCACCGCAAGGCGCTGGTCGAGCGGGGCCCGTCGGGTCGCTTCGGCCGCGTGGGCCTGCCGCTGGTCTCGCTGTTCATGGTGGTGGCCCCGCTGCTGGCGCCGCTGATCGACGTGTTCCTGTTGTACGGAGTGGTGTTCGGCCCGACCCAGAAGACGGTCGTGGCGTGGCTGGGCGTCCTGGCCATCCAGGCGTTCTGCGCCGCGTACGCCTTCCGCCTGGACAAGGAGCGGATGACGCATCTGATCTCGCTCCCGCTCCAGCAGATCTTGTACCGCCAGCTCATGTACGTCGTACTGCTCCAGTCCTGGATCACCGCCCTCACCGGTGGCCGGCTGCGCTGGCAGAAACTGCGCCGCACGGGTGTCGTCGAGGCACCCGGCGGCCCGGTACCGCGCCAGCGCGCGGCCGTTGGTGACGATCGGAGGCCGGTGGGATGACACAGGAAAATGCACGGCGCGGCATCGAGCCGTCGCCGGCATACGGGGCTGCGTACGACGGGCTGTACGGCGCGCAGGGTGCGCAGGACGCCCAGGACGCGCAGGGCGCGTACGGGGCCGGCTCGTACGGTTCGAGCGACGGGGCGCAGGGGGCGTACGACTCGTACGGCGTTCCGCACCAGCGGACGACGGCTACGGGGCAGGGGCAGGCGCAGGCGCAGGGGCATGGGCCGGAGGCGGCTGCGGTTGCTGTGACGGCGAATGCGAAACCGGCACCGGCACCGGGGGCGGGGGCGGGAGCGGGGGCGGCGCCCAAGAAGGCGCCGGGGCGTGACCGCTACCTGGACCTGCTCCGCTCGATAGCCCTGGTCCGTGTGGTGGTGTACCACCTCTTCGGCTGGGCGTGGCTGACGGTGCTGTTCCCGTCCATGGGCGTGATGTTCGCGCTGGCGGGCTCGCTGATGGCGCGCTCGCTGAGCCGCCCGGCCTGGGGCGTGATCCGGGGCCGGGTGCGCAGGCTGCTGCCTCCGCTGTGGGCGTTCAGCGCGGTGGTGCTGGCGCTGATGTTCGCGGGTGGCTGGAACCCCACGAAGAACACGGAGGACGGCCCCACCTGGGCGCTCCTCGAACTGGTCAACTACATCGTCCCGATCGGCGCCCCGCCGTTCCCCTGGCACATCGGCTCCAAGTCGGGCCTGCTGGAGGACACCTGGGCCGTGCAGGCGGCGGGCCCGCTGTGGTACCTGCGGGCGTACCTGTGGTTCGTGGTGGCGTCGCCGCTGCTGCTGTGGGCGTTCCGCCGCGTGCCGTGGGCGACGGTGTTCGCGCCGCTGGCGCTGACCGCGGTGGTCGGCACGGGCCTGGTCACGATCCCGGGCGAGACGGGCAACGCGGTGACCGACTTCGCGGTCTACGGCGGCTGCTGGGTGCTGGGCTTCGCCCACCAGGAGGGTCTGCTCAAGCAGATCCCGCGCTATGTCGCGATCTCCTGCGCGGGCCTGCTGATGGCCTTCGGCCTGTGGTGGGCCTCGGGCCATCTCGGCCCGGACGGCTGGGACCTCAACGACATTCCGCTGGCCCAGGCCACCTGGTCCTTCGGTTTCGTCGTCATCCTGCTCCAGTACTCCCCGTCCTGGCAGGAACTCCCCGGCCGCCTCGCCAAGTGGGACAAGCTCGTCACCCTCTCCAACAACCGGGCCGTGACGATCTACCTCTGGCACAACATGCTCATCATGGCCACGATCCCGATCATCGACCCGGTCTACGAGCTGCCCTTCATGCAGAGCGACCGTGCGGTGGCCGCGCTCGACTCCACGTACATGATCTGGATGTTCTGCCTGGTCTGGCCCCTGATCGGCCTCGCCGTCCTCGCCTTCGGCTGGATCGAGGACCTGGCGGCCAAACGCCCGCCCCGCCTCTGGCCGAACGGAGCGGCCCGGCCCACCTCCCGCCGAGGCACCTCCGGCGGGCCCACGCCCCCGGCCGACGACTCCCGGGCCCGCGGCACTTCACGCCGCCGCCGCGCATCGGTCTGACCCGGGGATGGGGGAGCCGGGGGACGTGACCTCGAGGGGCACCGGACATGCATCCCCCGGGGCCGGGGATGCCGACCCCGGCCTTGGGCGGGCGAGGGGACCGGGCTGCTTCCGCTGCCCGGAGGGGCGAACGCTGGGCTCGCGCGGTCTGGTCCTCCGGGCGGGGCTTCGGACGCTGGGCTTGCGCGGTCTGGTCCTCCGGGCGGGGCTTCGGACGCTGGGCTTGCGCGGTCTGGTCCTCCGCTGCCGGGCGGGGCTTCGGGCTCCGGTCTTCCGCTGTCTGGTGGGGCGTCGGTGGCGGGGCTTCCGCTGTCTGGTGGGGCGTCGGTGACGGGGCTTCCGCTGTCTGGTGGGGCGTCGGTGACGGGGCTTCCGCTGTCTGGTGGGGCGTCGGTGAGTGGCCCACCGCTGCCTGGCAGGGCGACGGACTCCAGCCTTCCGCCGACCGGCCGGGCATCGGACACCGGCCCGCCGCCCCCCGGCCCGCCCCTGGACGCCGACTCGTCCGCCGCTGACCGGCCACCGTCCCCGCCGGCGTATCGGGAGTCCCCCTTCGGCTCACCCTTCGCGGCCGGCTACGGGACGCCTCTGCCTGCGGAACTGCCCACCCCCGCACCGGGCGAACGGCCCGCACGGGTCCCCGGATCACGTACGCCGTCCCCTCCCGTGCCGCCAGAGGCGACGCCGCGCACCTCACCTTCGGCCGGGTCCCACGACAGGCCGGCATCCGGGGCCACGCGCCGTGGCGTTCGTCTCATGGCTGCCGCGTGCACGGCGGCGGTGACGCTGCTCGGCGGGGTGGCCGGCTGGTACGCGCTGATGCGCTGAAGGACGGGGCGTGAAGGCTTCGGTCCTTCGCTCCACGCCCTTTGGCCGCGTCAACTCGGAGGCATGCGAGGGCATTTCGCCCGGCGCGGCCCACTGTGAGCCCCGCTACCGTGTGGGTTGCCTCCCGGACCCCACATGCCCCACCAGGAGCTCCTGTGACCTGCCGTCGGCTTCGACATGCCCTCGCCCTCACCGCCGTAACAGCGGCGCTGCTCGTCGTGACGGGCTGCGGCGGAGGGAGCGGCGCCTCCAAGGCAGACGACAACAGAGCGGGCGGGAACACCGACGTGAGCCCGTCGCCGTCGCCCACGAAAGCGGTCACGAACCGGCCGGAGATCACCCTCCCGTCGGACCTGAAGCTGGTCTTCGAGGACGCGCCGACCGGCGACCCGGTCAAGGACGCCGTCCTGGCGGACAGTGCGGAGCGTATGCGGGCCGTCGACGCCGCGATCACCGGTACGGACCCCAAGGGCGAGGCGATCGGCTACTACAACACCGGCAAGGCCCTGGAGGCCGCGCTCTCCTGGGTCGGGCAGTTCAAGGACGCCGGAGCCACGATCACCGGCGAGGTGCGCTACTACGACCGCGAGGTCACCCTCGAGGGCCAGAACTCCGCGACCCTCACCTTCTGTGCCGACGAGGGCAAGGGCTTCAGCAAGGACAAGAAGACCGGCGAGGTCGCGAGGACACCGGTCACCAAGAACAGCTACGTCCTCTACAACACCAGCCTGGACAAGAACGCCGACGGCGTCTGGCAGACCTCCCAGGTCCTCTCCGTGCGGGGAGCGGCCCGGTGCCGGCCGTAGGGGGGTGCTTCGGCGGAGCGCAACGTCCATGTGGAAAGCTTCCCCCGTTGCGCCTGTGAACAGCGATGCCGACGAGGAGCGGGTGGATGAAGAAGCGGCAAGTCCGCAAGATGCTGCGGGAGATGGCGACCGGGCAACCCGTCACGGTGAGCAGTCCCATGGCATCCGTGAAGAAGCTCGCTCGATTCGCTTATGTCGCCCAGCAGTTCGGGTACGAGTACGCGGACGTACGGCAGGGCGGGCAGCACAACAGCGAGTACACGATGCTGCTGGTGCCCGACCACTCCCCGCAGGGCCGGGCGCGGGCCGCGCAGAACTGGGCGCAGTATCCGAACGCCGGGGACGGGGCGTCCCTGCCTCCGCTCGTGCCGAACGCGGTGGAACTGCTGAAGGCGCGGATCAAGTTCGACATCTCCGGGCGGCACGCGGAGAAGCGGCGCATCCGGCTAGCGGCGACCGGCATCCCTCTCGCCTGCGTGGGCCTCGTCTTCGAGCTCGGCGCCGACACCACGGCGTTCGTCGTCGCCGGAGTTCTGTGCGCCGCCGGGCTGGGTCTGCTCCCGCTCGGCCTCGCCTACTCCCGCCGCGACAACGCCAGGCAGGCCGCCCTCCTCCAGGCCGCCGGCTTCACGCAGGTACGTGACGAGACGGGGCGGCTGCGGTACGTGCCGCCGGGCGGGCAGCTGCCGGGGCACGGGAACCCGTTCGCGGGCGGGATGCCTCCCGGGGTGCCGCCGCAGACGCCGTACGCCCCGGGCGTCTCGCAGCCGTACGCCGCCGGGCCGTACGCCGCCGGGCCGTACGCGCCCGGGCCTCACGCACCCGGCCCCTACGGCCCCGTACCCCCGCAACCTCAGCATTCACAGCCGGCCCACCACCCTCAGCCGTACCCCCAGCCGTACCCCCAGCAGAACCCCCACTGGCAGCCGCCCCGCACCTGAGGCCATGCCCGGACCTCTCATCCGCTCCTTCCCCCGGGTGAGAGCAAAGTTCCTTACCGGTCACCCACAGCCACAGACAGGAAACGCGCCCTCCCTACCTTCGGGACTCAGCCACTCCCAGCCAGACCTGAGCCCCGGAGCACGTGGAGGCGTTCATGACAGCATCAGGTACGACCCCCTCACCCCCCGCCACTGCCACCACTGCCAGGGGCGGCCGCTGGATCGAGCGGTGGGACCCGGAGGACGAGGTCTTCTGGGAGGACACCGGCTGGAAGGTGGCCCGCCGGAACCTCGCCTTCTCAGTCCTCTCCGAGCACATCGGGTTCTCGATCTGGACCCTGTGGTCGGTGATGGTGCTGTTCATGGGCCCGGAGTACGGGCTGACCCCGGCGGACAAGTTCCTGCTGGTGTCCATGGCGACGCTGGTCGGCGCGATCGTCCGCGTCCCCTACACCTTCGCCGTCGCGCTCTTCGGTGGCCGGAACTGGACGATCGTATCGGCGAGCCTGCTGCTGATCCCGGCGGTGGCCGCGTTCATCGTCATGGAGCCGGGGACGTCGTACTCCACCTTCCTGATCTGTGCGCTGCTCACCGGTGTCGGCGGCGGCAACTTCGCGTCGTCCATGACCAACATCAACGCCTTCTTCCCGCTGAGGAAGAAGGGCTGGGCGCTCGGCCTGAACGCCGGCGGCGGCAACATCGGTGTGCCCGTCATGCAGCTGATCGGCCTCGCGGTGATCGGCGCGAGCGGCGGACCGCGGGTGCTGCTGGGGATCTACATCCCGCTGATCGTCGTCGCCGCGGTCCTGGCCGCGCTGTACATGGACAACCTCTCCAGCGTGAAGAACGACACCGGCGCGGCCAAGGACGCGGTGAAGGAGGGCCACACCTGGATCATGGCCTTCCTCTACATCGGCACCTTCGGCTCCTTCATCGGCTACAGCTTCGCGTTCGGGCTGGTGCTGCAGACGCAGTTCGGCCGTACGCCGCTGCAGGCCGCGTACGTCACCTTCATCGGCCCGCTGCTCGGCTCCCTGATCCGCCCCATCGGCGGCCGGCTCGCCGACCGCTACGGCGGCGCGAAGATCTCCCTGTGGAACTACGTGGCCATGGCCGCCGCCACCGCGGTGGTCCTGGTGGCGAGCGAGCAGGAGTCGCTGCCGCTGTTCACCACGGCCTTCATCGCCCTGTTCGTGCTGAGCGGGCTGGGCAACGGTTCGACGTTCAAGATGATCCCCGGCATCTTCCAGGCCAAGGCGCTCGCCCAGGGCCTCACGGGTGAGGAGGCCGCGGCGTACGGCCGGCGCCTGTCCGGGGCGTCCATGGGGCTCATCGGCGCGATCGGGGCACTCGGCGGACTCGGCATCAACCTCGCCTTCCGCCAGTCCTTCCAGACCGCCGGCACGGGCACGGGAGCGTTCCTCGCCTTCCTCGCCTTCTACGGCGCCTGCTTCGTGGTGACCTGGGCCGTATACCTTCGCCGTCCGGCGGCAGGACGCGGTTCCACGGCCGCTGCCGAGGCGAAGCCCGAGCTCAGCTACGCCGAGGTGTGACGTAACACCGGCGCAATCAAGCGGAACCGAGCCTGTCACGCGCCGTTGACAGGCTCGGCCGCATGTAGGTGCAAAGGGGTCCGCTGGGGCCTGTCGTTCGGATCAGGTCGGCTGAGAGGGACCGTGTGTCTCAGCCGAGCCGAGCGGGGTCTGGTGCGTGCAGCTGCAAGGCGGAGGAGGGCGTCGACGCGGAGCGTCGGCAACCGACGACAACGCCGCAGATGTGCGCACCAGACCCCGCGACGCCGGCATGATCCGAACGACAGGCCCCAGGCCCCGCTGACTCTAAGAGTGCGGGACGAGAGTTATGTACGACGAACAGCAGTCGCCGGAGCATGGACCCCTTGCCGGTTTCACCGTCGGGGTGACGGCCGCGCGCCGCGCCGAGGAGCTCGGGACGCTGCTCCAGCGCCGCGGCGCCTCGGTCCTGCGCGCGCCCGCCCTGCGGATCGTGCCGCTGGCGGACGACGGTGAGCTGCTCGCCGCCACCAAGGAACTCATCGACCGCGTCCCTGATGTGGTGGTCGCCACGACAGCCATCGGCTTCCGCGGCTGGATCGAGGCCGCCGACGGCTGGGGCCTCGGCGAGGCCCTCCTGGACCGGCTGCGCGGCGTCGAGCTGCTCGCCCGCGGCCCGAAGGTCAAGGGCGCGATCCGCGCGGCGGGGCTCACGGAGGAGTGGTCGCCTGAGTCGGAGTCGATGGCGGAGGTCCTCGACCGGCTCCTCGCGGAGGGCGTGGACGGCCGCCGTATCGCGATCCAGCTGCACGGTGAGCCGCTCCCGGGCTTCGTTGAGGCGCTGAAGGCCGGCGGCGCCGAGGTCGTGGGCGTCCCCGTGTACCGCTGGATGCCGCCGGAGGACATCGCGCCCGTCGACCGCCTCCTGGACGCGGCCGTGGCCCGGGGCGTGGACGCGGTGACCTTCACCAGCGCCCCTGCTGCGGCGTCCCTCCTGTCCCGCGCGGAGGAGCGAGGCCTGCTGCCGGAACTCCTCACGGCCCTCAACCACGACGTTCTGCCGGCCTGCGTCGGCCCGGTCACGGCCGTCCCGCTCCAGGCCCTCGGCGTCGAAACGGTCCAGCCCGACCGCTTCCGCCTCGGCCCCCTCGTCCAGCTCCTCTGCCAGGAACTCCCCGCCCGCGCCCGCTCCCTGCCCATCGCCGGCCACCAGGTCGAGATCCGCGGCCACGCCGTCCTGGTCGACGGCACCCTCCGCCCCGTCCCACCCGCAGGCATGTCCCTGCTCCGCGCCCTCTCCCGCCGCCCGGGCTGGGTCGTCGCCCGAGCGGACCTCCTCCGCGCCCTCCCCGGCGCCGGCCGCGACGAACACGCCGTGGAAACCGCCATGGCCCGCCTCCGCACGGCCCTCGGCGCACCGAAGCTGATCCAGACGGTGGTGAAGCGGGGGTATCGGCTGGCGCTGGATCCTGCGGCTGATGCGAAGTATGCGGATGCGTGAGGGGCGGGGAGTGGTGTCTGAGCGGTTTGCGTCACGGTAGGGCGCGATTACCGGGGCGTTCGACGCGACACCTGACATAACCAATGGCTGCAAACACCTCCGACCGGCTTTTTGAAGCACCGCGGCGGCGTGCGGGCTCGAGACACTGCGCCGAGCCGTGGTTATGCTCGGTCCGTCCTCGCTTCGCCTTGGAGAGTCATGTCCGCAGGATCAGATGCCAGCCAACCGGACGCCCGGCGTCCTGGCCGTTCGGTCGTCGGCTCTGTGGTCTTCGGGGCGGGACTGATCGTCGTTCTCGCGACCATGGCGTCGGGTGCCTTTGCAGGTGTGACCCTGGTGGCCCGTCTGGCCGACGACTCCTTCCTGGCCGCGGCTGTCCCCGAGGACGGACTCGGCGCTTTCATCGTCGGAGGACTGACCGCCGGCGGCCTGCTGGGTCTGATGCTGCCGCTGATCCTGCTCGGATCGCTCCGAGGCAACGCCACGACCCCACGGCTCAGCGTGGGGGAAGCCGTCGGCAAGCTCCTCCTCCTCGGGGGTATCTGCACCTACCTGCTGGTGGTCGCTCTGGTCGCGGCCCAGCTCGGTCGGCTCCTTCCCGAGGAGCTGACCACCCTTCTGGGTGTCTTCGTCGTCGGCTTCAGCTGGGTGCCGCTTGCTCTCTTTCCCTGGCGCGACATCGGTCTCGGCGGGATCGTGAAGAAGCCGTTGAGACCGACAGGTTCAGACGAGCCTCAGTGACGCGGCCAGTTCATCGGCGACCTTTCCGAGTTCCTCTCCTAGACCCAGCGCCGTCCAGAGCAATCGACATTCGAGCGCCACGGACGCCCTCCTGGGCAGGACGTAGTGACACACCCCCTCGACCACCGTGCCGCTGCTGGACTCGGGGTCCGACGGCTCCAGCCGGTTCACCCGCAGTGCTGGGCCGACGGGCAGCTCGGCCTCGGAAACCCTGGGGCTTCCGAAATACGGACCGACGGCGGCCTCGGCCTCAGCTCGGAGAATGTCCAGGCGCAATGCTTCCGGCGGAACCTTCAGCTCTCGTACCGAATAACTGGCGATGACCGATTCGTTGGGCGGGGCCAGCAGAGCAGCACAGAGAGCTTGCTGCCGTACCGCGACTGTCCAGTACCAGAGCAGGTCCTTGGCAAAGCCATCGAGCAGCTCTTGAGGAGAGCTCGCGGCCAAGTGCTGCGAGGACACGGACCGAGCCCACGGCTCCGGTTCCGCGGCGGAGAGATCAAGGACGATCCAGTTCCCCGGGGTCGGCAGTTCGACTCGGCATTCTCGCCATTCAGGGTCCTGCTGCTCGGTGAAGCCCATCAGGACCCTCACCTTCCTGCCAGCGACGCGTCAGAACCCGTCACGTCGATTTCCGGCTCACCTTGGAACAGTTCCACAAGGCTGCTGGTGTCGGATGCGGCGCCCGTGCCCGTTGCTCCCAGTGCCCAGGAGTTGTAGGCGAGAGCCTGCTTGAAGGCATCAGGCGTGCCGATGAAGTCGAGATCAGCCTGGCCGATGTTGCGCATACGTCCTACTTCGTCGACCATTCCCGGCCCTACGTACATGCTGGCCACTCCTCGTGCACCGCCGGTGTTCCATGCGTTGCGGGCGGCAGAGAGGTTGTCCTGGACCTTGAATAGGTCACGCCAGTTGCTGCGGACCACGCCCAGGTCGTCGGCGAACGAGCGGGGCAGGCCCTTGAAGGCAGCGCCCAAACCGATATCGGGCCGGGCGGCGTGCGTCACGGCGCCTGCCCGTGCACCCACCATCTCCACGACCAATGCGCGGCGTGCGGCCGCATTCATGGCCGGATTCCAGGCACGTACGTACTGGGTTGCCGCTGTCCAGACTTTGCTGCGTCCCACGGTCGCGGCAAGCTTGGCTCCCGCCGAGAAGACTCGTCCGATACCGAACGTGGCCAGCCCGAGCACGTCCATGGCGACGTCCTTCCAGCTGGCGTCGCCGTTGATGAGCATCAGCACATGGCAGATCAGGGAGAGGGCTGTCATGACGAGTGCGACGGTGCCCAGGATCCCGGCGAGTGCTTGACCGATGATCGGGATCCAGCCGACGAAGAGAGCCAATGCGCCGCAGACTGCGGCGATGCCGCCTGCGACCTCGCTGATGAGCGTCAGGGTGTCGCGTAGGTCGTCCAGCAGATCATCGTTGAGACCGTCGTCCTCGACAGCGTTGTGGATGGACGTGGCGGCCTTGTCGCCGGCGTCGCGGTGACGTGACTTCAGTCCGCCTAGTTTCCCACGCATGCCGGACAGTTCATCCGTCAGATCCGAGACTTTGTTGTCGAGCTTCTTCTGAGCATCGTCATCAGTGCCCTTCGGCGGGTGGTCTGCCCTTGAACGGGCGGTGGACAGTTCGCCGGCCTTGGTCTCGGCCTGCGAGAGCAGGGAATCCGCTTCGCCCTGGATCTCGTCAAGGCTGGTGTAGTACTCCTTGAGTGCCGTGCCTGCCACCTCGTAGCGGCCTTGGGCCTTGCTGACTTTTTTCGCGGTCTCACTGGCCTTGTCGGCGAATTCACGACCGGCATCGGAGTCCCAGCTCTTCTGGTCTCCCACACGACGCAGCGCATCGGCTGTGTCCTTGATGGTCTTCGCCGTGTTGGTGAATCGGGTGGCGAGTGCCTTCAGCTCGTCGACGCCGCCCGGCACGGGGTCGGCATGCTCGCCGAGCACCTCCCAGCGGTAGTCGGCAGGCCGCCGCGTCACTTCTTCTTGCCCTTACCGACGAGAGCTTGGTAGAGAGCGGTGTCGAGCTCCTTGTATGCCTTGGACGCTTCCTTCGCGAGCGTGCCGAGCCCCTCGATGTCCTTGATCATTTGATTGCGGTTGTCGTCCCAGTCGTCGGAGAACTCCTGAATCCGCTCAAACAGCTTGTCGTGCCCGACTGTCCGTCGATCGTAGGAGTCCATGAGCTTGTCCAGGCCTTCGAACTCGGTGGCGATGGTACGCAGTCCGGTTCCCACTTGGTGCAAGTCGTCCGTGGAGACCCTGAGTCGCTCACCCATGTGTCACCCCGCCTTGGGGTCCTCGGTGTGCCGACGCCAGCGCAGCGAGCCGGCGACCGCGTCGAACAGTTCCACCATCGCGTCTGCGATGGGCTCCAGCGGAGTGCTGAACGTCAACATCAGCGACTCGTCACGGCCCGGTACCGGCACGAAGTACTCCACGATCGTGTCCTCGAACTGTGACCCGAGCTTCTTGGTCTGCCGGTTGCGTCCACTGCGCCGTGTGCGTGAGGCCCGGCCTGTGCCAGGAAGGGTCACAGGGGTTACCTCGCCCCTGCCGGCGAGTGCTGCCACCGCATCGATGCTGTCGAAACGCCTGGAGACCCGGGAGATGAGCAGTGAGGCGGACAGCGGGATGCCGGCCGCTTCCAGAAAGGACAGATAGAGCACGAGCCCGCCCTGTTCGGCACCGGCTTCAGCTACACCGATCAACTGTTCTTGGGCCTTGCGGCGCAGGACCGGCTGGTCGTCCACACCAGCCCACTGTCTCTTGATCAGGCCGGCGACCGACGCCTCTCGCTGCTCTCCGGGCTGAAGGGGGATTCGGTACCAGTCCTCCGGAGTGATCAGGCCGAAGCCTGCATCGTCCTCTGGGAGCGGACCGTGCTCCGCAGACTGTTGCATGCTCGCTCTCTCGATCAGATGCGGGATCGTGCCATCGCCGGTTGACCGACTGCGTCCGAATGTTAGAGGGAAGCAGCAGCCGACGGGCCATGTCGCCATGGAGGTCATGGGGATGGTCGACTGTCTTGCGAAAGCCTGCGCAGAGCAAGCAGCAGAGCCGCCGCCTGTCCCTGGTGCGTTACGGCCGGCACACCGTACTGCCCCGCTGAGACGTCAGCCTTTCGGTGACCCACACCCCCCGGTCGTTGAGCCTGAGCCTGGTGTTGTAGAGGACGTAGCCGCCGTCCGACTCCGGCGTCACCGCCGTCTTCCCGGTTCTCAGACTCTTGTTGTACGCCTTGTTCTGGTCCTCGCAGTAGACCAGGCCGGCCGTCCCGTCGTCGTTGACCTGCACCTTGGCGTCGTAGAAGCGCTTGGTGCCGGTGATGCGGTCCTTGTAGTCCACGAACTCCTGGATGAACTTCTGGCTGCCTGCGGCTGCCTCGCCCTCGGAGTAGAAGCGGTACGCCTGGTGAAGCGGATTCTGTTCGGCGATGGCCATGTCCACGGCCTTGACGAACTGCTGTCCGTCGTTCAGAACGGCGTCCTTTGCCGCATCGCCGGTCCTCGACCACTCGAAGGTGTACGTCAGGTCCGACGGTAGGTCGATCTCGGGGCGGGCCGCGTCCTCTGCCGTGGCAGCCGTGGGCGACGGCGATGAGCTCGTGTCGGTGTCCGCCCCTGCGATCTTGTCGTTCCTCTTGGGCGGCTCCTCGTCGGCGCCACATGCCGCGACAAGGAACAGGGCAGTTGTTGCGGCGACGAGGGAGGAGAGGAGACGCGATGAGCGGCGGATCATGGGAGCTCCTGATGAGGGGAACTTGGTCGGCGCGACGAAGTGACCCTGCTTGATGTTCAAGGGCGTTGGGAAACCGACGCCGTCCCGTCAGCGGTTGACGGCCTGGATCTCCTGGACGACGACGTCCTGGGTGGCGCCGAAGGTGCCGTCGGGCAGGTTGCCGCCCGCTCCGCCGCTGCCGGTCCAGCTGATCTGCCAGGTGATCGTTGCCTTGAGCGGGTAGGAGCCGTTCCCCGAGGAACGCAGGTACCGCACGCCGCAGGGCGGGGTCTGGAAGGCCTTGCCGCTGGCGTAGGGCTCGCCGATGCGGCCGTCGGTGATCCGGCAGGTGCCGGAAGACGGGTAGGTCTCGGCGTCCGGAGTGCCGGGGTCGATTTCGAGGGCGACCGGCTCGGCGGTGGTCGTGGCCTCGATGCCGAGCAGGGGGACGGAGGCGGTGACGGAGACGGGCTTGAACTCGGCACCGTCCAACCAGGCCCAGGTGGGCAGGTTGACCTTGGTGGCCCCGGCGGGTGCTAGGTCGACCTTCGTAGAGGGGACGCGGATCTCGGCGTAGGCCAGTTGGGCGAGCATCTCCGGGGTAATGGCTTCGGGGACGTCGGCGGGCGGCGGGTCACCCTTGTCCACCCAGAACGGAGGCTTTTCGCATTCGAGAGCGCCCGGGTCTCCCTCGCGGCCTTCCGTGACGTAGGAGTCCCACCAGTAGCCCTTGCCGGACTTCTCCTTGTTGAAGTCCTTGTAGGGGTGCCCTTCGACATAGCGGGCGCGCTGCTCGGCGTCCCATTGGTAGCCGGTCGACTCGGCCTGCCAGATCGGTTCCAGGTACGCCTTGAGTTCTTCGGGCGAGTACTTCGGGGCGTAGTAGCAGGCCGGCGGGGTCCATGTCGTCGAGGAGGTCACGGTGCCGGTCGACTGCCCGGAGCCGTTCCTCGAGTGGTCGAAGACGACGGCGCCTGCCGTCGCGGAGACGGTCTGACCCTCCTTGTCCCCGTTGACCTGTGTCTCGGAGCCCGTCCCCTTGCCTCCGGGCACGACGTCGGCCCAGGCCTGAGGCCCCCACGACCAGAGCAGGGCAGCGGCTACGGCGGCGCACGCTGACGCCTTGGCTACGGCTGGCACTGGGCGGCTCCCCTCACCGACACGATCTGGGAGGTCTGCCAGACGCCGTCGGCGTTCTTGTCCAGGCTGGTGTTGTAGAGGACGTAGCTGTTCTTGGTGACCGGTGTCCTCGCGACCTCGCCGGTCTTCTTGTCCTTGCTGAAGCCCTTGCCCTCGTCGGCACAGAAGGTGAGGGTCGCGGAGTTCTGGCCCTCGAGGGTGACCTCGCGGTCGTAGTAGCGCACCTCGCCGGTGATCGTGGCCCCGGCGTCCTTGAACTGCGCGACCCAGGAGAGCGCGGCCTCCAGGGCCTTGCCGGTGTTGTAGTAGCCGATCGCCTCGCCCTTGGGGTCCGTACCGGTGATCGCGGCGTCGACGGCCCGCATACGCTCCGCACTGTCCGCCAGGACGGCGTCCTTGACCGGATCGCCGGTCCGCCCGCCCTCGAAGGCCACCTTCAGGTCCGACGGGAGGGTGATCTCCGGCCGGCTCGTGTCCGTCGGGGCCGAAGTCGCGGGCGAGGGAGATGGGTTGGGGTCCGTGTCCGCGCCTGCGATCTTGTCGTTCGCCTCGGAGGTCTCGTCCCCGCCGCCGCAGCCCGTGAGGAGCAGCAGCGCCGCCGCTGTTACGGCGGTGAGGGCGGGGACATGGCGAGCCTGGCGGTGGGTCACAGGAGCTCCTGGTGGGGCACGTGGGGTCCGGGAAGCACCCCACACCGTAGCGGGCCCGCAGAAGACCGCACCAGGGTGAACCGGGCTTGCCGGCATCTGGGCATCCGTCCTTGCGCAAGCGGGCCCGACTGGCGCCCCTCCTGGGAGTGTTGTTGTTCAGCGGCGACCGACCGTGAGTCCCGAAGCGAAGGGCAGCTGGTTCGCCCTGATCAGGGCAGGCATTTGGCACTCCCCCTCTGCGATTCCAGCCGCTCGGTGACCCAGACGCCGTTGTCGTTCTTGCGTAGGGTGCTGGCATAGATGACGTAGCTGTCCCTCGTCACCGGAGTGACATCCGTCTTGCCGGTCTCCAGGAACTTGTTGAAGACCTTGCTCTGGTCCTCGCAGTACACGAGGGCCGCGGTGCCGTCGTCCTTCACCGTCAGGCTCTCGTTGTAGTAGCGGGTCACACCGGTGGTGCGGGCCTTGTGGTCGACGAAGTCCTGGATGAACTGCTGGGTCCCGGCCGCGGCCGAGCCCTTGGAGTAGAAGCGGTACGCCGCGTGCAGGGGGTCCTGCTCGGCGATGGCCATGTCCACGGCCTTGATGCGCTGCTCGGCGTCGCTCAGTGCCGCGTCCTTGTCAGGGTCGCCGGTCCTTCTCCACTCGAACCTGTACGTGACGTCCGAAGGCAGTTTGATCTCGGGGCGGTTGACGGCAGTCGAGGGGGCGTCGGTCGGTGAGGGCGATTCCGCGGTCTCGGTCTTCGCGCCTGCGATCTTGTCGTTCGCCTGGGAGCTGTCATCGCTACTGCTGCATGCGGACAGCGAGAGGACCACGACGGCCGTCAGTGTGGCTGCGAGCGTGAGAGGGCGGCGGTTCACTTTCAACTCCGGGTGAGGCGAGGTTCTCACGAGTGGACCAACGCTATGGGTGGGGCTGGGGTGACACCAGGCGTACTTCCGCCGTCACACGGTCACCGCGTCGGCATGAGCCGACCTGGCAGTCGTCGGCCGGCCCTGCCTCAGGAGCGCCCCGGTCAGCAACGCCAGCGCCACAGTCGACAGCACTGCCCTGGCCGCGTTCCAAGCCACCCACGCGTCCTCGAAGTGCTCGCGGGCCGTTGCCGCGGAGGCCGTGGTGGAGGCGAGTTGGTCGTTGAGGGGGACGTTGCCGGCCACGGTGAGCAGGAAGGTGAGGGCGTAGGCGGCGCAGGCGGCCCAGGTCCACCAGCGGTGGTTCTCGGTACGGGCCTGCCAGGCGGCGGCCGCGCACAGCAGAAGTGCGCCCATGAAGACCGAGAGGAACAGGGGGTTCTGGATCACGTCGTTGATGTCGCGCATGACCTGTACGAAGACGCGGTCGTCGCTGCGGGACAGGGCGGGCATCACGGCGCAGGCGAAGATGAAGAACGTGCCGGCCATCAGGCCCGTGGTGAGGGTGGCCGCGCCCAGGATCAGGGTGGCGGTCGTGCGGTTCGTGGTCGTTCCTCTTCGGTTCGTGTTCATGGCTTCAGTCAACCGGGCCCGCCTCCCGCCCGACATCGTTCAGGCGCGCTGTTCCATACGCGCGCGTCCACGGAGGGGTATCGCCGCCGTACGCGGGCAGGCACTGTGGTGAGGAACCTTCCTGGGAACCTTCCCACCGTGTTTCAACCGCTAGGCGGTGACAGGCACATGGCCTCGGTACCGGGTACGCCCACCCTCCCGTACGAGCTGCGGTTCGACGCCGGGCGCGTCTGTCTCGACCTGCTGGCGACCGGGCATCCCGGCGACCGGCTGGGCTCGCCGGAGGTGCTGCGGGCGTGGATCGTGGGCAGTGGGCTGGTGCCGGTGGGCACACCGCTGGGGCATGCGGATGCCGGGTGGGTGGGAGAGTTCCGGGAACTGCGCGCTGTCGTCGGGGCGTTGGTGGAAGGGCAGCTCGATGCGCGGCCCGTGCACGACGCCGTGCTGGTGCGGCTCAACGACCTCGCCCGGCCCTCGCCTCCCGCCCCCGGCGTCGTACGCGCGGCTGACGGCAGCCTCGTACGGGCGCTGGACGGACGGCCGGAGTGCGCCGGGCTGCTCGGGGCGGTCGCGCGGGACGCCGTGGAGCTGCTCACCGATCCTGTCGCACGGGCCGCGCTGCGGCGGTGCGCGGGGGACAACTGCCTTCTCGTGTACGTCGACACGTCCCGGGGGCGTCGTAGGCGCTGGTGTTCCAGTGAGGTGTGCGGGAACCGGGAGCGAGTCGCCCGGCATCGGCGTCGTGCGGCCGCCCTCGCCCGGGCCTGACGCGTGACGCGCTTGCCCGAGGATCTCTCTCCCTTCCAACTCCTCGATCTGTGAAGGAAAAACGCGGGAACCCGGGAGGGAATGTGCCTCCATGTCACCACTCGTGACATGACCCCGCGGAAAACTGTCGCTTCCCTTTGAACACCCGCCGCCCCCCGTCCGTACCCGTCGTCGAGCGACCGGCTGGGGGAGCCCAGTTGAATCGGGGACACCGGAGGTGGGCGTGCGCAAGGATGCGGCCGTGGCCAAGGAACGTGGAACGAGGGCCCGACATCGCATGTCCCAGCCCTCGGAGCCGGACGAGGAGCTGATGCGCGCGCTGTATCAGGAGCACGCCGGACCCCTCCTGGCCTATGTGCTGCGGCTGGTCGCCGGAGACCGGCAGCGGGCCGAGGACGTCGTGCAGGAGACGCTCATCCGTGCCTGGAAGAACGCCGGTCAGCTCAATCGGGCGACCGGTTCGGTACGCCCCTGGCTGGTGACGGTCGCGCGCCGCATCGTCATCGACGGCCACCGCAGCCGGCAGGCCCGGCCGCAGGAGGTCGATCCGTCGCCGCTGGAGGTCATCCCCGCGGAGGACGAGATCGACAAGGCGCTGTGGTTGATGACGTTGTCCGATGCTCTCGACGATCTGACGCCCGCCCATCGGGAAGTGCTCGTCGAGACGTACTTCAAGGGGCGTACCGTCAATGAGGCGGCGCAGACCCTGGGGATACCCAGTGGCACGGTCCGGTCCCGGGTGTTCTACGCCCTGCGTTCGATGAAGCTGGCACTGGAGGAGCGGGGGGTGACGGCGTGATGAGCAGCTACGGAGGATTCGGCCCGGGCGGATCCGGACATCCTGGACCCATGCAGGGATCACAGGGCCCGAACGAGCACGAGACCGTCGGCGCCTACGCCCTCGGGATTCTCGACGACGCCGAAGCAACCGCTTTCGAGGTCCACCTCGCGACCTGCGAGTGGTGCGCGCAGCAGCTCGACGAGCTGGCTGGGATGGAGCCGATGCTGGCGGCTCTGGCCGACCTGCCGGGCACCGGCACGCCCGCCGTCGGGGAGTCGTTGTCCGCCCGGCCGAGCCCGCGGCTGGTGGAGCGGCTGGTCGACGAGGTCGCCGAGCGGCGGGCCCGTAAGCGACGGCGCGGGTTCTATCTCGTCGCCGCGGCGGCCGCGCTGATCATCGGCGGGCCGCTCGTCGCCGTCGCGGCCTCCGGCGGCGACACCGGCACCAAGGTCGAGGCGCATCCGTCGAGCCCCGCCAAGGAGGCCTTCGACGTCATGCACGACAAGGTGCGGGCCACCGACCCCGCCACCCAGGTCAGTGCCACGGTCGCTCTGGAGAAGAAGGCCTGGGGCACGCATGCCGTGCTGGAGCTGACGAACGTCAAGGGGCCCGAGAAGTGCTCCCTGATCGCCGTCGGCAAGAACGGCGAGCGCGAGACGGTGACCTCCTGGTCCGTCCCCAACTGGGGCTACGGCATCCCGGACTCCGCCGCTGAGCAGGCCCGCCAGCCGCTCTACGTCCACGGCGGCGCGGCCTTCGCCCCGAACGAGATCGACCACTTCGAGGTGATGACCTTCGACGGCAAGCGGCTGGTGGAGGTCGACGCGTAGGGCTGTCCGCCGGGCCCGTCCTGGTCGTACGGCCCCCAGGGCGTGGGTCGCCGAGCGGTGCCCGATGCCGACCCCAGGCCCCAGGCCCCTCCGGGCGGCGTGGGGCGCGAGTGGTGCCCGCGCCGGGCCCCCCGTTCGGTCCCGCCGGGACACCGACCGGTGAGCCCGGCGGCCGGGCCCGTCCTGAAGCCAGGCGCCCGGCTGCCGGGCCCGTCCTGAAGCCAGGCGCCCGGCTGCCGTGGCTCGGCCTGGCCCGGCCCGGGTGCCTTCCGGGGCGGGGCGGCGGCCCTACGGCCCACCAACTGCAGTACTAGGCATTCAGCCCTCGGCCCCGGCCCCACCCAAGATCATCCGCAAGCCCGATGCCCCCTTCCGGACGCGGGAGCCACCATGCCGGTGGAACCTGCCAAGAGGAGCGCATCATGTCGTACCCGGAACACCCCGAGTACCCGGAAGACCGCTACCACCGCGACAAGGGCGAGGTGAACGCGGTCTTCCGCCCGGCCGACAGCCCACCGGACATCTCCTCACCCGGCGCCTCCACCCACTACCTCGCCACCAACGCGTCGACCGGCGGCGAATTCGGCCTGTACAAGGTGGAGCTGGGTGCACGGTCCGCCGGGGCCAAGACCCACTTCCACAAGGCGATGTCGGAGTCCTTCTACATCCTCTCCGGCGCACTGGAGCTGTACAACGGCGAGAAGTGGGTGACGGGCCGCGCGGGCGATTTCCTGTACGTCCCGGTCGGCGGCCTGCACGCCTTCAAGAACGTGACCGACGAGCCCATGTCCATGCTCATGCTCTTCTCCCCGGGCGCCCCACGCGAGGAGTACTTCGAGCGGGTCGCGGAGATGGCGCAGCGCGGTGGCGAAGAGCTCAAGCAGTTCCGCATCCGACACGACAGCTACTTCCTGGAAGACTTCGAGCCAGGGGAGGAGTAGTCCGGGGCCGGCCCGGCCTGTACGAGTTCGCCGGCGGCCTCCCTTCCGGGGCGGGGGCGCCGAGCCGCGCTCGCACCAGCCCCGCCCCCCAAAAAAACCGCCCCCGCCAGGGCACGGACAACCCCACCCCCAGGACCCATCCGCAAGACAGCCCCGGCCGCCGTAGCCTGACCCGCCCCCCTTCGCGTACGGTTGACGGCTGCCCAGCACGTCAGAAGGGGGCCCGGTGGCCGCTCAGGCTCAACAGGAAACCGCGGTCGGCGCGGCCTCGGACTCGGTCCGTGACCGTGAGATCAGCGTGGAACAGGAACACCTGGACCGGGTGTACCGACGCCTGGAGGAGAAGATCCACGAGGCGGAGTTCCTCATGCACGACGCGGCCAAGCGCGGCCAGGTCGGCACGCCCGGCGCGCTCGCCGAGCGGGACGCGCAGGTCTTCCGGGCGGGTGTCCACCTCAACCGGCTCAACAACGAGTTCGAGGACTTCCTCTTCGGACGGATCGACCTGCTGCTGGGGAAGGACGGGAAGAAGGGGCCCGACGGCGCCTACACCGCGGTCGAGCCCGCCGAAGGGGCCGTGCGGGCGGACAACACCGCCGACATCGCCGAGACCCTGCACATCGGCCGGATCGGCGTCCTCGACCAGGACTACGCCCCGCTGGTGATCGACTGGCGGGCCCCCGCCGCCGCTCCCTTCTACCGGTCCACGCCCGTCGATCCGGGGAGGGTGGTCCGCAGACGCGTCATCCGCTCCAAGGGGCGCCGTGTCCTCGGTGTCGAGGACGACCTGATGCGGCCCGAGCTGAAGGCCACCCTCGGCGGACAGGAGCTGCCCGTCATCGGCGACGGCGCCCTGATGGCCGCGCTCGGCCAGGCCCGCAGTCACACCATGCGGGACATCGTCGCCTCCATCCAGGCCGAGCAGGACCTGGTCATCCGTGCGCCCGCCGCCTCCGTGACGTACGTCGAGGGCGGGCCGGGGACGGGCAAGACCGCCGTCGCCCTGCACCGGGCCGCCTACCTGCTCTACCAGGACCGGCGCCGGTACGCGGGCGGCATCCTCATCGTCTCGCCCACGCCCCTGCTGGTCGCCTACACCGAGGGCGTGCTGCCCTCGCTCGGCGAGGAGGGCCAGGTCGCCATCCGGGCGATCGGCTCGCTCGTCGACGGGGCCGAGGCCACGCTGTACGACTCCCCGGCCACGGCCCGCGCCAAGGGCTCGTACCGGATGCTGAAGGTGCTGCGCAAGGCCGCGCGCGGAGCTCTGGAGCTGAACGATTCGCCAGAGCGGCTGAGGGTCGTCGCCTTCGGCCGCCGCCTGGAGCTGGAGGCCGCCGAGCTGGACCGCGTCCGGCGCAACGCCCTCGGCGGCACGGCCCCCGTCAACCTGCTGCGCCCGCGCGCCCGCAAGCTGCTGCTCGACGCCCTGTGGGAGCAGTCCGGCGGCGCCGCCCGGCACACCGACCCGGAGCTGGCGGCCGAGCTGCGCTCCTCCTTCGACGAGGACGTGACGAGCGAGGACTCCTTCATCGCCTTCCTCGACGCCTGGTGGCCCGAGCTGACCCCGAAGGCCGTCCTGGCCGCCATGGCCGACGAGCGCCGCCTCGGCCGCTGGGCGCGCCGCATCCTCAACCCCGGCGAGGTCCGCAAGGTCGCCCGCTCCCTCAGACGCGACGGCCACTCCGTGCACGACATCGCGATGCTCGACGAGCTCCAGGCGATCCTCGGCGCCCCGGCCCGCCCGAGGAGGAAGCGCGAACTGGACCCGCTGGACCAGCTCACCGGCCTGGAGGAGCTGATGCCGACGCGCGAGGAGTCGCAGCGCGAGCGCGCCGAGCGCCTCGCCCAGGAGCGCACCGAGTACGCGCACGTCATCGTCGACGAGGCCCAGGACCTCACCCCGATGCAGTGGCGCATGGTCGGCCGCCGTGGCCGGCACGCCACCTGGACGGTCGTCGGCGACCCGGCCCAGTCCTCCTGGTCCGACCCGGACGAGGCCGCCGAGGCCCGTGACGAGGCCCTGGGTACCCGCCCGCGCCGCCGCTTCGAGCTGACCGTGAACTACCGCAACCCCGCCGAGATCGCCGAGCTGGCGGCCAAGGTGCTGGCCCTGGCCATGCCGGGCGCCGAGTCCCCGTCCGCCGTACGGTCCACCGGCGTGGTCCCGCGTTTCGCCGTCGTACGGGACTCCCTGCGCGAGTCCGTGCGCGCCGAGGCCGAGCGGCTGCTGGAGCAGGTCGACGGCACCGTCGGCGTGGTCGTCGCGATGAACCGGCGCGAGGAGGCGCGGCGCTGGCTCGACGGGCTCGGCGACCGGGTGGTGGCGCTCGGCAGCCTGGAGGCCAAGGGCCTGGAGTACGACGCGACGGTCGTGGTCTCGCCCGCGGAGATCGCCGACGAGTCCCCGGCCGGCCTGCGCGTGCTCTACGTCGCGCTGACCCGGGCGACCCAGCAGCTCACCGTCGTATCGGCGGAGCGGGACGAGCCGGACGCGGCCGGGGTGCCGGATCTGCTGCGGGACTGACGCGCCCATGATCCGAAGAGGGCGACTTCCCATAACCCGGGCGAACCCGGCGCAGGGGAATGGCCCGGCGGCATCCGTTTGTTAGCCTTGTCGTGACACCGGCCCGATCCAAGCCCCCGGGCCCAACCTTCGTCCCTCAGAGGGACCACTTGCCGCGAGGCGAGCATGGCGGGTCGGTGTCATGAACGTACGAAGAGGCCCACGTCGAATGTGACGTGGGCCTCTTTGTCGTCGCAGGACTGGCTGATCGATTCTCGTATCGTGGAAGATGTTTTCCGAAGTCGCACCTCGCCCTGTGAACAAAACGTCCGCAAGTCGGGGCGACTACTCCCTACTCGGGGGTAGGTGCGACGATCGGACGGCACAACTTCGCGACACCGTGAAAGCAGAGGAAGTCGGCCATGGCAACGGCGCCCAGCGTCTCCTACTCGATGACGATCCGGCTGGAGGTGCCCGCGAGCGGAACCGCCGTCTCGCAGCTCACCACCGCCGTGGAGTCCTCCGGAGGCTCGGTGACCGGCCTCGACGTCACCGCTTCCGGCCACGAGAAGCTCCGGATCGACGTCACGATCGCGGCCAGCTCCACCGCACACGCCGACGAGATCGTCCAGCAGCTGCGCGGCATCGAGGGCGTCACTCTCGGCAAGGTCTCCGACCGTACGTTCCTGATGCACCTCGGCGGCAAGATCGAGATGGCGTCCAAGCACCCCATCCGCAACCGTGACGACCTGTCCATGGTCTACACGCCGGGTGTGGCCCGCGTCTGCATGGCCATCGCCGAGAACCCCGAGGACGCCCGCCGCCTCACCATCAAGCGCAACTCCGTTGCGGTCGTGACGGACGGCTCCGCCGTGCTGGGCCTCGGCAACATCGGCCCGATGGCCGCGCTGCCGGTCATGGAGGGCAAGGCGGCCCTGTTCAAGCGGTTCGCCGGGATCGACGCCTGGCCGATCTGCCTGGACACCCAGGACACCGACGCGATCGTCGAGATCGTCAAGGCGATCGCCCCCGGGTTCGCCGGCATCAACCTCGAGGACATCTCCGCGCCCCGCTGCTTCGAGATCGAGGCCCGGCTGCGCGAGGCCCTGGACATCCCCGTCTTCCACGACGACCAGCACGGCACCGCCATCGTCGTCCTGGCCGCCCTCACGAACGCCCTGCGGGTGACCGGCAAGGCCATCGAGAACATCCGGGTCGTCATGTCCGGCGCCGGCGCCGCCGGTACGGCCATCCTGAAGCTGCTGCTCGCCGCCGGTGTGAAGAGCGCTGTCGTCGCCGACATCCACGGTGTCGTGCACGCGGGCCGCGCCGACCTGGTGGACGCCCCGGCCGACTCGCCGCTGCGCTGGATCGCCGACAACACCAACCACGAGGGCCTCACCGGCACGCTGAAGGAGGCCGTGCGCGGCGCGGACGTCTTCATCGGTGTCTCCGCCCCGAACGTCCTGGACGGCGACGACGTGGCCGCCATGGCGGACGGCGCGATCGTGTTCGCGCTCGCGAACCCCGACCCCGAGGTCGACCCGGCGATCGCCCGCCAGACCGCGGCCGTCGTGGCCACCGGCCGTTCCGACTTCCCGAACCAGATCAACAACGTGCTGGTCTTCCCGGGTGTGTTCCGCGGTCTGCTGGACGCCCAGTCCCGCACGGTCAACACCGAGATGATGCTGGCCGCCGCCAAGGCGCTCGCGGACGTGGTGACCGAGGACGAACTGAACCCGAACTACATCATCCCGTCCGTCTTCAACGACAAGGTCGCGGGCGCCGTCGCGGGCGCCGTGCGGGAGGCCGCGAAGGCGGCGGGAGAGGCGCAGCACGCCTGACGTGCCGCAGCGCGCCCGACGTGCCGCAGTGCACGTCGGGTTGCACGTCCGGTGCACGTCCGGTGCACTTTTCGATGCGTGAACACCGGGGCTGTGAACCTTGCCACGGACGCTCTTCGGCGCGTCGTGGAACCGGGCCCGGCCGATCAGCCTCTAGGGTGTCGGCCAGGCTCCGGCCCTACTTTTCGTGTGACTCGTGTGACTCCCAAGGGTGTTCTCACGACTCCTGCGGGTGCCGGATTGGCTTTCCCGCCGCAGGTAGAGGCAGGATGCGTCCCTGGGCGCGAGCGCATCGGCATTCGCAGCAGCGCCTACTATGCGGCTCCGTCGCGTGGGGCGCCCCAACGGCAAGAAGAACACGGGAGTAACAACATGAACCGCAGTGAGCTGGTGGCCGCGCTGGCCGAGCGCGCCGAGGTGACCCGCAAGGACGCCGACGCCGTGCTGGCCGCGTTCGCCGAGGTTGTCGGCGATGTCGTCGCCAAGGGCGACGAGAAGGTCACCATCCCTGGCTTCCTCACCTTCGAGCGCACGCACCGTGCCGCTCGCACCGCGCGCAACCCGCAGACCGGTGAGCCGATCCAGATCCCGGCCGGGTACAGCGTGAAGGTGTCCGCGGGCTCGAAGCTCAAGGAAGCGGCCAAGGGTAAGTAACCCCCCGCTTCAGCGCCGCTCTGGTGCGGCGCCGTGGGCGACTGCCGGTCCGCCGTGGCTGGTCGCGCAGTTCCCCGCGTCCCTAGGGCGCAACAATGCCGATGGGGCGGTCACCCGGGTAATCCGGGTGACCGCCCCATCGGCGTATCTCTTTCGGGTCAGAGCGCCTTGCCCGGCAGCTCGACCTTCGCGCCGAGCTCCATCAGCTTGTCCATGAAGTTCTCGTAGCCGCGGTTGATCAGCTCGATGCCGTGGACCCGGGACGTGCCCTGGGCCGCGAGAGCCGCGATCAGGTACGAGAAGCCGCCGCGCAGGTCGGGGATGACCAGGTCGGCGCCCTGGAGCTTGGTGGGGCCGGACACGACCGCGGAGTGCAGGAAGTTGCGCTGGCCGAAGCGGCAGTCGGAGCCACCCAGGCACTCGCGGTAGAGCTGGATGTGGGCGCCCATCTGGTTCAGGGCGGAGGTGAAGCCGAGGCGGGACTCGTAGACCGTCTCGTGGATGATCGACAGGCCGGTCGCCTGGGTCAGCGCCACCACCAGCGGCTGCTGCCAGTCGGTCTGGAAGCCGGGGTGCACGTCCGTCTCCAGCGCGATGGACTTCAGCCGGCCGCCGGGGTGCCAGAAGCGGATGCCCTCGTCCTCGATCTCGAAGGCGCCGCCCACCTTCCGGTAGGTGTTCAGGAACGTCATCATCGAGCGCTGCTGGGCGCCGCGGACGTAGATGTCGCCCTCGGTCGCCAGCGCCGCGGACGCCCAGGAGGCGGCCTCCAGGCGGTCCGGGAGGGCGCGGTGGGTGTAGCCGCCGAGCTTGTCCACACCGGTGATGCGGATCGTGCGGTCCGTGTCCATCGCGATGATGGCGCCCATCTTCTGCAGGACGCAGATCAGGTCCTCGATCTCCGGCTCGACGGCCGCGTTCGAGAGCTCCGTCACGCCCTCGGCCAGGACGGCCGTCAGCAGCACCTGCTCGGTCGCGCCGACCGAGGGGTAGGGCAGCCGGATCTTGGTGCCGCGCAGCCGCTGCGGGGCCTCCAGGTACTGGCCGTCCGCGCGCTTCTCGATCGTCGCGCCGAACTGCCGCAGCACCTCGAAGTGGAAGTCGATGGGCCGGCCGCCGATGTCGCAGCCGCCGAGGCCGGGGATGAAGGCGTGGCCGAGACGGTGCAGCAGGGGGCCGCAGAAGAGGATCGGGATGCGCGACGAACCGGCGTGGGCATCGATGTCAGCGACGTTCGCGCTCTCGACGTGCGACGGGTCGAGCACCAGCTCGCCCGGCTCGTCACCCGGGCGGACCGTCACGCCGTGCAGCTGCAGCAGGCCGCGTACGACCCGCACGTCGCGGATGTCCGGAACATTGCGCAGTCGGCTCGGCGCGCTGCCCAGCAGTGCGGCGACCATGGCCTTCGGTACGAGGTTCTTCGCACCGCGGACACGGATCTCGCCCTCGAGCGGGGTTCCGCCGTGGACAAGCAGTACGTCATCAGCGCCGTTGACGGTCATGAATCTCGCGTTCCGTGGAGTGGGGCAGGGGGCCAGAGAGAGACAGAGTAATCGCCGTCGGCCCCCGGTCCGTAAGCCTGAGGAGGCCATGGTTCCGTCATAGCTCTGTCACAACACGAACCGTTTCTCCGTGGGCACATGGGGTCACCGTGCGCCGTGGCCGCGCCTCGTGCGCCGTGAGCTGCGCGCACTCGCGCACGGCGATGGGGTCCCCACAGCGCGGCAAGATGCGGGATCATGTCTGGCATGACCGAGGTGTCCTCGCTCACAGGGCGGCTGCTCGTGGCCACGCCCGCCCTGGCGGACCCGAACTTCGACCGCGCGGTGGTGCTCCTTCTCGACCACGACGAGGAGGGCTCCCTCGGCGTCGTCCTCAACCGCCCCACCCCGGTGGGAGTGGGCGACATCCTGGAGGCCTGGGCGGACCTGGCCGGTGAGCCCGGCGTCGTCTTCCAGGGCGGTCCGGTCTCCCTGGACTCGGCTCTCGGGGTCGCGGTGATCCCCGGCGGCGCCACCACGGACGGCGCCCCGCTCGGCTGGCGGCGCGTGCACGGCGCGATCGGCCTGGTCGACCTGGAGGCCCCGCCCGAACTGCTCGCCTCCGCGGTCGGCTCCCTGCGCATCTTCGCCGGATACGCGGGCTGGGGCCCGGGCCAGCTGGAGGACGAACTGGTCGACGGCGCCTGGTACGTCGTCGAGTCCGAGCCCGGCGACGTCTCCTCCCCGGCCCCCGAGCGGCTGTGGCGCGAAGTGCTGCGCCGCCAGCGCAACGAACTGGCGATGGTGGCCACATATCCGGACGACCCTTCGCTCAACTGATGCGTGTGAGCTTCAGTACCCTGGGGCGTATGAGCACTCTCGAGCCCGAGCGCGGGACTGGTACGGGGACCCTCGTCGAGCCCACGCCGCAGACTTCCCACGGCGACGGCGACCACGAGCGCTACGCCCACTACGTCCAGAAGGACAAGATCATGGCGAGCGCCCTCGACGGGACCCCCGTCGTGGCGCTCTGCGGCAAGGTCTGGGTGCCTGGCCGTGACCCGAAGAAGTACCCCGTGTGCCCCATGTGCAAGGAGATCTACGACTCCATGGGCGCGGGCGGGGACGACAAGGGCAAGGGCGGCGACAAGAAGTAGTCCGGCTCGCCTGACTTTCCGAAGGCCCCCGGGACGCGTTGCGGCGCGCTTCCCGGGGGCCTTCGCGCGTCCTGGAGCGGTCGTACGAAGCGGTCGTACGAAGCGGTCGCAGGAATCGGTCGCAGGAATCGGTCGCAGGAATTGGTTCAGACCTCTTGTGGACGGCTTCCCGCAGTCTCTAGCCTCTGAGGCGTTGTGCAGAGCAAAACCACCATTGCGCATGTTGCAACGCATCCGTGCTTGGAGGCTCGCTCCATGAAGTTCCCCCCACGTCTCGCCCTGCTCCTGGCCGCAGGCGCAGGTCAGCGGAGGCGAGCCGACCTCCTTCCGCGGACTGGCCAACTACGCCGAGCTGTTCGGCGACCCCCAGTTCCGGGACGTCCTGCCGGCCACCGTCCTGTTCGCCGCGGCCTGTGTCGTCTCCACCCTGGCGGTGGGCTGCGCCCTCGCCGTGCTGCTCACGCGCGTGCGCGCCCTGCCGCGCCTGGCGCTGATGCTGGCGGCCCTCGGCACGTGGGCCACTCCCGCGGTCACCGGGTCGACGGTGTGGCTGTTCCTGTTCGACCCGGACTTCGGGCCGGTGAACCGGGTCCTCGGACTCGGCGACTTCTCCTGGACGTACGGGCGCTACAGCGCGTTCTTCCTGGTCCTGCTCGAAGTGGTGTGGTGCTCCTTCCCGTTCGTGATGGTGACGGTGTACGCCGGTGTCCGCGCGGTTCCCGCCGAGGTGCTGGAGGCGGCCGCGCTGGACGGGGCGTCGGCGTGGCGGACCTGGTGGTCGGTGCTGGCGCCGATGCTGCGGCCGATCCTGGCCGTCGTCACCGTCCAGTCGGTCATCTGGGACTTCAAGGTCTTCACGCAGATCTACGTCATGACGGGCGGCGGCGGCATCGCCGGCCAGAACCTGGTGCTGAACGTGTACGCCTATCAACAGGCCTTCGCCTCCTCGCAGTACAGCCTCGGCGCGGCCATCGGCGTGGTGATGCTGCTGATCCTGCTCGCCGTGACCCTGGTGTATCTGCGGCTGCTGCTGCGGCGGCGCGGGGAGGGGCTGTGAGGCGGCCCGGGCGGTTGCTCGCGGACGGCGTGGCGCTGTGCGTGGCCGTCGTCGTGGCCTTTCCGCTGTACTGGATGGTGCTCGGCGCCTTCCGGCCGGCCGGGGAGATCGAGTCGACCGCGCCGCGGCCGTGGACGTCCTCGCCCACGCTGGATTCCTTCCGGCGGGTCTTCGGGCAGCAGGAATTCGGCCGCTACTTCGCCAACAGCGTGGTCGTGGCGGTGAGTGTGGTGATCGCCTCGGCGTTCATCGCGTTTCTCGCGGCGGTGGCGGTGACGCGATTCAGGTTCCGCTTCCGGACCACCCTGCTGGTGATGTTCCTGGTGGCCCAGATGGTGCCCGTGGAGGCGCTCACGATCCCGATGTTCTTCCTCATGCGGGACCTCGGGCAGTTGAACACCCTGGGGTCCCTGATCCTGCCGCACATCGCCTTCTCGCTGCCCTTCGCGATCTGGATGCTGCGGGGGTTCGTGAAAGCGGTTCCGGAGAGCCTGGAGGAGGCCGCGTACCTCGACGGGGCGAGCCGGGCACGCTTTCTGTGGCGGATTCTCTTCCCGCTCGTCCTGCCGGGCCTGGTGGCCACGAGCGTGTTCTCCTTCATCTCCGCCTGGAACGACTTCCTGTTCGCCAAGTCCTTCATCGTCAGCGACATCTCGCAGTCCACGCTGCCGATGGCGCTGCTGGTGTTCTACAAGCCGGACGACCCGGACTGGGGCGGGGTCATGGCGGCGTCGACCGTGATGACGATTCCGGTGCTGGTGTTCTTCGTACTCGTACAACGGCGTCTGGTCTCCGGGCTGGGCGGGGCGGTAAAGGACTGACGTGACCGACATGCAACTGATTCCGGCGCCACGGGCGATCGACGGCCCCACGCGCTGTGCCGTGCTGTTCGACCGGAGCACCCCTGTCTGGGCCGGACCGGGGACGGAGACGACGGAGCGCTGGCTGCGCTCCACCCTCGGCCCGGCACTCGGTCTGGCGTTCCCGGCGGGCCCGAAGGACGCCCCGGGAGGCCTGCGGCTGCTGGTGGACGACTCCCTGGAGCCGGAGGCCTACCGGCTCACGGCCGTCCCCCACAAGGGCGTCGAGATCCGCGGCGGTGACGCGGCCGGGGTGTTCTGGGGCGCGCAGACGCTACGGCAACTGCTCGGCCCCGACGCCTTCCGGAGGGCGCCCGTACGGCCCGGGGCGACCCTGGGAATCCCGAGCCAGGTCATCGAGGACGCACCCCGTTTCCGCTGGCGCGGCCTCATGCTCGACGTCGCCCGGCACTTCATGCCCAAGGACGGTGTCCTGCGCTATCTCGATCTGATGGCCGCCCACAAACTCAACGTGCTTCATCTGCACCTGACGGACGACCAGGGCTGGCGGCTCGAGATCAAGCGGTATCCACGGCTGACCGAGGTCGGCTCCTGGCGGGCCCGCACGAAATTCGGGCACCGCGCCTCACCACTGTGGGAGGAGAAGCCGCACGGGGGCCACTACACCCAGGACGACATCCGCGAGATCGTCGCCTACGCCGCCGAGCGGCATATCGCGGTCGTCCCGGAAATCGACGTCCCCGGACACTCGCAGGCCGCCATCGCCGCGTATCCGGAACTCGGCAACACCGACGTCATCGCCGCATCCATGGCAGGAGGCACCGCCCTCTCCGTCTGGGACAACTGGGGGATCTCTGCCAACGTACTCGCCCCCACTGACAACACCCTGCGCTTCTACGAGGGGGTGTTCGAGGAAGTCCTGGAGCTGTTCCCGGGCGAGTTCGTGCACATCGGCGGGGACGAGTGCCCCAAGGACCAGTGGCGGCGTTCGGCCGTCGCCCAGGCCCGGATCGAGGAACTCGGGCTCGCCGACGAGGACGAACTCCAGGCCTGGTTCATCGGCCACTTCGACAAGTGGCTCTCCGCGCGCGGGCGCAGGCTCATCGGCTGGGACGAGATCCTGGAGGGCGGGCTCGCCGAGGGCGCCGCGGTGTCCTCCTGGCGGGGTTACGCGGGCGGGATCGCGGCCGCGCGCGCGGGCCACGACGTCGTCATGTGTCCCGAGCAGTTCGTGTATCTGGATCATCGTCAGGACGCGGGCGCGGACGAGCCGGTCCCCATCGGCCACGTCCGCACCCTGGAGGACGTCTACCGCTTCGAGCCCGTTCCCGCGCAACTGACCGACGAGGAGGCGGGACATGTGATCGGCACCCAGGCCAACGTGTGGACCGAGGTGATGGAGGACCAAGGGCGCGTGGACTACCAGACGTTCCCCCGCCTCGCGGCCTTCGCCGAGGTGGCCTGGAGCGCCCTGCCCGCCCCGGAGGAACGGGACTTCGCCGACTTCGACCGCCGTATGGCCGCCCACTACCGGCGCCTCGACGCCCTGGGGGTCGCCTACCGGCCGCCCACCGGGCCTCGGCCCTGGCAGAAGCGGCCCGGTGTCCTGGGGCGCCCGCTGGAGGGACCGCCGCCGAACCGATAATGCCAAAAGGTGCAAAGTGTCACCGAAGAGTGCCAATTCGCGCTCACCGGTGAAGCCGTGCGAAAACGGACCATCTCCTCGGTGAGGTGGGCGAATGCCTCCTAGCGGACCCCCGCGTTCGGCCCCTGCGATGATGTGCCAGAGTTGCCACGTCCGCCTTGTCGGCACGTACCGTACGGCAACACAGGTGGGACCAGGTGGGGCAGCGGGAAGGGGCAGCCGGTTTGACCACGCACGCACCGCAGGCGGCGCAGGCCGTCACCCTGCCCACGACGTTGGACGAGGCCGTGGCGGCACTCACCGCCATGCCCGCGGCCGTGCCCGTCGCGGGTGGCACCGACCTGATGGCCGCCGTCAACTCCGGGCAGCTCAGACCCACCGCACTCGTCGGCCTCGGCCGGATCAGCGAGATCCGCGGCTGGCAGTACCAGGACGGCCACGCCCTGCTCGGCGCCGGACTCACCCACGCGCGGATGGGCCGCCCCGACTTCGCCGCCCTCATCCCGGCGCTCGCCGCCGCCGCGCGCGCGGCCGGGCCGCCGCACATCCGCAACGCCGGCACCCTCGGCGGCAACATCGCCACCGCCGCCCCGACCGGTGACGCGCTGCCCGTGCTGGCCGCCCTGGAGGCGACGGTGATCGTCGCCGGACCGGGCGGCGCCCGCCGGGAGATCCCGGTCTCGCACCTGCTGGCCGGCATGGACATGCTGCGCGGCGGCGAACTCATCGGCTACGTGCGCGTGCCGCTGCTGCACGCCCCCCAGGTCTTCCTCAAGGCCACCGGCCGCACCGGCCCCGGCCGCGCGGCCGCGTCCGTCGCGCTCGTCCTCGACCCCGCCCGCCGGGGGGTGCGCTGCGCGGTGGGCGCCATAGCGCCGATGCCGCTCAGGCCGCTGGAGGCCGAGCAGTGGGTCGCCCAGCTCATCGACTGGGACAACGACCGCGCGATCGTCCCCGAGGCCCTCGGCGCCTTCGGCGAGTACGTCGCCGCCGCCTGCATCCCCGACCCGGTCCCGGCGGAGGACGGCTCGGTGCAGCCGCTTCCGCCCGCAGTACTGCACCTGCGGCGCACCGTCGCCGCGCTGGCCCGACGAGCACTGGGGAGGGCACTGTCGTGACCGACGACCAGCACGGAGAGGGCACGCCCCAGGCGCCGGGCCGCTGGGACCCGCTGCCCCAGGGCGACTACGACGACGGCGCCACCGCCTTCGTGAAGCTCCCCGAGGGCGGCATCGACGCGCTGCTGGCCTCCGCCGACAGCCCGCTCGCCGCACCCGGCCACGGCTATGTGCCGCCGCAGATAACGGTCGCCCCGGCCTCCGGCGCGGGCACCGACCCCGCGGCCACCGGCACCTGGAGCATGCCCGCCGAGGGCGTCCAGTGGCCCGCGCCCGAGACGGGCTCCGTGGGCGACGACCGGTTCACCTACCACCCCGGCGCGACCGGGCAGTGGACCTTCGGAGACGCCAACGCCCCGGCCCAGGAGCCCGCGCCCGCGCCCGCGCCCGGGCACGAGGTCACCGGGCAGTGGTCCATCCCCGTCGCGAACGGCGACCTTCCCGACGAGTCGGGCGAGTACACCACGTCCGCCCTCGTCGAGCAGTGGGGCGGCACGCCCCCGGCCACGCTGCCGGGCGGCGCATCCGCCCCCTGGGCCGCGCAGCAGGACCCCGGCCAGACGTGGGGCGGGCAGCAGGTGGCCGAGCCGGGCGCCCCGTACGCCGACCCGTTCCCCGCGGGGGCGCCTGCCGCCGCGCAGGCCCCGGAAGCCGCCCCTGAGGCGCCTGAGGGCGTCCCCGGTCCGGAGAGCCCCGAGAGCCCGGAGACGGCCGTCGAGGCGCCTGTCGGGGCCGAGGGGGAGCCGGAGCACGGCACGGGCCCGGACGACGCCGTGGAGGCCGTCTCCGAGGCGTCCGGCACCCCCGCCGAGGCGACCGCCGCTCCCGAGGCCGAGACCGCCCCCCAGACGGCCCCGGACACCGCGGACGACCCCGCCGCCGGCGACGTACCCGCCGAAGCCGCCGATGACGTACCCGCCGAAGCCGCCGACGCCGCAGCGGGCGCCGACGACGCACCGGACGCCCAGGACGCCGCTGCCGAACTCCCTCCGCCCCCGGGCGAGGAGCACCCCCTCGCCTCGTACGTCCTGCGGGTCAACGGCGCCGACCGGCCCGTGACGGACGCCTGGATCGGCGAGTCGCTGCTCTACGTGCTGCGCGAGCGGCTCGGGCTGGCCGGGGCGAAGGACGGCTGCTCGCAGGGCGAGTGCGGGGCGTGCAACGTGCAGGTGGACGGCCGGCTGGTCGCGTCCTGCCTGGTGCCCGCGGCCACCGCCGCCGGCAGTGAGGTGCGCACGGTCGAGGGCCTGGCCGCCGACGGACAGCCCTCCGACGTGCAGCGCGCGCTCGCGCGGTGCGGCGCCGTCCAGTGCGGCTTCTGCGTGCCCGGCATGGCGATGACCGTGCACGACCTGCTGGAGGGCAACCCGGCGCCGACCGAGCTGGAGACCCGGCAGGCGCTGTGCGGCAACCTGTGCCGCTGCTCGGGCTACCGGGGCGTGCTGAACGCCGTCCAGGAGGTCGTCGCCGAGCGCGAGGCGCACAGAGGCGCCGAGAGCGGCGAACGCGACGGCGACGAGGCACGTATCCCTCACCAGGCGGGTCCGGGCGCCGGCGGCGTCAACCCGTCGGCGTTCGAGGCGGGCCTGCCCCCGGGCACCCCGCACCCGCACGACCTGCCGCACGACCAGGCGTACGGACACGGCCACGATCAGGGCTACGGACAGGGACAGGACGGAGGCCAGGCGTGAGCAACGAAGCCGCCACCGCGACCACCACCACCGCGGAGGCCGCCCCCGCTCCGGAGGCGATCCCGCACGGCCTCGGCTCCTCGCTCGCCCCGGCGGACGCGCGTGCCAAGACCGAGGGCACCTTCCCCTACGCGGCCGACCTGTGGGCCGAGGGCCTGCTGTGGGCGGCCGTGGTGCGCTCGCCCCACCCGTACGCGCGCATCACCTCCATCGACACCACCCACGCGCGGGAGATGCCCGGCGTCCGCGCGGTCGTGACGCACGAGGACGTGCCGGGCAGTCCGGTGCACGGGCGCGGCACGGCCGACCGGCCGGTGTTCGCCTCCGACCTCGTACGCCATCACGGCGAGCCCATCGCCGCCGTCGCCGCCGAACACCCCGACACCGCGCGGATGGCCGCGGCCGCCGTCATCGTCGAGTACGAAGTACTCGACCCGGTCACCGACCCGGAGCACGCCTTCGAGGCGGAGCCGCTGCACCCCGACGGGAACCTGATCCGGCACATCCCGCTGCGCCACGGCGACCCGGAGGCGGCCGGCGAGGTCGTCGTCGAGGGCCTGTACCGCATCGGCCGCCAGGACCCGGCCCCGATCGGCGCCGAGGCCGGTCTCGCCGTGCCCCGCCCGGACGGCGGCGTCGAGCTGTACACCGCCTCCACCGACCCGCACACCGACCGCGACGCCCTTGCCGCCTGCTACGGCCTGGCGCCCGAGCAGGTGAAGATCGTCGTCACCGGCGTCCCCGGTGCCACCGCCGACCGCGAGGACCAGGGCTTCCAGCTGCCGCTCGGCCTGCTCGCCCTGAAGACCGGCTGCCCGGTGAAACTCACGGCCACGCGCGAGGAGTCCTTCCTCGGCCATGCCCACCGCCACCCCACACTGCTGCGCTACCGCCACCACACCGACGCCGAGGGCCGGCTGGTGAAGGTCGAGGCGCAGATCCTGCTCGACGCGGGCGCGTACGCCGACACCTCCTCCGACGCGCTCGCCGCGGCCGTCTCCTTCGCCTGCGGGCCGTACGTCGTCCCGAACGCCTTCATCGAGGGCTGGGCGGTGCGCACCAACAACCCGCCCTCCGGCCATGTACGCGGCGAGGGCGCCATGCAGGTGTGCGCGGCCTACGAGGCGCAGATGGACAAGCTCGCCAAGAAGCTCGGCGTCGACCCGGCCGAGCTGCGCCTGCGCAACGTCCTGGCCACCGGTGACGTGCTGCCCATCGGCCAGACGGTGACCTGCCCGGCCCCAGTCGCGGAACTCCTCCAGGCCGTACGGGACTTCCCGCTGCCCGAGCTGCCGATGGACACCCCCGAGGACGAGTGGCTGCTGCCCGGCGGCCCCGAGGGCGCGGGCGAGCCGGGCGCGGTGCGCCGGGGCGTGGGCTACGGCCTGGGCATGGTGCACATGCTCGGTGCGGAGGGCGCCGACGAGGTCTCCACCGCGACCGTGAAGGTCCAGGACGGTGTGGCGACGGTGCTGTGCGCGGCCGTCGAGACGGGGCAGGGCTTCTCCACGCTGGCCCGGCAGATCGTGCAGGAGACGCTGGGCGTCGACGAGGTGCATGTCGCGCCCGTCGACACCGACCAGCCGCCCGCCGGCCCGGGCTGCCGGGGGCGCCACACATGGGTGTCGGGCGGCGCGGTGGAACGCGCGGCCAAGATGGTCCGCACCCAGCTGCTCCAGCCGCTGGCGCACAAGTTCGGCATGTCCACGGAGCTCCTGCAGATCACCGACGGCAAGATCACGTCGTACGACGGGGTCCTGTCGACCACCGTGGCCGAGGCCATGGAGGGCAAGGAGCTGTGGGCGACCGCCCAGTGCCGGCCCCATCCCACCGAGCCGCTGGACGAGGCCGGGCAGGGCGACGCCTTCGTCGGGCTCGCGTTCTGCGCGATCCGCGCCGTCGTGGACGTCGACGTGGAGCTGGGCTCGGTGCGCGTGGTGGAGCTGGCCGTCGCGCAGGACGTCGGACGGGTGCTCAACCCGGCCCAGCTGACCGCCCGGATCGAGGCCGGGGTCACCCAGGGCGTGGGCATCGCCCTCACCGAGAACCTGCGCACGCCCCGCGGCACGATCCGCCACCCCGACCTGACCGGTTACGCGCTGCCGACTGCCCTGGACGCGCCGGACATCCGGATCGTGAAGCTGGTGGAGGAGCGGGACGTCGTCGCGCCCTTCGGCGCCAAGGCGGCCAGCGCGGTGCCGGTGGTCGCCTCCCCGGCGGCGATCGCCTCCGCGGTGCGCGCGGCGACCGGGCGACCGGTGAACCGGCTGCCGATCAGGCCGCAGGCGGCCGTGGTGGTCGCGGGTCAGTGAGGCGCGGGGCCCGGGCTGGTGGGGCTCGGGGGTCCAGGCTGGTGCGGTAGCCCAGGCTGGTGTGACGGGGTGCGGGCTGGTGTGGCGCGGGTCTCCGGGCTGGTGGGGTGCGGTGAACCGGCTGTGTAGCGCGGGGTTCGGGCTGGTGTGGCGCGGGTCTCCGGGCTGGTGGGGTGCGGTGATCCGGCTGGTGTGACGCGGGTCTCCGGGCTGGTGGGGTGCGGTGATCCGGCTGGTGTGGCGCGGGGTCCGGGCTGGTGACTCGGGGGTCCAGGCTGGTGTGGCACGGGGTCCAGGCTGGCGTGGCGTCGAGGGCCCGGAGGCGTGGCGCGCGGCCGTCGGTCGCCGGGTCGGTTGTCCGGGCTTGCCGGGTTTTCCCCAGGTCGGGGTCGTTGTCAGTGGTGCCGCGTAGTCTTCTGGCAGTGGGCGGCGCTGCCTGGATTCCGTGGCGGCTGCTGCCCCTGAGCACCAACGCGCACGGGGGAAACGATGACGCTGCTGACGAGTGAGCCGCCGTTGCGGCTGCCGCCGAAGTTCGCACAGGGCCGCTCCGGGCTGGCCCTCGACCTGCCCTACCGCCTGCTGGACCGGGAGTTCGGCCGGGGCCGCGTCGTCCGCTTCGAGGACGTCGACTTCCCGACGGCCCTCACCCACGAACCCACCCGCCGCTTCCTGCGCGAGACGGGGCTGCCGGAAGAGGGCTTCCTCTTCGCCCTGGACACGGAGTTCCCGCTGGCGCCACTGGGGGAGTACGTCGCGGAGGAACGCCCTGAACTGCCTCTCCCCATGGCCGATGCCGGCCACCTGATACGCCTCGGCCGCCTCACGCAGGACAGCAGCGTCGTCCTCGACGGCCGCACGGGCCGCCTCCTCGACTGGAGCGAACCCGAAGGCACACTGCATCCGCTGAGTGCGGACGTCTCCACCTTCGCCTTCTCCCTTTGGCAAGTGCGCCGGGAGTCCGCGCTGTTGGAGGCCGTGGCGGGAATCGAACCCGCGTAAGTCGCTTTGCAGGCGACTCCCTGAACCACTCGGGCACACGGCCGTTGGCGAGTCCCTCGGGTTTTTGCTCCCCTGTCGAACTCGGTGAAACGACCGTAGGCCGGGGCCTGTTGAGAGCTCAAGGGACGGGCCCGCCCTGCAACGGGACTGCCATACGCCGTTCATGAAAGGGGGGCGTCATCGTGCCGGTCGTACGACCAAGGTCCCAGTCCGAGCGGGCCTCCCGACAGGGGTCAAAGGCCGCTTCGGGCCTTACGCTGACGACCATGACAGCCCTGGAACCGCGCGACACGGACGTCGCCGCACAGAACTCCGATCCCACCTCGGCCGGGCGGGCCGAGGAGCGCGTGCTGAGCCGTGCGTACCGGGCGCTGAGCATCGGGATCGTGTCCGTGGTGCTGCTGATCGCGTTCGAGGCGACGGCCGTGGGGACGGCCATGCCGGTGGCCGCGCGGGAGCTGGACGGGGTGTCGCTGTACGCGTTCGCGTTCTCCGGGTACTTCACGACGAGCCTGTTCGGGATGGTGCTGTCCGGCCAGTGGTCGGACCGGCGCGGCCCGCTCGGGGCGCTGACCGGGGGCATATCGGCGTTCGCGGCGGGGCTGCTGCTGTCCGGGACGGCCGGCGCGATGTGGCTGTTCATCCTCGGCCGGGCGGTCCAGGGGTTCGGCGGGGGACTGGTGATCGTCGCGCTGTACGTCGTCGTGGGCCGCGTCTATCCGGAGCGGCTCCGCCCGGCGATCATGGCGGCGTTCGCCGCGAGCTGGGTCGTACCGTCGATCGTCGGTCCGCTCGCGGCGGGTGCGGTGACCGAGCACATCGGCTGGCGCTGGGTGTTCATCGGCATCCCGGTGCTGGTGGTCTTCCCGCTGGCCCTCGCGCTGCCGCAGATACGCAGCCGGGCGTCGGGCCCGGTGGGGGAGAAGGCGGACAGCGAGGTGCGGGGGTCCTCCGACCGGCGCCGCATCCGCCTCGCGCTCGGTATCTCCCTGGGCGCGGGACTGCTGCAGTACGCGGCGCAGGACCTGCGGTGGATATCGCTCGTGCCCGGCGTCGCCGGGGCCGCGCTGTTGGTGCCGGCCGCGCTGGGGCTGCTGCCGCGCGGCACCTACCGGGCGGCGCGGGGGCTGCCCTCCGTGGTGCTGCTGCGCGGGCTGGCGGCGGGGTCGTTCATCGCGGCCGAGTCGTTCGTGCCGCTGATGCTGGTCACCCAGCGGGGGCTGTCGCCGACGCTGGCCGGGTTCTCGCTCGCGGCGGGCGGCGGGACATGGGCGCTGGGCTCGTGGGTGCAGTCGCGGCCTCGGGTGGAGCCCTACCGGCAGCGGCTGATCACCCTGGGCATGGTGCTGGTGGCCGCGGCCATCGCCACCGCGCCGAGCGTGCTGATCGACTGGGTGCCTGCCTGGACGGTCGCGGTCGCCTGGGGCTTCGGCTGCTTCGGCATGGGCCTGGTGATCTCCTCCACCAGCGTGCTGCTGCTCCACCTCTCCGCCCCGGAGGAGGCCGGCACCAACTCCGCCGCGCTCCAGATATCCGACGGCCTGTCCAACGTCCTCCTCCTCTCCGCGGGCGGCGCCGCCTTCGCGGCCCTCGGCGGCGGCACGGTCACCCACGCCGCGACCGAGGCCTCCGGCTCCCACCCGGCGGCCTTCACGGCGGTGTTCCTGCCGATGGCGGCGGTGGCGCTGGTGGGGGCATGGGTGACGACGCGGCTGCGGGAGCGGTGAGCGGCTCACGGGGGGGGGTAGCTGCCTGCGAGCAGGCCTACACCGACCTGCACGAGCAGGCCGCCGCCCTGCTCCACGCCCTCGCGACGAACCACCCGCTCGTCGACGGCAACAAGCGCACGGCATGGCTGGGCGGCGGCCACGTTCCTGGCGGTGAACGGCGTCGATCTCACCGGATGCGACCAGGACACGGCGTACGACCTGGTCGTCGCCGTGGCCGCGGGTGAGCTGAGTGACGTGGGGGAGATCGCGGGGCGGCTGCGGCTGCTGTGACGTCAGTCCCACCCGCGGGCGACCGGGTGTCGTTCGCGCGTTGACGGGGCCGGGTCGCCGGTAGGGTGGCCCGGTTGTCATACGTAGCCGAGCCACCCCCGTACGGAGACCGTGACTACCGCCCGCCCGTCACCCACCACCACCCTCAACGGAGGGCCCTCCGGGCCCGCACCTATGTCTGCTTCTGCCTCCCACTCCCACCACCTGTCGCCGGCCTTCCCGGGCCGCGCCCCCTGGGGCACCGCGAGCAAGCTGCGCGCCTGGCAGCAGGGTGCGATGGAGAAGTACATCCAGGAGCAGCCGCGTGACTTCCTCGCGGTCGCGACGCCCGGCGCAGGCAAGACGACCTTCGCGCTGACGCTGGCGTCCTGGCTGCTGCACCACCATGTCGTGCAGCAGGTGACCGTGGTCGCGCCGACCGAGCATCTGAAGAAGCAGTGGGCGGAGGCCGCGGCGCGGATAGGGATCAAGCTGGACCCGGAGTACAGCGCGGGCCCGCTCGGCAAGGAGTACCACGGCGTGGCCGTGACGTACGCCGGTGTCGGGGTGCGGCCGATGCTGCACCGCAACCGGGTCGAGCAGCGCAAGACCCTGGTGATCCTGGACGAGATCCACCACGCCGGTGACTCCAAGTCGTGGGGCGAGGCCTGCCTGGAGGCCTTCGAGCCCGCCACCCGCCGGCTCGCGCTCACCGGTACGCCCTTCCGGTCCGACACCAACCCGATCCCCTTCGTGACGTACGAGGAGGGTCAGGACGGCATCCGGCGGTCGGCGGCCGACTACACCTACGGCTACGGCTCCGCCCTCGCCGACCACGTCGTGCGCCCGGTGATCTTCCTGTCCTACAGCGGCAACATGCGCTGGCGCACCAAGGCGGGCGACGAGATCGAGGCCCGGCTCGGCGAGCCGATGACCAAGGACGCGATCAGCCAGGCCTGGCGGACCGCGCTGGACCCGCGCGGCGAGTGGATGCCGAGCGTGCTGCGCGCGGCCGACCAGCGGCTGACCGAGGTCAGGAAGGCCATCCCGGACGCGGGCGCGCTCGTCATCGCCTCCGACCAGGACTCCGCGCGCGCCTACGCCAAGCTGATCCGCGAGATCACCGGCACGAAGGCGACGCTCGTGCTGTCGGACGACGCGGGAGCCTCGAACCGGATCGACGAGTTCAGCGACAGCAACGACCGGTGGATGGTCGCCGTCCGCATGGTGTCCGAGGGCGTCGACGTGCCCCGGCTCGCGGTCGGTGTGTATGCGACCACGATCTCCACACCGTTGTTCTTCGCTCAGGCGGTCGGGCGTTTTGTGCGTTCGCGCAGGCGGGGCGAGACGGCGTCGGTGTTCCTGCCGACCGTGCCCGACCTGCTCACCTTCGCGCACGAGATGGAGGTCGAGCGCGACCACGTCCTCGACAAGCCGAAGAAGGACGGCGAGGAGGACCCGTACGCCGAGGAGGACAAGCTCCTCCAGGAGGCCGAGCAGCAGAAGGACGAGGACACCGGCGAGCAGGACATGCTGCCGTTCGAGGCGCTGGAGTCCGACGCCGTCTTCGACCGGGTCATGTACAACGGCGCCGAGTTCGGTATGCAGGCCCACCCGGGCAGCGAGGAGGAGCAGGACTACCTCGGCATCCCGGGGCTCCTGGAACCCGAGCAGGTGCAGCTGCTGCTGCAGAAGCGGCAGGCCCGGCAGATCGCGCACAGCCGCAAGAAGCCGGACGCGGAGGCCGATCTTCTGGAGATGCCCGCCGAGCGGCGGCCGGTCGTCACGCACAAGGAGCTGATGGAGCTGCGCAAGCAGCTCAACACGATGGTCGGGGCGTACGTCCATCAGAGCGGCAAGCCGCACGGGGTGATCCACACCGAGCTGCGGCGGGTGTGCGGCGGGCCGCCGAGCGCGGAGGCCACGGCCGGGCAGCTTCGGCAGAGGATCGCCAAGGTGCAGGAGTGGGCTACTCGGATGCGGTGACCGTGGCTGGTCGGTGTTGTCTTTCGGGTGCCGCGCCGTCGTGGTTGGTCGCGCAGTTTCCCGCGCCCCTAGGGCATCGCCCCCCAGGGCGTTTCCGGGCAAAGGTGAGCAGGTCACTCCGACCCTTGCCCGGATTCTGGACTTAGCCTTCCGCTGAGCGAACCCCCTTCGCTAATGTCCCGCTACGCACACGCCCCGTGGCAGCGCCGCCGCGGAGCGCAGCCGTGAAGCGACTGGGTCCGGACAAGCCGGGCCGTCAGCCGATCGGCGGCCTCTGAAAGCGCGTCGCTGACGGGACTCGGCGACGCATCTGCCGCGAGGGGGCTGCCGACCTCACCACTAAGGAGTGGGCGTCGTGACCGCGGAGACCTCCCAGACGCTCGACCGGGGACTCAGAGTCCTCAAGCTGCTGGCCGACACGGACCACGGGCTGACTGTTACCGAGCTCTCCCACAAACTCGGCGTCAACCGGACCGTCGTCTACCGCTTGCTGGCCACACTGGAGCAGCACGCACTCGTACGCCGTGACCTCGGCGGGCGTGCCCGGGTCGGGCTCGGCGTGCTGGGGCTGGGGCGGCAGGTGCATCCGCTGGTGCGGGAGGCCGCGCTGCCGGCGCTGCGCTCACTGGCCGAGGACATCGGCGCGACCGCGCATCTGACCCTCGTCGACGGGGCGGAAGCCCTCGCCGTCGCGGTCGTCGAGCCGACCTGGACCGACTATCACGTCGCCTACCGCGCGGGCTTCCGGCATCCGCTGGACCGGGGCGCCGCCGGCAAGGCGATACTCTCCGCCCGCCAGAAGCCCTTCGAGGACCCCGGCTACACGCTGACCCACGGCGAGCTGGAGGCCGGCGCGAGCGGCGCGGCCGCACCCCTGGTGGGGGTGACCGGCGTGGAGGGCAGTGTGGGCGTGGTCATGCTGGCCGACGCGGTGCCGGAGCGGGTGGGGCCGCGGGTCGTCGAGGCGGCGCGAGAGGTCGCCGAGGCCCTGCGCTGATCTCCACGCCACCGGGACGGCCGTCTCGTCCTCGCAGGAGCCCCTCGCAGGAGGCCCTCGGGCGGGCACGGCCGCACTCAGGGGTCACGTTAGATTGACCCCGTGCTCTCTCGTCTCTCGCGCCCCCAGGCCGTCGCCGTCTGTGCCGTCCCCGTCGTGGCCCTGCTCGCCACGGCCGCGTTCGCGCCGCTGCCGTTCTCGGTGGCGCAGCCGGGGATGACGGCGAACGTGCTGGGCGAGAACAAGGGCGACCCGGTGATCACGATCTCCGGCGCCCGGACCGATGAGACGCACGGCGAGCTGCGGATGACCACGATCGAGGCGACCAGCCCGGACACGCGGGTGTCCCTCGCCGATGTGCTGGACAGCTGGTTCCGCACCGACCGGGCGGTCATGCCGCGCGACTCGGTCTATCCGAGCGGTGACACGGTCGAGGAGATCGAACGGCACAACACCGAGCAGATGAAGCAGTCCCAGGACGCCGCAGCCGAGGCCGCCCTGAACTACCTCAAGCTGGACGCCGACGATGTGAAGGTGACCCTGAAGCTCGCCGACGTCGGCGGCCCCAGCGCGGGTCTGCTCTTCTCCCTGGGCGTCGTCGACAAGCTGAACGGCGACGGCCCCGGCCGCGATCTGACCGGCGGCCGCGTCATCGCCGGCACGGGCACCATCGACGCGGCCGGCCGGGTCGGCGCCGTCGGCGGTGTGGCCCTGAAGACCCAGGCCGCCAAGCGCGACGGCGCGACGGTCTTCCTGGTCCCGAAGGCCGAGTGCTCCGACGCCCGCTCGGAGCTTCCCGAGGGCCTGCGCCTGATCCCGGTCACCACCCTGAAGGGCGCGGTCGACGCGCTGGTGGCCCTGGAGACCGGCAAGGGGTCCGTGCCGAGCTGCTAACGCGCCAGCGCCGGGCGCTGCTGCGGGGCGGCGAGGCGCAGCCCCACCTCGACGAGGGTCCAACCGAGACGCTCGCGCAGGTCGGCGGGGCGGTGGGCGTCCTGGGCGAGGCGGTGGGTGTCGGCCTCGGTGCGCAGGCGGGTGTAGCGGGCGAGGTCGGGCGTCGTCATCGGTGTGCCTTTCTCAGTCGGTGATGAGCGGGAAGGCGTGCGTGTGGACGCGGACCGTCTTCGCGTCCGGGTCGTCCTTGTCGCGGAAGCGGTCGACGAGAGCGTGCATCTGCTCGATCAGCTCCTGCGTCTGCTCCCGGGTGAGCCGGAGCGTCATGCTGCTCATGTCGGTGGCCCGGTTCCACTCCTCCGACAAGGTGTGACGATTGCCGAGCCAGGTGGACAGCTCACGGGCGTGGGTGTTCGCCACCTCGTGCAGATAGAGGTCGGCGGCGCCTCGCACGGCGGGATTCGGGTCGTGCAGCAGGGTGTCGTCGAACTCCAGGCCCCGGACGGCCGCCCGCCACCACCGCTCCCGGCCCTTGCCGTGCTCGGGTGCGTCCTCGACGAAGCCGTAGGTGGCGAGCTGGCGCAGGTGGTAGCTGGTCGACCCGCTCGACTCGCCCAGTTTCTCGGCGAGTTGGGAGGCGGTGGCGGGTCCGCCGAAGCGGAGTGCGTCGAGCAGCTGCATGCGCAGCGGATGTGCGAGCCCGCGCAGCGAGCGGGCGTCGAGGGTGCGGACCTGCGGTTCCTGGGGCTCGTCCATGCATGCAAAGGTAGCCTTGCAAAGAAACCTCTGCAAGGGGTTCTTTGCAACGAGTTCTTTGTAAGCCTTCTTGGTCCGCTCACGCCGGTCGCGGAGCCCCTCAGCCCTCCTTCACGAACCCCTCGTCCGTCATCCAGTCCAGCGCCACCGCGTGCGGATCCTCCCCGTCCACGTCCACGCGCGCGTTCAGCTCCCGCGCCACCGCGTTGTCCAGCTTCTTCGTCACCGGGGCGAGCACGTCCGCGATGGCCGGCCACTTCCGATAGGTCTTGGAGTTGATCTCGGGCGCGGCGTTGTAGTTGGGGAAGAACTTCTTGTCGTCGGCCATGACCTCCAGGTGCATCGACTTGATGCGCCCGTCGGTGGTGAACACCTCGCCGTAGGTGCAACTGCCCTTCTCGGCCTGGGTGTAGATGATCCCGGTGTCCATCTGGGTGATCCGGGACGCCGGTACGTTCATCCCGTACAGCTCCTGCATGCCCCGCAGCCCGTCCGCGCGGTTGGCGAACTCGCTCTCCACGCACAGGGTGACGGCCTTCGGGTCGGACTTCGCCAGCGCGGCCACGTCGGACAGCGTCTTCGTGCCGTACTTCTTGAAGTTGTCCTGGTTCATCGCCAGCGCGTACGTATTGTTCAGCCGCGACGGCGGCAGCCAGGTCAGCCCGTTCTTCACGTCGGCCTTGCGCACGGCCTCCCACTGCCGCTGCGGGTCGTCGATGGGCTCGCTGTTGCCCAGGTACGTGATCCACGCCGTGCCCGTGTACTCGTACATGGCGTCCGCGTCGCCCTTGAGGACCGCCTCGCGCCCGCCGATGGAGCCCTGGATGCCGGTCCGGTCCAGGACGTCCGCGCCGGCCGCCTCGAAGGCGATGCCCATGATCGCGCCGAGGATGAGGCTCTCGGTGAACGACTTGGAGGTAACGGTCAGTTGGGCGCCCTTGAGCGGCTCGCCCTTCCCGATCGAGCCGGGCCTTACGTCGTCGACCATGGGGGAGCCGCTGGTCAGGCCGCAGCCGGGCATCAGCGCGGCCAGCAGCACGGCCGGTGCGAGGAGTGCGGCCCGCCTCATCGTCCGGCCTCCAGTCCGCGCGGCCGCAGCATCAGTTCGGCCAGCGACGCGAGCCAGTCCACCAGCAGGGCGAGTGCGATGGTCAGGATCGAGCCGAGCACCAGCACGGGCATGCGCTGGTTGGTGATCCCGGCCGTGATCAGCACGCCCAGGCCGCCGCCTCCGCCGAAGGTCGCAAGCGTGGCGGTGCCGACGTTGAGGACGAGCGCCGTCCGCACACCGGCCAGGATCAGCGGCACCGCCAGCGGCAGCTCCACCTTCGTCAGCACCCCGAGCTGCGACATCCCGATACCCCGGGCCGCCTCCAGCAGGGTGGGGTCGTTGGCGCGCAGGCCCGCGATCGTGTTGGACAGCACCGGCAGCACGGCGTAGGCGATCATGCCGATCAGGGCGGCCCTGCGGCCGATGCCCAGCCAGATCACCAGCAGCGCGAGCAGGCCGATCGCGGGGGTCGCCTGGCCCATGTTGGCGACGGCCATCACCAGCGGGGTGGCCCGCCGCAGGGCCCCACGGGTCAGCAGGATGCCGAGCGGGACCGCGATGACCAGCACGAAGAACGTCGAGATCACGGTGAGTTGGACGTGCTGCCACAGCGCCTTGGACACCTGCCCGTCGGACAGCGCGTTCTCGGAGATGGTGTCGAGGTCGGCCTGCTGGAACCACAGCCAGGTGGCGAGCAGCACGACGACCAGGAACACCGGCAGAAAGGTCAGCTTCTGCCAGGTGACCCGCCTGCGCTGCGGCGGACTCGGCGGCGGCGTGCGTTCCGCCTCCTGCTCCTGCTCCTGAAGCTCGGGTGTGCTCACGCCTTCCCCTCCCCTGAGAAGCCCTCCTGCTCCGCGTGGGTGCGCTCGGCCCGCGCCTCCTCCAGCTCGTGCTGGTGCTCCATGGCGTCCAGCCGGTCGGCCTCCAGCAGCTCGTGCACGGAGTTCATCAGCGTCTCCATGTCGACCACGCCGGTGTACTCCCCGCGCCGCCCGGTCACCGCCACCCGGCCTGCGTTGTCGGTGAGCACCGCCTCCAGCGCGTCGCGCAGGGTCGCGTCCCGGGTCACCGTGTCGTGCACGAGCGTGCCCGCGCGGGCGAGCGAGCCCTTGGCCCGCATCAGGTCCCCGCGCCGAAGCCACTTGTAGGGGCGGCCGCGCTTGTCGAGCAGCAGGATCTCGTTGGTGCCGCTGGAGCGCAGCATCAGGAAGATCTCCTGCAGCGGGGTGTCCACGGTCACTGTCGGATAGTCGGTGATCTCCACGTCCCGCACGCGGGTGAGGTTGAGCCGCTTCAGGGCCGCACCGGCGCCGACGAAACCGGAGACGAAATCGTCGGCCGGGTTGGTCAGAATCGCCTCGGGGGTGTCGAACTGAGCGATGTGTGATCGTTCGCGCAAAACCGCGATCCGATCGCCCAGTTTGATCGCTTCGTCGAAGTCATGGGTGACGAACACGATCGTCTTGTGCAGTTCGTGCTGCAGCCTGATCAACTCGTCCTGGAGATGGTCACGCGTGATCGGGTCGACCGCACCGAACGGCTCGTCCATCAACAGCACCGGAGGGTCCGCGGCCAGCGCCCGTGCCACCCCGACCCGCTGCTGCTGGCCGCCGGACAGCTGGCGCGGATAGCGGCCGTGGAACTCGCCCGGGTCCAGGCCCACCAGGTCCAGCAGCTCCTCCACACGGTCCTTGATGCGGCCCTTGGACCAGCCGATCATCTTCGGCACCAGCGCGATGTTCTGGGCGACGGTCATGTGCGGGAACAGGCCGGCCGACTGGATCGCGTAGCCGACCTTGCGGCGCAGCTTGACCGGATCGATGTCCGTCACGTCCTCACCGTTGATCCGGATGCGACCACTGGACGGCTCGATCAACCTGTTGATCATCTTGAGCGTCGTTGACTTACCGCAGCCGGACGGCCCGACGAAGATGACCGTCTCGCCCGCCTTGATCTCCATGTTGACGTTGTCGACGGACGGCTGCGGATTGCCGGGATACCGCTTGGTGAGGTTCTCCAGCTCGATCGTGGCACCGGTGGTCGATGCATCCACATCAGACACGGATCCCCCTCGGAATCGTCAGCCGCCCGATCAGGACGTACACGGCGTCGAACAACAGGGCCAGCACGATGATCCCGAGCGTGCCCGCGAGCACCTGGTTGAGCGCGTTCTTGCTGCCCAGGGATGCGATCCCGCGGAAGATCTCATTGCCGAGGCCGGGCCCGGAGGCATAGGCGGCGATGGCCGCGATGCCCATCAGCATCTGTGTCGAGACCCGGATGCCGGTCAGGATCGGCGGCCACGCCAGCGGCAGCTCCACCCGGGCCAGCCGCATCAGCCGGGACATCCCGATGCCCTTCGCGGCGTCCACCAGGGACGGATCGACCCCGCGCAGGCCGACGATCGAGTTGCGCACGATCGGCAGCAGCCCGTAGAGGATCAGGGCGATCACCGTCGGCGGCACACCGAGCCCGACCACCGGGATGAGCAGACCGATCATCGCCAGCGACGGAATGGTCAGCACGGTGGACGTGGCGATGGTGGCCAGGTTCCCGGCCCAGTCGCTGCGATAGGTGACGACACCGATCAGCACCCCGAGCACGGTCGCCACGACCATGCACTGGAACACGGCGCTGGCGTGCTGGAAGGCGTCCGTGAGCAGTTGCTGGTGGCGGTTGCCGAGGTACTCCCAGAAGTTCAAGCGCGCTCACCCCAAGGTCGGCTTAAGAATCACTCCCTCCGGTCCTCCGCGGCCTGCTCCACCAGCGGGATGACCCGCAGCGGAACGGGGTTCTCCATGACGATCGCGGTGGAGGCCCGGACGATCCCATCGAAACCGACGACCAGGTCGATCACACGCTGGAGATCGGCGTTCGAGCGGGCCACCAGCCGGCACAGCATGTCCCCGCTGCCGGTCGTGGTGTGCAGCTCCAGCACCTCCGGCACGGTCGCCAAGTGCGCCCGCACATCGGCCCCTTGGCCCTGCCGGATCTGCAGCGTGGCGAACGCCGTGACCGGGTAGCCGAGGGCCGCCGGATCGACCTCGGGACCGAAGCCGCGGATGACTCCATTCGACGTAAGCCGGTCCAGGCGCGCCTGCACCGTGCCGCGCGCCACGCCGAGGCGCCGGGACATCTCCAGCACCCCGATGCGCGGCTCGCGCGCCAGCAGCACGATGATCCGGCCGTCCAGATGATCGATCGCCACAAGTCCCTCCCGGGTGGTCATCCTGTACAGAAAGTCCGCCACTACGGGCCGGTCACTGCACAGATTGCCCAGTGAATACGCGAACTATTGCGCACCTTGCAGGTCGGCGCGAGGCTTCGGCTATGACGCAGACCACACACCACACTCCCGACACCGCCCGGCAGGCCGATCCCTTCCCGGTCAAGGGAATGGACGCGGTCGTCTTCGCCGTGGGCAACGCCAAGCAGGCGGCGCACTACTACTCCACCGCCTTCGGCATGAAGCTGGTCGCGTACTCCGGACCGGAGAACGGCAGCCGCGAGACCGCGAGCTACGTGCTGGAGAACGGCTCCGCCCGGTTCGTGCTCACCTCGGTGATCAAGGCCGCCACCCCCTGGGGCCACTTCCTCGCCGAGCACGTGGCCGAGCACGGCGACGGCGTGGTCGACCTCGCCATCGAGGTCCCCGATGCCCGCGCCGCGTACGCCTACGCGATCGAGCACGGCGCCACCTCCGTCGCCGAGCCGTACGAGCTGAAGGACGAGCACGGCACCGTCGTCCTCGCCGCGATCGCCACCTACGGCAAGACCCGCCACACCCTCGTCGACCGCTCCGGCTACGACGGCCCCTACCTGCCCGGCTACGTCACCGCCAAGCCGATGGTCGAGCCGCCCGCCCAGCGCACCTTCCAGGCCATCGACCACTGCGTCGGCAATGTCGAGCTCGGCAAGATGAACGAGTGGGTCGGCTTCTACAACAAGGTCATGGGCTTCACGAACATGAAGGAGTTCGTGGGTGACGACATCGCCACTGAGTACAGCGCCCTGATGTCCAAGGTGGTCGCCGACGGCACGCTCAAGGTCAAGTTCCCGATCAACGAGCCCGCCATCGCCAAGAAGAAGTCCCAGATCGACGAGTACCTGGAGTTCTACGGCGGCGCCGGCGTCCAGCACATCGCGCTGAACACCAACGACATCGTCGCCACCGTCCGCACCATGCGCGCGGCCGGAGTCCAGTTCCTCGACACCCCGGACTCCTACTACGACACCCTCGGCGAGTGGGTCGGCGACACCCGCGTGCCGGTCGACACGCTGCGCGAGCTGAAGATCCTCGCCGACCGCGACGAGGACGGGTACCTGCTGCAGATCTTCACCAAGCCGGTCCAGGACCGCCCGACGGTGTTCTTCGAGCTCATCGAGCGGCACGGCTCCATGGGCTTCGGCAAGGGCAACTTCAAGGCCCTGTTCGAGGCGATCGAGCGCGAGCAGGCCAAGCGCGGGAACCTCTAACGCATTTCAGGCAGCGGTGTCTTCGGTGGCTCGCCGAGCGCGTCCAGCGCCCGGCGGGCCACCGGCGCGTGCAGAGGCGAGAAGTACGGATTGATCCGCAGCGCCTCCTGAAGATGGCGCCGGGCGGGACCGACCATCTCCAGGTCCCGCTCGATCATCGCGCGGTGGAAGGTGTACAGCGCGCTGCGCACCCCGCCTCCGTGCTCCGCGTCCGTCGCCCGAAGGGCGAAGGCGAGCGCCTCCTCGTCCTGCCCGGCCCGGTGCAGCGCCCAGCCCAGCGCGTCCGCCACCGCGATCCCCGGCTGCCGCCGCCACTCCGCCCGCAACCGCCGTACGGCCGCCGCCGGATCCCCGTGGTCCGCCTCCAGCACGCCGAGCACCAGCTCCTCGTCGACCCCGCCCGCGCCGGCCGCCCGCACCCGCTCGCGCAGCAGGTCGTACTGCACCCGCGCCGCCTGCCCCAGCCCCAGCGACTCGTACAACTCGCCCAGCTCCAGCGCGTACTGCGGCACCGGCTGCTTCTCCAGCGCCGCCCGGTAGGCGCTCAGCGCCTCCGTCGTGCGCCCCAGGGCCGCCAGCGCCCGCCCCTGACCGGCCTGCGCGGCCCGCTGGTCGGGGTCCGTGCGCAGCGCCTCCTGGAAGTGCCTCAGCGCCGCCTCGCGGTCCCCGCGCTCGAACGCCAGCTGCCCGCCCCGCTCCAGCCACGCCGCCCGCTCGGCCGGGGTGCGGGCCGCCGCGGCCGCGTCCGACAGCGCCGCCGCCGCGTCCTCGCGCCAGCCCCGGTCCCGGTACACGGCCGCAGCCCGCGCCTGCACGGCCGGGCCGGAGCGCAGCTCCAGCAGCCGGTCGAGGGCCCGCTTCGCCGCCTTGTGGTCGTTCAGCCCGGTGCACGCCTCGATCAGCGGCCCGTACGCCGTCCAGCGCCGGGCATCCGCCCTGAGCGCGGCCTCGCTGTACCCGCGCGCGGTACGGAAATCCCTGCGGGCGTTCGCCAGCACGGCGAGGCCCTCCAGCGCGGAGGCGTTCCTGCGGCCCCGCAGCGAGGTCCGCAGCGCCCGCTCGGCCCGCGGGAACCACTCGGCGTCGGCCAGCCGCCGCCCCTGCTCCACGTACGCCGCCCCGAGCACCGCCCATGACTCGGAGTCCTTCGGATGCCCGCGCAGGTGCGCCTCCCGGTCGGCGATCAGCGCCGCCAGATCGGGCAGCGCGGCCGGCACCCCGGCCGTGACCGCCGTCTGCGCCAACGCGAGCGGCCCCGGCGACCCCACCGCCCCGTCCCGCCCGTCCGGCGGCAGCGCCATCAGCCAGCCGCCGAACCCCAGACACCCCACCAGCGCCCCGACGACCACCCCGTTCGCCAGGCGCGCCCGCAGCCGAGCAGCCTTCTCCTCGCTCTCCATGCCGCTCACTGTGCGTCAGTACGACGACCGCACCCGGGCAGCCCAGGGGCGCCGCCCGCGGGGTTCACACCGATGGCCCCGGGTGCCAGGCTGTGATCATGAGCCGTATCGAAGCCGCGCCCGACGAGGCGCAGGGCAACCTCACCGACCGGCTGCGCGCGGGCCTCCCGGCCGAGGCCGTCCTGACCGACCCGGACGTCACCGCGTCCTACGCCCACGACATGGCGAGCTTCTGCCCGGCCGGCGTCCCCGCCGTGGTGGTCCTGCCCCGTACGGTCGAACAGGTCCAGCACGTCATGCGCACCGCGACCGAACTCCGCGTGCCCGTCGTCCCGCAGGGCGCCCGCACGGGCCTGTCCGGCGCGGCCAACGCCTCCGACGGCTGCATCGTCCTGTCCCTCACCAAGATGGACCGCATCCTGGAGATCGACCCGGTCGACCGCATCGCCGTCGTCGAACCGGGCGTCGTCAACGCCGCCCTCTCCCGTGCGGTCGCCGAACACGGCCTCGCCTACCCGCCCGACCCCTCCAGCTGGGAGATGTGCACCATCGGCGGCAACATCGGCACGGCGTCGGGCGGCCTGTGCTGTGTGAAGTACGGCGTGACGGCCGAGTACGTCCTCGGCCTGGACGTCGTACTCGCCGACGGCCGCCTGATGTCCACCGGCCGCCGCACCGCCAAGGGCGTCGCCGGATACGACCTCACCCGCCTGTTCGTGGGCTCGGAGGGCTCGCTGGGCATCGTCGTACGGGCCACGCTCGCCCTGAAGCCGCAGCCGCCCCAGCAGCTCGTGCTGGCCGCCGAGTTCGCCTCCGCGGCCGCCGCCTGCGACGCCGTCTGCCGGATCATGGCCGACGGACACGTCCCGTCCCTCCTCGAACTGATGGACCGTACGACCGTCAAGTCGGTCAACGCCCTCGCCCGCATGGGGCTGCCCGACAGCACCGAGGCGCTGCTGCTCGCCGCGTTCGACAGCCACGACCCGGCCGCCGACCTCGCCGCCGTCGGCGCCCTGTGCGAGGCCGCCGGAGCCACCCAGGTCGTGCCCGCCGACGACCCCGCCGAGTCCGAGCTGCTCCTCAAGGCCCGCCGGCTGTCGCTGACCGCGCTGGAGGCCCTCAAGGGCACGGCGATGGTCGACGACGTGTGCGTACCGCGCTCCAGGCTCGGCGACATGCTCGCGGGCGTCGAGCGCATCGCCGACAAGTACGCCCTCACCATCGGCGTCGTCGCCCACGCCGGCGACGGCAACACCCACCCCACCGTCTGCTTCGACGCCACCGACCCCGACGAGTCCCGGCGCGCCCGCGAGTCCTTCGACGCGATCATGGCCCTCGGCCTGGAACTCGGCGGCACCATCACCGGCGAGCACGGCGTCGGCGTCCTGAAGAAGGAATGGCTGGCGCGCGAGATCGGCCCCGTCGGGGTGGAGATGCAGCGGCAGATCAAGCAGGTCTTCGACCCGCTGGGCATCCTCAACCCGGGCAAGGTGCTCTGAACCACCCGGCCGACGGCTCACTCCCCGTCCAGCGACTCGTCCGACGGCCACGGGTCGCGCAGCCACAGGTCGTCGGCCGGAGTCGGCGCCAGCAGCTCGGCGAGGCCGTCGTCGATGCCGAGCTGCTCCGCCTCGGAGCCCGGCGGGACCACCCGCAGCGTGCGCTCCAGCCAGGACGACACCTGCGCGGCGGGCGCCTCCAGCAGGGCGTCGCCGTCCGGCGAGCTGAGCGCCATCAGCACGACGCTGCGCCCCGCCACCTTGGTCGGCCACACCCGCACGTCCCCGTGCCCGCAGGGCCGGAACACGCCCTCCACCAGCAGTTCACGGGCGAAGGTCCAGTGCACCGGGTGCTCGGAGTTGATGTGGAAGGTGATCTGCACCGCGAACGGGTCGTCGGTGCGGTAGCCGAGCCGGGCCGGGACCGGGATGCTGCGCTCAGGCGACAGGATGAGCTTGAGCTCCAGCTCGCGCTCCACGACGGTGTTGTGCATGTCCGTTCCTTCCTCGTACGGGTCTGGCGTACGGGTCTCACGCTGGCCCAGGGGCGGGCCCGTACGAGTGGAGAGCGGGGTGGGCCCGGAGCATTACGCGGGTTCTGAGAAATTTTTTTCCGGGCTGCGTGGAGATGGGGGTACGGCGTTGCCCGGAAAGGAGTCGGTCCTGCGGGACGGGCCCTGCCGGTTGCGCGCGTCTGATAGATGTGGAGGCCCCCATACGACCCCCGAGCAGATACGGGACGACGGACATGAGCGCCCCAACCCCGGCCCCCGGTGACGACCGGCCCCGCGAGGGCTACTACCCGGACCCTTCCATTCCCGGATACGTCCGCTACTGGAACGGTTCTGCCTGGGTGCCCGGCACCAGCCGCCCGGCGCCGTCCGACGGCGAGCCGCTCGCACCGCCGCCGGGCATGGCGACGCCGCCGCCCGCCGTGGAGGAGACCGGCCCCCACTTCTTCGACGAGGACCCGCAACCGGAGCAGACTCCGGCCGAGCCGGCCTCCGCGTGGGGCGCCGACCGCACCCGGCAGTCCGGCTTCGGCGGCGAACAGGACCGCCGTGTCTCCTGGGGCGCCCCGGGCGCCGACCCGCGCGTCCCCGCCGACGCGCCCGACGCCGACAGCGGCAACACCTTCGTCTTCCGCCGCCCGACGGCGGGCGCCGAGCAGCCCCCGGCGGGCCCGGCCGGCGGTCCGGGCGTCACCGGTTCGGGTACGAGTGCCCCCGGCGCGGACAGCCCGGGCGGCGGCCCTCGCTTCGCGGGCGGGGCCGGCGGTTCCGCTGCCGCCTCCGCGGGGGCCGGTTCCCGTCCCGGTCCTTCCGACGAGGGGACCATGACCTTCCGGGCCGTCTCCCCGCGCGCGGGAGCACCCGGCTTCGCCGCGGGCAAGGCCGCCGCCGAGCGGGCCGGGGGCCAGGGCCCGTCGGGAGCGGCCGCCGCCCCGCAGGCCGGTGCTGCGCCGGTCGCCCCGCAGGGCAACGCCCAGGCCGGTGCTGCGCCTTCCGGCCCGCAGTCCGCCTCCGCACCCTCGGCCCCGCAGGCCGGTGCTGCGCCGATCGCCCCGCAGGGCAACGCCCAGGCCGGTGCTGCGCCTTCCGGCCCGCAGTCCGCCTCCGCACCCTCGGCCCCGCAGCCCACCCCGGGCGTCCCCCCGCAGTCGGTGGGCTCGCCGCAGCCTGCCCCGGTGGCGGCCGGCTCCCCGCTCACCACCGGCCCCGGCGGGGGCCAGTCCTCCTGGGCCCAGCAGGTGCACCGCCTCGCGGCAGGGCCGGGGGAGGAGCAGCCCGTCGCGCCCTGGAAGCCGCCCGTGGAGGACATCTTCCAGGCGGCGGCACGCCGGCAGGCCTCGGCCCGCCCGGCGGGGCTCGGCAAGCGGCTGGCGGCCCGGCTGATCGACACCGTCGTCGTCGCGGGCGTCACCGCGGCGGCCGCCGTGCCCCTCGGCACCAAGGCGCTGGACCACGTGCAGGGCAAGATCGACGAGGCCAAGCTGTCCGGGCAGACGGTCACCGTCTGGCTGCTGGACGGCACCACGTCGGCCTACCTCGGCGTCGTGCTGGCCGTCCTGCTGCTGACCGGCGTCCTCTACGAGGCGCTGCCCACCGCCAAGTGGGGCCGCACGCTGGGCAAGCGGGCGCTGGGCCTGGAGGTGCGCGACATCGAGGCGCACGAGCCCCCCGCGTTCGGCGCCGCACTGCGCCGCTGGCTGGTCTACAGCGTCCCCGGCCTGCTCTGCTTCGGCGTGATCGGCGTCCTGTGGGGCCTGTTCGACCGCCCGTGGCGCCAGTGCTGGCACGACAAGGCGGCGCACACCTTCGTGGCCGGGTAGCAACGGACGACCGGGTAGCCCGGACGGCCGCGCGCCGGATGCGCCGCCGGGGCCCTCGCGGTCCACTCGGGCCATGAGCACCGAACCGCCCCCCGGCTCCGGCGGCCAGCCGCCGGAGGACGACCCGTTCAGGAAGCAGCCCCCGCCCGGTGAGGGCTCGGGCTCGCCGTACGACGTGCCGCCGGGCGGCGGTGGCGCGCAGCCTCCCCCGTACGGCGGTCAGCCCCCGCCCCCGGGAGGTCCGTACGGCGGTGGTGGCCCCTACGGCGGCGGTGATGCCTACGGCGGGGGCGGTTACCCGGCCGACCCGCTGGCCGGCATGCCGCCGCTCGCGGACAGCGGCAGGCGCACCCTCGCGAGGATCGTCGACATGATCCTCGTGGCCATCGTCGTGTGGCTGCTCACCTGGGGCTTCGGTGTCGACAACTACGACGTGGACGCCGACGACGTCGAGGTCGGCAAGTCCTTCGGGCAGTCCCTGGTCGCGGCCGTCCTCTACATCGCGTACGACACCTTCATGATCGCCAGGACGGGCCAGACGCTCGGCAAGAAGTGGCTCAGGTTGCGTGTGGCCAACCTGGAGAACGGCGCGACGCCCTCGGTGCAGGCCACGCTGATCCGATCGGCGGTGCTGTGGGTGCCGTTCGCGTTCTGCTGCGCCTGTCTGTGGACGGCGATCTGCGGCGGCTGGAGCTTCTTCGACAAGCCCTACAAGCAGGGCCTGCACGACAAGGCGGCCAAGACGGTCGTGGTCAGCACCAACGGCTGAACGAGCGGGAAGAAAAGGGGTGGATCAGGCCGAGCCGCCCCTTTTCGCTTACCTGCGCCGTCAGTTGTCGGCGGCGACCGACGCCGCCACCGGCTCCTGCTGGGCGGGCGACGGCCGCGTCACCGCGGCCGGACGCGTCGGCCGCGCGGGCGTGCGCGCCGGCACGGCCAGGGAGACCAGCAGCCCGAGCGTGAGCGCGACGGCGGCGACCACTGCGACACCCGCGGCCGAACCGGCCCCGGACAGCAGCAGCATGGCGAGCGTGGACAGGATCACGGTGCACGAACCGTAGACGAGCTGTGCGGCAGTCGGACGAGGCATGGCAATCGTGTCCTCGGAAGCGGGGGCAAGGCTCACCGCCTGCATGCCCGACCGGAACGGGGGGTAAGCGTGACCTTCCCTACAGGGCCGGTGCACAGGGGGCGCACCGAGTCATGCCGTCCATCAGCTGGACATATGCATGCGCCCGTTGAATATGACGGGATGTCGGGCCCGGCGTTCGCTGAGCGAGGCGGTGCATCCGCATAGTGCACTTGACCTGCTCAAGTCAAGATCTGTCTTTTCCGCGCAACCTCTAGTCCAATGTCGTCACTTGAACACGCGTTGATCACGCGCGCGGGCGCCCCTCCATGACCAGGACCCCTTCCTTCCGTGCGCGCGGACGCGGGGGAGGATCTCAAGTGACCAGCAGACCCTGGACGTTCAGAGCCGCGGCGACCGCCGTTGCGCTCGCTGCGGCCACCGCGACGTTCTCGACGTTCGCCGTGGCCCAGGCCGACTCGGCCGGTGCCCCCAAGGCACCCGCCGCCGACCGCCGGGACCCGGCGGCTCCCAAGGTTCTCGAGCAGGAGCACGACCTCGAGGGCCCGTTCAGCAAGACCCAGGCCGCTCAGCGCGAAGAAGCCCTGAAGCAGGTCATTTCCGGCAAGGCGGAAATCCAGAACCGCGGCGGCTCGCAGGTCGTCGAACTGGAGAGCCGTCGCGGCGACAAGTACGTCGAGCTCGGCCGGGAGAAGACCGACAAGATCTTCACCATCCTGGTGGAGTTCGGCGACCAGGTCGACAGCCGCTACGGCGGCACGCCCGGCCCGCTGCACAACAAGATCGAGCAGCCCAACCGCGCCGAGGACAACAGCACGGCCTGGCAGGCGGACTACAGCCGCGAGCACTTCCAGGACCTGTACTTCGGCCACGGCACCGCCTCGATGAAGACCTACTACGAGAAGCAGTCCTCGGGCCGCTACTCGGTCGAGGGCGAGGTGCAGGACTGGGTCAAGGTCCCGTACAACGAGGCCCGTTACGGCTCCAACGCCTGCGACCCGGACAACTGTGCCTGGTTCGCCGTCCAGGACGGCGTCAACGCGTGGGTCGCCGGCCAGAAGGCCGCCGGCAAGACCGACGCCGAGATCAAGGCGAAGCTGGCCGGCTACGACCAGTGGGACCGCTACGACCACGACAACGACGGCAACTTCAACGAGGCCGACGGCTACATCGACCACTTCCAGATCGTCCACGCCGGTGAGGACGAGTCCGCGGGCGGCGGCGCCCAGGGCGAGGACGCGATCTGGGCCCACCGCTGGTACGCCTTCGGCACCGACGCCGGCGCCACCGGCCCCGAGGGCAACAAGCTCGGCGGCACGCAGATCGGCTCCACCGGCGTCTGGGTCGGCGACTACACCATCCAGCCGGAGAACGGCGGCCTCGGTGTCTTCGCCCACGAGTACGGCCACGACCTCGGTCTGCCGGACCACTACGACACCCAGGGCGGCGAGAACTCCACCGGGTTCTGGACCCTGATGTCCTCCGGTTCCTGGCTCGGCACGGGCAAGGACACCATCGGTGACATGCCCGGCGACATGACCGCCTGGGACAAGCTGCAGCTCGGCTGGCTCGACTTCGAGACCGCCACGGCCGGCAAGAACTCCCGCCACAAGCTGGGCGTCGCCGAGTACAACAACCGCAACGCCCAGGCGCTCGTGGTGAAGCTGCCCAAGAAGGCCGTCACCACCGAGATCGTGCCCCCGGCCGGCGGCGCCAAGCAGTGGTGGGGCGGTCGGGGCGACGACCTGCGCAACACCCTCACCCGCTCGGTCGACCTGACCGGCAAGACGTCGGCGGCGCTGAACCTCGACGGCTGGTACGAGATCGAGAAGGACTACGACTACCTCTACGCCGAGGTGTCCACCGACGGTGGCACCAACTGGACCGTCCTGGACGGCACGGTGGACGGCCAGCCGATCACCCGTGACGGCAGCGACAAGCCGGCCCTGACCGGCACGGTCGACGGCTGGAAGAAGCTGTCGTACTCCCTGGACGCCTACGCGGGCAAGAAGTTCGACCTGCGCTTCCGCTACCAGACGGACGGCGGCACCTCGCTGAAGGGCTTCACGGCCGACAACATCTCCGTCGTCGCCGACGGCACCGCGCTGTTCACGGACAACGCCGAGACCGACGACGCCGGTTGGGCGAAGAAGGGCTTCGACCGCGTCGGCGCCTCCTTCACCGCGCAGTACGACCAGTTCTACATCGCGGAGAACCGCCAGTACGTGTCGTACGACAAGACCCTCAAGGTCGGCCCGTACAACTTCGGCTTCGCCTCGAAGCCGTCCTGGGTGGAGCACTACCCGTACCAGAACGGTCTGCTGATCTGGAAGTGGGACACCTCGCAGACGGACAACAACACCAGCCAGCACCCCGGTGCCGGTCTGCTGCTGCCGGTCGACGCCCACCCGGCCCAGCTGAAGTGGTCCGACGGCACCCTGATGCGTGCCCGCATGCAGTCCTACGACTCGCCGTTCAGCCTCTACCCGACCGACAGCATCACGCTGCACAAGGCGGACAAGGTGACCACCGTCCCGTCGCTGAAGGGTGTGTCGATCTTCAACGACCACCTGCACAGCTACTACGACGTGAACAACCCGCGCGTGGGTGTCAAGATCACTGACACCAACACCAAGATCCGGATCCTCAAGGAGGCCACGAACGGCTCCTCGATCCTGCTCCAGGTGTCGCCCGCGGTGAAGTAAACCGCATCACTGCAGGTCACAGGCGTATCGGCGGTAACCCCTGGCGGGTTGCCGCCGATCGTGTTTAGGTGCGTGCTGTGGATTTCTTATTGACACCGGTGCGCACGGGGGTGTGACTGCATGGCCGCAGGAGGTTTCTGCAAGCTGCCGAACGGCAGCGTGGTGGTGGCGCTGAACCTGCCCAGCCCCGCCGCCGAGGGCTCCGCCGCGGTGCGGGTCCTCGTCCTCGCCCAGAACCGGGCGCGCGCCCTGACCAGGCTGCGCAATCTGGGCCTGAGGGCGGTCTACCTGCGCGGCAACGCGGCCCCGCCGAGCCCGGACGAGATCACGGCCGTCCTGCACCACCCGGACGGCCTCATATGGCGCACCGCCCCCGACAACGGTGTCACCGTCGTCGGCGAGCTCTGGCACCCCATCCGCAGCCTGCTCAGACGCCCGGCGGGGCCGCTCCAGCAGCCCGCCGGCGGCCCCATGGTCAGCTGACGACCGGCTTGCCCGTCAGTTCCACCCCGGCCGCGCGCAGCTCCTCCAGGGCGCGGCCGGTGCTCTCCTCGGCGACGCCGGCCGTCAGATCGAGCAGCACCTGGGTGCGGAAGCCCTCGCGGGCCGCGTCCAGGGCGGTGGCCCGTACGCAGTGGTCGGTGGCGATGCCGACGACGTCCACCTCGTCGATCTCCCGGGCTCTGAGCCAGTCGGCCAGCGAGGTGCCGTTCTCGTCGGTGCCCTCGAAGCCGCTGTAGGCCGCGGAGTACGCGCCTTTGTCGAACACGGCGTCGATGGCGCCCGAGGCGACGGCCGGCGCGAAGTTCGGGTGGAAGCCCACGCCCTCCGTGCCCGCCACACAGTGCGCGGGCCAGGAGTGCGCGTAGTCGGGGTTGTCGGCGAAATGGCCGCCGGGCGCGATGTGGTGGTCACGCGTGGCCACCACATGCCGGTACCCGGCCGGAGCCTGTCCGATCAGCTCGGTGATGGCCGCCGCCACATCGGCACCTCCGGCCACCGCGAGGCTCCCCCCTTCGCAGAAGTCGTTCTGCACATCGACGACGATCAAGGCGCGACGCATGGTGGATGTCCTTCGACGAACGGCCGGAAACAAGCAAGCCTAGTGATTCGAGGCGGTCAAGGGGAGAGGGCCTTCTTGGGGGCGCGGGGAACTGCGCGAGCGACCACGGCGAATCCGCAGCCTCACACGGTCTCAGCGCACGTACTCGGTTTGAAGCACGGGTTCCCCCCGAGACAGCTGCGTAGCCGACAACGGCAACCCGTCCCGAACTGCGACATGCCGCTCCCGCACCACGTCCAACGGCTCGCGAGCCACCACGGCGCCCCCCTTGATCAGCTCGACCAGGAGCTGCCGGTCCGCCAGCTCCGCCGGGACGGCCCCCGTTCCGACGACCTCCGCCTCGGCGACCCCCTCGGCGTCCACCCTGCGCGCGGCCCACTTGCGCCCGCCGATGGACGTCTTGCCGCCGGACGCCTTCTTGGCCACCGGCACCAGCGGCGCCTTCGGGTCCCCCGACTCCGCCCGCGCGACCAGCTTGTACACCATCGAGCAGGTCGGATGCCCGGACCCGGTCACCAGCTGCGTACCGACGCCGTACGCGTCCACCGGAGCCGCCGCCAGCGACGCGATCGCGTACTCGTCGAGGTCGGACGTCACGATGATCTTCGTGTTGGTCGCGCCCAGCTCGTCCAGCTGCTGGCGCACCCGGTGCGCGACCAGCAGCAGGTCACCGGAGTCGATGCGCACCGCGCCCAGCTCGGGCCCGGCGACCTCCACCGCGGTACGGACGGCCTCGGTGACGTCGTACGTGTCCACCAGCAGGGTCGTGCCGCGGCCCATGGAGTCCACCTGGGCCCGGAAGGCGTCGCGCTCGCGGTCGTGCAGCAGGGTGAAGGCGTGCGCGGAGGTGCCGACGGTCGGGATGCCGTAGCGGAAGCCCGCGGCGAGGTCGGAGGTGGAGGCGAAGCCGCCGACGTAGGCGGCGCGGGCGGCGGCGACGGCGGACAGCTCGTGGGTGCGGCGGGCGCCCATCTCGATCAGCGGGCGGTCGCCCGCGGCCGAGGACATCCGGGAGGCGGCCGCGGCGATCGCCGAGTCGTGGTTGAGGATCGACAGGATCACCGTCTCCAGGAGCACGCACTCGGCGAAGGAGCCCTCGACCCGCATGATCGGCGAGCCGGGGAAGTACACCTCGCCCTCCGCGTAGCCCCAGATGTCACCCGAGAAGCGGTAACCGGCCAGCCATTCCAGGGTCTCCTCGCCGACGATCCCGCGCTCGCGGAGAAACGCGAGGACGCCCGCGTCGAAGCGGAAGTTCTCGACGGCGTCCAGGACCCGCCCGGTCCCCGCCACGACGCCGTAGCGGCGGCCCTCGGGCAGCCTGCGCGTGAAGACCTCGAAGACCGACCTGCGGTCCGCCGTCCCGGCCCGCAGGGCGGCCTGGAGCATGGTCAGCTCGTACTGGTCCGTGAAGAGCGCCGTCGAGGGAACATCCACCGGCAGCCCAAGGTCCGCTGTGTTCATGCCGGGCATGCTACCCCCATTTCGTCAGTGTGACGATTTATCGCGGGCATGGCAGCATGGGACTGTGACGTCAGCCGCTCCCATCGAGATCGAACGCACCGAGTCGGCGGAGGAGGTCTCTGCCGTACCGGAGCCCGACGTCCCCTGGGTCACGATCGTCCACAACGACCCGGTCAACCTCATGAGCTATGTGACGTACGTCTTCCAGACGTACTTCGGCTACTCCAAGGACAAGGCCACCAAGCTCATGCTCGACGTCCACCACAAGGGCCGGGCGGTCGTCTCCAGCGGGAGCCGCGAGGAGATGGAGCGCGACGTGCAGGCCATGCACGGCTACGGACTGTGGGCCACCCTCCAGCAGGACCGGAAGTAGACGACCTCCCCGATGCCTGGCACCTTCGAACCGATCCCCGGCGGCGGCGCGGCCGTTGCCCTCGACGACGTCGAGATCTCCATCATCCGGTCGCTGGCCGTGCAGCTCCTGGAGCTGATCGGCCCCGGCCCCGCCGAGGACGACGACGCCGACCCGCTCGCCGAGCTGTTCGCCGAGGGGCCCAGCGAGCCCCCGTCCGACCCGGTGCTGCGCCGGCTGTTCCCGGACGCCTACAGCGACCCCGAGGCGCCGAGCGAGGACGAGGAGCAGCGGGCCCACTCCGCCGAGTTCCGCCGCTACACCGAGAACGACCTCCGGGCCGGCAAGCGGGAGAACGCCCTCGCGGTGATCCGCTCGCTGGACGCGCTGAACCTCGTCGGGGACGGCGGGGCCGTGCTGAAGCTGTCGCCGGAGGAGTCCCGGCAGTGGCTGGGCGCGCTCAACGACCTGCGCCTCGCGATCGGCTCCCGGCTGGACATCACCGACGAGGACGACACCGACCTGCTCTACCGGCTGCCCGACGAGGACCCGCGCAAGCCGATGGTGATGGCCTACCTCTGGCTGGGCGGGCTGCAGGAGACCCTCGTCTCCACCCTGATGCCCTGACCGTCCGGGTGTGACCTGCGTTGCGTTCGCTCAGCGGACGCTCAGATCCGGATAACGATCCCGTCAAAGGGACGGCCACTTACGCCCCGTTTATGTCCGATTGGTCCGCTTCTTCCTGTGCAATACGTCACAAGAGGGCCGGGCGATCAATGTTGCGGCCGTGATAAATCTTCACGACCGCCCGGCGAACACCACCCTTGTTCCGCCGGGTGCGCCACCGAGCCGGCGACCGCCGGCCAGGCATTGGGCAGGCCCGCACAGTCTGCTCAGCTCCATCAATCCGGGGGGATCGAGACCCGATCCGAGGCCGACGAGAGGCCTTTGATCGGCATGGAGAAAGGCGCACGACACATGACCTCTGAGAAGGTCACCGAGGTTCCTGAAGAGGGCTACGAGCGAGGGCTCGGCAGCCGTCAGGTCCAGATGATCGCGATCGGCGGCGCCATCGGCGTCGGCCTGTTCCTGATGGCCGGGTCGAACATCGCCAAGGCGGGCCCCAGCCTCATCCTGATGTACGCCGTGGCCGGCGTGATCATCTTCTTCATCATGCGCGCACTGGGCGAGCTGCTCCTGTACCGCCCGGTCTCGGGCTCCTTCGCGGAGTACTCCCGCGAGTTCCTCGGCCCGTTCTTCGGCTATTTCACCGGCTGGACGTACTGGCTGATGTGGGTCGTCACCGGCATGTCCGAGCTGACGGCCACCGCGCTCTACGTCCACTACTGGTTCCCGGAGATCCCGCAGTGGGTCACGGCGCTGGTCTTCCTGGTGATCCTCTTCGGGGTGAACCTGATCTCCGTCAAGCTCTTCGGCGAGCTGGAGTTCTGGTTCTCGATGGTCAAGGTCACGGCCCTGATCGGCATGATCGTGATCGGCCTCGGCGTGCTCACCTTCGGCTTCAGCTCGGCCGGTGACACCGCCGCCGTCTCGAACCTGTGGGAGTTCGACGGCTTCTTCCCCAAGGGCATCGGCTCGTCCCTGATGACCCTGCAGGGCGTCATGTTCGCCTACCTCGCGGTCGAGCTGGTCGGTGTCACGGCCGGCGAGTCGGAGAACCCGGAGAAGACCCTCCCCAAGGCGATCAACACCCTGCCCTGGCGCATCGCGCTGTTCTACGTCGGTGCCCTCACCGTCATCCTGTGCGTGGTGAAGTGGACCGAGTTCGCGCCGGGCGTCAGCCCGTTCGTCGAGGCCTTCGCGAAGATCGGCATCCCGGCGGGCGCCGGAATCGTCAATTTCATCGTCCTCACCGCGGCCCTGTCGTCCTGCAACTCCGGCATGTACTCCACGGGCCGCATGCTGCGGAACCTGGCCGCGAGCGGCGAGGCCCCCAGGGTCTTCGAGAAGCTGTCCTCCACGAAGACGCCCGCGCTCGGCATCTTCGTCTCGGTGCTCTTCATGAGCATCGGTGTGGTCCTGAACTACATCGTCCCGGAGAAGGCCTTCGGCTACGTCACCTCCGTCGCCACCGGCGCGGGCATCTGGACCTGGCTCATGATCCTCGTCAGCCACGTCCTGTACCGCCGCGCGGTCGACGCGGGCCGGCTGCCCGCCTCCTCCTTCCCGGCGCCGGGCGGCGCGAAGTGCTCCTACGTCGCCATCGCGTTCCTGCTCTTCGTCACGGGCCTCATCGCCTACGACAAGGACTCCCGGGTCAGCCTGTACGTCATGGCCGGCTGGGCCGTCGCGCTGATCATCGGCTGGTTCGTGCTGAAGGCGCGCAACCCGCAGGTCGCCGAGCGCCGCGAGCCGGAGCTCGAGAAGGTCGGCTGACCTTCCCAGACGTTCCTCCCAGGACGTCCGGCCGCCCGGGGACACTCGTGGAGTCCCCGGGCGGCTGCCGCTCAGGACGTCCGGCATATGGGCCGTTCCGTACCATCCCTCGGTACGGAACGGCCCTTCTGCTTATCCTTTCGGACATGCTGACCATCACCCAGGCCCTCGTCGACCAGATCGTCGCCCACGCGCGCAAGGACCACCCCGACGAGGCGTGCGGCGTCGTCGCGGGCCCGGCGGGCACCGGCCGCCCCGAGCGCTTCATCCCGATGCTGAACGCCGCGATGTCGCCCACGTTCTACGAGTTCGACTCGGGTGATCTCCTCAAGCTCTACCGCGAGATGGACGACCGCGACGAGGAGCCGGTGATCATCTACCACTCCCACACCGCGACCGAGGCATACCCCTCCCGTACGGACATCTCGTACGCCAACGAGCCCGGTGCGCACTACGTCCTGGTGTCCACGGCCGACACCGACGGCCTCGGCGACTTCCAGTTCCGCTCGTACCGGATCGTGGAGGGCGAGGTGACGGAAGAGGAGGTCAGGATCGTGGAGACCTACTGATTCCGTTATCCGGTCAGAAATCATCCAGCATGCGAGATCACACTCCGGGACCCGGGACGGGAATCGATACGATGAGCGCATGGTTCTGAACGACGTGAGCGACAAGACGCCGGGCATGCTGCTCGTGGCGCGGCTGCACGTCGACCTGTGCAGGCTCGCCAGCTCCATCTGTTGACGCTGCCCTGCCGCCGTACGGCCGTGGAGCCGCGGCGCTCACCGCACCACCCCGCATCATCCGCGCCGCCGCGCGCCCACCGACGTCATCCACTCCCGACAGGAGCCCACAGCCATGGCCATCGAGGTCCGCATCCCGACCATCCTCCGCCAGTACACCGACGGTCAGAAGGCGGTGGAGGGCAGCGGTGACACCCTCGCCGACCTGTTCACCGACCTCGAGACCCGGCACGCGGGCATCCACGCCCGCATCGTGGACGGCGAGCAGCTGCGCCGCTTCGTGAACGTCTACCTCAACGACGAGGACGTCCGCTTCCTCGACGGCATCAACACCAAGCTCACGGACGGCGACAGCGTCACGATCCTGCCGGCCGTGGCCGGCGGCATGGCCTGATCAGCGATGCGTTACGACTCTCCGCTGGCCGCGGTGGGCAACACCCCTCTGGTGCGCCTGCCGCGGCTGTCGCCGTCCGCCGACGTCCGCATCTGGGCCAAGCTGGAGGACCGCAACCCCACCGGCTCGGTCAAGGACCGCCCCGCCCTGCACATGATCGAGCAGGCGGAGAAGGACGGCCGTCTGACGCCCGGCTGCACCATCCTGGAGCCGACCTCCGGCAACACGGGCATCTCGCTCGCCATGGCGGCCAAGCTCAAGGGCTACCGCATGGTGTGCGTGATGCCCGAGAACACCTCCCAGGAGCGCCGGGACCTGCTCGGCATGTGGGGCGCGGAGATCATCTCCTCGCCGGCCGCGGGCGGCTCCAACACCGCCGTGCGCGTCGCCAAGGAACTCGCCGCCGAGCACCCCGACTGGGTGATGCTCTACCAGTACGGCAACCCGGACAACGCGGGCGCCCACTACGCCACGACCGGCCCGGAGATCCTCGCGGACCTCCCCTCGATCACCCACTTCGTGGCGGGCCTCGGCACGACCGGCACCCTGATGGGCGTAGGCCGGTTTCTCCGGGAGCACAAGCCGGACGTGAAGATCGTCGCCGCCGAGCCGCGCTACGACGACCTGGTCTACGGCCTGCGCAACCTCGACGAGGGCTTCGTCCCCGAGCTCTACGACGCCTCGGTCCTCACCACCCGCTTCTCCGTCGGCTCCGCCGACGCGGTGACCCGCACCCGCGAGCTGCTCCAGCAGGAGGGCATCTTCGCCGGCGTCTCCACGGGCGCCGCGCTGCACGCCGCGATCGGCGTCGGCCGCAAGGCCCTCGCCGCCGGCGAGCCGGCGGACATCGTGTTCGTCGTGGCCGACGGAGGCTGGAAGTACCTCTCGACGGGCGTCTACACGGCGGCGACGACGGAGGAAGCGATCGAGACGCTGCAGGGCCAACTCTGGGCGTGACGCCGACGCGAGGCAGGCCCTAGGGCCTGTCTTCCGGATCATGCCGGCGTCGCGGGGTCCGGCACGCACTCCCCCACTGCCTTAAGGGCGTGGGGGGACCCCCAGCGGCGTTGTCGTCGGTTGCCGACTCCCCCACTTTCGGCTTCGCTCGAGCGGGGGGGACCCCCATCGCGTCGACGCCCTCCTCCGCCTTGCAGCTGCACGCACCAGACCCCGCTCGACCCGGCCGAGAAGTGCAGTCCCTTTCAGCCGACCTGATCCGGAAGACAGGCCCTAGCTCGCAAGGTGACGGACCTGGTCCCAGAGAACCGGGTCCATCACCCCCACCCTCCGGCGGAACTCACACACCGGCACCTCACGCAGCTCGTCGGTCTCCAGAAAACTGGCCCGCCCCTGGGCATCACCGACAGCGCCCGGCGGCAGCGGCACGACCCCGGCCCGCTCGTCACGGAACCGGCTGCTGATCTTCGCCACGGTGGCCCGCCGCCCCCGCACCGCCAGCACCAGACACGGCCGGTCCTTCGCCCCCGGCCCGTCCTCGAAGGGCACGTTCGCCCACCAGATCTCGGCAGGCCGCGGCCGCTCCACGCCCACCGCCCGCCCGGCCCGGCCCCGCCACACCAGCGCGGCCGCGACACCGAGCAGCGCCACCACACCGAGCGCCAGCCACCAGGACGTGTCCATACCGACGAAGGTACCGGCGCACCCACCACCCCGCGCGCCCTCCGACACACGGCACACGCCCCGGGTCCAGCCGAACCGGTCTCTACGGCCTCGTGTCCGGCGAGGTGTCGTCCTCCGGTTCGAGGTCCCACACCGCCACGCTCACCTTGTGCGCCAGCTCTTCGATGTCCGAAGCGGCCCGGATGATCTGCGCGGTGTCGTCCGTGGCCGTCCACAGCAACACATCGGCGCCGAGTTCGTCGTCGCGCCAGGCGTAGCGGAGGGCGGCGAGCACCTCGGGAGCGTCACTCTGCCGCAGATAGCGGAATGCCCGCAGCCCTTCGCCGAGCAGCTCTGTGCGGAAGGACTCGACGACCGGCGGCTCCACGGCGTCCGGGTCCTCCGCTCCGACGAGGGCACGCAGCGTCTGCTCGCGGTCGCCTTGGGCCGGCTTGACCGTGGCGAAGAGCTGGAGAGGCATGCTCGTCGGTTCCCACATACGAAGCAAAACCCGCGTATCGAAGGGCTCGGGGGCGAAGGCCTCCGCGAAACGCCTCAGTGTGTCCGCGAGGAAGGGGATTCCCGACTCCCCTGGATCCAGGCCGTGCGCCCGCCAGAAAAGGCCGGCGCACGTACGTGTCCAGGCGTCGATGTCCTGCCACTCCTCGTCCCAGCGCGGAGGAAGCTCCAGCCAGCGGTTCGGGTCGTAGTCGATGTCGGGGCTGAACTCGTGCTCCAGCTCGACCGGGGAGTCGGTCATGTCCAGCTCCAGCGGAACGTCGTCATCAGGGCATCGAACCACTCGACCAAAGCGTCGGCGAGGTCATCCCGCGGGTCTCCAGCCCCGATGGTGGAGAAGGCAGCCACGAACCAGCGGCCCGGATCACCGGGCACGGAGACGAAGTAGTCGACCCGTCGGCTGGCCAGCTCCACTCCCTGCTCCGGGGCAGCGCTCATGACGCGTTCCCTCCGCACGGCGAGGGCGCCGTCCACCTCCCCGCTGCTCACCTCTGCGTCTGCAGCTTCGCCATCTGCCATCAGTTGCACCGCGACATCGGCCGGATCGGACAGGTCGCCGGCGGAGACGCCCGACACGACGGGGGCAGGTACCCGCGCTTGTGAAACGATGATCGACGCACCGAGATTCACCTCGCCCGCCAGCCGCATTGGCAGGTAGAGCTCCAGCGCCTCGGCCTTCCGCGCGTCGGCTACGGCGGCCCTCAGCCGACGTTCGAGTTCGAGCCGCAGCCGGGCAAGCTTGTCTCGTGGCACGTCAGCCGGAACGCGGGCGAAGGCCGAGGTCACGACGGAGCGTACGGCCTCCTCCGCGCTTCCCGGCCGCAGTGGGACTTGGACCCAGTCCGAAGGTAAGAGCAGCTGATAGCCGGCAGGGGGAGACGTCGGCTCAACCACGGGTGCCCACCTGCCTGTTCGTGTACCAGATGCCGACGAAGACGGCGATGCTGAAGGAGACCGCCGGCCACAGTTGCCAGCGACCGGCCAGTGCGCCAGGAAGCGCATAGACGAGGTACAGGCCACTCACCCATCGGAGTTCTCCGGACAACAGCGTGAACCGCTCACGGGTGTGAGCGTCCCAGAGCATGAAGAGCGTCAGCAACGGCGTGAATGCCGCGACATCCCACTCCCATGTGGGCAGCGGCAGGAGGCCCAGCGAGCCGCGCAGGCCGTCACTGACGAACAGCCGAAGCAGGGCGAGCACGCCCGCGATGAGGATCAGCCATCGCAGTTTCTCTCCCCGCCTGATGACCGCGCGTTCCGCCTCGGGCGGCTGCGGGTCCCCTGCCTGCCCTTGCTGCGAACCGGAGTGTCGCGCCCGCCTCCGGGCCTGCTTCACGTTCTCTGCGCGGGCCGCCTCTGGGCTCGACGGCTCCTGCTGCGGAGGACGGCGCCTCACCACTGTGATGTCCCGGGAAGCGGGGCTGTCAGGTCGCCCTTGGTCTCGCCGTACGTTCCTCCGATGAGGGGGTCCCAGTTGTCCGCGGTCTTGTCGCCGAGATCCAGTCCGGTTCCTACTCCCCATGAGGCACGCTGGATGCCGAGCTGCCGCTCGGCCTCGGCAGCGTTCTTCTGCAGCGCATGATTACCGGGGAAGGCATCTCGGGCTCTGCGGATGTCATCGATGCGCTGCTTCATCAGCTTGTCCCCCATGGCGCCGGCAGTGCCTGCCCTTGTCGCCTCGGGCAGGGGCGCGTCGCGTACTTCCCTCGCCGCAGCGCGTGCCTTGTTCCCGTCCGCGAGCCTGTGCAGCCGTCCTGCCTTGCCACCGACGGTTGCTCGGCGTGCGGCACTCGCGCGAGTGGCCGTTCGTTTGGCCTGCTGCTTCGCCAGCCCCTCGGCAATCGCCCGGGATTCCCGCTGGAGGCCCTTGACGGCTTTGGCCGCTCTCACGCCGTTGCGCGCCATCTTGAACGCGCCGATGTCCATGAGAACGTCCATCCAGGAGCCGTTTCCCGTCAAGGCCATGAGCAAGTGGACGCCGACGACGATTGCGGTGAGGACGACGACAATGCCGCCGACAGCAGGAAAGAACACCGCAACGACGGACAGTGCTGTCGCGAGCCAGCTCAGTCTGTCGGCCCACTCTCCCAGCCAGTCCGCGTCCGCCACCCAAGCTTTGAGGTTGTTCCACCAGCTGTCTTCCATGTCGTCGTCGATCGTCGACCGGATCTTGCCCGCGTAGTGGTCCGCGCGCTCGCTGTAGAAGGACACTGCGGAAGTCAGCTTGCGGCGGGCCGCCTCCAGATCCTCCTCCGCTCGCTCGACGGCCGGATCCTCGGACGCCGTGGTCTTGTCGGAGCCCTGTTTCGCGGTGTCCGGCTTATGGGCGTCGAGGATGCGTTGAGCGTCCTTGGCATCCTCCAGAGCCCGGTCGGCCTTCTTCTGGGCGGTCTCCATATCGTTCGCCCAGCCGTCGAGGTGCCCTTTCACCTTGCGGTACCGGTCCTGTGCAAGGTCCAGCCTGCGCTCGAGTCCGCGCGCCTTGTCGCCGAGTTCGTCCGCGTACTTGCCCTTCAGCCCGTCGCAGTCCGCGATCGCCTGCATAGCGGCGGCCTGGGTGCGCAGCTTCGCGGCCACATTCTTCATGTGCGTGACCTCGCGCCGGATCCCTTCCGGGTCTCCTGGAACGGGATCGGCCTCTGCGAGCGGCGCCCAGTCAGCCGGCCGTGCCATGAATGCTCCCCTTGAGAATTGCCATCGGTCCGTGTCCGTCCAAGGCGCTACTTCTTCCTGCCCTTGGTGGCGTTGGCCAAGTCGTCGTCGAGTCCCTTGAAGGCGTCGCTGGTCGTCTTGACCATGTTCCCGACCTCCTCGATCTCCTTGACCAGCCGCTTGCGGTTCTTGTCCCAGTTGTCGACGAATTCATCCATGGCGCTCTGGACGCCGCTGTCGCCGAGCAGGGACCTGATGTCCTGCTTCCACTGCTCCAGGCCCTGGAATTCACGGCGAATCTGCGCGAGTTGCTTGGCGCTGGTGGACAGAAGGTCGTAGTCGACCTGGAGATCCGATTTCCTCGACATATCCGTTCCCGTGTCTCACCCATCACCGATTGACGGCCTGGATCTCCTGAACCACGACATCCTGATCAGCTCCGAACGTGCCATTCGGAAGGTCGCCACCCTGCCCCGTCGTGCTCGTCCAGCTGATCTTCCAGGCGGTGGTCGCCTGGAGTTTGTACGAGCCCTCACCGGAGGAACGCAGATACCTCACCCCGCACGGCGGGGCCTCGTCGGCCTTGCCCTTGGCGTAAGGCTCACCGATCTGCCCCTTGCGGATCTCGCACCCACCGGAAGCGGGGTACGTGACGGCATCGCTCGTGCCCGGGGTGAGCTTCAGCGAGGCCGGCTCGGCGGCGGTCGTCGCGCTGAGACCGAGCAGCGGGAGGGAAGCGGTGACGGACACCGGCTTGAACTTCGCCGCGTCCAGCCATGCCCAGGTCGGGAGATTCACCTTCGTGGTGCCCTCCGGAGCCAGGTCGACCTTGGTCGACGGGACGCGGATCTGGGCGTAGGCGAGCTGGGCGAGCACTTCGGGGGAGACGGCTTGGAGGGCGTCGGCAGGCGGTGCGTCACCTTTGTCGACCCAGAAGGGCGTCTTGTCGCAGTTCTGAGAGGCCGGGTCCGCCTCGCGTCCCTCAGTGACGTATGCGTCCCACCAGTAGCCCCTGCCCGCCTTGTCCTTGTTGAAGTCCTTGTAGGGCTTGCCGTTGACGAAGTAGTCCTGCGTTTTCCGTGCCCATTCCGGGCTGGGCGCGCTGCTCGCCCATACCTGCCGCATCTGTGACTCGAGTTCCTTGGGCGTGTACCTCGGCGCGTAGTAGCAGGCGGGAGGCGTCCAGGACGTGGTCGACGTGACGGCGCCGGCCGATTCTCCGCTGCCGTTCTTCGAGCGGTCGTAGACGACCACGCCTGCAGCGGACGCCGAAACCGTCTCGCCGTCGACCTTGGCCGATGTGTCGGAGTCGACTTCGGTCACGGAGGGGGCGGGCCCCGGTGTCGCCCGTGCGGCATCCGGAATTCCTGCCGGAACAAGAGCGAGAAGCGTAAGGGCGCCGGTCCGGAGCGGTGTGATCAGGCGCCGCACCGCTCGTGCCCTCGCTCGGTGTATAGGCCGCTGGTCACCCACACGCCCTCGTCGCTCTTGTTCAAACGAGTGTTGTAAAGGACGTAGGGACTCTCGCCGGCCGGCGTCCTGTCCACCTTGCCGGTCTTTCGGTCCTTGTTGTACGCCTTGCTGTCGTCGGCGCAGTAGATGACGACAGCCGTCTTGTTGTCGCGAAGCGTCACCTGTGGATCGAAGTAGCGGATGGTTCCCGTCCAGGTGATGTTGGCGTCAAGCCATGCCTTGACCCACTTGACTTCACTGATGAGCGCGCCGTCTTGGTAGTAGAAGGCGAGCGCCTTCGACCTCGTGTCACCTCGGGCGATCGCGTCGTCAACCGAGCCGAGTGCTCGTTCCGCGTCGGCCAGAGCGGCATCCTTCGTCGCATTCCCCGTCTTCCAGCCTTCGAAGACACTCTTCATGTCCTTGGGTAACGCCATGCCCGGCCGGTCTGCGGTGTGCGATGCGCCGGCACTCGGCGAAGCCGAGTTCGACGAGCCGTCCCCTGTGTCCGCTCCCGCGATCTTGTCGTTGCCCTTGGCGCTGTCTTCGCCGCTCCCGCAGGCGGACAGCGACAAAGCCGTGACGACGGTCAGCGCAACGGCAGCGAGCAGGGCGGGGCGGCGGTTCACGGGTGGCTCCCGGTGGGGCGAGGGTTCTCAAGAGTGTGCTAACGCTATCGATGGGATCTGGGTGACAACAGGTGTGATTGCGTCAAATGAGGGCTGCAAATTGGGCATAACTCGGCAGAAGTCCCTCGTGGGCCGCCGAGTCGCACTGCCCCACGTTTCGTAATGCAACGCAGTTTGCGAACCTGTGTATGACAGTCGAATGTCAGCCTCAAGAGTCCAGTCATCGTGCCTTCCGCGGGACGCCGTCGCCCTGCACCTGACAACGCGGGTGATGTGGCCTCGGACCTTCGTCGAACAGCTGATCACCGGGTAGCTCGGATGGCGGCGCTCTTCAGGTGAGTTCGCCCACAACAGCCCCTGGCGGAGGAGCGACCGGACGTTTTGCGCCTTACGCTCGACGGACCGCACGACCCCCGTCTTTCACATCCCGCCAGCGGAGGTTTCTGCTTCATGAAGCTCACCGTCGTCGGCTGCTCGGGGTCGTTCCCGTCCGCGGAATCGGCCTGCTCGAGCTACCTCGTCGAGGCCGACGGCTTCCGGCTGCTCCTCGACATGGGCAATGGCGCCCTGGGCGAGCTGCAGCGCCACTGCGGTCTCTACGACCTCGACGCGATCTTCCTCAGCCATCTGCACGCCGACCACTGCATCGACATGTGCGCGTACTTCGTCGCGCGCTACTACCGGCACGACGGCGGTCGCTGCGCCCCCCTCCCCGTGTACGGCCCCGAGGGCACGGAGCATCGTCTGACCACGGCCTACGCCGACACCCCCTCGGCCTCCTCGATGAGCGAGGTCTTCGACTTCCACACGGTCAAGCCGTCCACGTTCGAGATCGGCCCGTTCACGGTCCACACCGAGCGGGTGGCCCATCCGGTGGAGGCGTACGCCATCCGGATCGAGCACGGCGGCAGGTCGCTGACGTACTCCGGCGACACGGGCGTCACGCCCGTCCTCGACGAACTGGCGCGCGACACCGACCTCTTCCTGTGCGAGGCCGCCTTCACGCACGGCAAGGAGAACATCCCCGACCTGCACCTCAACGGCCGCGAGGCCGGCGAGACAGCGACCCGCGCCGGGGTCCGCCGCCTGGTCCTCACCCACATCCCGCCGTGGACGGACCCCCACATCAACCTCGCGGACGCCCGTGCGGTGTACAGCGGGCCGGTGGAGCTGGCGGCGCCGAGGATGTCGTACGAGATCTGAGTGCTGAACAGGGGAAGGCCCCGGGAGCGTCCACCGCTCCCGGGGCCTTCCTCGTCCCGCGTGCTGTTACTTGGCCTCGGCCTTCAACAGCTCGGCCAGTTCCTCGTCGGACTCGCGGCCCGGCGTCGGCAGGTTGAACCTGACGATCGCGAAGCGGAAGACCACGTAGTAGACCGCGGCGAAGCACAGGCCCACCAGGGCCAGGCCCCACGGGTTGGTCGCGATGCCCAGGTTCAGGAAGAAGTCGACCGCACCGGCCGAGAAGCCGAAGCCGTCCTTCATGCCGAGCGCCCAGGTCAGAGCCATCGAGACACCGGTGAGGACCGCGTGGATCGCGTACAGCACCGGCGCGATGAACATGAAGGTGAACTCGATCGGCTCGGTGACACCGGTGACGAAGGAGGTCAGTGCAAGGGAGAACATCATGCCGCCGACGACCTTGCGGCGCTCCGGGCGGGCGCAGTGGACGATCGCGAGGCAGGCGGCCGGGAGGGCGAACATCATGATCGGGAAGAAGCCGGTCATGAACTGGCCCGCGGCCGGGTCACCCGCCAGGAAGCGGCCGATGTCGCCGCTCTTGCCCTGGTACTCGCCGGCCTGGAACCACGGGAAGGAGTTCAGCAGGTGGTGCATGCCGATCGGGATCAGCGCACGGTTGGCCACACCGAAGATGCCCGCGCCGACGGCGCCGGAGCCGACCAGCCACTCACCGAAGTTGTGCAGACCCGTACCGAGGATCGGCCAGATGTAGCCGAAGACGATGCCGATGATCAGACCCGCGAAGGCCGACAGGATCGGGACCAGGCGGCGGCCACCGAAGAAGCCCGCCCAGTCGGGCAGCTTGGTGCGGTAGAAGCGCTGGTAGAGCAGGGCCACGACGAGGCCCATGACCACACCGCCGAGGACCTTGGCGTCGACGGCCTGCTCGACCATCACGATCTTGCCGTCGACTATGGCTTCCTTCTTGGGCAGGCTGCCGTCCGTGAACGTGGCCAGCACGTTCTTGAACACGAGGTAGCCGGCGACGGCCGCGAGCGCCGTGGAGCCGTCCGACTTCTTCGCGAAGCCGATCGCGATACCCACGGCGAACAGCAGCGCCATGTTGTCGAGGATCGCGTTGCCGCCCGCCGCCATGAAGCCCGCGATCTTCGTGAGGAAGGTCGGGAACTCTGGGCGACCGAGCATGTCGGTGTTGCCGAGGCGCACCAGGAGGGCGGCGGCCGGCAGCACGGCAACCGGCAGCATGAGGCTGCGGCCGATGCGCTGCAGGACCGACATCACCCCGGCGCCCTTCTTGTCGGCCGCGGGAGCGGCGCTGGCCGTGGTCACAACTTCCTCCAGTGGGCAAGGCGCCGCCCAGGACATGGGAAGGGACGGCGGCGTCTCAGGTGGGTTGCGGCGCCCGTTCGGGACCTCCGCATGGTCTACACCACTCAGTGGTGTAGACCTGTTGTAGCACGGTGAAGGGCGTATAAGGAACCCGCGATTCCTGCTACCGCGGCGCTACGCGCAGTGCCCGGCGGGGCGACGCAAAAGGCCACGCGAAAGGCCGCGCAAAGGGTCACGGAAAGGGCGACGGAAAGGCCCCTCGGACCGGGGGTCCAAGGGGCCTTGAGGGGCGGGGAGTTCAGGCCTTGGTGACGTCCTCGTGTTCCTCCTCCGGCTCGCGGCCGGGTGTCTTGAGGTCGAACTTTGTGATCGCGAAGCGGAAGACGGCGTAGTAGACGGCCGCGAAGACCAGGCCGATGGGGATGATCAGCCACGGTTTCGTGGCCAGGTTCCAGTTGATGATGTAGTCGATGAGGCCGGCCGAGAAGCTGAAGCCGTCGTGGACGCCCAGGGCCCAGGTCACCGCCATCGAGACGCCCGTCAGCAGCGCGTGCACCGCGTACAGCGCGGGCGCGATGAACAGGAACGAGTACTCGATCGGCTCGGTGATGCCCGTCACGAACGAGGTCAGGGCCACCGAGAGCATCAGGCCGCCGACCTCCTTGCGGCGCTCGGGGCGGGCGGTGTGGGTGATCGCCAGAGCGGCCGCCGGCAGGGCGAACATCATGATCGGGAAGAAACCGGTGAGGAACTGGCCCGCGTCCGGGTCGCCCGCCAGGAACATGTTGATGTCGCCGTGCACCGCGGAGCCGTCCGGCTTGGTGTACGTCCCGAACTGGAACCAGATCGGCACGTTCAGGAACTGGTGCAGCCCGATCACCAGCAGCGCACGGTTCGCGATGCCGAAGATGCCCGCACCCCAGGCGCCCGCGTCGCTCAGCCAGTCGCTGAAGCTCTCCAGCGCGTCACCGATCGGCGGCCAGACCCACAGGCACAGGGCCGCGAAGGCGATCGCGACGAACGCCATGATGATCGGCACCAGCCGACGCCCGTTGAAGAAGCCCAGCCAGTCCACCAGCTTGGTGCGGTGGTAGCGCTGCCAGAAGAACGCCGCCAGCAGGCCCATCACGATGCCGCCGAAGACGCCCGGGTTCTGGTAGGTGAACGCCGTCACCGTCGCGTCGATGTTGCCCTGGCAGCCGATGTTGGGGACCGGCTTCGTCCCCGCCGGGCAGTCCTCCGGGAACTGGCGCAGCACGTTGTAGTAGACGAGAAACCCCGCCAGCGCGGCCAGCGCCGTCGAACCGTCGGACTTCTTCGCCATACCGATGGCCACACCCACACAGAACAGCAGCGGCAGCCCCAGCGCCCCGTCCAGCAGCGCGCCGCCCGCGCCCGCCATGACCTTGGACACGTCCGTCCAGCCGAGCCCGTCCTTGCCGAACACGTCCGGCTGGCCGAGCCGGTTGAGGATGCCCGCCGCCGGCAGCACGGCGATGGGGAGCTGAAGGCTGCGGCCCATCTTCTGCAGCCCCTGGAACAGGTTGTTCCAGCGAGCGCGCGGGGGGCTGACGGCTTCTTCACTCATGGTTTGGCGACCGCCTGTCAGGTGGTGTAGACCAGTCACGGACGATTTCGTTGCTGTGACGTCATCTTTCGGTACCAGCGGCACAATCGCTCGCGAAAATGGGCCAACTGTGGGTTACTGCGACAAAGCGGTTCGGATCAGGGAGAAAGAACATGGCCAGCAAGGCTGAGAAGATCGTTGCCGGGCTCGGCGGCATCGACAACATCGAAGAGGTCGAGGGCTGCATCACCCGCCTGCGCACCGAGGTCCACGACCCTTCGCTGGTCGACGAGGCCGCCCTGAAGGCCGCCGGCGCCCACGGCGTCGTGAAGATGGGCACCGCCGTCCAGGTCGTCATCGGCACCGACGCCGACCCGATCGCCGCGGACATCGAAGACATGATGTGAGCCTCCCGGTTCACCTGTAAGGGGCTCTTCCCACCGCGGGAGGAGCCCCTCGCGCTGCTCCCGATAGGCTCGTGGCCATGTCTCGAATCGACGGCCGCACCCCCGAACAGCTCCGCCCGGTCACCATCGAGCGCGGCTGGAGCAAGCACGCCGAGGGCTCCGTCCTCGTCTCCTTCGGTGACACGAAGGTCCTCTGCACCGCCTCCTTCACCGAAGGCGTCCCGCGCTGGCGCAAGGGCAGCGGCGAGGGCTGGGTCACCGCGGAGTACTCCATGCTGCCCCGCGCCACCAACACCCGCGGCGACCGCGAGGCCGTCAAGGGCAGGATCGGCGGCCGCACCCACGAGATCTCCCGCCTCATCGGCCGCTCCCTGCGCGCCGTCATCGACTACAAGGCCCTCGGCGAGAACACGATCGTCCTGGACTGCGACGTCCTCCAGGCCGACGGCGGCACCCGTACGGCAGCCATCACCGGCGCCTACGTCGCCCTCGCCGACGCCATCGCCTGGGCCCAGGGCAAGAAGCTGATCAAGCCCGGCCGCAAGCCCCTGACCGGCAGCGTCTCCGCCGTCTCCGTCGGCATCGTCGGCGGCGTCCCCCTCCTCGACCTCTGCTACGAGGAGGACGTACGGGCCGAGACCGACATGAACGTCGTCTGCACCGGCGACGGACGCTTCGTCGAGGTCCAGGGCACCGCCGAGGCCCAGCCCTTCGCGCGCGACGAACTCGACGCCCTGCTCGACCTCGCGGTCGCCGGCTGCGCCGACCTGGCCGCGCTGCAGACCAAGGCGCTCGCGCAGTAACGCACCGACAGTGACGGCGGGCGGTCCGGGCAACCGGGCCGCCCGCCGCCGCGTCACTAGGAATACGGGCGCACCGGCTCACCCCTGTGCGCCCGGCCGTTGAGGGGCCGCAAGGCCCAGAGGGAGGGACCGTTTCCATGGCCGCGAGCCGCCGACGCCGCCGTACCGCAGCCGTCGCCGCCACCCTGGCGGCCGTCGTGCTGACGGCCGGCCTGACCACCGGCTGCGACGCCGTCGACAAGGCGCTGAACTGCGTCGAGACCGCCGACGCCGTCGCCGATGCCGTGACCGACCTCCAGCAGGCGGTCGAGAACGCCGCCGACGACCCCGGCAAGACCGACGAGGCCATCGACGCCGTCGGTGAGAGCCTCGACAAGATAGACACCGAGACCGGCGACGCCGACCTCGACAAGGCCACCGAGGACCTGCGCAAGGCACTGACCGAGGTCACCACCGCCATCGACAACGGCGACGAGACGCCCGACATCAGCGGCGTCACCGACGCGGCCGGCGAACTCACCAAGGTCTGCACGCCGTAAGGCACTTCCGGGTGCCGCTCGTGAGGCACCGCGAGCGGGTCATGGCCGTACCGCGATACTGGACGCCATGACCCGCTTGATCCTCGCCACCCGCAACGCCGGAAAGATCACCGAGCTGAGGGCGATCCTCGCCGACGCAGGGCTGCCGCACGAACTCGTCGGCGCCGACGCCTACCCCGACGTCCCCGATGTCAAGGAAACCGGCGTCACCTTCGCCGAGAACGCCCTGCTCAAGGCGCACGCCCTCGCCCAGGCCACCGGCCTGCCCGCCGTCGCCGACGACTCCGGCCTCTGTGTCGACGTCCTGAACGGCGCCCCCGGCATCTTCTCCGCCCGCTGGGCCGGCCGGCACGGCGACGACCGGGCCAACCTCGACCTGCTCCTCGCCCAGCTCTCCGACATCGCCGACGAACACCGCGGTGCCCACTTCGCCTGCGCCGCCGCCCTCGCCCTGCCCGACGGCACGGAGCGCGTCGTCGAGGGCCGCCTCCTGGGCACCCTGCGCCACACCCCCGCCGGCACCGGCGGCTTCGGCTACGACCCGATCCTCCAGCCCGAGGGCGAGACCCGCACCTGCGCGGAGCTGACCCCGGCCGAGAAGAACGCGATCAGCCACCGGGGCAAGGCGTTCAGGGGACTCGTGCCTGTGGTGCGGGAGCTGTTGGGGGGCTGACAGCGACCGGTTCGGTCCCGCCGGCGCACGAACCGAAGAAGAGTGCGGTCGGTGGGACTCGAACCCACACGGGATTTCTCCCACGGGCACCTAAAACCCGCGCGTATCGCCTATTTCGCCACGACCGCCCTAAAAACGGACATCCGGCTAGCCGGTGCCGTCAGGTGACCACAGTGTACGGGGGTGCCCGCTCTCCCCGCGCCGGGCCTTCTTGCGACACCATGTGGCGGTCAGCGCAGGGCAGTTAGGGCAGAGGTAGCGAAGGTTTTCCGCGCGGTTGTCGAGCCAGTCGCCGTCGATGTGGTCGATCTGGAGCGTGATCGACTGCCCGAGCCATTCCCCGTTGTTGCCGCAGGACACGCACTCGTCCGCGGCCCGTGAGCGCGGTCGTGGAGCCGCTCCCCAGCTCCGCCGCTTGAAATGGCTGGTGTCGAGGCCGGCGGCCTCGATGCGGCGCCGGATATGGGCAAGCGTGCCGGTTGCGGGAGTCGCGGCGAGCTTCAGGGCCACCTCCCGCAAGGTCGAGGAGCACGCCGCCGCCGCGGCTATGGCCGGGTCCGAGTACCGGTGCCTGGTGAAGTGGCTGATGTCGATGCCGTGTGCGGCAACCTCCCGCTGGAGCGCGCGCCGCTGACCTCCGCTGGGCTTGAGGCCAAGCCGGCGCATCAGTTCGTTCCATGTGCGCGACTGGCTCACCGCGGAGGTGAGTGCCTCATGGTCCACCCGTCCCCCTCCCGGCCCGACCGGACGTTCCCCCTTCCCACGGATCAGCGATCCGAGGAGCGGATGGTCACGCCGGTTCGAGCCGGAGCGGGGTGGGTCGATCAGATGCCCAGATCCTTGATGATCTTGGCCACGTGTCCCGTCGCGCGGACGTTGTAGAGGGCTCGTTCGACCTTGCCCTCCTCGTCGACGACGATCGTGGAGCGGATGACGCCCATGTAGGTCTTGCCGTAGTTCTTCTTCTCGCCGAAGGCGCCGTAGGACTCCGTGACCGTCTTCTCCGGGTCCGCCAGCAGCGTGACCTTCAGGGACTCCTTGTCACGGAACTTGGCCAGCTTGTCCGGGGCGTCGGGGGAGATGCCGATGACGTCGTAGCCGGCGCCGGCCAGGAGGTCGAGGTTGTCCGTGAAGTCGCAGGCCTGCTTGGTGCAGCCGGGCGTGAGGGCGGCGGGGTAGAAGTACACGATGACCTTGCGGCCCTTGTGGTCCGACAGGGAGACCTCGTTGCCGTCCGCGTCGGGGAGGGTGAAGGCGGGGGCCACGTCCCCGGGCTGAAGTCGTTCGCTCATGCCAACGAGACTAACCGGGGGTCCTGACAGTGCGGGCGGGCGTTGAGCTGACAGACTGTCCGGGACAGCATCAGCAGACACGGAGGCCGTACGGTGGCGGACACGTCGGACACCAGAACCCCGGCGCAGATCGAGGCGGACATCAGGCGCCGCCGCGAAGTGCTGGCCGAGACGCTCGACGAGATCGGCGTGCGGGTGCACCCGAAGACCATCGTCGGCGACGCCAAGGCCAAGGTCGTGGCGAATGTCGATCACACCCTGGGCAAGGCCTATGTGCAGGTCAACCGGGTCGTGACCGAGGTCAGGGAGAAGTTCGTGGACGACGAGGGAGCGCCTCGCCTGGAGCGGGTCCTTCCGGTCGCGCTCCTCGCCGTCGGTGTCGTCGGGCTGCTCGCCCTCGGCACCCGGCGCCGCAGGGGCTGACCCTCTCGCGTCCTCATGTGCTGAAGGCAGGTAGGTTCGAGGTGTGAGCGCCAACAGAAACGACAGCACCCATCACGACAAGCTGCCCATCCGCATGCTGCACGACCGAGTCCTCGTGCGGCAGGACACCAGCGAGGGCGAGCGGCGTTCCGGCGGCGGCATCCTGATCCCCGCCACGGCCGCCGTGGGCCGTCGGCTGGCGTGGGCGGAGGTCGTCGCGGTGGGGCAGAACGTACGGACCGTGGAGCCCGGGGACCGCGTCCTGTACGACCCGGAGGACCGTGCCGAGGTGGAGGTGCGCGGCACCGCGTACGTGCTGATGCGCGAGCGCGACCTGCACGCCGTCGCCGCCGACCGGTTCGAGGGGTCCGAGGACTCCACCGGCCTGTATCTCTGAATTACCTTTGAATCAATGCCCGGGTGAGGGGCCGGTGACCATCGTCACCGGCCCCTCACTCGTTTTCTTGCTAGATTCGAAGGAGACCCCCGACGAGACGCGCCGTACCGGGGCCGCCGCACCGCGGCGGACGCGCAAAGACGACGCACCCCCTGACATGTCTGTCTCTCGGAGGTGCTCCCCATGGCCTGGGTTCTGCTCGTCGTCGCCGGTCTGCTCGAGGTCGGCTGGTCGATCGGGATGAAGTACACCGACGGGTTCACCCGCCTCGTCCCCAGCCTGTTCACCGGCGCCGGCATCGTCGCCAGCATGGTGCTGCTGTCCTACGCCGCCCGCACGCTGCCCATCGGCACCGCCTACGGCGTCTGGGTCGGCATCGGTGCGGCCGGTGCGGCGGTGCTCGGCATGGTGGTGCTCGGTGAGCCGGCCACCGCCGCCCGGATCTTCTTCATCTGTCTGCTGCTGGTCGCCGTGGTGGGCCTGAAGGCGACCTCAGGCCACTGACCTCTCGAAACCTCAGGCCACTGACCTCTCGAAAAGGCCACGGACCTCTCGAACAGGTCACTGACCTCTCAGGTCTCCGCCGCCCGTGACCAGGCCGCCGTCCGTGTCGCCCCCGCCGCCGCCGGCGTCCGTCCCGCCGTCCGTGGTGCCCCCGTCGCCGGTGGTGCCGCCGTCCGTGGTCGTCCCGCCGTCGCCGGTCGTGCCGCCCGTGACGACGCCCCCGCCCTCGGTCGTGCCGCCCGTGACGACGCCTCCGCCGCCGGTCACCACGCCGCTGTCCCCGGTGGTCCCGCCGTCCGTCGTACCGCCGGGGGACGGCGTGTCGGAGGGCTCTTCCTCCTCCTCGGTCGGCGCCTGCGTGGACGGCTCGTCCGTGGGCTCCTCCTCGGAGGGCTCCTCGGTCGGCAGGTCCCACGTGCCCTCCTCCTCCTGCACCCACAGGTCGAAGTCGGTGACCGGCGTGCCCTCCAGGGCGTCCCGGGTGAACTGCGCCCAGATGTCCCCGGGCGGCCCGCCGCCGTTGATGCGGTCCAGACCCAGTGCGTTGTACAGCGGCTCGTGCTCGGCCGTCTCCGGGTTCTGGCCCATCACGGCGACCACGGTGGCCAGGTCGGGGGTGTAGCCCGCGAACCACGCGGCCTTGTCGTCCTCCGCCGTGCCGGTCTTGCCGGCGGCGGGGCGGCCCGCCTCCTGGGCGGCGTAGGCGGTTCCGTTCTCGACCACGCTCTGCAGGATGGACGTGGTGGTGTCGGCGGCCTCCCGGCTGACGACCTGCTCGGTGCTGCGCGCGGGCAGCCGGATCTCCTCGCTGCCGTCCTTGGTGATCTTCTCGACCAGGGTGTACGTGCCGTGCTTGCCGTGGTTGGCGAGCGTCGCGTACGCCTCCGCCATGTCCAGCACGCTGGCCTGCGCGACGCCGAGCGCGATGGACGGCCCGGCCTCCTGCAGCTCGGGGGTGTCGGCGGGCAGGCCCAGGCCGATCGCGGTCTTCCTGACCTTCTCGACGCCCACGTCCACCGCCATCTGGGCGAACACCGAGTTCACGGACTTGTCGGTGGCCTCGCGGACGGAGATGTCGCCGTAGTCGACGTAGTCCTCGTTCTCCGGGGCGTAGTGGCCGCCGTCCCAGCCCTCGACCGGGCGCTCGTTGGTGCCGTCGTAGACCGTGTTCGGGGTGATGGGGCGGCCGTCCTGGGTGGTGGACGCGTTCTGCGCGGCCGCGGTGAACACGAACGGCTTGAAGGTGGAGCCGACCTGGAAGTCCCGGCGGGTGGCGCCGTTGGTGTACTGCTTGACGTAGTCGATGCCGCCGTACATCGCCACGACCTTGCCGGTCTTCGGCTCGACGGCGGCGCCGCCCGCGCGGACGTAGTTGTCGACCTCGCGGTTCTTCTTGTCCAGCTTGGACATCAGCTGGTCGTTCACGGCCTTCACGAAGGCGTTCTGCTTGCTCTTCTGGAGCGTGGTGGTGATGCGGTAGCCGCCCCGCTCCAGTTCCTCGGTGCTGAGGACGTCGTGCTCGGTGAGGTACTGCTTGATCGCGTCGACGACATAGCCGCGCTGCCCGGACAGGCCGGTGGAGACGGTGGCCTCCTTCGGCGCCGGGAACTTGATGCCCTGCCGCTCGGCGGCGGACAGCCAGCCTTCGGAGACCATGCCGTCCAGGACGTAGTTCCAGCGGGCCTCGGCGGCCCGGCGGTTCTCCGGGTGCGCGACCACGTCGTACTCGCTGGGCGCGTTGAGCAGCGCCGCGAGGTAGGCGCCCTTGGCGGCGTCGAGTTCGGTGGCGTCGACGCCGTAGTAGGCCTGGGCCGCGGCCTGGACGCCGTAGGCGTTGCGGCCGAAGTAGCTGGTGTTGAGGTAGCCCTGGAGGATCTCGTCCTTGGACGTCTCGCGGTCCAGCTTGATGGAGATGAAGAACTCCTTCGCCTTGCGGGTGAGGGTCTGCTCCTGGGCGAGGTAGTAGTTCTTCACGTACTGCTGGGTGATCGTCGAGCCGGACTGCTTGCCCTTGCCGGTCGCGGTGTTCCAGGCGGCGCGGACCATCGCCTTGGGGTCGACGGCCGACTCGGAGTAGAAGTCGCGGTCCTCGGCGGCCAGGACGGCGTGCTGGGCGTCCAGGGAGATCTGCGCGAGGGAGACGTTCTCCCGGTTGATCTCGCCGTCGCGGGCCAGCTGGCTGCCGTCGGCGTAGAGGTAGACGTTGCTCTGCTTGGTCGCGAGCGCGTTCGCCGGCGGGATCTTGACCATCGAGTAGCCGAGGAAGAACAGGCCGGCGATCAGCAGGACGCCGACGACGAAGGTGCCCAGCACCATCCGCCAGGTCGGCACCAGTCGGCGCCACCCGGTGCGCTTGGGCCGCTTGGGCTTTGCGCCGTCCCCCGGCACCTCGCCCGCCGGGGTCCCCGGCTCGGTTCCCGGTGCCCAGCCCTCGGCCGGTCGCTGCGGCTGCGGCTCGTCGCTCATCTCGTGCACGGACTCCTGTGTCGCGTCGTACGTTCGTTCCCGTACGCCCTCGTACGCCTTCTTCGCCCCCAGATGAAGACTCTCGCACCACGCGTTCCGTTCCCGGAGAGCGGCACGCGTTCGCCGAAAACTGTGTGGCAGGTCGCCGCGCACCCCCGGTAGGCTCCTGCGCTTTGCGTGTGCAGGCGGTTCCTGGGGGAGGTGCGGTGTGGGGACGGCACGGTTGTACGCGGCCGTCGCGGCGGGGGGATTCCGACGGTACGCCACTTATCGGGCGGCGACGGCCGCCGGGGTGTTCACGAACACCGTGTTCGGCGTGATCATCGTCTCCACGTATCTGGCGCTGTGGGACGAGAGACCTCACCTCGGCGGGTACGACCAGACACAGGCGGTCACCTACGCCTGGCTGGGGCAGGCGCTGTACTCGACGCTGGCGATCCAGGGCGGGGGCGCCGAGAAGGACCTGATGGCGCGCATCCGCACGGGCGAGATCGCGATCGACCTGTACCGGCCCGCCGACCTCCAGCTGTGGTGGCTGGCGACCGACTTGGGCCGGTCGATGTTCCAGCTGATCGGGCGCGGGGTGATCCCGTTCACCTTCGGCGCGCTGGTCTTCGACATGGCGCTGCCCACCGACGTCACCGCCTGGGCCGCGTTCTTCGTGGCGCTGCTGCTCGCGATGTTCGTCAGCTTCGGCATCCGCTACCTGGCCGCGCTGGGTGTGTTCTGGCTCATGGACGACCGGGGGATCTCCCAGGCCGTGATGGTCACGGGCGTCTTCTTCTCGGGGATGCTGCTGCCGCTGAACGCCTTCCCGGGTGTGCTCGGCGATCTCGCCCGGGGGCTGCCGTGGGCGGCGCAGCTGCAGATGCCGGCCGATGTGCTGATGGGCACGTCCGGGGCGCTCGGGGCGTACGTCTTCCAGGCCGCGTGGGCCGTGGCGCTGCTCGCGGCGGGCCGGCTGGTGCAGCAGGCCGCGACCCGGCGGGTGGTGGTGCAGGGTGGCTGACAGCGCTGTGCCGGAGCCCGGCCGCGCGTACTTCGAGGGGGCCGGTTCCCGGTTCCGGGAGGGGCTGCGGGCCTATGGGCTGATCGCCGGGATGTGGATCCGCTCCACCGTCGCCTACCGCTCGTCCTTCCTCCTGACGGTGATCGGCAACCTGCTGCTGACCGCGCTGGACTTCGTCGGCATCCTGCTGATGTTCTCGCAGGTCGACTCGCTGGGCGGCTGGACCCTGCCGGAGGTCGCCCTGCTGTACGGCCTGTCGGCGACCGCGTTCGGCTTTGCCGATCTGACGCTGGGCTCGATGGACTCCCTCGGCGCCCGGATCAGGGACGGCTCCTTCGACACGCTCCTGGTGCGGCCCGCGCCGGTGCTCGCCCAGGTCGGCGCCGACCGCTTCGCGCTGCGCAGGCTGGGCCGGATCACCCAGGGCGTGCTGGTGCTGGCGTACGGGCTGGTGTCGGTGGATGTCGCCTGGAGTCTGCCGAAGGTGCTGCTGGTGCCGATGATGCTGGCCGGCGGCGCGGTGATCTTCGGGGCGATCTTCGTCGGGGGCGCCGCCTTCCAGTTCCTGGCGCAGGACGCGACCGAGGTGCAGAACGCGTTCACGTACGGCGGGAACACCCTGCTGCAGTACCCGCCGGGCGTGTTCGGCAAGGACCTGGTGCGCGGGGTGACCTTCCTGCTGCCGCTGGCCTTCGTCAACTGGGTGCCCGCCGCCTATCTGCTGGACCGGCCCTACCCGATCGGGCTGCCGCAGTGGGCGGCGTTCCTGACGCCGCTGGTCGCGGTGGCGTTCTGCGTGCCGGCCGGGCTGGCGTGGCGGGCGGGCCTGAGGTCGTATCGGAGCACGGGGAGTTGAGGTCGGATGGCTGAGCATTTCATCGAGGTGGACGGTGTCGAGAAGGTCTTCGACGTCCGCCGCAGGACGGGCTTTCTGAAGCGGGAGCGCAAGCAGGTGAGGGCGGTCGACGGGCTGTCCTTCACCATCGGGCGCGGCGAGATGGTCGGCTACATCGGCCCCAACGGCGCCGGGAAGTCGACCACGATCAAGATGCTGACCGGCATCCTCACCCCCAGCGGGGGCCGGCTGCGGGTGGCCGGCATCGAGCCCGCCCGGGAGCGGGTCCGGCTCGCGCACCGCATCGGCGTGGTCTTCGGGCAGCGCACGACCCTGTGGTGGGACCTGCCGCTGATCGACTCCTACCGGCTGATGCACCGCATGTACCGCATCCCCGACGCCCGCTACCGCACCAACCTCGACCGCCTCGTGGAACTGCTGGATCTGGCCGACCTGTTGGAGGTCCCCGTACGGCAGCTCTCCCTCGGCCAGCGCATGCGCGGCGACATCGCGGCCGCCCTGCTGCACGATCCCGAGGTGCTCTACCTCGACGAGCCGACGATCGGCCTGGACGTCATCTCCAAGGCGAAGGTGCGCGCGTTCCTGCGGGAGCTGAACACCGAGCGCGGCACGACCGTGCTGCTGACCACGCACGACCTCCAGGACATCGAGCAGCTCTGCTCCCGGGTGATGGTCATCGACCACGGCCGTCTGATGTACGACGGCGCCCTCGCGGGTCTGCACGAGGCGGGGGAGAGCGAGCGGACGCTGGTCGTCGACCTGGAGCGCGAGATGCCGCCGATCGAGGTCGCCCCCGCCCGGGTGGTCCGCGTGGAGGGGCCGCGCCAGTGGCTGGCCTTCCCGGCGTCGCAGTCGGCGGCGCCGCTGGTCGCCGAGATCGCGGACCGTTTCCCGCTGGTGGACCTGTCGGTGCGGGAGCCGGACATCGAGGCCGTGATCGCGAGAATGTACGAGGGCAGGGCGACCGCATAGTGCGCGCGGCCCGGACCTCGTAGGCTGCTCGTATGACCGACGATGCCCCGGAGCTGCGGGCCTCCGACGCCGACCGTGAGCAGGTCGCCGAGATCCTGCGGGACGCCCTCGCGGAGGGCCGGCTGGACATGGCGGAGTTCGAGGAGCGGCTGGAGGCCACCTACCAGGCCCGTACCTACGGCGAGTTGACCCCGATCACGCGTGACCTGCCCGGTCCGGGAGGCGCGCCGTCCGTGGTGTCTTTCACCAAGGCGCCCGCGGAGACGGGGAGTTGGGCGTCGCGGATCGTCGGCGGGGAGGGCTCGTCCACGGGCGCCTTCGCGGTGATGGGCGGCTTCCAGCGCAAGGGGCGCTGGACCGTGCCGCGCAAGTTCACCTGCTTCGCCTTCTGGGGCGGCGGCGAACTCGACCTGCGCGAGGCGAACTTCGCCGACCGCGAGGTCGTGATCAACTGCGTGGCGATCATGGGCGGGATGCAGGTGACCGTGCCGCCCGGCGTCGAGGTCGTCGTCCGCGGTATCGGCATCATGGGCGGCTTCGACCACAGCGAGGAGGGCGTGCCGGGCGAGCCGGGCGCTCCGCGCGTGGTCATCACCGGGTTCGCCTTCTGGGGTGGGGTGGGGGTGGAGCGCAAGCTCACGCGTGCCGATCGGGAGCGGCGTCGGCTGGAGCGTAAGGCTGCGCGGCATGAGCTGCACCGGAGAGAGCGGGGCGGGGATTAGGGCCTGTCTTCCGGATCAGGCCGGCCAGGAGGCGGAAGACAGGCCCTAGGGCCTGTCGTTTGGATCATGCCGGCGTCGCGGGGTCTGGCACGCACTCCCCCACTGCCTTAAGGGCGTGGGGGGACCCCCAGCCGCGTTGTC
>NZ_JBIWFS010000013.1:84396-170814 GCF_044763135.1 Streptomyces sp. NPDC096205 | reverse complement strand
CGCGCGTCCTGCTCCGCAGGAACGACGCGCCGACGCTACGCGTCGGTACCACGTCTCCGCTCCGCGGAGACGTCCGGGCCCGCCGGGCCCGGTTGATCCGCTCCGCGGATCAGAGGGTGGTGTCCCAATCGCTCCGCGATCGGGACCCGACGGTCTTTATCTGCAACTGGGCTGTACTCACGGTGAGTTGATGGGCCGTCCACTCCGTGGCCGGCCTTGGCTTGCTAGGGGGCAGCGTGTGCGGTCCGTCGGCTTCCTGTTGATGCCTCATCAGATAGCCGATCCGGCACGTGGTTGGTTGGGCTGCTTCCTTATCTTCAGAACTATGGAAGATTCGAGTCTTGGGTCTCCCCCGTTACGGAGGTGACCGCCCCGGTAGTACACCCTTTGTGAGGAGCCCGGTGCGGGGAGATCTTCAGGAATCAAGGGCGCGCAGGACGGGGGCGAGCAGTTTTCGCGTCCAGGTGGTTCGTTTGGTGTCGGCGCCTTCGGGTGGGTGGTCGAGTGCCGTGGCAATGCGGAGCAGCAGTAGCCGTGCGCCCAGCGCGGCGCGTAGCCGGTCCGCACCCTGGGCGACCTGCTGCGGATCGACGGCACCGGCGAATGCCCCCACACCCGGGATCATCCCGAGGCCGACCAACCCCACCTGCGCTGCGACCGACGACGGCAGCGAGGCCGCAGACGGCTCTGCTCCGGCGCTCTCTACGGTCGTCTGGGTATCCCGGGCCGACTGCGCCTCGTGCTCGCGCTGGCGCAAGATCGCCAGCAGCTTGTCGAAGCCGCGCAGTTGCAGGCCCTGAAGGCCGAGCTGGTCGGCGATCTGCGCCATCGCCTCCACGGCGCTGTGCACGAGGTCGTCGAGATACACCGTGGCCGCGCCCTGCTCCCTGGCGACCATCTCCCACTGCCGTAACAGCGACGTCTTGCCCACGCCGGCGTTGCCCCGGACGTGGAAGAGGAACTGGTAGTCGTCGTTTTCCGGATCCCGGGCGAGGTTCTCCCTGAACGCGTTCACCTCGCTGTGCCGGCCCACGAAACCGCTCCGGCGGCGGCGCCGTATCAGCTCCTGACGTGACAGCCGCTGTTCTGCCATCCCGCACCCCCGGCCGCCAGTATGGCAAGGGTGCACTGCGGCTGGTACACGGATGACGATGCCTTGCGTGGCCGGTGCTGGTGGCGTCCTCCCTCACCGTCAGTTCGTCAGCGATGCCCCTCGCCCGTTCCCTGTGGGCGGTCGGGGTACCAGGGGCGAGGCGCAGGAGGAGGTGGAGGGTGTGGCGGGCGGCGGTGCGGTGAGCCGGGCGGGGGGCGTAGGCGGCGCCGAGGGCGAGGGCGGCGGTGAGGGCCAGGAGCAGCAGGAGGGCAGCGCCGGCGTAGGTGAGGGCGGTGCGGCCGGTCGGGGCGAGCAGGAGCACGGTAGCGGCCGCGGTGGCCGTGCGGGCGGAGCGCTGACGGGTGCGGCGGGGGCGGGCGGGCATGGGTGGACGGCTCCTTCGCGGGCTGGGGTACCGGGCCCTTTGTGTCGGAGCCCTGTTGTCTGCCCAGTTCAGCGCGCACGTGACCGGTCTTTTCCGGGTGCCTCGCGGGGTTCTAACCTGGGGTGTGGCCAGAGGGGTGCCGAGCGCGGCGGATGCGGAGCTGATCGAGCGTCTGGAGGCGCTCGGGGTGCGGGTGTCGGCGGCGCAGCTGGAGCGGTGGCGTGGGGCGGGGCTGCTGCCCGGGCATGCGCGGCGGTGGCTTGGGCGCGGGCGTGGCTCCGTGTCGGTGTTGGCCGAGGAGACGGTCGCTGTTGCGGCGGCGCTGGGGCGGCGTGCGCGGCCGGGGCGGGACCTGCGGTGGACGGTGATCGCCTGGTATGCCGAGGCCGGACGCCCGGCGCTGCCGGGCGAGTTGGCGGTACCGGAGCCGCCTTGGCCGGCCGTGCACGAGGCCCTGGTGTGGGCGATGAGCCGGTCCTCGGCGCAGCGTCTGGTGGTGGCCGCGCGCGCCGCGGGCGAGGGTGGCGAGGCCGCGCAGGACGCCTTCTACACCGAGGCCGGGCGGGTACTGGGACACGGTCCGGCTGGCCCGCCCGATCCGCAGGAGATGCGGCGGGTGCTCGAGGACCCCGAGGCCGAACTGGACCGCAGCAGGGAGCGCCGGTTGCGGCGCGGGGCGGTGCGCCTGGCCGCGGCTGCCGGGATGGGGGCCGGTGAGGTCGGCAGCGAGGCGCTCGTCGAGGCGCTCGCCGTGCTGATGCCCGGCATCGACTGGAGCGAGATCACCCCCGATGCGCAGCAGGCCGAGGAGAGCGGCGAGTTCGACGGCTGGATCCAGGCCGGGTCCGTCGACCCGCTCGGCCGCCTGGAGGCGGCCGGCGTGCACGACATGGCTGCCGCGCGCCACGCTGCCCAGGTGCTCGCCGGGGTCGGCGGCCTGTACCTGATGCGCGGCTTCGGGATGCCCGAGACCCATGGCCTCGCCCGGCTGCGCACAGAGCTGGAGGAGTCCGGGTTCGCGCTGATCGTGGCCCAGATGGTTCCGCTCATGATCAACCCGAGTGGTGTCGTCCACGCCCTGTCCACGTGTCTCGCCCCCGAAGTCGCGGCTCTCGCCGCATGGTTGGAGTCAGTGCTCACCGAACACGCTCACAGTTCGGGCGGGTTGCTGCGGCTGCCCGGGGCCGAACAGGACGGGGTGGAGGCTTTCGGACGGGCCTGGATCGGGCGGCTGGACGATTTCACTGAGCGTGCGCGGGCGCGGCGGACCGGTGCTGTGGAGGCATCTGATTCGTGACGGTGGCGCAGTGGACGGGCGGACCGGGGCTGTCCATGCAGGGAGATCGTGTCGTTGATGCCGCGGCGCGCCGTGGCGCGGGTATGCGCGAGGGCCGACCCTCGCGTCGGGGGGCCGGCTCTCGCGTCCGCGGGCACGCGTCACCGTGACCTGCGGCAGTTGTCCCTGGGGCGCGTCGGTTTGCGGCCAGTAGCGGTCAGGGAACCGGCGGTCAGTACTGCTGCGACTACCGGTTGTGATGCAGCATCGGCCGCTTCTGTCGGAGAGGGCAAGGCAGGTTGAAACAGGAGCGGACCGCGGTCGCCGGGCCCGGGGGGACAACGTGCTGGCCACCGCGGGTGACGACGCCGAGCCGTTGTGAACTCAGTCTAGGTAGGTACCTGGAACACCCGTGGACCGGCAAACCGGCATTACGGTCTTAACAGGCACTCCGGGTGAGCGGGGTGGGGCGGGGCGTGCCATGCTCGTCGGCACCGGAGGGCTGGCAGCCGTCAACTGCCGTCTCGCGACACCGGTTTGCGGCCAGTAGCACCCCCATCCCGCCTGGCCGCCGGATCCCGTCCGCGGGACCGGCAGCCGGGCCACCGGTCAGGAGGAACACCCCGTTATGTCCCCGCACCACCCCGGCGCGAGCGCGCCCGAGTCCGAGCCATCCCGCACCCCCGTGCGGGTGCTCACGCCCGCGCAGGTCGCCGGCATCACCATCTTCCCCATCCTGGGCACCGGCCTCGTCCTGCAGGGCGTGCCCGTCGACGACATCCTCACTCTGCTCGCGGGGTGCGGCGCGATCGGCGCGGGCACCATCGCCGCCGCCGGCGGCGGACGGCGCCTGCTCACCGCGCTCGCGCAGGGCGTGGTCCGCGCGGCCACCCCCACCGAGAACGCCGGCAAGTAGAAGGGCAGGCCGATGACTTCGCCCTTGACCGCGCCCTCCGGCACCCGCCGGAGCTCGCGCCATCACGCCCATCTCACCGCGCTCCTGCGGGCGCTGAAGGACCGCTGCCGGCTCACCTTCAGCGAGCTCGCCGAGCGCACCGCCCAGGACGAGAGCGGCGCCGTCTCCGCGAGCACCCTCAAGCGGGCGGCCGGCGGCCGCACGCTGCCCCAGGAGGACGTCGTCACCGCGTACGTGCGCGCCTGCGGCGCCACGATGGAGGACGAGCTGGAGGCGCGGAAGCGGTGGCGGGCCGCCCGTGCCGAAGAGCGCGGCATCCTTGCCGACCTGCACGCCCCGGCCGTGCGAAGTATCCGCACCCCCGCCGACCTCGATGCCGCGCTGGCCGCCGCCTACGAGCGGGCCGGTGCCCCGCCCCTGCGCGTCCTGCAGGAACGCGCCACCACCGGCGAGGCCGACGGGACCCTGCTGCTGCCGCTGACCACCCTGTGGCGCATCACCCGCCGCGAAGCCCGGCCCGCGACCTGGGAGCAGTGCGCGGCCTTCCTGCGCGGCTGCGGCATCCACCGCCGCCGTATGGGCCGCTGGCAGGAAGCCTGGCAGCGCATCCACACCAATGTCTGGGCCGAGCAGCCCGCGTCCGCCGCCCAGCGGGCCGCCCGCGGCTGGTGGAACGAGGCCAGCCTGTCCGCGCACGTCATGCCGCTCGCCGAGCAGCTGGACCTGAGGGAGGCGTACCGTTCCGCGGTCGACCACGGGGAGTCCGCAATGGTTCACCCCGTCAGCCGCGTCTCCGCCGGGCTCGACCCCATCATCCGCGTCTCCGCCGGGCTCGACCCCGCCGAGCAGCGCACGGTGCTCACCGCAGGGCTCACCCACCTCCTCACCGCCCGGGGCCGGGCCCGCCGCAACGGCACCGCCCCCGACACCGGCATCGACGCCGTGGTCGTCCGCGACGGCGAACTCGTCCTGTTCCAGAGCAAGTACTCCGGGGGCACCGCCGCCCCGCCCACCGGCGAGAGCACGCCCGCCCCTGTTGCGCCCCGGCCCTCCGGCCCCGGCCATCGGGCCCGCTACGCCGCCTCGGCGTAGCCCCACCCCGAGCCCGACGGCGCACAGCCCTACGACGAGGCCGGCACTGAAGCAGGTGCCGGCCTCGTACCAGTAGCGGGGCTTCCAGGTGCCACCGGACGACCCGGACCACCGCACCGACTGGATGTCACGTCTTCGAGTCACCTGCCCCACCCTGCTGCGATCCCCTGCCACCTGGTGCTGGACGGGCCGTTCCGCTCGCTCCCTCGTTTCCGGGGCGCGCTGGCCGTCCGGCTCACCGAGTTCGCAGGCCGGAAGCAGTGCGGTCCAACCTTTTATCTGACGCGGACGGGAAGGAGTTGGGTGTTCTCCAGACCCAGCTCGGTGGCGGCCTCGTCGATGCTGGCACGCAGAGGGTCGCCGTCGATCAGAGGGCTCATCACGGTGGCGGTCTGCAGGAGGGCCAGAGCCAGCTGGATGATGTCGGCGTGACCGAGGTCGGCGGCTTCCTGCCGGATCTGTAGGGAGCCGTCGCTCATCTGCTCGACGTATGCGCTCGCGGTGGAGATGGTGGTGTGTGAGAGCGAGGAAAGGTGCGAGTAGACGGGGTAGATCTCAGCGACGTCGTAGCGGTCGAGCATGTCGTAGAAGTTCTTCAGCTCGTGCTTGAGCTTGTCGTGCAGAGCCTGTTCGGCCGGGGTGCGGACGGGCGGGGCCGGCTGCTGGGCGGCGGCCTGGTCGAGCGCGGCACGGAACTCGGCCGCATTGGGCCAGCCAGTCGCCTCCAACTTCCTGCACAGCGCCTCACGCTCCTCGTCGCCGCGGGCGATCAAAGCGTCGACGGCGGCATCTCCGTTGTCGACAAGCCAGTTGATGGCGTACGCGTGGTTGAGGATGTTGCGGACCATCGGCGCCGCCTCGAGAGTGAAGCCGCGCTCGGTGAGCAGCAGGACAGCCTCGGAGGTGCGGCAGACCAGACGCCACCAGCTGTAGACCGGGCCGAACACCCGCACCTTGTCCGCAGGCACCCGCACGCCGTTGGCGATGGCCGCGTCGGCGGCCTTGAGGAGGCTGGCGGCTGTCGCCCGGGCGCGGTCGGCGGACTCCTGGTCGTTCGCAAGGGTCGGCATACCGTGGACTGTAAGGCTGCGCAGCGGTCGGCACGAACGGTTTGAGGCCGCCTCAAGCAATGCACAGCCGTCCCCTCCTCGTTGGCGGGCGGATCATCCCAGTATCTCCTCGGGGCTGGAGGCGGTGGGGAGGGGCAGATGTACCTCGTGTCGTGCTCTGGCGTCGCTCAACACCCTCTGCCGTGCCTGCCGCCACAGGATCTGCTCGTCCGACGGCACGCCGAGCGCACCGAGCACAGGACCGAAGAAGAGGTCGCCCGGCTGCCGCCCGGCCATAATGCGCTCGACGGCGGTGCCAGGAGCCCACAACCCGATACGGGCGGAGCGCTCTGAGATCTGCTGGTCGGTCAGGGGCCCGGCGGCCAAGCGCAGGGCGCCCAGCGCGGCCACCAGAAAACCGTGCGCAGCGCGTCCAACTCCTGGCGCAGTCGCCACAGGTGCGGCACCTTGCGCTGGATCCGTACGGGGCCATTCAGGGTGATCACCCGGTCCCATGCCTGTACGCACTGGGAGCGCAGGGGTTCGTGGACTTCGACGGCGTCGAGGAAGGCGGCGAACTGGTCCCGGTCGGCCGGGATCGTCCTCTTGGTGACGAGGCGGTGCGCCGTGGAGTGCCCGAGCCGGCCGTCCGTACGATGCTCCATCTCGCTCATCGACGGGGCGCCGTTCTTCTCGTACAGCTCCTCGACGAGCGCGGCCAGGTCGACGACAGTGCGCACCAGATGCGCGGCGGGAGCCTGGGGGCGGGGGCGGTCGGCCAGCCGCTGGTGGTAACGAGCCTGCCTCCACAGGTCGATGGTCTCCTGCTCGGGTCCGCCGCAGTGGGTGACGGCGTCACGCACGACGTCCCGGCGCGGCGGGCGGCGGCCGGAAGCGGCATTGCGCAGGGTGGCGGCGGACCAGCCGGTGGCGCGCGCGAGATCCTCGTACGTCAGGCCCGCAGTCGCGCGCCATGTGCGCTGGAAATCGGCGAGCCGGCCGACGGCGGGCACCTTCCGGACGACCGGGTTCTCCGTGCGTCCCACGGCCATTCACTCCTCCCCGGCGAGTTTGCCGAGCTTGCGGATCCAGCCGCGTACGGAGATCCGGCTGGTCACCGAGGCCAGAATCACTGCCGCCAACCCACCCACAGCGGCGACCATGCGCATGACCTCTCCGAACGTCGCCCCGGTGAGATACAGGAGAATCGCCGTGCCGAAGACAACGGTCATCATGGCGGTCTCGGCCCGTTGAGCCGCTTGCTTCCCTCGTTCCCGGACGAGGAGACCGGGCCAGCCAGGGGCATGTCGGCAGCGGGAACCGCATGCGCGGAAGGAGGTACGGGATTGTTCTCGGGGGACGTCACAACTGGCTCCTGGAGGCGACAGGGCTCCGGCAGCGGGGCCCAACGTGGTGGGGGAAGCGGCGCCAGACCGCGGGGTCGCGTTCATCCGGCATGTGCCGTCATCCTTGCAGCCATTCGGCCAAGTTCCTTACTGGAAAAGGACTGTTGAAGCCGATTCCGCAAAAAACATCCCAGTGCTCCAGATGTCGCTCTGAGGGTACTGGGCCGCTTGCCGGATCGGTGCCAAAGGCCGGTGGCGCGGGCAGCCGCGCGTGCTGCGTCCTCTGCCGCCACCCGGGCCCACATATTCCGCAGATGTCATCCCAACCCCGGGCTGTCCCGGGGCGAGCAGGCATGCCTCACCCGGCCGGGGCCGAGCACGGCGTGCGAGGGCATGCAGATGCCGGTCAGTGACTGCTTGGTGGGTAGAGGCGGTGGGCGTCGAGGTCGCCTGCGGTGATCAGGGCATCGCGCAGTTCCTGCAGGGCGGGGGCCGGTTGCTGGGCGGGGGGAAGCTGGCCGGCGTGGGTGAGCTGGCTGCGGGCGTGGTCGCGGACGGCGCTGTCGCGCCAGGGGTCGGGGCTGGGGTGGGCGAGGAGAAGGGCGGTGATCTGGGCGGCGGTGGCGCTGTGAGGGTGGTCGGAGGTGCGTTCGGCGATGTGGTCGGGGTCGTCGAGGGAGGGGGTGTGGCGTGCGGAGGCGAGGGTGAGTTCCAGCCAGGCGGTGTCGTCGATGTCGGTGCGGGCGAAGGCTCCGGCGCCAGCGAGGGCGCCTTCGGGAAGGGAGGCGTCCAGTGCGGCACGCCACAAGATGACGGCCGTCTCGGTGGTGGCCGGTTGGGTGTCGAGGGCGATCCGGTGCAGCAGGCGGGAGACGGTGGCCGGTGCGTTGTTGCCGTGGGCAAGGTGGGTGAAGAACGTGTGCGGGTCGCCCAGTTGGGCGGGGTTATGCAGCAGGGCGTGAGCGAGGTGGATGACGATCTCGGGCGGGGTGTCGTCGCGTAGGCGGCGAAGGAGTTGGTCGCGGTCGAGTTCGGCGAGGAGCTGCGGGTGCAGCGGGCCGCGGCGCAGCCAGGCGTCGGCGGGTGATGCGGTGTCGGCGGGGAGGGTGAGCAGGGTGGTGCGGTGGGCGTGGACCCAGGCGGGAGCCATGTCGTGGAGCAGGGGAAGACGGGGGCCGAGGGCGGTGGCAGTACGGTGCGTGTGGCCGGTGGCGCCGGTGATGGCGCTCAGGTGGGTGATGAGTTTCTCGGGCGGTCCGTGGCCGGTGGTGCGGGTGTGATGGTGAGCGTGTTCCATCAGGCATCGCAGGGCGTGGGCGGCGGGATCGGGGCCTGTGGTGTCTGTGGCGGGCGGGTCCGCGGGGGCGGATGTGGTCAGTGATTCGGTCAGGGCGTAGAGGTGGTCCAGGGCTACGGGCAGGTGGTCGCCGAGGTCGGTGTCGGTGCGCCACGCGGCGGTCAGCAGGCGGAAGGCGGCCTGCTGGGCGAGGTCGGCTGCCGGGGCCTCGTCGTCCTCGTCGTCCGCTGCGGGGGTGGGCATCGTCGTGGGGGTGGGGGGCCAGGCGAGAGCAGCGGCGACGGCGTCGGTCAGGGCGCGGTGGGGGAAGGCACCGGGGGTGTAGGCGTGGTCTGCGGCGACGGCCAGGTAGTAGGCCTGCAACTCGGGCAGTGCGAGCGCCTGGAGGATCTCGGCCGGGGCGGTAGTCCAGGCGGTGGGATCGCCGTCGATCAGGGTGCGCAGGACCATCAGGTAGCGGGAGTTGCCCGCGTCGTCTGCGGCGGCCAGGGCTGCGGCTGCGGCGGGTGGGCCGTGCTCGGCAGCGCGACGTGCGGCCTGCTCGGCTGTGACCGTGGTCGGCTGCGGATCGGTGATCTCGAAGAGCGGGGCGGCGGTGCGCGGGTTGTCGGGGCCGGAGGGTCGGGCCTGCCGCAGCAGGGCCAAGGCCGGCTGCCAGGGGGTGGTCGCCGCCTCGGGCAGTACCGGGGACCAGTGCCATACCCGCCGCCAGGCTCTGGGGGGCCGGACGGGCCCGGTGGGGTCGTAGGAGGCCAGTTCGGCGGGGCCGGGCGGAGTGCCGAGGGCGGCCGTGATTTGGAGGGTGTCGTCGCCGGTGGTGAGGTTGTGGCGGAGCAGGTGATCGGCCAGGCGGGCGCCCTCGGCGGTGGGCTCGTGGGCCAGGAGTGCGGGCAGCAGGGCGCGTGCCTGTTCCCACCAGGTGTCCTCCTCCCCCGCCGCGGCGTCGGGGTGGTGCTCGTCGAGGTGGGCGGCAAGCATCCGGTCACGCATTCGCTCGTCCGCCTTGGCGACCTGCTGTGCCAGGGCTTTGGTGCGCTCGGTGAGCGGGACGCCGGCGCCAGCGTCGGCGCCGGCCAGGTCCAAGACCGCGCGGGCCAGCAGCGGCCCCACAAATGCCTCCGGGTGTTCCAGGGACACCTCAGCCAGATCCCGGTGGAAGACGGCCGTGTGGCGGAGGCGGGGATCGGTTAGGCGGAGGTCATCGCGCAGCAGCGCGGCGAGGACCGTGCGGACCGTGGGCGCCGCAGGGCGGGTGCCGCCACCTTCCGTATGGTCGGCGGTGGCTACGAGGGCGGCGAGCAGGCGGGCCGTCTCCCACTCGGGCAGGCGCGCAGCGAACCGTGCTGCGCGCTCCTCGGGCGACTGTCCCCCGGTAGGCGGGGCCTCGTCTGCGGCAGTGACGTCGCTCTCCTGGTCGACGGCGTGTTCAGCGCGCACTGCAGTGCGCAGCAGCGCCTCCACCGCGAAGATCCAGTCCTGGTCGCGGTGAGTGAGGGGGATGTCCTGGGCCCAGTCGGCGGCCAGCCGCAGCAGCCAGGTGTCCGTCGCCCGGACTTCCCGCTGAGGATCGGCGAGGCCCTCGAGGATCGTGCGAACCTGGCGGTTCAGGCCGATACCGGGCTGTCCGGCCAGGCGAAGCAGCGCGGCCGTGCCATCCGGCCCGGCCGCGGTGATCGCCTCTGCATGATCGGCCAGCCACACAGCGGCCCGGGCAGAGTCAGTCTGGGCGACGTGGTCGAGGTACGGGGCGGCAGGCCAGTGGCCGGTGGTGCTGCGGGTGTCGGGTAGCAGCAGGACGTCGTCCAACAGCTCCAGCCAGGCGGCTGCCGGGCGGGAGAGGAAGAAGTAGCGCAGGGCGCGCGGGTCCGCCCAGTCGGCCAGTACGGCCGCATCTGCGAGGTCGGGGTGCTGGAGTTCAGCGAGGGCCACCACCTCCTGGGCGCGGCCGGGCAGCGGGACGAACACTTCGCGGGCCAGGCGCAGCACCTGCCGATAGTGGGCGGCGGCTTGTTGTTCAGCGCTGCCGTGCAGCACGCCGGAGGTGTCACTGTAGATCTTGCCCCAGGCATCCAGGGCGTGGTCCTGCGCAGAACCGAGCTGCTGGCCCATGAGTCGCTCGGCGATGTTGCGGGCCCGGCGGCGATGGTATCCACCGGGCCGCCTCAACTCGGGGCGCAGTGCGTCGGCCGTCTGCCGGATCTGGCGCAGCGCCTCCTGCGGGTCCCTCCTGCGGGGGCGTCGTCCGGCAGAATCGGTGACCCGTTCGTCCTCGTCATCAGGCCGGTAGGCGTCCACCGCGTCCAGCAGGTTCTGGGCCGCGCTCTTCAGCCCTGCGGGCCTGGACACGGTGGTCGCGCCGGGCAGGTTCAGGAGGGCGTCAACCGCACCGCGTACGCAGGTGTCGGCGATCTCCCCCTGCCGCTCGTAACGGTCGTCGGCAAGCATGCGGTAGGCGTCGCGCAGCAGGCCCAACGCCCGCATACCGTCTTCGCCCTGGTCGGAAAGAGAGGCCGCCAGTGCCTCATCGACCGGCTCCAGCACGAGGTCGGCATCATCAGCGGGCGGCGTCGCAGCGTCCATGGCGGTCACCGTAGTCGGCGCCGAGCAACGCACATGCTTTTGGCCCGCTGCGAACTCGTCGTGCTCGGCACACCGCCGTCCGTATGTGCCCGGCCGAGCGCTTTTCAGACGCGGGGCTACCCAGCGGGTGGTGTGGACGTACGCCGAAGGCGAGACCGGCCGTCTGCCTTTGTCACGCTGGGCTCGCCCCAGTCTTCCGGCGGAATGGGCCATGTACTCCTCAACGATCCTTCAGGTCCTGCCGTCGGCGAACAGTTCGTAGAAGGGCTGCGCCTTGGCCCGAGGAAGCGTCACGGTTCCGGATTCGATCCCGTCGCGGTTGGTGCATGTAACGGACCACTCCGCGATGACTGAGCCCGTTTCGTCAGGGGAACTGACGACGACAAAGGATTCCAGGGCGGCATGCCGATGAGGTCGTAGGTGCACTGGTGGAAACTGAAGGCGCGCGGAGCCGCTGTTGTCGATGTTGACGGAGACATCACCCGTTCGGGGAATGAGATCTCCGCTGGGAACGGAGAATCCAGCGCCGAAGGTCAGGCGACTGCGCGGCCCGTAGGAGGGGCGAGCAGGCAGAGCCCTCGGGAATCGTTCGTTGTCGGCAGTCCAGTCAGACTCGGTCTCCAGAGCTTGCACTGCTCCAGGGATGTAGAGCTCAACCTGGACGCCTTCCAGATTGGTGCTCTCATGGTTGACCAGACGTAGGGCAACTGGGGTGATTCGTGCCGCCGCTGCCTCTTCGAGGGCTTCAGGAAGCTTCTGGCGGCATTTCTTCAGATAGTGCTGTACCTGCTGGCGGTACTGCTCTGGCGTGCGCTCTTCCGAGGTCTGCATGAGTGCATGGCTGAGGGATCGGGAGAGGGCTGATTGGGGTGTTGAGGGTTGAGCTTCTCGCGCCAGACGGCTCTCCAGAGAGGCCAGCGCTGCCCGTTCCTCCTCCCGTAGCCACAGTTTGATCTCGTCTTCTGTGCAGGAAAGTGGGCGGATGGCGCCGCTCAGCACCTCCAGGGCAAGGTTCATCGAGGGAGGGCGGTGCATCAGCCGTTCACTGAGCGCGTCAATGTCACGGGCCTTGGCAGGCCGGGTTTCTCCTTCGCGGGCTCGAACGAAAACGGCAGCTTCAGCAATGCTCTTGTGGGGACTGGGCGCTTGTTTCCGCATGCAGTGGATCGGGTCACCCCACTGAGGGGGATCCACCGTGATGACCAGGATGGAGACGGCCCCGTTCTCTCCCTCAGCCTCAACGTAGGTGGGCATCCAGCCGATCTTGTCGCCGACGTATGGGGTGATCCATCGGACGAGTTCAGTGACATCGTGCTGTTTGACACCGGGCATTCGCTCATGGTCAACGCCGACCAGGAGGTAGCCATGCCCTTCGGCGAAGCGACGTGCTTCCTCAGGATGCCGATTCGCGAATCCGATGATCGCTCGAGCGACGTGAGCTCTGCCGCTTTTGTCGCCCCTGTCGGCGGGGTCAAGATCCAGTTCGGACTTCCACTCCAGCCAGAGCGCCTCGTCCGCCTTGCTGGCTTGGCGCACTGCCCGGACGAGCCGTTTGAGGTCGCCGTGATTGCGTGGAGCTTTGCGGCTGTCGAAGTCCAGCGCCATTGAAACGCCCTCCCTGCTGTCCTGCCGCTGTAACGGTAAGGGACGCTGGTCGGCCGACGATCGGGCATCGGCAGCGAGCTCGGCGACAACGAACCAACGACAGCCCGCTCCACGGTCGTACGGCCCGCGGCGGTCCCCTGGGTCGCACGACCGTTCCGCTGCCCCTGGAACCCCAGGAGAGGCTCCCTCGTACGCTCCTGCGCCGGATGCACACCCCGAGGGTGGCGTTGCATGCTGGCGTAGTTGGATCAGGGACGGGAGAGAACGAGTGCGACTGATCTTCATTGATGACAGCGGGCAGCGAAGCCCTCGCCGGAAGCACCTCGGCGAGCTCGTCTCGGTGGGCGCGGTCATTTTCCCGGAGAATCAGGTGGCCGTGTACAGCCGCGCGATCGACCACCTCCGGTCTGAGATCGGGATGCCCAGCGGTGAGGAGTTCAAGTGGAAGCCGTCCAGGGGGAGCTGGCTGGCCGGCGCGGGCGGCGATGTGGTGAAGGGCATGCGCCGCCGGATGCTGGAGATCGCGGGGCAGTGCGGCGTCCGTACAGCTGTGGTGATCTGGGACCGGGGCCGTGTGGACTGGGACAAGGAGTTCGCGGCCAACGCGATCCTGAGCTATCTGTACGAGCGCATTGAGATGGAGTTGAAGACCGCTGAGGAACGTGGGGTGGTCATCGCCGACGTGCCCGGCGGCGGCAGCAAGGACCACACGAAGTGGCTGGCGGAAGCGCTGGATCTCACGACGGTCGGCACCACCTACGTGAAGCCGGACTGCGTGGTGATGCCCATCGTGACTGCCCCGTCCGATCACGTTCCGCACCTGCAGCTCGCCGACCTCGTGTGTGCCGCGACCACGGCCGCCGTCGCCGGCCTGCCCCACGGCCTGGAACTCATAGAGCTGCTCAAGCCGCTAGCCCGGCGGAACACGTACGGGCGCATCGGAGGAGCTGGCCTCGCGCTCTTCCCGCGAGATCTCGTCGACCTCTACTTCTGGCTGTTCGGGGAGAGCGAGTACTACAAGCAGGGTCGCGGCTCCCCAATCGGCCCGACGGACTCGCCCTTCTCCCAGCCTGGGCGCCCTTTCCAGCGCCACGACGGCCTGCCGGTCGCCGGACCGGACAGCACTGTCAGTGCCTCCCACTAGGGTCTTCGGACATGCCAGGGTTCCAGTGAAGGTCCCGTTGTCAGAGGGGGCGGGTAAAGTACCTCCGCCCATGGCTGGACGCTGAGGTTCCGCGAAATTTCACACGACGAACCTCCGGCAAATCACCCCATACCGCATCGCTCACGTGTGTCCCTCCCCACCCTCCAGCGTGTGATGTCCGTCACTGAGCAAGGTGAGAGGGTAGAGAAAACTGCCCGCAAGCTGGGCCGTTATCGGAATTCCGTGCCTCAAGTGCCCAGATCAACATATGGTTACGTGTCGCACAGGTGCGGCAACTCAAGGCAGTATGGGGTCATCGCCGCCTCCGGCTGTGACGGGCGTCACAAAACACCCGGTTTCACTTGCCTTACGGGGCGGTAACCGCATTCGGCCATAAGGAAAGCCCCACCCGGTCGCCGGCCAAGCTCGGGGTGAGGCCTTCCCTCCGTACACCGTGTGCAGCGCGGGCCCCGACCGTTAGGTCGGGGCTTTCCGCGTTAGAAGGGCCAGCAATCCACGATCTTGTAGACCACGTAGATCACTCGCACCGTCCAGCGGACGGCCTGCTTCGGCCGGCTCCGCTTGCTGCAACAGCGGCAGTGTCCCTCCGACTCCAGCTCCTTGAGCTCAGCCATCGGGCCATCACCCCTTTTCCCGTGAGAGGCCGCGGATCTCGCTGGCCTCTCGTGCGGGCCACGTACTTCTTCGTGAGCCGCTAGCGAGGCACGAGCACTCGTGGTTCTCGGGGGTGGCGGATGGCCACGCACGATACCCGAGCACCGGACTATCTGTGGGGCCGTCAACTCGCAGCCGGTACAACGAGACCGGGCACCGGATGCCACGCCGGGCGTATGCCGGCGGCACCGAGGGCAACTCCCGCGTCAAGCAGGCCATCTAGCTGGGGCGGAATCCGACAGTACGTCCGGAGCCGCGCACCGGTTCCCCTGGTCGACGTGCCGAACCTCACACAGGAAGCGCGCATTCGGCTGAACGCGCGCCCCCCTTCCGGCGTCCCAACGGCCCTCATACGTCCGGACATACGGCGGGTGGTCGGCGGCGCTGGTACGGCGCGGGCCAGGAGTGGTTCGCCCTGTGGCGGACACTCCTGGCCCAACTGCACCCGGGTTCCCACGTCGGTGTCTAGCTGCGGACCTCGAAGCGGGTGATCTCTGCGTCGGGGGCGAGACGGCCGCCTTCGACCATCCAGGCGTGGACGGCGGCCGCGACGTCGTCGCATTACGCGTCGACCCGCTCCTTGAACTCCCTCGCGTCGACCCTGGCCTCCCCCAGACCGAGGCCGGCGCTATTGCCGCCGCGTATCCGGCCGCTGCCGTGCACGCCTCCCGCTCCGGCGGGACGGCCGCGGATGTGCGGTACGGGGCCGCTGTCAGTGCCGAGTGGAATCATCGCCTGTGTGATGTGGTGCGCGGCTGGGGGCAGTTGTGGCGGTTGAGTGGGATCGCGTCGGGCAGCCGGGGTTCGACCGGATCGTCGAAGCGGTGGTGCACCGCGTCTACGAGCAGGCCGCGCGCGTGGAGGCTGTCAACGGGCGTGGCGGGGACGACGGGATCGACATCAAGGTCACCCGTGGCTCCCGGGTGCGGGTCTTCCAGCTGAAGTACTACCCGGACGGTTTCCCGACCACCTCGCACAAGGGGCGGCGCAAGTCGATCAGGGAGTCATTCGCGCGGGCCATGCGCGGCGGGCCGCAGGAGTGGGTGCTGGTGGTGCCGTGCGTACTGACGGCTGCGGAGCGGGCGTTCGTGCGGTCGCTGGCGGACGGGCTGGCGGTCGAGGTGGAGGTGTGGGACCGGGCGAAGCTGGATGACCTGCTGGCGGTGCACGCGGACGTGGAGGCGTCGTTCACCCGGGACCAGTTGTTCGAGGCGGCGAAGGTCTACGGGCAGGAGCGGGCGCTGCTCATGGACGGCATACGCGATGTGAGCGCCCGGGTGACAGCCCTGGGCGGGCAGGCCGACGAACTGGACGAGCACTGGACGGTGGACTTCGCCCGGCAGGACGACACCGTGGTGCACACGTTGCGCGGCAAGCACCCGCGGGCCCATGAGGTCTCCCCCATCGTGATCACCCTGAGCGGGATCGGCCCCCTGGTGCCGGAGCAGGCCGAGGCGGTGCGGCGCACTGTGGGCTACGGGCTCGACGAGAAGGTGGTGCTGCCGCGCGGGACGGTGGGGAAGATGACGGTCACCGGGCCCGCGTTCCTGGCCCGCGAGCATCAGGATGTCGAGGTGCGGTGGCATCCGGCCGAGGCCGCCCCGCTGGCCGGGACGGACGCGGATCTGGTGTTCGTGGACGGCGAGCAGGTCACCGCCTCCTACCCCGGCACCCTGCAGCATCTGGGGCGGGGCCCGACCGGCCGGTCCGTCCGCATGGAACTGGCGGGCGGCCACCTGCGGTTGCTGACGCCCGAAGACGCCGGCGCCGCGGCGTCCCTGGAGTTCACGTTCTCGCTGGAAGGGCTGGAGCCGGCCGCCGCATTGCGGGTGCTGCGCCTGCACCGGCGCATCGAAGCCGGCGGCGCCTTCGAGATCCGTACGCGCGCAGGGACCGTCGAGGGCGGCGAGATACCCCCCTCGCCCGCCGCGGCACACGGCGACCTGGCCCAGCTGCAGCTCTACCTTGAGGACCTGGAGGCGGTGCAGCGCCACACGGAGCAGTACTTTCCTGTCCCCGGCCAGCTCAGCCGGCAGGAGCGGATCGCGCTGCGCATCGCGCGCCTCCTGCTCGACGGGCACTGTGTGGCCTCCCCCCTCCTGCCGCCGCAGGCGCACATCACTCTCAACGGCCAGGACTCCCCCGCCGTGCGCGCTCTGCTCGGCGGCGAACCCCATCCTGTGCGGCTGGCGTGCCAGGCGTTCGCCCTCCAGCTCGCCGGACGGCGCCTGGAATTGGGGCCCGTGCTCGTCTTCCATCCGCAGGCCACCGCCGAACCGGACAGCGGCGCCAAGGCCCTGGCGGCACTCGACGCCGGCCGCGGTGACGGCACTGAGGTCACCGTGCGGCCCATCGACGCACAGCGGTTCCGGATGGTGCTGCAGCGCTGCCTCACCGGCACCGAACCGGCTCCCGTGCCGCTGGGACTGCCCGGATATCGCGAACCCCGCTGACCGGTAGGGCAGACTCCGCCTCGTCGGCGCCCGGCTCGCCCCAGAGCGGCGAGCCGGGGCGGGCGCCGGGCCCGCAAGCCGGTCGGGTAGGTCCCGGGGCCGGCAACTCCTGCCTCAGTCTTGGCCCTCGGGCCCCTCTGCGGGGCGGACGCCGGGGGGAGCGGTCCAGTCCTCCTGCAGAATCCCGGACAGCAACTGCGCTTGACTCGCGGGGAGCTGGCCGGCGTTGCGCTTGGTACTGGCCTTGGCGAGCCACGGGCCGATCATGACGCGCTCGCCATCGACCTCGATCCACTCACGGGCACCGGGAGGGCGCTGCCAGCGCTGGACGAAGAGCTGGAGGATTTCGGCAGTCTGCGCGAACGTGCGCCGCCGCGGTGCGTCCGGTCTTCCCGGGGCGCCCTTCCGGTCGAGGGTGACGCGGTCGGGGGTGAGGCCGAGTTGGGTGAGCAGGTCGCGCTGGCCGGGCTCAAGCCGCTCCCAGGTGGCGAGTTGGCGGTGGAGCCAGCTGCCTGCCTTCACCTCGCCGATCACGGTGTCGCGGGTGAGGGTGGCCGGGTGGTGGCCGGCTTCGATGTGGCGGCGCAGGGCGTGGTACTTGCGGTGCCAGTCGGCGCCGTGCGGCAGGCGCCAGTCGGCATCGAGGGCGTCCAGCTGGGCTGCGCGGGCGGGGGTGAGGCGGCCTTTGCGGTCCAGGGAGCGCTGGTCGGCGAGGAACTGGCCGCCGGGGGCCTGCGCGGGGATGGCGAGATGGCCGTGTTCGGCCTGGTAAGCCTCGACGGTCGCTAGGTGGCCCTGCCAGGCGGCCTCGTGTTCGTCCCAGATCATGCCGAGTGCCTCGAGTTCGGCGATCCACGCCGGATCGAGGGCGTCGGCGCGGTGGGCGGTGCGTTGGCCGGTGATGAAGGAGCCGAGGCGGTAGCCGTAGGCGTCCTCGTAGTCGGCCGGAACCCGTAGGTGGCCGTGTTCGGCCCGGTAGCGCACGGCGGCCGCCAGACCGGCACGGCGGGGGGCGGAGAGAATGGCGTTGTCGGCGGGCCAGGCGATCAGGTCCATTGCCTGGGCGATGGTGTCGGGTTCGAGGGTGAAGTCGAAGCGGAAGCGGCGGGCGAGGAGTGTGCGGGTGCCCTGCTCGAGGCGGTGCTTGGCGGTGGTGCGGGGGGCGCGGGCGGCGATGCTCTGGTCGTGGTGGCGCAGGGCGGCGGTGACGAGCCAGAGGGCTTCGTAGGGGGTGCCGAGGAGGTCGGTGGGGTCGGCGCCGTGGGGCACGTAGGCGGGGATGACGAGGCCGGCGGTCTTTGTGTCCTGGGTGGGGGGCTTCCGCAGGGCGCGGCCCAGGGCTTGGACGATGCGGCGGACGCTGGCGGTGCGGTCGGCGAAGACGACTGCGTCGACGGCCGGCAGGTCGATGCCCTCCCCCAGTACTTGGGAGTTGGTCAGTACGGCGCGGTCGGCGGTGGCGAAGTCGGTAAGGATGTCGTGGCGCTGGCCGGGGTTGTGGGCGCCGTTGATCGACTGGACGACCAGGTCGCTTGCCCAGGCGGGACGTCGGTCTTCGGCGAGGCTGCGCAGGGTGTGGGGGAACTGGCGGGCGAAGTCTGTGGCGTCGGCGACCTGCTGGAAGTACACGATCACGTGGTGGAGGTCGTGTTCGCTCATCGCTTTGAGGACCGCCAGGTGCAGCGCGGTGGTGCGGCGGGCGGTCGGGCCGAAGCCGGAGTGCGTGTCGGGGGTGGTCAGTTCGGTGCGCAGGTGGGAGTCGGTGATCGTGGGGACGACCAGCTGGTAGTCGGCGAGAACTCCGTCCTCGATGGCGTCCGCGTGGGTGTAGGTGTGCAGGCGGGGCCCGAAGGCTTTGGTGTCTGCCATGGAGGCGACGAGGGCGGGAGCGTCCCATGCGGGGGCGGTGGCGGCGGTGCGCTTGGGCTGAGGGCGGGTGGTGGGCGGCTCGGTCAGGCGTGGCGGATCCCATTCGTAGGGGGTGGCGGTCAGGTAGAGGCGGCGGTCGGCGCGGATGCGGGTGTGGTCGTGCAGGACGGTCCAGTTCTTGTCCCAGCTGCCTGCGGTGCGGTGTGCCTCGTCCACGATCATGAGGTCGAAGGTCGGGGCGGGAGCGCGGGTGTGCTGGGTCTGTTCGATCTTCGCAAGGGAGTCGAGCGTCACGAAGACGGTGGCCTGCTCGTGGCGGGCCAGCCAGGTGGCCAGGAACTCCGGGTTGTTGGTGCTGTGGACCGCTGCTCCGGCCAGGACCGGGTGCTTGGCGGCGGCCAGGGAGGACACCGCCATCATCGGTTCCGGACGTCCGTCGTTGCGGGCTGTGCGGGCCCACTGCGAGATGAGGTCCAGGCTCGGCACGGCAATCAGCAGGTGCCGGGCGTAAAGGGCTTCGGCGGTCCGCAGCGCGGTGAGCGTTTTCCCTGTGCCGCAGGCCGACACCATGTGTCCGCGGGTGTGTGCGCGTGCCAGGTGACGTGCCGCGCTGTCGACGGCCCGCTGCTGGTCGGGGCGCAGTGGGAGCCGGGCGGGGCGGGTGCGGGAGGCGGTGACGGCGGCGATCTCGGCGATGGGCTCCTCGGAGGGCATGAAACAAGATCCTCAGTGCGCGATGGAGCGGTGGCCGGCGGGATCCATCGTGTCGGGTGTCCTTCGCTGAGTGGTGTTGCGGGACATGGAGCCGGGCGGGTTGGGAGTGGGCCGTGTCGTGCAACGTTAGGGGATGACGTGGGGCTGGTCTGGAGGCTAGGCGAACAGGGCTTCTATCAGGACTGCTTGAAGCCTTCCTTCTTCTAGGGCGGTCGTGATTTCGGCTGCGGACGGGTCTCCGGTGAGGCCGGTGCACAGGACCGCGCAGGGCGGCTCGTTCTGGGTCATCTTCCACATCGCGTCGGACAGAACGGTGGCTGGGACGCGGAAGGTCTGCGTCTCTTCAAGGGTGGGGCCCTCGTAGTAGATGCCCCTGAAGGTGCGGTCCTGGGCGGCGAAGACTGCCTTCCACTTCTGGTGGGCCTCGGGGATGGTCTCTCCCTGCCAGGTCGGCCAGATAAAGCGGCTTCGATCGAAGTCGGTCTCGGCCAGGTGGGTGGCGGGGCTCACCACGATCACGATCACGTCGGTGCCCAGAGTGATTTCGTTGATGAGTTCGGTGAGGCGGTTGACCTGTACCTGTGAGGTGGGAAGCGTGACATGCGTGAGGCTCATGTTGAAGGCGGGCGGCCGGCCGGGTGAGGGGGGGGGCGGTGTCGTCATGATGCCGGAGTGCTCCTGATCGAGGACGTTCGGTTTTCCTGCTTGCGGGCTGCGGTGCGTCTGGTGGTTGCCAGCCGGGCCTCGGATTCCGGGGTGCCAGACGGATGCGGCAGACACCGCTGGGAGGATCCGGTACGGCTGTTTGTGCGGGGATGGAGCCGGGAGCGTGCGCCCGCGGTCTGCTGGCGCGCGCGGCGGTTCAGGGTGTGCTGTGCCGGTGGCGTGCGGTCCAGCGCATGTCGAGGGCTTCCAGGGCGTCCAGTTGTTCTCGGGAGAGGGTTTGCGGAGCGCGTCGTTTCTCGGCGATCCACCTTCCCAGGGCGAAGGCGGGGCCGTCCTGGCAGGTGTAGTTGTGGGGAACGTCCAGGTGATGGTGGCGGCGGCGGTAGGTGTAGGCGGCCCGGAGTCCTCGGGCGAAGGCCCACTGGGAGGCGCCGCGGGGTCGGCGCAGCAGGAGAGCCAGGGGGTGCTCGATGGGGAGGTCGCCCAGGAGGTGGTGCTGGTAGGGCTCGAGCTTGTCGAGGCTGTCGATCTGCTGGGCCAGCCATTGGGTGAGTGGAGAGGCGGCAGCGGTGAGTTGGTGCGGGCTGGGGAAGATCAGGGTGTTGTCGCGCGCGGCCGTGTGGGCGCGGGCGTAGGTGCGTTTCCATTCGGCTTTGCCTTTGGCGTTCCACCAGGGGTAGATCTCGTTCAGGGCCCGTTGGTAGCAGTAGGGCAGGCGGCGGGTGGTGACCTCCTTTCGGCGGTCGGCGAGCCAGCGGCCCAGGTGCATGCCTTGGTGGTGTTCGGCCCACCGGGGTGCGAGGTGTCCGTGGCGGGTGACGTAGTCGCGGGCGATGAGGAGTTTGCGCTCGATGCTGTGCGGGGGGTGTTCCCAGATCATGTCGAGCGTGTCCAGTGCTGCGATGCGTTCGGGCAGGAGCAGGCCGTTCTTGCGCATGGAGCGCTGTACTCCGGTCCACCAGCCGAGGTGGAAACGGCCGTGGATGTGGAGGCTGGGGACGTCGAGGTGGCCGTGTTGGGTGTGGAAGTTGGCGGCGACTTCGAAGGCGGCCTCCCATACGCGGTTGGGGGCCATGACGTCGTTCAGATCGAGGACAGGGATGATCTCGTCGGCGCGCTCCGGGGGCGGGGCGATCTGGGGTCCGGCGGGGTCGGCCGGGTACCGGAAGTGGTCGACGAGGTGGAAGGTGTGCTCGTCGTAGACGTCGAGGTCGATGAGGACCCGGTAGATCAGGTGGAAGGCGGTCTTCTTGACGGCTTCTGCGAGGGTTTCGCCGGGGGCCATGTAGATGGGGATGACGATGGTGGAGATCTTGCCGTCGCCGGGGGTCTGGCGCAGGGCGCGTCCGATGGACTGGATGATGTCGATGGTGCTGGTCTTGGGGTGGGCGAAGAGCAGGGAGTCGATGGCGGGGATGTCGACGCCTTCGGAGCAGCAGCGGCAGTTGGTGAGGACGGCCCGGCGCGGCGGCTGCTGTGAGGTGGGGGTGTTGAGAGGGGTGTCGGCGAAGGCCGTGTAGTTCTTGTGGCGTTCGAAGGGGCTCTGCCGGGAGCTGACGGTGCCGACCTGCAGGGGGGTGCGGTAGGCCGGGGGCATGAGGGCTGCGGTCTGGTGGAGTGTTTCGGCGCAGACTTCCGCCGCGTCGATGCAGGGGTGGAAGGTCAGGGTGCGGCGCAGGTCGTAGCGGTGCTGGGCGACCAGCAGGGCGACTTGGGCGGCTGCGGCACGCAGTGCTTCGCCGCTCCAGGTGTTCGCGGGGAGTCGGTTCAGCAGGCCGCGCAGGTCTTCGTCTCTGATGATGACGCCGGCGATGCGGTAGTCGGCGAGGAGTCCCTCGTCGATCGCTTCTCTCAGGGAGATGCGGTAGACGACGGGCCCGTAGATGCTCACGTCGTCCATGGAGGCGATGACGGTGTTGGGGCTGATGCTTTTGGCGCGGGCTTTCTTCTCGTCGAAGACGCGGGGCGTCGCGGTCATGTAGAGGCGGTGGCGGGCGGGCAGCTTGTCGTCGTGGTGGATGCGGGCCCAGGGTTTGTCGTAGTCACCGGCGGTGCGGTGGGCTTCGTCGGCGACCACGACGTCCCAGCGGGGCAGGTGGAAGTCGCGGTGGGCTTCGACGACCTTGTCCAGGGAGTCGTAGGTGCAGAACACGTTGAGCGGTCCCTGGGCGTCGGCGGCCTGCTGGGCCAGGTCGTCGGCGGTGTCGACCATGGTGAGGATGCCGGCCAGGTACGGGTCCGCCGGTTGGCCTGAGGAACAGACACCGAGGTAGCGGCCGGGCCGTCCTTCGCTATGCCATTTCGCGGCGGTCTGCTCAAGGAGTCGCAGGGAGGGGACTGCCACCAAGGAAGCGCCTTCTGGTGCGGTTTCCTGGACGACGTGCAGGGCCACCAGGGTCTTTCCGGTGCCGGTGGCCATGTAGACGCTGACCCGGCGGTAGCCCTCGATGAAGCTGCTGGCGGAGGTGTCGACGGCGATTTGCTGGCCTCCGCGCAGGCGGGTCTTCAGGCGGGGGCTGGCCGTGGGAGCGGTCGCGGCCGGGCGGAGGCGCGTCGTCGTGGCCATGGTCCTCCCCCGGTGATGGCGTGCGCGTGCACTTGGTTCACAGGGTGAGATGGGTGTGCTGGGCCATGGCTGGGCGTTTGCCGGGGTTCACCCGAACGAGTGCTGGCGCTCTTGACCGGCTTCCGGCGGGCCGGTCACGGTGGCCGTGGTGGCGGCTTCAGCGGAAGGGCAGCTGTGCTGGACGATCCCGGCCTGTACGGACCTCGCGTGCCTTTGCCACTGCGCGTACAGCCGGTGCCGGGTGAGTCGACGGGGTCGTTCGTGAACCGGCTCGCGCACGCCAACGGCCTGAGCCTGGCTGCTTTCCTCGACCGGGTCGGACAGGGCGAAACCCCTGCGGACCCTCAGCGGGTGGAGAAGTACCCGCAGTCCACCGAGATGTACGTGAACGAGGCAGGGCTGCGCTACCTGGCTGTCCTGGCCGGCCGGTCACCCGGTCTTCTGCAGCAGGATCTGCCCAGCCTGAACGCAGACCAGCTGCAGGCAGGCGGCGAGGACGAAGAGGCGGAGTGGAGGTGGCCCTGGGAGCCGCTGGCGGGGCACCTCGTGCGGTACTGCCCGCTGTGCGGTGATGACCTGGGGGTCGGCGAGGCGGTGTGGCTGATGTTGCCGGACAGCTGGCAGGTTTGCCTGCGGCACGGTTACTGGTCGGACGACTCACGCGGCCGTGGTCCGCACTGCGTGCCGCTGGCCGAACTGCCCGAGACGCTGACGGCGCACCGCGTGCGCCAGCAACTGGCCGAACAGTGGGGGCCGGCCGGTGAGGAGTTGTTCGCTGATGCATTCCAGGTGGCGGTGTACTGGTGGACGCGGATGCCGGACACCATGTGCTGGGTGCGGCGGGCTTGGACGGCCGGGCTGGATGCGCGGGAAATGCGGGCTGCCCCGCTGGTGATCTACCCGGAGGCGGCCGAGCTCGCGCGTGCCATGGTGGACTTCGAACGCGCCGGGCAGCGGGATACGGCGGACCGGACCCGATGGCTTGAAGGCGTGGAGCAGTTGATGTCCGGGTGGGGCGTGGACGTGACTGAAGGGCGTCAGGCGCTGCTGGTGTGGCTGGGACGGCATCGTATGGGGCCGCCCGAGCGGGGCTATCCGGCGGGTCCGCCTCGCCTCGCGCTGGCTTGGGGGCACAACAGGATCGCGTCCCGGACGGGTTCGGTGAGCCAGCGCTCGTGCCTGACCTGGCAGTTGGGCATGGCAGCTGCCGATATGTAGGCCACATACGGGTGGAGGGCTTCGAACCGTACGGTTCGAAGCCCTCCACCCGGCAGTAGCGGGGACAGGATTTGAACCTGCGACCTCTGGGTTATGAGCCCAGCGAGCTACCGAGCTGCTCCACCCCGCGTCGGTGAAGGCCACCGTACGTCATGGCGGCGGACGCTGGAGACCATTATGGGCCGGGGTCGTGTGTTCCGGATCTTTCTGGCCCTTGAGGTCGGCCTGACCTGGCCGTTGCGGCGTCCGGCGCGCTGGCCCCGCTCATCGTCCATTTTCCCGGTCCTAAGCCTGTTGGTCCGGCAGTGGGATACTGGCTCGCTATGACACTGGCTCACGCCGCCACCAGCCAGCCCGTCGTGGATGTAGACAGCCCCGCCACTTGGCCCGGGCCGCTGGCAGATCTCGTCTACAAGATCGCCGACGAAGCCGAACTGGACGAGCCGGAGCTGTACCTCGACTTGGAGTTGGAGGACGGGGAGGCGCAGACCCTCGACCTGCTCCGCGGCCACCTTCTGCAGGCGCAGCACTGCACCAGGCTGCTCGACCACGAGGCCGATGCGATTCGTGCCCATGGCCTGCGCCCCCTGAATGCCGCACTCGTTGATGACCGCCTGAACCAGGCCCATGAGCGGGGCTATCTGACTGCCGCTGAGCGGGAGGTACTGCGCTCCCAGAGCATGGTCGCCCCGGGGAAGCAGAGGATGGGCATTCGGGAGGGTCAGGTCTGCCTGACCCTCTCCGCCGAGGCCACTGCCCACGACATCGACGGAGCATGGCGGCTGCTGTCCTTCTGGGGCGGCGAGGCGATCTACTGGCAGCACTGCGACGACCCTGCCGGTATCGCTCAGAGACTGCGTTGCCTGGGCCGACCCGCACTGGTCACTGCCTACGTGGACCTCGCCAGTCCTGGCAGGCACCTCGTCTTCAAATCGGTGGTGCACACCTTCGTCGGCAAGGCCATCGGCTACGGACCCGCCAACGCCGACGTCCTCTACCGCAACGCGATCCCGCCGCAGCGCATCGAGTCCATCGCCTTTCCCGGCAATCCCGCCTACGACCGGTTTCCAGGCCTGCCCACCGCGTGATTGACCGCTCTGATCGCCCCGGTGGAACGTCCGGCGTCCGTCCTCTGGGCCGAGAGGGGCGGCTTCTACGCGGCGAAGCCGATGTTTTTGACGTATTCGTACTGGCCCCACTGGGAGCCCAGATCGGGCAGGACATCGGCGGTCCAGACGTCGTCCATGCCTTGGTGGTCGCCGGCCGCCCAGGATCCGACGATCTTGTCCCAGCGGCGCACGTTCATCGTCCGGTGTGCCACCACCCGCTGAAGCTGGCGCGCCACGCCGGACTGGTCGAGGGGGTGGATCTCCACGCGAGTGCCGCGGCCCTCGCGGTTGAGGCGGGCGGTGAGGTGGCGGGCGACGTTGCGGCGCCGCACCGCCCGGTAGGCGGCGTCGATGCGTTCCAGGTTGGCCTTCGACGGACGGCGGGTGCCCTGCATCCACGCCTTCAGCGTCCGGTCGCTCACGGTCAGTCCGGCGTCCTTGGCTGCCTGCCAGGCCCTGTCCGACGTCGTCAGGTAGTGCAGGCGTGCCATCAGGCCGCGCCTGGCGGTCACCGGGGTGGCGATGTGAGCGGCGAGCCGGTCGAGCTGGCGGGCGACGGCTTCGCTGCCCTTGATCCCGCTCGCGCCGAACTTCCCGAAGTCGATGTTCTTCTCGGGCATTTACTGCTCCTGCCTCGTGCCGGCTTCGGTGCCGGTCCCGGCGGTGTAGGTGTCTTTGACCTTGGCCTCGGTAACCGAGCGGCCTTCGGGGAAGACACGGCGCCAGTCTCCGATGATGTGGAGTTCGTCGGTTCCCATCGCCCGTACGACCGTCAGTCCCGCGTCGTGGGCCTTGAGCGCCTTCATCCAGAGGTTGGCGAAGGCCTGGGAGCGGATGATGTGCATCCAGTCCGGGCGGTAGAGCTCCCGGTTGTAGTTCGACTCCCCCATCGTGGACACGAACTTGGAGTACATCGCCTTCACGTATTCCAGCGTCAGCTCGTCGCCGTCTGCGATCGCGGTGTCGCGGGCGTCCTTGAGGGCGATCCGGAACTTCTCCAGGAGGTTCTCGGTGGCGCCCGAGGTGTACGACTCGTGGATCTCGGGCGGCTCGCACAGACGGTGCTTGGGGCCGGACAGGCGCAGCAGCAGGCGCAGGGTCGGTTCGGTGACCCACAAGGGGCCCGGTTCGTCGCGCTGGCCGATCGGGTTGGGCAGCACCGCGTCGTGCTCCCAGGCGGGCGGGGTGATCAGGTGGACTCCGGCGCGGCGCCGGTCGTGTGCGAAGCCCGTGGAGTGTTCCAGCTGGCCGAGCGGGAGGTGGGTCTTGAGTGCGCTCAAATAGGCGCCGTTGATGTCGAGCGCGGTGACGTCGTGCTTCCCGGGCGGCAGTTCGGGCCGCGTCCACTTGGGGCGGGCTTCCCAGATCTGGTCGGCGCCCTTGGACGTTGGCTTCTTGAGGATGTCGGGGATCCAGGGGTGGGCGATCACGTCGTAGCGGGCGCCTTTGCGGGTCTCGTCCAGCAGACGCATCGCGTCCGGGATGGCCCGCTTCAGCAACGCGGCGCTCGCGGCTTCGACATCGCCTTGGTGCTCGGCGAGCGCGGCGTGCACCGCTTCGCGGATCAAGTCTGCCGGCCCGGACGGCTCCTGGAACGCCCGCCCGCGCGGGGCCGCACCTTTCCCGCCGGCCGGGCGGGGCGGGCGTGTTGTGCGCGGCTCGTGGGCCTGGGCAGACGGCGCGGTGGGCTCGGGTTTCGGGGTTTCGACAGGGGTCGCTGGCAGTCGGAGGGGTCCAGGTGCTGGCGAACCCCGCCACGCGTTGTTCGGCGGGATGGCCGCACAGCACACACGGCTCGGGCACGGCGAGCAGCTCCACCTCGTCCTCGTCCTGGCCGACTTCCGGCGAAGACATAGAGGTAACGGCCGCCGCAGCAGCGCCTGACGCCATGGGCTGCTCGGCCAGCTCCGCCCTATTCTCAGTATCGGTGGCGAGCTTGGCGTTCAGTCCGTCCAGCAGATATGCGTACTTGGCCCGGGCCTCGCCGGCAGGGTCCCGGCCGCTCTCCCATCCGCTGAGGGTGGACGGGCTCACGCCGAGCGCGCGTGCCACCTGAGCCTTGGACAGCCGGGCTCGTTCCCGCAGCTCGCGGCGCACCTGGCAGGGCGGAAGTTGGGCCTGCGGGCCGACGGCGTCGAGCAGCGAGTCGATCGCGTCGAAGTCGCTCACCGGCTCGTCCCCTTCGTCTCGGCCCGGGCGGAACGGCGCCTGTCGGCGGGCAGCACCTCGCACGCTCTGGTCGGACCCGCCAGCAGGTCCAGCGCGCCGATGCCGTAGTGCTCGGCCAGGACATCGACGTCACGCAGGCTCCACGAGACGGCACCCGACTGTCTGCGCGACACCTGTGTCTGCGTCAGTCCCAGCACCCCCGCAACCGACCGCTGCGAGTCACCCGTCGCCTGCATCAACGCGGCCACCGTCAGCCGCAACGACTCCTCCAAGGCCAATCCCATACCTCTAATGTACCCGATTCGATGCAACTTTCGCTTGATAATTAGCTAATTGCTATCAGCGATGCACAGAAACTCTTCACCTGTTCAGAGCCGAGGGCCCCTCGCTATGGCGGCCTCTCGCCCGGGCCGACAGGTCAGCGATGAGAACCGCTTTACTCACGCGGAAGCCTGCGGCACGCGCGCCGGGCGTCCCTCCTCGCCTGGCGTGCCTCTTCAAGCGCCCGATCGGACAGGCACCGCGGGCACACGAGGTCCAGGACACGGCGGCGCAGGGCCCGGCGCAGCCGGGGTCCGGGAGGTAGCGGCCACCCACGGCAGTGACGGCGCACCGTACGCGCGCGGGTACCCAAGAGCGCAGCGACCACAGAGGCGTTGCCGGCGTAGGCGGCCAGGAGGAATGCCATCTGCGCCTGGTGGCCTGCCGGGAACTGCGCGGCGGACTCGGCCTGCTCTTCCGGGGGGAGGAAGGCGTCGTGGCGCTCGCAGCGCGGCGCCTTCCTGCTGTTCCGGGCGATGCCCGGCGAGCTGATGTTCACAGCTTGAAAGCCTGCCCGGGGCCGTCTGTGGACAGCGGGCGGCCGGTGGGGCCGTTCCGCATGCGGCGGGTGACAGGGCTTCCCGTGCGCCGCCCGGGCTGATGCCGACTGGCTGTCCGCATGGTGCACAGGTTGGCGTCCGGGTTACGCCTGTGCCGTTGTGGCGCGATGATGAAGTGGCGGTGCGGCAGAGGTGGCCGTGCGTACAGCCCTCTCACGTTTGCGGAGTCACCCGTGTACGAGACTGCGAGAGCCGCTCTGCAGGAGCTCGAGAACGATCAGGTCTTCGAGCGGGTGGCGCTGCATGTGCTGCGGGTCCGTTTTCCGTAACTGCGGATCACCAGTTCCACGGGGGATCTGGGCCAGGATGCGTTCGGCCGTCCCTTGTTCGGCGAGGACGACCAAGTCGTGCTGTGGGCGAGTCTGCAGCAGCGGTGGACGGACAAGCTGAAGTCCGAGCTGGTGAAGAACGCCAAGCACAGCAGGCGGGCCAAAGCGATCTACGTGATGAACCGCTCGACCAACGAGATCACCAAGGAGAGGTGGAGACAGAAAGCACGCACGGAGTACGGCGTTGAGATGGAGATCGTCACTCTGGCTGAACTGGTCACCGAACTGGAGACAGACGGCTTGCGGTGGGTGGCCGAGCTCGAGCTCGGTGTACGTCCGCGGGCTCCGCGCAGGCTGTCGACGTGGGCGCAGTACATCGACGCCCTGTCCGTCTCGGTGCCCGGGATGACCGCGCCCTTGGTGGGACGTGAGGCGGAGATGCAGGCGCTCAGAGCGGCATTGGCTGACAGGAGTCCGGCGGCGCGGGTCGTGGTGGTGGAGGGTGCGGGAGGGGTCGGAAAGACCCGTCTGGCGATCGAGGCGTCGCGGTCGGTGTCGGCGGTGCTCGTCGCGCCCACGGGTGTGTCGTTGGATGCCGGCGCGTTCACGGAAGCGCCGGTCGATGCTCCCCTGCTTGTTCTCATTGACGATGCCGACCGTGCCCCGGATCTGAGCGGTCTTCCCGCGCTCCTGCACGACGGCCGTTTCGACCGTGTGCGTCTTGTCCTGACGGTGCGGCCCGGCCGTCACCTGGGGGTGCTGCAGCGCTGGAACATCGAACGTTGGGGCGGTGCTGTCGTCCCGCTTCGTTCCCTGGGCAGAGGAGGCATCGACGCGCTTGTCACCGGGCGGGGGATCCTGAATCCGGCCTTCCGTGAAACCGTCATCAATCTGGCTCAGGGCAACCCGCTCATCGCTCATGCGGCCTGTGAAGCGGGGCTTTCCGCAAACCGGTTCGACTGGCCGAGCGCGGCCGATCTGCTGCGGGTCACCGTCGGGAGGCGTCTGCCGGCCGACGACCCCGCGCAGGAGCACCGGGCCGCGGCGGTGGCGCTGGCGGTGCTGGGCACGGTCACCAGTGGGGAGGATCTCGCCGTGCTGGCTGGTGCGGTGTCGACGCTTCCGCCGGAGCCGCACCGGTTGTCCGTCCTGCTGGATGAGCTGGCCGATGCCGGGCTGGCCGATTCTTCGCCGTACTCGGTGCGCCCTGCCCTGCTCGCCCCGGTTCTCCTCGCCGACGCGCTCGATCCTCACGCCCGGGTCCGGCTGGACGTGGACCGGGTGCTGCAAGCGGTGGTGGGGATGGCCGGGCTCGAGCTGAACGGGCAGCCCGTCACGTCCGCTGGCCGGCACCTGGAATTCGGGGCGTCCCGGCTCGGTCCTCAGCTGAACGTCCTGGCCCAGGCAGCACACGACCGGGCAGACCATGTCGTGGGGGCTCGGCTGGCTGCGGCTGTCCGCGCGCTGCTGCCGTCCGAGGCGCATCTGGGCGAGTGGGCGGCTGTAGTCGGCCTAGCCGGTGAAGTGGCCGTGGCCGCCCCCACTATCTTCGCGGACCTGCACGAGATGCTGGTGAAGCGGTGGCCGCCGGAACCTGCGCCCCGCTTGCTGGACGGCGGAGACCCGGTTGCCCACTACCGGTACGGTCTGCAGCACTTGGGCGAGCGGTTCGCTCAGCTCGCCCACCGCATCGGGCTCGATGCGGTACCCAGTCCGGTCAGCCTGCTGCTCGATGTGGCCTGGTTGATGGAACCGGCCCTCCACGTGGAAAACTCTGACCGGCGCGAGGGGGTTCTGCGTGCCATCGGGCAGTGGTGCTCCGCGCCGGCCCACGCCCTGCCGCAGCAAATTGACGCACTGTTCCAGCGGCGTCGCGAGGTCCTGCGGGTCATCGCCCAGTGGCACCGGGACCGGGCTGCCCACCCTCCGCAGGAGCTGGACGCCGGGGAAGGCGCCATCCGTGGCCCCCTCAGCCTCGCACGCGTGCTTGTAGCAGCCCTCCAGCCGCTGCTACGCCTGACCGTCGAAAGCACTGGCGGCACACCCGAGTCAGCGAGCACCATCTCCCTGCACGCCGCCGTGCTGCCCGATCGCCCCGAAACCCTCGCCCTGCTGCGCGAGGCGCTCACGCTGCTCGCCCCGCTGCTGGACGAACCCACAATGCGCAGTGGTGAAGGCTTGCCCGTACTGCACACGCTCGTCTCCCTGCCCGGTCAGCTGCGTGGTGAAGGAGCGCGGCCGATGGCGTTCTCCGGCGTGCCCCTGGCCAGCCATGCGGTCGCCGTATTGGACATCGCGGCAGGAGAGTTCACCGAACAGATCGCCGCGCGGTGGGACTCACTTCCTTTGGCGGTGAGGCGCAGCGCAGCCCAGGCTGTGCTGGGACCTGATCCACGGCCTCGTTCCCTCGCCGGAGCGGCCGAAGCCGGGGATGCGGTGGCAGCCATGGCACTCGCGGACACCCGACTTGGCCGTCTCCTTGTGCTGCAGCCGCTGCGCAGCCGCGCTCCCTGGCGTGAGGCGCTTGAAGACCAGCAGCGTGCCGCACAGCAACTGGGCAGCGAGATGGACCTGCCGGAGGCGCTCCGGCTGCTGGAGGAGACCGGCCCGAATGTCACGGGCGTAGCAGTCAGCGCGCTTCCTGCCTTCACTCGGGCGGTCGGAGCTGCAGCCCCGGATCCCCGGCCAGCGTTCGAGCGGATAGCCCAGGCGCCGTTGGCCGGCGAAGATGCTCTGCTGGCGGGACTCGCACAGCGTCACCCCGATGCCGTGTGGTCCTGGATGGAGGAACGGGTGGGCGATCCGCGTCTGGCCGCTGCGGCGCTGTCCTTCGCCCACGAGCATCCAGCGCGCGAGCCCCGCCTGTTCGACTTGATCCTGCAGGCCGCCTCCGCTGCCTCGGCGGCAGGGGGTGCGGGCGCGGCCCGCTTGGCGGGGAACCTGACGTGGCATTTGGTCGCGTGCAATCAGCCGCTCGCCCAACGCATGGCCGTCCTTGCCTTGCTGGCGGAGCAGTGTCCTGCCCCGGCTCTTCCCACCACGCTCGAGGTGATCGGTTTCTTGCTCCAGGAGGCGCGCAAAAGCAGCCTTCGCATCGATACCGCCGTCGCCGCGAAGTACGCGGATGGGCTGCGCCGTCGGTTCAGCGAGTCCGATCAGATTGCCGCGACCGTCGACTTCGACGAGGACACGGCCTACGGTGCCGCCGAGATCGCCTCCTCCCTGCCGGAGGAGTTCGCCGCCGTCGTATCCGGGCAGCTGCTGGCCGTCGACGGCAGATCCGGCCTCCCGCTCGCTTGGAAGCGGTCACTCGAGAAGCTCCCTCCGTCGGCGCGCGAACGGCTCGTCATCGCCTTCCAACGGAGGATGGACGAAGCCCGCGCTGCGGCGGGAGTCAGTGCCCGTGTCGATCTGACGGCCGCCGGGGTTCTGACGGTGCTCGGTAACGGAACGACGGCCTGGGCCGACATCCTGCGGCAGTGGGCGTCCGGGGCACCAGCCCAGCGTCGGCAGGCCGCGGCCGCCGTCCAGCACTCATGGCAGGATCCGCTGTGGGCAGAGATCATCTCGGTGCTTCTGTCCGCAGGCGTCGACGCAGCCACCAAAGAGGCCCTGCTGGCGGGTGTCGTCCTGCCCGGTATGACAACCGATCTTCCTGATGCACTTCAGCCTCGCCGGGGGGCATTGTCCCCGCTGCTCACAGACCCGACCGCTGCTGTCCGCGCTTTCGCCGCCGACGCCCTGCACAGCCTCGACGTCCTCGAAGAGGAAGAGCGTCGGCGGGAAGCCGACTTCGACCGCGGATACCGCACCTGAACCATCCTGGGTCGGTGCGGTCCCTGCGTCCCGCCTGTAGCTGTCGCGCCCGCCGCTCCGCCCTGCACTCCTCCAGGCGAACCACCGACCGCCAGAGCCCGCAGGGCGTGATCACTGCAGCGACCGAGAACTGGCCAGGACTCCTTCCGGATGCTCGTCGATCCAGGACAGGCCTCCCAGGTCGAGGCGTCGGCGAGTGCGGGTGACGGCGACGTAGGCGAGACGGGCTTCGGCGTCGTCGACGGGGTCGGGGGCGGGCGCCGGTGTGCTTCCTGCCGGGTCGTCGGCGGTGTCGTTCGGGGAGCGGGCGAAGTCCTCGGCGATGAGGACGCTGAGCCATTCGCGTCCCTTGGCCTTGTGGGCGGTGGAGACGGTGACGTGTGCGTGCGGTTCGGGGGCGAGTTGGGTGATGGCGGCGAGGATGGCGTCGGCGCCATGGGTGTCGACGAGGTTGACCAGGGGCTGGAGGTCGCGGCCGGCGGGGTCGTGGGCGGCGTAGTCCTGCAGATCGCCCCAGCAGGGGAAGAGGAGCAGTTCGGGGTGGTGAGTGCGGCGGCCTTCCTTGAGGTGGCGGGCCGCGAGGGCCAGGGCGTGCAGGCTGTCTCCTCCCCCGGCCAGGGCGACCCGGTGTCCGGCTGCCATGTGGGTCATGACCTGGGCCATGGCGCCGACGTTGGTGCGGCACAGGACGGCGTCCGGCTGTGTGACGAGGCCGAGTTCGGTGGGCACGGCGGGGGTGCCGGTGAGGCGGATCGGCGCGTCGGCCAGGTGCAGCCAGCGGTTGGCTTCGGCGGCGAGGTCGGGGCCGAAGCGGAAGGACTGGGACAGGGCGAGCTGGGTGCCGTCGAAGCCGGTCATGATGTCCTTGGCGCCGCGCCAGTGGTAGATGGCCTGGGCAGAGTCGCCGACCATGACCAGCTGGGTGTGGTCGCGCTGGGCAAGGAAGATCTGTTCGACGACGGGGTTGGTGTCCTGGGCTTCGTCCAGCAGCAGGAAGTCGGCCTGGATGCGCGGCCGGGTGAGGGCCCAGATCTTCAGGTAGTGGTCGTGGTCGAAGCGTACGGCGCCGTCGTCGGGGTGCTGCAGGTCGGCCCACGCCTTGTGGGCGAACGGCACGACATGGGCGGCGAGTTGGGTGTGGAGGTCGGTGTCTTCCAGTCCGCGCAGCCGGGGCACGTGATGGGGGGTGATGGCCTCGTCCGCGGTGTGGCAGAAGCGGGCGACGGTGCGCAGGGTGGCGTTGGAGAGGGCTCGTTGCGTCACCTCGCGGTCGCCGATGCGGACGGCTTTGGTGATGCCGAGCATCTGTCCGGTCTGCCAGGCGGGGCGGCGGGGTGCGTTCAGGCGGTGGGTGTAGCGGTGGCCGACGGCCGCGTAGGCCAGGGCGTGGGCGGTTTTGCACTGGACGGTGTCGGGGAAACGGCTGCGGGCGTCCTGGGCGATGGCCCGGTTGTAGGCGAGGTAGCGGCCGCGGCGTGGGGTGGCGTGGGCGAGCAGGGCCAGGGTGGTGGTCTTGCCCGTGCCGGCGCCGGCCTGCAGGGCGAGGTGCCGGCCGGCGTGGAAGGCGTCGGCCGCGGCCGTCTGTTCGTCGGTCGGGTTCATGCGGGGGCTGCTCCGGGGGTGCGGGTCAGGACGTGGCCGACGGCTGCCAGAAGGTGTGCGGCCGTAGTGCCGGCGAGTAGTTGCTGCACGGCCCGGTCGAGCCGGTCGGCCTCGTCGCTGGCGTGCTGTGCCAGCGCGCGGTGCAGGGCCAGCTTCACGAAGAGTTCCGGGCTCTGCCCCGCTTCATGGGCAGCCTGGCGGATCGTGGCGTGGACGGCGGGCGGGAAGGCGAGGTTGAGCAGGACCTGTCCTGCGGCGTCCGGGTAGTGGGTGGTGATCACATCCACAGGGAGCCGTGGGGCGAGGCGTTGGCGCAGCCGGTGCGCGGCGCGGTGGGGGGTTTTGGCGCGTACGAGGGTCATGAGGCGGGTGGTGTCGTGGTTGGTGGCGAGCGGCAGCACGCGGACGGCTTCGCGGAGTTCGGCTGAGCTCAGAGGGCGGGTCAGGACGACTTCCAGGGCGTGGTGCGGCATCGTCATCGCTCTCTGTTGTCGTGTGCCGGTGGATGGGGCAGATCGGTACGCAGGTGCTCGGCGTGCAGAAGCGGATCAAAGACCTGCCATCCGGCCAGTGCCAGATCGGCGGTGCCGTGGGGGACGGCGTGCGCGGAGCAGCGCTGGATGCGCCAGCGCCGTTGTTCGGCGTGAGGCAGCCGGCTGAGGTCGTAGACGGCCATCGTCTGTTCGGGCAGAGCCGGTTGGCCGCGCCGGGAACCGACCGGCAGCAGGCTCCAGGATCCGGCCGGGCTGTCCGGGGCGAGGATGGGGCGGGGGCAGCGGCGGCGGTGGTTCGTCTGGGCTACGCAGCGGACGGCCTCCACGGGGGCGTCGGCGAGGTAGAGGCACAGCAGCATCCGTACGATCGGGCGGTCGGGGCAGGCGGTGCCGGTGGGCGCTGTTGTGGTGGGGGAAGCCGTGGGTGTGAAGGCGCCGGTGTCGATCAGGCGGCGGGTCCGTACTGCGAGTTGGCGGCGCGCCGACTCAAGAGGTGGGCTGATCCGGCAGATGGGGGTGCGCTGCGGGCAGAGCACGGCGTGCGGAATGCGGCACCAGGTACGGCCGTCGTCGTGCGGGTGGGCGATGCCGGAGCTCAGGTGCCAGCGGCAGGGGGCGGGGACCTGGGCGGTGGCGAGTTCGGCGGGATGCAGGGCGATGGGTCGCCCGTCCGTACGTGGGTAGAGGTCGATGCGGTGGCCGCATTGGCGGCAGCGGCGGCTCTGGCCGGCGCGCAGCAGGCGGCTGGGGCTGGTGGTGGCCACCCGCAGGGGACGGCGCACCGGTGCGGTGCGGGGGCTGCCGTCCCAGTGGCAGCCGGTGGGGGCGGTGTTGGGGCGCATGGCGAGGACCGTGCCAGGCGACGCGGGCCGAGGGCAGGGTAGACCGGCGGGCAGTCCCCCGGCCGGCTCAGTGGTATCGAACGTTGACGCGGTTCTGCGAGTGTGCGTTCTATGCGTGCTCGCCGGTTCGGGTGATTCGTGCCGCGCCCCAAGCCTGGCGCGGGCCGGAGTCAGGCGCCCTTGGATCCGGGCGGGGTGTGGCCTTCGCAGAGCGAGCCGAGTAGCTGCTCGATGGGGACGTCGAAGGCGTGCGCGAGAGCATGCCAGGTGGTGACAGTGCCGGCGGCTCGGCCGTGTTCGAGGTCGATCAGCGTGCGCCGGGCCAGGCCGCTGCGGCCGGCGAGTTCATCGAAGGTCCACCCGCGCTCATTCCTCAACCGTGCCAGCGTCACACGCAGGGCGTCGCGGTCCGGGTCGGGCGGCAAGATCGTCACCCCACCATCCGACGGTGCAGACACCTGCCCTGTCAGTGCGGATTTCTGCACTATCAGTGCAGGTGAGCGCACCGGGCACCCACTTCTGCGTGAGTGCAGGAATCTGCACTACGGTGCGGGCGGCTCCCGTGTGCGTCCCGGGAGACCACCGCACGAGGCCGGCGCAGACCAGAACGGAGGGACAACGAGCCGATGCGGCTTGCCAGCACACACGCCACGGTGCAGCGCATCTGGACAGTGCACCTGCGCCCGCAGACGGGCGGACCGGCCCTGGCCTGCCCCCGCTGCGCGCACAGCCCCGTCCTGCAGGCCCTCTCCGCCCGCTCGGCCGCCCTCACCCATCTGGCCCGCCATGCCCGCGCCGACGCGTTGCCCGGGCATCTGCGCACCTGCCAGTGCCGGGCGCTGGGCTGCCGCTGGCACCCTCGCCACCGCGGCTGTGCGGGGCCCGTTCTGCTCGCCCTGACCTGCGACCGCGGCGGCCGTACCTGGCGGCTGGCCGATGCCTGCGCCGCCTGCGCGGCGGCGATGAGCCGCACCGCCGTCGTGCCGCCCACCCTGCTCCGCGCCGACCGCGCCCAGAGGCACTCCAGTACGTCACGCTCTGCGCGCATCGCACCGCCATTCGGCCCAGCAGAGCAGCAACGCGTACGCGAAATGCTCACCTACCTCGCCACAGCACTGCCGCGTTTCTCCTCCCCCGCGGCCCGGCTGCTCGCCCTGCAGTGCGCACTGCGCGCTGACCGCCAGGGGCAGATCCGCCTGCCCCACGGCTTCCTGCGCGGCATGCGGCTGCACGGCCGCGCAGAGCTGTGGGTGGAGCTGGAACACGCCGGCTGGCTGCACCGCTCCAGGCGCAGATGCTCCCCCGTCCAGGCGCAGTTGCTCGATGCCGCCGTCCTCCACCAGAATCCCGGACGCACCGCGCGCGTCCGCGCCGCCCAATGGGCGCTGCGCCCCGCCCCGCTGATCCTCTCGCCCGCCCTGCCCTCTGCTCTGCGGCTGGCCGCACTGGCACTGGCCGCCCACAGCACCGCCGGGGTGGGCGGGGGTGAGCTCGATGCTCTCGCCCGCCAGTGCGGGCAGCCGCCTCAGCAGTTGGAGGACCTCCTCGACCAGCTGGTCCGCGCCCGTGTCGTGACCGTCTGGCGCCTCCATCACGACCGTGACGAGGTGCGGTGGGAACTACCCGCGCGCTCCTGATCGGCGCAGAAGCCGGCCAGCGGGCCGAAGCCGGCTTCTTGGCAGGCGACTTCAGCAGCCGAGCCACCGCGCAGGATGCCGACCGGGCAGCGCCCGGCGTCCCTCCGTTGTCGCCAACCTGTTCACCCTTTCAGGTGTATCCGGCAGGCGGGAAAGTTCTCGCGGCACGGCACGGAGCAGCATGGGCATGCCGGGCTGCGGCAGCAGCCATCACCGAAAGAGGCAGGGGCGGGTGAAGGTGACGGGAACTTGGCTGTCCGGCCCCCGCCAACCGCTGCTGGTGAGGAGGGAGTCGACGGCGGGCGGTTTCGCGGGCCGGCCGGTGCACGGTCAGGGACGGGGCCCAAAGGGGCTGGCGACCTGCCAGGTACGCGGGACTCCGCGGCACGGCAAGGGGTGGGCGGCGTGAACGCGGCGGAGGGCCCCGGCGGCCTGATGGAAGGCGAGGCCGTGCCGAAGGCGGGGCAGGGTGTCGTGGCTCTGTACCGCGAGCCCTACGGGCCGGTGCGCCTGTGCAGCGCGGCCAAGCTTCGGGGTGTGGCGCTGGAGGAGTTCGGGCCGGTGAGCGAGCCGGTGCCCTACCGGGGCCGCAAGGGCATCATCACCTACTGGCCGGTGGCGACGCGGGAGCAGACCGTGGTGTGCGGCAGCCTGCGGCAGTGGCGGCTGGCGGTGGAGCTGGACTTCGAGCCGGCCTGGGTGGCGTTCAGTGCCGGCCCGGTGGAGCTGCGGTGGCGGGCGGGAGGCCGCCTTCGCCGCTGGCGCCCCGACTTCGTGGCGCGCACGGCCGAGGGCGAGCGTGAGGTGCTGGTGCTGAAGCCGCCCCGGCAGGAGAGCCTGCCCGCGGTGAGACTCGAGGTGCTTCAGGAGGTGGCGCAGGCGGCCGGGTGGCGGGTGCGCCAGGTGCGTGAGCCGTCGGGGCTGCGCGTGCGCAATCTGGGGTGGCTGGCCGGCTACCGGTTTCCCGGGGGCGACGAGGAGGACCAGGGGCGGGCGCTGCTGGAGGCGTTCAGGCAGCCAGCGGGCCTGCGGGCGGGGGTGGCGGCGAGCGGGCTGGACGAGCTGACGGGGCTGGACCTCGCCTACCGGATGCTGTGGCAGCGGCGGCTGTTGTTCGACCTCGCGCAGCCGCTGCTGCCCGATGCCGTGGCCTGGGCGGCCTGATGGCGCGGAGGGGGCGCATGGCGGGATCGGGTGAGGGCCGGCTTGCGGGGTCGCTGTCCATCGGGGCGCGGGTGCGCTGGCAGGCGCGCGAGTGGGAGGTGGTGGCGTGGCAGGGGTCGCAGGTCACGCTGCTGCCGCAGGACGGTATGGAGGCGCCGCGGGCGGTGTCGTACCGGTGGCTGGTGGGCGGGGAGGACTTCGCGGTTCTCAGCGGCGGCGGGGCACCGGCCGTGGACGGCACGGCTCTTGGCGGGTGGGGGCGGCAGGAGGGCCGGGAGGAGGAGGCCGCGCTGTGGCAGGCGCGCATGGTGGAGATCGATACCGGTCTGGCGCCGGGCCGAAGCGAGCATGCGCGGGGATTCGGGCCGGAAACGACGCTGGCCCAGCGGTGCGCCGCGATGTCGGCGCGGCTGGCCGCCGACGGCGTCCGCTGTTCCGCCCACACCCTCGCCGACAAGCGGCGCAAGTGGAAGACGGCCGGGGAGAATCCGGTTGTGCTGTTGCCCGCCGCGCGGGACAAACGGGCGGGGGGCTTCACCGACCCGCGGTGTCTGACCGCCATGCAGGACGTGGTGGCCCGGCGCGCGCACGAGTCGGACGTGACCATCGAGCTGATCCGCGAGGAGGTCGAGGACCTGCTGCACTCGCGCTACGACGAGGAGCTGGGCGACCCGGCTGCCGTGGCGGCTCTGCTGCCCTCCCGTTCCACCTTCTACCTTCGGATGAAGGAGTCCGGCCTGGCCGACATTTTGGACCAGCCAACACGGGCGCGGGCCGCCCTGGCCTCCACCCCGCCCCTGCCCCACGGCGGGCGCGAGGCCGTGCTGCGGCCGGGACAGGTGACCCAGGTCGACACCACGCCGCTGCGGATCCTGGCCCGCGGCGACGACGGCCGGCCTACCTCCACGGAGATGACCTGGCTGATCGACGTGGCCAGTCACAGCATGTGCGCGCTTATGATCACGCCAAGCCGTCCCCGGGACGCCGAGAGCGGACAGGCAGGCCAGGCGACCCGGGCGATCGACCTGACCCTGATGCTGGCCCAGGCTCTCGCGCCCTGGCCGGTGATGCCAGGCTGGGACCCGCTGAGCGCGGCCGCCGCCTCCGGCCTGCCGTTCGGGGCGCTGCGCGCAGCAGACGAGCGGTTCACCGAGGCCACCGCCGCCCGCCCGGTCATCCGCCCCGAACTGATCATCTACGACCAGGGCAGCCCTTACGTGAGCGAGCATTTCACCGAGGTCTGCGACCGGCTGCGCATCGCCCGCCGCCCGGCGCGCAAGAGGACCGGGCCCGACAAGTCGCTCGTCGAGCACTCCTTCACCACTCTCGCGCACCGCTTCAGCCAGTACGTGCGGCACGGCTGGCAGGGCCGCAGCCACAAGAAGCGCGGCCGCGGCATCGAGCGGATGCCGCTGTACACGATCGCCGAACTCCAGCAGATGGCCCAGGAATGGGTGGCGCTGGAGTACCAGCAGACCCCCGATGCGGGGCTGCGTGACCCGTTTCGGCCGGACGTCGTGCTGTCCCCCAACGACATGTATGCCGTCCAGGTGGCCCGCAGCGGCTACCGGGCCGTGCCGCTCTCCCCCGCCCAGAACCGCTTCTTCCTGCTGCTGCGGTGGGTCGTCCCCGGCAAGAGCGGCTTCATGATCAACTATCGGACCTATCAGCCCGTCGCGCAGGACGCCGCCCACTACCGGGAGATCCTCCTGCGCGGCGGCTCGAAGCTGCCCGGCGCAGAGGACAAGTGGGAATGCCGCTTCAACCCCTACCGTCCCGAGCGGGTATGGCTCTACGACCACACCGCGGGCACCTGGGTGACGTGCGACTTCCGGCTGCGGCACCTGCTTCACGACCCGTGGACCGCAGACATGTGGCAGGAGCACGCCGAGCAGCACCGCGCTGCCGGCGGCAGCGAGCAGGACGAGGAAGCGATCGCCCTGTCCCTGGCCCAGCGTGACCGGCGCCGCCGCAGCCGCAGGCCGCCGCCCAAGCGCACCGGGGCCGAACCACCCTTCCAGGGACTGGAGTTGGAGACCGAACAGCCCTCCCACGACCCCTACGCGGGTCTGAAGGAGTTCGACCTGTCGACGCTGCGGCCCTACCCGGCGCTGCCCATCTCCCCTCTGGCTCCCCCGTCCGCAGCCGCCCCGCCGGCGCTTCCGACAGGCACGGGCGGCGTGGAACGGCCCTCGGACAGCGGGCAGGCTCCGCATCCGCTGGCAGCACTCTTCCCCGACGACGGCGACGACAGCCCGCCGGATGCCTCCGCTGCCGGAGCATCGGCAGCTGCCCACGAGGTCGTCGAGGCGGAACTCCTCGACGACCTCGATCCGGACGGTGATGACGGCAACGAGGGCGAGGGCGACGTATGGGAGATGTAGACGACCGAGGACAGGAGCCGTGACGACGCAGCCCCAGGCCGCCCCCGAGAGCGGACAGGTTTTTGCGGTCCTGAGCCGGTGTGCCGGTGCAGTGCAGGACCGTGACGAGAGAAAAGCGTGATGAAGGCATCCATCGAACTGCGCGACAAACGTGAAGCCCGTCTGCGTCAGCAGTTGAAGGACACACCGATGCGTCCTCTGCCGCTGTTCCAGCTCACCGGCTGGACCCACTTCGTCGACGAAGAAGTGGAGCCGCCCGCACTGGCGGCGGGCAGCAGTCCGGCCGAGGACAGGAAGACGGACGAACAGGCCATCGCCTACCACCGGCATCTGCGGATGGTGCCCACCGACGCGATGACCCACATGCAGGAAATGGTCGTCGAGGCAGTCCACGCCAACAGCGGGCGCCGTGACGGGCTGATGGACCATGTCATCGACGGCCCCGCGGGCACCGGCAAGACCTGTCTTCTGCGGGCGATTGGACGCACCGCCCAGAGGGAGATCGAAGCCGCCATGGGCGGCAGGCGCCAGAACACGATCCCGGTCGTGCACATCACCACCCCCGCGGACCCTGAGCCCAGGGTGAACTGGCTCTGGGAGATCGGCTCCTACCTGGGTCTCAACCCCGAACCGAAGAGCCTCATGGAAGTCCTGGAGATGCGCAGGCACCAGGACGTGACCCTGCCGGTCAACTACGTCCTGGAGACCGCGCAGACCCGTCTGCTGCTCATCGACGACATCAACCGTGCCTCGCCGCAGCACCTGGCGAACGTGCTGCCCTACTTCGACTACCTGCGCGACAAGCTGGGCATCTCCATCGTCTTCTGCGGCACCGGAGCCAGCCACCGCCTGCACCAGGCCCGCATCCTGGCCGGAGAGCTGACCCGAGTCAGCGAGGAAAACCGGGTACGGCTCGAACAGGCGGGACGGCCGGCCGAACCCGTCTCGCCCTCTCCCACCGCCCTGCTGCCGGTGACCTGGCTGCACCCCCTGCCCCTGGACACCGAGGACGACGAGACCTTCCGGCGCGTCCTGGCGAGCTTCGAGGCCGACTTGAGCCTGTACCGACTGGAGGAGAACGCCCTGAGCAAACACCCCGTCACACTGCACCAGCGCACCGGCGGCTACTTCAAAGCCCTCACCTACGTCATCTCCACCGCCGCCGTCCTCGCGATCCGCAGCGGCAGCGAGAACATCACCGAGAAAGAGATCGACGCCGCGACAGCCCAACTCAGTCCCTAGCAACTCCAGCACGGGGCGAGTAGCAGATGACGTTGCGTCACCGTGCCAGCCGTGGGCCAGTGTTGGATTGGACTCACTTTGTCTTTTTGTGAGGCGCAAGGGGATTTGTGTATGCCTTCCTGACAGAGTGGATCTGCCTGGGTCCAAGGTCCGATGTGTCTCTGGGGAGGGCATGTGAGTGCCGGGGCGGGCGCTATGGCTCTGTTGTTCAGTGAAGCGGAAGGCCGCATCCGGGTAGCGCTGGCTGAAGTGCCGGAGGGCACACATGCTCTGTCCGTGCCGGTACGTCGTGAAGGGATGAACCGCGCACCGCGTAATCGCCAGGGTTTGCTGCGCATTCGGGAAGTCGACCTGGTGACTGCGCGGGAGCAGCCGGCCTATGAACCTCCGGAGACTTTGGATAGCCGGCATCTGGTGTGGGTGCTCTCGGCGCAGCGGCGCTCTTGGGCCACGGTGGAGTCCCGTTTCGGAGACAGGGCGTGGGATGTAGCACTGGCGCTGGTGCGGTGCGGAGGTGTGGTCCTGCGTTGCGCGGTTGATGACGATCTCGAGCTCGCCGGTCCATCGGCATGGCGTCTTTCTCATTCGTGGGCATTACAGGCGGATGAGTTGCTGCAGGAACTGCGCGGATGGCGGGATCCCGATGAGGTACGCAAGGAACTGCTTGCGCTGATGGCGCCGGTACCGGAGCTGGAGCGGGAGCAGGTGCTGCTGGATGCCTGTCCGGCGGGTTCGCCGCTGAGGGTGCCGCAGGACAGTGCGGTCGCGACCGAGGCGTGGACTGCCTATGAGGCGGCGGTGCGCGCGGCGTCTGTGTGGTGGCCGGCGTACCGGGACGGGGAGCGGTTGTCCGCCAAGGAGTTGGCTGGCCTCGCGTTGAGCGGGTCGAAGAAGTGGACCCCTCCACGGCAGGCGGCTTTCGAGAACCTGGTCGGGATGAGCTTTGACCTGGCGCTCGATGAGGCTGATGTCGATATTCGGGTGCGGGGGCCTTTGCGGTGGCGGGTGGGGTCGGTGGCTGCCGACGCTGCGGTGGCCAAGCCGTGGATCGCTCTGCCTGCTGGTGCTCTGCGGCTGGTGGGGGAAGTCGAGCACGGCGGGCGGGGCGTCTTCTTGGTTGAGAACTCGGACACGTTTGAACGCGTGTGTGCGATCCCAGAGGTTACGTCGCAGTGGCTGTGCATCTGGGGCAAGGGGTACGTCACCAACAAACTGGTTGCCCTGCTGGAGTGGATGCGTCCGGAGCGGATGGCCATCTGGGGAGACCTGGATGCGGATGGGATTGCCATCATCGATGATCTGTCCCGGCGCTTGGACCGCAAGGTGCATCCGGTGGGGATGGAAGTGGAGATGTGGCGTGCCGGCCCCTACCGGGATCAGGAGCCAGAGCAGTATCCGAAGGCGCGCGCGCTGGCGGAGAGGATGGCGGCGGAGGGGCCGGTGGAACTGCGGGCCCTGGCGGCGGAGATCGCGGTCTCGGGCGAATCGTGTGAGCAGGAGCCGTTGCACCGGAAGGTGCTGCCTCGCTTGGTTGGGCTGTTGGAGGCGGTGCCGGCCGGTGGGTGAACAGCTCGCGTTCGGGGACGGCGATCGGGAGGATCTGGCGGCGGCTGTTCAGTTGGCCAACTGGCGGGCGTTCATGGCTCCCGTTGCTGAGGATGCTGGTGCTGTGGCGCAGCACCCGGAGGTGGCGCGGGTGGCGCTTGCGATCCTGAAAGTGTTTGCCGAGCATGCCGGGGCGCACGGGCTGTCGAAGGCTGAGGTCGTGCAGGCATTGAGGGGCAATCCTTCGGGGTGGCCGGAGGAGCTGATCGATCGCCGTTTGGCTGTCCTGATCCGGCTGGGGTTCCTTGAGCCGTATCTTCTGAAGTCCCATCAGGACCGGTATGTCGTGCGGCCTGCAGGGCTGGCGGGTGCTTTGGCGGCTGAACGTCTGGCGGAGCACGGGGGTGTTGATGAGTTGATCTTGCTGCTGGATCGGGCGAGGGCGGTGTTCGATCGCAGCAATCCCGACCCCGAGGCGGCTCTGGACTATCTGGTGTCGTGCCGGAACGCGCTGCGGGTTTTTGCTCTGGATTTGCAGCGGCAGATCGCTACCGGCACGACGGCCGAGTTGATGGAGTCCCATCGACAGCATGATCATCAGGGGTTCACGCGCCAGGTGAAGGAACTGAACAGACTGGTCACGGACCGGTTCAGTGGTGACTGGGCGCTGGAGGAAGCTGGTTCGGCTCTGATCGAGGCGGAGCAGTTCTACCGTCTGCAGGTCATGGCCGCCGCGGACAAAGTGCTTGAGCAGGGCGGCGGCAGTCTGAACTTTGACGTGCTGACCGTGAAGGAGTACGACCACGCCGCGGTCCAGGGTGACGTCGAGCTGCTGTCGCAGGTGGGTACGGCACTGGTCGCCGACGTGCCAGCAGTGTGGATCGAGCCGGCTCAGCTCCTGGAAACAGTGGAGGGCTTCGCCCCGCGCTCGCGGGCACGCGTACGGCCCCTCGTGGTCGAGGGCGACGACGAGGATAAGGACGATCCTTTGCAGTGGGCCGAGGATGCACACGCGCATCTACGGGAGCGGCGTCGGCTGCGGGCCGATGAGTTGTTGGCGGCAGACGAGGAAGTCGATCTCACGCAGGCGCTGTACGAAGCGGGATGGCCTGCGGCTGCGTCGATCATCACCGATGTGCTGGCGCTGAGTGACGATCCTGGCGAGCCCTATACGGTCGTGGTGGAGGACGGTCTGCTAGCCGATCCGGAGGCCTCCGTCACCTATCTGCATCCTCTGCGTCTTCGGCGCCAGAATGTGACTCAGAAATCCGATGGGGGTTCGGATGGCTTCTGAACAGGACGCCATCCGTGAGGTGGATGAGGACAGAGCGTTTCAAGCAGCGTTGCTTCTGGGGCGGTTGCGGGCCGCTGGAGTGACGTCGGCCGAGACGACCGGTCCCGTGGCGTTTGCCGCTGCGGCAGCGGCCGCCCGGATCGGACGCCGGGTGATCCGCGTGCACGGGGTGGGCCGGCTGGCCGATGTGCTGGTCTTGGGGTGGGACGGTGAGACGGCACCGGCTGCCGGCCTGTCGCCGGCGTTCCGGATTGGTTTGTCGCCGGTGCCGACCCTGGTGTGGGCGGCGTGCCTGCGCGCGGCGTGGCCGCGGCCTGAGCGCGCGCCGTTTCCGGGCGGGCCGTTTAGGCGTGCCGCCATTGTGGCCTTGTGTTCTCAACTGGGCGCGGACCGCGAAGCGGTGGAGCGGGCACTCGAGCGGACCTTGCCGGAGGCCGGCCTGATCTCCGTGGACGGGGACGAACTGCGGCTGGGGGCAGCCGTTGCGGCCTTTCCTGCTGTGGTGGTGGAGGGCCTGCGCCGCGGACACCATCTACTGCCGGCTCCCGGGGCGGATGAGCAGGCGAGCGGGGAGCCGGATTCGCCGGTGCCACCGCATGAAGTCCGGGCCGATGCCGAAACGGCGCTTGAGATGTCCGACGGATATGTAGTGCGGTCAGTGATCGCCACACTGGAGACGGCTCGTCGGCCGGTGCCCCGGGGTGAGCTGCCGATGCTGGCTGATCCGGCGATACGGGCCGCAGTGGATCAGGCCTTGCTGCCGTGCGGGCGGCAACTGCTGCAGACGGCGGCGGGCAACTGGGTCACCGGGTTTTGTGACCCGCTCGCCGATGCCCTGGTGGCCGAGGAGGTCGGGACCCTCGCCGCGGTGGACCGGGCCGTGCTGGCCCTGATCCTGTTGCACACGGTGGCGATCCCGAGAGCTCGGGGGCGGCACCGGCACAGCCGTTGGACGGGGGAAGCCCACACCGTCACCCTGGCGGAGCTCGCTTCCAACAGGCGGATCTCCAAGGCCGCGATGCGGACGGCGCTGCGCAGGCTGCGTGCAGCGGGCATGGTCGCGGAGACCACCACGGGCCGTTACCTGCCTGGCCCCGCGCTGGAGCGCATGAGCGAGGCCCGCAGCAACCTGCTCTGGGAGGACCTGATCCTGGTCGGTCGGCCCGGCGGGCAGCTGGCCGCCGCCATCCGTCGGCGGCGTGGCCTCGAAGTCCCGGCGCCTCGCGGCGAGTTACCTGAGATCCCGACAGAGACGGACCGCATGTGAGTCAGCAGATCCCTAGTGCACGTGGCAAGCGGGGAGTGATCGGCACCCGTCAGCTGGTCGCTGTCCAGACATTCTCCATTGCCCGTCTGACCTCCCACCCGGTGGCGATCGTCCCCGGCACATTCGTCGCGGTGACCGGGCGGGGGCCAAAGGACTCCAATGAGTCGGGAAAGACCAGCTTCCTGTCTGCCCTGGCCCTCTTGCTGGGAGACCCGGAATGGCGCATGACGGGCGGTGGCTCCGTGCACGCACCCAAGCTGCTGTTCGAGCCCGTCACCGCCGGCGCATCGCCAGAAGTGAACGAGGCCGCCTCGATCGGCTATGTGGTGGGCGTCTTCGCCGAACCCGAGAATCCCCTGGGCAGCGCACACACCGTGTGGCTGCAGGTATCGGCCAAGTCACCGCACATCGAGGTACGACACAAGGAAGGGGTGCACCTTCTACTCAGCGGAGATGATCGCAGCCAGCACGAGCTGGCTCCAGGGTTCTTCCGCGCGCTCGGTGGTAAACCCCTGGGGGCCACGGACTACGCGGAGGTCCTCTACGGCCGCGCCCCGCGTCTGCTGGCCTACATCATCAGCCGCGGCGGCATGCGGTCGCGGCCCTCTTTGCTGAAGCTGGATGCGGGCACCTTCACGCCCGTGCAGATCGGGGAGGCGCTGCTCGATCTCACCGGCAAGGCCAGCATGCTCGCCACGGACGTACAGGCCCGCAAGGATCTGGCTAGGACGCAGAAGAACCTGGCCGACAAACTGGCCGATGCCGAGAAGTCCTGGCACGAAGAGGAAATCATCCTTCACTCCGTCGAAACCCGACAGCGGGCCCGGGTGGAGGCCGGCCGGGCTCACCGCTTCTGGCGCCTGGCATCGGCACGCGCCGCCCTTGATGCCGTCGTCTACGAGCGCCGGATCGGCAGCAGCCTCGCCCGTGTCGAGGATGATCTGGCAGCTCTGGCTGCGCGGCATGATGCAGTGCAGGGCCAGCTCACCAAAGCCCGCGACATCGGCCAGCTCCGGCAATCGGCCCGTTCCGCACAGTTGCTCAGCGACCAGCATCAACGGGAGGTGGAGGAGGCCAACGAGAAGGTGGGACTGCTTCGAGGCGACTTGAAACGGGCGCAGCAGGATCACCGCCAGGCGCGGCAGCAGGCCGAGGACTACGCTGGCCCCTCCCCCACCGAGCTCGCCCAGCACGTCAGCAACCAGGAGGCACGTCAGCTCGAGGTAAAGGCCGAACTCCTGCTGGCCGAGGAACGTGTCAGGGCTCTGGAGGGAGAGCTCGCCGAAGCCCGGGAGGGGCGCACCGGCCAGGCAGGGGCGGCGTTGCGGGCCCTGGAGGGGGCAACGTCCCACCGGAGGGTGGGGCTGATGGCCACCACTCGCGTCCGTCCTGAGGCGCGGTCCCAGTGGGAGGCCCGCCTGGCGCCGTGGAGGGAGGCGGTGTGTATCGCCTCCGATGCCCTGGAGGATGCCAGCCGTGCGGTGAGCACTCTGCCCGGGACCATCCTCATCTGCGGGCCGTCGAGCGAACCAGAAGCGGCAGGTTCCGGCGCCCCGGACGGCTTACCCGAGGGCATCCTGGACGCCGATCCCCTGGCGGTGCCGTTCCTGCATGCCCTGGCCGATGCCACCGAGGTGACGGTTCCTCCGCATGCCTGGCTGTCCGGGCTGGGGGTCCGCGTCATCGGAGGCTTCGAGAAGCCGATCGCCGGCCAAGAAGACATCTGCGCCCACCTTGAAGGGCAGCGGGACCAGGCCCGGGCCCAGTGCGCTGCACTGGAGACCGCAGCCGACCTGCACCGTCGCCGGATCGCCGAACTGCGCCGGGACATCAAACGGGCCGAGGCCCAAGAGCTCGCACAGCAGCTCGTTCCCAAGATCCGCGACCTCGAGGACACACACGCCCAGTGCGTTGCCGCGCTGCCCGAGCTGCGCACGTTGGCCAGAGAGGCAAGCGAGACAGCGCATAAGGCCCAGACGGCGTTCCTCACCGCGAAGGAGCGCGCAGACAAGCTCGAGGGCGAACTGCGGAAGCTGAAGGACGACAGGGCGCAGGCGACGCGGAGGAAGGAGAAGCTGGAGGAGCTCCGCAGGGGGTCAAGCGCCGACCGGGCACGGATGGCCTGGACGGGCTCTGAGGAAGAGGCTCTGGAGGAGCTCAACTGGAGTTGCCTGCCCGAGGATGAGCCCGGCGCGGAGCCGGCCGACGGCATCAACTCCTATGCCGTCGTACCACGGGACACCGAGCGCCCGCCCGAGGTCCGCGCCTGTGCGGACCTTCGCAGCGAGAGCCGGTCCCGGCTGGCGGCGGCGCTGACGAGACTCGCCGCAGACACGGCAACCACCGGTGTGGCCACCGTGGAGATCGCCGACGCCCTGCACCATCACGAGGCGCACACCCACGATCCGCACGACACCATCTTCCGTGGCTCGCTGACCGCGCTGAAGACGTGGCTGGATGAGTACCAGGAGCGGGACGCAGGAGCTCGGGAGCAGGTGGAGGTGAAAAGACGAGAGCGGGAGGACGAACAGAGATACCTCCACGACCTCGTCGAGGAGTCACGCCAGGCGCTCGAAGAAACCCAGGAGTCCATCAAGGAACGCGTGCACAGTGCGCTGGAGCGCATCAGCAACCAGCTCAACATGCTGCACAGGAAAGAGGGATACGCAGCCGACCTGGTCTACAACGTAAGCGCGCCGGACAGCGCCGAGGACCAGTGGATCTGCCATGTCGTGCCCCGGTGGCAGCGCAACCCCGGCGGCTCCTTGCTGGCCTACGATGCGCCCACCAACACCGCCCAGGAGAAGCTATTCTCCATCCATCTCGTCCTGGCCGCCCTGCTGGCCGCACCCGACGCGCGGGGCCGCGTCCTCATCCTCGACGAACTCGGTGACTCACTCGGCGCGGAGCACCGTCGTGAAGTGATCGCCGCACTGCGTGACGCTGCGCTGGAACACGGCATCACCGTATTGGCCACCTGCCAGGACGGCCTGATGGCGGACGTAGGGCCGATGTGTGGCCAAGTACTGCAGTTCCGCTACTACTCGAAATCCGACCCATTGAACCGGCCCACTGTCATGTACGGATTCGACGCCAACCGGCGCCGCGTCAAGCTCACCTTGAATGATCTCGTGGTCAGCCGATCCTGAACGACGTGTGCGCATCCGCCGACGGCCGTTGGCCCGACCCTCGGCACCCGCAGCCGGAGCACGGCTCTCGTCGTCGTCTTCGTCCTTGCACTCCTCGTCACCCGTCATCAGTGTCCTCGAGGTCGTAGGGCTCCGCGGCATGCCCGTGACCGTAGTGCACTGCAACCGGACTAAATCGACCATGAGTTCACCGACCGGGCGTGGGCCTCGCTGACGTTATGTCCGCACCTTAGGAGCGCGCACTGGCACCCACCGGAAACGGTTCGACGGGCACTGCCAGATCCTTCTCCTGATCACGGATACGCAGAGATCAACCTCCTTGCACCAGGCCAGCCAACCAGCTTGTCACCACCGACCGCGCCCGCAGCCACGCGCTATGACCCACCCCCGCTCCCCCAAGCCTGCAGACCACCCTGACCAGCGCAGACTCGCTCCGCCTGATCCACCCGGCAATGAAGAATCCTTCGACGATCACCGGATTCCGGAACGATCACTGAACTCGCACTTCAGAGGGCTCTTGGGCTCTTGAACCTGCACGAAAACCCCAGCTCAGATCAATCCGCCACGACGGCTCGGGATCCTGTGACGATCACTAGATCAGCAGCTCAACGCATCACTCATGCAGTGATCCTCCGTGGATTTGTCAGACGGCGAGGTGCTGCTCGATGCGGTGGCGCAGGAGCAGGTGGCCGTGTGGTGTCGTATGCCGGCGGGGCATCTGGCGCGGGCGCTGCCGTCGTGGGCGGCCGGGCCTGAGGCGTTGGCCGGGCGTGGCGGGCAGGGGCAGGGGTGGGCGCGGTGGCGGGTGGGATCGTCGGAGTACGGGCCGGTGGTCTTCGGGTGCCAGTTGTGTGCGGCACGGCGCGGGGCGGGCGGTCGTGGGGTGTGGGTGTACCGGCCGCGGTGGCGGCGGTTGTGCGCACGGCATGGCCGGTGGCTGCTGGAGGCGGGCGAAGGGCATGCACTGGAGTACGTCCGTGTTGCGGGTATGGCCGGGGAGTTGGGCCGGGCCGAGAGCCGCTGGGATCGGGCGGCGTGGGCGGCGGGTGCAGCGCCGCAGGAGGTGTTCGATCTGGCGCGGGCGGCGGTGTGCGGGTGGTGGGAGAGAGAGGATTTCTGGTCCCGGGACGCCGTGTGGGGGCCGCGGCTGGAACAGGTGGTGAGCGCCACACGTCGGCAGGGGCCCTGTGGGTGGGGCGATGAGCAGTGGCGGCTGGTGGCCAGGGATGTCGTGGTGTTCCCGGAGATCGTGAAGGTCGCGCAGGTGTTGCTGGATCCGCGTGTGCAGGCGCAGGTCGCAGATGGCGGCTGTGGGGGGCTGGTGCGCGGGGGCGGCGGGCGGGTGGCTGCCCTCGTGGGTGAACGGCTCGGCCGGGGGTGGCTGGGTGAGGTGGAAGCGGGTCTGTCCGGGCCGCTGGTGTCCTGGGCGCAGGCGGTGGTCCGCGAGCGGCGTCGTGCGGTCGGCCGGCCTCCCCGCGTGGGGCGGTATGGGCTGTGGTGGGTGCACAGAGCGCACCGGCCGGTGGACGTGGGCCAGGGCCTGCGCCTGCTGCCAGGTCCTTCAGGGGAGAGTGGGGTCGGGTGGCGGGCGGAGTGGGCGGTGCCGCGCAGAACGGGCCGCGGCCGGGGCCTGGAGCAACGGTGTGCGCAGTTGTTCGTCGAGGGGCTTGAGCATGCGCGTGCGTGTGCGGCGCGGCACGGTCATCTGGCCGTCGCACATGTGGACGGCGCGGTTGCAGGCGGATTCGACCTGGGGCGGTGGCTGGCCAACTGGCGTGCGCAGTCTGCGGCATTGACCGTCGAGCAGGCGGCGCAGCTTCGCCGGCTGGATGCGTGGTGGAATCCGCCGTGGCCCATCGACTGGCAGCGTGCCTGGTACCGCGCTCGCGCCTATGTGTGCGAGACGGGGCCGGTCGGCGGTGGCGACAACCTGGAGGGGCTGCCGCGCTGGCTCGAGCGGTGGCTGCGCCAGCAGATCAGCGGCTATGGGCAACTCCACGACGGTCAGCGGCAGCTTCTCGCCGAGCTGGGCCTGACCAGCGGTGAGGTGGGGCGTTTTCACGCCTGGCCGGGCCGGCGCCGCCCGATGGCCGACGGCCTGCACACGGCCCGGGCCTACGCTGCCCGCCACGGCCACCTCGCCATCTCCAAACCCACCATTGTGGACGGCTTCCCGCTGGGGGCTTGGCTGGCCCGTGCCCGGACCCGCCAGCGCAGCGCTGGCCGGCCCACCCGGCTGGGACAGCAGCTGACCGGCCTGGACGCCTGGTGGGACCCGCCCTGGCCGGTCGCCTGGCAGCACATGTGGTGGGCATGCCGCCACCACCTGACCGGACTGGCCAGCGGCCTTCAGTGGTGGCCCGGTGCCCCCAACGCCGACCATGGCGGAGCCTGGCTGAACCAGCAGGCCGCCCGCCGACCACTCCTGCAGCCGCCACAGCGTGAACTCGTCGACGAACTGCTCGCGCTGGCCGGCCACGTACCGGTATGGCAGCCCCGGCTCTCCGACAGCGCCTGGCAGGCGCTGTCCCCCTGCTGCCGGCACTCCCCCACACCGGCGGCCGCCGCCGCAACGAACGCCAGGTCCTCGAGGCGATCGTCCACATCGCCTGCACCGGCCAGCCCTGGCCACAGCTCCCGAGGGCCCTGGGCCCCTTCCAGGCCTGCCTCCGCCGCTACCGGCGCTGGCTGACCGACGGCACCCTGGCCCGCATCAGCGACACCAGCCTGCGCCGCGCAGACACCGCCTGGCAGCAACGCCTGGCCCGTCACATCGAGGGGACTGCGGGCGGATGATCGCGTACCTGGCCGAGCACGTGCACGGCGCCGGCGACCGCAGGGCTCGGGCGGGTGCCGGTCGCCGGTGGTGGCCGCTTCATCCGACACCCGCCGCGATCCTCGACCGGAAAGGCGGTAGGCGCTTGGGGTTGGCGGCGACGAGAGTCCCAAGCACGGACGCGGGCCACATGCCGGCGGGGCGATGCCACCGCGCCGCCCGTCGGGCGGCACCGGTCCCACCGCAGCACGAAAGGAACGGCGCACGACAGCGCCGGAGAACTGGTCCACCCCGTGCCTGATGTGCCAAAACCATGCCTCCGCCGGACACAGCGCCGCCTGAACAGGCCCAACTCAGCCCCCGGTCCCGAACCCAGCAGAGGGCCGGTGAGCGGGGCCGCTCCGCAGCGTCACACAAGACCGAGGCTGAAATGATCAGCCTGCCCTCCAATGGCACACCTCATCCCGCGGGAGTCTTGTGCACCGCACCTTTCCCGGGAGAGACGGCGTCCTCGCTGGTCAGCCGCCTCGCACACCGCTATGGCCTGGAGGAAAAGGCTCTGCGGTCGTGCTGGCAGTGGCGCAACTACCCGCCCCGGCACGAGAACGGGGACGCTCGAGTGGACGCCGAAATGCTGCTGAACGCGGCGGGGCGGCGACTCCTGTCCCAGCTGTGCGGCGTCGAACAGGACGGCTGGCACGGGCGCTGCCGTCCTGGGGGCAGGAGGATGCCAAACTGCCGACCGGACAGGACGCCGCGCCAGCGGCTGCGTGGCGGATCGGCGGCGCACTCGCCGGGCCGGTGGCGTTCGGCTGCCGCCTGTGCACCGTCCGGCGCACCGGGACGGCCGCACAGGTGGTGCGCTACGCCCTGCGCTGGGAGCGGGTGTGTGTCCGGCACGGGCGGTGGCTGCTGGACGCGGACGCCGACCAGCCTTTGGAGCATCTTGATCTGCGCGGCGTGCCCGAGGTCATCACGGCGCAGCGCCAATGGGCCAGGGTGGTACGCCGGGCGGTGCGGGCCGGGGCCGCGCCGGAGCGGGTGTTCGCGCTGGCGCACGCGGTCGTGGCCCGCTGGTGGGAGCAGGCCCCGGGCTGGGAGCAGGAGACGATCTGGCCGCGGCGCCTGGACCACCTCGCCGGCGGCAACACCGTTGCGGATTTGGGGTGGTGGCAGATCGTGGGCCGGGACGCGGCTGTCTTCCCCGAGATCGTGGCTGTCGCCGGTGCGCTGCTGGATCCGGCCATGGCCGAGCTGGTCTGGGTGGACAGCGGGGGCCTGCGGCCGCGGCCGCTGTCCGTCGACGGGATGTTCTGCCGCCGACTCGGCGAACGCCTCGGACGAGAATGGCTGGGGCCGCTGGCCGCCACTGACTACGGCAGCCCGCTGACCTCCTGGATGGGCGCTGTCATCCGCCTGCGCCGCAGCAAGGGCCGGACAGCCGGTCACGACGACGACGTGTGGTGGCTGCGCCAGGAACATCAGCCCGCCACCATTGCCGGACGGCTGCGCGTAGCGGGCAGGGAGAAGAAGGCGCCGGGCTCGGGCCGGACGTGGCGGGCGGCGGTGTCTGCCGAGCAGCGCATGCTGATCACCCGGGCGATCGAGGGCGCCGAGGAGCAGCTGATTCAGCTGCGCGGTGCTCAGTACGGCAAGACCGCCGAAGTCGCGCAGCAGTTGCTGAGCACGCTCGGCCATGCCGCCACGCTGATCGACAAGGCCGTGCGAGAAGGCGCCGCAGCAGCCCTCAGCGTCGGGATGGCACTGGAGGAGGTGGCGCACTGGGCCCGCCTGCCCGCCGAGGTCCTGGCGGATGTGCTCGTGGACGATGACGACGAGCAGTCGGTGGCGCAGTGGTGGATGTGACCGGGAGGGTGGCGGGGTGCGCGCCGCGCAATCGCATGAGCTCGATACCCGGCGCTGTGCGATCAATATGGGTGAAGCCGCCCGCGCCCCGGGCAGGACGGGCTTGACTGGGGCGGGTGGGCAGCAAGGACGCAGCGGCCGCGGGTCGCCGTACACCGCACGGGCAGACAGATACCGATACCGGGTTCGGGTGGGAGGCGGTCTTCCTCGACCCGCTCGGGCAGGTGGTGCAGCAGCGGTGGGCGGACGCGGTTCTCACGGTGGCCTTCGAGGAGTTGGAGCCGACCTCGGCCTTCCCGGTGGTGCCCGGGCGGCGGTGGGGGCCGGGTCTGTGGTGGTCGGCCACCACCGGCCGGCATGTGGCATGCGGGTCGGCCGCCATGCGGGCGCAGCTGATGGTGCTGGACCGCGACCCCGACGTGGTCGGCCTGGCCGGACGGCCGGTGCGTGTGCTGTGGCGCACCAGGCGCGGCCAGGTGCGCTCGTGGACGCCGCAGCTCTTCGCCCGCTACCGCGACGGCACCGCCCTGCTGGCCGACTGCCCCAGCCGCCCGGGGGCCGGCGGACAGCGGGCCTTGAAGGCCGCCACCGTTCTCCAGGCGGCGTGCGCGCAGGCCGGCTGGACCTACCGGCGCTTTACGCCGTTGGAAGACACCCTGGCCGCCAACCTGAAATGGCTGGCCGGCTACCGCCACCCTCGCAACGCCGGCCGCCTGGGCCTCATGCCCGCTGTCCTCGAAGCGTTCACGCGGCCGCGGCCGCTGATCGAGGGCGCCGAAACGGTCGGCGACCCGATCGAGGTCCTGCCCGCCGTCTTTCACGCCCTGTGGCAAGGGCAGTTGACCACCCCCTTGGACGTGCCGCTGCAGGAGCGGGCCCTCGTCAGCCCCGCCACCAGCAGGGCCCAGCATCCACAGCGGCAGCCTCGCCTCGAGCAGCGTGTCGGCGGGTGAGCGCACCGCGGCGGGTGAGCGCACCGCGGCGGAGGGCGCCGGGGGCGCGGGGCGCGCAAACGGCCGCCGCCGTGGGGGCGGGCGGTGAGCGGGCCGCGCCCCGGCAGGCCGGTGCTCGAGGTCGGCGCGCACGTCCGCTTCCGGGACTCCGCTTGGCAGGTCGTCGCTGTGGCCGGGCAGCTCATCCACCTGGCGGGTGAGAATGCAGACGAGAGCGTGCTGGCGGGGCACCTGTTCGCCGATGCGTCCTTCTGCATCGTCGGCGCCCAGACGCCGCAGGAGGTGACGCAGTGGGGTCTGTTCGAGACCGCGCCCGAGGACGCGCACCACCGTGCAGCGGATGCGGCTGGCCTACCGCAAACAGGCCCTGTGGGGGCTGGTCGACCACCGCACCACCCGCCGGCCCAGCCCCGCCGGGCGCGCCGACGCACGCGTCATCGCCGCGATCGAGGAAGCCCGGCGCCGCCAGCGCGGCCGCTCCAAGGGCACCGTCAAAGGCCTGATGCCCCTGGTCGCGCAGATCCTTGCCGACCGGCATGGCAACGGCACGGTGCCGCTGCCCTCCCAGGCCACCTTCTACCGCCTCGTTCACCAGCTCGCCGACCCCGCCGAGCACCCCCACCGCCCCACCCGCACGGGCAACTCCCCGGCCGGCCGGCGGGCGTTCACCCCGACTGTGGCGCTGCGGCCCGGAGAGCAGGTGCAGGTCGACACCACCCGGCTGGACGTGATGGCTGTCTTCGACGACGCCACCACCGGCCGGCCCGAGCTGACCATCGCCGTCGACGTCGCCACCCGCGCCATCCTCGCCGCCGTCCTGCGCCCGGCCGCCACCCAGGCCGTCGACGCCGCCCTGCTGCTCGCCGAGATGGCCGTCCCGCACCCTGCCCGCCCCACCTGGCCCGTCGCCCTGCGTCTGGCCCACAGCCCGCTCCCCCAGCTGAAGCGGCTGCTCAGCCTGGACGAACGCCTTCACGGCGCGGCGGCCCGGCCGGTCGTGGTGCCCGAGACGATCGTCGTCGACCGGGGCAAGATCTATCTGTCCGCGGCGTTCACCGCCGCCTGCGAAACCCTCGGCATCAGCGTCCAGCCCACCCCGCCGCATGCCCCCGCGGCCAAAGGCATCGTCGAGCGCACCTTCCACACGATCAACCAGCTGCTGTGCCAGCACCTGCCCGGCTACACCGGATCCGACGTCACCCGCCGTGGACCCGACGCCGAAACCGAGGCCCGCTACAGCGTCGCCCAGTTGCAGGACCTCCTCGACGAATGGCTCATCCACTACCGCCACCGCCCCCACGAAGGGCTGCGCCACCCCACCCTGCCGAAAAAAGCCCTCACCCCCAACCAGATGTGGGCCGCCCTCATCGCCGTCACAGGCCACGTCCCCCTCCCCCTGACCGGCAACGACTACCTCGAACTGCTCCCGGTGCGCTGGCAAGCCATCACCCAGCGCGGCATCCGCCTCGACCACCGCACCTACGACCACGACTGCCTGACCCCCTACCGCGGCCAGCCCTCGCCCCTTGCCTCCCGCGGCGGCAAATGGGAGATCCACACCAACCCCCACGACGCCCGCCAGATCTATATCCGCCTGCCCGACGGCCACCTCACCGAAATCCCCTGGATCCACCGCGACCACATCCACGCCCCCTTCAACAACGCCACCTGGCAGCACATCAAAACCACCACCACCCGCGTGAGCGGCGACCGCGACACCCACGAAGCCGACCTCGCCGACGCCCTCGACCAGCTCATGCAACTCCTCAACCCCCGGCCAGAACAGCCAGACACACACACCAGGCCATAACCGACACACCCCCACCCCGCACCCCGAGCCCGACACCCCGCACCCCGCACCCCGCACCCCGTACCGCAGGCCCCGAGCCCCGCACCCCGAGCCCGACACCGCGTACCGCGGGCCCCGCACCCCGAGCCCCGCACCCTGTACCCCGTACCGCGGGCGCCGGCAGCCCGTACCGCGGGCCCCGGCCGGGCAAGCCGCCCGCAGGCAGGACAGCAGCCATCAGTGACGCGGCACAACAGCACCCAGAACCAAGGCAGGAGAGATGAGCGCACCCGTCCAGCTGACACGGGCACACCGCGTCCTGATCGCCGTGGTCGCCTCCGGCGTGGTGATCATCGCCGGTATCGGATTCGCGGGTTCCTACACCGCCGTCCGCGAACTCGCCTGGAACAAAGGCTTCGGGAACTTCTCCTACCTCTTCCCGATCGGCATCGACGCCGGCATCTGCGTCCTGCTCGCCCTGGACCTGCTGCTGACCTGGATCCGGATCCCGTTCCCGCTGCTGCGCCAGACGGCGTGGCTGCTGACGGCGGCGACGATCGCGTTCAACGGTGCGGCCGCCTGGCCGGACCCGCTCGCCACCGGCATGCACGCGGTGATCCCGGTGCTGTTCGTGGTCGCCGTGGAGGCGGCCCGGCACGCCATCGGCCGCATCGCCGACATCACCGCCGACAAGCACATGGAGGGCGTACGGCTCACCCGCTGGCTGCTCAGCCCGGTGCCAACGTTTCTACTATGGCGCCGGATGAAGCTGTGGGAACTGCGCTCCTACGACCAGGTCATCAAGCTCGAACAGGAACGACGCGTCTACCAGGCTCGCCTCCGCGCCCGCTACGGACGCACCTGGCGGCACAAGGCTCCGGTGGAGTCGCTGCTACCGCTGCGCCTGGCCCGCCACGGCATCCCCCTCACACAACCAGCCCCCGCAGGCACGGCCCCCGCAGGCACGGCCCCGGGAGGCACCCGACCAGCGCCCACCACACAGGCACCCTGGCACATCACCGGCCAGCCGGCCCCGCCCGGCCTCCACGACGACGCTCAAGGCGCTCAGAGCACGCCACACAACGAACCTGCGCAGCCCGACCAGACCGCCCGACCTCCTCAGCCAAACCCGTCACCAGCAGCTGATCCGCAGCACGACCCCAAACCCAGCACCGAGACCAGCGCCACCCTCCCTGACGCGAGTGCGGCATACGCGCAGCAGCCCCGCAACCACCACAACCAACCGGGCGCCCCGCACCAGACAGTCCGGCTCCGCGACACCGCCGGAATCACCAACGCTCCTGGCGCACCGCTCACCGACGAACAGATACAGCCCCCGTCGGCCCTCAGCCAGCGCCACACCCCCCACAGTGACTCCCCGGGCGAGAGAGCAGAGCCGGCGCCGGGCGACGAGAGGTTCGCCTGCTTCGCAGATGACGGGCACGCCTACGCGCAGGAGACGGATACCGAGCCCGGCGAAGAAGACCTCGCGATATCCGTGCAAGGACAGCACGGCCTCACCCACGCAGACGGCCAACCCCTCGCCCGCACCACCAACCCCGCCGCCGCCCTCTTCAAGCCCCAGCAAGCACACGGCGCCGCCGCAGGCACCGAACGATCCCAACCGCGAGAAGATGAGGGACCGCCACCCCTCCCGGCGCCGCAGGGATCCCCCTCACCGGCCGCGGCCAAGGCCGCCGCCATGCCTCACACTCCACAGACGAGCGCGCCCGCCGGCCAGCCGCAGACACCGGCCGCGACAGCGGACCTGACCACTCCCGACCGCTACTACCTCGCCTGGACCGAATACCAGCACCAGCACGGAACAGAACCCACCGGCGAACAACTCTCCGCCTACCTCACCGCCAAAGGACTGACCGGCCGCGGCGGCAAACCCATCAGCCCCGCCAACCTACGCCGCCACTTCCTACGCTGGCGCATCTACACCATCTGGACCCAACACCGCACACACACCAACCAACCCTCCCCCCAAGCCATCACAGCGTCCTGCGCCATCCAAGGCATCACCGCCCAATACAACCGACCCCTCACCCCCCAACACATCACCCAACACCACCCAGACTTCGAACGACGATGGCACACCCTCAACCACCACCCACAACCACACCCCTGACAACCACCCACCACCCACCACCCACCACCCACCAGCCACAGCCACAGCCACAAACTGTCGGCACGCCATCTCCGTGGCTATGTGCCTGGGCAGGGGCCCACAGGCCACCAATTCCACAGGAAAGCTACTCAGGCAATTCCTGCGTGGCAGGTCCGACAACAACCCGAGCACCAACAACCTCGGCCGGCGCCGCGGTTCCACCCGGGCGAACCGCCCCGCGATCCGGCCCATCAGGACCCCGAACATGTCCTGCCAGCGGGCAGGATCTACGCTGTGACCTGCGGCCACCGTCTGTTCTGTTGTCTTCACACACCGGCGGCCGCGCCCGTTCCCCAACCAGCCCCGGCCAGCAACGTCACGATCTGGGCCGAAGCACCGACTCTGGAATTGAATCCGCTGATGGACATGTCCTCCCGAGAGATCCGCATACCCCTCAACGAGGTCGTCGCCGTCCTGCAGGATTTGAACGAGTTCGTGGTTTCCCTCGACCGACTCGGATCCCGCCAGGCATCCGGAACCGCCGACGAGCACACCGTCGGTAAATTCATCGCCGACTGGGATGTAGCGCAACGACTGGCCCGCGCACGACACGTCATCAGCGTCGCGCTGGATCAGGAACTGAGCGAGGAGCAGAACGCTGAGATCGACGCCCTGTGCGAGCAGGGCCGCTTCTACACAGACAACGCAGACCATCCCTCCCCCGACCAGTCCACCTGACACCGCAAGCGCGTCCGGCCGGACCAATTGACGGGAATCAGCCCGACCGCAACCTGGCATCCCACCAGCAAGATCACGATCTACGGCTGGAGTACTACAGATCAGTAAGCACCCGGCTCGCGCCAGTTCTTGCGTACCAGGTCGGCCACCACATTCTTGTCCCACTTCTGCGCAGGTGTGGAAGCGGCTGGGCTCGGGCCTCCCCATGCGCCCGTTCTTCGTCGCCCGGAGTCCGGTTCGACGGCGGGAGCGGTTCGGCCACCCTCCGCAGGGCCGAGGCGGCCAGTTCCCGTACCTCACTTCGCGCTTCAGCGCTCTGCGCCACCTGCCGCACCACGCTGAGCGCGCTCGGGGGCGCCAGCTCTTCCAGGGTGGTGACCACGCTCACGAATTCCGTCGGGCCGTGACGCACCGAGCTTCTTCGAGCCGGGCCCCGATCAGGTGACGCCCGCCAAACGCAACGAGCGAGGCCCCCGGGCTGTTGATCGAGATGTCTGACGTCTCAACCACGATGCTCGGGGGCCTCGTTGGTCATCTATCATGCCGTACTCGACCTACCGCATGCGCTCGTGGAGTGGGTCACCATGCTCGTTGTCACCCGTGAGGGCGACCGCCGCTGCAAGCTCCGCCCGTCCCAGCGCGCGATGGTGGCACTGGTGTACCTGCGCGACCACACCACCCTGGCGAAGATCGCTGCCGGGTTCAAGATCAGCGAGTCCACCGCCCACGCCTACACCAGCGCGGTCGTCCACCTGCTGACCGAACGAGCGCCGGGTCTGCTGAAGGTCTTGCGTGAGACCGACCCCGACTTCGTCCTGCTGGACGGCACGCTCGCCGAGTGCGACCGGGTCGCCGACGGACGGGCCGACTACTCGGCCAAGCACCGCCGGCAAGGGGTGAACGTGCAGGTGGTCACCGATCCGGGCGGCCGGCTGCTGTGGCTCCCACCCGCACTGTCGGGCCGGGCTCACGACCTGACCGCTGTCCGCACCCACCGGATCATCCGCATCTGCGAGCGCCAGGGCGTCCCCATCCTGGCCGATCTCACCTACCAGGGCGGCGGCCCCTGGGTGACCACGGGCATCAAACGCAGGCCCCCTGCAGGAACTCACCCCCACCGAGAAGACCCTCAACCGGGCCCTGGCCGCGGCACGGGCACCGGCCGCACGCGGCGTCGCACACGCCTGAAGTCCTGGCGGATCTTCCGCAGATCCCGATGCAGCCCCAACCGCATGACGTCAATCACCAAAGCCGTCCTCACCCTGAGCGGCAACACTGAAGAAGCTCACATTTTCAAGTTCACTAGCGCTCCAGTGGGAGCCCTCGAGCGCCGGTCCGCTTTGCACCCTGCAATTTCGCGCCGGTCAGCTTGGCGCCGCGGAAGTCCGCGTTGGTCAGGTCCGCGTTGGCCATCTGCGCGTGAGCGAGGTCCGCGCCACGAAGATCGGCACCTTTCAGGTGCGCGTCGCTAAGGTTTGCGTGGCTCAATTTGGCGTTCCTTAGATCTGCGCCCTCCAGGAAGGCGAAATTCAGATCCACACACTCCGAGAACCCTTCCTCGTCCGCTGGATCAAGTGGCAAGCGGCCACATGTCATATCTGCTCCGCGAAGGTTCGCATCCGTGAGTGCCACGAGGGAGAGACGCGCCCCAAAGAGTTGCGCACCACTGAGGTTGGCCCCTTCAAGGATGGCGTAATCCAGGTTCGCGTAGGCCATGGACGCCTTGTGGAGGTCGACGGCGCGGCGTGCTCGGAGGTCGAACGCGCCGCTCAGATCGGCATGGCGAAGATCTGCTGCGTCTAGGTCCGCCCCAGGGAGTTTGATGGGAGCCTCGCCGGGGAGCCTGAGGCCACGGAGATCGGTTCTGCTCAGGCTGACAACTGCCCCTCTGTCGCGTTCGGGGCGGCGTCTGGCCAGCGTGGCGATCGCTGCCGTGACATCGGCGCTGGGTGTATGCGCGTCGGGGACCCGATCGAGCGGCTCTTTCAGGCTCTTGCTACTGGACCCGGCGTGCCGTTGCGCGAAGGCCGCGAGCACGGAGACAACCGCGGGTTGGTCGCGGGCGGAGTCCTGCATGATGCGCTGCAGGGCGTAGATGCCGCCCAATCGGATGTCCAGGGACTCCGATCCCAGATTGCCGATCGCGGTATTGAATCGGCTCGTGATCTGTCCTTGTTCGGCGATCCCGAGCTCCTTGGTGGCCTGTCCGACCTGCATCCAGGTGAACAGCAGCGCTCCCAGAGCGGCGAGCCCCGGCAGGCTGGCCGCGATCAAGGTGATCAATTGCGTCCGGTCGGCTTCCCTGGTTCGGCGTGCGCTCGAACCACCGTGCTGTTGCCGGCGGCCAAAACGGCGGCGAGCGGTACGGCGAAGCCTATCGATGCTCGGTGTCCCAGCCACGTGCCCATGGCATCCCGTAGGCCAAGTGCCAGCAACTGGTACTGCTCCAGGGAGAGCACCACCAAGGCCCGATCTAGTCGAGAAACCCCAGCGTTGTCCGGCTCGCACTGGGGGCACGGCTTGACCCCGTCGAGAGCGCTCGCCGGGCCTGCTCGCGGCCGATCCCCGTCGACAGAGGCCCCGGCCCAGCAGTCGCCGACATGAACGTACAGCGGCTCGCCCCCGGTTAGTTCCGGGGCCGAGGAGCCAGTCCGGCTCGGGCGGCCGGGCCTGCCTGCCGCGCTGCTGCTCCGCCTCTCGCCGCTCACCTCCCTCGATCAGGACGAAGACGCCTTCGGCGTAGCTCTTGTCGGCGTGGCACACCTGGACCAGCCGAACGCGGCGTTCGCGCAGCAGGGGCAGCGACCTCGTGCCCGTTCAGCCGTGCAAAGCGGTGCCTGCCGGGTGAATCGTCCTGGGCTGACGGGTGCCGCGCCGGCCGTCCGTGAGCGCTGCGAGCAGCTCGGCGGGATCGGGCTGCTGCTCCTCGCTCAGGTAGCGGATGCCGTCGCCCTCCGGCGGGGTGCCGGTCTCCTTGCCGATGGGGTGACGCCGGCTGACGGCGGTGCGCCACCCGTAGCGCTCGTCCCACACCAGGGCGGGCGCATAGGAGCCACTCAGCAACACGGCCGCGGCGAGCACGTCACCCTCCACGCGCTGCACCACAGCGTCCTGCTGCTCGGCCAGGCCGGCGCCGACCAGGACGTCGGCGACGCGCTCCAGGTAGCGCTGGACCTGGCGGGCGCGCAGCTCGGTAGCAGCGCTGGCGAGGGCAGTGCGCTGCACTGCAGTCGGGTAGCCGAGACGGGTGGCGGCGGCCTCGGGGGTCAGCTCCGACTCGGCCTGCAGCAGGTCGGCGATCCTCTCGCCCCGCAGCCGCGGCAGGGCGCGCGCCGCGGCGGCGTAGGACAGGCCGAGGCGCTCCTGGACGGTCGCGAGGGTCACCGCCGGGTCTTCGTCGAGGAGGGCGCCGACCCGGGCGGAGATCTCGTCGCGCGGAACCATGTCACCGCTGCCCTTGGGGCGGCCCCCCTTGGGGCCGGTATCCGCGCTGGCGCTCTTTGCCGCGCGGAAGGCCTGCACGATGCCGCGCGGGCAGTGCTCCACTCCCTTGACCTTGATCAGGTGAGGGGCGATCTGGGGATGGGTCTTGTAGGAGTCCCAGGTCTTGGGGGTGATCCCGAGCTCGGCTGCGGCCTCGTTGCGATCGAGGAGGTCCTGGTCGTCGTCCTCATCCGGAAGGGCGGGGACGGGGCGGCCAGCCAGGTGGGCTGCTGTCTGTTCGCTGTCCCACAGCTTCACTCGCGCGTCTTCCGAACTGATCAGGGGCGGAAAGTCCTCGGCGGTATAGGGCTGCTTGTTGCGGAAGGTGCCGATGCTGATGCCCATCGCCGCAGCGAGCTCGTCGCTGGTCTGGGTGTACTTCCGGCGTCCGGCGCGGATCATGTTCTCTCCTGGTCGGTGGGCAGCGCGCCGGCGTCGGCGGTCCGAGGGGCAGGTGGCCTACGTGGTGGGGGCGGGCGTGCGGTCAGCGGTGGCGGCTTTCCACTGCGCTTGGAGCACGTGGACGGCAGCCCCGTAGCAGTGATCGTCCTCGCCGGTCCGCGCGTCCTGGGACTCTTTCAGCGCCTCGAGCAGCTCCGGCTCGTCCAGGAGGCGGTGGTGCAGGTCCAGGCCGAGGCGGGCACCGAGGTCCTCGAGGACTCGATCGTGACGCTTGAGAAGGGCTGCACGGCGGCGCCGCAGAGCCTGGCGTTCCCGGGGATCGGCTCGCCAGGTCACCGCAGCCAGCGTGATCAGCCCTCCGAGCGTCACGGCGCCGGCCGCCATACCGATCGTCGCCCACGGGACGGCGACGTCGGGCAACAGGGGCGGGGCCCGTCCCGCTCGAACCGCACAAGCGGTTCCTCGCTGCCGCCGCCGGACAGGGTCATCTCGTGGGCTGCCCTGGGGGCCAGGGTGCCGTCGGCCTCCCGCACGAGGGTGGTGTACACCGGCGTCCACACGCCGTCCTTGCGGACGCGCTCCACCACCGCGGAGGACTCCGCGGTGAACGTGCCGTCCGGGTTCGCGAGGACCTGGTTCGTCTCCGTCGTCAGACCCTGAACCGCAACCCGCTGCCCCGTCTCAGCAGCCTTACGGGACGCCTTCAGCTCCGCCGACTCCGCCGGAAGCCCGTCGTCCTCCCAGAACGAGCGGCCCTCGGCCTCATCATTTCCCGGCTGCGTGGAGGAGGCACCGATGTTCGTCTCAGCACCGCCGTCCCCCTCAGCGGCACCCGCCGCGGCTGGGCTCCCGCCCAGCAAACCGGCGACCACAGCCGCGGACAGCACGGCTCCGATCGCACCTGAGACCGGCCGCCGCCATCGGCGCCGGTACTCCCCCACTGTCATAGTCCAAACCCCAACTACCTGCAGAAACGCACAAGTCGCCGCAGGTTAAAGATCGGGTAAGGAAGCGATCAAGAAGCAGATACCCACCCAAGTAGGGGCTTGCCCCAACGAACCATGACGGGCAGCCAAGTGTGAAGAACCTCGCACAACTTCCGTACAACCTTTGCCGATATTCCGCACAGCGAACACACGGAACAGGCTCCTACCAGCCGGGCCCATCGGCCAGCACCCAGGAAGCACGCGATGGTGCAAACGAGCGAACCCACCGAACCTACCTGCGGAAGGCTGCGGCCCAGGCCCTGGCCCCACGGAAGTACGAGAGCCAGGCGGCTAGCATCGCCCCGCTGCTTCGGTCCTCCCTGATCACTCAGCTCAGGGACCGGCGTTTTCACCTGGGGGTTTCACACATGGGCAAGCGTGCCGCCGCAACTGTCGTCGCCTCACTCACAATCCTGTGTCTGAGCACATCGATGGCCACAGCGGAAACCCGCCAGGGCGACACGCAGATCCTGGCCGCCTCCGTCAACGGCGGCCGCCCGCTCGTCATCGGAACCCCCGCGGAAGCGTCCTTCAGCGCAACTGTCACCGCCAGTGACCCCGCAGGTATCGACTACATCGACGCTTTCCTGTACCGAGGCCCCAGCACCGCACCCACAGGCGCCCTGGCAGCGGCAACGAAGCCCCCCTGCACAGCGGTCAGCGCATCAACGACGCGGTGTTCCTTCGAGTTCTTCATGGGCGAGAACTGGCTCCACAACGGCGACGCCGGCACCTGGCGGCTCTACGCCGACGCCACCGCACTCGACGGCGACCACCACCGCAAGGCCGCAGCATCCCTCAGCGTGCTGCGCGCCTCGAAGGTGACGGCCAACGCAGCGCCTGAGCCTGTCACCAAGGGCAAGCCGATCACCATCACCGGCACCCTCAGCCGCGTCAGCTGGAACGACGCCAAGTACTACCACTACGCGGGCCAGCCCGTACGCCTGCAGTTCCGCACCCCCACCGGCCACTACACCACCGTCAAAACGGTCACCACCAGCTCAACCGGCTACCTCAAGACCACCGTCACCGCCACCCGCGACGGCTACTGGCGATACAGCTTCCCCGGCAACACAACCACCGGAGCCGCGAACGCCCCCGGCGACTACGTCGACGTGCGGTAACAGGTGACATCCGTCCAAGCTGACCGCCGTCACAACCTGTGCAGTGTCATTGTCGCTGCCGTCGTGCATCCGGTGGGCTTGAAGTGCACTGCGTCTGGCTGCTTCCCTGAAGCTCGTACCGTTGTGACCTGCTGCGCCGCCCAGTTCTCCATGTCGTCCTGCAGCCGGGGGCTCAGCGAACAGCCCGCCGAGTCAGGAGAACAGTTCATGGTGACTCCTTGTCCACCGACGGCCCAGAAGTCAGAGCTTTCTACGATGGGCCGGTGACCGAGACACTGCCGCCCGTGGGCATTGACCTCTTCGACGTTGAACGGCTTCTGCTTGCCGAAGCTGCGGAGCCGACGCTCTCGCCCCAGGACGCTGAGGCCCGCGACCAGGTGTGGGACATGGCGGTCCGGGCCAACCCGGCCCTCTTCGACGGGCCTGTGGTGGCGTGTGGGGGCCTGGAGTGGACGGGTCCGCGCAGCCTGCTGTTGTCCTGGGTGCGTGTGACCTACCGGCACTACGCCTTGCGTCGGGTTCCCGGCGCTACCGCGCTGCCGTCGCTGTTCGTGAACGTCGTCCAGCCGGCCGACGACGGCCGGGTGCTGGCGGCGAGGATGTCGCCTTCTACGGCAGCCCCGGGCCGCTGGCAGCTGCCCGGGGGATCTGTGGAGCCTCCCCAGGTCGGGGCGGTGTGGATGAGCCGGCCGTGGCCGGTCAGGCCGCGCGGGAGCTCGCTGAGGAGTTGGGGATCGGTGCGGCCGCCGAGGACCTGAAGCTGTGGGTCGTCACCCGCGGTGAGAACGGCAGTGTCGGCCTGACCTACCTGGCCCCCGCCCTTCTCGAGGCCCGGCTGCGCGCAGCTTTCACCGCTGCCGTGGCAGCCGAGCGCGTCCGGGGCAGCGAACCTGAACTCGACGACATCGCCCTGGTGCACTCGCCCGGCGAACTAGAGGGGCTGGCCGGGCCGCACGCTGACTACCTGGAGCCGATCGTCCGCCGCTTCACCCGGGGCCGCTGAGGTCAGCCGCCGGCGAGGAAGTCGCGTCCCCGTTCGTCGAGTTCGGCCACGCATCGCAGGCCACGGGCCCTGAAGCTTGCAAGGTCGCTGCGCATGCGGGAGACCGCCCTGCGGGCGCGGACGGAGCGGACACCGTCCATGTGGTCGATGGCCCGGCGCCAGGTGGCACATGCCTGCTCGATGCTGCCCCGCTTGCGGTGCATCTCCGCGCCCGCGACCAGGTCCAAGGCGACGATCCGCACGTAGGTACGGGCCGGGCGGACTGTGGCCAGTGCGTACTGCGCGGTGGCCGTCGGCCTCAGTCAGCGGTGCGGCTCAGCGCGTACTCGTGGAGGGTTTGGACGGCTGGGTGGGTGGTGCGGTGCCGGGTGATGCGTTGGACGGATTGCTGGACGAGACGGATGCAGCGGCTGGCGTCGGTGGCGAGGGCTGTGTCGAGTGCGGTGCGGGCGTCGTGGGCGGCGGTTTCGAGGTCGCGGCGGGCGAGCGCGGTTTCGGCGCGGTAGGCCAGTGCGAGGGAGCGGGTGCGTTCGCGTGATGGGGACAGCAGTGCGACGCCGTGTGTCAGGGCCTGTTCTGCTCGTCGGGGTTGTCCGAGGGCGAGCCAGCAGCGGCCGCTGTCGACTTCCAGGTCGGCAGGTGACATCCACGACGCCCAGGCCGGGGTTGTGGCGGGCCGGGCCCGGTTGAGGTCCTTCTCCGCGGCGAGCAGCGCGCGGTGGGTGGCGTGGGTGTCGCCGCTGGCGGCCAGCGCGCCGGCGCGGCGCAGTTGGAGCAGTGCGCGGGCAGCGGGTGAGCGTGTGTGGGACTGTGCGGTCTCTAGCAGCGGAATTGCCGTGGCTGGCAGGTTGAGCCAGGTGGCGAGGTAGGCGAGGTCCGACAGGATGCCGGCACCAAGGTCGCGGTCGGCTGCGGCGTGGGAGGCGTGCCGGGCGGCGAGCCAGTGCTTTTGCGCGGCGGCGTGTTCGCCCTGGTCGAAGTGGAGCCAGGCCGCGCATTGCGCGGCCGAGGCTGCGACCTGGTGCAGGCGGCGCTCGGTGGCGTGGTCGTAGACGGCGTTGTCGATGAGTTGGATCGCAGTGCGAAGCAGCGAGTGGACGAGATCGGTGCACTCTGGTGCGCTGGTGTTGGTCATGGCTCGTAGTTCGTCGGTGCGGGTCTCCAGCCAGGTGACCAGGGTGGGGTCGACGCGTCGGCCGTTGAGGGCGCCGGCCAGGCGCTCGGGCTCGACGGTGGCCCATTGTTGGGCGGCGCCGGCCAGGGCGCCGCTGCTGATGGCGAGGAACGTGCGCCGGTCGGGATGGTGCAGGGCCACCAGGACCTCCCTGAGGGCGGCACGGGTGCCGCGAGGGCTGAAGTCGTGCGGGGTGTCGAAGGCGGGCAGCCACCACGGCCAGCCGAGCTGGGCGACGTGTGTCTGGCCCACGCGGAAGACCTCGGCGAGCAGCATCTGGTAGTCGTCGTCGGGGGCGGTGACCCGGCCGGACTCCCATTTGTAGATGCGGTCGCGGCCAGGGTTGAGGATCATGCCGTGCCGTGCCGCGGCGGCCTGCAGCTCATGGGCGAGGCGTTCCATGCTCCATCCGAGCTGGCGGCGGACATACGCGAGCGGGTGCTGCTCGAAGCGTGATCTCGCCTGCATCGCCCCTCCGTGGGTGACATGCCCCTTCTTGTGCGGCTCTACCGTTGCGCGGCGCGCGGCAGTTGGGCAAGTACGGCCCGCCTTCCCCGGGTTGGGCATACAGCGGGCATACAGACGCCACGCCCGATCCGGCGAGAACGTGTCTCGCGCGACATACCCCCTTCCACCCCGGATGCGCGGGCGACGGTCGTGTTCCGGTGAAGGAGTGCTGCCGTGATTTCGAGGAAGGGCGTGCCGGGTGGCACAGCGCGCGGTCCGTCCCTTCGAGCGCAGAACCTCGCCTGTCCCGTCCCGGGATGGCTATGCCGGCTGCTCATGTGCCCCGGTCTGTCGCCCACCGTGTGCCCGCCCCTGTCGCGTGACCGGTTCCCCCTCGGCGGGGGCGGCCCAACCCAGCGCCTGGAGTTCCTGATGGCCACACGCTCCTCGACCACAGCGCAGCCCGCCAGCCCCGTGGCCCCTTCGGGCTACCGGCTCCTGAGGGAATGGGGCGCCGCCGCACCGCGTTCGTGCCCGCGCGTACCAGGAGCGCCCGGCTGCCAACGCGAGACGCTGTGCGGCCGCCTGACGGACGCACAGCCTCGCTCCACGGAGGAAGGGAGACCCGGGCGTAGCGAAGGCGCGGGAGAGGGGCGCGCAGCCGCAGCCTCATGCAGGCCCGCTTCCCCGACCTGGTGCAGGCCGCCGAGCAGCAGCTGCCCGACTGCCTGGTCCTGGATGGCGTTATGTGACCTGTGCGGGTGTCTCAGCCCCAGGGTGTCTCAGGTGGCGCACCTCTGTAGACGAGAGGCGTTCGCCGCCGATGGTTCAGGGAGCCGAAGAAGGAACAGGGCCGTGCGGCCGTCAGCGCGGCACAGATAACCTGCGCGAATGAAGCGGATTCAGCGGGCCGCTGGCGCGGTTGTCGGCTCAGCGGTGGGTGACGCCCTGGGCGGCCCCTTCGAGTTCGGCCCCGAGGGAGCGTTCTCCGCGCGGTTTCCCGCGCCAGGTGCCGGTGGCGAGATGTGCGGAGGCGGTGGCTGGGACCCCGGCGAGGCCACTGACGACACGCAGATGGCCGTCTTGGTCGCGGAGTCGCTGCTGGAGCAGGGCGGACTGGATCTGCCGGACATCTTCGCCTGCTTCCAGCGGTGGGCAGCATCAGACCCCAAGGACATCGGCCTGCAGACCGAAGACGTCCTGACCAACGGCATGCCCTGGGACCTCGCCGCCGCGATCCATTTCCAGGTCAACCAACGAGCGGCCGGAAACGGCTCCTTGATGCGGGCATCGACCTCCGCAGTCCACTTCGCGGCCGCCGGCCAAGAAGCCACCATGGACGCCGCGCGCCGCATCGCTGCTCTCACCCACGGTGACCGCGCGGCCTGGGAAGGAACCGCGATCTTCCACGAACTCATCCGCGTCACGTTCGAGGACACCGACCCCCTCACCGCGCTCCCGGACATCCTGGCTCATGTCCACCCCGACCACCGCAGCCGCTACACCACCGTCCTCTCGCCCGACTGGCACCCCGATCAGGCAACCGAGTTCAACGGTGCCGTCTGGCCCTGCCTGGGCTCCGCCGTCTGGGCCCTGCGCACCACCACCAGCTTCGAAGACGCGATACGCGCGGCAATCGACCTCGGCGGCGACACGGACACCGTCGCCGCGGTCACCGGAGGCCTCGCGGGGGCGCACTACGGGCTGGATGCCATCCCCGCCCATTGGACCCAGCCGCTTCATGTCCCCCTCCCAGGCTTCGATGGACGGGTGTTGCACCTGGCAGACCTGCTCCACCTCGCACACCGCCTCCTGGAGGTGGGCCGTCGATGAGACAGACTTGGCAGCCCACATAAACGGCGAGCTGATCGTGTGGGGCGACGACCGCATGTCGTTCGAAGCGCTCCAGCGCCGTGCGGTCTCCATCGGCCGGACCGCAGCCCGACTCGCCCAGGAGTGGCCGGCGCACTTCATTGCCTTCGACCTTCTCCAGGCCGACGGCGAGGAACTGGTGGCCGCTCCGCGATGGAGCTTTGCAGAGAAGTCGAGGAGCCGTGTCGGTGGCCGGCGCCGTCACAACGTGCCCGGTGGTCTGCCACACCAGGCGGCCGCCGGGCACCCAAGCTGCCCGCGTACGGCCGCGCGCGGCCTAGCCGAATCCGGGCTGTGGCGCCGCAGCCCGGCGTTCGCCTCAGTCCGCGCCGGCACCGGTGATCTGGCGCGGGGCGTGACGATCGAGCGCCTCCTCGAGCTCGGCACCGATCTGCGGAGGCATCTCCCCGCTCCGGCCCCACAGCACAACCAGCTCGGCCACCTCGCGCAGCCTGACGTTGGTGTGCTGGGACACCTCCCGCAGCACGGTCCAGCCCTCGTCGGGAGCGATCCGCCCCAGCGCGACCATCATCCCGATCGCCTGGTCCACCACCGCTTGCGACGTCACCCCCTCCTCCCCCACCCCGCTTCTCCCGATCCAGACGGGCGCGGAGAAGTCCCGTGCGTGACATCCCCGGGCAGCGCCCGGGCCGAGTGGAGGATGGGGGGTATGGCAGATCACCTGCGCTCTGATGATGCCCTGCTCCTCCTTGATGACCAGCAGATCGCGGTAGAGGTCGACCTGGGCCTGTTCCTTGCGCACACCGGCGTATGGGGCGGCATCCTGCACCAGGTTCCGCAAGAGCTCGCCGACGCCGTACGCGGCACTCACCAGATGCGCCTGCGCCTGCACAGCGGCCAAGAACGCCGAATCCGTCCCCTTGCCACCTCCAGCGTGACGACGTCGATCCCCTTCGTCGGCGAAGGAACACCGCCCTCTAGCGCCAGCCTCTGCCAGAGTCTCGCCCATCACCTCAGCCGTACTCACGGCCCCGGCCGACGCCGCAAGCCAGACACGACGGCGCCCGATCCCCTGTCCGGCGACCGCAGCCCTCCCTCCCCGCCTCTCTTCTCCAGGTCCAGGCAGGGCTCAGGGAGGCGTACAGGGGATGTCAGCACCCCGACCACGCCCACACGGGCCGCCCACCTGCCCTGACGAGCACGTCGGCCAAGCCGGCGCGCAACATCCCCAGAGCAACCTCCAACGCAGCCTCCAAGACGCAACATCCAGCGCGGCACCAACAGCCCGGGCGAGGCGGTCGACGCCGGCACCAAGCAGATCGGCGTGGCCGGCGCCGAGACGGGCGGCGCGGACACCACCACCTGGGTCACCCCACCGGGCGACCACCCCTTCCTGGCCTGGGGCCAACGCGCGGCCATGTTCAAAAGCGCCCAGCACCCCGCGGCCGCCAAGCTCTACCTCAACTGGCTGCTCACACCGGAGTGGCAGGCCGTCGGCCAGCACGGCTGGGGCATGCGCACCGACGTCACCCCGACGGGACAGGGCATCTGGGTTGTCCCCCACGCCCACACCCGCGACTTCAACGAATTCATGGCCGACCGCGCCGCCGTCGAACGCTGGCGCCAGACCATGATTCTCTACTTCGGCGAAGTCTCCGGGCCGCCCACCCCCGGCCGGCTCGGACTGTCCCCCACCCGCCACCCCTGAACAACTCCGGCACCCCGCCCCGCCCTGAAAAAACCCATGACCCGGCCTGCGGGGATCATCTTCCGCGACGCTGACGGAACGTGGTGGTTGCAGGACCTCTTGGAGCAGAGTCTGTACCAGCAGAGCTTTACTCCCCCGCGTCGGCCAGGTGCGCCGCACGCTCCGTCGGCTCGAGAGGGAAGGGCGTCTGACGACGCCCTGGCGGGCAGTGCGCGGCGGCAACGGTCATAACGCGGCATGGTGGTCCGGGCATTGCGGTCGGCGAACACGAGCAGCCGCCGGGCCCGCGGGCGGTGCAGGGAAAGGTGCGCCCCTGTCATAGACGGTATGCCAGGCGGCACTGACAACGTCGTTGGCTGCCGGGGGCACGGAACTTGATGTGAGCGTCCAGCGGGACTGCGAGAAGAAGCGACCACCCAGCCCGGACCATGTGGTCACGGACGGGTGGTCACACTGTGTCTGTCTTCGTGCCCTGCTCAGCCTGGAGTCAGACCTGGCCGAAGAAACGGGAGGTGGGGTGGCTGGGATCGCCGCTGGCGTAGAACTGCTGCACCGCCTCGATGGCCACATCGACGGCGACAGGACCGCCCGTGAAGGCCATCTCCCTGGGGGCCTCCCTTCCCTCGCTGAGGGCGCCCAGCATGCGGCGATACTCCTCGGTGCTCAGCCTCCCGTCGCCGTCGACGTCGGCCGCCTGGACGACAGCCTCGGCCCACGGGCGGACAGCCTTGGCGAAGTCGTCCGGGGAGCCGAGCGGGCCGTCCGTGACGGCCTTGGAGAACTCCTGCCGCGTGATCCGGCCGTCCTGGTCGCCGTCCGCCGCTTGGGCCAGGTTGTCCCAGAACTGTCCAGCACCGTCCAGGATCGATCGGCCCTGGGAGGACTCCCGGGTGAAGCCGATGCCGGTCAGGAACCGCTGGGCCAGCTGCTCGAAGTCCTCTCGGGTGATCACGCCGTCGACGTCGAAGCTGTCGAAGTGCATTCCCGTCTTGCACTGGAAGAAGTTGTTGTCCATGGGGCCCTTCCCAGGTCGGTTGAGATGGCGTACGAAGGTCATCCTCCTGGCCGGTAAGCCGCCGCCCCGTGTGACATGCCGACCCGACGGGTGACGCAGGGGCCCCAGACCGTCCGCCGGGCCATGAGTGACTCCCGGCCGACGGCATCGTAGGTCTTGCTGAGGAAGTAGGCGGCCAGGCCGGCCACGATGGCCGCGGATGCGTTCGGGCCGGACAACTCCTTGGCGACGGAGATCGGCACGCTGCCGTCAGATCCGGCTCGAACTTGGTCATCGTCCGGGCGGAGGTGACTTTGGTTCCCGGGCGATGAGGTCTTGGCCCACCGTCGGCGCGCGCGAGCCGCGAAGTCCCAGCGGCGGAGTTCGGCCACACGTACGAGCGGGCCCGGCCCTCCGACTTTGCCGGGGCCGGGCCCGTGCCGCATACCAGCCCCGGTCGGCTGGTCTTCCCGCCCGGTTCGTGCGGCTGCGTGATGACCTGACCCCGCGTCAAGCGCCGGCGTTCCGCAGCCGACTCCCACTCCGTCAGGACCCGACGGGCAGCCGGCTCACTGCGTGATGCCCAGCTTCTGTCCGAGCTTCTGTGCCATCAGGTAGTGCTCACGCAGGGTCGGCAGGGCCTCCTGAGCGGCCTGCTTCAGCGAGAGGTTCTCGCCCTCGGTGGCTTCCTTCTCGAACGCGGCGATGGCCTGCCGGTGCGCCTCGAGCCCGGCCTTTGCCACGTAGGCGCGGTCGAAGTCGCTGCCCTTCAAGGGCCGAAGCGCGTCCAGGAGGCCGGTGTCGCTGTTGTCCTTGGGGATGGTCACGCCCTGCGGAGCGACGGCCTTCAACTGCACGAGCAGGCGCATGCTGTCGGCGATCATGTGCCGTGCGAAGGCCCGCACGTCCGCAGTGGACGTGGTCTTGTGCACCAACTTCCCCGCGTCGACACTGGTGCTGTACAGCATTGTCGCCGCCTGGACGAAGTCCCGGTCCATGGCCGGCAGCGGGTTGGCCGCGGTGACGGTGGCAGCCTCGGTGGGCATGATGTGCTCCTTACTCGGTGATGCACCGCACGGCTCTGGCCGGCGGCACGCTGTGGGTGGCCGTCGTCGACGCCGCCAGCCCGGGCGCCAAAGACGCACGGGCGCACAAGGGCCGGTCGGGACGTCGCCAGGACTGCTCAGACGGCGGTGAGGTACCAAACCTGCGTGAAGTCGTCCTGATCGGCCGGCCGCAGGCCCGCCAGAGGCGGGAAGACACCCAGCTTGTGCAGGCCGACCGCGACCGTACTGCCGTCATCGGGGCCGTCGGCCACAACGAGCTGCACACCCCCGTCCCCGGTCGTCACCTCGCGCAACTGCCACTCGTCCGGCTCCAGGTAGCCGAACACCACCTCCCAGTCGTAGGAGTCGTGGTCGTAGCCCATGTACGTCCCGGAGGCGACGTTGCGGAGGGTGACGTTGCCGGAGTCCAGCACCTCCACCTGCCACTGCTGCGCCTTCTCCATGCCCAGTTCATCGGGCGGGAGCAGGACGACCTGGGTCCGCACGTCGGCGTACCCGCCGAGCAGGGTCAGACGCAGATCGGCCTCGTTGGCGATCACGTAAGTACCGGAGGTCACGGGTGCCACGGTTGTTCTCTCCTTCGGTCACGCAACTGATCAGCATCAGCCAGCACCGTCCCCACAGGTGGAGCTGGCGCTGTCGATGTGATCTTGCGTTGCACAGCCGGGTTCCGAACTCTCCGACACACGCAATCCACTCGACCGTGGGCATTGGTCGCGATCTGGTCCCAGCAGAGACAACCAACTGATATCCGCACATTCCAGCCCGGGACCGCACCTGGCGCGAGGTGCGTTTGTCTCATGAGAGTTGGTGGGGCTCAGCCCGCCGCCACCGCACCGCTCCCGATATGCCGAGGCATTCACCCTGGGAGCCCGGGAGCCGATGCCGCTCAGAGCTGGGGCAGCGCTTTCGGGCCGCGGCCGGGGTCGCGGTATCACTGGATGAACGCGCGGGCGGCGGGACGGCGGGCGTCGCACGCCGGGCAGAGCGCGGTTACACGCTTGCCGAGCTGCTGCACGACGGCCTCCGCAAGGCGCTGGATCCGGCCCTGCTCCTCGCGACGTTCCGCCACGAAGCAGCGCGCTTCGCTGCGAGCCAAGCGGACCTCGACACCCACTGACCATCACGGTGCCCCCCCCGGCAACCTTGCCGGGGCCACCCCGCCCCGCCTCCCTTGTGTCGACCTGATTGCCCCCGGCGTCAACGTCGCCTCGGCCTGGACGTCCCCGGACACGCCGACCGCCACGAATGCCACGGAAACAGCCTCCGGCACAGGCGCCGCCGCCTCCGTGACAGCCGGACTGGCCGCCTACTTCCTCAGCAAGACCCCCGACCTCGCCGGCCACCCGCAAAAGCTCTACGACCTCCTGGCCAAATACAGCCGCACGGGCACGATCAAGAACAACCCTCCCGGCACCCCGAACCTCGCAGCGCACAACGGCACGACCAGCTGAGACCGCCCACCGCCCCACAGGACCGGGCTGCTACCAGCAGGCACCGACCTGAACATGGTTGCGGTCCCGTGCGGCGTGCGAAGCGAAGACACGGGACCGCCGGCCCCGCCGTCAGGTCCCGGCGGGCAATCGGACCGTACGGCAGCCCGCAGAGTGTCCGCATGTCCGATGGTGCGGAAGAGTGACCAGCGCTGCTTCGTCAAAAGCTGATCACCGTGAGCGTGTCGGGCTGATGTACGCCAGCATCGCCCGCCGGTGCTGCCTGCTGCGTGCCCCCGTTCCTTCCATCTCTGGGCGCCCTGAGTGGCGGTGTCCCGGAGGCGGGTGTCGAGTCGATAGCTGTTCTGTCTGCGTGTCGGCAAGAGGGAGTTGAGCACGCGCTCGGGTCGGCGTGTCCAGGGTGGGGTGGCCGCGAGGATGAAGGCGATGCGGTCGGCGAAACGGGCCTCGGGCAGGGGGATCTCGAGGTCGGGGTGGCGTCGGTAGCCGTGGTTCACCACGCGGGCGACGTAGTTGGTCAGGGCGTCCACCCGGTGCGTGCGGGGGCGGTCTGTACAGGTTGTCAGGCGGCTGAAGATGCGCAGGACGGTGGGGATGCTGGTGTCGAAGCGGAAGCGGTGCAGCGGCGGGTGGATGCCGGTGACCGTGATGGTGTCGCAGTCGGTCGCTTCCTGGAGGCCGCTCTGGCCGTAGTAGAAGGCGGCAGCGTAGTCCTCGCGGTGGGCGTGGTGGTGCAGGGAGAGGCAGTACGCGGCGGCGGGGTGTTCGGCTCCGGCGGTCCGCTGACCTGCTGGTTTCTCGCGACTGACAAGCCGACCTTGCGATCGAGGGGTCAGCATCACAGAAGTTGTGCCAGAGCCCGAGAACGGGCAGCGGGTGTTCATCACTTCGGGCGGCACCCCAGCCCAGAGCTGGTCGATTGCAGTCCCACCGCAGGGAGGCGTGGGCGTGCCTTGGGGCAGGGCGTCCACATGCACACGGCGAGACGGGCCAGAGCACTCAGCGGAAGTCCTCCGGCCCGCGTGAGGCCGGCGAACTGCCTGGGTCGTTGCTGCGGGTGGCTGATCCTGCTGGAGGACCTACTCGCAGTCGGCTTCCGGCTCAACGCCCCCGCACCGACGGACAAGGAGTCGGGTGGGCCCCGCCTCCATCCCCACGACTCGCCCGCCGTGCCTGAGCCGCACGCGCCCGTTACTCCTCGGCCTCCCGAAGTGGCGCAGCCGGTTGAGTGAGAAGGCAGGCCCGGGTGGCTCTGGGACGGCACGGTCGCAGGCCGGTCTACGCATGCGGACGGCTCGATCAAGCCTGTCGCCCCGCGGAACTACGCCTCCCTACGCAAAGCCGCGACCGCGCTTGTGGCCGGTGCGGGCATGGCCGCCGGAAACCGTTCCTGGGTGACTCCCGCCCGGAGGTCTCGTTGACGGCCCCCAGGTTGCCCGAGCCGTCGACCGCCTGCGCCGGAGGGTCAGGCGGTCGACGGCCGTCCTCGGAGGGCGGCGGCTGTGTCTGCTCCTTTCAGTCCCCGGCCGGTCCGGGAGTGACTGCTTGGGGGAAGGTGAACAGCTGGCCGGGATCGCAGGTGGCCTTGACGCGTTGCATCCTTGGGTAGTTCTCGCCGTGGTAGGCCACAGCCCATTCGGTGAGTTCGGGGTCCATGCCGTTGGTGTAGCCGCCGGCCCCGAGGTGGGGCTGCATGGTGGCGTGGGTGTCGCGTAGCCACTCAATCCGGCGCTCCACATGGGTGCGGTCGGTGAGCTGGTGCCAGTAGGAGTGGTATTGCACGACGCCGACGGCGGATCGGTGGGGGAAGGCTGTCGCGTCCGAGGGCCGGTCGTTGACTGCGCCGCCGAGGGCGTCGATGAGCAGGCCGCTGGCCCCGCCCACGCTGGTGAATTCGTGCAGCCGCTCGAGTGTTGCGGCCAGGTCGGCTGCTGATCTCTGGGTGAGGGGTTCACGCACGATGTGGGATTTGGCGGCGAAGGCGACGCGGGGGCCCCAGGTGCCGCTGCCCCAGCGGTCCGCTTCGCTGGCGGCCCGTGTGTAGTCGCAGGGGACGATGACCCGGCCGTCCTCGGGCCGGCCCACCCGGGAGGCCAGTTGGTCCAGTACTGGCTCGAGGTCGCCGGGAGTGCCGATGAAGGTTCCGGTCACGGTGGGCAGTGAGGGCATGCCACTGTCGCTGAGTTGCTCGAAGGCGCTGCACACCGCACGGGGTGTCGCCGGGTCGGCGTTGAAGGCCGTCCAGCCCTGGATCACGGCCGCGGTCGCGGTGGCGGGCCAGGTGATCATGAAGCGGGTGTAGCTGAGATCGCGGATGTCCTCGGTGGCGAACTCCAAAGAGGTGACGACACCGAAGTTGCCTCCGCCTCCACCGCACAGGGCCCAGAACAGGTCGTCGTCCGGGGGCAGCGAGTCGGGGTGCACGCGGCGGATGTGGCCGTCGGCGGTGACGATCTCGATTTCGGTCAGGTGGTCGCAGGCCAGCCCCCACGCCCTGGTGAACGCGGACAGTCCGCCGCCGAGAGTCACTCCGGCCAGACCGATGGTGGGGCAGCGGCCCAGCGGCAGTCCGGCTCCTGCTGCGGCCAGCGCCAGGTGGGCCTGCCCACCCTTCACACCGGCCCCGAACAGCGCCCTTCCCTCCCCCACAGCACTGGTGTTGAGGGAGCTGACGTCGAGGACGAGGCCGGGGCCGGTGGAGTATCCGGCGTAGCTGTGCCCGCCGGAGCGCAGCGCCAGCGGGACGCGGTCGGTGCGGGCGAAGTTGACGCACTCGACGACGTCGTGGACGTCGGCCGGGTAGGCGATCGCCTGCGGGCGGATGTCGTCGAAGCGCTGGTTGACCAGCAGGCGGGCCTGTTCGTAGGAGGCCTGCTCCGGCTGGAGCAGCACACCGCGCATGCCGGCCTGGAGCGCCGGCCAGCTCGTCCGGGACGTGCCTGAGAGCGCCCGGCGGGTCGGGGTGGCGGGGACGTGGGCGCTGCGCAGGGCGGACAGGGTGTGGATGTCGGTGAGCACCGGGTAGTCGAACGGCAGCGGTCGCGGGCCGACCTGGTCGGGTGGCGAGGTGAATCCACCGTCGCAGTCCTGCTGCTTCAGCAGGTACGTCACGGCCCGGCTCACCGAAAGCGGGGCTCCGTGCCGCGCCAGGACGGGGACGGCCTGGGCGGTGGAGAGCACGTCGCTGGTGTCGTCGGGGAGTTGGCCCCAGCCGCCGTCGCCGTGCTGCGTCTCGACAAGGCGCGCCACGGACCGGGCGGTGGCGACCGCGATTCGGGCAGCCAGATCGGGGGTCGCTGGGGGGATCGCGTGCAGCGCGTCCAGGGCGCGAAGGATGGCGCTGGACTCGCTGATCGTCCAGCTGCGCTCGAAGGTTCCGTCGGGAAGCTGAGCGTTGAGCACGAACTCCAGCGCGCCGGCGAGCAGCCGCTCGTGCTGTGCGGCGTTGGGGGCGAGCGCGAGGATCGCGCCGGCGGTCATGTCCAGATCCGGCGCGTCGTCGCGCACCCAGGTGGGGAAGGCGCCGTCCGGGCCGGCGATATCGGTCAGGTACCTGGTCGCCTTCTCGAGCGTGTCGTGGTGACGGGCGGGGTCGGCGGCGTGGAGGAACTCCATGCACCGGGTGGTGGTGTCCACATCGGTCTGCTGCATGCCGGTGGCGAACGGCCAGCCTCCGTCCGGGGCCTGCCAGGACGCCACGAGATCAGCCATCCTCGGAACGAACCGCGCCAGGGTGTCCTCGCCGGTGAACGCCAGACCCGCCACGGCGGTCAGCCACAGATCCTGGCTGTCCAGGAACGGCACGCCGTCGTCGGCGTTGACGGCGAGGCACAGCCGCAGCACACCGTCGGCGAGCACCTGCGCGCCGGGCCGGAAGGTGCGCATCGCGTGCAGGCCGAGCAGGTGGGTGGTGGCGCTGGCCTCCCACAGCACCCTGTCGCGCCCCAAGGACATCAGCGACACCAGACGGTCCCGCTCCGCGTCGGTGACCGCGTGCGGACGGCCGCAGGCGTACGCGTGGATGATCCGGGTCGACAAAACGTGCACGTCGGTGAAGGTGGTGATGCCCTCCGGGCCGGCCGGCGCGGGAGCGTCGCTGTGGTCCAGGGGGGAACCGCACAGCAGGTGCAGCACCGTGGCCAGCATCACGGATTTGAGCCGCCCGCGCCCGGCGGTGCCGCTGCTGACCGTCATCGGCAGGTCGGCGGCCATCTCCCGCACAGGGCCGGCCATGCCCGCCGGGTCCAGACAGGCGTCGATCAGCAGGGCGTCCACCCGGCCGGCGCCGGGCCGGCGTCCCTTCAGGAAGCCTGTGAGCCGCTCCTGCTCGCCCGGTTCGACATCCAGTTCTCGCAGCAGGGCCAGCAGCAGTGTGGACTCCAGCATGCGGCTGCCGCACCGATCGTCCACGCTGCCGTCCGCGTGCACGGCCGCGGCCAGGTGCTGTGTGAGCGCGCGCACCCCCCGCTCGCGGGTGTCGGCGGTGATGCCGCGGCCTGCCGGATTGCGGTGGGTTTCGCGCTGCCACGCAAGCGAGCCGTCCCGCACGCGGCGGATCGGCGCCGCCCGGTCGCCGTTCGCGGCCCGGTCGAATTCGTCCATGCGCTCGGCCAGCATGCTCCGGGCCAGCGCCGCTGCCTTGGACCGGCTGCACCGGTGGTGGCGGACCAGTACACCGACGAGATTGTCCGTACCCTCCTCGAGTTCCCGCGGTGCCGAACGCAGATCGTTCGTCCAGGCGACGATGTCCGCAGCCGCGGCCCGCAACCCATCGAGCTCGCGCGCCGCGGGCAACGCCCGTTCCACCACGGCGAGCACGGGCAGCACAGTGATCGTGCGACGGCGCAGCGCCAGGTAGTCGTCGAGCCCCAGTTGTTCACCGCGGGCGCGCAGCCGCATCTCGGTGCACGTGGCCTCGGCGAAGTCCCGGTACAGCGCGAGGAACCGCTGTCGCCATCCCGGCCGGGCCGAGACCCTGGTGCGCTCCCACAGGTCGGCGAGCGCGGTAACGGCGGGCGCCGCCGTCACCGGATATCTGGTTCCGTCCGCGCTGGCGAGCACGTCGAGCAGCTGGTCCAGCACCGTACGGACCTGCTGCGGTGAACGGCCGGGCACATCGAAGCTGTCGTCGACCAGCGCGATGAAAGCACCCCACTGCGCCAGCAGCGCCAGCTCCGCCGGGCTGGCCTTGGGGGCCAGCCAACCGGCCATGCGCCCCTGCCCCATCCGGGCCAGCCGCCGCGTCTGCTCCTCGCCCGCGACGAGGCCGTGCCGCAACGCCCAGGAGCGCACCTGCCGTTCGGCATCAACCCAGCCATGACTGCAAGCTGTGATCAGCTTGTTGCATTGTGTAAACATCAGGCGAGAAGCTACCGGAATGGAGCAATCCACAGGACCCATCCAGGCGGTCACCAAGGGGCGGACAGTGGCACACCCGACGACAACAAGCACATCCATGCGCCCCCAGCCGGCGCAGACGGCCCCCGCTGCCCCGGTCAGCGTCACATCTCAGCGGGTGTCGCATGGGTGCAGGGCTTCGGCCGTGGGGGACCCGTCGATCACCTAGGAGCGGACCGAGCCGACGCCACCCATCGCGATCAACGCGCCCGTCGCCACCGGTGTCCAGTGCATCGCCGACGCTCCGCGTCGACTCCCTCCTCTTCCAGTTGCACGCACCAGACCCCGCTCGACCCAGCCAAATACGCCGCACCTCACAACCAGCCTGTCCGAACACCCTAGTTGGCCCGAGTGCCCGAAGGCGGCCTGCCAGGGAACCGGCACAGCAGCTCTGATCAGGCCCTGTTGAACGCTGGGAACTGCTCACCGAGCGTGTGGTCCCGCTGCTGTGGGCTCGACGACCTTGCGCTGCCTTGCGAACCGCACGGAGCGGCGCGTCCACCGAACCACGATCGGGTGCGACCGCACTGCACCGGGCTGGGCAAGGATGGACTGCGCTCGACCCGGGCGGGCCTCGACGCGCTGCCCAATCTCATCCCCCACGACCCGCCCCCGGACCACTGGGCCGCCCCGGACAAGGCGCGCTCGAAGTAGCCCGCCCCCTTCCGGGTGCTCGTGTGATGTACGGCGGATACGGGGTACTCCGGGGCAGGCAGGTTCCGGATCAAGGGATCGGCGAGGCCCGCGGTTCGGAAGAGCAGTCCCTGCGTGCGCTCCCACGGCCGGGGCAGGACGCGGGAGCAGTCGCTGCCGAACGGGCTGCCCGGCAGCGACCCACAAGAAGGGGGAGCCCGGTGGGTGGCCGGCTCCCCCGTCACGCCGGCCGCGGCCTCTTTGCAGGGAGCGGGCCGCGGCAGGCACGTGACCGCCACGGCGGCTCAGGCGTTGAACACGTCCTCGTGTGTGCACAACACAGATGGTGAGGGCCCGGTCACGTCATGGCACGGGCCCTCACCCCTGCCCGGCCCCTGCCCGCATCCGCTCCGGGTCGCGGGGTCTGTGGCGGGGGGCGTAGACCGGATCTATGGTGCTCAGGCCGCCGGTGGAGCCGATGCTGGCGCAGGCCCGTGACACGGTGCCCGCGCCCGGCGTGGGCGCCCGGAGAAGTGGCCGCGCCGCGACATCGTGGACGCCATCCGCTACGTGGTCGACACGGGATGCAAGTGGAGGGCGCTGCTGCACGACTTTCCGCCGTTCCAGACCGTGTTCGGCTTCTACAGCCGCCGGATCAGGGCGGGCGTCTTCAACCTCATCCGCGACCAGCTGAGACGGCGCGTACGACGCGCAGCCGGCACCTACCCCAACGGCGTGGCCGTCGTGATCGACTCCCAGACCGTCAAGGTCGCCGCCACTGTCCCGAAAGCCACATCCGGTTACGACCCGGGCAAGAACATGTCGGGCAGCAAGAGACACATCGTCGTCGACACCCGCGGGCTGCTGCCGTTCGTGCTGGTGACGCCGGGCAACGTCCACGACAGCGTCGCGGCCCGCGAAGTTCTCTTCCGACTTCGCCTCATACACCCGGAGATCACCATCGTCTGGGCGGACACCATCTACGCGGGCACGCTCGTGACCTGGGCGAAATCGTTCCTCGGCCTCACTGTCAAGACCGTGAGCAGACCCAAAGGCGCGCGGGGCTTCGTTCTCCTCCCGCGCCGTTGGGTGGTTGAACGCAGTCTCGCCTGGTGGCTCCAAGCCCGCCGCAACGTCCGCGGCTATGAGACGAAGCCCGAGCATGCCGAGGCGATGCTCACTATCGCCGCCATCACGCTGATGACCCGCCGCCTCACCCGGCAGCCCGTCCACCCCACCGCCGCTCCACCCCGGCCAACAGCTGCAGTTGCGACCGTCGCGTGACCCCAGGGTTCAGCCTGGCCAATGATTCGGAACCGGGCTGACCGCCACCACACCGTCCTGGACCGGCTCCCCGCAGCTTGCACGTGAGCCCATCACTGCCTGACCAGTTCGGCCAGGCCGCCGTCGGCGATGGTCATGGTCGTGCCGACGGCGGCCTTCGCGCTGTACTCCTCACCCGCCTTGCAGTCGTTGCGGTTGCCGGGCAGGGGCCGGCCGACCACGACGACGAGACGCGTGTCGGAGTCGATCAGGCCTCTGACGCATCGACGTTCAGGGTGACCTTCCACAGGGCAACGGAGTCAGGGCAGACAGCATCGCCGACCGCTTGGCACGTCCTTTGTGCAACGAGGTCGACCGCGCCCTCACCCACAGCCTTGAAACTGCCGGGGATGTCCACGGTCTCATCGTCCGCGTCGGTGTCGGGAGCCAGCACAGCCTCGTCAGAGCTCTTGGCTTTACTGAACGTGAACGTCAGGCCGTCCTCCTCGTACGGGTCGAGCTTGACCTGCACCTCCTGGCCGACAGTGGCGTCAAAGGTCTTCCCGGAGTCATCGTTGGACAGCTTCACCACGCCGCCGGGGTCCGGCGCCGCCTGGGCGTCCGGGAGCGCTGTCGGGGCGATGAGTGCGGTGACCGCGAGCGCGGTAGCAGCGAGCATGGTCCTGCCGAGCAGGGAGATTCTCCTTGATCACGTGGCGGGACCAGCTAAGCGCGACCCCTGCGACCAGTACCAATCACCACACACCGATTCACCCGAAGGGCCGCCCACCGCCTGACAGGAGCCAGACTCTCCATTGCACGACGAGCCTCGGCGATCTCCTCGCAGCCCTCGAACGCGGCCGACATCCCGACCGGCCGACCGCCAGCGACTGTCGGCATCCGACTTCCGTAACTTGCCCGCCCTTCACGGCGCCGGTGGCGGTTGGAAGACAGGTTCTGAGGAGCTCGTGATCCGGGGCAGCGCGCAGCGGTATCTGCTGGGGGCCAGGGCGCTGTACAAGGTCAGACGCCGGGACACCACCGAAGCGGTGATCGGCGCGATCACCGGAAGCCTCGCGCGGCCGCAGACACTCGTCCTGGGCCGCCTCGACGAAGCCGGGGTGCTGCGGCCGGTGGCCCGGAGCACCCCGCTGCACCCCGACGCCACCCGGCAGCTGGCCGAGCACCTGGTGCCGGCGGCGCCCGGGCATCCGTGGGAGGGCGTGCGGTTCACCACCTCATGGGGCTCACGCACCCCGCTGGACGTGATCCTGGTCGAGCCGCTGCTCGTGGCCGAGATCGTGGCGGACACGGCCCAGGAGCGGGGAGCGTGGCGGCATCCCGAGCGGCTCGCCCGGCTGCGCCACGACGTCACGGTCGATGACGTGCCGCTGTTCGGGACCGGCCCGCCAGCCGCGGCAGGATGACCCGTGGGCGCGCCGGGTGGGCTGTCACTCCAGAATTCCCAGTTCCGTGTCCGGCCAGCAGAACGTACAGGCCGTCGTCCCACCCGCGAGTGCCCGCCACACTGTGTCCGCACCCACCCGTCAGCCGTCAGCTTGTCCCGCTTCGGGCGTTCAGGCTGCCCCGTTGACGATGACGTCGAAGGCATCCAGCGTGCCCAGCACTGGTGACCCCGCGGTTTCCCCCTGCTGGTAGAACATGACCGGCTCCTGCAGTGTGTACAGCTGGTTGACCGGGGGGATGCCTTCAAGCCGGTCGCCCGCAGGGTCGCGTACTTCGCCGGGTCCGCGGCGGGGCGCGGTGGGTACCCGGGGTACCCCGCCTGAGACGCCGGCACCGCCCGGCTGCTGCCACGGCTGCTCAAGGGACGCGGTCGTGGTCCAGTGTTCGTCACCCACCGCCGCCCCGGACCGGGCAAGGTCGTCAGTCCCCGCAATGTCTGCCCGGACACCGGTTTCGCCCGGCTCTCTTACGGCCAGGCGCGGGCGCTGCTGGACGAGCACTCCGCGCTGCGCGGGCCGGGGGCAGGCTGGGACCTGCACGAGTGGCGGCATTCGTCGCTGACGCACCTTGGTGAGGCCGGGGCGAGCCTGCTGATGTTGATGGCCAAGTCCCGGCACAAGAAGCCGGAGAACCTTCGCCGCTACTTCAAGCCCTCTCTCGAGGCGATCTCCGAACTGACCAGCCTGCTTGCGCCCTGCGACTCCCGGCGTTGATCCATCGGAGCCCTGGTCTGCCTGGCGGGCTTGGCCGTGATCATGTACGTGCCGCGCAGCCACTGACCGAACGCTGTCCCCTTCGGGGCGTTGGCCGCGGAGTCAGTCGGCGTTGTCGGGGATGAATCGGTAGCCGATGCCGGGTTCGGTGATGAGGTAGCGGGGATGGGAGGGTGCGGGTTCGAGTTTGCGGCGGAGGTTGGCGAGGTGGACGCGTAGGTAGTTGGTCTCCTTTTCATAGCGCGGTCCCCAGACTTCATGGAGGAGTTGGCGCTGGGTGACCAGGCGTCCGGGGTGGCGGACGAGGGTTTCCAGCAGGTGCCATTCGGTGGGGGTGAGCCGGGTTTCGCCGGCGGGGGTGGTGACGCGTTTGGCGGCGAGGTCGATGGTGAAGGCCGCGGTGGTGATGACGGGCTGCTCTTCGGCGGGGGTGGCGCGGCGCAGGGCGGCGCGGATGCGGGCGAGAAGTTCGCCCATGCCGAAGGGTTTGGTGACGTAGTCGTCGGCGCCGGCGTCCAGGGCGTTGATCTTGGCGCTCTCGTCGTGGCGGGCGGACAGGACGATGATCGGGGCGGTGGACCAGCCGCGCAGGCTTTCGACGATGTTGATGCCGTCCATGTCGGGCAGGCCGAGGTCGATGACGGCGGCATCCGGCGGCGTGGTGGCGGCGGCGTGCAGGGCGGTGGTGGCGTCGGGAGCGGCGTTGGTTTCGTAGCCGCGTGCCGTCAGGGCGATGGTGAGGGCGCGCAGCAGGTGGGGGTCGTCGTCGACGATGAGGATGCGGGTCATGGTGCTGTGGGGAGAGTAAGGGTCATGGTCAGGCCGCCGCCGGGGGTGTCGGTGGGGGTGAGGGTGCCGTTCATGGCTTCGGTGAAGCCGCGGGCGATGGCCAGGCCGAGACCGAGGCCGTGGTGGGTGGTGTGGTCGTCCAGGCGCTGGAAGGGGGTGAAGATGCGTTCCCGCTGGTCGGCGGGGACACCGGGGCCGTGGTCGGTGACGTGCAGGCGGATCGTGTTTCCTTCCTGGCGGGCGTGCAGGCGGACCGGCTGGTCGGGCGGGCCGGCCTGCAGCGCGTTGGCTACCAGGTTGGCGACGACGCGTTCCAGGAGACCCGGGTCGGCCCAGAGCGGGGGCAGGTCGTCGGGGACATCGACCTCGACAGCTCGGCCGGGAGGCACGGGGGTGTGCAGGAGGGCGGCGGCGGTAATCTCGTCCAGCGCGGCGGCTCGGGGGTGGACGCTGAGGGCGCCGGCCTGCAGGCGGCTGAGCGCAAGGAGGTTCTCCACCAGGTCGTTCATCTTGTCGGCGGAGGCGTCCACGGTGGCCAGAAGTTCGGCCTGCTGGGCGTCGCTGAGTTCCAGGTCCGGTTCGCGCAGGCTGGAGACGCACGCCTTGATGCCGGCGAGCGGGGTGCGCAGGTCGTGACCCACGGCGGCCAGCAGGGCCGCCCGCAGCTTGTCGATCTCGGTCAGTTCCCGCGCGCGGGCGGCCTGGGCGGCCAGGCGCTCGGCCTGCAGCGCACGAGCGGCGGCGGTGGCCAGCAGGGTGAGGAAGCGCTGGTCGGCGGCGAAGACGGCCGGACCGTCCGCCACCAGCCGCAGGTGCTTCCCCGCCGACGCGGACAGTGTCGGATGATCAGATGGCGGCTCGCCGACGACGGCGACCGGGCGTTCACCGACACCGTCGAGTTCCAAGAGGGCGGCGCCGGTAGTGCCGAACGTGTCCCGGACGTGCTCCAGCACTGCGTTCAGCGGCCGTTCCTCCAGCGGTGCCTCGGTGATGCGTGCCAGCAGGGCGGCCTCGACGCCGCTGCGGGCCGCGGCGGCGCGCTGCCGGGCGGCCAGGTCGACCGCGACGCTGACGGTGGTGGCCACCACCACGTAGACGGCCAGGGTGATGACCAGGTCGCGGCTTTCGACGGTCAGAGTGTGAAAGGGCGGGACGAAGAAGAAGTTGACGAGCCCGTCGGAGGCGACGGCGGCCGCCAGCGCCAGGCGCAGGCCGCTGGTGGCGGCGACGATGACCACCGCGGTGAGGTAGATGAGCACGATGCTGGCCAGCGACAACGAAGCCCTCGCGGGCACCAGGCCCGCGGTGAGGATCGCCAGGCCCGCCGCGGGGGGGGGGGGGGGGGGCGCCGCCGCCGCCCCCCCCCCCCCCCCGCGGGCGGGGGGGCGGCGGCGGCCCCCGCCCACGCAGCACCACGCATCAAACAGCTCCCGACGGG
>NZ_JBIWFS010000013.1:0-84386 GCF_044763135.1 Streptomyces sp. NPDC096205 | reverse complement strand
CCTGCCCTCTTTCTGGCCCTTCGTTTCGGTGTTGGGGGGGGGCGGGGGGGGGGCGGGGCCCCCCCCCACCCCCCCCCCCCCCCCCCCGCCGCCCCCGCCCCCCCCCCCCCCCCCCCCCCCCCCCCCCCCCGGGGGCGGGGGCCGCCGCCGTCGTACCGCACGCTCAAGCTCCTCATGATCGAAACGCTAGCCGACCTTGGCCGTGTCGCTGCGCGCGTCGTCATGCGACTGCCGTGGATGGACGCGGTCGCTGGAGTCCAGCTGCCAGGGCACGCTGGTGACCATCACCCCACGCTGGAACAGCAGCCGTGCCTTCAGCCGCAGCGCGGACTGGTTGTGCAACAGCTGTTCCCACCAGTGGCCGACCACGTACTCGGGGATGTAGACGGCGATCAGGTCCTGGGGATGCTCTTGGTGCAGGCGGGCGATGTACTCCAGCACCGAGCCGGTGATGTCGCGGTACGGGGAGGCCATCACGGTCAGCGGCACCGGAATCTGGCGCTCTTGCCACTCGGTGCGCAGCGCGTTGGCCTCCTCGTCGCTGATCTTGGCGGTGAGCGCGGTCAGCGTGTCGGGGCGGGTGGCGCGGGCATAGCCCAGGGCCCGCAAGGTGGGCTGGTGCAGTTGGGAGACCAGCACGACCGCGTGGATACGGCTGGGCAGCGTGATGCCGCCCGGCTGCGGGCGCAGCTCGCGGGCCACCCGGTCGTAGTGGCGGCGGATGCCGCGCATCATCGCGTACAGCACCGGCATGGCGATCACCACGAGGTAGGCGCCGTGGCTGAACTTGGTGACCAGGACCACGACCAGCACCAGCGCGGTCAGGCACGCGCCTACCGCATTGATTGCCCGCGAGCGGTGGATTCGCCGGCGCTGTCCCCGGTCCCGCAGGCTGGCCAGTTCACGGTTCCAGTGCCTGACCATGCCCACTTGGGAGAGGGTGAAGGAGGTGAAGACGCCCAGGATGTAGAGCTGGATCAGACGGGTCACCGACCCGTCGTACGCGTAGATCAGGGTTCCGGCGACCACGGCCAGGATGATGATGCCGTTGGAGAATGCCAGCCGGTCACCGCGGGTGTGCAGCTGGCGCGGCAGATAGCGGTGCTCGGCCAGGATTGCCGCCAGCAGCGGAAAGCCGTTGAAGGCGGTGTTGGCCGCGAGGATCAGGATCAGCGCTGTCGCGGCCTGGATGTAGAAGAACATCACCGTGTCCGTGCCCCCGAACACGGCTGCGGCGAGCTGGGCGATCACGGTGCGCTGGGTTCCGGTCGCACAGTTGCCGGGGAAACCGACCAGCTGGCAGGCATCCTCGACATAGCGGACATCCGCGATCATGGCCAGCGCCGTGATCCCGGCGAACATCGTGATCGACAGGCCGCCCATCACCGCCATCGTGGTGGCCGCGTTCCGTGCTTTGGGCGGCCTGAACGCCGGCACCCCATTGGAGATCGCCTCCGCTCCGGTCAGCGCCGTGCAGCCGGAGGAGAACGCGCGCAGCGCCAGCAGCACCAGCGCCATCCCGGTCAGCCCCAGATTTCCGGACGCGGCGTGCACCTGCCACCCAGCGCTCTCGGCCACCGGCGCATGACCGAACGCGGTCTGCAGCAGCCCGATGACGACCATCGCCAGCACACCCGCGATGAACAGATAGGTCGGAACCGCGAAAAGCCGCCCCGACTCGCGCACCCCGCGCAGGTTCATCGCGGTCAGCAGCGCCACAAAGCCCAGGTTCACGACAACCCGGTAGGGGCCCAGGTCCGGTACCGCGGAAATGATGTTGTCCACGCCGGCCGCCACCGACACGGCCACCGTCATCACGTAGTCCACCATCAGCGCCGACGCCACAACCAGCCCCGCCCATGGGCCCAGATTGCGCGAGGCGACCTCATACGAGCCACCGCCGGAGGGATAGGCCTGCACCACCTGCCGGTAGGACAGCACCACCACCGCCAGCAGCACCACCACCGCGGCCGCCACCCACGGCGCCAGATACAGATAAGTCAGCCCGCCCAGCGTCAGCACCAGCAGGATCTCCTGAGTCGCATACGCCACCGACGACAACGGGTCACTGGCAAAGACGGGCAGGGCGATCCGCTTGGGCAGCATCTGCTCACCCAGACGGTCACTACTCAGCGGGCGGCCCACGATCAGCCGCTTGAACGATATCGACACAACCAGCAGCCAACGCGCCCGTCCGGGCAGCACCCGAATCTTCGCGCCTTCTTAACGCCACCATCAGCGATCTTCACGCCGTCTTGGCGTGACCACCTGTCGACAGCACCCAACCGCGCGAGCAAAGAGACAGTCATTCACCGTCGGGCGCATCCTGGTCGCGCAGCGGGAGCAGTCCGCCGGGCAGGTAGAGCTCGGACAGGTCGCGCACGGTCCTGGGCACCGCGCACTGTGGCGCGGCGAATACCCCTACTCCGGGAAGGGGTCGCGCAGCGCGCCGGCGCGGTCAGACGGTGGAGGCGCGTGCGGTCGGCACCCGCGTGACGGCAGGATCGCAGCGTCGTTGGACGGTGTGATCCCCGAGCCGGGCCCCAGGGACGTCATGGCTGGTCCCTAAGAATGGTTGGCGGTCCGGGAGGACCGGGTGTGGCTGATGGCTGACTGCCGTTTATGGCTCCCGGGGAATGGCCGCCCGGTCCTCCGGGACGCTCCGACCACTGATTGAGAACTGCGGTCATCGCTGGTTAGGGGCCTGTCGGCGGAGTGTTCCTCGGACCATGGAGTGCTGGTTACGAGGGACACGGAGCGACGGGCTTGAGCACGTCTGACAAGCGGATATGGGTCGGCATTGATGCTGGCAAGGGGCACCACTGGGCAGTCGCGGTCAACGCCGACGGCGAGACACTGTTCTCGACGAAGGTGATCAACGACGAGGCCCAAATCCTCACCCTTATCGATACGGCCCGCGAACGAGCCGACGAAGTGCGGTGGGCGGTGGACATCTCCGGCCGGCCTCCACCCCTGCTCCTGGCCCTGCTGATCGCCCATGGTCAGCAGGTCGTCTATGTCCCCGGCCGGACGGTCAACCGCATGTCCGGCGCCTACCGCGGCGAGGGCAAGACCGACGCCAAGGACGCCCGGGTCATAGCCGACCAGGCCCGGATGCGCCGGGACTTCACCCCACTGAGCACGCCGCCCGAGCTGGTCTCCACCCTCCAGGTGCTGACCAACTACCGGGCCGACCTGATCGCCGACCGGGTGCGGTTGATCAACCAGCTCCGCGACCTGCTCGTGGGCATCTGCCCCGCCTTGGAGCGGGCCTTCGACTACTCCGCGGCCAAGGGCCCTCTCGTCATGCTGACCGAGTACCAAACCCCGGCCGCTCTCCTCGACTACGCCCGGCCCGGCGACATCGTCCACATCTCCGAGATGTTCCGCCTCGTACGCGGCACCGGGCACATCCTCGACGTGCTCGACGTCCTCCACCGCGACCAGGTCGCGCTGCGCATCCACGACGGCGCGTTCTCCGCGATGGACCTCACCGCCCGCCACCCGCGCACCGGGGAACTGCTCTGCTGTCCACCGTGAAGTTCGTGGTGCAGACCCTCGCCGCCGCCGGCGAACTCCAGCGCGACCTCACTTACGACGGACTGCGCGCTGCCGAGGCCAAGGGCGACAAGGGCGGACGACGCCCCGCTGTCCCGGCCGCCAAGACCGCCGACGTACGCGCCGCGTACCTGGAGGGCCGCTCTATCGCCGCCCTCGCCAGTGACTACAGCGTCAGCCGCGGCGCGATCCGCACGGCCGTCGCCGACCTCATGCCCAGCCACACCACCATCGAGCAGGAGGGAGGTCCTGGCCCCGAAGCTGCCAGTCACCCTCGACATGCCGGGCAAGGTCGCCGACTTCCTCCGCGCTGTCGACCTGGAACCCGCCGAGCGGGCCGCGCTCGACCAGGGCGTCACCGTGCGGCGCGGCCGGGGCTACACCCTGCGCGTCACCGCCGCCCCCGCCATCCACTGCCAGCTCTTTGCCCGCTGCCAGCCCCTCGACGGCACCCCGGACACCCCAGTGATCCCGGCACAGCGAAAGGCGCGCCGCGAGTACGAGAACCGGGTCCGCACTCTCGAACCGATCGGACCATGATCGTTCTCACCGATAACCGCTGTACCGATGTTCCCCGACGCCGGGGAACGCCGCCATGCCGAAGGAGCTCAAGGCGATGCTCGATGCTCGGCGGCGCCCAGAAGGCGGCCGGAGGTGTTCAGGACCCCCTGGGCAAGGCCACCAAGCCCTTCGGCGTGTGGGAAGCGGAGACGCCGGAGGTCATCATGCAGGGCGGCGGCGCCGTGGTCGTCCTCAAGTTTGCCGTTAACGCCATCGCAGGCATCTTCAGTGGCGGTGGCGGTGGAGGCCAGCAGCAGGCCCCGCAGCGAGCGCCAGTGGCCCCGGCTCTGAGCAGTCAGTACCCCACCTGTACTTCCACGTGGTCCCGCGCTCGTCGGACGACGCGTTCTCCACCTGGCCCACCCAGCGGTCCCGTCACCAGATCACCGATGACCCTGTCACGCAGCTCGCCAACACCATGGCTGCCACTCACGCCCGGTGACCTCACCCCAGAAGTTGAGCCAGAACCCGTTCTCGTTTAAACAAAGCCACGCGGCATAGGGTCAAACACCAGGCTCCCCGTACACCGCTCCCTCCCGCGTCAACGCGCTGGAGGGAGCAGCTTCGTCGTGCATGCGGATTTCCGGGCCGAGAGGTCAGGACAAGGCTTAGACCTGGAGGCCCTGGACGAAGCCGATGACGTCCTTGACGGTCTTCAGGTTGCGGAGCTCGTCATCCGGAACCTCGACACCGTACTTGTCCTTGGCGGTCACTGCGATCTCCACCATCGACAGCGAGTCGATGTCGAGATCGTCCACGAAGCGCTTCTCAGGCGTGACCTCGGCGGCAGGGATGCCGACGATCTCCTCAATGATCTCACCGAGTCCATACAAGATCTCTTGTTCGGTCACCGCTGCCATCGTCCACTTCCTCCATCTTTGGGTCGAATCAGTCGGAAGAATCACGACCCTAACTGCGAAGCATGGATCACGTATGTCATGCAAAGCAGCGTTTTGGGCCAGAACTCACCCTTCTCCACCCGGCCAGAGGGCGACCCGCTCGCGTTCACCGCGCAGGAAATCATGAGGTCCGTATCCGGGCGGTAATGCCTCGCGGGGGGATAGGCGTGTTGCGGGCCTGGCGGGCCGCTCAGGAGGCGTGGCGGAAGACGGTGGCCGGCCCGATGACGGCGGGGCCGTACTTGTCGCGGACGCGGTCCATCGCCTGCTGCGCGAGCAGCCTCGCTTCACGGGTGTCGTCGAAGCTGATCTGTCGGGCGGCCCGGCTCGCGTCGATGAGGTCGTCGCCGCGCAGGGTGAGGCCGGTGAGGCGTCCGCGTTGCAGGCCGGCGGCGGGTGAGCCGGCCGGACGGCGCCGACTACGACGCTCCGCACTTGGCCAGCGCGGTTCGCGCCAGCCCACGCAGCCAGGCGTGGGCGTGGTCGGTGTCGTAGCGCTGATGCCATGACAGGTATATCGGTGCCGACGGCAGTTCGAGCGGGAGGGGGAGCACGACCAGGCCGAGGTCGGCGACCGCTGACCTCGTGGTGGCCTCGGGGGCGCTGATCAGGAGATCGGAGCCGCGCGCGAACTCCAGCGCGGCCGCTTCCGTGGGCGCGGTCGCCACCACGCGGCGGGTGAGGCCGAGCCGCGCGAGGGCGTCGTCGATGGCATTGCTGAGGTTTCCACGTCGCGAGACGGTGACGTGCTCAGCGGCGGCGTACCGCTGTGCGGTGACGGTCCTGACGCGGGTGAGGGGGTGCCCCTGCCTTGCGACGATGACGAGGCGGGTCTCGCCCACGTTCTCGGCACGGATGTCCGGTGCGCTCGGGCGGTTGGCGTTCGCCTCCAGGTCGACCTCGCCGCGCCGCAACTCGGGTGTGTCAGTGCTCGATTCCGCGACGAAGCGCAGTCGCACGCCCGGCGCCTGCCCGCGCACGGCCGCGAGCAGCGCGGGGCCGCTCAAGGCGACCAGGGAATCGTGCCAGCGGAGTGTGAATGTGCGCTCCAACGTTGCCAGATCGATTTCACGGCTCGGTGCCAGCACCCCTTGGACCTGGTGCAACAGCTCATGCACCTGTTCCCGGACGGCGATCGCATACGGCGTCGGGGTCATCGTGCGGCCGGTGCGCACCAGGATCTGATCCCCGGTCGTGCGCCTGATCCGGCCCAGACTCCGGCTCATCGCGGGGGCGGTGACATGCAGGCGCGCCGCCGCCCCGGTCACGCTGCCCTCCTCCAGCAGCGCGTCGAGCGCGGTGAGCAGATTCAAATCCAATTGCATGTGAGTAAACCTAGCCGTGCCTGACATGCATTTGAAGTTAATTGCGGGGGTGCATACCGTTGAGGCGAAAGCGCAGGAAACAACGCGCAGTTCGGCCCTCGATCGGCCTCAGCACCCCTCCTCAGACGGGAACACCACCATGTCCGAAACGCTCCAGACCACTGACGTCGCCATCTCGGACGCCGACCTGCTCTCCCAGACCGCTATCGCCGTGCGTGAGGCGGGTTCGGCACTGCGCGAACGCTTCGGCGAGGTGGCCCGCTACCAGACCCGCGAAGAGCTGATGCACGCGCTCGCCGTCAATGACGACACGGCCCTCGACATCCTGCGCCCCCGCCTCACGCGACTGCGCCCGGACGCCGGCTGGGTGGAGGACGAACTGGACGGCGGGGCGCTGCCGCCCGGCGAATGGTGGGTCGTGGATCCGGCCGAGGGCAACGTCAACCACCTGCACGCCCTGCCGGAGTGGGCGGTGACCGCCACCCTCGTGCGTGAGAACCAGCCGGTGCTCACCGTGGTGCACCTGCCGTTGACCGGCGAGACCTACACCGCGCTGACCGGCGCGGGCGCCCTCCTCGACGGCCGGCCGCTGCACGTCTCCCAGACCGCGGACCTCGGCCTGAGCATCGTGGCCACCAGCCAGGCCCGGCCGGACGAGGACGAAAAGGTCGTGCGACGCGTCGGCTCCTCGATCACCGCGATGCTCTTCGACGCGCTCGTCGTCCGCGTCGCCGTGCCCGCGACCCTGCACCTGCTGAACGTGGCCGCCGGCCGCATCGACGCCTTCTGGCAGTTCGCCGGCGCCCGCGCGGACCTGCTTCCCGGAGCGCTGCTCGTCACCGAGGCCGGCGGACGGATCTCCGACGCCGAAGGTCGCCCCTGGACCCCACAGAGCCAGAGCTTCCTGGCTGCCGCGCCCGGCGTCCACGCCGAGGCCGTATCCACGCTCTCGCGCTGACCGCGCACCACAACCTCCACGCACGGAAGGACCAGATCATCATGACCACGATCGCAGTTCTCGGAAACGGCCGCGTCGGCGGCAACCTGGCCGCAGCCCTCGCCCGGGCAGGACACGAAGTGACCGTGGCGGACCGCACGCCGGGCGTCGCCGCCGACGCCGCCCGGACCGCCCGGATCGTCATCAACGCCACTCCGGGTGCCGGCTCGCTGGACCGGCTCGCCGCTCTGCGCGAAGAACTCCGGGACAAGATCCTCGTCGACGTCTCCAACGCCACCACCGACGGACCGGACGGACTGCCCGCCGATCTGATCTACCCCGGCTCGAGCCTCGCCGAACAACTCCAGGAAGCGCTCCCCGAAACGCGTGTCGTCAAGACACTCAACACCATGCTCTTCCCGGTGATGACCTCGCCGGCCACGCTCCCCCAGACTCCGACCGCGTTCCTCTCCGGCGAGGACCTGCAGGCCAAGCAGACCGTCCGCGAACTGCTCACCGACCTCGGCTGGCAAAAGGAATGGATCACCGACCTCGGCGGGGTCCAGACCGCCCGCGCCACAGAGGCCGCGATCCTGTTCGTACCGCACGTCATACGGTCCGCCGGATTCACACCCTTCGCGATCTCAATCGCCCGCTGACTGTCGAGCTGCGCTGGCTGGAGGTAGCCGGAGACGGCGCGTGGCATGGATGGTTTCGCACTGTGATCCAGGCACGCCTGCCCGGCAGATAGGGCTGCTCGCGCCCCTTGAGCACCACACCCTCGATACCGACCGCTCCCCAGGAAGGGTCCAGCCACTCCCGCGCCTGTTCCCGGTCCTCGGTGGCCGGGCACAAGGTGAACGGGGCAGCCAGAACGTCGTCGGCGAAGAGACTCTCCAGGACGGCCCGCCGTTCACGGTAGGGGCGGCGCATATGTTCCTGGCCCTCACTCTCCAGAACGTCGAAGGCGATCAGGTAGGCGGGGTGGTCGGCGGCCGCCTGCACGGCGCTGCGTCCGCGGCGGCGGGCCCGGTGCTGCAGCCGGCCGAAGTCGAGCCCGCCATCCCCCGGCACGACAAGTTGCGAACGGCGGCGACCAGGTCCTCGTGGTTCTCGAGGTCGATGTCCAAGGCGTATCCGACGGGCCCGCACAGCTCGTGGACGATGCGGCGGCGCTCAACTTCTGGCAGTCGGATCTTGTGGTCCGTGCGCGCGGCGAGCCGGTCGGCTTCGTAGCCCCAGCCGCGCCGCAGGCAGGCCGCCGACCATCAGCGTGTTCGTGCGCATCTCGCCGCATCACTTGGTCGTTGCTCTGCATGACGGCCTCGGGCGAGGTGGGCAACTGACTGAAGGGACTGCTGTGATGATGCGCCTGACTGATAGCCATTACCGGCAGCACGTCGTGCCCTACTACAAGGCGTGGGAGTCACGCTTTGGGTATGCGGCGCTGCTTGGCCGCACGCGTCACTTCGGCTGGTATGAGCCAGGCCACAATGCCTGGAAGTTCGCTGCAGCCATGCGGCGCATGGAGCTCGTCGTGGTGCGGAAGCTGGCCCTGCAGGCAGGGGCGTCGGTGCTTGATGCCGGGTGCGGGGCTGGCGACGTGGCACGCACGGTGGCACGAGCAGGCTCAGTGCACGTCACCGGGATCGACGGGATCGGATCGGATATTGCCCGTGCACGGCAGCGGTCGGCGCGGGCCGGTGAGCCGGGTAGGCGCACGCGTTTCCTGGCGGGCGACTATCACGCCCTGCCGTTCGCCGATGCCTCCTTCGACGGCGTCTACACGATGGAGTCCTTCGTCCATTCTCCCGAACCCGCTCAAGGGCTTGCCGAGTTCTTCCGCGTCCTGCGCCCCGGCGGGAGGCTGGTGATGTCGGAGTATTCGAGCACGCCACAGGACCAGTTGACGCCGCGGGCGCGGTCCGCATTGCTGCGGGTCTGTGCGCTGTCCGCCATGCCGGGCATGCTCACGATGACCCACGGACGCCTGGAAGAGCTTCTCCAGCAGGCCGGTTTCGTCGTCGAATCGGTCTATGACGCGACGGAGAAGATCCTGCCGATGTTGCGGTGCTTTTCAAGGCTGGGGCAACTGCCCTATGCGCTCGCGCGCGGGGTGGGCCGCGGCGACTATCTGGTCAACGCGATGGGAGGGGTGGAGATGTACCGGCACCAGGAGGCGTGGCGGTACGGCATGTGCGTGGCCGCCAAGCCCCGATGATGGGACCTGGGAGTCGGCGGTGGGGCGGCCGCTCCACCTGCAGGGCCCTGGCTCTCGGACAGATCGTCGCGGCCTGCCGTCCCCGCTAAGCCGAACCTGTTTGGTCTGCCTGCCCGGACGTCTCGCGGCACGCCGACCTCACGTTCCGGCATGTCGTGTTGCTGTGATGGTTATTGCCAGCACCAGGGCGGGCAGTCGCCGAACGTGCGGCTCTCGGCTGCGCATATTCCAGGCCCGGATCACAGCGAGCTGAGGCGGCGCGGGCGGATCGGTGACCGGTCGCCGCAACTGGATTCCTTCACAGCTCCGGGCAGAGCACGCTTTGACTGACTACCCGCGCAACCCGTGCTGATCACTGACATCGATCTGTGCTGCCGAGCCGGCTCCGTTACTGGTCTTCTGCGGGTGTGAGGGCGAAGACGCGGACGTGGCGGCGGCTGTGTCGGACGTAGTCGTCGAAGACGGGCATGACCTTGAGGATGCGGTGTCGGGCCTCGTCCTGCTGGCGGGGTGTGAGCAGGCGGGCGTGGACGGGGATGGATCTGCCCTTCCAGTCGATAACGGCATGTGGGTTGCGCAGCGATTGGAAGCGGGAGCGCACTGACCTGGGGGTTCGCAGGAAGAATTGTGCTGACCTGGGAAAACTACTCTCCGTAGTTCTCACGGGTCCACGCCGTTTCCCAGGCTCATGTGCCCTGGATGTGCCCTGGAGTCGACTGGGTCCGAGCTGATGGGGGACCGATCACTTGCTCCTGCTGCGCAGCAGAAGCGCTCCGCACAGACCGCCGAGCACGAACATGATGAGGAGCGCCAGATAGAGCGGCATGGTGACGACGGGGATCAGCAGGCGGATCCTGACCTCCCGCGTGTTCTCGGCGATGACGATGATCGCGAGAGCGGCCAGTACCAGCATGGTGATGCGGGACGAGGTCAGTCGTGGGGATCGACCCGTTCTCGTCTGCCTGTCAGTGCGGGTGCGGTCGGACGGGGCCCGGACGTCTTCTCCACTCATGACTTCAGGATGAGTGGGGATCGTGGGGGGTCTCTGTGTGGGCAGGGCCGTTGGAGTGACGCTCGGTCGGCCTCTCGTACTGCTTCCAGTACCGGCGCAGCGGCGGCTCCTCCGCGAGGACGGCGCCGATCGTCACCGCGAAGGTGATGGCAGCGCACACGACGATCAGCCAGGACAGCAGGGTGAGGACCAGACCGAGGGAGCCGTAGTCGCCGAGGGCGCGGTTGAGGGCCGTGGGGACGTAGAGCCGGGCGGTCAGAGCGAGGACACTGGTGGCCGCTGCGGCCAGCAGCGCGCCGGGCAGCAGCGGCAGCCAGGGGACGCGGCCGGCCAGCAGCAGGTGCTGCGTCCACAGCCAGACTCCCGTGCTGACGAGGAAGAGCAGGGGGCCGCCCAGCCACAGCCCGGCGCCGAAGCCCTCTCGCACGGGCCCCTGCAACAGCACGACCATCACCAGGGCGAGCAGCCAGACCACCCAGCGCCATGCCGCGATCCGGGCTCCGGCCTTCGGAAGCCGCCAGGCCCGCTCGCACACCCGGGTCATGGCGCGGCTGAAACTGGTCGCGGAGATGACGGCCACCACCAGCCCGATGGCGCCGGTGGTCTCGCGCAGGCTGTCGTTGGAGGACTTTCCGAGGACCTGGTTCAGTTCCAGGTCGGCCTGTCCGGTCAGGCCGAACATGACACGCAGAGACTCCCGTAGCTGGTCGCGGACGCCGTGCGGGGTGAACGCGGCGACCGCGAACAGCAGCGGGACAGCGGCCAGGAAGGCTTGCGCGGCGAGCCGGGTGCCCGCGTCCAGGAGGTTCGCCGACATCAGCCGGTTCATCAGTTCGCTCAGCACAGGGAAGCGCTCTTCGGTGCGGGCGCGCAGGTCGTTCAGCCGCGCCGCCCAGACAGCCCTGCGGCCGCTCACAGGTGTGCCGTTCGTCGTGCGGCCGTCCGCCGGTGCCCCGTCGTCGGTCGGGCTGTCGTGTCCTCGCAGTCCCGTCACGGCGTCATCCCGCCCAGCCCCTGACCGTCCGGTCGGGAGGCCACCCGGCTCAGCAGGGCGTCGGGCAACCCCGTAGAGGACAAGCGCTCCAAGGCCGCAAGGCGCTCAGCTACAGGTTCTTTGCGGTCCTCGGAGGCGGCCGTCACCAGCCGCTCGAGCAGGGCGCGCAGACGTCGCACGATCTGCGGTTCGCCGTATCCGTACAGGATCGTCTCGTCGAGGGCGAGGGAGACCAGGTCCGGCCAGTGCGGTGCGGGGCACGACACCCGTCGGCGGCCCTTCCGGTCGAGCAGCCAGGTGCTGCCGAGCGGCCGGTCCGCCAACCGGAGCAGGCCGTCCTCGATCTGGTCCAGCGCCTGGACCGCCGTGGTGGGGTCGTTGACCGCGGGGGACAGAGACCGCACCGCGATGTCGGCGAGGAGCCGGAAGCCGTACGCCGTGTCCTGCTCCACGGTGCGGCTCGGGCCGAACCGCACGCAGCGGAACACGCGCCGAGCCAATCCGGGACCGAGGGTGATCTCGGGCGCGCCCGGGATGGAGGCGCCGGATTCGGCGGCCTCGATCCGCGCGACCGTCGTGCCGAAGCCGACGAAGTCGCCGATCGCCACCAGAAGCCGGACGCGGACGCCGTACCGCGCAGCGAGCCGGGTCATACGCGGCTCGTCGACGGCGTAGACGACCGCAGGCCGGCCGTGATGCAGGAGCGGCAGCCCCGCGCCGCCGTCGAGTCCCTCAGGACGGGGCGCGCACGGCCTTGCTGCGGCCGGGTAGCTCTGGTCGATGACGGTGCGCAGCCGGTCGCCGACGGCCCGGGCCAAGCCGCCCCCGGTGACGGCGTGCCGCAGTGAGGCGAGTAGATACAGCACCGTCACGGCGTCGACCAGGACGAGACCGACCGCAACGGTCACGCTCATCCGGGGCACGCTCTCGCCGCGGACGTGGCTCAGCGTCACCAGCGCGTACAGGGCCGTGCCGATGAGCAGGCCGAAGAGCACCAGGTACCGGCTGAAGTGGCCGAGGGCCGCGACCAACCGCGGAGACATCGTCTGCACCGTCTGGACGACCAGCGTGATCGCCGTGACGACGAATCCGGCAAGAGTGATCATGCCGCCGGCGATTGCGGCGAGGGTGGCCTGGGCCGTGGAAGAGTCAAAGCTGAGCCCGGCGGCGGGCACGTGTCGTTCCCACAGCGGCAGCGCCCAGCCCAGCAGCGCGCCTCCTGCCACCAGCAGCAGCGCGACGCCGTGGCTTCGGGTCCGCCGGGCTCGCTGGCTGCCGCGGCTGTGTTGGGGCGACCGAGCCCGCACAGGGGGCGTGGTCATGGGCGGGGGTGGCCGGCCTGGAGGGAGTCCTGTGTACGCATTGCCCTCCTCGGTGCGGAAGAACTCGGGACTAACGAGTCTCCGACGCTCCGGGCGTAACAGCGAGTCGCTGTCCCCTGTCGGGGACGGCGCACGCACTCCCGCGCGCTCCCGACCCTCCCAGCGCTCACACCGCCATCCCTCGTACGGCGTACGTCTGGTCGTGGCGTAGCACCTCCCGGGTGAAGGTGGCACTGGCTGGCAGGCCACCCTGCCACGGGCTACCGCGTCGTCAGCGAGGGAGATCAGCATGCCTCAACCCCCCGAGGGAAGGCCCGCGGAGCACGGTATCGCGGCGGCGAACCAGGCGGTGCGGCAGCGGTTCGCCTTCGACGACGAGCAGGATCTGCGGGACGCGCGGCGCGGTTTCATGGGGACGGCGTCGGAAAGTGTCATCCGGGACGCCGAGGGGCGCTCGGTATGGGACCTGGAGGCGTACGGCTTCCTCGCCCAAGACTGCCCCGACACCGCCAACCCGAGCCTGTGGCGGCAGAGCCGGCTCTGCTCCGACCACGGCCTGTTCGAGGTGACCGACGGCATCTACCAGGTCCGCGGCTTCGACCTGTCGAATATGACCCTCGTCGAGGGCGAGCGCGGAGTCTTCGTGATCGACCCGCTGCTGTGCGCCGAGACCGCCGCCGCGGGCCTCGCCCTGTACCGGGCCCACCGCGGTGACCGTCCGGTGACCGGCGTGCTGTACACCCACAGTCACGCCGACCACTTCGGCGGCGTACGTGGCGTCATCGCCGACGAGGACGTCGAGCGCGGCATCCCGGTCCTCGCCCCGCAGGGTTTCCTTGAGCATGCCGTCAGCGAGAACGTCTACGCGGGTACGGCGATGAGCCGCCGCGCCGCCTACATGTATGGCGCCGCCCTCCCCAAGGGCGAGCGCGGCCAGATCGGCGCGGGGCTCGGGCAGACCGTCTCCACCGGCGCGGTCACCCTGATCCCGCCGACCGCCCACATCACCCGCACCGGGCAGACCGAGACGGTCGACGGTATCCGGATGGTCTTCCAGCTCACCCCCGGCACCGAGGCACCGGCCGAACTCAACCTCCACTTCCCCGACCGCCGGGCCCTGTGCATGGCGGAGAACGCCACCCACAACCTGCACAACCTGCTGACACTGCGGGGCGCCCAGGTCCGCGACCCCCGCGTGTGGGCCCGCTATCTCACTGAGGCAATCGACCTGTTCACGGACTCCACCGAGGTCGCGTTCGCCTCCCACCACTGGCCGGTATGGGGCCGCGACCGGGTCGTCGGTTTCCTGTCCGAACAGCGCGACCTGTACGCCTACCTGCACGACCAGACCCTGCGCATGCTCAACGAGGGCCTGACCGCCCTGGAGATCGCCGAGCGGATCGAGATGCCCCCGGCGCTGGAACGCGCCTGGCACACCCACGGCTACTACGGCTCCGTCAGCCACAACACCAAAGCCGTCTACCAGCGTTACCTCGGCTGGTTCGACGGCAACCCGGCCCACCTGTGGGAGCACCCTCCCGTCGAATCGGCCAAGCGGTACGTCGAGTTCATGGGTGACGCCGAGGAAGTCCTGCGCCGGGCCCGGCAGTCGTATGCCGACGGCGACTTCCGCTGGGTCGCCCAGGTCGTCAACCACGTCGTCTTCGCCGACCCGGACAACGCCGAGGCCCGCGCCCTGCAGGCCGACGCCCTCGAACAACTCGGATACGGCAGCGAGAACGGAACCTGGCGCAACTTCTACCTGATGGGCGCCCTGGAGCTGCGCCAGGGCCCGGTCGGCACGCCGACCCAGACGGTCTCCCCCGACCTGCTCGGCGCGCTGACCCTGGAGCAGCTCTTCGAAGCGCTCGCCATCCGAGTCGACGGGCCGCGCGCCTGGGACGCCGACATCACGGTGCGCTGGAACCTGACCGACGGCGAGCCCGTCACGCTGCGCCTGCGCAACGGTGTGTTGACCCACGTCACCGGCGACGGGCCCGCAGCGCCCGACCCGGACGTGGAGATCACCCTCAGCGAGGCCGACCTGAGGGCCGTGCTGCTCGGCACCACCGCCCCCGCCGACCTCGCGGCCCGGGACGACGTCAAGGTCACCGGCGACGCCGGCCGGCTCGCCGAACTGCTGGGCTACCTCGGCGCACCGGACCCGGACTTCGCCGTCGTCACCCCGTGATCCCGTCGGCGCGGTGCTGAGGAGGGGCCGTGTTCCATCAAGTTGTCCGGTGCGCGGCGCCGGTCGCGATGGACACGGCTCAAACCGGCAACCGGCGCCAGGTCCGTGCCCGAGGGGCGCGGCCCTGGCGCCGGCATGAGGGCGAAGGCGATCAGCGGAACGGGACCTGTGGCGCATCCGACCACCGACGCAGCCCCCGGTCTAATCCGCGAAGACCTCGCGCAGCTTCGACTCCTGCTCGCCATCCAGGTTCGACTGGATGAGCTGCGCGTGACCCCCCGGGAACGCTTCTTTGACGCGGTCGACGACGGCGTCCTGGGACAGCAGGAACAGCGCCGAAGTGCCCGGAGTTACCTTTGTCTTGACCGAGTCGATGAAGTCGTCGTCGATCCCGACGTCTGCCATCTTGCCGCCGAGCGCGCCCGCAGCGGCGCCGACGGCGGCACCGAAGAGCGGCATCAGGAAGATCAGTCCGAAGAGCATGCCCCAGAACATGCCCGACAGCGCGCCCGCGCCCGTCAGGTCGTGCAGCTGCCGGGTCTTCGGCTTCTTCGCGTCCTCCGGCCAGGAAGCGACCGCCGCGTCCAGGACCTTGATCAGCTCCTGCGTCTGAAGCTGGAGCAGGGTGCTTTCGGCGGCCTCCGCTCCCTCGGGCGTGTCGAACTTCCAGACGGTCAGGGTGGCCATGGGCGTCCTCCGATGACGTCGTAGCCGGTATGAGTGCCCTTCAGTAAACGCGCCGAGTGCATTCCGTGCATCTCGGTGACTTCAGCAATGAAAGTGATCGAACTTCGCAAACGGCCTACCCCTGCTCGCGCTCCGGCCTCCCTCGCGGTGCGCTGGGCATGCAGGCGCCGATTCGACGAGGAGGCGGCGGGTGGGTCGCCGACGCGGTCAAGGCCGTTTCTCGCTGCTGGTCTTCCCGGCGGCCAGGGCGGTGAGCAAACCCCGTCCTCGACGTCCGTCCGACGGGAGGAGAACGCAATGGCACGAGTCGACGCCGATGCGGCCCCGGCGGATGGCCGGCACTCTGTTCATCGAGCGGGGCCTGCGCAGCCCGAGCTCGACCCGGTTCTGGGGGCTGCTTGTGCTGGCCGCCGTCATCGCCAGCGCCGGTGTGGTCGGTGACTCCACGGCCACGGTGATCGGCGCGATGATCGTCGCCCCGCTGATGACGCCGATCCTCGGCTCCGCCCTGGCCCTCGTCCTGGCGCGGCGCCGCCAGGTCGTGCGGTGCGTCCTGCTGGTGCTGGGCGGCGCGCTGGCCGTGGTGGCGATCGGCATGCTGCTCGGCTGGATCGTCTCCCCGCCGGACGCCTTCGCCTCCAACAGCCAGGTGTCCTCGCGCATCAGCCCCCGCCTGGTCGATCTGCTCGCCGCACTGGCCACTGGCACCGTCGGAGCCTTCGCCCTGGTCCGGGCCGACATCTCCGACACGCTGCCCGGCGTCGCCATCGCCATCTCCCTGGTGCCACCCCTCGCCGTCACCGGAATGCTCCTCACAGTGCACCGCTACCACGACGCCGGGCAGTCGGCCCTGCTGTTCGCGACCAACGTGGCCGCGATCGTCGCCACCGGCACGATGGTCTTCCTCTGCTACGGCGTCCGGGCGGGCGCGGAGGAGGCCGGCATGAGCGTCGGGCGCTTCCGCGGAAGCACGCTGGCCGCGGTCGTGTGCGTGGTCCTGCTCGTCGCTGCTCCCCTCACCGCGGGCACCATCGGCGTCGCCCACGACCGATCGCTGGCCGCCGACGCCCGACCGGTGGCCGAGGACTGGGCGGCCACCGGCAAGTGGCAGATCGCCTCCGTCGAGGCCCGCAACGGCATCGTCGTGATCGGCGTCCTCGGCCTGCCGCCGCAACCCGCGCCGACGGCGCTGCGCGCCGCTCTGGACGCGCACGGCATGGGCGACGCCGACCTCGAACTCCATCTGGTCGGCGGTCGCACCCACTGGTGTCCCGCGGACACACGCACGTGCACCGTGAAGGAGAGCGGGCGCAGTTGAGGAAGCAGGGCTTTGCGTCGCGTCGATGCCGCCAGGGCCGCCAGGAGCCGTCTGCACGAGGCCATACAGCGTCGGCGACCTGCGGAAAGCAACGGAACCAGCCTGCCCGGACCGGTCCACCGCGTCACCCGATCGGTCTAGCGCCTGTAGCCGGATCGCTCCGCAGAACCGAGGGTCGAAACAGCCGAACGAGCGTCGCGGGCACCGTCCGCAGCACGAGAACGGAGCGCCACCATGACCGCACAGCCGCACTCGGGAGCCCCCTCCGGCAGCTACGGCCCCGCTCCGACCCGGAACAGCCCCTGGGCCACCGGCGGCGCCACCTTCGCGGGAGTGCTGTTGCTGCTGAACGGCATCCTGGCCATCTTCCAGGGCATATCCGCGATCGCCGAGGACGACGTCTACGCTCACATCGACGACTACGTCTACAAGATCAACCTCACCGGCTGGGGCTGGATCCTCCTGATCCTCGGCGTGATCGCCGCCCTCGCCGGCGTGGGCATCCTCTCCGGCGCCACCTGGGCCCGCGCGGTCGGCATCCTGCTCGCTTCCCTCAGCCTGCTGGCCCAGTTCCTCTTCCTGCCGTACGCGCCCGTGTGGTCCGTGATCACGATGGCCATCGACGTGTTCGTCATCTGGTCCCTCGCCACCTACCGGCCGGCGGCGGCGAGCCCCTGATGCGCCGATACCCGCCCATCGCCGACCACGGCATGGTCGGCGACCTCCAGACGGCCGCCCTCGTCTCCTCCGAGGGCGTCGTCGACTGGTTCTGCGCACCGCGCTTCGACTCACCGAGCCTCTTCGCCGCGCTCCTCGACCACGAGCGCGGCGGCCACTTCGCGATCACCGTGGACGGCGCGGACGTGACCACGCGCCAGTTGTACCTCGCCGACACTGCGGTCCTGATCACCCGGTTCCTCACCCCGGACGGGGTCGGCGAGGTGGTCGACTTCATGCCCGTGGACCGCCCGGAGACGGCCACGGACCGCCACCGGCTGGTGAGGGCGATGCGGGCGACGCGCGGCCGTATCCGCTTCTCGCTCACCTGCCGTCCCCGCTTCGACTACGCCCGCGCCGGCCATCGCCTGACCCTCCAGGACGGCACTGCCCGCTTCACCGGCCCGGGCATCGACGTCCACCTCCAGACCGCAGGTGCGGTGGTGCTGGAACGCGACCACGAGGACGTCCGGGCTGCCATCGATCTGGAACAGGGACAACTGGCGGCCGCTGTCCTGACGGTGTGCGCCGCGGGCGGCGAGCCGCCCCCACCGCCCACGCCGGACAGCGTCCGCGCCGAGTTCGAGGAGACCTGCGCCTTCTGGTACGGCTGGACCCGCCGCAGCCGCTACCGGGGCCGCTGGCAGGAGACGGTCAACCGGTCCGCGATCACGCTGAAGCTGCTGACCTACGCCCCGACGGGCGCGCCCGTTGCCGCCGCGACGACGGGACTGCCCGAGCAACTCGGCGGCGAACGCAACTGGGACTACCGCTACACCTGGGTCCGGGACGCCTCCCTCTCCCTGCACGCCCTGTTCGGGCTCGGCTTCGCCGAGGAGGCCCACGCTTTCCGCCGCTGGATCGGTGACCGCCTGCGCGAGCGCCACACGGTCACCGGTGAACCCCTCCAGATCATGTACCGCGTGGACGGCGACCCCCGCCTGACCGAGGAGACCCTCGACCATTTGGAGGGCTACCATGGCTCGGCCCCCATCCGCGTCGGCAACGGAGCCGCCGACCAGCTGCAGCTCGACATCTACGGCGAGGCGGTCCACGCCCTCACCCACACCGACGACCTGTCCCACCACATGGGCTACGACGGCTGGCGCGCCCTGCGCGACGTACTCGACTGGCTGGTGAAGAACTGGGACCGCCCCGACGAGGGCATCTGGGAGACCCGCGGCGGCCGGCAGGACTTCACCTACAGCCGCCTGATGTGCTGGACAGCCTTCGACCGAGGCATCCGCGTCGCCCGCGACCTGGCCCGCCCTGCCGACCTGACCGCCTGGACCCAGGCCCGCGACACCATCCTCGCCCAGGTGATGGAGCGCGGCTGGAGCGAGCGGCGCAAAGCGTTCGTCCAGCACTACGGCAGCGACGTCCTGGACGCCTCGCTGCTGTTGATGCCGGCGGTCGGCTTCGTCACCCCGCGCGATCCCCGCTGGCTGTCCACGCTCGACGCCATGGACACCGAACTGGTCTCCGACAGCCTGGTTTACCGCTACGACCCGGCCGCCTCGCCCGACGGACTGCGCGGCGGCGAGGGCACCTTCTCCCTGTGCAGCTTCCTGTACGTCGACGCCCTCGCCCGCGCCGGCCGCCTCGACCAGGCTCGTTACGCCTTCGACAAGATGCTCACCTACGCCAACCACGTCGGCCTATTTGCGGAGGAGATCGGCCCCACGGGAGAACAGTTGGGCAACTTCCCTCAGGCTTTCACCCACCTTGCTCTGATCACTGCTGCCCTCGCTCTGGACGAGGAGCTGGGCCGGGCAGAACGGTGATCCGGAACGCTGCAGGAGCCAGCTGCACGTGATCAGTGCGGGACCGTAAAACGATATTCAGAGCTTGAGCCGGCTGACCGTGACGCGCTGGCCTTTCAGCAGGGGCAGGTTGCGCACGTGAAACGCGTGCGCTCCTGTGACACTGGCCATCTCGCCCAGGATGTGCGGCATCGCGGAGAGGTAGGCCGCTGTGGAGGTCACGATGTACAGCAACCCCTCCGCGTCCGGTTGACGGTGGCCGATCCAGTGAAGGCCAGTCTCGATGAGCGCATCCCGCTCATTGCGATTCGAGAGCTGGTTACGGTCCTGGGTCATGATCGCGTCGAAGCCACGGTCGCTGACGGCGTGTATCAGCTCCGTGTCCATCAGCCCGGACAGCCCCTCGTCGTGGGCAGTGCGAAATTCGTGGCCAAAGAAAACGGCGCTCCAGGCGGCGACTGCCTCATCGGCGCGGGCCTGGGCGGCGAGGCTGTCGCCGAGGTCGGCGTAGGTGAGGGCGTGGACGCGCTTGTACTTCACGGGGTCCCAGCGGATGAGCGCGTCACGGTGCTGTTGCTCGGTTCCAACGTGATCGGCGAGGTCGGTGAGCGTGCGAGCCGTGTGGCTGGCGACGGTGCCGGCGGCCGGTCCGCTGACGGGGGAGAAGCTGGGCTGGGGGCCGTCGTCGCGGAGCAGAGCGTCTTCGGCTGCCAGCAGGGCGCGGGCCGCGGCGGGTTTCTCATTGACTGCGGCGAAGGCGCGAGCGCGGGTGATGTGGAGCAGGGCCTCGGTCGCCCGTCTACGCGGCCGAGTCCACGGCTGAGGGCACCTTCGACCAGGTCGACGCAGTGGTGGGGCTGTTTGAGGCTGAGGGCCTGGTGTGCGAGGGCGCGCACCATCCAGGCGGCGTGACCGTGCGGATCGGCTTCGCAGGCGAGCTGGTAGCCGACCTGGTAGTAGCGCTGGGCGGCGCTTATCTGTAGCTGTCAAGTCTTTACCCTGGCAGAGCGCCAGAAGGACTTAAGGGATGTTAGGCACGTTCCCGTCCGAGATTGGTGGGCGGCTGCCCCCGCTCATGTTGAGGATCGCAGTTGTGGAGGCAGCCAGTTGTGGCTCAGTGGAGTACTTGGACAACGCGCTGCTTGAGGCGCTCGTCGCTGATGGTGTCGATGTCGCGCCAGGCGGCGTCGGAGACCTCTTCGGTCTGGAGTTCGCCGATGTCGGCGGTGGTGCGGAAGAGGAAGGGGAAGTCGAAGTGCTGGTGGGCGGGCTCGTCCTTGGCGGGGTTGGCGTCGATGGGGTGGATGTCGATGTGGAGCGGGATCTCGCCGTGCGGGGTCACGACGTGGGGCGGGATGCCGGTCTCCTCGGCGAGTTCGCGGCCCGCGGCCTGCAGGAGCGTGTTGTCCGAGGGCTCCAGATGACCACCAGGCAGCAGCCACTTCTGGGTTGCGTTGTGGAGAATGTGCAGGATGCGGCCGTCGGGGCCGACGAGGATCGCGCCGGCGGTGACGTGGCCGGGGAGGGTTTTGCGGCTGGTGAGGTCGTCGCCGTCGTCCAGGAGGCCGAGGACGACGCCGAGCTCGCGCTTGTCCTCGGGGTGCTCGTCGAGGTAGGTGGCGATGGTGGTGCGGATGTGGTCTGCCGTGATGGTCATGGTGATCACCTGTTGACGCGGGTGGTGCCGGGGTGGCGGCGGCGGACGGGGCCGCTGCGGGAGACGGAGTGGTGGGCGGTGCGGGGCTTGCGGACCAGCAGCAGCCGCGAGCCGGCCGCCTCGATCCGTCGCCCGCGTTCAGCGGCTATGGCCTTCGGCCCCAGATGCGACATGGCCGGGGCGATCACGCCATAGACGTCCGGCAGCGCGAGCACGTCCAGCAGTCCGGTGAACGCCGCCGAGGCTGGCCCGGCGGAGACGTCGCGGTCGGTGAAGACGCCGGACAGTTGCAGCTCATGGCTGCGGCAGTACTGGGCGAGCGAGGCAACCAGTGCGTCCTGCCGCGCTTGGGAGACCCGCACCAGCCGCAGGAAGCCGTAAACAACCGGGCCGCTGACCGGGCGATGCTCTGTGAGGGGTCCATGCTCAGGACCGTCCAAAAGGCTAGACAAGTGGTGACGTCTTGAGCGTGGCGTCCGGCCAACTCGCGGCCAATCACGGGCCGTTCTACTTCCGTTCCACTTCCGTCCCGCCGCCTGCACGGATCTGCTTCGATGACCGGTGGAAGGGAGTGACGCGTGGCGACCGTGCACCACTGGACCGGCACGGAGGCCAAGGCCCTGCGGCTCGCGCTGCGATTGAGCGTGCGGGCCTTCGCCCAGCAACTCGGCCTGGCCGTCGCGACCGTGTCCAAGTGGGAGTCCAAGCTCGCCGACACCCAACCCAGACCCGACACCCAGGCCATCCTCGACACCGCCCTCGGCCGTGCGGACGCCGCCGTCCACCTGCGGTTCGAAACGCTCCTGTCCGAGATGACCAGCCCGCTGACCACTGCCCGGCGGCGTGTCACCGCCTCCGGCCCCCGGGCCTGGGAGTACGAATCCTGGGCCGACGACCTCGACCGCGTCGTAGTCGCCCTGTCCCGGCAGAACTTCGCCTTCGCCGACAGCCTCCTCACCCGGTGGCTCGGCCGGTTCAAGACCCCCGAGCTGGACGAGAAGAGCCTGTATCTCTTCGCCCGCTCCACCGCCCTGCTCGGCGACCTGAGGCGCGACCAGGGCGTCGTCCTGGGCCCGCTGTCCGCCCAGCGCTCCTATGCCGGTGCCCGCGCGGTCTTCACCCAGCTCGACATCCCCCGCCGCGTCGCCCAGCTCGACCTGTCCCTGGCCGTGATCACCGAGATGTCCGGGAAGCTGGAGACCGCCGCCCGCAACTACGAAACCCTCGCCGTCGACGACCGGCTCTCCCGCCGCGACCGGGCCAGGGCCCGGTTGTGGGTGGGGACTGCGCTGAGCAAGGACGGCCAGCACGACTATGCGACCCGCGTCATGCAGGCCGCGACCCGCGACTTCGAAGACCTCACCGAACCGGACGACTGGTCGGTGGCCCACCAGAAACTCGCCCTCGCCCGCCGCGGCGCCGGCGACCTCACTCAGGCCCTGCACTTCATCGACATCGCCCGCATCAGTGGGACGACCGAATCACCGATGCAACGCGTGCGCCTGGACACCGCTCATGGCCACATCCTGCTCTCCGACACGGCGACCCGGGATGATGGACACCTCGTCCTCGACCAAGCCGCCCAGGTGGCCGCGCAGTTCGGACTCGTGCACCAACTGCGCAGTATTGAGGGCATCAAGGCCATGAGCGAGGGGCCGACCGGCCCCCGGCAACGGTGACCAGGGAGAACGCGTGAGCAACGACCATCAGGACCACCGAGGACCAGTGGGGCCAGGCCAAGCTGATCTGGGACTACCACCAGATGAGCCACGAGCTGCGGCCCGTCGACGTGGCGATCGGACTGGGCAGCCACGACCTCGGCGTCGCCGCCCATGCCGCCGAGCTGTATCGCTCCGGGCTCTTCCCGACCCTGGTGTTCACCGGCGGCAACAGCCCCACCACCGCCAAGGTCTTCCCCCGGGGTGAGGCCGTCCACTTCCGCGAGCACGCCATCGACCTCGGCGTCCCCGCCGAGGCGATCCTACTGGAGCCGAACGCGGCGAACACCGGGCAGAACATCGCCCTCTCGCGTGAGGTCCTAGCCGCCGTCGGCATCCACCCCAAGACGGTGCTGCTGGTCTCTAAGCCCTATATGGAAAGGCGGTCGTTCGCGACCGCCCGCAAGCTGTGGCCCGAAGTCAAGATCATGTGTGCGTCGGAGCCGCTGGAGTTCGACGACTACCTGAAGTCCATCGGCGACGAGAAGCTCGTCCTGGACATGCTCGTCGGCGACCTCCAGCGGGTCATCGAGTATCCGAAGCTCGGATTCGCCATCGAGCAACAGGTCCCGGAGGACGTGCATGCCGCGTACGAATCCCTCATCCGCGACGGCTTCACCAGCCGCCTCATCGCCTCATGACCTGCCTGCCCCTGGCGGGCTGTGCGCGATCCACCAGCCCAACGTGTTCCCGAGGCTGACGACGCTGGCCAAGCTGTTCGCGGCGGACTACTGGATCGTCCTGGAGGACGTGCAGTTCACCCGCCGCGACTACCAGCACCGAGCCCGCCTCGCCGACCTCGACGACCCGGCCCGTCAGCAGTGGCTCACCCTTCCCACCCACCTCCCCGGCGGGCGGTCCACCCTCATCCGGGACGCCGTGATCGACGACCCCGCCCTGGCCCGCCGCCGGACCGCGGGGATGCTGCGGCAGCACTATGGCGCCAGCCCCCACTGGCCCGCCCTCGCGAAGGCCCTGGACCCCGTGCTGGACGCCTTCACCACCGGACGGACCGCGGCCGTCGCCCAGATGTCCGCCCGCGTCCTGCTGGACCTGATCGGCTGGCGGGGCCAGATCCTCACCAGCAGCCGCCTGACCGCCCGGCCGGGCCGATCCGTCCGGCTCGCCGACCTGGCCGCCGCGACCGGCGCCCGCACCTATCTGTGTGGGACCGGCGGCATGACCTATCTCGATCCGGATCCGTTCGCTGGCCCAGAACGTCACCGTGGCCCCGTTCCGGCCGCCGGCCACTGGCATCTGGTCCTCCGGTCGCCGCCTCAGTGCCCTGTGGGCCGTGGCAGCACTCGGCCCGGACGCCATGGCCGCCCGCCTCCGGACTCTCGCCGCCGACCAATGCCACGGACGAGGCAGGGGTAGGCGCGGATGTGAGCGGCGGCCGGTGTCAGCGTCTTTGTGGATGAGGGCCGGATGTGATGGCCTGGCTTAAGCTTCGCTCCGCTTCTCCAGGCGGCTGCCGCGTGGAAGGGTGACGGACATGATGTCGCTGGGGGCGTCCAGTGCGATGCGGTGCCATCGCCCGCGCGGGACGATGGCCGCCGTTCCAGCCGCCAGCTTGATCTCCTCCTCCTTCTCGCCCGGTTGCTGGGGGCGGAAGTAGAGACGTATCCCGCCGCTGAGGCAGGACACGACTTCGTCCGCGGCGGAGTGGACTTCCCAGTGGTCGGCGTGGACGTCGGCGTCGGTCTCCACATGGAAGGTCATCAGCTGCCAGCCGTCCCGCTCGGGGTCGAACACGGGTTGTGCGGCGCAGCCGACCAACGGGCGCCCACAGGGGCCGAGGACGGGCTTTACGCGCCGAGCAGTTCGATCTCGATCGCGAGCGCGCCGAGTGCTTCCTTCTCGGGCGGGTAGATGTCGCGGATGTTGGCGAGCTGCTGCTCCCGGGTGCTGGTGGGGTTGACGTTCTGCGGGCCTTCGCCGTCGAGCAGCGTCTCGAAGTCGTCGTAGGCGGTGACCCGTTTCACGAGGACGTCGCAGGTCTCTTCGGTGCCCTTGATGCGGAACCGGATCGTGTCTCCCGCTGCCATGTCGGCGAGGTGCGGGTACCTCACCCGGACCTCGATGGTCTTGCGGCCGGCGGCGACGACGTCGAAGTACTGGCGGTACAGGTTGAGCTCGTGCGTGCGGGCGGTGGTCGTGTCTGTCATGGGGCTGGCACGCTCCTCGTCGGTTGGGACATCAGCCGGCCGAGTTCTCCGGCCGTGCACGAGCGGAAGAAGTGCGGAAGAAGTGCCTCAGGGAGGACAGCAGCACGTCGGCCATGGCGAGCAGGCGGTCGGCGTATTCGGACAACGAGCCCGGCCACATCCTGGTATCGAGCATCCACGGTGCCGACCCGTGGGGCAACGATGCCTTGCCGTCCCGGATCAGCAACTTGGACAGCTTGGCGCCGGTGTCGGTGACGACCTGCGGGCAGAACAGCCGGGTCGGCAGCCGCCCGGCGGTGAGGCCGATCGCGGTCAGAGCGTTGTCGACGAGAGTAGAACCGAAGACCCAGTCCCCGCCCTTGACCATGACGGACAGCCGTTCGCGGTCCGTGCCGGCGGCGAGTTCCCTGACGAGGTTCCGGTAGAGCGTTGCGAGGTCGACGTATCCGCCGCTGTGCGGGGAGATGACGACTTCGTAGGGCCCGTGGCGGAGGCAGACGGCGTGCACGACGGCGTGGTCGTCGCCGAGCAGGATGCGGGTGCGCTCGGCGTGCTTCTCGGCCCAGCCGCAGCCCGGGGCCGGGCAGGGTACGCGGACGTGCGGGGTGCCGTGGGCCGGGTCCAGCCACCAGCGGGCGGCGTCGATGCGTGACGGTCCACGAACCTCAACGAGCGAGGCCCCCGGGCTGTTGATCGAGATGTCTGACGTCTCAACCACGCTGCTCAGGGGCCTCGTTGGTCATCTATCCTGCCGCACTCGACCTGCCCCATGCGCTCGTGGAGTGGGTCACCATGCTCGTTGTCACCCGTGAGGGCGACCGCCGCTGCAAGCTCCGCCCGTCCCAGCGCGCGATGGTGGCACTGGTGTACCTGCGCGAACACACCACCCTGGCGAAGATTGCTGCCGGGTTCGGGATCAGCGAGTCCACCGCCCACGCCTACACCAGCGCGGTCGTCGACCTGCTTGCCGAACGTGCGCCGGGTCTGCTGAAGGTCCTGCGCGACGCCGACCCCGATTTCGTCCTGCTGGACGGCACGCTCGCCGAGTGCGACCGGTCGGCGACGGACGGGCAGACTACTCGGCCAAGCACCGCCGGCACGGGGTGAACGTACAGGTGGTCACCGATCCGGGCGGCCGGCTGCTGTGGCTCCCACCCGCACTGCCGGGCCGGGCTCACGACCTGACCGCTGTCCGCACCCACCGGATCATCCGCATCCGCGAGCGCCAGGGCGTTCCCATCCTGGCCAATCTCGCCTACCAGGGCGGCGGCCCCTGGGTGACCACGGGCATCAAACGCAGGCCCCCTGCAGGAACTCACCCCCACCGAGAAGACCCTCAACCGGGCCCTGGCCGCGGCACGGGCACCGGTCGAACGCGGCGTCGCACACCTGAAGTCCTGGCGCATCTTCCGCAGATCCCGATGCAGCCCCAACCGCATGACATCAATCACCAAAGCCGTCCTCACCCTGGAGCGGCTCCGCTGAACAGGCTCACTGATGGCCCCTAATCAGTCCCCGTTCAGGTGTTTTGCGCGGATTGAACGTCCGGACCGGCCTTGTGCTCCCCGCGCATGCGGGGATGGTCCCACGGGCGACAGGACCGTCGACCACAGCCACATGGGTGCTCCCAGCGCGTGCGGGGATGGTCCCCGGGTGCATTGTGGCGACTGGCGCAGGGAGGGGGGTCCCCGCGCGTGCAGGAATGGTCCCACGCCGGCCGTGAAGCGGAGCATCGACCAGGCTAGAGATACACCAGCCGCGTCGGCATTGCCTGATGTTCTCGGAGCGAGAAGCAGGGCACCCGTCACCACGGCCACGGCGCCCAGAGAGATCAACAGACCAGTGCCGCCAGTCACGGTGCTGCCGGGCAGACGCAAGGACAACCACGGTGGCCGCGCCCAGACCGATCACCACAACCACCCAGCCTGCCCAAGTACTGAGCGATGCCTCAGCGGAGAGCGGTTTGAACATGGCATAGAGCGGAAGCATCACTGCCACGCTGGACATCAGGAGAAGACCGAGCGAGCCGACGATCAATCTGTAGGGCTTCCGCCACGCCTCCTGGTGTTCCGACAACTACGTCTTCGGCAACCTCGACGTCCTCACTCACACGACGCAGGACGGAAGCGAGGGCTCGCCGCGCGAGTGCGCACCCACAAAGACGCGGCGATCTGCATGCAGCCCGGCCCACGAAGGATCAGGGGCCGGGCTGCCATTCGCGGTCGAGGATGGCGTGCGCGACGGAGCCCCTCCATGCCCCCGTCTTCAGCACGTGTTCACGGATGACGCCCACCTGGCCTGACGGGGCCACCGGCCAGGGGGCGCGTAGGTGATCACTCTCCTTCGGTGCAGGAGAGGCGGTGCTCCAGGTGCGGGAACAGCGCATTCCAGCGGTCCTTCGGCAGATTGACCGGCTGTGAGCGGCACATGGCCTCGTAGAGGCGGTCGGTGTCGTAGTCGAGGATGTATGTGTGCCTCTCGTTCGACAGGCCCGGCGCGTCCGTCACGGTGGTGACGGCCAGCCAGCTCTCGCCCGCGGGCAGCCGGACGGACTCCGCACCCTGCAGAGTGGCGAACTCGGGGGTGGCCCAGCGGCCGTCGCCGCCCAGGGACCAGATGCGGTAGGGGTTGCCGGTGATGGCGTGGCGGCCGTCGGCGGTGAGGTCGAGGGACGTGATGGCGCGGTCCAGGCGTACCGTCTCGTCCTTCTTCCTCGGCTCGCCCGGATCCGACACGTCCCAGAACTCGATCGTGCCGTCGGCGACCGCGGTCGCGAGCTGGTCCTTCCCGGCGGGGAAGTAGCTCCCGGGAGCGGCGGGGACGCGCGCCCCCTCGACCGCACGCGCCGGCTGGGAGAGGTCGTACAGCCGGATCGTGTCGCCGCTCTCCTCGGTGATCAGCAGCTTCGAGTCGTCGTCGTACATCGCGCCCTCGCCCAGCGCTGCGTCCTCGATCTTGTCGCCCTTGCGGGGGCGGCCTGGGTCGGAGACGTCCCAGAGCCGCAGGTGCCATTCGCCCTCGACGGTCACGACGGTGTGCGGGCCCGCGAACCACAGGGTTCCCGTATCGAGGAGCCCGCCCTTCGCCTGCGTGGGAATGTCGGCCCGGCGCACGGGCTTGGCGGGGTCGCCGATGTCCCACAGGGCGATGGCCCGCTCCTCCCGCGAGCCCACGGCCAGCAGCCGGCCGTCGGGGCTGACGGTGATGTGCGAGACGTCGGCGGTGTACCGGATGCTCGTGCTTCTGCGCGGCGGGCCCTGGGTGCCGAACCGCCAGAGCTGGAGGGTGTGGTCGAGCCCTCCCGCCCAGTGGTGGGCCAGCAGGACCGGGTCGCCGGCCCGGCCGGTCAGGAACCAGTTGGCCTCCCAGTCCTTTGGGAGGGTGTAGCGCGGCTTCGGCGAGCCGTGCTCGCCGATGGTCCAGATCCGGGTGGTCTGGGAGTAGTCCGCCTCCTCCGTCTTGGTGATGAGCAGCCTGCCGTCGGCGCTGACGGGGCCCGTGCCCGCCACCTCCTGCAGGGGCAGATAGCCGGGGAGTGCGGGCGCCCAGGCGTGCTCGGTCCACAACCGGATCTCGCCGCCCACCTCGCCGGCTGCCAGATAGCGGCTGTCGGGGCTGTAGGCGACCGTCTGGACCGGCTGCCCCGCGGACAGCACACCGAGATCCGGCTCGGCCTGCGCCAGTTCGGCCGGCTCAGCCGTCGCCCTGAGCCGCCGCACACCGTCGTCGCGGTCGGCCCCGGCGAGGAATCTGCCGTCCGGACTGAAGGCGAGCTGCGGCATGCCGTCGTAGCTGCCCCAGCCGCCCAGGCCGTCCTCGGCGGACACCCGCTGCAGTTGCCTCCCGTCCACCACACGCCACCAGGCCGTCTCCCCGCCGCCGCCGTTCGAGACGACCAGGTCGCGGCGCGGGTGGGCGGCGACGGACATGACCGAGGCAGCCCGCTCGGTGTCGCGCAGGACGGGCCGGCCCGGGTCGGACAGGTCCCACAGCCGCACCTGGGCGGGGTGACCGCCCTCGCCCGGCCCGTTGCCGTTGCCGTTGCCGGTGATCAGGTGGTGTCCGTCCCGGGTGAACGCCAGCGAGATCAGCTCCGCGTCGGCCAGCGTGCGCCGCGCGCGCAGGGCGGGGCGCGCCGGGTCGGAGACGTCCCACAGCCGCAGCCGCCCCTTGTCGCCGCCGGACGCCAGGGTCCGGCCGTCCGCGCTGAACGCCACGCTGAACGTCGCCTCGCTCCCCTCGACCGGGAGGCGCGCCAGCCGCTCGGGATGGTCGGGGTCGGCGGTGTTCCACAGGGTCAGTTCTTTACCCGTCTGCGCGGCCAGCAGCGGCTTGGCGGGGTGGTGGGCGAGGGCGGGCCGGCCCTTGAGACGGAAACGGCCCGCCTCGGCCGGCCGCTCGGGGTCGGTCAGGTCCCACAGTTGCACCCGGCCGTCCCGGTGGCTCGCGGCCAGCGCTTTGCCGTCCGCGCGGTAGGCGAGGTTCAGGACGGGCTCGCGGTGCGGCTTTTCGGGGGTGAGGTGGACCGGGGTCAGGGTGATCGCCGACGCGTACAGGCTGGAGCGGGTCTCCGGGGTCTCGGCCGTGCGGTACGCGGCCAGGCTGAGGCGCAGCGCCGTGCCCGGGTCGCGGTCGCGGATGCGGTCGGCGCGACCGGCCAGCTCTCGGGCGATCAGGGCCCGCTCCCGGCTCGCCGCCCGCCCGTTCTCGTGGAAGGCCCAGCCCGCCAGGGAGGCCGCCACCAGGGTCAGCGCCGACAGCACGGAGACCCACGTCCGGACGGCCCGGCGCCGGCGCCGCTCGGAGCGCTCGCTCGCGGTGACGAAGTCGCGCGCCACCTGCCGTACGGGCGCCGCCCCGGCCGTCCGGCCGGCGGTCAGCTCGCGTGCCTCGCTCAGGTCGAAGCCCCGCCACAGACCGCTGGGCCCTCGTCCGCCCTCGTCCCAGCCCTCCGCCGCGGCCGTCAGCCGCCGCAGCCGCAGCAGATCACCGCGGGCCTCCTCGATCCAGCCGGTCAGCCGCTGCCAGGCATACAGCAGCGAGTCGTGGCCGAGCTGCGCCCCGCCGTCCTCGTCCACCACGACCAGATGGGCGTCGGCCAGGAGCCGCAGCAGGTCCCGAGCGCCGGTCAGTTCCTGGCGCGGCACCCGGCGGCGCACCAGCCGGCCCTCGCCGTCGGCCACCTGCACCATGGCGAGCATCAGGGTGCGCAGCCGCCCGCGGCCGTCGTCGTCGAGGCCGTCGTGGATCCGGTCGGCGGCGCGCGCCACCGCGTCGCGGATGCCGCCCGCCTCCTGGTACGCGGCGTAGGTGAGCGTCGTCCCGCGCCGCCGCAGCCAGATCTCCTGGAGGACGTACGCCAGATACGGCAGGGCCGCCGCGTCGCCGGTGCGTCCGCCGCGTCGTTCCTCGTTCACCTCGCGCATCAGGATGCGCGGGACGCCCGCCTCCCACCGCAGGCCCGCGTAGCGGGCGGGCTCGACGACGGCCGCCTCGATCTCGGCGTCGTTCAGGGCGGGCACGACGAAGTGGTCGCGTTCGGCGAACGGGGCGAGGTGCGGGTCGCCGAGGACGTCGCCGTGGTAGTCGGCGCGCAGCGCCAGCACGACGCGCGGCCCGTCGGCCGCGGTGAGCGCGGCGGCGAACCGGGCGCGCTCCGCCTCGTCGGCGCCGTGCGTGAAGTACTGCTCCAACTGGTCGACGACCAGCACGCCGGGCACCGGTCCGCGCCGCACCCCGGGCTCGGCCGGTGTGAAACGTCCCTGCTCCAAATCGCCTACGACGTCGGCGACCGGGCGGTCCACGGCCCGCGCCCACGCCTCGGCGAGCCGCCGGAACGGTCGCGCGCCCGGTGCGGGCACCAGGCACACCGGCCCCAGTCCGGCGCGCTGGGCCGCGACGCTCAGCCCGGCCCGCAGCAGCGACGACTTGCCCACGCCGGAGTTGCCGAGGAGGACCAGCGGTTCCCCCGGCCGGGTCGCGGCGACCCGAGCCAGCAGCCGCTCGGTCAGCTCCTCGCGGCCGAAGAAGAGGTGGTGCTGTTCGGGCAGGAACGGGCGCAGGCCCGGGTACGGGCACACGGCGTCCGCGTCGTCATCCGGCGCCGACGGGCCATCCGGTGCGGGCTGCGCGGGATAGCGGCGGTTGACGGTGAGGACCAGCTCGGCCATGCGGGCGGTGCCGCCGCCGTAGGGGCGGGCCCCCTCGCCCTGGAGCCGCTGGTCGAGCAGGCGGTAGACCCCGCCCAGCGTCATCAGGCGAGCGGCGCCCGCGTCGCCGTCCCGCAGCAACTTCAGCAGATGCCCCGTGAACAAGGTGTACTCGGCGCCCTCGGGGGCGTAGGCGAGGGTGTTGCGCTGGGCGGAGCCGAGCAGATAGCTGCCCTGGGGGCGGGACGCGCCGAACGGGTCCGGGGCGGGGGCGCGGTCGGGTTCCCGGGCGTTCCCGGCGAAGCAGCAGTCGAGGATCAGCACCGGGTCGGCGGCGGCGTCGCTGAGATAGCGCTCGATCTCCGCGTAGGGCACCGAGTGGGCGGTGTCCGTGAGGGACTTCGTCGCCGCCGTCGCCAGATACAGCCGCCCGCCGGGCCCGCGCAGACCGTGGCCGACGAAGCAGAAGACGACGATGCCGCTCTCGGGCCGCTCCTCGGTGGGCGCCGCCCGGTCGGCGGCCTCCGCCAGCGCCTCCAGCACGTCGCTCGGCGACGCGGGGTTCGTCAGCACGCGGACCCGGTCGCTCATGCCGCAGTGGGTGCGCAACGTCTCGGCCAGCGCCTCGGCGGACGGCACGGCCGCGGAAAGGTCACGCAGCCGGTCTCCCGGGTAGCGGCCCGTGCCGACCACGACCGCGTGACAGCCGGGCCCCGTCAGGTCCGGCCCTCCTGCGGACGGCGGTGTCCCTGCCCCTGACGGCATGGGCCCTTCCCCTGACGGCGTTGTCCCTCGCCCTAACGGCATGGTCAGCGTGCCCCCTCGGCCCGGCGGGAGCCGTCTTCGTCGGCCGGGTACTCTCCGGCCGGATCCTCTCCGGTCGGGTGGTCTTCGGTCGGTGCCCGCTCGTCCGTCTCCCGGGCCGAGGGCTCCCTCAGGGCCTCCGCCACCCGCTGGGCCAGCTCGCTGGTGCCCTCCGCGGTCAGCGGCCGGACCTTCTCGGAGGCGACCACCATCTGGGTGCCGTCCGGCCGGTTGATGGTGACGGTCACATTGCTCCGCCGGTTCTGCAGCCAGACGACCAGAGCGGCGCCCGCCGCCGCGGTGGGCCCGCCGGGGGCGAGCAGCAGGGTCAGCAGCTCGCTCCACACGCCGCCCATCGCTCCCGCGGGCGCGCTGTCCGCGAGGTCGCGCCGCACCACGCCGCGCAGTTCGGGATCCTGGCGCAGCCAGTCGTACAACTCGTCCGTGGCCCCGGCGTGGTCGCCGCTCGCCGCCTGTACATCGAGTGTGAAACGCACCCCCCGCTCCTCCCCCGGCAGCCGCGGCCGTACCGCTCGCACCGCTCCCGCCGCTCATGCGTCCCTAGGTCGCAGTATCCCCAACGCCCCTTACCCACTGGGCAGTTCTCCGCACATCACAGTCACAGCACGGAGATACCGAGAGGGCGTCCTCCGGCAGACAGACGGCAGGAGCGCTGGCTGCCGGGGTCGACGGGGCCGGTGCCGACGGCGCGGAGGGCGGCGCCAGCCGGCGGCCCTGCCCGGCCCTTGGCTCTCCCCCACCCGGCCCGCCTCGGCCGACCGCCGCTTCGGATCGCCGCCGCCTCGGACGACCGTCACACGCCCGGGCCCCTCCTCCCCCACCAGTACACCTTTCGACCAGTCGAGGCCCGGCTGCTGCCGGCCTCACCCTGAGACCGCGCTCATCTACGAGCTGGGTGCCCAGCTCCGCGGCCTGCCCATGCCCATCGTGGACTGGGAGGACTGATTGTGTCGGTTGGAAGCGGCAGCGCGTGATGTGAGTTCGGGGAACGCTTGAGGCTGTTCGGCTGCAGAAATGTCGGCGAGTTTCAGCAACACCAGGGCTCATCAGGGGGACCCGCTCGCGATATTCGAGTGAACGCGCGAGATAGGTGTACATCGAATTGCTGCGAAACCAGCGAAACGCGCTGGAGCGGGCTCCGGGCACGAGCGCCAAGATGAGAGAGGAGGAGATCCGGAATCTTCTTCTCATCGGACTGAACAGCCACTTCGAGGGCCAAGCTGCCGGCGAGGTCTTCAACAACACCGGCAAGACGGACATCCTCATCCGCGTACTGGACACGCTGGTATCAAGTTCGGACGTATTGATAATTCCGAAGGGCCGAACACGGCGAATGACCAAGCGGATCAGCTCGCGCTATCCGCGGCATGGGCGGGCGGGTTGTCCTTGCGAAAACCATTGGTGCCCGGCTTGCTCCTCTGATGGACTGACGTCCCGCCGCGAGTCTGCTGTGTGACGGAGGTAGTGGTTGTGACGGAATATGACGTGCTTGCCGAGGTGTACGAATGGCTCATCTCGGATGCAAAGTTGCCTCCCGCCGAGTTCGCTGCGTCGTTCGATGACGTCCTCAGTCTCCTGCCGTCGAACGCTCACGTCCTCGACTGTTCGTGCGGAACCGGACAGTTGGCGGTTGGCCTCGCCGGTCGTGACATGCAGGTTGTCGCAACTGACGCCAGCGAGGCGATGGTTCGCCGGACTGCAGAGCTGTCTGAGGAGTTCGGGGCCTGCGTCCGGGCCGTACGGGCGAACTGGGAAGAGTTGCCCGATCATTTCGAGGACGACACGTTCGACATGGTGTTCTGCGTTGGCAACTCGCTTCACCATGCTGCGGGCGCGACAGGCAGGGGTGCTGCTCTCGAGTCGATGTCACGGCTTCTTCGCCCCGGCGGGCGCTTGGTGCTCACATCCCGCACCTGGGAACTCGTGAGGGCCAGAGGTTCCCGGCTGGAGATCAGGGACCGACTCGTCCGCCGGAACGGTCGCGATGCCGTCGTGGTCTACCGCTGGGAGATTGCGCCGCATTGGGAGGATGAGCACCACATCGAGATTGCGATCGCCCAAGTTGATGCGACTGGGCTGGTTCTTGTCCGCTCGGAACTGCTGTCCTGCTGGCCCTACCGGTACGAGGAACTCGAAGTCGAGCTGCACCGGGTCGGACTCCGGACGGAACTGAGCACGTTCGATCTTGAGGCCGAGAACTACATGGTGGTCGCGAGCAAGGTATAGACACCGGGTCGAAGAACTGGATGCGCCCGGCTAGGAGATACGTCTCCGCGAGGGCCGCGGCGACGCGCTGCCGTGTCTGTCCCGCCGTCTCGGACAGCAGTGCACAGCCGAGGGTTGCATGGGACAGAGCAGCGGGGTGCAGGGTGGCCGGCGCGACGGACCAGTACAGCCGCCGATGTGACCGGGTGACCGCCTCGTAGTCGGCAGCGACCGATGCCGGCTGCGTGGTGACAGCTTTCGTGGGGACGGCGGCCAGGCCGACGGCCGCTGCGGTCGCGGCGAGCACGGTTCGCCGCCTGTGGTCGGGCGCACTCCCATGTGGCGGGGCGAAGCCGAGGCTTTCCAACTCCTGGCCGAGGAGACGCGTGAGAGCCTGCGCCACCTCGGGATGCGGCCAGGGGGGCGTTTCCGACTCCCAGCGGCGGACCTGCCGAACGCCCACATTGAGCGCCTCGGCAAGAGCCTGTTGCGAGTGGTAACCAGCCGCCATGCGGGCGGCCTTGAGACGAGCGTTGCCTGTCGGCCGTGCCATCGCTGCACCTCCGCGTCGAGCACTGCGGAAAGTGTCGCGCAAAGCCCTCATCCTGACTAAAGGGTGTTGCAGAACCGGATCAGCGCTCGTTTCCCGCCATGATCTAGTCCGTCACACGAGTCGTTCTGTCCAGTTTCATGGCGACTGGCGACGCTCGTTGATCTCCCGTGCCAGGCATTGCGCGATCTTCACAGCCTGTTCTGCAACACCCTTTAAGGCTTGTCCCGCAACCGCTGGTCAGCGGCAGGCTGCGCTCCGAAACTCTGTGGCCGGTGCGCTCGTGGTGCCGGTATCGTCCGGTGTCCCATGAGCCGCACCGGTGGCCAACCAAGTGCAGAGAGCGATCCCGATGACCAGCCAGCGATTGACGACGACCCTGTGGCGACCCACCGGTCCCCAGGAGCTGGACCTGGTCCGGGAGCTGGACTGGCGCGCCTGGCCGCCCCGCTTGCCCGAGCAGCCGATCTTCTATCCGGTCCTCAACGAGGACTACGCGGTCAGGATCGCGAAGGACTGGAACGTCAAGCACAGTGGCGTCGGGTTCGTGACTCGCTTCGAGGTCGAGTCGGAGTTCCTGAGCCGGTACCCCGTCCAACAGGTGGGGGGACAGACGATCCTTGAGTTGTGGGTGCCCGCCGAGGAGCTGGACGAGTTCAACTCCCACATCGTTGGCAAGATCCAGGTGGTACACGAGTTCCGTTAGCCTCTGGGCGTCGACGTGAGGCAGAGCTGCCCGGTGCAATGATCTCGACGTGGCTGGAGTGATCACGGCGTCGGAGCCGTCCTGGATAGCCCCGTTCACCGGGCTGAGCCCGCGCGACTTCCGCAAGCTGATCGCCATGCTTCGCCGCGAAGGCGCAGACGCTGTGCGCCCGGGCCGGCCGTGGAGCCTCCCGCTGGAGGACCGGGTGCTGCTCGTCGCGGCCTACTGGCGGACAAACCTGACGCTGCGACAGCTCGCACTGCTCTTGGGGTGTCCAAGTCAGCGGCCGACCGGATCATCGACCACGTCGGCCCGCTGCTGGCCCTCAAGCCTCGACGACGGTTCGGCAAGGGCACCGTGTTGATCGTCGACGGCACCCTAGTCCCACCCGCGACCATACCGTCGCCGAGCAGTCGAAGAACTATCGGTACTCGACCAACCACCAAGTCGTGATCGACGCGCACACCCGCCTGATCGTGGCAGTCGGTCGACCCGTGCCGGGCAACCGGAACGACTGCAAGGCCTGGGAGGAGTCCGGCGCGAAGGCCGCCGTCGGCAAGACGACCACGATTGCCGACGGCGGCTACCCGGGCACGGGCCTGGTCATCGCGCACCGCCGGCCGCCTGGCGGCGAGCTCACCGAGTGGCAGGCTGAACACAACCGTGGGCACAAGCAGGTCCGCGCCCGTGTCGAGCATGTCTTCGCCCGGATGAAGACCTGGAAGATCCTGCATGACTGCCGCCTCAAGGGCGACGGTGTTCACCACGCCATGCTCGGTATCGCCCGTCTGCATAACCTTCTCCAAGCCGCATAGGGAACTCGCCACAGGCGGAAGGCCGCCCTGCATCGGCTTCCTCGGAGATCAATTGCGGGACAGGCCTTAGGCATCACTCTGGAAGGCCAATGAAAGTCCGCTTTAGGGCCACCAAGAGTCCTGTCAAAGCCCTCGGAACGATGCACAGACAGGGCCAATCTGTGAGCACCTGATCACACCTGGTTTGCGAGGAGACCCGCATGCTGGCCACCACGCCGGTACCGCCTGCCGCGGCCCCTGCGCGATGCAGGCCGGGAGGGAGCCAACCACATCACCGCTCAACCATGCGGTAGGAGCTGTCCCCGATCGCCCACTTCGCCGGCAACACATGACTGAACGCAGGAAACCAGGGAGTCCCCCGTGAACCCGCCAACGCAGCAGTGCACCGCCCAGGCGCCCCCGCGGACGCCCGCCACGAACGTCAGCAACACCCTGTGAGCGCCACAGTCGTTCTTTTAGCTCTTCAGGACGAGCCGGAGGAGATGCCGCGGTACCAGTGGGGCACCAAGCTGCTGGCGAACGCGGCCGCCGGGCCCGACGCCCGCCTCCGTGTACGCCCCCGCCTCACGATGGCCCGCTGGGCGGGTGACGTGGATGCCGCCGGACAGGTCAGCGACAAGCTCGTGCACAACGCAGCCCATCACGGCAAATCGTTCAGCGACGGCTGCATCGACCTCCGGCTGACGGTGCATACGGAGACGGAAGTGCTCCGCATCGAGGCCGACGACGCCGACCCTGCCTTCGCCGACTTCGACATGGCCACCTCCACGCCCCCGCATGGCAGCGGCCTGTGGTGGGTTCAGCACTACGGCGCCCACCTGTCGTGGGACGTGAAGCGGGACGAGGACGGGCGCGTGGTGGGCAAGACGGTCACCGCGATCCTGCACCCGACAGGCGAAGGCGACCAGGCGTGAGCCTCACCGAGCAGTTACACCGCTGCCACGTCACCCCCGACCGGCTGCTGCCGGCCCCGGCCCCGGTCGGCTTCACACTCACCACCGCCAGCGTCGACCCACAGCACGTCGCCCCCGACATGGCCGACCTCGCCGCCCGCGTCCGCAGCCTCATGGCGCTCCAGCAGCAGGACGTGCTCCAGCTCCCCCTCGGCGGGCACCTGTTCGACGTCGTCGTCACCGCAAGCGGCTCGCAAGCCCACGCCGCCGTCGCGGTCATGGACGGCATCCAGCACACCGGCGGCGAGCAGCCCGACACATGCGGACCCGTGATCGAGCCCCCGCATCGCTCGGGGCTCATCTGGCTCGTGCCGCCCGGCACCAGCGAGCAGTGGGCACCGCACCGCCACGCCCTGTGTCTGGGCCGTCCGAACCACATGGCGCTGCCTGCGGTGACGACGACCGAGCCGCCCGGCCCGTACTGGCTGCGCCCCTTCCGCGGTGACCGGCTCGTCCCGCCCACCGCGCTGCGCCAGCTCCTCGACCAGTTCCAGCCTGGCCCCGCACGGCACGAGACGCTCCTTGCATCTGTGCTCGGCACGATCGCCTGAACTCCGCGTGCGCTGCCGCCCCACCACTCCCCGGGCATGGCGCCGTAGGCGGTCACGACATTTCGCCGCCTGGCTTCTCTCGCCGGCCGGCCTGATCTCCCAGGGAATCAACGTGTTCACAGCTCTCAGACCCATGCACCACGCCCGCCGTCCGCTGCGCGCCGCCTCGTATGTGCTCGCGCTGCCCGGCACCGGAGGAAGAGCAGGCCTCGAGACGATCGCCGAGGGGGCGGCGTGATGCGCGTCGACGCCATGCTGTTCGGCGCGGACCGCGGGAAGCGGGCGGCTGCGGAGAGCTGGCTGCTGGATGCGGCGCCGTATCAGCCGACGACCGAGGCGGAGTGGGCGAGCGCGCACGGTGTGGCGCTGCTGACCGCCGGGGTCCGGTGCGATGCGGTACGCGTGCCGTACAACGTCCTCCACCCTGGCTTCGACGGTGGTACGACCCCCGACGCCCTGCGCCACCTGCTGGCCGGGCTCGGGATCGTCGGCCCCGTGTTCTGCGATCCGTACCGCCCGTTCGCGTACTTCCTGGTGCCGCCTGGTACAGATCGGGTCTGGGGGCGGGACTTGGCTGCTGCGGGCATGGAATGCCTGGGGGGAACACAGCCGTACGTCCGTCACGTGGGTGTGCCCCACCTGGGCAGGGTCTCGCCGCCCGGCGCCTACTGGCTGCATCCCCTAGACGGGGGCAGCCTCTGGTACGTCGACGCAGGCCGCCTGCATGCGGTGCTCCAAGCGCGTGTGAAGGACGCGGAGAAGCAGGGCGAGGCACCCGAGTGAGGCTCCCCCGCTTAGATCCGACGGGCTCGGCCGTGACCCGCTTGCTCGCAGCCGGCCACATCGCCGCCTGGACGCTCGTCGGCGTGACCGTCCACCACGACGTCACAGACTCCGGGACGTCCGCGGCCGCGCCCGACACCCCGCTACACCAACCTGACCCGCCCTGGCAGGCGAAGGCAGAAGGCACCGTGTTCCTCGACGGGTGACAACCGCGGGACGCCGACGAGCACGGCACAAGCCCTCGGCCGGGGTGGTGCCGGCTCCGCCCGCAGGACGCTGTCCGCGCCCTAGGCGCGGGAAGCCCGCTCGGCTGCAGCCCGTACCCCTCTCCCCCTTCTTCGTATCCAGACGCCCAAGGACCATCGCATGCAGAACGCGCCGCGAACCACGCAACGGACACCGGGCTGGCCGCCCCCGCGCGTACGGGTGCTGGGAGAGGCGAGAGTGCGACTGGCGAAGAAGCTGAAGGTCAAATACGACGCGGGTACGAGCCGCCGCAGGTACGGCAGGAGGCGGCGTAGACAGCGCTGGCGGGCCCGGCGCGCGCACGCACCCGCGCCACGGGAGCGCTGTCCGCGCCGGGCGGCGGGGAGAGCGGGGGGTCCGGGGGCCGGCGAAGGCTCCCGGCAGCCACGGTGCGGCGCTTCCCTTCACGCGGAGCATGGTCCCGGCGCGCATGGTGGGCCCGTGGGGCTCAGCTCCAGAGCATGTGCACGGAGAGCTCGCCCGCGTAGTAGGAACGGACTGTGTTAACCACATCGTCGGCGGTGAGCACACCGTCGCCGTCGGTGTCGAACTGGCCGAAGAGATCCTTCGCGTCGTTCTTGTCGAAGTCGATGGCTGGCCAGTAGGAGAACTCCATGAAGGTCAGCTGGCTTCCGTTGCCCGCCCAGTCCACGGCGTGGGTGACGACCTCAAGAATTGACTTGGCGGCCTTGTCGAAGCCCTTGTCGTCGCCGTTGAGGATGTAGTCATCGACGACGCGGTAAAAAGCGTCAAAGCTCAGCTGGCCGGTGTGGTCGTCGATCCCGGCCTTGCCAGCGAGGAAGCTCCAGATTCCTAGGTAAGCGGTGGTGAGGTCGCGCTCGTACGACGAACCGGGCTCCGCGGCGAACGTCTGCACGAGACGCTTGGACCTGGCCTCCCAGTCGTCTCGGGTGACACGGCCGTCGCCGTCCATGTCCCAGAGCTCGAAGTCGTTTGCGATCCGGTGCGCATGCGGCTGCCTGTGCTCGGTCATTGCGGAGATCTCCGTTCGTCCGGCTGACGGGGCCGCCGCCGGTTTCTAACGGGTGGTGCCACCTGCCGCCGGCGTCCGGGCGACGTCGACTCCCACCTCCACCACCAGCTCCGGCTCCGGCTCCGGCTCCGGCTCCGGCTGGAGGAGCCTGACGTGCAGCTTCTCCCCTGAGCCCCAGCCGGCGGAACAAAGGAGGTCGATGTTTCGGTGCCCCTCGGTACAGCCTGTCGGCTGCCAGCTGAGGCGGCCGGATACGTCTCAAGGTACGGGTGCGGTGTCAACGTGGCGTCATCCCGCCGGCATCGAGAGGTGTGGGGGCGCAGCACGACCGTACGGACATTGGTCGGCACTGCCCTCGCAGCATCACGTCGATGGTGAAACCGCCCGTGAGCGACCGGAGCGCCCACGGCCCCCGGTGTTACGCATCAACGGTGAGAGCGCAGGCACCTGCTCGCCGACTCCAGCGCCAGCCGCCGGCCTTCTGCGCGGCGGCCTGTTCCTCTGCCTCCCGGCGCAGGCGCCCCTGCTCCTGGCGCTCGCGTTCGTCGGCTTCGGCCTGCGCCTCGGCTGCGACGGCCCGGTCCTGGCAGTCCTCGCACAGGTGCGGGTGCGACTGGCGCTTGCTCCAGTCCCGGGTGGAGCCGATCGCCTCCCACCTGGCGTCGGTGAACTTCTGCCCGCAGTCCGCGCAGGCCGGCCGCCGCGCCTCCCGCTGAGCGGCTTCGGGGCGGCCGGTGCCGTGGTTGGGCCCATGGTCGGATCTGTGGTCAGGGTGTCGCCGGAGTAGTAGGAGCGGCAGCTGACGCCGGGCCCCGGCGGCCGCGGCCCACTGCAGCGCAGCACGGCGGTGTGGACCTTGTCGTACGGAGCTGTGTGCAGAGGAACAGGGTGCGGGCGCGACCCGAGCGCGGGGTCAGCGGCGGGCTGTCAGGCAGACATCCGTTTGGCAGCCTCGTCCCGGCAGGGCGCTGACGGTGGCGCAGCGATGCGGTCAGCGGACCGCTTGGTCATCTGTCCGGGCGGGCCCGGGGACGTGAGGTGTGGCCATGTCAGCGTGTCCGGGGGCGGCGGCGCTGCCGAAGGCGGGGTCGCTGGTGCTGTGTCGGCCGGTCTCGACATGGCCGCACAAGCGGTGGCGGAAGCCCGGCATGTCCTGGCTGGTGAGGGTGAGGTCGTACCAGTGGTGCTGGTCGGCGCAAGGCGCGGGGAGGGTGAGGGACCGGCCGGCGGGTACCCGCCGATGGATCGTGCGGTCCTGGTAGGCATCGGTGACGGCGACGTGCACGGTGTCGTTGCCGTGGTTGAAGAACTCGAGCACAAGGCCGTGTTCACCATTGCGGGCTGTGATCTGCAAGGCGGGCTGCTGTGCCGGTACGGTGAACTGGCGGCCAGAAGCCGTTGGGACCGTGGACGGTCATGTCGTTGCCGTCGTCCGTCCGCCAGCTGTCGGTGAGCTGGGTATGTTCGGCCAGGGTGTAGGTCCAAGGCCCGTAGGTGCCGCTGTGGGAGGCGACGTGGAACACCGCTCCGGTGTCGCCGTCGTTGAGGAAGTCGATGTGGAACCGGCCGTCTTCCACTCGGGCGTCGGCGGCCAGGTCGTAGGGCAGCGGACGCGCCCGGCGCAGTCCCTTTTCCTGCTGCGGCAGCTGTTGGCCGTCGGGCAGCGGGTACTCGACCGACTCTTCCTCGCAGCGAGGGGGCCGGTAGCCGTGAGTGCTGGGCAGGGGCGGCATGTCGTTGTTGCGCTGGGCGAAGTCGAAGGCTGAGGTCAAGTCGCCGCACACCGTGCGCCGCCAAGCGGTGATCTGCTCCTCCCGCACGCCGAAGCGTCGCTCGATGAAACGGATCAGCGAAGTGTGGTCGAAGATCTCAGAGCATACCCAGCCGCCACGGCTCCACGGTGGGACGACGAAGGTGGGCACGCGCGGTCCGAGCCCATAGGGGCCAGGCTCGCCCTTGGGCCCGTGGTAGTGCTCCTCGGCGACACTTACCGTGGACTTGCCCTGCCGGGCGTTCTCCGGGGGGGTAGGGCGGTGGGGACGTGGTCGAAGAACCCGCCGTTCTCGTCGTAGGTGATGATCAGTGCCGTTTTGCTCCACACCCGGGGATCCGCGGTGAGGGCGTTGATGACGCCGGCGACGTACCAGGCTCCGTAGTTGGCCGGGTAGAAGGGGTGCTCGTTGAAGATCTCCGGAGCGGCGATCCAGGAAACGTGAGGCAGCGTGCCCTGTTTCACGTCCCTGGGCAGGATCGAGAACAGGCCGTCGATGTCGGGCATGCCGTTCTCTTCCCGCGCGACGATCCGCGTGCCGGTGCGCGCCTTGTCATACAGAGGGCTGCCGGGCCTGGCCTGCTGATAGTTCTTGAAGTGAAGCAGCGAGTTGTCGCCGTAGTTGCCGATACAGGCATTGCCCTCCACCCAGCCCCACGCGTGCTGGGGCCGCTCACAGCGCGCGGATATCTGAGCCGGGGGCCGGAAGGGTACGCGCCTGGGCCGCGGGTCCCCTCCCTGCACCGGTCTTTCCAGCGACACCTGGGCGCCGGGACCGCGCTTGCCGCCCTGCTGCCGCCCGTGCGGAGGACCGTGGGCGCCGAGGTGTACTTCTCCGTATACCGAGGCGGGTGCATCACTGTCATCGACACCACCACGCCGCTGACCGACATCCAGCACCCTTTCCCCACCGGCCTCGAGGCGCGGGCCCACGCCACCGCCCACGGCAAGGCCCTGCTCGCCTCGCTCTCTCGGACCGAACGGAGGCGTTATTTTGCCGGCCACGGGATGGCGCGCCTCACAGAGCGGACGATCACCGACGAGGAACGCTTCGAGGCAGAGCTCGCGAGCGTCCGGGACCGGGGTGTCGCGGTCTCGGTCGGCGAGGCGGACCCCGCTTTCACCTGTCTCGCCGTGCCGCTGCCCCGTCGTCCGGACCACGCCTTGTCCGTGTCCCTCCCCCTCACTGACTTCCGGCGCCGCCGGGACGAGATCGGTTCCCTCCTCAAGCAGGCCGCGGCGGCGTTTCCGACAGCGTCGAGATGAGCCCGCCCACGGCTGGCCGCTGGATGCCATACGCCGCATGGTGGAGCCATGATTTTCATCGCCGTACGCTTCACGGTCCGCCCTGAGCACACCGCCGAGTGGCTGTCCCTCGTGGGCCCCTTCACCGAGGCGACCCGTGCCGAACCGGGCAACCTCTTCTTCGACTGGTCTCGCAGTGTCGACGACCCGAACAAGTTCACGCTTCTGGAGGCGTTCGCAGACGACGACGCCGCAGCCGCCCACGTACAGTCCGACCACTTCACTGCCGGGCTGGCCACCATGGCCACCGCCATCGCGGAGACACCCGAGATCATCAATGTCACCATTCCCGACCAGCACGGCTGGGGCCCCATGGCAGAGCTCGCGCCGCAGATGTAGGCGGCTCCTGGCCACGGTGAGGCGCGGCAGCCGAGCTCGCATGTCGGTGGTCCGATGACCCTGGTCGCTGATCAAGCCCTTACTGCCCGGACAGGCACCGAAGCAGGTGAAGGGCCGGCCGCCGGGGCCGGCCGGCAGCCATCCTGCGAGGTTCAGTTCGTCCCGCACAGCGCCTGTCGGCCGGAACGAGGCAGGCGTGCAGGACCAGCTGCACGCCACCCTGATGAGGGAGCTGCGGTCGAGCACCGCCGCCTTCTGCGCCAGCACGGGGCACGGCACGCGATCGCTGAACGAGGACAGCCACACGGCAACGGCCTGGGCGCCTTCCGCCCGGTTGACATCCGCAATGCGTTCCTTGTACTCGCTCGCCGTCTCCCTGATCACCCACCGCCGCGTCCAGTCGCTCTGTCAGTGGCCTTGAGGGCGCGTGTACGACCGCCTCGTCCCGCCCGGCGCCGCGCCAACGCGGGCGTCGCAGCACTCTGGGTCCTGGTCGGCCGCCGCGGGACGGAAACAGGCGTGGACGACGCTGCCGGGACCGGCAGCGTCGTCTCGGTGTAGACGTAGGTCTCCGCGTCCCCGCGGCGGAGCGTGCTTCGCGGGTCGGACCACCCGCTGTGACGTCCGCGCGGTCGCCGATCCCCCACCCCACATCGTCGGTGAGCACGTCCTTGTCAGTGCGGTGCGCTTCGCTGCCCGCCATGGAGCTCACGCAAGCAACCGCCAGCGGCCTCCTGGCATAACTGGGCCGGGAGATGGCTAGATGTACCTGCCCAGCGACCTGGAACCGCAGGATCTGACCGACCTGCTCAGCAGCAGGCACGGCGCCCCGCGCACGGCACGCGTACGGCGCGGGACGCCGAGGGGGTCAAGCGGCCGGTGTTGGCGGTCGCTCACAGCGAGCTTGGTCGTTGCTGCGGACGAGGACATCGACTGGATGCAGCGGCTCATATGGATCACAGGCCGGGCGGGCCCATGGGGTGGACGGACAACCGCTCCGTCCATGCGCGAGCCCCGCCGCGCTGTGCAGGGTCGCGCCGCAGTGGAATGCGTGCTGTCCTGGAACCATCCGCAGGAGGACACGCCGATGCGCCACAGCCGGACTTCCGCCTTCGCTTCCGCCGGGTCGCCCACGCCGACCGGAGAGGGCGGAGGCTTGCTGCCGGCTCGGGATCTCGCGGCCGCCTGGCTCCTGGTCGTCCTGATCGCGGTGCCTGCCTGGGCGCTGACGATCGGGCAGGCCCGGGACATGGGGGTCGAGCCCGGCACGATGGGGATGGCGCTGCCCCTGTTCCTGCTGCTGTGGGTGACGATGATGGCAGCCATGATGCTGCCGTCCATGGCGCCGGTGGCCATCACGTGGGTGCGAGGGATCGGCCGGCAGTCCTCCGGCTGGACGCGAACCGCGCGCACCGTCGAGTTCGTGGGCGGGTATCTGCTGGTGTGGACCGCCTTCGGACTGCTCGCCTACGCGGCCCTGGCCCTCACCGGCAACCTGGTGGACGACCATCCGACCGCCGGACGCTGGATCGGCTCGGCGGCGTTCCTGCTCGCAGGCCTGTATCAGCTCGGCCCCCTCAAGTACGTCTGTCTGCGGCACTGCCGCGACCCCATGAGCCACCTGGTGCGCTACGCCGGGTTCCGGCAGCCGGCCCGCGACCTTCGGGTGGGCGTCCATCACGGCGCCTACTGCGTCGGCTGCTGCGCGGGACTGATGGTCGTCCTGATTCCTCTCGGCGTGATGAACGTGGCGGCGATGGCCGGACTGGCCGTGGTGATCTTCGTGGAGAAGCTGTGGTCCCGTGGCCCCTTGCTCGGCCGGATCGTGGGCGTCGCGTTTCTCGTGCTGGCCGTCCTCGCGCCGTTCCAGGACTGGCTGCTGCCCGGGCTGCAGGGGTCGATGCCGTCGATGGGCGGCATGTGACTCACCTGGGCTCCGAGGACCGTGCTGTCCGCCAGGTGGCCCGCCGACAGCCGAAGAAGCCCGCGCTGGACACGCAGAACGGCACCAGGTAGTTGAACAGCACCCGCCACCAGGTCGCGGCCGTGGCGTCGCCGGACGCGATCACCGCGCCCTGGTTGACCAGTGAGAGCAGAGTGCCCACCAGGAGGGCGATCGGTACGCACCTCCACAACGAGGCCGCCGAGAACACCGTCGCCAGGAGTCGTGGTGCCCCGTCGGCGCTCATCCGTGTACTCGCTCAGACGCGCCCGTGGGCGGCCTCTTCGGTCTCCTCGCTGCTGAAGACATAGTCGGCGGTCTCGCCGTACGACGCCTCGTAGCTCAGCCCGAAGGCATTGGAGCGGCCAGTGGTGGTGCCGACTTCGAATTCGGGCGCGAACCCGAACATGGCGTTCTTGATCTTTGTCGAGCTGCCGTCGGGCCCGGTGAGCGGCTGGTAGGAGAGTTCCGTCCTGCCCTCGACCGTGAGGCCGGGACTGTCTCCGCCCGTGAGGGACACGCTCGCCCGCTCCATGCCCAGGTACTCGCCGTAGAACTGGGACAGCTGGCCGAACGGTCCGCCTTCCCGCCCGGACAGGATGCGCTCCAGGGCCGCAGCCTGTTCGTCGCTGGCAGTGCTGTCCACGACGAGCCCGACCTTCCAGTTTCCGGAGGACAGATTGGAGGGGAAGTGGTTGTAGAAGGCGAAGTCCACGTCGGACAGGTCCAGGTCGTCCAGATTCCCGTTCGCCACATGGAAGACGGCGGTGCCGAGGCACTCGGTCCCACCCTTGGCGTCCCGCGGCCGGCCGTCGTACGGACAGCTGCACAACACCGCGCAAGAGCAACCGGCCACATAAGTGCCGGATATCGTCCATGACATGAGGGCTCCCCTTTTCCGATGGTGATGGCGGCGAGCGTCGTCCTGTACTTTCACGCTAGACCTGTCAAATCGGCATGTAAACGGCGTTTCGTGACAGAGGTCCGGGCGCGCCGGATCGAGCCGGGGACCTCCCCACCCCGTCGCCCGAGATACCCCACGGGGGTAAAGCGCCGGGGTCTGCACCCTGTGGCGAAGGGGTAGGAAACTGTGGAGCGATCGGCCACACGTTGTCCATCGCCGGGGGGCGATGACCTGCTCCCCAAGGGCGATCGCTTCCCCCGTACGACCCGCCTTCCAGTGCAACGGACCAGGTTGGCGCGGGTCGTCAAGGTGCCGGGATGGTCCTCGCCCAACAGCGCCTCGCAGTCGGTGACGACTTGCTCTGCAAGGCTGATCGCCTCCCCGGTTCGCCCTGCCTCCAGGTAGCAGTCGGCCAGGTTGCCGCGGGCCGTCAAGGTGTCACGGTGGTCGGGACCCAATATCCGCTCGGCGTCGGTGACGGCCTGCTCCCCAAGGATGATCGCTTCCCCGGTACGACCCGCCTGCGAGTACGCGCGCCCCGCGTACAGAACGGCATCGAGGGCGGCGATGGCCGGGGACCGCTGCGGGTCGCCCTCCTGCCGGAACGTCGGTAGCGAGGACGAGCAGATGGATCAGGACGACGCGGTCAAGGTCATGGAGGGTGTTGCCCACGTGGTCAGCACGCTGCCGGGTGATCAGCGGCGGGAGCTTCTCGAGCTGGTCGGGGAGATGTCGGCCGCCGAGAACAACCCGGCTCGCCGCGAGTTCCTGGAGGAGTTCCCGGAGGGCTTCGGGCTGATCGACGATGCGTCCTGAGCAGCCTTTTCAGGAGTAGAGCAGGACGCGCTTGCGGAGGAGTCCGAAGCCGGCACGGCCGAACATCTGGCGCTTCAGCATCTTGATCCGGTTGACATGCCCCTCGATGACTCCGGAGTTCCACTGCTGTGAGAGTCCGGCGGTGACGGCGTCGAGGTCGCGCTCCAGGTGCCGGGCGAATTGCTGGAGACTGGGCAGGTCGGCGTTGGTCGCGGCCTCGATCCATGCCGGCAGTTGATGGCCTTGTAACTGAGTGAGCATATGGGCGAAGGAGCGCACGTGCCCGGCAAGTGTGTCCAGTTCAGGGCAGTTGGCCAGTACGGCCTTGAGCTGGACCCGGTCGCTCTCGGCCAAGGCGTCGGGGTGGGTGAGGATCCAGCGGGTGACGGCGCGGGCGGATGGCGGCCGGGGGCCGACCGGCTGGGGCTTGCCCCGTAGATTCCGGCTCACGTAGGCGCGAACATTGCCGTAGCCGTCCGGATAACCCTGTGCCTTGATCTCCTCCCACAGTTTCCAGGCGTTGGTGCAGCCCTCCTGCCATCGCTGGTCGAGGAAGAGCTTGAAAGCGTCGAGCTTGGTGGGGCGGCTTTGCCACTGGCCGGTGAACAGCTGCTCCGGCTGGGTGGCGCGGGAAAATCGAAGGACGCTGTTGAGGCCCATGCCGAGCTGCCGGGCGATGGACCGCTTGCTGTGGCCGGCGGCCAGGAGCGCGTGGACGGTGGCGTGCTTGGCGCGAGTCCGCTCGGCGAATCGGTGCCCTGCCGGCCACGGCGACGATGCGGGTGGCTTCGACGCCTGCTGTGGTTCCCTCCCGAGTACCCGACCGGCCCGCCGATTTCCGGCAGCGAGAGAAGGGCGTCCAGGGCGGCCTGCCATTCCGGGACCGCCTTGTCGACCAGGGGGAGGACGAGGGCGTCGATGATCTCGTCGATGACCGGCTCGCCGGCCTCCATAGCCCGGCGTAGGTCCGTGCGGGCCTGCTCGACGGCGGCCCAACGGGGCCGCTCACCGCTGCCGGGGAGCTCGATGGTGGCCGTGGCAAAGCCCTCCGCCGCGGCGTGCTTCGCCCGGGCCGTCAGCCGGGGGTACATCTTGCGCAGCCCGAGGGGAGGGTGGCCGAGCAGGATCAGCGGGACCGGTGCGGACGCGGACTCTGGTGACCACAGGATGCCGGGGATCTCGCCGAGGGTGAATTCGCGCTCGAGAACGCCGCCATCGAGGCGCCGTTCAGAAGTGACGTGCATGGTCGTGCCTTTCGGGAGGGCTCAGAAACGGCGCTCCCGGACGACCTGTCGCCCGACCGTGAACCCGGAGGAGAGCACCCATGTGAATACGCTCACGGGTACCACCTCCTCGTTCTCTCGCACGGCCTCCGGCAAGGTAGCAATGCTCGCCGTGGTCCACCAAAGGTTTTCGCGGAGGCTCCGTGGCCGGATGCCACGGAACCGCTCACCCAAAGGCCAAGGCCGTGCAGTTCGAAACTTGCCGCTACTCCCCCACCTGGCTGGCCGGCGAAGGGCCGACGATCCAAAACCGGCGCGGCGACCCATCAACTGAAGTTCACCGCCCGGAAATCAGCGCGGTCGTCCTCGCTCGTCCCCTCGCCCGGCAGCGGGCTGCTTGGGGGCACTCTTTCCCTTGCACGGGTGGACGCGGCAGGCCGAGGAGAGACCTCCCCGCCGTTCCTGAGGCAGCCTCCGGGCGGAAGCCCCGGCCCGCGCCACCACGCAGGTGGCAGCACGACGCTTCTCATCTCACGCCCCCCGCCCTACCGTTCGCGTCCCGCGCTCAATTCCACCCTCGCAGGGAGGTCCCGATGCTCAGCCGACGCGGATTCCTCACCGCCTCTGCCGCCACGCTCACCACACCTCTTCTCACCGGCCACGCTTTCGCCGTCGCCACCGGCTCCCGCCTGCTCGACATACCAGGCCTGGTCAACGCCCGCGACATCGGGGGCTACTACGGCCCGGCCGGAACCATCCGCTACGGAACCGTGTACCGCACCGACGGCCTCCACGCCCTCCAGCAGCCCGGCGTCGACGCTCTCGCCGGTCTCGGCCTGGCCGCCGTCATCGATCTGCGCACCGGCACGGAACGCACCCAGGACGGCCTGGACAGGCTGCCTCCGGGGCCGGTCACGCACCACTGCCCGATCAGCGAGGGCAGTTGGTACGCGGAAGTCAGGCAGGCGATCTTCACACGCGACTACGCCAGGCAAGAGGCGCTGCTGGGCAACGGCCGCGCCATCCAGCTGATGACCGACATGTACCGGGGATACGTCACCAGCAGCGGCAACCGTGCCTCCCTCGCCCAGGCGTTCACCGTCTTCGGCAAAACCTCCGGCCCGGTGCTCGCGCACTGCACCGCGGGCAAGGACCGCACCGGCGTCACCATGGCCGCCATCCTGCGCCTCTGCGGCGTGTCCACCGCCACGGTCATGAACGACTACCTGCTGTCCAACGACCTGCGCGCCACCGCCGACACCCACACCCGCGAGTACCTCAAGACCCAGGGCTACATGATCGATTCCGACCTGCTGATCCCGATCCAGCGGGTCGAGACCGACTACCTGGACGCGTTCTGGCAGCAGGCCACCGCCTCGTACGGCTCGTTCGGCAAGTTCCTCACCACGGGCCTGGCCCTTCCTCCCAGCACATTGGCCGCCATCGTCGACCGTCTCATTAGCTGTGGCGCCAGTTGGGGGTGGCTTCGTGGGTGAGGCGGCGGGTCATGAGGTTGATGGCGGCGAGTTGGATCATGGCGGCTGATCGGTGGGGGTGGGTTTCGTAGTCGCGGGCCAGGCGGCGGTGGTGCATGAGCCAGCCGAGGGTGCGTTCGACGACCCAGCGGCGGGGCTGGACGTGGAAGCCGCGGGTTGTGGGGTCGCGTTGGACGATCTCGAGGTCGATGCCGAGGTGGGCGGCGTGTTCGACGGCTTTGGTCTTGTAGCCGTTGTCGGCCCAGGCTTTGGTGATGGTGGGGTGGCGTTCGCGGACCTTCGTCAGGAGGTGGGTGCCGGCGGCGGAGTCGTGGACGCTGGCGGCGGTGACGGCGACGGCCAGAAGGAGGCCGAGGGCGTCGGTGACGATGTGTCGCTTGCGCCCGATGATCTTCTTGGCTGGGTCGGTGCCTTGGCTGGTCAGGTGGACGGTGGCGGAGGTTTTGATGCTCTGGCTGTCGATCAGGCAGGCACTGGGCTCGCTCGGACGGCCTTCGGCCTGGCGGACTTTGCCGCGTAAGAGGCCGGTGAGCTGGTCGAAGACGCCGTCGGCTTCCCAGTGGGCGTAGTAGCCGTAGACCGTCTGGTGTGGTGGGAAGTCGTGGGGCAGGTAGCGCCAGGGGATGCCGGTGCGGTCGACGTAGAGGATGGCGTTCATCAGAGCGCGCAGGTCGTGGGGGGCGGATGCCGTTGCGGGTGCGTTGACTGGGCATGGGTGGGGTGATCTCAACGGATGATCCGAAGTGGATCGAGCCGTTCTCCGGGTTGTCCGAGGTGCAGTTCGCCAGGCTGGTGGCGCCGGTTCGGCGGCGTGGCGGTGATGTCCAGCGGGGCCGTCCCTGGCGGCTGTCGCTGGAGGACCGGGTGCTGCTGGTGGCGACGTACTGGCGCACGAACCTCACGTTGCGGCAGGTGGCGCCGTTGTTCGGGGTCTCGAAGTCTGCGCCGACCGCATTCTCGATCACCTTGCACCCCTGCTTGCCATCTCGCCGGCCCGCCGGCCGCGCAAGGACACTGTCTACATCGTCGACGGCACCCTGGTGCCCCCCCCCCCACGACCGCACCATCGCCGCCTCCAGCAAGAACCACCGGTACTCGACGAACCTACACGTCGTCATCGACGCCAACAGCCGTCTGGTCGTGGCGATCGGCCTGCCGCTGCCCGGCAGCCGCAACGACTGCCGGGCGTTCACCGAGTCCGGCATCGACCGGGCCTGCAGCGGCGCACCCACCATCGCCGACGGCGGCTACCAAGGCACCGGCTTGCTCATCACGCACCGCAAACGACGCGGTCAGACGCACCTCAGCACACAGCAGGAGGCGGAGAACGCAGTCCATCGCAAGGCCCGGGCCCGAGTGGAACACGCGCTGTCCCGGCTCAAGAACTGGAAAATCCTGCGGGACTGCCGACTCAAGGGCGACGGCGTTCATCAGGCCATGCTCGGCATCACCCGACTGCACAACATGGCTCTCACCGGATAACTCAGACCCCATACGGGACAACCTCTAGGGGCGGTGCGGAGAGAGTTCGGCGCGCAGGGTGGAGGGGGGATGGCCCGTGTGGCGTTTGATGGTGCGGGTGAGGTGGGCGTGGTCGGCGAAGCCGAGGTCGGCTGCCAGCCGGCCGAGGTCGTCGGCGCCGCGGGCGAGGAGGTCAAGGGCCCGGCGGACGCGGAGTTCGTTGCGGTGGGCGCTGACGGGCCGCCCGGTGACGTTGCGGAAGACCCGGCTGAGGTGGGCGGGTGACGTCGCCAGCGCGCGGGCGAGTTCCTCCAGGCTCGTCGCGGGCCGTGCGGCAAGGAGTTCTAGGGCGTCGGCCGCCAGGGCCCGGTGCCGGACCCAGGTCCGCGGGGGCGGCAGGTGCGGCGGGAGGAAGTGCCTGGGCAGGGCGTCGAGGAGCATGAGCAGGCCTTCGGCCGCCTCGGACGAATCGATGCCGCCTCTGGCGAGGGCGAGCAGTCTGCGGTGCCGGTACTCGAGCGCGGCGTCAGGGCGCAGCACCCAATCCCGGGCGGACGCCAGGCGGCCGAGGTGCTCGTCGTATGCCCCCGGTGTCAGAGTGATCCACGAGTTCTCGACGTCCGCACTGCCGGCGAACCGCTCCTCGGTGCCCTGGCGACTGACGTACCCGGCCGTCGCGTCCAGGTACTCCTCGACGCCGTCCGCGCTACGGCGCCGCCAACCGCTGCGGTAGAGGCACAGGGCGTCGGTTTCTTCGAGGAAGCTGGGCGACCACTGGCCGACCTGCCAGGCCCATGGCTGGTGCACGTCCTTCATGGTGACGCCGTCGATCTGCGCGACCAGTGTGCTGCGTAACGGCATGCCCGCCTCCCGGCGCGTCGGTGACGGCCTATTTGTACCGTCCCGCGGCCGCTCGGGGCAGAGGGCAGGGCGAAGCGAGCAAGGATGTTCAAGCGGCCGCGCCAGGGGCGTGGCGATGATGGCCGTGGCCGGGGGTCACCAGGCCCCCAGCCGCAGTCAGAGGAGTGCTCCGCCGGGCCGGTCAACCGCCCGGACGGACCCGCTTCCGTCCACCATCCGTTCGTGAAAGGGGACCAATCCATGGCAATGAAGTCATGGGCAGGGGCGCTCGCCGCTGTCATGTGCGCGCTCGGCGCGGCCCTAGTGACCGCTTCGCCCGCGACGGCGTCGACCGTGCACTGCACGGGCTACTCCACACGCACCCTCCAGTCAGGCGAACTCAGCCCCAACTCCGCTCCCTACGTGCCCACCACCGTGACCGGAGGAAGCACCGCCTGCCGCCTCGACTACGGCGACGGCATCACGGAGTACGTCAGCGGCAGCGGCAACAACTGGGGCGTGGTCGGCCTGCAGCGCAACCTCAACCGCTGCTACCAGGAGCACTTCGCCGACTTCCGGTACCTGCAGGACAAGTACGGCTTCGCGCCGCTGCTGGAGGACGGGAAGTTCGGGCCGAACACCAAGAACGCCATGATGAAGGTGCAGGCCTACCTCCACGACTACGTCGGGGTCACCTCCGTGCCAGTCAACGGCGTGTACGACGACCCGACGCGGGTCAACCTGCTGTTCTGGAACGGCGGCACCGTGAACGGGGAGCACTGGCTGTCCTGCGACTTCCTCGCCTGACCGGGCGGACCGCCGCCGGGGGTGCCCGGCGGCGGTCTCTGGCCGGACTTGCCGTAGGTCATCCGTGATGTGGTCGCCGACGGCCGACTGCGGCTTCAGAACTTCATGTCGGCCAGTGTGCCGGAAGGTATGAACTGCCACAGCAGGATCAGCCCCCACGGCGTTCAGCGGGGTGCCGACCACCAGCAGAGCGCTGATGTCGCGCATGCCAGGTCGCCCCGCCTGGCATGCAGTCGGGTGGTCCAGCCCCGATAGGCGGCGACCTTTTGATGGCTCTGACAAAAGCGGGTTGATCATGTGACTGTTGGCTTGATCGCTCATTGATGTGGTCATGGGGAAGCGTCAGTCGCGGCCGTGGATCGTGTCCGACGACCTGTGATCGCTGATCGAGCCGTTGCTGTCCCAGCCACCGCCGAAGCTGGTGGAAGGGCGGCCTCGTGTGCCGGACCGGCAGGCCTTGTGCGGGATCTTGTTCGTCCTGCACACCGGCATCCAGTGGGAGTACTTGCCCCAGGAGCTCGGCTTCGGCTCGGGCATGACCTGCTGGCGCCGCCTGGCGGCCTGGAACGAGGCCGGCGTCTGGGACCAGCGCCACCAGCTGCTGCTGAACAAGCTGCGATTGAAGAATCAGCTGGACTGGTCGCGGGCGCTGTTCGACTCCTCCCACGTCCGGGCCGCACGCCGGGGCCCAAAAGCGGCCCCAGCCCGGTCGACCGCGCACGGCCGGGCAGCAAACACCACGTCCTCACCGACGGCCAGGGCATCCCGCCCGCGGTGTCACTGACCGGCGGAAACCGAAACGACATCACCCAACTCCTGCCCCTGCTGGACAAGATCCCGGCAGTGGCGGGAGTCGTCGGCCGACCCCGCAGACGGCCCGACATGCTCTTCGCCGTCCGCGGCTACGACCACGCTGCAGATCTGGCCGTCGGGGATGACCTGCTGGTAGTTGTCCCCGGTGTTGTTGGCGTAGACGGCCTTCCACGCGACGATCGCGTTGGGGTTCTCGTGGTAGGTGCGGTAGCACATGGGGTCCAGCGCCTCGTTCGGCTCGCTGTAGCCCCACCGCTGCAGGCAGCCGTAGTTGCGGGTCTGGGGGGCGATCACGGTGCCGTGCGCGGATGCGGTCGGCGCCATCGGGAGCAGGCACAGCAGGCTGGTGGCCAGGATGCCGACGCCGAGCGCGGTGCGGCGTGTCGGTGTTGCCGTTGTGCGGTTCATGGTGCTGTTCCTCCGGTTGTTCGGGGGATCGCGAGCCCGGAGGCTTCCCCGGGCCCAGGATTACGTGCACATGACAGCTTTCGGCTCAGGTGTCGCGGGTGCTGACGGCCTCCTTCCTCGGGGCGCTTCGTCCGCTCGCCCGGTGGGCGAGCGGCGTCGTCGCGGCCCAGCGGCCGGGGCCGAGGGCGGCGATGAGCAGGAAGGCCCAGCAGAACAGGGCTGCCTTCTCGCCGCCGTTCTCCAACGGCCACAGGCGCCGTCGCTCTGGTGGTGGACGAAGTAGGCGTAGGCCATGGACCCCGAGCACAGCAGGGCGGCCGGCCGGGTGAACGCTCCGAGGAGCACCAGCGTGCCGCCGCCAAGCTGGATCACCGCCGCCCACCATCCGGGCCACTGGCCGACGCTGGGGACAGAGCCGCCTTGGGGACCGCCGAGGACGTCGAACAGGGTCGCTGCTCCGTGGCAGGCGAACAGCAGCCCGGTCACGATGCGGAACAGACCCAGGACCGCAGCTTCATGACGTGCGGAGATCTCCACGGTAGTGCTCCCTTCGAGGGGGCTGGAAAGTGGGATGTCCTGCGGTAGGTGGCCGTCGGCGGTGCGGGTGTGCCGACGGCCACCGGTCCAAAGTCAGCTGGTCAGGGTCCACTTCTGGCTGGCCCAGCCGCCGCAGTCCCACAGGTGCAGGCGGGCGCCGTCGGCGGTGCTTTGCCCCTCGATGTCCAGGCAGCGGCCGGACTTGAGGTTCTTCAGGGTGCCGTCGGCCTGGGAGGCCCACTTCTGGCTGTCCCAGGTGCCGCAGTCCCACAGATGGGCCTTGGTGCCGTTGGCCGTGGCGCCGCCCTCGACGTCGAGGCACTTGCCGCCGGACTTCAGCTGCTGCCCCTCCAGCGCCCAGGTCATCGAGGGCACATCTGCACAGGTCCACTGCTGGACCGCTGTTCCGTTGGCGGTGCCGGCTGCCGCACGGTCGACGCACTTGGAGGTCGCCCCGTTGACGATCTTCCCGCCTGTGACGGGGCCGGGTCCGGGGTCGGTGCTGCCGCCCGGGCCCCAGGCGTTCCAGTTGTCCCAGTTCTCGGCGTCGAAGCCGAGCCGGCCGAGCTTGTCGGCGGCCCAGTTCGTGCCGGACTTGCTGATGACGGTGCCGCCGACGGTGTAGTTCTCCAGCTTCAGCCCGCGGCCGTCACGCGTCTCGTTGCCGAGAGTCACCTTCTGCCCGGCGGAGTTGGTGTACCGCTTGAGCAGACTGATCTGGGAGGAGGGGTCGAGCTGGCTCCAGGAGTCGATCTTGAGGTTCTTGACGTGGATGTTCTCGGTGCTGGAGAGAGCGAAGACGCGGATCGCGCAGTTCGTCATGCCCTCGACCGTGATGTTCTCGAAGGTCATGTTCCTCACCCACGCGCCCGGGTCGGCCTTCGTGGTCGAGCCCATGTCCTCCCAGTGCGATGAGGAGTTGAGGATGCAGGTGTTGTACTTGACGTCCTTCCAGTACATCCGGTTGTGGATGACGTGGGTGTTGTTCACGCGAACGTTGTCGATGTGGCGCGGGGTCCAGCCCCACTGGATGACGGGCCCGTTCTCGTTCTTCCAGATCACGGTGTTCTCGATGTTCACGTCGCTGTGGTACAGCTTCAGCACGTCGTCGTTGGCGTGGAAGAACGTGTTCTTCATGGTGCTGCCGCGGTACAGCTCGATGCCGTCGGTCTGCCAGTACCACGAGCCGGTCTGCTTGTAGTTGTCGACGCGCATGCTGAACGTGTCCTCGTCGCCGTAGACCACGAACGAGTGGTACGGCGGCTCGTTGACGGTGACACCCTGCAGGTCGAGGTGCTGCTGCCGGCCCTGCGCGGAGGCGAATTGCAGCATCTTCACGCAGGAGGAGTGGCAGTTCGACGCGCCCGAGAGGTGGTCGTAGTTGTTGTTGGTGTCGGCCTCGTAGACGTACTGCTCACCGGAGAGGACTCCGTAGCCGGTGACCTTGTACAGGCCCTGGCTGTCGTCGGGGAAGCGGATCGCGCCCTTCACGTACGCGCCGGGGGCGAGATAGACCCACTTGACCTGCTTGGGCAGCAGCGCGTGGTACTTCGAGGTCATGTAGTAGGTGCCGGGGCGGAAATACACGATCTCCTCGCTGATCGTGTTCAGGTTGGTGACCTGGCCCTGCGGCGGGTAGTAGATGCTGCCCGAGGACGCGGTCGGGACCAGCCGGTCCGCCTCCGCGCCGGACAGCACCGGCTCCGCGAAGATCATCATGGAGTTGCGGGGCTCGGTGTGGACGGCCCGGTTGCCGCCCCCGCCCTGCGTGGTGAGCTTGCCCGCGTCCGTGGCGGGGCCGGACATGTCGTTGTACGCCGTGTACAGCTGCGGGTCGAACTCCACCGAGAACCGGTGACCGGCCGGGCTGTAGGGCACCTTGACGCGGACGGTGTCGCCGTCGACGAGTTCCTTGGCGAAGTTCAGGCTGCTGGGCTTGATCTTCACCTGGTCGGCCGAGGAGATCGTCTGCCCCGTCTTCAGTGAGACGTCCACCCACACATCGGCGGCGTACTGGAACGACGACCAGCTCATCGTCAGTCCGGCAGACGAAGAGAACTCGGCGCCGTCCTCCTTGGTGTAGCCGATCTTGCCCTTACCGCTGCGCGGGATGCTCATGTACGCGAACGAGTCGAACCGCGCCGCCGGGGCCGCGGCCGTGGCGACCTGCACGTCGTAGAACGACGAACGGCGCACCTTGTCGTTCGCCACCGGGCTCGTGGTGTTGTACTCGTAGTTGTCGTGCCACCACGTCTTGAGCTGCGCACTGTCGGCGGTGGTGACGGCCGCGGCCTCGGCTGCAGATGCCGCCTGCGGCGGGAGCGGCCGCGCGCCCGCCGTACTGGCGGGCATCACGGCGCCGGCCAGGGCGAGCGCCAGGCCGGCGGCGAGCGCCGCCAGCCTGCTCAGTCTTGCTGCGGGCATGACGAAGTACCTCTTCTCTTAGCTGGGAAAACAGCGCTCTCGTTGCGCTGGCCTGCCGTGCCGCCGCTGCCCGCGACGGGGCAGGCGCAGCGGTGCAAGGAGCAGGGTGCCTTCCGGCGCCTGCAGTGCTGGTGGCGCCGCGGTGAGGCCGCTCGCCGGTTGAGCGGGCTGCGCGGCCGACGGGTGATCGAACTCCCTTCAGGCCGGTCCGGGGGTGCGTCAGGGGCGTTCGGGGTCGTCCGGGGCCGGGACGGGGATGTGTCTTCCGGCGTCACCCGGGCCGGGCCTGGGACGCCCTCGGGATGCGGGGCAGGAAGGCCGAGCGAGCCGCTGCGCAGCCGGAGCCGTACGGATCCGGCAGTCGTTCTGCGGTCGCGAGACAACGTCGCGCCATTTCTTCGCGGTGTCAATGAAATGAACGCGATTACCTCCCGCGATCAGTTCGCAGGGCCTCCAGGTACAGGGCAAACGGCATTAAATGCCTCATCAGCGGTCGCAGGGCAGCGTGCGTCACGGTTGCGTAACGCGGGTTTTTCTTTCTTGACGCATAAAAACGTGGGGTTCAGACTCCTGTCATACGCAGTCGGCTCGCCCCCGGACGGCCGGCACACGACGCGGGAGGCCACTGTGACACTCGCGGTACTCGCTCTACCGGCTTCGGTCCGCTCTGGCCGCTTCTGGGGCGGCCTGGTCCCGGACGCCGGGCCCTGCTGACGACTTCTGCCGATCCATCGCTGCTTCGGAGGCATGTGTGATGACCCCGTCCAAGATCCGTTTCTCGGAGCTTGTCGGTGAGCGGACCCGCGCGGAGATCTTCGCGACGGTCCTCACCGCGGGGCCCATCTCGCGCACGCAGCTGGCCCAGCGGCTCGGACTGGTGCCGTCCAGCGTGACGCGTATGCTGCCTCCGCTGCTGGAGCACGACTACCTCCGCGAGTCCGACACCGCCCCCCAGGGGCGGGGCCGACCGCAGAAGATGCTCCAGGTCAACCCGGACAAGCACATCGTGGTCGGCGCGAAGATCGGCCCCGCCCAGGTGTCCGCGGTGGTCACCGACATGGCCGCGGGTGTCCTGGCCCGCGCCGAGGAACCGATCGCCGACCGCAGCCCTGAGACCGCCCTGTCCGCCGTCGCCGACCTGACCCGGCGGCTCCTCGCGGAGGCGCCCGAGGCGGCGGACAGGGTCCTCGGGCTCGGGGTGGGGGTGAGCGGCCACGTCGACTCCGCCACCGGAATCTGCCGCTACTCCGCCCTCCTCGACTGGAACAAGGTCGACGTGGCAGGCCCTCTGCGGGAGGCCACGGGTCTGCCGGTCGTCGTCAACAACGACGTCAACACTTTGGTCGTGGCCGAGCGTTGGTTCGGCCAGGGCCGCGATGTGGACTCCTTCGCCGTCGTGACGGTCGGCCCCGGCATCGGCTGCGGACTGCTCCTCGACGGCGCCCTCTTCTCCGGAGCGACGGGCCTGGCCGGGGAACTCGGCCACCTGCCCCTCGACCCTGCGGGCCCGATGTGCAGCTGCGGGCGCCGTGGCTGTCTGGAGGCCCTCGCCGGGGACCGGGCGGTCCTGCGCCATCTGACGGACAGCGGAGTCGAGTGCACCGGTATAACCGAGGCGATAGAGCTGGCCCGTTCCGGCGCCGGCTCGGCACAGACCGTCAGCCGCTCCGCGTTCGCAGAGGCCTGGCGGGCCTGTGCAACCTGCTGAACCTGCAGAAGATCATCATCGCCGGGGAGGGTGCGGTCGCCCACGACCTGTTCGGCCCCGCCATGACTCAGGCGATGCAGGCCCACGCCTTCTCCACCGCCGCCCAGGACTGCGACATCCGCGTCGACCCGGTTCACCATGATCTGTGGGCCAGGGGCGCGGCCTGCCTGGTGATCCAGGATGCGGTCGGCGCGGCCCTGTCCTGACCCGGCACCCCTCCAACAACACCCAGTACCCGAGACACACGATGAGGTTTGACGTGCCCGAAAACGTGGCCGGTCCCGCCGACTCCTGGTGGAGCAACGCGGTGGTCTACCAGGTCTATCCGCGCTCCTTCGCCGACTCGAACGCGGACGGCATCGGTGACCTGCAAGGCATCATCGAGCGCCTGGACTACCTTGCCGAGCTCGGGGTCGACGTGCTGTGGCTGTCGCCGGTCTACCCCTCGCCGCACGACGACAACGGCTACGACATCAGCGACTACCAGGACATCGACCCGCTGTTCGGCACGCTCGCCGACTTCGACCGGCTGCTGGCGGCGGTCCATGAGCGCGGCATGAAGCTGGTGATGGACCTGGTGGTCAATCACACCAGCGATGAGCATTCCTGGTTCACCGCCTCCCGTGACGGCGGGCCGGACGGCGACAAACGCGACTGGTACATCTGGCGCCCGCCCCGCGCGGGCATGGAGCCCGGCACACCGGGTGCCGAGCCGAACAACTGGGGCTCCTTCTTCTCCGGGCCGGCCTGGACGTACGACGAGACCAGCGGCGAGTACTACCTGCACCTGTTCTCCCGCAAGCAGCCCGACCTGAACTGGGAGAACCCCGAGGTGCGCAGGGCCGTGCACGCGGTGATGCGCTGGTGGCTGGAGCGGGGCGTCGACGGCTTCCGTATGGACGTCATCAACCTCATCTCCAAGACCCCGGGCCTGCCCGACGGGCGCGTCCCCGAGGGCGGCCGCCACGGCGACGGCAGCCCCTTCTACGTCTGCGGTCCCCGCATCCACGAGTACCTCGCCGAGATGCACCGCGAGGTGTTCGCCGGCCACCCGCGCAAGCTGCTGACGGTCGGTGAGATGCCCGGCGTCACCATCGACGAGGCAAAGCTGTTCACCGACCCGGCCCGCCGTGAGCTGGACATGGTCTTCCAGTTCGAACACGTCGGCCTCGACCAGGGCCCCGGCGGCAAGTTCGACACCCGCCGGCTGAAGCTCACCGACCTCAAGGCCAGCCTGGGCCGCTGGCAGACCGGCCTGGGGGAAACCGGGTGGAACAGCCTGTACTTCAGCAACCACGACCAGCCGCGCGTCGTCTCCCGCTTCGGCGACGACTCCCCCGCCTACCGCGACCGCTCCGCCAAGCTGCTGGCCACCGTGCTGCACCTGCACCGCGGCACGCCGTACGTCTACCAGGGCGAGGAACTCGCCATGGCCAACGCCCCGTTCGCGACGATCGACGACTTCCGCGACATCGAGTCCCTCAACCACTACCGCGACCAGGTCGCCCTCGGTGTCGACGAGGAGCAGATCCTGGCCGGGCTGCGGGCCCGTGGCCGTGACAACGCTCGTACGCCGATGCAATGGGACGCCACCGAGCACGCCGGTTTCACCGCCGGCACGCCGTGGATCGCGGTCAACCCCGACCACGTACGCGTCAACGCCAAGGCCCAACTCGCCGATCCGGACTCGGTGTTCCACCACTACCGGCGCCTGATCGAGCTGCGGCACACCGAACCCGCCGTCACTCACGGTGACTTCCACATGCTTCACCCCGACCACGAGCAGCTCTACGCCTTCACCCGCCACGACGCCGCCTCCGGCACCGAGCTGCTCGTGCTGGCCAACTTCGGACCGGCCGACCTCGCTGTCGACCTGCCCGACGGCTGGGAGGACAGCGACACGCTCATCGCCAACCTTCCCGCACCCTCACCTCTCACGACCCGCTGCACCCTGCGCCCGTGGGAAGCCCGCGTCCACCGCCGCGCCACCGCCTGAAGCCCGCCCCTTGTCGCAACGACGCACACCGAGGAACCAGTTATGAACAACCCCCGCACCCGCACCGCCCGCAGAAGGTCTGTCCTCCTCGCGGCCTCCACTCTCGCTCTGCTGGCCCCGCTGACCGCCTGCGGCGGCTCCGGCGCCGGCGCGGGCGACGGCAAGACGCTGCGTCTGTGGCACTACGAAGAGCAGGACGGCGCGCTGAGCCAGGCCTGGGACGCGGCGATCGCCGAGTTCAAGAAGACTCACCCCGACGTCAAGGTCGTCTTCGAACGCAAGACGTTCGAGCAGATCCAGCAGAACGCCGGCATGATCCTCAACTCCGACAAGGCGCCCGACGTCATGGAGTACAACAAGGGCAACGCCACCACCGGCCTGCTCGCCAAGCAGGGCCTGCTCACCGACCTCACCCCGCTGGTGAAGGAACACGGCTGGGACACGGCGATCAGCGAGCGCGCCTCCGTCACCGCCCGCTACGACGCCAAGGGCGAGATGGGCGGCGACAAGTGGTACGGCATACCGAACTACGGCGAGTTCGTCCTGGCGTACTACAACGACGACCTGTTCAAGAAGTACGACGTCGACAAGCCCACCGACTTCAAGAGCTTCGAGGCCGCGCTGGCGAAGTTCAAGGCCGCCGACATCACCCCGCTCGCCAACGCGGGCAACGACCACCCCGCCGGCCACTGGCTCTACCTGCTCGCCCTGTCCAAGGCCACCGACGCCTGGGTCGACGACTACCAGCTCTACAAGGGCAAGGTCGACTTCCACGGCCCCGAGATGACCTACGCGGTGAACAAGTACCAGGAGTGGCTCGACAAGGGCTACTTCGAGAAGAAGGACGTCGGTCTCAAGGGCAGCGACATGACCGAGCAGTTCGTATCCCAGAAGCGGCCCATCATGGTCGGCGGCAACTGGTGGTTCGGCGGCCTGAGCAACGACATCAAGAACTTCTCCTGGTCCACCGCCCCCTACCCGGGCAGCGAGAAGACCCTCGGCTCCGGCGGCAACCACTGGGTCATCCCCACCAAGGCGAAGAACAAGAAGCTCGCCGAGGACTTCATCGCCATCACCATGTCCGACAAGATCCAAAAGCTCATCGGCGACAAGGGCAACGTTCCCCTCACCGCCAAGCCCGACACCATCACCAATGCCAAGGCCAAGGGGCTCATCACCGCCTTCAACACCTACCAGTCCGACAACGGACTGGCGTTCTACCCCGACTGGCCGGTCGTCGGCTACTACGACACGTGGCTGGCCTCCACCCAGAACCTGATGAACGGCGGCAAGCCCGACACCGTCCTCGACGAACTCGAAGCCCCGTACGACAAGTACATCTCCACCCGGTCCTGACCAGCCGCAGCCGCACAGCGCTCCGGCCGTACCCGCTTCAGGCAGCGGGGCTCTCTCCTCCCGATGCCGCGCCGTTCAGGGGACGGCGCCCCGGCCCGACCGGGCCGCCGTCCCGCCCACCTAGGAGCAACCGTGAAAACCACACGTCACCGGCGGTCCACGGGCTACGCCGTCTTCCTCGCCCCAGGCCTGCTGCTCGCTCTGCTCTTCCTCGTCGTCCCGCTGGTGATGACCTTCTACTACAGCCTCACCACCTGGCAGGGCATCGGCACCCCCGTCTTCACCGGCCTGGACAACTACACCCGCCTCTTCCAGGACGCCGACTTCTGGGCCTCGTTCCGCAACATCGCCTTCGTCATCATCGGCATCGCGATCGTGCCCACCCTGCTCGGCCTGTTCCTCGCCGCCCTGCTCTTCGACTACATCGGCAAGAAGCACGGAGACGGCGTCGTCAGCGTCTTCCGCTCCGGCCTCTACCTGCCCCAGGTCATCCCCGTCGCCGTCACCGGCCTGATGTGGGGCTGGATCCTCGCCCCCGAAGGCGCCGTCAACAGCATCCTCGACACCCTCGGCCTGTCCTCACTGCAGCAGAACTGGCTCGGCGACCCCGACCTCGCCCTGTGGATCGTCCTCGGCGTCCTGGTCTGGATGCAGCTCGGCTACCCCCTGGTGCTGTTCCTGTCCGGCCTGCAGCGCATCGACCCCGAACTGTACGAAGCAGCCGCCCTGGACGGGGCGAACTGGTGGCAGCGCTTCACCCGCATCACCGTCCCCATCCTGCGGCCCGAGGTCTACGTCGTCCTGGTCACCACCACCATCGCCGGCCTGAAGGTCTTCGCGCAGATCTTCGTCCTCACCGGCGGCGGACCCGGCAACTCCACCCTCGTCCCCGCCTACTTCGCCTACCAGAACTTCTTCGAACGCGCCGACGTCGGCTACGGCTCCGCGATCTCCAGCACCATCACCCTCCTCGTGCTGCTCATCGCCGGAACCATGCTCACCCGCCAGGCCCGCGAGGACGGATGACCATGATCACCTACGCCAACGACGACACCAGCAGCAGGCCAGACGTACGCAAGGGCGCCCCCGCCGGACACGCCGCCCCCAAGCCGCATCGAAAGAAGAAAAAGCCCGGCGGCCGCGGCACCGGCTCCTACGCCGTGATCGCCGCCGTCACCGTCTTCGTCCTCGCCTTCCTCGCCCCCTTCGCCATCATCCTCGTCAACTCCTTCAAAACCAGCTCCGACTACCGTGCCAACGGCTCCTTGTCCTGGCCCGAACAGTGGAACTGGGGCATCCTCGGCGAGGTCTGGGAACGCGTCGACTTCACCCAGAAGCTGGTCAACAGCATCCAGATCAGCCTCGGCGTCGTCGTCATCGCCGTCGTCCTGGCCCTCTTCAACGCCTACGCGATCGGCATCGGCCGCATCCGCTGGCGCACCGCCTTCCTCGTCTTCTTCCTCGGCGTGAACGTCCTGCCTCAGGAGGGCCTGGTCTACCCCATCTACTACCTCTTCAAAGAGGCCGGCCTCTACGACGGCAAACTCGGCTACACCATCCTGGTGGGCATCACCTACAGCGCCTTCGGCACCTACCTGCTCTCCTCCGTCTTCAGCAGCTTCCCCCGCGAACTCATCGAGGCCGCCTCCCTCGACGGCGCCGGCCGCTGGACCATCCTGTGGCGGATCGTGCTGCCGATGAGCTGGCCCACCCTGTCGGTGATGTGCGTGTTCTTCTTCGTCTGGAGCTGGAACGAGTTCCTCTACCCCCTCGTCCTGCTCATCTCCAACGACCAGCAGACCGTCCCCCTCGGCCTGTCCGTCATGCAGGGGCAGTACACCAGCGACCCCACCGCACTCAGCGCCGCCGCCCTCCTCGGCGTCATCCCGATGATCGTCTTCTTCCTCGTCTTCCAGCGCACCCTCACCCGCGGCCTCACCGCCGGCGCCGTGAAGTAGCCCCCGGCGGGCCTATGCCACCCCGGATCCGGACCTTCAGCCGCCCCGCAACCGGATCCGGGGTACAACCGCCAACCTGAGCCAGGCCGACGACGCCTGGACCCCGCCCCCGTCGGCAGAACTCCGACGGGAAGAGACGATCGGAGAGGAATACCCACCACTTCACACCGTTCCTCTACCGCTCATCCTCGATGCGAGGCTCCCCATGAAGACGACCGCCGACCGAATCACCTCCCCGCGGCAGCACCCGAGCGCCCAGGCCAGCCACCTGACCCTCGTGCCCCAGCCCCTGGTCGAGGACGCAGTGGTCGTCATCTCCGAACTCGTGACCAACGCCTACCTGCACACCCCAAACGGCCCGGTCGGCCTGCACCTGACGACACGCGGCCATCAGCTCGTCATCTCCGTCCGCGACACCTGCCCCACCTCAGCCATCCCCTCCGCGGCCGACCCGGAGCAGGACCACGGCCGCGGCCTGAGCATCGTCCGAGCCCTCGCCGAAGCCTTCGGATGGAGCCACACGCACACCGGCAAGACAGCATGGGCCCGCCTGAGCCTCCGGCCGGGCTGCTGACACCCAGGACGCTGGGGTATCCAGTCCTGGATTTTCCCGACCCTGGTTGTGATCTGGTGTTGTTCAGGGCAGGCAGACCGGTGATGAAGTACGTGGCCGTACCGGAGCCTTGGCTATTCGGGTGCACTGGTCGCCGGCCATCACTCCGCGCCGTAGTCACCCCGACCGCCCCTTGGTGCCGACGGCGGCAAACAGCCATGATCTCGACGCGGCATGGGCCCCCTAGCTGGACGCCTCCGGGCCCCACAGGTCGCAGTGGTGCTCACCGGGCAGTTCGGCCGTGGCGGCGTTGCCACCGGCGCTGCTTGTACGCAAGCGAAGTACGCGGCCGGGCTGGGAACCCTGTTCCGGCATGGTGGGCTGGCCAGCGGCGCTGGGGGCGTCGCCGTGGATGAAGGAGCCCCAGTACGCGGTCATCTGCCGGGACAGCACGCGCTGTTCGGCGTTGAACACCGCGCTGCGGCCGTAGGGCTTGAAGAGGTAGTTCAGCTCGGCGGCGTGGGTGGCACCGAAGTCGAAGTCGGTGTTCTGCGGGAGGGAGGCGAAGAGCGGTGATGTGCGGTCGGCGAACTCGTAGCCGTAGACGCGTCCGCGTTCGGCGAGCAGCGGGTTGACCCGCAGCGCCGGGCAGGCGAAGAGGCGGTCTCCGAAGGCGGCGGCGTAGGCGTAGGCGGGCCGCTCGTAGGCGCTGAGCCGGTAGCGGGCCAGGGCGCGGGTGCCGGCCTCCTTCCCGAAGGTGTCGATGAGGGCCTGCGGGTAGGCGTCAGCGGTCAGGGTGTTGCCCCAGCGGTCGAAGGAGTCGTACGCGAAGACCAGTCCCTCCTTGCTGTTGGCGCCGTTCATGACGGGTACCCGTACGGCCTCTTCGGTGGCGAAGGCTTCGGCGGGTTGGCGCGGGAGCCCGGCGCCGCCGACGGTGTAACCCCAGCTGCCGGTGCCCTGCTGGGCATCCAGGATCTGTTCGATGGGCTTGGAGCGCAGGCAGGCGGCCGCGGTGCCCGGATCGGTGCACCCCACCTTGGCGGCGAAGGCCAGTCCGGCTTCGACGGCCTGCTTGCGCGGGGTGCCGGCGCAGTCGCCGTAGGCGCCGCTCTGGATGATGGCGGCCCGGTACAGGCCCCGGCTGGACGGCGAGGCCAGCTGAGTGCACACGGCACGGCCGCCGGCCGACTCACCGGCGAGGGTCACCTGGCGGGGATCACCCCCGAAGCTGCGAATGTTGCGCTGGACCCAGCGCAGGGCCAGCTGCTGGTCGAGGAGGGCGAAGTTGCCCGAGGTGTCCGGCAGGGTGAGGAAACCCATGGCGCCGAGGCGGTAGTTGAGGGTGACGACCACCGTGTTGGTACGGCGGGCGAACTCATCGGGGACGATGTCATGACCGGCGCCGCCTACGTTGCCGCCGCCGTGTACCCAGACCATGACGGGCAGCCTGCCCCGGTCTGTGTGCCGCTGCCCGCCGGGCGGGGTGTAGACGTTGACTGTCAGGCAGGCCTCAGTGGTGTGGCGTTCCTCGAAACCGGGTGCCCAGTACGTGTTCTGCGCGCAGTAGTCGCCGTACTGGGTGGCATTCCGTACGCCGCGCCAGGCTCGCGCGGGCAGCGGCGCCTTCCAGCGCCGCTCGCCGGTGGGCGGCTGGGCGTAGGGGATGCCCAGGAACTGCCGGCCATCGGCGGTGGCCTGGCCGCGGATCCAGCCGTTGGCGGTGTGCACCATCGGCGACCGGTCCGCCGGCCGATCCGTCGCGGCCTGGGACGGCGCCGGGGTCAGCCAGGTGGCTGTGAGCGCCAGCATCAGCGCCAGCGCGCTCTGACCTGTGCGTGCTGCTCTTCGTGCGCGCAGCGGGGGTCTCAAGGTCAGTGGCATAGGGTCTCCTCCGGGCCGTGACGTGGCGTCGCGTGGCCCGAGGATAGGTGCATAGTGCCATAGGTGACTAGTGCCATACCCGGGAGGTCGGTGAGGGGAAATGAAGCTCGAGCACGTTCTGCTCGGATTCGTGGCCATGCGTCCCTGTACCGGCTACGACCTGAAGCGATGGCTGGCCAGCGAGATGGGCCGCATGACCGGCCTGCCCGGCCAGCAGAGCCAGATCTACCGGACCCTGAACCGGATGCGCGCCGACGGCTGGATCGACTACACCCTGGAGCGCAACGAGGGGCGCCCGGACGCCAAGGTCTACCGGCCGACGGAAGCGGGCCAACACGAGCTGCGTCGACGGCTTGCGGAGCCGTACGTCCCTTCGCCGGACCCGACCGACCCCGAGTTCCTGATGCGCTACCTCTTCACCGTCTTCCTCACCAAGGAAGAGCAGATCGCTCTCGTCCGCACGGAACTGGACGCACGCCGCGCCCAGTACGAGCGCTTCCTCGACCGGGACATCCGCGAGGAGCCCTGGCTGCCGGGCATCAACCGCACCCGCATCGTGCGCCTCCTGGACCACGTCCATGACGGCAAAGGGCGCGCCCTTTTGTCCCACATCGGCTGGCTGGAAGAAATCCTCACCGAATTGACGACATGACTCACCAGTCCCTTACGCCATTCGCACCCAGGGCCTGATCATCTTCCTGAACGGCGCATCCAGCTCCGGGAAGCCCAGCATCAGGAGGGAATTACTCGCGATCCTCGATGACCTGCACTTCCGCCTCACGGCAGACGCCTTCCACGCCATGCGGGCCCGCCGCAACGACCTCACCCCGCGACCAGCTGCGGACCATGCTCCGGCGCACCTGGCGGGGGTTCCACCGCGCGGTCGCGGGGAGGGCCTCGGGCGGCAACAACCTCTTCATGGACCATGTACTGAGCGAGGACTGGCGGCTAGGACGTCTCTTTCCGATCACCAAAGTGATCCGTCGTTTGGATCAGCCCGGCGTCGCGGGGTCTGGCACGCGCTCCCCCACTGCCTCAAGGGCGTGGGGGGACCCCCAGCCGCGTTGTCGTCACTCGCCGACTCCCCCACTCTCGGCTTCGCTCGAGCGGGGGGAACCCCCATCGCGTCGACTCCCTCCTCCGCCTTGCAGCTGCACGCACCAGACCCCGCTCGACCCCGCCAGGACGCGCAGCCCCTTTTCAGCCGGCCTGATCCAGACGACAGGCCCTAGGTGACGCGCTGAGGTGCCGGAGGCCAAGGGCGGGCAGGAGTTGAGTCAACGGTCAACCAGCCGTGCTCGCGGGGCTTCACCCGTGGATTCCGCGTCGGTGTCGTCGGTGCCGACCGGGCCGCGGGGAAGCATCCGGTCCAGCCACTTCGGCAGCCACCAGTTGGTCCGGCCGAGGAGTGTCATGGTCGCCGGGACCAGCACCATGCGTACGACCGTGGCGTCGATGAAGATCGCGGTGGCCAGGCCGAGCCCGAACATTTTGGTGGAGGGGTCGTCGGCGACGGCGAAGGACAGGAAGACCGCCACCATGATGAGGGCGGCCGAGGTGATGATCCGGGCGGTGCGTGAGACGCCCTCGACGATCGCCGTGCCGTTGTCGCCGGTGCGCAGGTACTCCTCGCGGACGCGGGAGAGGAGGAACACCTCGTAGTCCATCGACAGGCCGAACAGGATGGCGAAGAGGAACATCGGGATGAACGACACGATCGGAACCGTGGCTTCCAGCCCGATGAGTGCGCCTCCCCAGCCCCACTGGAAGACCGCGACCATGATGCCGTAGGCCGCGCCGATGCTCAGCAGATTCAGCAGTACCGCCTTGAGCGGTACGAGTATCGAGCGGAAGACCAGCATCAGCAGCAGGAACGACATCGCCAGCACGGCGGCGACGAACACCGGCAGGCGTTGGCTGGTGCGTCGGCCCACATCGGACAGGCTCGCGGCGGCGCCGCCGACGTGGGCCCTGGCCGGGCCGTGCCCGATCGCCGTGGGCAGCACGTCGGTGCGCAGCCGGGCGATGGTGTCGGCCGTGGCCTTGTCCTGAGGGCTGGTGGTCGGGAACACCACGAGGGTCGCGATGCCGGTGGCCCGATCGATGTGCGTCGGCGCGACGGATGCGATGCCCGGATCCGCCGCGACCGCCCCGACGAGTCGGTCCAGCACTCCCGGATCACCGGTGGGGTCCGCGGCGATGACGAGGGGACCGTTGGTGCCCGGGCCGAACCCCTCGGCGACGAGGTCGTACGCGCGGCGCTCGGTCCGACTCTGAGGCAGTGAGCCGTCGTCGGGCAGGCCGACGCGCAGGCCGAACACGGGCAGCGTCGCGGTCAGCAGCAGCCCCGCCGCGCCGACCGCGTACGGCACCGGGTGCCGGCTGACGTGCCCGATCCAGCGACGCCACCCGGCGGCGTGGGCGGCGCCCGCCGCCGGGTCCCGCCGCCGTGCGAGTCGGCCCAGCTTTCCAGTCTGCAGAACCCGGCCGATCCGGCCGGCCCGGGCCAGGCGCGGGCCCGCCGCGCCGAGGAAGGCCGGCAGCAGCGTCACAGACGCGAGCACCATCGTCAGGACGACGATCGAGACGGCAACCCCGCCCACCGTCATGAACGGCACGTTCGCGACCGCCATGCCGAGGATCGACACGACGACAGTGCCCCCGGCGAAGACCACCGGCCGCCCCGCCGTTGCCACCGCTCGTCCGGCCGCCTCGTGCGGATCGAGCCCGCACGCGAGGTACTCCCGGTGCCTGGCGAGCACGAACAGCGCGTAGTCGATGCCCACTCCGAGCCCGACCATGCTGCCCAGGACCGGTGCGAAGGTGGGGACCTCTGTCACCCCCGCCAGTACCGTCATCGTGGCGACTCCGACGGTCAGCCCGAAGACCGCCATGCCGATCGGCAGCGCGGCGGCGACGAGCGAACCGAACGCCAGGAACAGGATCGCGGCCGCGGCGAGCAGGCCGATCAGCTCGCTCACGCCGCCGTCCGGGTCGGAGAAGACGTAGAAGAGGTTCCCGCCCATCTCGATGCGCAGCGGCAGTTCGGCGCGCAGCCGGTCGCCGAGATCGACGAGGGCGTCGAGGTCTTCGGCCGACAGCCGGCTCTGGTCGGGGTACTGCACCCGGACGACCGCGATCCGCCCGTCGGCCGAAACGAGGCCGCCGCGCACGGCGGTGTCCCCGCCCGCGTCGAGCGCCCCTGCCGGGTCGCTCGTGCCGAGCACGTGCGGCAGCCGCTTCACCTCGGCCCGCAGCCGCGTGAGGGCGGTGCGCGCGCCGTCGTCGTCGAAGAACGTCGCACCGTCGCCGAGGGGGGTGACGACCACTTGGGCGGTCATCCCCTCCTGGCCGGTGCCTGCCCGCTCGATCAGTTCCGCGGCCCGCTGGGAGTCCAGTCCCGGAGCGGTCATCGAATCCGCGGTCCGCCCGCCGAAGGCGACGGCGGTGAGGACGGCGAGCGTGGCGGCGATCAGCCATGCCGCGATCACCCGCCAAGGATGGCGGGCGGCGCTTGCGCCCAGGCGCAACAGGGCTTTCGAGAGCATCGGGTCCTCCAACCACCTCGTCGGCCGTCCTTGTACGGCCGACGATGCCGAGGCTCGTCGCCACGGCGCTCCACGGCATCGGCCCGCGGGCCGCGGATCCGTCGGCCCCGGGGAGGAGTGACGACCCGTCCTTTCGGCCGATGCGCGGGACGCCACGGTCCCTAGGCTGAGAACCGTGCTCCGAGACGACCTGCGAACCCTGTGGACCGAACCCCGGCCGCCCGACGCGCCCGCCCGGGTGTGGCGGGACTGGGCGCTGCTCGCCGCGGGCCTTGCCGGTGTGGCGCTGGAGGCCACCCTGCGCGAGGACGTCGTGTGGCGGCCGGTGGCGGTGGTGCTCGCCGTATGGCTGTGCCTGCTGCCCCTGTGGCGCCGGACCCGCCCGCTGGCGATGGTGACGCTGGCGTTCGGCTCGGTGATCCTGCTTCCGGCGGCCTCGCTCGTCGGCGCACCGCGCGAGCCCGTCGGCCTGTACACCGGCGCGGTCGTGCTCGTGCTCGTGTACGCGCTGCCCCGGTGGGGATCGGGACGCGAGACCGTGCTGGGCGGCGCGGTGATCCTCGCGGCCGGCGCGCTGTGTTCCGTCACGGACGAGACCCCGGTCTTCGAGAACGTCGTGGGCCTCGCCTTCCTGCTGCTGCCCGGCGTGATCGGGGCCGCCGTGCGGTTCCGGGTGACCGCTCGCGAGCGGCAGTTGGAGCAGGTGCGCTCCCGCGAGCGCGAGCAGCTCGCCCGGGAACTGCACGACACGGTGGCCCACCACGTGTCGGCCATGGTGATCATCGCCCAGGCGGGCCGGGTGCTCGCGGGCACCGACCCGTCCGCCGCCGTCGAGGCGCTGGAGGGGGTCGAGGAGGAAGGGGCGCGCACGCTGGAGGAAATGCGCGCCATGGTCGCCGCGCTGCGCGACCGCGGGGTCGGCGCCGAGCTGGCGCCCCCTGCCGGAGTCGCGGATCTGGAGCGCCTGGTGCGCACCCCGGGTGGTCGCCTCAGGGTCGACCTGGGGCTCGACGGCGAACTGGACGCGCTGCCCCCGGCCGTGGACGCGGCCGTTTACCGGATCGTGCAGGAGTCGGTGACCAACGCGCTGCGCCATGCGGTCGACGCGACCGAGCTCGTCGTTCGGGTCGCCGCGGAACGGCACACGGTACGGGTGAGCGTGCACGACAACGGCCGGCGCACCGGCCGGGGTCGCGACGGATACGGACTTACCGGACTGCGCGAGCGCGCGACCCTGCTCGGCGGCACACTACGAGCCGGCCCGGGTACCGACCGGGGCTGGCATGTCGAAGCCGAACTGCCGAGCGCGAGGAGCGAGAGCGGTGTCCATTCGGGTCCTCGTCGCTGACGACCAGACGATCATCCGCACCGGGTTGCGGATCATGCTGAACGCCCAGCCCGGCATCGAGGTGGTCGGCGAGGCCGCCGACGGGCGGGAAGCGGTACGTCTGGCCCGCGAACTACGCCCCGACGTCTGCCTGTTCGACATCCGCATGCCCGTGCTCGACGGGCTCGAGGCCACCCGGCTGGTCGCCGGCCCGGGCGTCGCCGACCCGCTGGCCGTGGTCGTCATCACCACGTTCGACCTCGACGAGTACGTCTACGGCTCACTGCGTGCCGGCGCCCGCGGATTCCTCCTCAAGGACACGGGACCGGACCTTCTGGCGCAGGCCGTACGCTCGGCGTCCGACGGTGAGGCGCTCATCGCGCCCAGCGTCACCGTCCGTCTGCTCCAGGCATTCGCGGACCTGCCCGCCGGCCGGCCCGTGGACCAGCCGGTGTCCCCCGTCACCGCCCGCGAGGAGCAGGTGCTCCTCGCCGTCGCTCGCGGGCTGACCAACACCGAGATCGCCGACGGGCTGAACATCAGCCTCAGCACGGTGAAGACGCATCTGGCCAGCCTGATGGCCAAACTCGGCGCCCGCAACCGGGTCGAGATCGCGATGTGGGCCTACGAAACGCGTCGTATCCTCCCCGGAACCTGAGCCGGGTGCCGGGCCATGTCCCATGAGTCCCCGCACGGACATCAATGCACCGGTCGGCTCACGTCGGCTCCACTGCCTCACCCGCGCCAGAGCGTGACGTACCAGGAGGCCGGAACCGGGACGGTGAGACACCCGATACGACAAGACTCCCGACAGCTACCTCGCCAGTATCCACCTGCACGCCTCGACGATCTGGATCAAAGACCTCACCAGGACCACCGGTGATCACGACTCGATACGCGTCCTTAGGGTCCGTCTTCAAAGATCGTCGGTTGGTGGATCACGGTCGGGTGATACGTAGCCATGAACTCGGCGATCGTGAGTGGGAGTTATTCGTTCCGCTGACGGAGCCCAGCCGATGCAATGTCAGGGAGCACAGCCTCCCTGACCGACTTGTAGAGGCCGACTCGCCGACGTCCCTGCCATCGCCCACGCAAGCGCGGACAACCGGTGTGCGGCCGTCAGGCGCTACCACCGCCTTCAGCGTCCGTGGCTGGTTCTCCAGGCGGCGGTCGACGACGGTAGCGTTACCGCAATAGAAGTCCTCCTTCGGCCCAGAACCCCGGCACTGAGCACAGACCTCCTGAACGAAACCGTGTGAGAACGCCTGCCAGCGGAGGGCATCCTCTGCGCGTCAGCCTCCACATCCTTGAAGTAGAAGCGCAGTCGCCGCCCCGTGACAGCGAGTTCGACTACCTGATCATCTCCGGTACCCGAAGGCGCAGGACGATGGCGCTGTTCGTCGAGGGCCGTTCGCGCGCGCCTGGAAGCGATCTCATGACGGCGCGTGCCCTGCCCGGATCCAGCAGTCAACGTCTCATGACGGGCAGACCGGCGGCCCGGTTGCCGCATCGGGTGGGCGCGCCGAGTTCCACTGCTCGGGGCAGACGGTGCTGTCGTCGAGACGGAGAATTGCAGGGGGCGATGGCGGCAACCCGACCACCCGCGCACAAGTCCTGCCTACCCCGGAAACGAGCATCGGCTTGAGCAGTGCCAACTCCCGGCGCAGCGACGCCGAGGCGCACGGCGGCTCCGCCGAGGCGCGGTGCCGCGGCCAGGCATCAGACGGGTTCCCCCTCTTCTCGCAGGCAGTTGTAACCGATGACGTCGTCGCGATTGCTGGTTTCCGCGCGCTCGCACTCCCAGTAGTCGTTGTAGTACTCGGAGAAGACCCACACGCCCTCGGACGGGTCACCGGGCGACGCGTAGCAGTTGTACCCGTAGACCGTGGTGGGCTCGTCCGGCCCCGGCTGCGGCGCGTCCGGGTCCGGACCCACGCCGCCTTCACACTCGTAGTCCGTCTCGGCGGCCATGGCCACCGGAACGGCGCTCAGCATCGCACCGCCGCTCAGCAACCCGATGACGGCGGCGGCCGCGCAGGCTCGGCGCAGACGTGTCCTCACTGATCGCATGGGCAAGTCCTTCCCTGGAGAGAGTGGTCCTTCTGTCGGACCACAGCCGATGGTGAGAGCTGCAGTGGCCTTCCCTGTGGCGGTGCAAGCCGTAATCACCCAGGGGAGTCAAACGGAAGTGCGCCCCGCGCACTCAAAGGGCGCGTACTGCGAGTGACGGACTGGCGGGCTAGCAGTTGATCACTCCTCCGCGCGGTTGGACGGACATGGAGCGGCTCTGCGTGCGGGCGGTTTCCGCCGCTGACGGATCGGGTATCCCCCTGCCCGTGCTGTCGCTCCACGTAGCAACCGAGGGCGGACCGCCCTGTGTCAGTCGCGAAGCGGACCTGCCTCACTACGCGGCCAGCACGATGAAGGTGGCGATCCTCGCGGCGCTGCACCGCAGTGGCCTGGACCTCGACGAGTCCGTCCCGCTGGTCAACTCCTTCGCCTCAGCGGTACCTGGCGCGCCCCGTTACTCGCTCACCGAGGACTGGGACACCGATCACGCCTGCTGGAGCCGGCTCGGCCGGCAGGTACGCCTTGGGTGGCTCGCGAGGCAGATGATCGCCCACTCGTCCAACCTCGCCGCGAACACCCTCCTCGAACGCGTAGGCACCGCGGCCGTCAACGACGTCTGGCGGCTGGCCGGCGCCCGGCACAGCATCGTCGGCCGCGGCTTCCAGGACATCGCCGCCCAAAAGGCCGGAATCACCAACCTGGTCACCGCCGAAGATCTCGTCACACTGCTGTGGCGGCTCCCCCGCCCCCTGCTGGACGAGCTCGCCCACAACGTCCACCGCGTCGACCTGGCCGCAGGGCTCCCCCACGGCACTGCCGTCGTCTTCAAAAACGGCTGGATCCCTGGTGTCCGCCACAGCGCGGCCATCGTCCGACCCCCTGACGCGGACCCCTACGCCATCGCCGTCTGCTACACCGGCCCCCTCGCCACCGGCCACGCCGTCCACGACCCGGCCGCCCGCATACTGGCACGCATCTCCGCCCGCATCTGGGCACTCCGGCACACCTTCGAACAGCGCCCCTGACCGGCGCAGCCGGTCGTCACCCGGCCAAAGGGCACGGTCGAGGCAGTAGCAGTCGAGCTGTCTGCTCAAGGCGAACGGAAGAACGGCTCCGGCTCACGGCTGAACGGCCGACATACCGAGTGCGTGCGACCAACGCCAGCAGGACGACGAAGCACAGACCTATGCCGAGCAGCGCAGCGGAAGGCGGCGGCCGGCCCGATGAGGCAGCACCGTACGTGTCGCGAACGCGGTGCCGAAGCGGTCGGAGACGAACGGCGCGAACGCGACGGCGAGCGCCCCCGACGTCCACCCGCGCTTCGTCACAACCGGCCGCCCCCGCTTATTCCCGCCGTCGGCCGGGGAAGATCACGCCTGATTCCGCTTCGCAAACGGCAGGAAGCACCATGGCAATGCTCCCGACCCCACCGGCTCCCCCGACGCTCCCGGCGCGGCACTCCGACGCTTACCAGCCACCGCCGATCTACGCTCCCTACCCCTGCCCCGTCGACCCACGTCTCGGCCCCGCGAGCCGACGCGCCAAGGAGTGGGGGCGCCGCATGGGGATGCTGGACGGCACGGTGTGGGACGAGGCTCAGGTCGACGCGATGGAGTACGCGCGATTCGGCGGCATGTCGCACCCCGAGGTGACGGATGAACAGCTCGACCAGGCAAGCCAGTGGCATCTAATGGCCTACTACGTCACCGACTACTTCGACGTCCACTACCGCACCCGCCGCGACCTGCCCGGCGCGCAGCGGTTCGCCTCCCGACTGGCCTTGTTCATGCCGCTCGAAACGCCCGGGTCACCGGCCGGCACCCCTCCGCCGGCCAATCCCGCCGAACGGGGCCTGGCCGACCTGTGGCGCAGGATCGCCCCCGCCATGCCCCGAGAACTGCGCGTCCGGCTGCGCCGCAACATGAGCGAGTACTGCGACCGTTACCCGCAGGAGCTGTGGAACGCGGTCCACAGCCGGGTCCCCGACCTCGGTGAATACAGCGCGCAGCGCGTCGGCACGTTCGGCTTCAAGTGGACCGAGGACCTACTGCGCCACTGGGTGGGCCCCGACCTCCCACCTGAGGACATCTTCGACACCTGGCAGCTGCGCGAGGTATCGGACATCTTCGCCGAGGCCGTGGCCTTCCAGTGCGACACCCTGGTCTACGCCGGCGAGGCACACACCATCGCCGCGTTCAACAACGGCGTCACCGTCGTCCAGCGTTTCCTCGGCCCCGACGGCCATAGCGACCCTCAACGGGCCGGTGAACTCCTCAACAACCTGGCCACCGCGCGGCTGCGCCGCTTCGAGAGCCTCGCCTCCCGCGAGATCCCGGCGATGCTGGAACACCACAACGTGAACGCGCCACAGCGCCAGGCCCTCACCACGCTCCTGCGGTGGATGAGGTACATCATCGGCGCCGCCCACGAATGGCTCAGACGACGCCAACTCGAAGGCACCGGCCTCCGCCTCCCCACCCAACCCCGAAAGGCCCCCACCACCCTCCCCACCGGCCCGACCGGCATCGGCACCTCATCCCTCAGAGGGCACCTGATCTAGGTAGTTGGTGCTCTGGGATGTTTGTGTGACCGGTGGCGTTGGTGGTCGTTGCACCGTGTGTGAGTGATCGCCGTCCGTACCGCAGTGATGTGTCCGATGCCCGCTGGGCTCTGATCGAGCCGGTCTTCACCGCCTGGCGGGCGAGGCGAACCGGGCCGGGCACAGCGGCCCGCGTGCATGATCTGCGAGAGATCGTCAACGCGATCCTCTACGTCAACCGCACCGGCATCCCGTGGGAGTACCTCCCCCATGACTTCCCGCCGTACAAGACCGCCTACGACTACTACGCGAAGTGGGAAGCCGACGGCACCACCCAGCAGGTCCACGACCTGTTACGCGACAAGGCCCGCCGAGCCCACGGCCGCAGCCCCAAGCCAACCGCAGCCGTGGTCGACGCGCAGAGCGTGAAGACCTCGGCGAACGTGGCCGAGACCAGCCAAGGCATCGACGCCGGCAAGAAGATCAAAGGACGCAAACAAGGTCTGGGCCGATGGCGGATACCAGAGCAGCATCTTCAACCACGGTGCCGGCTACGGCATCGACGTCGAGGTCGTGCAGCGGAGCCGGGCGAAGGGGTTCGAGCCGCTTCGCAAGCGCTGGGTGATCGAGCGAACCTTCGGATGGCTGATGCACCACCGCCGGCTGGCACGGGACTACGAGGCCCTGCCCCAGAGATCCCGGGCAATGATCCACTGGGCGATGGCTGACAAAATGTCCCGCGAACTGACGGGAGAATCCGCCCCATCCTGGCGAATCGAAACGGACATGACCGCCACAACAGCCTGAACGTTGATCAGATGCTCTCTCAGACTGGCGTAACAAATCGCCATCCCCGCCGAGCCAAGCACCGCAAGGGGACGGCTTGTCAGCTCTGCGAGGAACTCGTGGTGTGCGGAGCGATTCCGTGCACGCCGCCGACGACCTGTATCCGACCTGAACCGGGTCCGCAGCCGAGCCCCAACCCGACGGCGCCCCGTTGTCTGGGGCAGCGTGGACGACTGCCTGCTCACCGCCGAACAGCGAGGCGCGCTATGGACCCGCGCTGATGACGTGCAGGGCGAAGCGGTGGGTGAAGGCGTTCCAGGCGGCTGTCGATGCCGGTTCGTCAGTCAACGCCCGTGCGTACAGTTCGTCCGGGTCGACGCCCTGCTCGCGCAGCCGTTGCCGGTCCCAGCAGCGGATCCGCTCGGCTGTCGCCTCCGGATGGAACTGCACACCCCACGCGGCATCCCCCACGCGGAAGGCCTGGTGCCGGCAGCGCTCGCTCTCCGCGAGCCATACCGCGCCCGGCGGGAGTTCGGTCACGGCGTCGACGTGGTGCTCGATGGCGGATGTCACTGCCGGCAGGCCGCCGAAGAGAGGGTCGTCGTGGGCGGCGGCGCGCAGCCGGATCGGCGTGCTTCCGAACTCCGGTTCACCGTGCCGGGCCCGCACCGTACCACCGGCCACATGAGCGAGCAGCTGACCGCCCAGGCATACACCCAGCATCGGGTTGCCGTCCTGGAGTGCCTGGCCGATGAGGCGGCGCACGCCAGGCAGCCAGGGCGCCCGCTCGTCCTCCCAGGGCAAAAAGCCGCCACCGAGGACGACCAGGGCCCGCGGTCCCAGCCGTACGGGCAGCGGTTCGCCGGCGTAGGCCCGTACGACGTCCAGGCGCACCCCCGCTTCCCGCAGCCAGACGCCCATCCGCCCCGGACCCCCCAACCGCGTGTTCTGCACCACGAGCACGGCCTGGTCGCCGACCCCTTCGGTACGGTGCGGAGCGGAAACCACTCTTGAGCCTCCAGGCGAGGTCAGTCCAGTGCCACGAAATCGGTGTACGTAGCGTTCTACAGGTTCTCCACACCGTCGTACAGCAGGAGGATTCGTTCCAGCTGAAGTGCCTCGAATGCGCCCGAGTACTGCAACGGTGCTTGCCGTGACTGATGGCCGCAGGGCGAGACGAACAGCGGCCCGGTCTTGTTCCCGCCGCGCACCGAGCTCCTGTCGCGTGCACGCCACGTCCGGGCACACGCCCCGCAGCGCCCAGCCTGGCGGCGTACCTGCGCCTCGTGCCGCGCCGGTACGGCTGACCGCTCGCCCTGCGGCACTTGGTGGCTGGGAAGTGATCACTGAGTCGGGTGGTCACCTGCTGTCTCCCCACTACTGCGGAGCGCGCCGCCCCCCGCTGGAGCGGCCAGAGACGGTAGATCATGAAAGCGGTCGACCCATGACCGCTGCGGCGCAGGACATCGACCGCCCGGCGGACAGCCACACCGACCCAACTCGCCATCAATCGCACTCTCGCCCAAGCGCGGGCACCCGCTCGAACCGCTCCCAGCGGCCGAGTACGCGTGTGGCCCCGCAGACGCGCGTCGAGGAAGCCGCCGCCCCGCCCTGTCCGGCGGTCACGCCCGCCCTCCCCCGTTTCTCTTCCCAGATCCAGGAGGGCGCAGGACGCGTACAAGGGATGTTAGCGACCCGATCACCTGCGCACAGGCCGCTACCTGCCCTGTCGAGAGCCTCGGCCGAAGGGTGCGGGTCATCCGGCGCAACCCCGAACCATCCTGCGGACGCAGCGGCCAGCGCAACGCCAGGCGTAACGCAGCCGGGCGCGCGCGGCGCCGCCGACACACAAATACCCGCCTCGGACGGGTGAACACCGGCCGGCCGCGGAACCGCCGTGCCCCCAGCACGTCATGGCGGGCATGAGGCAGATCAGTGACACGCATGTGGCCACGGCGGGCCTGGCCGTGGTGGAAGCCGCCGCCCCCGACGAGCAGACCGCCCTCGCCATTCATGACCTCCTCGCCGCCCACTGCGCCCTCGCGCCCGCCAACCGCACCTACCGAGAACCCGGCGAACCCGGCATCCGGCTGCGCTGCTACCCCGACCTGAACCAGACAGCCGACGGGCAGCACTCCGCGAGCCTGCCGCATCCGCTCACTGTGACTGGCAGACCGGTGTGTCACGTACTTGCTGCTCAGGGCGTGTCGCCAGCCCAATCGAAATGCGTCAGCTCGCCGGGACGTGGGTCGTACACGGCCCGGCCGCCGACGCCGAACTGCCCAGCTCGGTGGGCAGCGCGACGCCGGTATCGACCTCGCCGGGCATGACATCGGTGATGTCGAGCAGCAGGCCGTCCCGGGCCGCCGATCAGTTCGGCGCAGGATGTCGTTGATCTGCTGATGTGCGGTGGCCGGGTCCGTGGCAGCCTCGTGGAAGGCGTCCCTCAGCATCCGGCGGTCGCTCTCTTTGGCGGACTCGCGGGCCAGGAGTACGGGCAGGGTGGGCTGCCGGTCGGCGACATCGCTGAGCGCACTGGCAGTCGTGGTGGTGTAGGGCAGGAGGTCGTCGCGGATCTGGAAGGCCGTGCCCAACGCCTCGCCAAAGAGGCACAACGCCTCGATGTGGCCTTCGGCGGCTCCGGCGAGGATCGCTCCGCCCTGGCTGGCGGAGCTGGTCAGGGCCGCGGTCTTACCCGCGATGATCTCCCACGCCCGCGATTGCGGGTAGTTCAGGTCCTCACGGGCCAGGACCTCCCGCCGCCCCGCTCTGACCGCGCGCCCGATCGCCTCGATCGTGAACCGGGTCGCCCGCGCCACTCGCTCGACCGGCACGCCGGCGTCGGACTGGGCGAGCATCGCGGCATATCCGGTGACGGCCAGGTTGTCTCCGGACAGCAGCGCCTCGCAGACACCGAAGTGCTTCATGGTGGAGGCCCGGCCGCGGCGAGTGGGAGCCCAGTCGATGATGTCGTCGTGGATCAAAGAGGCGACGTGTACGTACTCCAGGCCGGCGGCGAACGGGGTGAGTAGCTCGCTGCCGCCACCTACGGCGGCGGCTGACCACATGCACAGTTTCGGCCGCAGCAGCTTGCCGGAAGGGAAGAGCATGTCCAGGCAGGCAACCTCCAGCACGTCCTGGCCGCTGCCGACCCGGCGGCGTAGTTCGGTTTCCACCAGCCTCGGGATGGTCTCCTCGTCCAAAGCGGTGGCCGGGAGGACGGTGCCCGGTGTGACATCGGTTGACACTCGTGCTCTCTTTCCATGGACGGTGAGGGGGATTGACTGTGGGTCAGCAGGGCACAACCAGCCGCCGCGCGGCCAGGCTCACTTCGACGATCGCTCCCTGCGGCGGCAGGGACTTGCGCAACCTCGAACGCGATGAGCTCGCTGATGGCGCGGGTCCATCGCCTGGCGAGCAGGTCCGCACGGTCGACACCGAAGCGGTCGAGGTCCTCCAGCGGCAGACGCAGCTGGCCATCGGCCAGGTCCTCAGCCAGGTCAACCAGGTTGTCGCCCAGCTGGAGCACTTCGCCCCACTCGTTCGCCAACGGGTCGAAATCGGCGCCCAGCGGTGTCGACGTCGCAAAGAACAGACGCAGCGGGCCGCCCGTAGTACTGCGAGCAGACTGCCGGAACTCCTCGAACGTGGCGAACCCGGTGAACGACGCAGCCCACCGAACCGCTCCAAGCGCATCTCCACCGGTCCACTGTCCGCTCGCCTATCAGCCTTGAGGAGCATCCATCCGAGCGCGGGAAGATGCACACGCACAGGGAGCGGCGAACACGTCACGCAGATCACGCCGTGGACTTCACTCAGGGCGGAGCCCTGGCGCGCACAGGCGCTGTAACCGCCGCAGTACAGGATCAGTGATCCCTGCCGCGTCCAGCCATCGCCGAATCCACACCGTTACCCCTCCTCCGCTTCCCGCGTTTCGTGAGGTTCTCCAGGGCCTCCGCCGCTGCCGACGCCGGCCGGTGCCGCCACCTGCTCCAGCCGTCAAGTACACCCTGGTCGGCGTGCCGGCAGTCCCGGGTGCCGTAACGCTCTTGGGCACCACACGGCACCGGAAGATGAAGTCCGCTTCGTCAACAACGATCCTCGCCGGCCGGGGACCGGTCATTGCCCCGGAAGGGTGGCGAGGCGGGCGTGCAGCAGCACGGATGGGAGCTGGAACAGTCGGACCGGGTGGTGTACCACCGGTGCGCAACCCTGGCGCAGCCTTCGACGGCGTGCTCCAACTCGTACGTCAGGCGGCCCTGTTGTCGGAGGGAAGACGGAAGTGGTCCATCGTGCCACTGGCAGGGGCGTTGCCCTTCCCCGGCACTGAACTCGCGGGCGGGGCCACCGCGCCATGTCGCCGGCAGAACCGCATTACTTGTCGATCTTCACCGTGGTCTCACGGCGGCCGGTAGTGAGCATGATGGAGTAGCCGAGGGAGACCTCCCCTCGGCTCTCATGAAACCGTGCGTCATCGCTCGGTGAAAGCAGTGCCGGCCACATCGTCGGCCTGTCGGACGCCCGGCCGCCTCCCGCAGGTGGGGGTCTTCGGGCTGAACTCCCCGGATTCCCTGGGGTGCTCAGTCGCACCAAGGCACTGCGGGGACATCGGACGCCCGGCGGCGTCAGCTGGCTCGTGCCCAGAAGGCACCGGACAGTGAGCCGATGCCGCGGGTGGAGCACTTGAGCATGCGCGGCATGCCGACCGGGCCGGCCGTAATGGTCCGGCCCGCCAGGGTGCCCGACCGGACGACGATGGTCGGCAGCGCGGCTCCGGGCGCCCAGCTGCGCGGTCCGCGCGAGTCGAGCACGGAGGTGCCCGTCGGCCTGCCCGTGCGGTCTCCGCTGCTGTACCAGGTGACCCTGCCTCCTCCCGAGACGTCGCGCGCGGTGGTGCAGCTCGCCTTGCCGGACAGGTTGAAGGTGACGACGCCTGAACGGATGCCGCGGACCGACCCGTTGGGGGAAACACAGCGGTCGAGCAGCAGCTTCCCGCGTACCGTGGTGGACTTCTCGCGTGAGCTCAGAGCTGGCTGGATGGTGACGGGGGCGCCGGGAGCGGTGTGTCCGTCGCAGGCGAGTACGGTGCCGGCGCGGACGGCATGCGGCGCGGCTGCTTGGGCGGCGGGGTGCGGGGAGAGCACCGAGGCGCCCACTGCGAGCACCGCGGCAGCGGCGAGGACAATCCGGTTCCGCATTCCATGAGCGGCCACCGTGCTCGTTCGAATGGTATTCACATTTCCCCAATCTGGGCCGTGTGTACGCGCCTGGACTGGCGCTTGGATTTCACTGTCCTTTCTGCCCTAGAGTTTTAGGAAATCGTGGGATCTACGCTGGCCCCCTGCCGGTGGTCCACTCGTTTGGGGCGGAGCTCTGTCCGCGGTACGCCCCGGTCAGGGGGACGGAATTCCGAAAGAGGGGCGTGCCCGATTCAATGCCGCACGACAGCAAGAACTTCGATGCTCTGGCCAGGACATCCGCAAGTGACCGTCTGGCTATAGGATTCGCGGTACGCGTGGTGCGTGTTCGGCGGGTGGTCATCGCCGGATGGGTCGCCGCGGTCGCACTGGCGGCCTTGTTTCTTCCAGGGCTGTCGAGCTCTTTGTCCGTGCCGCCCTTGCTGGCTCCCGGCTCGGATTCCGAGCGCGCCGCCCACATTCTCTCCCGGGCGTTTCCGGAGCTGGGTACGGAGCAGGCGGTCGTCGTGTTCCATTCCCGTACGGTCCCGGTGGAAAGCCCGACCTATCAGCGCACTGTGCAACGGGTCGTGGCGGCACTGGCGGCGACGCGAGGCGTGAAGGACATCACCGACCTGCCGGCGGTCTCCACCGATGCCGCTTCCCCGCGCACCACCTATCGGATGGTGGCCCTCTCCGGAACCCAGGGCGAGCGTCAGGCGCACAGTGCCGCGCAGCAGCAGGCCGCGTCGCGGGCCGCCGAGGAAGCCTCCAACGGCGACGTGGAGGCGAATGTGCTGGGGCTGACGGCCGCCGTCAGCCAGATGCAGGACGCGATCACACCGTCTCTCAGGCTTGCCGAGGCTCTCGCCCTGGGTGCCGGCCTGATCGCTCTGATCCTCGTGCTGCGCAGGCCCCTGCAGGCGCTGCTACCGCTCACGGTGGCCGGCGGGGCGGTCGCGGTGACGCTCGCGGGTCTGTCGCTGGTGCCGGGCGGCCAGTCCGCGGACCTGCTGACCGTGGCCGTGACGTCCGCGGTGGGCCTGGGTATCGGCCTCGACTATGCCTTGCTGCTGGTGATGCGCACACGTGAGGCGTTCGCCGCGGGCGCGAGCGGCACCGAAGCGGTGGAGCGGGCCGTCGCGACAGCGGGAAAGACCCTTGCCTACTCGGCGGTGACAGTGATCGCCGGTGCAGCCAGCCTGCTGGTGGTGGGCATCCCTCTGGTCCGCAACTGCGCGCTCGGAGTCATCACGGTCACCGCGGCCACGCTCCTGGCCGCCCTCACGCTGGTACCCGCGTTGGCGGCGCAATGGCCCGAGCGCCTGATCGCCGGCGCGGGCGCCGGCGCCGACGCCACGCCGGGCGGCGAAATGTGGGAGCGCTGGGCGCGGCACCTCATGCGTCATCCGTGGCGCTACACCCTGGCCGCGGTCTGCTGCCTCGGCCTTGCAGCCGTGCCGGCGGCGGGGCTGCGAACCGGTTTCGAGTTCGACCGGCAGGCGCTCGCCACCACTCCGGCGGGCGTCGCCCTCGACCAACTGGAACGCACCCGCCAGCCGGGGGCCGCAGCGACGCTCATGGTGGTGCTGCCGCATCCCGGCCAGTCCACCCTTCCCGGCCTCGGTGTCCTGATGGGTGCCCTTGCGGACGATCCCGGCGTCGCGGCGAGTGTGCCCATCGGCAACGGGCGCGACACCACGAGCATTCTGGTCCTCCCCCGCAGCACACTCGACTCGCCGAGCACCGAGGCTCTCGTCGACCGACTGCGTACGGACATCCTGCCGACCTCGCTGCCACCGGATCAGCAAGCGGTGGTCGGCGGAGCGCCGGTCGTCATGCTCGACCAACGTGCCGCTGTGGACGGCAACATCGTTCCCATCACCGTGTGTCTGCTCGGCGGCGCCCTGGTCTTTCTGCTGGTCGCGTTCCGCAGCCTGATCCTTCCGGTCAAGGCCGTCCTCGCCAACATCGTGGTGGCGGCGGCCTCCTTCGGCCTGCTGCACCTGGCGACTCCGTGGCTCAGCGACGGCCCACCCGTGGTGAACCACTATGTGCCGCTGCTCACCTTCGTGTTGCTGTTCGCCCTGTCGCTGGACTACGAGCTGTTCCTCGTCCGCCGCATGCGCGAGCACTATCTGCAGTGCGGTGACAACACGGCAGCGGTCGCCCGCGGCCTGGCCCGCACCGCCACCCCGATCTCCCTGGCCGCCGTGATCATGGTCCTCACCTTCCTCTCCTTCCTCGTCATCGACAGCGCACAGATGCGGCAGTTCTGCCTCGCCCTCGCCATCGCCATCACCCTGGACGCCACCGTGGTGCGCCTGTTGCTCATGCCGGCGCTGATGCAGCTGCTCGGTCGTTACAACTGGTGGCTGCCGTCTCCGCGCCGCCGTTCGCATCCACAGCTGCCGGCTCAGAGCAGCTCACCCCACCAGCACGGCGACCTGTCCGAGTCGCAAGACGTGCGCCAGAAGACCTAGGGCCTGTCGTTTGGATCATGCCGGCGTCGCGGGGTCTGGCACGCACATCTGCCGCGTTGTCGTCACTCGCCGACGCTCCGCGTCGACTCC
>NZ_JBIWFS010000012.1:0-319396 GCF_044763135.1 Streptomyces sp. NPDC096205 | reverse complement strand
TCCGACTCTATCAGATCTTTCCGATCCGATTTCCTCGGTGCTTTCCAGGTTCCCGCTTCCGCGTTTCCCTTTCCGGCGGTTCCGACTTTATCAGAGATTCTGAGTCGGAATTTCCCTCCCCTCCGGAACGTTGTGTCCGCCGCACGAAGCGGTCGGGTTCCCGTTGGGGTGGAGCCGTAAACGTACTGGAGCGGGGCGCCCCGATGCAAATCGAGGTGCCCCGCTCCGGGTTGGCGCTCCTGGCGGACCGTCAGACGTCAGACCTCGACGACCACCGGGAGGATCATCGGCCTGCGCCGGTAGGTGTCCGAGACCCACTTGCCGAGGGTGCGGCGGACCAGTTGCTGGAGCTGGTGGGGCTCCACCACGCCGTCCTGGGCCGAGCGCTCCAGGGACTCGGTGATCTTCGGGATCACGTCACCGAAGGCCGAGTCCTCGATGCCGGAGCCGCGGGCCTGGATGTGCGGGCCGCCGGTGATCTTGCCGGTGGAGGAGTCGATGACCACGAAGACCGAGATGATGCCCTCGTCGCCGAGGATCTTGCGGTCCTTCAGGGCCGGCTCGCCCACATCACCGACGGAGAGGCCGTCGACGTAGACGTATCCCGCCTGGACCTTGCCGGAGATCTTGGCCTTGCCCGCGACGAGGTCGACGACGATGCCGTCCTCGGCGATGACGATGCGGTCGTGCGGGACGCCGGTGAGGGCGCCGAGCTCGGCGTTGGCGCGCAGGTGGCGCCATTCGCCGTGGACCGGCATCAGGTTCTTCGGGCGGCAGATGTTGTAGAAGTACAGCAGCTCGCCCGCGGACGCGTGGCCGGAGACGTGGACCTTGGCGTTGCCCTTGTGGACGACGTTGGCGCCCCAGCGGGTCAGGCCGTTGATCACGCGGTAGACCGCGTTCTCGTTACCGGGGATCAGCGACGAGGCGAGGATGACGGTGTCGCCCTCGACGATGCGGATCTGGTGGTCCCGGTTGGCCATCCTGGACAGGGCTGCCATCGGTTCGCCCTGGGAGCCCGTGCAGACCAGGACCACCTCGTGGTCCGGGAGGTCGTCGAGCGTCTTGACGTCCACCACCAGGCCCGGCGGGACCTTCAGATAGCCCAGGTCACGGGCGATGCCCATGTTGCGGACCATGGAACGGCCGACGAAGGCGACCCGGCGGCCGTATTCGTGGGCGGCGTCCAGGATCTGCTGGATGCGGTGCACGTGGCTGGCGAAGCTCGCCACGATGATGCGCTTGCGGGCGCCGGCGAACACCTGCCGCAGGACGTTGGAGATGTCCCGCTCGTGCGGGGTGAAGCCGGGGACCTCGGCGTTCGTGGAGTCGGAGAGCAGAAGGTCGATGCCCTCCTCGCTCAGCCGCGCGAAGGCGTGCAGGTCCGTGAGGCGGTTGTCCAGCGGGAGCTGGTCCATCTTGAAGTCGCCGGTGTGGACCACCATGCCCGCGGGAGTGCGGATGGCGACGGCCAGCGCGTCCGGGATGGAGTGGTTGACCGCGACGAACTCGCAGTCGAAGGGGCCGATGCGCTCGCGCTGTCCCTCCGCCACCTCAAGGGTGTACGGGCGGATGCGGTGCTCCTGGAGCTTGGCCTCGATCAGGGCGAGGGTCAGCTTGGAGCCGATCAGCGGGATGTCCGGCTTCTCGCGCAGGAGGAAGGGGACGCCGCCGATGTGGTCCTCGTGGCCATGGGTGAGGACGATGCCCTCGATGTCGTCGAGGCGGTCCCGGATGGACGAGAAGTCCGGCAGGATCAGGTCGATTCCGGGCTGCTCCTCCTCGGGGAAGAGCACTCCGCAGTCGACGATCAGCAGGCGGCCGCCGTACTCGAAGACCGTCATGTTGCGGCCGATCTCGCCGAGGCCGCCGAGCGGGGTGACGCGCAGGCCGCCCTCGGGAAGCGGCGGGGGCGGGCCGAGTTCAGGGTGCGGATGACTCAAAAGACTCTCCTCACCACGCGCGCCACGTACCGGTGTGGCACGTGGCGCAGCGTGACGTTCGTGCAATAGCAGTTGTTGTGGGATGCGGGCACCGGTGGCCCCGCTATTCAGTTGTGAAGCTTTTACGCGCGGTGGGGTTCCGCGAAGTCTGTTGTCAGAGCTGTACCCCGCCGGCGGCAAGATCGATCTTGAGCTGGGCAATCTCTTCCGGCGAGCACTCCACCATGGGGGCGCGCAGCGGTCCGGCGGGCAGGCCCTGGAGGGCGAGCGCGGCCTTGGTGGTCATGACGCCCTGGGTGCGGAACATGCCGGTGTAGACGGGGAGCAGCTTCTGGTGGATCTCCGTGGCCTTCTGTACGTCGCCGGAGGTGTACGCCTCGACCAGGGCGCGCAGGTCCGGGGTGACGACATGGCCGACGACAGAGACGAAGCCGACCGCGCCCACGGAGAGCAGGGGCAGGTTGAGCATGTCGTCGCCGGAGTACCAGGCGAGGCCGGAGCGGGCGATGGCCCAGCTGGCGCGGCCGAGGTCGCCCTTGGCGTCCTTGTTGGCGACGATCCGGGGGTGCTGGGCGAGCCGGACGAGGGTCTCGGTGTCGATCGGGACGCCGCTGCGGCCGGGGATGTCGTAGAGCATGACCGGCAGCTCGGTGGCGTCGGCGACAGCCGTGAAGTGCCGGTACAGGCCCTCCTGCGGGGGCTTGTTGTAGTACGGCGTGACGACGAGGAGGCCATGGGCGCCGGTCTTCTCGGCGGCCTTGGCCAGCTCGATGCTGTGGTGGGTGTCGTTGGTGCCGACGCCGGCCACGATGTGGGCGCGGTCGCCGACCGCCTCCAGTACGGCTCGTACGAGGTCCGATTTCTCCGCGTCGCTGGTGGTCGGGGACTCGCCGGTGGTGCCGTTGACGATCAGGCCGTCGTTGCCTGCGTCCACCAGGTGGGTGGCGAGCCGCTGTGCGCCGTCGAGGTCGAGTGCGCCGTCCGCCGTGAAAGGCGTGACCATGGCGGTGAGGACCCGCCCGAAGGGGGTCTGCGGAGTGGAGGTCGGAGCCATGGGTTACACGCTACTCGTTGCTCAAGGCGCGGTCTGCCCTCGGGGGGCGGGATAAGTCATGACAAATGTGGAGCCCGGCACTGCCTGCTCGGGGGTTCAAGCAGTGCCGGGTCCGTTTGATCAGGCTAGATGAACTTCTCCAAATGCCGCAATACGGACACTTCGTGCGGCTGATCCGTACATCAGTCCCGACCGGGGAAACCCTGTGCGTTACGGGGCGACGCGACCGTTGGCGTTGAAGGCCGCGTAGGTGAGCGGCATGAGCTTCGCCCACTCGGCTTCCATCTTCTCGCCCACCATCTCGATCTCCCGCTGCGGGAAGGACGGCACCTTCGCCAGTTCGTGCTGGGTGCGCAGGCCCAGGAAGTGCATCAGCGAGCGGGCGTTGCAGGTGGCGTACATCGAGGAGAACAGGCCGACGGGCAGGACGGCGCGGGCGACCTCGCGGGCGACGCCGGCGGCGAGCATCTCCTGGTAGGCCTCGTACGCCTGCCGGTAGGTGTCCTCCATGACGCGCCCGGTGAGCTCCTGCTGCGCCTGGGTGCCCTCGACGAACCGGTACTTGCCGGGGCGGCCCTCCTGGACCAGCTTGCGCGAGGCGTCGGGGACGTAGAAGACCGGCTGCAGCTCCCGGTAGCGGCCGGACTCCTCGTTGTAGGACCAGCCCACGCGGTGCCGCATGAACTCCCGGAAGACGAAGATCGGGGCGCTGATGAAGAAGGTCATCGAGTTGTGCTCGAAGGGGCTGCCGTGCCGGTCCCGCATCAGGTAGTTGATGAGGCCCTTGGAACGCTCGGGGTCCTTCGTCAGCTCCTCCAGGGACTGCTCGCCGGCGGTGGAGACTCGGGCGGCCCACAGCACGTCGGAGTCGGCCGCGCTGTGCTTGACCAGCTCGACGGTGACATCACTGCGGAAGCTGGGCTTGAGGTCGTCGGCGGGGGTGTCGGTCACGGCTCGGAGGGTCCTTCCATCACTTCACTCGGGCGCGCCCACTCTACGGGCCCCCACTGACAACGGGGCTTTCGGCCAGATGGCCAGGCGCCGACTGCTGGGGGCCCACACTCGGCGGCACGCCGGCCGGTCCGCTGGTCCTCGGTATGTCGGCGCAGCCCATCGCCCCCTCCGGCGGGACGCAGCAGTCGCAGGTGTCGCAGGAGTGCTGACTCCATCGGACCCCCGAAGGTGGTCAGCGGGGAGCCGGGTCGATAGCCTCACCGGGCACAGCCCCTGCGTGGAACGAGTGAGGACCAGCCGTGCCCCTGCCCTTCCTGACGGCCGACCGTGCTTTCGAGGCAGCGGACGACGTCGCGCTGCCCTTCGACGACCGCGACCGCTGGCGGCGCCCCTACCGGCCCGGCCCCTGGCGGGTCGGCGCGGCCGCGGTGGGGCTGCTGCTGGCCTCGTACGTGCTGTTCGCGGCCGTCGTCATCGCGCTGACCGGCACGGTCGGCGGTGCCGGTGTCGTCTTCGGTTTCGCCCTGCTGATCATCGCCGCGGCGCTGCGGCTGCTGCGGATGGGCGTGTGGGTGAGCGCCCGCGGGCTGCGCCAGGTGGGTTTTCTCGTCACGCGGACGGTCGGCTGGGACAAGGTGGTCTCCGCGCGCACGGTGCAGCAGCCGGTGCGCTGGCTGGGGCTGCCGCGCACGGTGCAGGGGCAGGCCCTGGTGCTGGAGCGCCGGGACCGGGCCTCCTCCGACATGCCGCCGCTGCTGACCACCCACAACGCCGACTTCCTCGCCCGCTTCGAGGCCTTCGACCGGGCGGCGGACAGCGTCGAGGCGTGGGCCGCGGAGTACGGGCGGAGCTGAGCCGGCCGTCGAGGTTCACACGGAAGGGGCCGGACCGCGGTGGACGCGGGCCGGCCCCTTCGGCGTACGACGTTCAGACCTGGACCGGGCGGCCGTCGTGCAGGGCGATGGCGCGCTGCATGGCCTTGCGGGCGCGGGGGGTGTCGCGGGCGTCGTGGTAGGCGACGGCGAGGCGGAACCAGGTGCGCCAGTCGTCGGGGGCGGCTTCCGTCTCGGCCTTGCGGCGGGCGAAGACCTCGTCGGCGGAGTCGCGGTCGACCCGGCCGCTCGGCAGCCGCTTGAGCTCGTCGACCGGCAGGCCGCCCTCGGCGTCGAGTTCGGCGGCGAGGGCGTTGGCCCTGCGGACGAACTGGGTGTTCTTCCACAGGAACCAGATGCCGATGACCGGCAGGATCAGCACCGCCACCCCGAAGGTGACGGTCAGCAGCGTGCCGGACTGGATGAGCAGGACGCCGCGGCTGCCGACCAGGACGAAGTAGACGACCAGGACGGCGGCCGTGATGGCGTAGGAGATCTTCGCGCGCATGTCGTGCTGTCCTCGGGTCAGCCCAGGTCCAGGAAGTGCTCCAGGCCGAAGGTGAGGCCCGGAGTCGTCACCACCCGGCGGGCGCCCAGCAGAATGCCGGGCATGAAGCTGCTGTGGTGCAGCGAGTCGTGGCGGACGGTCAGGGTCTCGCCCTCGGCGCCGAGCAGGACCTCCTGGTGGGCCAGCAGGCCGCGCAGGCGGACGGAGTGGACGGGGATGCCGTCGACGTTCGCGCCGCGCGCGCCGTCCAGGGCGGTCTCCGTCGCGTCCGGCGCCGGGGCGGTGCCCGCGGCGGCGCGGGCCTCGGCGATGAGCTGGGCGGTGCGCGTGGCGGTGCCGGACGGGGCGTCGACCTTCTTCGGGTGGTGCAGTTCGACGACCTCGACGGACTCGAAGTAGGGCGCGGCGATCTGCGCGAACTTCATCGTCAGGACGGCCCCGATGGAGAAGTTCGGCGCGATCAGGACGCCCGTCTGCGGGGAGGCGGCCAGCCAGCCCTTGAGCTGCGCGAGACGCTCCTCGGTCCAGCCCGTCGTACCGACGACGGCGTGGATGCCGTGGCCGACGCAGTACTCGAGGTTGGCCATCACCGAGTCGGGCGTGGTCAGTTCGACGACGACCTGGGCGCCGGTCTCCGCCAGGACGTCCAGCGTGTCGCCGCGGCCGAGGGCGGCGACCAGCTCCATGTCCTCGGCGGCCTCGACCGCCCGTACCGCCTCGGAGCCGATCCGGCCCTTGGCGCCGAGGACCGCCACGCGCAGCTTGCTCATGTTCCTGCTTCCCTATCGGTGGTGTTTCAGGCGACCGTGTCGTTCAGCCGGGCCGCCTGCTTGTCCTTGAGCGGGCCGATGACCGACAGCGAGGGCCGCTGTCCCAGGATGTCGCGGGCGACGGCACGGACGTCGTCCGGGGTCACCTCCGCTATCCGGGCGAGCATGTCGTCGACCGACATCTGCTCGCCCCAGCACAGCTCGCTCTTGCCGATGCGGTTCATCAGCGCGCCGGTGTCCTCCAGGCCGAGGACGGTGGAGCCGCGCAGCTGGCCGATGGCGCGGTCGATCTCGTCGTCGGTGAGGCCGTGCTGGGCAACATGGTCGAGCTCGTCGCGGCAGATCTTCAGCACGTCGTGCACCTGGGAGGGGCGGCAGCCGGCGTACACGCCGAACAGGCCGCAGTCGGCGAAGCCGGAGGTGTATGAGTACACGCTGTAGGCCAGGCCGCGCTTCTCGCGGACCTCCTGGAAGAGCCGGGAGGACATGCCGCCGCCGAGGGCGGTGTTGAGCACGCCGAGGGCCCAGCGGCGCTCGTCGGTGCGGGCCAGGCCCGGCATACCGAGGACGACGTGCGCCTGCTCGGTCTTGCGGGCGAGCAGTTCGACGCGGCCCGCGGTGCGGATGGTCCGCCTGCCGTCGCGCGGGGCGATGGGCCGGGCGTCGAGGTCCTTGAAGGCACCCGCCTTCTCGAAGGCCGCGCGGACCTGTCGTACGACCTTGTTGTGGTCGATGTTGCCGGCGGCGGCGACGACCAGGTGCGTGGGGTCGTAGTGCTTCTTGTAGAAGCGGCGGATGCGGTCGGCGGTGAGGGCGTTGACGGTGTCGACCGTGCCGAGGACCGGGCGGCCGAGGGCGTTGTCGCCGAACATGGTGTGCGCGAACAGGTCGTGCACACAGTCGCCCGGGTCGTCCTCGGTCATGGCGATCTCTTCGAGGATCGCGCCCCGCTCGACGTCGACGTCCTCCTCCAGGATCAGGGAGCCGGTCAGCATGTCGCAGACCACGTCGATGGCGAGCGGCAGGTCGGCGTCGAGCACGCGCGCGTAGTAGCACGTGTACTCCTTGGCCGTGAACGCGTTCATCTCGCCGCCGACGGCGTCCAGGGCGGAGGAGATGTCCAGCGCGCTGCGCTTCCGGGTGCCCTTGAAGAGCAGGTGCTCCAGGTAGTGCGTGGCGCCGTTCAGAGCCGGGGTCTCGTCGCGGGAGCCGACGTGGGCCCAGATGCCGAAGGTCGCGGAGCGAACCGAGGGCAGGGTCTCGGTGACGATGCGCAGGCCGCCCGGCAGGGTCGTCTTGCGGACGACACCGATGCCGTTGGCGCCCTTGATCAGGGTTTGGGTACGGGCGACGGCCCGCGCCTCCGAAGAGGTGCGGGCCGTCGCCTTGGAGCTCGTCGACGTCACTTGTCGGCGTCGTCCTTCTTGTCCTCGGAGCCTTCCTCGCCCTCGATCACGGGGATCAGGGAGAGCTTGCCGCGGGAGTCGATCTCGGCGATCTCGACCTGGACCTTCTGGCCCACACCGAGGACGTCCTCGACGTTCTCCACGCGCTTGCCGCCGGCCAGCTTGCGGATCTGCGAGATGTGCAGCAGACCGTCCTTGCCGGGCAGCAGGGAGACGAACGCGCCGAACGTGGTCGTCTTGACGACCGTGCCCAGGTAGCGCTCGCCGACCTCGGGCATCGTCGGGTTGGCGATGCCGTTGATCGTGGCACGGGCGGCCTCGGCGGACGGGCCGTCGGCGGCACCGATGTAGATGGTGCCGTCGTCCTCGATCGTGATCTCGGCGCCCGTGTCCTCCTGGATCTGGTTGATCATCTTGCCCTTGGGGCCGATGACCTCACCGATCTTGTCGACCGGGATCTTCACGGTGATGATCCGCGGCGCGTTCGGGGACATCTCGTCGGGCCGGTCGATGGCCTCCATCATCACGTCGAGGATGTGGAGACGCGCGTCGCGGGCCTGCTTGAGGGCGGCGCCCAGGACGGAGGCCGGGATGCCGTCCAGCTTGGTGTCGAGCTGGAGGGCGGTCACGAACTCCTTGGTGCCGGCGACCTTGAAGTCCATGTCACCGAAGGCGTCCTCCGCACCGAGGATGTCGGTGAGGGTGACGTAGTGCGTCTCGCCGTCGATCTCCTGGGAGATCAGACCCATGGCGATACCGGCGACCGGGGCCTTCAGCGGCACACCGGCGTTCAGCAGCGACATGGTGGAGGCGCAGACCGAGCCCATGGACGTCGAGCCGTTCGAGCTGAGCGCCTCGGAGACCTGACGGATCGCGTAGGGGAACTCCTCGCGCGTCGGCAGGACCGGCACCAGGGCGCGCTCGGCGAGGGCGCCGTGGCCGATCTCGCGGCGCTTGGGGGAGCCGACGCGGCCGGTCTCGCCGGTGGAGTACGGCGGGAAGTTGTAGTTGTGCATGTAGCGCTTGCGGGTCACCGGGGAGAGGGTGTCCAGCTGCTGCTCCATGCGGAGCATGTTCAGGGTGGTGACGCCCAGGATCTGGGTCTCGCCACGCTCGAACACCGCGGAGCCGTGGACCCGCGGGATGGCCTCGACCTCGGCGGCCAGGGTGCGGATGTCCGTCAGCCCACGGCCGTCGATGCGCTTCTTCTCCTTGATCACGCGCTCGCGGACGAGCTGCTTGGTCAGGGAGCGGTACGCGGCGGAGATCTCCTTCTCGCGGCCCTCGAACTCCGGCAGGAGCTTGGTGGCGGCGAGCTCCTTGACGCGGTCCAGCTCGGCCTCGCGCTCCTGCTTGCCGCCGATGGTGAGCGCCTGGGCGAGCTCGGAGCGGACCGCGGAGGACAGAGCCTCGAAGACGTCGTCCTTGTAGTCCAGGAAGATCGGGAACTCGGCGGTCGGCTTGGCGGCCTTCGCGGCGAGGTCGGCCTGGGCCTTGCAGAGCACCTTGATGAAGGGCTTCGCGGCGTCCAGACCGGCGGCGACGATCTCCTCGGTCGGCGCCTCGGCGCCACCCTCGACCAGCTTGATGGTCTTCTCGGTGGCCTCGGCCTCGACCATCATGATCGCGACGTCGCCGTCCTCCAGGGTACGGCCCGCGACCACCATGTCGAAGACGGCGTCCTCGAGCTCGGTGTGCGTCGGGAACGCCACCCACTGGCCGCGGATCAGCGCGACGCGGACGCCGCCGATCGGGCCGGAGAAGGGCAGACCGGCCAGCTGCGTGGACGCGGAGGCGGCGTTGATCGCCACGACGTCGTACAGGTGGTCGGGGTTGAGCGCCATGATCGTGGCGACGACCTGGATCTCGTTGCGCAGGCCCTTCTTGAAGGACGGGCGCAGCGGGCGGTCGATCAGCCGGCAGGTGAGGATCGCGTCCTCGGAGGGACGGCCCTCGCGGCGGAAGAAGCTGCCGGGGATCTTGCCGGCGGCGTACATCCGCTCCTCGACGTCCACCGTCAGGGGGAAGAAGTCGAGCTGGTCCTTGGGCTGCTTGGAGGCGGTGGTGGCCGACAGCACCATGGTGTCGTCGTCCAGGTACGCCACGGCGGAGCCGGCGGCCTGCTTGGCCAGGCGGCCCGTCTCGAAGCGGATGGTACGGGTGCCGAAGGAGCCGTTGTCGATGACGGCCTCGGCGTAGTGGGTCTCGTTCTCCACTAGCAATTTCTCCTCGTCTTCGTCCCGGCCTGCCCGTGTGGCAGGGGGACGATGGTGGAGAAGCGCTCCGTGCGGTGCGGGCCGGTCTTCGATCGAAGCACCCGGGGCTCGCTTCCCCCCGGGGGCCACTACCGAGGACCGGCGGCGGCTAGGTGCGCTTCTCCCCTTCTTGTCGTCTCTGTTCGTCTGTCGTGCTGTGTCGTACGTATTGCGTTGTGCTACCACACTACAAAGGGGCAGTGACAGTCCGCACGTTTCCGTACGTACGGCAAAGGGAGCGGTCCCGGTCTCTTCCCGGGAACCGCTCCCTTCACGGCGTCTTACTTGGCGCCGGCCGCACCGCGGCGGATGCCGAGACGGTCGACCAGCGCACGGAAGCGCTGGATGTCCTTCTTGGCCAGGTACTGCAGCAGGCGGCGACGCTGACCGACCAGGATCAGCAGACCACGGCGGGAGTGGTGGTCGTGCTTGTGGGCCTTCAGGTGCTCCGTCAGGTCGGAGATCCGACGCGACAGCATGGCGACCTGGACCTCGGGGGAGCCGGTGTCGCCCTCCTTCTGGCCGAACTCGCTGATGATCTGCTTCTTCGTAGCGGCGTCGAGCGACACGCGTACTCCTCGATACTGTCTGAATGGCCACCGAGTGCCCCCGGTCCACATCTCGGGGGAGCTTCCGTTACTCGGGAGGCGGGGATCCGCTGAGCGCGACCTCCAGAGCGCGGCTCCGGGGGTGCGTACACATACGGCCGTCACCCAGAGTACCAGCAGGCGACGGCCGCGCTCACCGGGGTCCGGGAACCGCTCCGCACGCGCGTGTGCGGCCACTAGGGTGACCTGCGGGATCGTTCGTACGTCGGGAAGGGGTCGCGTCGCGATGACGGAGACGGCTGAGGAGATCAAGGCGCGCAAGGAGCGGGAGCGCGACGAGCTGTACGCGCTCGACATCTCCGGCGTCGAGTGGCACAGCGCGCCGGGCACGGAGGAGCACGAGGAGCGCGTCGAGATCGCGTACCTCCCCGACGGGGCCGTGGCCATGCGCTCGTCGCTCGACCCGGACACCGTGCTGCGCTACACGGAGGCGGAGTGGCGTGCCTTCGTGCTGGGAGCGCGGGACGGGGAGTTCGATCTGGAGCCGGCGCCGGGCGAGAACGCGTAGACGCCGAGCGGTTGTGACGCGGGGCGGGGGCCGGTCCGGGCTCCCGCCCCGCCTTCTTACCTCTTGTGCTTGTTGTTCTTCACTTCTTGCGCGGCGCGTCGGGTTCGATGCCGACGGCCAGCCAGACCCAGGCCTTGTCCTCGTCGGGGGCGCTCGCGGCCTTGGCGGCGAAGAAGACGCGGCCGTTCTGGACGACGATGTGGGCCAGTTCCGTCGAGGTGAGCGTCCAGGCCTCGGAGGGCAGGTCGAAGTAGAGGTACGGGGTCTCGTCGCCGGTGCGCGGGTCGAGGGCGACCAGGCCCATGGGCGTGATGTGGTCGCTGCTGTCGCGCAGCGCGAGAAGCTTTCCGCCGCTCATCCGCAGGGGGTGCAGCAGGGCGTTGCGGCCGGACTCGAACTTCTGCATGGTGCGGCCGGTCTTGAGGTCGAAGCCGACGATCCAGTTGTAGTTGTGGATGGTGTCGCCCTGCTCGGCGGTGGTCAGGAAGACCTGTCCGGCGCCGACGGTGACGGTCGGGCAGTCGTCGGTGGCGAGCATGTCGGTCTCGTCGGCGCACGTGGCGACGTAGGCGTCCTTGCCCAGCGGGATGGCGCTGAGGTTCTTGCCATGCTCGTCCAGGGCGAGGATGTCCGTGATGCCGACGTCGGCGGCGGAGACCGCGAGGACGGCGGGCCTGCTGGAGACCACCCGCACGTCGTGGATGCCCGCCTCCAGGGCGTACGTCCATCTCGTCGCGCCCGTGTCGGGGTCGACCTCGCGCGCCTTGTAGGTGATGCCGTCGTACGACCCGTCGGTCCAGCACTGCAGGCGCACCACCAGCGTGGGGCCGCCGGCGGCGCCGTAGTGCTCGCACTTGTCGGCGGGGTCGGACTCGATGCGCCAGCGCCGCTCGCCGGTGTCCATGGCGTAGGCGTCGGTGCCGCCGCCCCAGGTGACGGCCACGATGCCGTGGACGAGGGCGACGCCCGGCGTGTCCTGGCCGCCCGCGTGCTCCGCGGTGCCCGCGCCGGTGCCGAGCTTGGAGGTCGGGATCTCCGCCTGCCACACCTTCTTGCCGTCGTCGAGGTCGACGAAGGCGACCTGGTCGCAGAGCGCGTCCGCGGCCTCGCCGGAGCGGAACAGCACGGCCGTACGGTTCTCGCCGGTGACCTGGCGGGTGACGCCGCAGAGGGGTCCGTCGAGGCGCAGCTTCCATGTCTCGTCACCGACGGCGACGTCCTTGCCCATCGGGAAGCCCACCAGGGAGCGGTTGATGCCCTTGGCGAAGATCTTGTCCGTGGCCCAGGTGCCCGGCATCTCGTGGCGTTCACCGGCGGCCATGTCGTCGGCGGAGAAGCGGAAGCCCATGACGCCGCGCTGGTTCGCGGGCTGCTTCTCGACCGTCTCGCGCACGTCGAGCGGGCCCGCGCCGGCGGCGGCCGGTGCCTTGGGGTCGTCGCGCCCCGAGTCGTCACCGGTGCCCAGGACGAGCCAGCCGCCCACGCCGAGGGCCGCGGCCATGACGACCGCCAGGCCGCCGCCGAGTACGCGCTTCCTTCGGCGCTTCTGCTGCTCCTGCTCCGCGGACAGCGCGGACTGGGTGTACATGGAGGGGGGCGGGCCGAAGCTCACGCGAAGAGGTCCTTGTCTGTGGGCGGTTGGGGGGTGGGCGGTCGATGATCGGCTTCTACTATGCCTGGCGCCCTGCACAGCGGCCGGAGCGGGTGCGGTGACCTGGGGCGGCGGCCCCGGTGCGGTGCGTCAGGGACGGCTCCGGGGCGGGTCGGGGGTGAGTCCGGGTCGGGTCGGGGGGTGAGGGCGGCGTCGGCGGGCAGGCTGAGACACGAGGGGCGGGTGCTCGGTGCTCGGGGGAGGACGGGCCTGCCGGGGTGACGTACACGGTGACTAGGCTGGGGCTGGGCGTGGCGCCAGACCCGTGGACCGGGCGTCGGCGTCCCAGGGGGAGAGCCGGTGGATCGGACGACCTCGGAAACGACCTCGAACGACATCGGAAGACGAGACATGGTCGCCCCGGCACGGCATGCGGGTGTCCGACCACACCAGGAGGAACTGTGAGCAGCGATCGGGACGGGATCCGCGGGGGCTGGGCGACGCCCGGCGACGACCAGCCCGACGCGGAGTCCGCCATCGAGACGACGGGCGAGTTCACCATCGATTACGCGCCGCCCGCCTGGTACACGCAGAACGCGTCGGCGGATTCGGCAGGTTCGGCGGGGCCGGCGGGCTCGGAGGAGTCGGCGGGTTCTGGGGCTTCGGCTGGTTCGGCCGCTTCGGCCTCTTCGGTGGGCTCGGGGGATTCCGGGGCTTCGGCGGATTCGGTGGATTCCGTGGGTTCCGTGGATTCGGAGGCTTCCGCGGATTCGGCTCAGGGGGACGCCGGGGCGGAGGCTGACGCCGCTTCAGGTGGCGGGGCCGGTCCGGGGTCTGCGTTCGGTGGGGCTTCGGGGCACGGGGCCGACGGCGGGGCCGGGGCTGCGTCCGGGGGTGGCGCCGGTGCGGGTTCCGGGTTCGGGGCGGCTTCGGTTCCGCCTGTGGCGCCGGTTCCGGGGGTGCCTTTCACGCCGCCTGCTCCTGCGTCTGCGCCTACGCCTGCGCCCGGTGCGCCTTTTTCGCCGCCCGCGCCTGCGTCTGCACCTGCACCCGGGGCGCCTTTTTCGCCGCCCGCGTCTGCCGCTCCTGCTCCTGGGGCGCCCTTCACTCCTCCTGCGCCCGCGCCCGGTGCTGCGTTCACGCCCCCGGCGCCCGCTCCGGGAGCGTCCTTCACTCCGCCCGCGCCCGCGCCTGCGCCTGGTGCGCCGTTCACTCCGCCCGCGGCTCCTGTGTCGCCTCCGGCGCCGACCGGGAGCCCGATCGCCGTGCCCAAGCTGCCGGTGGGGAGCGGGTTCGAGCCGCAGCGGCCGCAGGAGGACGTCCCCGAGACACCCGAGGTCGATGCCGCGTCCCCGAGTGCGCTGCCGAGCTTTGCCGTGAGCGGGTTCGGGGTTCGTGCCGAGGAGTCCAAGGACGCCGAGGAGGCTGAGGAGGCCACGGAGACCGAGTCCGGGGACTCCGGCAGCGGTGACCTGGAGAGCGGGGCCACCATGCGCTTCTCCGCCGTCGCGCTGAAGCGGGAGATCGCGGAGCGCGCGGCTGAGGTCGAGGCGGAGGTCGAGGACGAGGCTCAGTCCGAGTCCGAGGAGACGGACGGCCTTTCGTACGGTGATGAGGCCGAGGACAGGGTCGAGGTGGAGGCGGACTCGTCCGACACCGACACCGAGGCGGACTCCGACCCGGGCCCCGACTCCGGCTCCGGCTCCGGCTCCGGCTCCGGCTCCGGCTCCGGCTCCGAGGACTCTGCCGAGCCGGTCGACGCCGTGGACGCTCTGGACGCCCTGGACGCCGTCGATGCCGCTCCGGCCGAGGACACCGCTGCTCCCGTGGCCGACGAGCCCGAGGACGCCGTGCCTCTGGATGCCGCCGTGGACGATGTCGAGGACGTCCAGGACACGGAGAACACCGAGAACACCGAGGACACCGCGGGCGCCGAGCCTTCCGACGCGGAGCCCGAGCCGGTGGACGCGGTCCCCACCGACGCCGAACCGCAGGACGCTGAGCCGCAGGACGCCGTGCCCGGCATCCCCGCCGGGGTCCCGGGGATCACACCGCCCGAGTGGGCTCCCGTGGCGACGGAGGAGAAGGCGTCGCCGGTGGCGCCTCAGCCGTACCAGCCCTCCGCGCCCGCCCCGGCGGCTCAGTGGCCCGCTCAGCCGCAGGCGCAGCCCTCCGTGCCTCCGGCGCCCGCGCAGCCCCAGCCGGCCGCCGCCGCTCCGGCCGCCCCGCAGGACCGGCCCGCCGTGCCCGCGCAGCAGCCGCCCTTCCAGCCGGAGGCTCCGCAGCCCGCGCCCGCCGCCTGGAACCAGCCGCCCGCGCCCGCGCCCACCGCGCCGCAGCCGCAGCCGCAGCCCGGCTACGGCTTCCCGCGGCCGCCCGCGCCCAACCCGCAGCCCGGCTACGGCTTCCCGCAGCCGCCCGCGCCCAACCCGCAGAGCGGATACGGCTTCCCGCAGCCGCCGTCGCCCCACGCCCAGCCCGGCTACGGGTTCCCACAGCCCGGTACCCCGGCGCCCGCGGCCCAGCAGCCGGCTCAGCAGCCCGCCCCGCAGGTGCCCGCGCAGCCCGCGCCTCCCGCTCCGGCCGCGCCGCAGCCCGGGTTCGGCGTCCCGCAGCCAGGCGCCCCGTTGCCCAACGCCGCTGCGCAGCCCGGCGGTTACGGCTTCCCGCAGGCGCCTGCCCCGGCGGAGGCCCCGCAGCAGCCGCAGGCGCCCCAGGCCCCGCAGGTCTACGCCCAGCAGCCCTCGCCCCAGGCCCAGCCCCCGCAGCCCGACGGCGGCCAGGCCCAGCCCCCGCAGCCGCAGCACCCGCAGGCCGCCCAGCCTCTCCCCCACCAGCAGCCCGCCCCGGAGCACGGCCAGCACGGCCAGCCCGGCCAGTACCCCCAGCCGTCGCAGCAGCCTCAGCCCCCGGTCGACCCCCGGGCCGGTGCCGCCTGGCCGCAGCCGATGCAGCACGATCAGCGGCAGCCGACCAACCCGGGTGCGGCGCCGCTGGGTTACACGGCGGCGGTCGAGCTGTCGTCGGACCGGCTGCTCAACAACAAGAAGCAGAAGGCGAAGAGCGGCCGCCCGGCTGCCGCGCCCTCGCGGTTCAAGATCGGCGGCAAGAAGGAGGAGGCCGAGCGGCAGCGCAAGCTGCAGCTGATCCGTACGCCGGTGCTGTCCTGCTACCGGATCGCGGTCATCAGCCTCAAGGGCGGTGTCGGCAAGACGACGACCACCACCGCGCTGGGCGCCACGCTCGCCAGCGAGCGGCAGGACAAGATCCTGGCGATCGACGCCAACCCGGACGCCGGTACCCTCGGGCGCCGCGTGCGGCGGGAGACCGGGGCGACGATCCGCGACCTGGTGCAGGCGATCCCGTACCTGAACTCGTACATGGACATCAGGCGGTTCACCTCCCAGGCGCCCTCCGGTCTGGAGATCATCGCCAACGACGTCGACCCGGCGGTGTCGACGACGTTCAACGACGAGGACTACCGGCGCGCGATCGACGTGCTGGGCAAGCAGTACCCGGTCATCCTCACGGACTCGGGCACCGGTCTGCTCTACAGCGCGATGCGCGGTGTGCTGGACCTCGCCGACCAGCTCATCATCATCTCGACGCCGTCCGTGGACGGTGCCTCCAGCGCCAGCACCACGCTGGACTGGCTGTCCGCGCACGGCTACGCGGACCTGGTCTCCCGGTCCATCACCGTCATCTCCGGGGTCCGTGAGACCGGCAAGATGATCAAGGTCGAAGACATCGTGTCGCACTTCGAGACGCGGTGCCGCGGGGTCATCGTCGTGCCGTTCGACGAGCATCTGGCCGCCGGTGCCGAGGTCGACCTCGACATGATGCGGCCCAAGGTGCGGGAGTCGTACTTCAACCTCGCCGCGATGGTCGCCGAGGACTTCGTACGGCATCAGCAGTCGCACGGCCTGTGGACCAGCGACGGCAACCCGCCCCCGGTCGCCGCCCCGCCGCTGCCGGGCCAGCCCATGCCGGGCCAGCCCTACCCGCAGCAGCAGCCGTACCCGCCGCAGCAAGCCCAGGCACCCCAGGCCCCGCAGCCGGGACAGCCCTACCAGGGCCAGCCGTACCCGGCACAGCAACCGCAGCAGCCGCAGCACCCGCAGGCGCCGCAGCCAGGGCAACAGGGGCAGCCCTACGGCCAGCCGTACCCGCCGCAGCAGCCCGGCCAGCCGGGACAGCCGGGACAGCCCTACCCGCAGGCCCCCCAGCAGCCGGGGCAGCCCTACCCGCAGGCCCCCCAGCAGCCGGGGCAGCCGCCCCAGCAGTAACCCGGTCGGCAACACGAAGGGCGGCCGGTGCCCCGCAAGGCACCGGCCGCCCTTCGGCGTCGTAGGAGAGGCGCTCCGCAAGAGAGGTACTCCCCGCGAGAACTACTCCGCGGCGGCGATCAGCTCCCGGCACTTCTTCACATCGGCCGCCATCTGCTCCAGCAGCCCCTCCAGCGAGTCGAACTTGGCCTGGCCGCGCACGAAGGCGAGGAAGTCGACGGCGACATGGAGGCCGTACAGGTCGAGGCCGACGCGGTCGATGGCGTACGCCTCGACGGTGCGCTCGGTGCCGTCGAACTGCGGGTTCGTGCCGACGGAGATCGCGGCCGGCATGGCCTCGCCCTCGACGTGCAGCCAGCCGGCGTAGACGCCGTCGGCGGGGATGGCGGTGTGCGGGAGGGTCTCGACGTTGGCCGTGGGGAAGCCGAGCTCGCGGCCGCGCTGGGCGCCGCGCACGACGACGCCCTCGACGCGGTGCGGACGGCCGAGGATCTCGGCGGCGCCCTCGACGTCACCCTGGCCGACCAGGCGCCGGGTCAGGGTCGAGGAGAAGGGCTCGCCGCCGCCCGCCGAGCCGCTGACGTAGAGGTCGACGACCTCGACCTCGAAGTCGTACGTCTCACCCTGCTCGGTGAGGAAGGCGACGTCGCCGGCGGCCTTGTGGCCGAAGCGGAAGTTGGGGCCCTCGACGACGGCCTTGGCGTGCAGCTTGTCGACCAGCACCTTGGCGACGAAGTCGGCGGGCGACAGCTTGGAGAACTCGGTGGTGAAGGGGAGGATCAGCACCGCGTCCACGCCCAGCGCGGCGCACAGTTCGGCGCGGCGGTGGTGCGGGGCCAGCAGCGGCGGGTGGCTGCCGGGGCGGACGACCTCGCTGGGGTGCGGGTCGAAGGTGACGAGGACACAGGGCACGCCCAGCTCGCGGGCGCGGTCCACGGCGTGCTTGATGATCAGTTGGTGACCGCGGTGGACCCCGTCGTAGGAGCCGATGGTGACGACGCTGCGCCCCCAGTCCTGGGGGATGTCCTCCAAGCCACGCCAGCGCTGCACTGTGACCGCTCCTCGAACCCGTGTCTGACTCATTACGGCTGCCTCTTATGCAGGTCTAAGGGTGCCATGCCGGGTGGCCGGTGCTCTCATCGGCGTCCGCGCTGTGACGGTTCGCACGTGGGAGCACGGGTCATGCACGGAGTCATGACGGGATCATGGCGGGGTCATACGGATACGACGGCCCCCGCGATGTTCTCGATCATGCGGCGGGTGCTGGGGCCGACCATCGCCGACCACTCCTGGGGGGCGTCGGTCAGCCAGCCGGTGATGCGGGCGGCGAAGCCGGGCAGATGGCGGCCGAGGTCGACCAGGGCGCGGTCGTAGGTGGTGGCACCCTCGGGCGTGCGGACGAGCAGCAGGCCGACGCGGTGGACGAGGTCACGCAGGCCCTCGCCGCCTTGTGCGGCCGCGGCGCGCAGCAGGGCGTCCAGGACGGCCGGGTCGCGCTCGCGGTCGAGGAGGAAGGCGCGCAGTTCGGTACGGAGCGGGCCGGGCGCGGCGATCACTCCGGCGAGGGCGGCCCGCACCGGGACCGGGCCGCCGTCCAGCAGCCCGGTGAGCAGCGGCAGCAGCACGGCCCGCGCGTGCGGGCCCTGGTCCAGGCGCCGGTCGGCGTACCCGGCGAGGTCTCCGGCCGTCTCCGGGCGCCGCTCGACGACCTCCCGCACCAGCGCGGCGACCCGCCGGGCCAGGCCGGGCGTGGTGGCATCGGCGAGGGCCCGCAGGGCTTCGCCGGTCTCGGGCAGCGGGCAGCGCTCCGTGAGGCGCTCGCGGAACGCGGCCAGGACCGGCTCCGGGTGGGTGTTGAGGGCGGCGAGCAGGGCGTCCGGCGGGAGGTTCGGGTCGCCCTCGGCGAAGTGCCGCAGGGCCTCGGGGAGGTACCGGGCGCGGGTGCGGGGGTCGCGGACGAGGAGGCCGAGGGCGCCGCCGTGCAGGGTGCGGTCGGTGGGGCGGGCGAGCAGGGTGAGGGCGGCGTAGCGGAGCAGCTCGCGGTCGGCGTCGGTGCGCAGGTGCGGGGCGGTGCGCAGGCCGTAGGTGACGGCCGCGACGCGGCGCGCGGGCCGTTCGTCGTGCGCCCACCGGTCCACGGCCCGGCACACCGCCGACGGCTCCTCCTCGGCCAGCACCCCGAGCAGTTCGTCCCCGCGCCGGTGCGCGCTGTCGACGAGCGCCTCGGTGAGATCGTCCAGGGCCCGGTGCCGGTGGGTGTGCAGCAGCGCCTGCGCGGCCGTCGCGACGGTGGCGTGCGGGGTCGCGGGCAGCGGCCGCTCGTCGTCGAACCAGCGTGTCAGCTGCGGTTGTACGGCGGTGGGGTCGGCGGCGAGCAGCCTGGCAGCGGCGTCGAGGTACCGGCCTCCTCCGGGGTCGGTCTCGTGCGGGGCGGGGTCGGCGAGGACGAGGCGGCGCAGGAGGTCGAAGCGGTCGGTGTCGCCGAGGGCCAGGCCGGTCCAGAAGCCCGGCCCGAACTCCCCCGGCACGGGCAGCCCTTGGCGCCGCCGGTCCACGATCGTGTCGGCGAGCAGCCGCAGCACGGGGGTGTACGGCGTGGCGTCGGGCATGCGGGTGAGCACCTCGGCGAACAGCCGGGCGGCCCACCAGGAGTGCGGGTCGGCGTCCAGGGCGTGCGCCAACTCGGCCAGTTTCTCCGCCAGTCGGCCACTGCCCTGCTGGCGGGCCACGAGCAGCAGGGCTTCGACGACGGGGCCGATGCGGTGGTGCGGGACCGGGACGGGATGGACGGTGTCCGGGGTGCGGCGGTGGTGGACCAGGGCGCGCAGGGCCTCGTCGAGGTCGAGGTGCATGCCCTGGATCCAGTCGGCGAACTCCTCGTGGGCGAAGCGGTAGCCGGTACCGGCCGGGACGAGGAGGCCCTCGGTGAGGACCGCGGAGGCCCAGCCGGTGCCGCCGCCGAGCCGGGCAGGGGCGGGGCCCCACGGGAACACCGCCTCGAAGGACTCCCGGTCCAGCTCGCCCTGACCGGGGCCGAGGCTGCGCCGGGCCGCCTCGTGGACCTGGCCGGAGACCCGGGCGGCGAGACGGCGTACGGCGGTGCCGCGCAGGCCGTTCTCGACGGCCAGGCGGACGGCGACGCGCAGGCACATCAGGTCGAGCCAGGCGGCGAGGACGTCGTCGCGGTCGAGGCGGGGCGTGGGTGTGTCGGGCAGTGCGGCGCGCACCTCGGACAGCAGGCGCAGGGTGAGGGGGTGCCGGGCGTCGGCCTGCGCGAGCACGCCCTCGGGGATGCCGTAGCGGGCGCGGGCTTCGCGGGCCTCGTCGGGGGTGAGGTCGCCCAGTGGCACACAGGGTGGGAGCCGTCCTGGAGCCTCGCCCCCGCGGCCCATGCCCGTCCCGTCCCCCAGGGGCTCCGCCCCGTCCCGAGAAGCCCCGTGCAGCAGCTCTCGCGGGAACTCCGCCCCCGCGCTCTCCCAGTACTCCGCCCGGCACGCCACCACCAGCCGGGCCCCGGTCGCGCGCAGCCACTCTGCGGTGCCCCGGGTCCACTCGGGGAGGCGGTGGGCCAGGACCGGCGGCATCTCCTCGGGGCCGTCGAGCAGCAGAAGCAGCGGGCGGCCCGCGACGCGGGCGACCCGGGCCAGGCGCTCGGGGGTGAGGTCGCCGAGGTCGGCGGGCAGGGCGGGGGTCGAGGCGCGCAGGATGCGGGCGGCCCGGGTCAGCGCACGCCGTGCCGCGTCGGCGACCGAGGCGTCGGAGTCCCGCAGGTCCGCGCCGCGCAGCCACAGCGTGGGCGCCGGTTCGGCTCCGCGGTGCCGCCGTGCGGCGAGGGCCGCGAGTTCCGTCGTACGCCCGCTGCCGGGTGCCCCGACGAGGCCGAGAACCACGGCGGGGCCGCAGGCCGACCCGCAGCCGGCGACCCGCTCCCCCGACCCCACCGAGCCGGACCAGGCGAACCCCGCGGCCGCCCCGCCCTGTTCACCCGGCGCACGGTCGGCCCCGCCGAGCCCCGCACCGGCCCGCTCACCCGACCCCACCGGGCACGATCCACCACTGCCGACCGGCCTGCACCCGACGAACCCCGCGGCGCCCCCGCCCAGTTCACCCGACTCACAGCCGGCCCCGCCGAACCCCGCACCAGCCCACTCCCCCGACCCCACCGAACCGGACCCACCACTGCCGACCGGCCTGCACCCGACGAACCCCGCGGCGCCCCCGCCCCGTCCACCCGACTCACGGCCGGCCCCGCCGAACCCCGCACCGACCCGCTCCCCCGACTCCGCCCCACCGAACCGACCCCCGCCCGCCCGGGTGAACTCCGCGAACTCCCCCGCCACGGCAGCCCGTTCGACCGGCGGCGCCCCCGCGTCGTCGGGCGGCCCGTCGCAGCCGACCGAGGTGGCGGTGAGCTGGAGGACGCCCGCGAGGTTGAGGTCGGCGCCGTAGGCGGGGACGGTGGCCGCGTTGCGGGTGAGGAGGTCGGCGAGGGCGGCGACGGGTCGTAGCGGGACGGCGAAGCCGGCCTCGCGGGGGCCGCATTGCAGGGCCGTGCCCAGGACGCCGATCACCGCGCCGGTCGTCGCGTCGAGCACGGGTCCGCCGGCCGCTCCCCCGCCCAGCCTGAGCGCGTCGCGCCCCGCCGTGCCGATCGCCAGCTCCAGAGCGTCGTCGAGGGCGTGGAAGCGGTCGGTGGCCGTGTACGTCACGGAGGTGGAGCCCAGGACCCGTGCCTCGCGCCAGCATCCCGCGGCCAATCGCACATACGTGCCTGCGTCGATCCGGTCCCGCACGGTCACCGGGAGCGGGTCCACGCCGAGGCCGTCGGTGTGGACGAGGGCGAGGTTCAGGGCGGGCAACGGGGTCACCGCGTCGGCGCCCACGACGCACGAGCGCTGCCCCGCGGTCCGCAGCACCAGCCGGGGCAGGCCGTCCACGGCTTCATGGCTGGTGATCAGGGTGCCGTGGTGGTCGGCGAGGAACCCGATCCCGCGCGGCCGCCCGGCGAGGTCGTGCACCTGCACGAGGACGTCGTCGCGGGCGGTACCGGGAGGCGGGGGCGGCTGTCCGTCGTCGCCGTACGGCGGCGCGGGGGCGACGGCCTCGCGGTCGGGGCCATCGGGGGCCGGCCCGGTGCAGGCGCCGCGTGGCGTGCGCGCCGTGCCCTTGCGGCGGTCGCCGTCCGCCCACGGGCCCCCTGCCGCCATGGTCGAACCTCCCCGCCTCGCGCGCGTGCCCTGTTCCCGACCGTAGGCGCGGGGTGATCAGGAGGACAGATCGCGCGGTGAACGCGCCCCCCTGCACTCCCTCGGTTCACTCCGAGCGCCTGCCCGGACGGGTGAATGGACAGGGTCGGGTGGATACACCCTAGGGGTGGGGGAACCGAGGGGGGACCGTGGAGCGGCGGCCAGAGGATGCCCCGTGATCGCCGCTCCACGGGCGGATGCCGTCCGGTGTCAGCCGAAGACCGCCAGGCTCTTCGCCTTGCCCTTGTGCGACTCCACGAGTGCCAGGAAACGGCCCTCGGGGTCGAACACGGCGACCGGCCCGGAGGCCGCGTACTCGTCCGGCATCTCCAGGCGTACGCCGTTGACGAGCAGCCGGGCGCGCCTGGCGTCGATGTCCCAGCGCCGGAACGCGGCCGCGGCGGCCTCGGCGATCGGCATCACTGTCAGCTCCTGCTGGAGCTGGTCCAGCGTCTTCGCCGTGTCCAGCTTGTACGGCCCGACGCGGGTGCGGCGCAGCGCGGTGAGGTGGCCGCCGACGCCCAGGTCGGCGCCCAGGTCCCGGGCGAGGGCGCGGATGTACGTGCCGGAGGAGCAGGTCACCGAGACGACCAGGTCGAGGACGGGCGTGCCGTCCTCGGCGACCGCGTCGCGGACGTCGTACACCGCGAAGGACGAGATGGTGACCGGGCGGGCCGGGATCTCGAAGTCCTCGCCGTCGCGGGCCCGCTTGTAGGAGCGCACGCCGTCGATCTTGATGGCGCTGACCTTGGACGGCACCTGCATGATGTCGCCGCTGAGCTTGGCGATGCCCGCGTCGATGGCGTCCCGGGTGACCTTCGAGGCGTCGACCGACCCCGTGATCTCGCCCTCGGCATCGTCGGTGACGGTCGTCTGGCCCAGGCGGATCGTGCCCAGGTACTCCTTCTCGGTCAGCGCGAGGTGCCCGAGGAGCTTGGTCGCGCGCTCCACGCCGAGGACGAGGACGCCCGTCGCCATCGGGTCGAGCGTGCCGGCGTGGCCGACGCGGCGGGTGCGGGCGATGCCGCGCATCTTGGCGACGACGTCGTGCGAGGTGAAGCCCGACGGCTTGTCGACGATGACAAGGCCGTCGGGCGTGGTGTGCTTCTGGGTCATTCGGCGGCGTCGTCCGTCTCGTCGGCGTCCTCGGACTCCGGCTTCCGGTACGGGTCCGCCTCACCGGCGTACGCCGCGCCGGCCGAGACCTCGCGCACCTTCTCGTCGGACTGGCGCGCCTTGTCGAGGAGGTCCTCGATGGTCTTGGCGGTGTCCGGCAGGGCGTCGGCGACGAAGGTCAGCGTCGGGGTGAACTTCACGCCCGCCGCGGCACCGACCGCGCTGCGGAGCACGCCCTTGGCGCTCTCCAGACCGGCGGCCGCCGCCTTCCGCTCCTCCTCGTCCCCGTACACGGTGTAGAAGACGGTCGCCTCCCGCAGATCCCCGGTGACCCGGGTGTCCGTGATGGTGACGTGCGAGCCGAGCCGCGGGTCCTTGATCCCGCGCTGCAGCTTCTGGGCCACTACTTCCCGGATGAGGTCCGCCAGCCTCTTGGCCCGCGCGTTGTCGGCCACTGGTCCGTCTCCTTAAGAGTTTCTTGCTTCTTGCTTCAGTCTTCGTCGCTGTGGAGCCTGCGTCGAACCGAGAGCAGCTCCACCTCGGGCCGCCCCGCGACCAGCCGCTCACAGCGGTCCAGTACGTCGCTGAGGTGCCCGGTGTCCCCCGAGACGAGCGCCAGCCCGATCTCGGCCCTGCGGTGGAGGTCCTGGTGGCCCGTCTCCGCCGCGCTCACTCCGTACTTGCGCTGGAGTTCGGCGACGATCGGACGGACCAGGGAGCGCTTCTCCTTGAGCGAGTGGACGTCGCCGAGGAGCAGATCGAAGGACAGAGTCCCCACATACATGTGTGTGTCCGGATGTCCCGCCGGTTCGGGGTACGGGCGCCGGGCCGAGAGTGCCGGCGCCGATACGGGAACCGTACACGCAACGGCCGGGGCCGATCGACGGAAATAACTTCCGCCGACCGGCCCCGGTCGCGTGTCAGGTCACGCGCGCGGCTTCTCGCGCATCTCGTACGTCGCGATGACGTCGTCGACCTTGATGTCGTTGAAGTTTCCGAGGTTGATACCACCCTCGTAGCCTTCGCGGATCTCGGTGACGTCGTCCTTGAAGCGACGCAGACCCTCGATGTTGAGGTTCTCCGCGATGACCTTGCCATCGCGGACCAGGCGCGCCTTGGTGTTGCGCTTGACCTCGCCGGAGCGGATGAGAACACCCGCGATGTTGCCCAGCTTGGACGACTTGAAGACCTCGCGGATCTCCGCCGTGCCGAGCTCGACCTCTTCGTACTCCGGCTTGAGCATGCCCTTGAGGGCCGCCTCGATCTCCTCGATCGCCTGGTAGATGACCGAGTAGTACCGGACGTCCACGCCCTCGCGCTCGGCCATCTGCGCCGCGCGGCCGGCCGCGCGGACGTTGAAGCCGATCACGATGGCGTCGGAACCCATCGCCAGGTCGATGTCGGACTCCGTGACCGCACCGACGCCGCGGTGCAGGACGCGGATGTCGACCTCTTCGCCGACGTCCAGCTGGAGCAGGGAGGACTCGAGGGCCTCGACGGAACCAGACGCGTCACCCTTGATGATCAGGTTCAGCTGCTGGATCTCGCCGGCCTTCAGGACCTTGTCCAGGTCCTCCAGCGAGACGCGACGCGTGCGCTTGGCGAAGGCAGCGTTGCGCTCACGGGCGGCACGCTTCTCGGCGATCTGACGGGCCGTACGGTCCTCGTCGACCACCAGGAAGTTGTCACCCGCACCCGGGACGTTGGTCAGGCCCAGGACCTGGACCGGCGTCGACGGGCCGGCCTCGGCGACGTTGTTGCCGTTGTCGTCGAGCATGGCGCGCACTCGGCCGTAGGCGTCGCCCACGACCATCGTGTCGCCGACCCGCAGCGTGCCTCGCTGGACGAGGACCGTCGCCACGGCACCGCGGCCGCGGTCGAGGCGGGACTCGATCGAGATGCCCTGCGCGTCCTGGTTCGGGTTGGCCCGCAGGTCGAGCGAGGCGTCGGCCGTGAGGATCACGGCCTCCAGCAGCGAGTCGATGTGCAGACCCTGCTTGGCGGAGATGTCGACGAACATGGTGTCGCCGCCGTACTCCTCGGCCACCAGGCCGTACTCGGTCAGCTGACCGCGCACCTTGGTCGGGTCGGCGCCCTCGACGTCGATCTTGTTGACCGCGACGACGATCGGGACGTCGGCCGCCTTGGCGTGGTTGAGCGCCTCGACCGTCTGCGGCATGACGCCGTCGTTGGCCGCGACGACCAGGATCGCGATGTCCGTCGACCGGGCACCACGGGCACGCATGGCGGTGAACGCCTCGTGGCCCGGGGTGTCGATGAAGGTGATCGCGCGGTCCTCGTCGTTGACCTGCGTCGAGACCTGGTAGGCACCGATGTGCTGGGTGATGCCGCCGGCCTCGCCCGCGATGACGTTCGTCTTGCGGATCGCGTCGAGCAGTCGGGTCTTACCGTGGTCGACGTGACCCATGACGGTGACGACCGGCGGGCGGACCACCAGGTCCTCCTCGTCGCCCTCGTCCTCGCCGAACTCGATGTCGAAGGACTCGAGCAGCTCGCGGTCCTCCTCCTCCGGGCTGACGATCTGAACCTGGTAGTTCATCTCGCCGGCGAGGAGCTGGAGGGTCTCGTCGGAGACGGACTGGGTCGCGGTGACCATCTCGCCGAGGTTCATCATGACCGCGACGAGCGACGCCGGGTTGGCGTTGATCTTCTCCGCGAAGTCGGTGAGCGACGCACCGCGCGACAGGCGAATGGTCTCGCCGTTGCCGCGAGGCAGCATCACGCCGCCGACCGACGGGGCCTGCATGGCCTCGTACTCCTGGCGCCTCTGCCGCTTCGACTTACGGCCACGACGCGCGGGACCGCCGGGACGACCGAAGGCGCCCTGCGTGCCACCACGGCCACCGGGACCACCGGGACGACCACCGAAGCCGGGACGGCCACCGCCACCACCGGCGGGACCACCGGGACGGCCGCCGAAGCCACCGCCACCGCCACCACCGGGACCGGCGGGACGACCGGCGAAGCCGCCGCCACCGCCACCCGGACGGCCGGCGAAGCCGCCGCCACCGGGACGACCGCCGCCGCCACCGCCGGGACGACCGCCGCCACCGGGACCGCGGCCACCGGGGCCACCGCCGGGACGGGGGCCGGCAGCGGGACGCTGCGGCATCATGCCGGGGTTGGGACGCGGGCCGCCGGGGCCGCCGCCGGGACGGGGACCGCCCTGCGGACGCGGCATCGAGCCCGGAGTCGGGCGGGCACCGCCGGGAGCCTGCGGACGAGGACCGCCGCCCTGGGCGCCGGGCGCCTGCGGACGGGGACCGGCGCCGGGGGCACCGGGGCCACCGGGACGCGGGCCACCCTGCGGGCGCGGAGCCTGCGGGCGGGCCATACCGGCGTTGCCGCCGGAGGTGAAGGGGTTGTTGCCCGGGCGCGGACCGGCCGGACGGGCACCGCCGGGACGCGGGGCCTGGCCACCGGGACGACGCTCACCCTGACCCGGACGGGCACCCTGGCCCTGGCCGGGAGCCGGACGGGAGCCGGGCTTCGGGCCACCGGGACGCGCGGCCGGGGCCGCCGGGGCGGACGGGGCCTGCGCGGCGGGAGCCGGGGCGGACGGCGGAGCGGTGAACTCCGGGGCCGCCGGGGCCGGACGCGGCGCGGGCTTCGGGCCCGGCGTCGGGCGCGGACCGGGGGCCGGCGCCGAGGAGGCGGCCGGGGTCACCGGGGCCGCCGGGGCGGCGGGCGCCTGGGCCGCGGGCTTGGGGGCGGCCGGCCGCGGAGCAGCCGGACGTGCCGCCTGCGCCGGGGAGGGCGCGGGGGCGGGCTTGGGGGCAGCCTTCTTCGGGGCGGCGGGCTTGGCGGACTTGCCGCTGCCACCACCCTGGAAGGCGTCAGTCAGTTTGCGTACAACGGGCGCCTCGATCGTCGAGGATGCCGATCGGACGAATTCACCGAGTTCCTGGAGCTTGGCCATGACGACCTTGCTCTCCACACCGAACTCCTTGGCGAGTTCGTATACCCGGACCTTAGCCACTTCGCTCCTTTGAGGTCCGGGTTGCGGCCGGACCGTCGCTAGTTCATGGGCGTACTCATCGCGTACTCATCGAGTGCTCATCGCAATCTCGACCTGCTTTCGACTCGCGAGGTACCAGACCGCACGGGGTGTTCCGTACGGCGCTTCTTACGGTGTTGCCTCTTCGGCAACTGTCGACTGCTCGACGTATCGGCGCAACGCCTTTGTGTCGAGCGCTCCCGGGGCGCGCAGTGCCCGCGTGAACGCCCGGCGGCGTACCGCCTGGTCGAGACAGACGAGGGCGGGGTGCACATACGCACCCCGGCCGGGCAGCGTACCGCGTGGATCGGGGACACACTCGTCCTTGATCGCCACGATACGCAGCAGACCCGTCTTGGCCGTTCGCTCCCGACACCCCACACAGGTGCGTTCAGGGCATGCTCGGGCGTGCGTCCGGCCAGACACAGTTAAGTCTACCTCCCCGTGCCGACCTCACCCTTTTGGGGCAAGAATCGAACGGTTGTTGTCGTGATCTCAGCGTCGTTCGGCTGGGATCTATTCCCCGGGCTGCTCGGTGTCGGGGCGGATGTCGATCCGCCAGCCGGTCAGCCGGGCCGCGAGCCGGGCGTTCTGCCCTTCCTTGCCGATCGCCAGCGACAGCTGGTAGTCCGGCACGGTCACGCGCGCGGAGCGGGCCGCCATGTCCACGACCTCGACCTTGGAGACCCGGGCCGGGGACAGGGCGTTGGCCACCATCTCCGCGGGGTCGTCCGACCAGTCGACGATGTCGATCTTCTCGCCGTTCAGCTCGCCCATGACATTGCGCACCCGGCCGCCCATGGGGCCGATGCAGGCGCCCTTGGCGTTCAGGCCCGAGCGGGTGGACCGTACGGCGATCTTGGTGCGGTGACCGGCCTCACGCGCGATGGCGGCGATCTCCACCGAACCGTCGGCGATCTCCGGCACCTCCAGGGCGAAGAGCTTCTTCACCAGGTTGGGGTGCGTACGCGAAAGAGTGACGGACGGACCGCGCACACCCTTCGCCACCCGGACGACGTACGACCGCAGCCGCATGCCGTGCGGGTACGTCTCACCCGGCACCTGCTCCTGCACCGGCAGGATCGCCTCCAGCTTGCCGATGTCGACCAGCACGTTCTTCGGGTCGCGGCCCTGCTGGACCACACCGGTGACGATGTCGCCCTCACGGCCGGCGTACTCGCCGAGCGTCGCGTCGTCCTCGGCGTCGCGCAGCCGCTGCAGGATCACCTGCTTGGCGGTGGTGGCGGCGATACGGCCGAACCCGGACGGGGTGTCGTCGAACTCGCGGACCTCCTGGCCCGGCTCGATGTCCTCGGGGTCCTCCTTCGCCCACACGGTCACATGTCCGGTCTCCCGGTTGAGCTCCACGCGCGCGTGTCGGCGGCTTCCCTCGGTGCGGTGGTAGGCGATGAGGAGGGCCGACTCGATCGCCTCGACCAGCAGCGAGAAAGAGATCTCCTTCTCCCTGACCAAACCCCGCAGGGCGCTCATGTCGATGTCCACGGCTACGCCTCCTCCTCTTCCTTCATGTCCTTCTTGTCCTTGCGGTTGAACTCGACCTGGACGCGCGCCCTGTCGAATTCGGAGAAGCCCAGCCGGCGGCTCGTGGCCTTGCGGCCCTTCACACCGGGGACCTCGACGTCCAGGCCGTCCTCGTCGACGCCGAGGATTCTCGCGATCAGCTCGCCGCCCTCGGTCAGCTGGAACTTCACGAGCCGGTCGACGGCGCGCGCGAAGTGCCGGTGCTCGGTGAGGAGGCGCTCCGCGCCGGGGGTGCCGACCTCCAGGTCGTAGGCCGCGTCACCCATCGCGTCGGTCTCGTCGAGCTTCGCCGAGAGCGCACGGCTCACATCGGCGATCGCGTCCAGGTCGGCACCCTCGTCCGAGTCGACGACCACGCGCAGCACACGCTTGCGGCCGACCGAGTCGACGGCGATCTCTTCCAGATCGAGGCCTTGGGAGGTGACGAGCGGCTCCAGAAGTTCTCGCAGCCTCTCGCTCTGGGTGGTGCTCATCCGGGTGACTCCTCGGCCGCGTGTGCTGTTGTGGGTTGGGGCGCGTGTCAGGTCAAAGGGTATCCGGTCCGGGGGTGTGTTGCCGTCCATGGGCCGTTGGGGGCGCCTTCTGGGTGGGGTGCGATCGGTACTCGGGCGGCTGCAGGTCCGTTGTGGTTTCTCGCGCAGTTCCCCGCGCCCCTTAGGGCACACCCCCGAGCCGATTACATGAGTGCGGGATGTTCGCGGGTACCGTGATCACGTCCGTTTGTGCGAAGCCCCCCGAGGATCACAGCCGTGCCGTTTCCGTCATCGCCACGCATCCCCTCGGGGGTGCGCAGAAGGACCCTGTTCGCCTCGGCCGCCGGTGGGCTGCTGGTGGCGGGGTGCAGCTCCGGTTCCGAGGACCAGGACAAGGCCACCGGTGGCAGTCCGGCCGTCGGTGAGCGGGTACGCGTGCGTGCCGCCGCCGACAGTGCCGACCTGGTCGAGCGGTACGACGCCGTCCTCGCGGCCCATCCCGCGCTGGCCGGGCGCGTCCGGCCGTTGCGGGAGGAGACCGCGCGGCATGTGACCGCCTTCGGAGGCGTACGACACTCCCCCACGGCGTCCCCGTCGGCGTCCCCCTCGGTGTCGGCCCCGGCCCCCGTGCCCGGCACCCCCGAGGACGCCCTCGCCGGGCTGGCCGCCGCCGAGCGGGGGCTCGCCGACCGGCGGGCCCAGGCGTTGCTGGGGGTGCCCGGGGAGCTGGCGCGGCTGCTGGCGTCCGTGGCCGCCGCCGGAGCCGCGCACGCGTATCTGCTGACCCTGGCGCCGACGGAGGGCCACGCATGAGCGAGAAGGACGAACTGACCGCGGTGCAGGCCGCCCTGGCCGCCGAGCACGCCGCCGTCTACGGCTACGGAGTGGTCGGCGCGCGCATCGGCGAGGGCCGCCGCACCGAGGCACGCACGGCCTACGACGCCCACCGCAGCCGGCGCGACAGCCTGGGCCGCGAGGTGCGGGACCTGGGCGGCGAGCCGGTCGCGGCGGCGGCCGGGTACGCGCTGCCGTTCCCGGTGAGCGACGCGGAGTCGGCGGTGCGGCTCGCGGCCGAACTGGAGGAGCGCGTGGCGGGGGTCTACTCCGACCTGGTGCGGGCGTCGACCGGCGATCGCCGGGCCGCGGCCGCGCTGGCGCTGCGGGAGGCCGCGGTGCGCGCGGTGCGCTGGCGCGGCGGGAGCGTAGCCTTCCCTGGGCTCGCCGAGCGGTCTTCCGGGACCTCGGCCGCGCCTACGGGGTGACGGTTACGGGAAAGGACAACTCGCGCATGGCTTTCGAACCGCCGCGGCGTCTGGTCAGGGCGCTCGGTGAGAGCGCGCCGGACGGTGACGACTGGTTGGACAAGCTCCCCGAGACGCTCGACCGTGCCGTCGCGCTACGCGAGTTGACCGTGGACCGGATCCAGGTGCCGGGCGGCCGCAGCAGCCTGGTGGTGCTGGTGCGCCGGGCCGACGGGACGCCCGCGGTGCTGAAGCTGGCTCCGCCGCGGGCGCGGCCGGGCAGCGAGCGGGCCGCGCTGGCGCACTGGGCCGGACGGGGCACCGTACAGCTGCTCGACGAGGACGGGACGGAGGGCGTGCTGCTGCTGGAGCGGCTGCATCCGGACGTCTCGGTGCGGTCGTTGCCGGAGGCGAAGGCGCTGCTGGAGGCGGCGGGGACGCTGCGCCGGCTGTGGGTGCAGCCGCCGGAGGGAGACGTCTTCGCGACGGTCGCCGAGCGGACCGGGCGGCAGGCGCGGGCCATGCGGGCGAGCGCGGACGCCGACGCCGAGCTGGTGCCGTTGGTCGACGCGGCGCTCGCCGTGCGCGAGGAGCTGCTGGCGGCGCCGCCGGAGCACCGGCTGCTGCACGGCACGTTCCGGCAGTCCAAGGTGCTCGCGGGCGAGCGGATGCCGTGGCTGGCCGTCGGGCCGGACCCGCTGGTCGGCGAGTGCGCCTTCGATCTGGCGCGGCTGGTCCGGGACCGGGTGGAGGACCTGATCGCCTCCCCGTCGGGCGCGGCGACGACCCGGCGCCGGGTGAAGCGGCTCGCGGAGTCGCTGGACGTGGACCAGGAGCGGCTGCGGGGCTGGACCCTGTTCCGGGCCGTGGAGTCGGGGGTGCGGGCGCGCAGGGTGGGACGGCCGCAGGACGCCGAGCTGCTGCTGGAGTTCGCGAGCTGGCTGTGAAACACGGAAGGTGCGGGTTCCCGGTCCGGGAACCCGCACCTTCTCGCTGTCTTACGCGGTGAGGCGCGCGACGGCCTCCTCGACCGTCAGCTCCTCGCGCTCGCCCGTCCTGCGGTCCTTGAGCTCGACGACGCCCTCGCCCGCGCGGCGGCCGGCGACGAGGATCTTCGGTACGCCGATCAGCTCCGAGTCGGTGAACTTCACGCCCGGGGACACCCCGGCCCGGTCGTCGACCAGGACGCGCAGGCCGGCCGCGGCCAGCTTGTCGGAGACGTCGAGGGCCAGCTCGGTCTGCAGGGCCTTGCCCGCGGCGACGACGTGGACGTCGGCCGGGGCGACCTCGGCGGGCCAGCACAGGCCCTTGTCGTCGGCGGTCTGCTCGGCGAGGGCGGCCACCGCACGGGAGACGCCGATGCCGTAGGAGCCCATGGTGACGCGGACCGGCTTGCCGTTCTGGCCGAGGACGTCCAGCTTGAGCGCGTCGGTGTACTTGCGGCCCAGCTGGAAGATGTGGCCGATCTCGATGGCGCGGTCCAGCTTCAGGCCGGTGCCGCACTTCGGGCACGGGTCGCCGTCCTGGACGACCACGACGTCGACGTACGCGTCGACCTCGAAGTCGCGGCCCGCGACGACGTTCTTCGCGTGCATGCCCTCCTTGTTGGCGCCGGTGATCCAGGAGGTGCCGGGGGCCACGCGCGGGTCGGCGATGTACGTCACCTTGTCCAGGCCCTGCGGGCCGACGTAGCCGCGGACCAGGTCCCGGCGCTCGGCGAAGTCGGCCTCGGTGACCATCTCGACGGTCGCGGGGGCGAAGTGCGCCTCGACCTTGTCCATGTCGACCTCGCGGTCGCCGGGCACGCCCACCGCGACGATCTCGCCGTCGACCTTCACCAGGAGGTTCTTCAGCGTGGCGGAGGCCGGGACGCCGAGGGAGGCGGCCAGGGTCTCGATGGTCGGGGTGTCGGGGGTCGGGATGTCCTCGGCGGCGGGCACACCTTCGGCGTCCACCGGCTTCAGCTCGTACGTGATCGCCTCGGTGTTCGCCGCGAAGTCGCAGTTGGGGCAGTCGGCGAAGGTGTCCTCGCCGGCCTCGGCCGGGGCCAGGAACTCCTCCGACTTCGAGCCGCCCATGGCGCCCGCGGTGGCGGCGCAGATGCGGTAGTCGAGGCCGAGGCGCTCGAACACGCGCTGGTAGGCCTCGCGGTGCAGGGCGTAGGACTTGGCGAGGCCCTCGTCCTCCAGGTCGAAGGAGTACGAGTCCTTCATCAGGAACTCGCGGCCGCGCAGGATGCCGGCGCGGGGGCGGGCCTCGTCGCGGAACTTCGTCTGGATCTGGTACAGGATGACCGGCAGGTCCTTGTAGGACGAGCACTGGTCCTTCACCAGCAGGGTGAAGATCTCCTCGTGGGTCGGGCCGAGGAGGTAGTCGCCGCCCTTGCGGTCGTTGAGGCGGAACAACTCGGCGCCGTACTCGTCCCAGCGGCCGGTCGCCTCGTACGGCTCACGCGGCAGCAGCGCGGGGAGGGAGACCTCCTGGGCGCCGATGGCGTCCATCTCCTCGCGGACGATCCGCTCGACGTTGGTGAGGACCTTCTTGCCGAGGGGCAGCCAGCTCCAGATGCCGGCGGCCGTGCGGCGGACGTAGCCGGCGCGGACGAGGAGCTTGTGGCTGAGGACCTCGGCGTCCGCCGGGTCGTCGCGCAGGGTCTTCGCCATCAACTGGGACATGCGCTGGACCGGTGCGTTGGCCATGGTTCTCGTACTCCTGCCGGGTAAGGGTGATGGCTAGGAGGTTAGCCGGGGGGTGGGGGGCTGCGGAAATCGGTTAGGGCCTGTCTTCCGCCGCAGATGTGCGTGCCAGACCCCGGCATGATCCGGAAGACAGGCCCTAACGACGGCGGCGCAGTGGGAGTGGGGCGCCCATGACGGCGTACGGCTTGGGCGCGCTCGGGAAGTGGACGCGGCGGGCCAGGTCGACGTAGCCGAGGGAGTGGTAGAGGCCGCGGGCGGGGCTGTCGGTGTCGATCGCCGAGAGGATGGAGCGGGGTTCGGCCGCGCTGTCGGTGATCGTGGTGATCAGGGTGCGGCCGATGCCGCGGTTCTGGTACGCCGGGTGGACGTGGAGCTCGGTGATGACGAAGGAGTCGTCGAGCCAGGTCTCGTTGCCCTCGGCACGGAGGTAGGGCTCCACCACGGTGGACCACCAGTGGGCGCGATCGTTGGGCATGCCGTAGATGAACCCGACGAGTTGGCCCCGGCTGGTCGCGCCCAGCGCTCGCGCGCCCGGGTACGTCATGTGGCGCAGGACGATCTGGCGGCGGACCGCCACCTCGTCCGCGTCCAGGTCGAAGGCGACCGCTTGGACCGCGAGGGCCTCGTCGACGCGAGCGGAGAGGTCCAGAGGGCCGATGGCGAGGTCCATGCCGGGGAGCCTACAGGGGTCAGAACAGCACACTCATGAAAGCGCCGACCTCTTCGAAACCCACCCGCTTGTACGTGCGCCTCGCCGCCGTGTTGAAGTCGTTGACGTAGAGGCTGGCCACGGGGGCCACGTCCGCCAGGGCGTAGGCGAGGACCGCCGCCATGCCCGGGGCCGCGAGGCCCTTGCCGCGGTACTCGGGGGCCACCCAGACGCCCTGGATCTGGCAGGCACGGTCGGTCGCGGCGCCGATCTCCGCCTTGAACATGACCTTGCCCCGCTCGTCGAGGCGGGCGAAGGAGCGGCCGGTGCCGACGAGTTCGGCGACGCGGGCCTGGTAGAGCAGGCCGCCGTCGCCGGCCAGCGGGGAGACGCCGACCTCCTCGGTGAACATGGCGACACAGGCCGGCATGATCGTCTCCATCTCGTCCTTGCGGACGCGCCGGACGTACGGGTCCGGGGTGATGTCGGCCGGCATGCGGTCGGTGACCATCAGGGGCTGGCGGGCGCGGACGTCGCGGGCCGGGCCCCAGTGCGGTTCGAGCAGCCGCCACAGCTCGGCGGTCTGCTCGGCGGGGCCGACGATCGAGGAGCAGCGGCGGCCGGACCTTCTGGCCCTGTCGCCGAAGGCCCGGACGGCACGCGGGGTGGCGCAGATGGGGACGAGGTTGGCGCCGGCGTAGCACAGGGAGGTGAGCAGGCCGTCCTCGTACCAGCCCCACATCTCGCCGCCGAGGCGCCAGGGGTCCAGGCCGGCGACCTGGACCCGGGACGTCACGAAGGCGTTCACCACGGGTTCTCTGTCGAGGACGGCGAGTGCGGCGTCCAGGTCACTCGGTTCGAGGACCCGGGAGGTGGTCTGGGTCAACACGTGCGGGCCTCATCGTGGGGTTCTGCTGGTCTCCGCACTATAGCTGCGCGTGCTGAGCCGTGCGCCTTCCCGTCTGCGGGGCTGGGCTTCGCCGGCGGCTTTCCGTGCGTTGTGGCTTGTCGCGCCCACGCGGCGGAGCCGCACATCGATACAGCCCCGCGCCCCTTGAGGGACACCTCCCCGCAGCAGCGGAAAAGGTTCAGCCCGCCACCGACACCGACGGCTCGCCCGACGGGACGCCGTCTTCCTGCATCTGTTCGGCGATCTTCATCGCTTCCTCGATGAGGGTCTCGACGATCTTGGACTCGGGGACGGTCTTGATGACCTCGCCCTTGACGAAGATCTGGCCCTTGCCGTTGCCGGAGGCGACGCCGAGGTCGGCCTCGCGGGCCTCGCCGGGGCCGTTGACGACGCAGCCCATGACGGCGACGCGGAGGGGGACCTCCATGCCGGTGAGGCCGGCGGTGACCTCTTCGGCGAGCTTGTAGACGTCGACCTGGGCGCGGCCGCAGGACGGGCAGGAGACGATCTCCAGGCCGCGCTGCTTGAGGTTGAGGGACTCCAGGATCTGGTTGCCGACCTTGACCTCCTCGACCGGCGGGGCCGACAGGGAGACGCGGATCGTGTCGCCGATGCCCTGGGACAGCAGGGCGCCGAAGGCCACGGCCGACTTGATCGTGCCCTGGAAGGCCGGGCCCGCCTCGGTCACGCCGAGGTGGAGGGGGTAGTCGCACTGGGCGGCGAGCTGGCGGTAGGCCTCGATCATCACGACCGGGTCGTTGTGCTTGACCGAGATCTTGATGTCGCGGAAGTCGTGCTCCTCGAAGAGGGAGGCCTCCCACAGGGCGGACTCGACGAGGGCCTCGGGGGTGGCCTTGCCGTACTTCTGGAGCAGGCGGCGGTCGAGGGAGCCGGCGTTGACGCCGATGCGGATCGGAGTGCCGTGGTCCCGGGCGGCCTTGGCGATCTCCTTGACCTTGTCGTCGAACTGCTTGATGTTGCCGGGGTTCACACGGACCGCGGCGCAGCCCGCCTCGATCGCGGCGAACACGTACTTCGGCTGGAAGTGGATGTCGGCGATGACCGGGATCTGCGACTTGCGCGCGATGGTGGCGAGGGCGTCGGCGTCGTCCTGCGTGGGGCAGGCGACCCGGACGATCTGGCAGCCGGACGCGGTCAGCTCGGCGATCTGCTGAAGGGTGGCGCCGATGTCGGACGTACGGGTCGTCGTCATGGACTGGACCGAGACCGGGGCGTCGCCGCCGACCGCGACGGAGCCGACCTGGATCTGCCGGCTCTTGCGGCGCTCGGCGATCTTGGTCGGAACGGACGGCATGCCGAGAGAAATCGCAGTCATCTGCTGTGCAACCCCAAGTCGTGGATCAAGGTCCGGACCCGTATCTGCGGCGGGCTCCAGGCTTCGAGATTACGGCACGCACCCCGGCCCGATCACATCCCGCCCGGCAATGCCACCCGATGGGAGGCGGCCGGACACACAGAGTGCCCGGCCGCCGTGAACCGCGGGTGTCTACGAGATGCGCACCGGGTTGACCACATCCGCGATCAGGACCAGCACCGTGAAGCAGACGAAGAGCCCGGCGACCACGTAGGCGACCGGCATCAGCTTCGCCACGTCGAACGGGCCGGGGTCGGGGCGGCGCAGCACCCGGGCGGTGCCCCGGCGCAGCGACTCCCACAGGGCGCCCGCGATGTGGCCGCCGTCCAGGGGCAGCAGCGGCAGCATGTTGAACAGGAACAGCGAGAGGTTGAACCCGGCCAGCAGGAACACGAACATGGCGAGCTGCTGGGAGGCCGGGATGTCGAGCGTGGCGATCTCGCCGCCGACCCGGGCCGCGCCGACGATGCCCATCGGGGAGTCCTGCTCGCGCGGTCCGTCGCCGAAGGCGGCGTCCCACAGGGCGGGGATCTTGGAGGGCAGGGCGACGAGGGAGTCGACGGCGTCACCGACGCGGTCGCCCATCCAGGTCATGGAGTCGCCGAAGCCCAGGGTCTCGACGCCCTCGGCGGCGCTGAAGCCGAGGAAGCCGGCCTTGACGTACTCGCCCTGGACGTAGGCGCCGCTGGAGTCCTTCTTGGTGACCAGGTTGGTGGCGATCTTCGCGTGCAGGGTGACTTCCTGCCCCTTGCGGTCGACGACGATCGCCACCTCCTTGCCCGCGCTGTCGCGGATGAGGTCGGAGAGGGTGTTCCAGTCGTCGGTGCGGTGTCCGTCGAAGGCGACGATCCTGTCGCCGGCCTTCATGCCCGCGGCCTCGGCCGGGGAGGCCGGGTCGGACTTCTTGCACTCGTCGCGCTTCTCGCTCTGGGAGATCACGCACGGGGAGACCGAGCTGACGGTGGTGGTCTGCTGCTGGATGCCGAAGCCCATCAGCACGGAGAGGAACAGGCCGAAGGCGAGGACCAGGTTCATGAACGGGCCCGCGAACATCACGACGACCCGCTTCCACGGCTTGCGCGTGTAGAAGAGGCGGGTGTCGTCGCCCGGCTGGAGTTCCTCGAAGGCGGCCGAGCGGGCGTCCTCGATCATGCCGCGCCAGGGCGAGGTGGAGCGGGCCTCCAGCCGGCCGTCGGGGCCGGGCGGGAACATGCCGATCATGCGGATGTAGCCGCCGAACGGGATCGCCTTGACGCCGTACTCGGTCTCGCCCTTCTTCCGCGACCAGATGGTCGGGCCGAAGCCGACCATGTACTGCGGCACGCGGATGCCGAACAGTTTGGCCGTGGAGAGGTGGCCCAGCTCGTGCCACGCGATCGAGAACAGCAGGCCGACCGCGAAGACCACTATGCCGAGGATGAACATCAGGGTCGTCATGCACGGGCCTCCGCCATCTGTGCCGTCAGTTCCCGGGCTCGGGTGCGCGCCCAGGTCTCCGCTTCGAGGACGTCCGACACGGTCAGCGAAGTTCCCGCCCCCGGCGTGCCGTGCTCCTCGACGACCCGGGTGACGGTCTCCATGATCCCGTTGAAGGGCAGCGCACCGGCCCGGAAGGCCTCCACGCACTCCTCGTTGGCGGCATTGAACACCGCCGGGGCGGTCCCCGCGAGCTCGCCCACGTGCCGGGCGAGGTTCACCGACGGGAAGGCGTCATTGTCGAGCGGGAAGAACTCCCACGTCGAAGCCGTGCTCCAGTCGAAGGCGGGCGCCGCGTCGGGCACGCGCTCCGGCCAGCCCAGGCCGATGGCGATCGGGCCGCGCATGTCGGGGGGCGTGGCCTGCGCCAGGGTCGATCCGTCCGTGAACTCCACCATCGAGTGAACATACGACTGGGGGTGGACGACGACCTCAATGCGGTCGAAGGGAATGTCGTAGAGCAGGTGCGCCTCGATGACCTCCAGGCCCTTGTTGACCAGGGTCGCGGAGTTGATCGTGATCACCGGGCCCATGGCCCAGGTGGGGTGCGCGAGGGCGTCCTCGACGGTGACGTGCGCGAGCTGTTCCTTCGTACGGCCGCGGAAGGGGCCGCCGGAGGCGGTCACGACGAGCTTCCGGACATCGGCGCGGGTGCCGGCGGCGAGGGCCTGGAAGAGGGCGGCGTGCTCGGAGTCGACCGGGATGATCTGGCCGGGCTTGGCGCGCTCCTTGACCAGCGGGCCGCCGACGATGAGCGACTCCTTGTTGGCGAGCGCGAGGGTGCGGCCCGCCTCCAGCGCGGCGAGGGTCGGGGCGAGGCCGATGGAGCCGGTGATGCCGTTCAGGACCGTGTGGCAGTCGGAGGCGGCCACCTCCGTGGCCGCCTGCGGTCCCGCGAGGATCTCGGGGAGCGGCTCGCCCGTGCCGTACTCGGCGGCCAGCGCCTCGCGCAGTGCCGGTACGACGTCCTCGCGGGCCACCGCGACCGTACGCACCCGCAGGCGGCGGGCCTGCTCGGCGAGCAGGGCGACCCGGCCGCCGTTGGCGGACAGGGCGGTCACCCGGAAGCGGCCGGGGTTGCGCAGGACGAGGTCGATGGCCTGCGTGCCGATCGAGCCGGTGGACCCGAGGATCACCACGTCCTTCGGCCCGTCTCCCACGACGGGGTCGTAGACGAGGTGCGGATCGGCGAGGGGGGCTGGGCTGTCGCTCATGCCCCCCATTCTTCCCGTACCCGGACCCCGGATGTGCTCACGGGGTGGCGCGGCGTGTGCTCATGCCGCGGTGCGTTCGAACTTCTCCCACTGCGCGTCGATCACGTCCTGCGGTACGCCGCCGAAGTCCTGGGTCCCGAGGGTGTCGGCCCGGAAGGAGAGCGTGGTCGAGCCGGAGCGGATGACCGTCAGGTAGTCGTACAGCATCACGTCCGCCTCCTTGACGTCCTGTGTGGTGATGCGAAACGCGTACGCCTCGTCGCCCACGGCGGGTGCCTCCAGCGTCTCGACCTCGACGACCTTCGCGTCGACGAGCGACCGCTCCTCGGTGAAGCCGTCCGCGCACTTCTCGCCCGCCTTCCCGAGCTCCTCCATGACGGCGGCCGCGTCCTGGCCGTCGTAGGAGCGCAGGTGCAGGTCGATGTCGATGCTCGGTTCGGCGTACGGGTCCGAGACGGCACGGGCGATCTCGGCGACGGGGTCGTGCGAGGTCGCGCCCTTGGCGACGCTGACCAGCGGCTGGCAGACCTCGGGCCGCGCGGTGTAGTCGTCACTCAGCGCGGCGACGGGTTCCTCCGAGGTGTACGCCCCGACGTCGCCCTCGGCAAGCGCCGCCGGCCGCAGTTGGTCCTCGGTGAGGGCCTTCGCGGCGGGCTTGGTGTCCCGCTCTGCGCCGTCGCTCCCGCCGCACGCGGCCGTTGTCATGAGGACGGCCGCCGCGAGTGCGGCGGCCGCCGTGTGTCGTGCCCGTGTGCTGAACATCCCCACCCCTGTGTTCACGTGCAGTTGATCAATCAGTGGCTGATTGTGCACCACACGTAAGGGTGACGAAGGCCGGGGATTCAGCGGATCGAGCGGTGGACGTTCTCCCTCGTGGGTGGGCCGGGGGTGGCGTCGGCGATCCATGGGCCGTCGTCCGAGGGGTCGAGGATGCCCTCCTCCAGCCAGGTGTAGGTGCCCGACAGGACGCCCTTGACGACCTGGCGGTCGATGTCGTCGGTGTTGGTCCACAGGCGGTCGAAGAGGGTGTCGACGCGGATGCGGGCCTGGCGGCAGAAGGTGTCGGCGAGCTGGTAGGCCTCGCGGCCGTGGTCGCCGCTGCTGCGCAGCAGCTCGGCGCGGACGCAGGTGGCGCTCATGGCGAAGAGCTCGGCGCCGATGTCGACGATCCTGGCGAGGAAGCCCTGCTTGGTCTCCATGCGGCCCTGCCAGCGGGACATGGCGTAGAAGGTGGAGCGGGCGAGTTTGCGGGCGTGCCGTTCGACGTAGCGCAGGTGGCCGGAGAGGTCGACCTCGTGACGGAACTCGCCGTAGGAGACGGGGAGTTGGCCCGCGCCCGCGACGAGTTTGGGCAGCCACTTGGCGTAGAAGAGGCCCGCGTTGGCGCCTGCCTTGGCCTTGTCAGACAGGGACTTGTCGGGGTCGATGAGGTCACCGGCGACGCTGAGGTGGGCGTCGACGGCCTCGCGGGCGATGAGCAGGTGCATGATCTCGGTGGAGCCCTCGAAGATGCGGTTGATGCGCAGGTCGCGCAGCATCTGCTCGGCCGGCACGGCACGTTCGCCGCGGGCGCGCAGGGAGGCGGCGGTCTCGAAGCCGCGGCCGCCGCGGATCTGGACGAGTTCGTCGGCCATCAGCCAGGCCATCTCGGAGCCGTAGAGCTTGGCGAGGGCGGCCTCGATGCGGATGTCGTTGCGGTCCTCGTCGGCCATCTGGGAGGAGAGGTCCAGGACCGCCTCCAGGGCGAAGGTGGTGGCCGCGATGAAGCTGATCTTGGAGCCGACCGCTTCGTGCAGGGCGACCGGCTTGCCCCACTGCTCGCGGACCGCGGACCACTCGCGGGCGATCTTCAGGCACCACTTGCCGGCGCCCACGCACATCGCGGGCAGCGAGAGCCGGCCGGTGTTGAGGGTGGTCAGGGCGATCTTCAGCCCGGCGCCCTCGGGGCCGATGCGGTTGCCTGCGGGGACGCGGACCCGGTGGAAGCGGGTGACGCCGTTCTCGAGGCCGCGCAGACCCATGAAGGCGTTGCGGTTCTCGACGGTGATGCCCTCGGAGGCGGACTCCACCACGAACGCCGTGATGCCGCCGGGGTGGCCCTCGGACTTCGGCACCCGTGCCATGACGACGAGCAGGTCGGCGATCACGCCGTTGGTGGTCCAGAGCTTCACCCCGTCGAGGACGTACTCGTCCCCGTCGGGCACCGCCATGGTGGCCAGGCGCGCCGGGTCGGAGCCGACGTCCGGCTCGGTGAGCAGGAAGGCGGAGATGTCGGTGCGGGCGCAGCGCGGCAGGAAGGTGTCCTTCTGCTCCTGGGTGCCGAAGATCTTCAGCGGCTGGGGCACGCCGATGGACTGGTGGGCGCTGAGCAGCGCGCCGACGGCCGGGCTGACGGAGCCGACCAGGGCGAGGGCCTTGTTGTAGTAGACCTGGGTGAGGCCGAGGCCGCCGTACTTGGTGTCGATCTTCATGCCGAGCGCGCCGAGTTCCTTGAGGCCGTCGACGACCTCGTCGGGGATGCGGGCGTCGCGTTCGACGACCTCCGGGTCGATCTTGGTCTCGCAGAAGTCGCGGAGCTTGGCGAGGAACTCCTCGCCGCGCTGGGCGTCGTCGTCGGTGGGGAGCGGGTGGGGGTGGATGAGGTCGAGGCGGAAGCGCCCGAGGAACAGTTCCTTGGCGAAGCTGGGCTTGCGCCAGTCCTGCTCCCGGGCCGCTTCCGCGACCTGGCGGGCCTCACGCTCGGTGACGTTGCGTGGGGGCGGTGCTGCGGACATGAGGCTCACCTCGCCGCGAAGAGGGATCTTGGGACCGTGCTGTACCGAACCGCGTGTTACCGGACCAGGCATGACCGAACCGTGCGTTACCGATCGGTGCTACCGGATCGTTCGTACCCGAAAGCGGACGTCCCCACCAGTCCTCGCGCGTCCGTTCGGCCGATGTCGACGTGGCCGCAGCCGGCGAGAGGTTGCCGCGAAGAAACCTGTCGAAGCGCTTCGACTGACTATGGACACGCACTCCGGCTGGGGTTACTGTCGAACCACCCTCACTCGCCGTTGTTCACCCTGCGCACTGTCGAAGCGCTTCACAAAGCTTGGAGAGCTGGATGGTCACCCTCGCCGAGGTCGCCCAGCATGCCGGAGTCTCGGCGAGCACGGTGAGCTATGTCCTCAGCGGCAAGCGGTCCATCTCCGCCACCACCCGGCAGCGGGTCGAGCAGAGCATCCGCGAGCTGGGCTACCACCCGAACGCCGGTGCCCGCGCCCTGGCCGGCAAGCGGTCCAACATCATCGCGCTGATGATCCCGCTGCGTACGGACATGTACGTGCCGGTGATGATGGAGATCGCCATCGCGGTCGCCACCACGGCCCGCGCCCATGGCTACGACGTCCTGCTGCTGACCGGCGAGGAGGGGCCCGACGCGGTGCGACGGGTCACCGGCAGCGGGCTCGCCGACGCGATGATCCTGATGGACGTCGAGCTGGACGACGAGCGGCTGCCGCTGCTGCGCGGCACCGACCAGCCGTCCGTGCTGATCGGTCTGCCCGCCGACACCGAGGGCCTGACCTGCGTGGATCTGGACTGGACCGCGACGGGCGCGCTGTGCGTGGAGCAGCTGGCGATGCTCGGCCACCGCGACATCGCCGTCATCGGTGAGGCGCCCGCGGTCTACGAGCGGCACACCGGCTTCGCCGAACGCACCCTGGACGGACTGCGGTCCCGCGCCAAGGAACTGGGCGTACGGCTGTTGCACCGGCCTTGCGAGGGCGGGTACGACACGATGGGCGCCACGCTCGCCCGGGTCTTCGACGAACGCCCCGGCACGACCGCCTTCGTCGTGCAGAACGAGTCGGCCGTCGAGCCGCTCCTCGCGCTGCTGCGCCAGCAGGGCCGGGCCGTGCCCGAGGACGTGTCGGTGGTCGCCGTCTGCCCCGACCAGGTCGCCACGCAGGCCTCGGTGCGGCTGACGTCCGTCGCCATCCCCGCCCAGGAGATGGGCCGGCATGCGGTGGAACGGCTGATGGCCAAGCTGGAAGGGCGCGAGGGCGACGAGGTCGTGCTGATCGCACCCGAGTTGACCGTCCGGGCGAGTTCGGGCCCGGCTCCCGCCGCTTCCTGACATCCCCCTCCGCACGCGTCCCGCCCCCCACCGCTTCCTGACACCCCCTCCGCACGTGTCCGCCCCGCCCGGTACGGGGCATCCCCATGTCCTCAGGAGTACGCCACGTGACTCAGCCTGCCGAAATCCAGCCCAAGGTCAGCCTCGCGCAGTCCTCCCCCACCGTCGGTACGTTCCGTGAGCGGGACGGGGCGCTGGAGTGGAGCGGCCGCCAGGAGACCGTGCGTGTCGAGCCCTGGGGTCCGGACGCGGTCCGGGTGCGCGCCCGGCTCGGCGGACCGGTCCTGGAGGGGCTTCCCGGGGCCCTGCTCGACGAGGCCCCGGCCACGTCGTCGAGCGTGAAGATCGAGGAGGGCCGGGGGCGGCTGACCGTCGGCGCGCTCACGGTCGACATCGACGCCGAGGGCCTGATCCGCTTCCTTCGCACGGACGACTCCGCCGAGCTGCTCGCCGAGGAACGCGCCCACTTCTGGTGGCCCGGCCCCCGCCTCTACACGGCCGTCGGCAACGGCCACCACCGCCTGGAGCAGCGCTTCGCCGCCTACGAGGGCGAGAAGCTGTACGGCCTGGGCCAGCACCAGCACGGCCGGCTCGACCAGAAGGGCCTGGTCCTGGACCTGGTGCAGCGCAACGCCGAGGTGGGCATCCCGGTGCTGACCTCCAGCCGCGGCTACACCCTGCTGTGGAACAACCCGGCGATCGGCCGGGTGGAGCTGGCGCACAACGGCACCCGCTGGGTCGCCGACTCGGCCCGGCAGATCGACTACTGGATCACCGCGGGAGCCCCGGCCGACGCCCAGCGCCGCTACAGCGCGGCCACCGGACGCACGCCGATGCTGCCGGAGTGGGCGGCGGGCTTCTGGCAGTGCAAGCTGCGCTACCGCACGCAAGGCGAACTCCTCGCGGTGGCTCGGGAGTACAAGCGCCGCGGCCTGCCCCTGGACGTCATCGTCTGCGACTTCTTCCACTGGACGCATCTCGGCGAGTGGAAGTTCGACCCGAAGGAGTGGCCGGACCCGGCGGCGATGGTCCGTGAGCTGGACGAGCTGGGCGTCAAGCTGGTGGTGAGCGTGTGGCCGTCGGTGTCGCCGCTGAGCGAGAACCACCCGGTCATGGAGCAGCGCGGCTACTTCATCGGCACCCAGTACGGTCCGCTCGCGCACGCCGACTGGCCCGACAAGGAGGTGGCGTCGACGGTCCAGGTGGCCTTCTACGACGCCACGAACCCGGACGCCCGGGAGTTCGTGTGGTCGAAGGTGCGCGACAACTACCTGCGCCCGTACGGCATCACGGCGTTCTGGCTGGACGCCTGCGAGCCCGAGCTGAAGCCCGGCTTCCCGGAGAATCTGCGCTACTGGGCGGGCCCCGGCCTGGAGGTCGGCAACCTCTACCCGGTGGAGAACGCCCGCACCTTCCACGAGGGGCTCCTCGCGGAGGGCGAGTCGGACGTCGTCACCCTCAACCGCTCGGCGTGGGCGGGCAGTCAGCGCCACGGGGCCGCCCTGTGGTCGGGTGACATCGGCACCGACTTCGCGACGCTGCGCCGGCAGATCGCGGCCGGCCTCAACACCGCGCTGTCCGGCATCCCCTGGTGGAACACCGACATCGGCGGCTTCCACGGCGGCGACCCGGACGACCCGGCCTACCGCGAGGTGATGGTCCGCTGGTTCCAGTTCGGCGCGCTGTCCCCGCTGATGCGCCTGCACGGCTTCCGCGAGCCGGGCATGCCGCTGGGCCCGGAGATGACGGGCGGCCCGAACGAGGTGTGGTCCTACGGCGAGGAGGCCGGGGCCATCCTGGAGCGGTACCTGCGGCTGCGCGAGCGGCTCAAGCCGTACGTGCTGAAGGTCATGCGGGAGGCCCACGAGGAGGGCCTGCCGGTGATGCGGCCGCTTTTCCTGGAGTTCCCCGGGGACCAGGCGGCCTGGCAGATCGACGACGCCTATCTGTTCGGCCGGGACCTGCTGGTCGCCCCGGTGCTCACCGCGGGCGCGACGGCCCGGACGGCCTACCTCCCGGCGGGCGCGCGCTGGACGGACGCCTGGACGGGTGCGACGTACGAGGGCGGTACGACGGTGACGGTCGACGCCCCGCTGGAGCGCATCCCGCTGTTCCTGCGCGACGGGGCGGAGCTGCCGATCGCCGGGTGAGACGCGTGCGGCCGGTCCCGTAGGGGAGGGACCGGCCGCACGTCCTGCTGTTCCTTGAGATCAACTGCTGCTGACGGTCAGGCTGTTGGTGCGGAAGTCCAGGCCGCCGGACGACGAGGTGATCTCGTAGCCGAACTGCACGTCACCGATGGTCTCGTTGCCGAACCAGCCCTTGGTGTCCTTGATCCACTTCAGGATCGGCAGGATGTTCACCGTGCCGGAGCTGGAGTCGGACGTGCGCAGGAACGAGTAGACCTCGTTGGCGCCGTTGTTGCCCTTGTAGACGTTCCAGGTGTGGCCGCCGAGGCTCACTGTGCCCTGGGAGGTGCCGAGCGGGCCGACGGCGCCGTTGTAGTTGACCCACAGCATGATCTCGTGGTCGTAGTCCGTGTCCCAGATGTCGTACGACGTGTTGTACGCGCCGGAGGACGGGACCGTGACGTTGTAGCTGCTGGTCAGCGAACCGATGGAGGTGATCGTCTTGTTGATCACCTTCTTGGCGTTGGGGTAGGACTTGATGCCGCCGGTGTTCGGGTGGTTCGCCCAGGCGCCCCAGTTGGTGCCGGAGTTGGCCCAGACGCACTGGCTGCCGGCGCCGGAGCCCCAGATGTTGTTGTAGAGGGTGTAGCCGTTCAGGCTGGTGTTGCCCCACTGGTCGCAGCTGCTCCAGACGGCGGCCTGGGCGGGGGCGGCGGCGAGGCCGACCGTGGCGCCAAGAGCGAGGGCCGGGGCGAGCAGGGCAGTGAGGAACCCTCCGCGGATACGTCGTGCCATGGTGTCCCTTCCATGGGTGGGGGGAAGTGCGCGGTCACCACGGCCTCAGGCTGAGGACGTGGTCCTCTCCGGCGACGAGGTCGAGCGACAGCCCGTCGCCGGAGGGGGTTCTGAGGTCCACGCGGCAGGTGCGCGTGGGGCGGACGACGGCGGTCGCCTCGTCGCGGCTCCAGACGAGGTCGATCTCCGCGCCGAACCGCGTGCGTACGCCGTTCAGCCGGCCTTCTTCGAGGGCTTCGGGGCGGGCGGGGAGCAGCACGAGCCGGGTGGGGGTCGACTGGACGAGTGCCTCGATCAGTACGGCGGGCAGGGTGTGGGCGGCGTCCGCGTTGTAGACGTCGCGGTGCGGGTAGTGGGCGCTCATCAGGGAGGCGTGGAAGAAGTCGCCGCCGAGCACCTGGGCGAGGGCGTGGGTGACGCGTGCGGGGTCGTTGAGGCGGGCCGCGATCAGCGCGTGGTGGAGGTGGCCGTGCGCGGAGTCGTTCTCGGCGCCGCGCAGGGCGAGGGCCCGGTGGGCGGCCTCGGCCCACTCCGGGGTGTCGTAGGGGGTGATCTCCTCCAGGGGCCAGACGCCGTAGAGGTGGCTGAGGTGGCGGTGGTCGTAGGTGTCGTCGAGGCCGGGCCAGGCCCATTCGGCGAGGGCGCCGTCCTGATTGACGCGGTGGGGCGGGAGGCGGTCGGCGAGAGCTCGCCAGGTGGAGGCCCGTTCGGGGTGGTAGTCGGCCGCGGTCAGCAGGGCGTGGCGGGCGGCGGACAGGTCCATGGCCGCGTTGACGGCACCCCAGCTGCCGTTCGCGGGGCGGTTCTCGGGTGAGTAGGACGGGACGACGACGAGACGGCCGTCGCTGTCGGTACGGGTGAGGAAGTCCTCGTAGAAGCAGGCGAGTTCGGCGAGGGCCTCGGCCGTGCGCGGGTCCTGGGCGCCGCGGGTCTCGTCGTGGTCGACGAGCGGCTTGAGCAGCCAGTCGGCGCCCGCGGTCCACAGGTGCAGGGGGTACTCGCGGGAGAAGTGGTAGGCGTGGCCGGACTCTCCGTCGGTGTGCGCGGGGGCGACGATGCCGCGGGCGCCGAAGACGGCTCGGGCGTTGTCCCGCCAGTCGTCCAGCTGGCCGTGGATCAGCCCGGCCTGGGCCTCGGTGACCTCGGGCAGGGCCGCCGCGGCGGCGGAGGCGGTCTGGAGGTTGAGGTTGGCGTCCGTGGTGAACGCGCCCGACCAGGCCGTGTCCCACTCACCGGTCCACAGGCCGGTCAGGCGGGGCGGCAGCAGTCCGGAGGCGGACAGCAGGTGGTAGCGGCCCGCGGCGAAGAGGCGTTCCAGCAGGGCCGGGCTCTGCGGCCTGGTGAGCAGCTCCGAGCCGGGCAGCGCCCGTTCGGCCGGGTCGGCGCCCAGGTCGAGGGTGACGCGGCTGTACGCGGTGCGGTGCAGGGCGAGATGGCGGTCCAGGAGGGCGTCGTATGCCTGGGGCAGGTCGCGCAGGGCACGGAATTCCTCGATCGCGTCCAGTTCGCCGGTGTGCCGGCGCACCCGGGTGAGGAGCAGGACCGACTCGGCGCCCTCGATGCGCGTGCCGGGTGCGGCGAGGGTGGCGGTGCCGCCGGTGACCGCGGCCAGGGTCACTCCGGTGTAGGCGCGGTCGCTGCCGGGGTAACGGGCGCGCAGGGTGAGGGCCGCGCCTTCGGGGGTGAGGTGGGCGCCGTGGCCGACGCCGAGGCCGGGGGGTACGCCCGGGAGGCGGTGGTCGAGGGCGAGGTCGAGGGTGAGGCCGGGGCCCGCGATGTGCTGGACGATCACGTCGTCGGCGCGGGAGACGAAGACGCGGCTGGTCCGGTCGGGGGTGCGGGCGGTGACCTCGCCGGTGGTGAAGTCGACCTCGCGGCGGTAGCTGCCGCTGTGGGTGCCCGGCCGCTTCAGGCGCAGGGCGAAGGCGGGGTGGAAGGGCCGCACCCATTGCAGGGGGCGGCCGTCGGTGAACTCCTCGGCCGCGGTGAGGTCGCCGGCGAGCAGCCTGTCCTGGAGGGCGGGGAGTTCGGCGGCCAGCTCCGGGGGGTGGCGGTACGAGCCGCCGTCGGGCCGGACCAGGGTGTGGTGGGTGACGATGACCCGGTCGTCGTTCGGGTCGCCGGACACGAGGGCGCCGTGGTGGCCGTTGCCGGTGAGGAAGGAGTCCTCCCAGCGGGCGGCGGGGCGGGGCTCCCAGGTGCCGTGGACAGGTGTGCCGCTCATGGCCTGAGCACCGCCACGCCGTGGCGGCCGAGGGTGATGCGGTCCGTGACCGTCTCGCCGGTCAGCAGGTCGTGGTGGGTGCCCGGCACGGTGACGGTGACCGGCTCGCGGCCGTGGTGGAGCAGGAACAGCAGCTCACCGCGGCGCACGGCCTCGACGTCGGCGGGGAGGCCGTCCAGCACCGGCCGGGCACCCGCCTCGGAGGCGATCCGCGCAAGCAGCCCGCGCAGTGCCTCCGGCTCGGGGAGGGTGGAGAGGTACCAGGCGCGGCCGTTGCGGAGAACGGCGGGCAACCCGTCGAGTTCGCCGGCCTTGTATGCGAGCGTCTCGTCCGCCTCGGCCTCCAGCTCCTCCGACCACAGCGTGCCGCGGAACCCGTCGCACTCCACGGTCTCCCCCGCGTCCAGCGGCCACCACTCGTGCAGCGTGCGGATGCCGAACAGCTCGCGCAGCCTGGCGTCCATGCCGCCGGGGCGCACCCGGTCGTCCTGGTCGGCGACGCCGGTGAGGAAGCCGCAGACGAGGGTGCCGCCCTGGGCGACGTACGCCAGGAGGTTCTCGATCGCCTTGTCGGTGAGGGCGTACGCCTGCGGGACGACGACCAGCCTGTACCGGCCGAGGTCGTGCTCGGGGTGGGCGAAGTCGGTGGTGAGGTGGGCCTGCCACAGGGCGCGGTGCCAGGCGCGCAGGACGTCGGGGTGGTCGGCCTCGGTGGACAGGCGGCCGTCCTGGGTCGCGGCCCACCAGGAGTGCCAGTCGTGCAGGATCGCGACGTCCGCGGTGATGCCGGTGCCGCTGACCTCGTGGAGCCGGCGCAGCTCGGCGCCGATCCGCTTGACCTCCTGGAAGGTACGGCCCTCCTCGCCCGCGTGGCTCACCATGCCGGAGTGGAACTTCTCCGCGCCCTGGCGGGACTGGCGCCACTGGAAGTAGCAGACGGCGTCGGCGCCGCGGGCGACGGCCTGGAGCGACCACAGGCGGTTGAGGCCGCGCGGCTTGGGGTGGTTGACGCCGCGCCAGTTGACGGGTCCGGCGGCCTGCTCCATCAGCATCCACGGGCCGCGGGCCTGGGAGCGGGTCATGTCCTGGACGAGCGCGCCCTGCTGGGCGCCGAGCGGGTCGCGCGGGTCGGGGTAGAGGTCGACGGAGACGACGTCCTCCTCCTCGGCCCAGCGCCAGGCGTCGACGCCGATCCACAGCGGCATGAAGTTGGTGGTGACCGGGAGGTGCGGGGTGTGCCGGCGGACGATGTCGCGCTCGGCGAGGTAGCACTCCAGGAGCATGTCGGAGGTGAAGCGCCGGAAGTCGAGCACCTGGCTCGGGTTGTTGAGGTAGTGGGCGTGCCGCGGGGGCAGGATGCCGTCCCAGGTGTCGTAGCCCTGGCTCCAGAAGGCCGTGCCCCAGGCGGAGTTGAGGGCGTCGAGGGTGCCGTACCGCTCGCGCAGCCAGCGGCGGAAGGCGGCCGCGGCCTCGTCGCCGTAGTCGAAGGTGCAGTACTCGTTGTTGATGTGCCACATCGTGAGCGCGGGGTGGCTCGCGTAGCGGGCGGCGAGGTCCTCGGTGACGGCGGCGGCGTAGCGCCGGTAGGTGGCGCTGGAGTGGGAGAAGTGCTGGCGTCCGCCCCACCACTCGATACGGCCGTCCGCGTCGCGGGGCAGCGTGTCGGGGTGCAGCCGGCCCATCCAGGGCGGTGGGGCGGAGGTCGGGGTGGCCAGGACGACGCCGATGCCGGCCTCGTGCATCAGGTCCATGAGCCGGTCGAGCCAGCCGAAGTCGCGCTCGCCCGGCTGGGGTTCGAGTTTCGCCCAGGAGAAGACGCCGAGGGTGACGGAGTTGACGCCGGCATCCTTCATCAGCCGGACGTCCTCGTGCCAGGTCTCCTCGGGCCACTGCTCGGGGTTGTAGTCGCCGCCGAAGAGGAGGCGGCCGCGGGTGGCGGTGGCGAGGGCGGCGGCGACGGTGGGTTCGGGTGCCGGTGTCATGCGGGGTCTCCGTACTGGATGCCGCGGCCGTTGGTGGCGAGGTAGACACGGCCGTACAGCCGGGGGTCGCCGGTGATGGCCTCGCCGGTCCAGCCCCACTGGTGGGCGTCGTCGTTGATGCGGGTCCAGGTCTTCGCCTCGTCGTCGGAGCGGAGGACGGCGGTGCCGCTGTCGGTCGAGCCGACCTGGTAGATCGCGGGGTAGGCGGCGCCGTCGGCGGCCTTGCCGAAGCCGAGGGTGTACGAGGCCCGGCAGCCGGCGACCTTCGCGAAGGAGGCGCCTTGGTCGGTCGACCGGTACAGCCCGTTCCACTTGGCGCTCAGCCACAGGTCGCCGGACCGTCCGGGGGCCGCGACCAGCTTGAACTGGCTGTCGCCGGAGGGCAGTCCGGTCGCACGGGCGGTGAAGGAACGGCCACTGTCAGTGCTGGCGTATACCGTTCCTGTGTCGGTGTCGTACGCGTAGAAGAGCGTCGGGTCGGCCGGGTCGGCGACCGGCGTGGCGCCCTTCGGGAAGGAGGAGACCTCGGACCAGGTCGTGCCGTTGTCCGTCGAGCGGTGCGTGGGGTGTTTCGTGCCGTCCCAGTGCACGAAGGACCACAGCAGCACGCTGCCGTCGGTGTTGGTGGCGATCGGCCCCGGTGCGCTACGGGCGATGTCGGGCTGGGCCGCGAAGGGCGCCCAGGTCCGCCCGCCGTCCTCGGAGTACGCGCCGTTGCCGTGGTCGCCCCAGCCGCTGCGGACGACGTACGACGCATCGGCCGCGGCCTGCGCGAGCCCGGTCGCCGACCCGAACACGGGGTTCGCCGCCATGCCGTCCGCCGGAGACGCCGTGAGCAGCTCGTGGTACATCACGCCGATGTCCCCCGACCCGCTGAGCAGATGCGCCTCCCCGGCCGGGGGCGAGATCAGCTGCCGCACGGACGTCTCCTCCAGGCCCCGGATCTGCGGGGCCCAGCGCACCAGGTCGCGGGTGCCGTAGAGGGTGGCGCCGGTGCCGTACACCACGTGCCTGGAGTCGTACGGGTCGACGGCCAGCGCCTGGATCCACCAGCCGAACTTGGGGCTCTTCTCGCCCCACTTGAGATAGGGGGTCTCGGACACGTCCAGAACGGCGGAGTCCTTCAGGGACGTCCAGGTGCGGCCGCCGTCGGTGGTGCGGTACAGGGTGTCGACGGCCGCCCAGCGGTTGTTCGTGGACACGACGACCGTGCCGGGCCGGCGGGCGTCCACGGCGACCCCGCCGTAGCCGAAGGTGTCGGCCGACCCGTCGGGCGTGGTGCCGCCGGGCCGCACGGGCGTGACCTCGGTCCATCTCCCGCTGCCCGTGGCCAGCTTGTGCACGCTGCCGTCGGCCTGTCCGTTGGGCCCGGGTGCGTCGGCGTACGTCACGTACAGCTCACGGGTGAACCGGTCGTAGGCGGCCCGGACCGGGACCTCGGCGGCGGTGCCGGAGGGCTGTCCGGGGGCGGCGGTCCAGGTGGCCCCGTCGGTGGTGCGGAACAGGTTCGGCCCGGTGCCGCCCGCGTCGCCCCACCCCGCGTACACGGCCCGGCCCGCCGCGACCAGCAGGGTGACGCCCTGCCCGGACGCGCTCGGGGTGGCAGGGAAGCCGGGGGCGGGGGCCCAGGTGGCGCCGCGGTCGGTGGACTTCAGCAGGCCGTCGTGCCGGGTGCCCAGCCACAGGGTGTCGCTGTCGCGCGGGTCGACGAGGAGCCGCTCGCCGCAGCCCCGGCCGTCCTCGTTCGCCCCGAGCTTGACCGTCAGGTCGGTCCGCGCCCAGGTCGCGCCCCGGTCCTCGGACCGCAGCACGGCGCCGTTGCCGGCCCAGGCCTGGGCGTAGGTGCCGAGGGCGAGGTAGAGCCGGTCGGGGTGCGCCGGGTCGACGGCCATCGCCTCCACACCGAGGAGGTTCCAGTCGTCCCAGCCGAGGTGATCGGTGACCGGCGTCCAGCGGGCCCTGCGGTCGTCCCACCGGTAGGCCCCACCGATGTCCGTCCGCGCATAGGCGAGCCCGCGCACGGAGGGGTGGAACAACACACCCGTGACGAACCCGGTCCCCCCGATGACGACGTTCCGCCACCGATAGGGACCGGCGGAGGCGGACTGGGCGGAGGCGGACTGGGCGGACGCCGAGAGGGGCAGCGCGGCGAGGGCAGCCGCGGCCGCACTGCCTGCAAGAACGGTTCGCCGAGACGGCCTGGACGCAAGCATGACATCCCTCGCTTTATGAGGTAGGTGTAAGGGGAGGTGCCTGTTTTCAGGGGCGCGGGGAACTGCGCGACAAGCCACGACGAACCGGCACCCACAAGACCACCGACAGCCCAACGGCGCTCACCCGCTCGGGCTTCAGCCCTTAACCGCGCCGGTCAACATGCCCTTCTTGAAATGCCGCTGCACGAACGGCGACAACACCGCCACCGGCAACAACGCCAGCACCATGACAGCCATCTGCACCGCCAGCCCCGACAGCTCACCCGTCTTGATGGCCTGCCCCAGCCCCACCGGAGCCTCCTGCTTCTGCACGAGCTGGATCATGACGTTCTGCAGCGGCATCATGTCCTGGTCGTTGAGGTACAGAGACGCGTTGAACCACGCGCTCCAGTACCCGACGGCGTAGAACAGGGTGATGACGGCGATCACCGCACGGGACAGCGGCATGACGATCTGCCGCAGGATGCGGAAGTCCCCCGCCCCGTCGATCCGCGCGGAGTCGATCAGCTCCTGCGAGATCCCCATGAAGAACCCGCGCAGGACAAGGATGTTGAAGACGCTCACCGCGCTCGGCAGGATCAGCGCGAGGTAGGTGTCGGTCAGCCCCAGCGACTGCACCAGCAGATAGGTCGGGATGAGGCCGGCGCTGAAGAACATGGTGGCCAGCAGGACCATCAGGATCCACCGGTGCCCGAGCGACCCCGTGCGCGAGAGCCCGTACGCGCACAGCACGGACACGGTCATGGAGAACAGCGTGCCGACGAGCGTGACGAGGACGCTGATGACCGCCGCGCGCGTCACCTGTCCGCCGCTCAGCAGCTCCTGGTAGGCCACGAAGGTGATGTCCTTCGGCACCATCACCAGTCCGCCGGCCTCGTCGATCGTCCTGCGCGAGGACAGGCTGGTGACGACGACGATCCACAGCGGGAACAGGATGCCGAGGCAGGCCAGCGCCAGGATCAGCCCCTTGGCCGCCAGGCCGGCCGGTGTGGGCTTCTCCTCCCACACCGGCCGGGGCGGGGCCTGCCACCAGCGGGGCGCGGCGGCGGCCTCGACGGTGGGCTTGTCGATGACGGCGGTCACTTCTTGTACACCCCCTGCTCGCCCATGAGATGGGCGACCTTGTTCGCGACGAGGACCAGGCCGAGACTGACGACGCCCTTGATGAGCCCGGCGGCGGCCGCGTAGCCGAAGTCCTGGTTGCGGACGCCGTTCCACCACACGAAGGTGTCGAGGACCTCGGACGCCCCCGGTCCGACGGCGTCGCGCTGGAGCAGGATCTGTTCGAAGCCGACGGTGAGCGCGTCGCCCACGCGCAGGACCAGCAGCAGCGCGATCACGGGGCGCAGCGCGGGCAGCGTGACGTGCCACATGCGGCGCCAGCGGTTGGCGCCGTCCATCGCGGCGGCCTCGTACAGGTCCGTCGGCACGGCCGCCAGCGCGGCGAGGAAGACGATGATCCCCCAGCCGGCGTCCTTCCACACGGACTGCGCGGTGATCAGGTACTTGAAGGTCTCCGGGTCGGTCATGATGTCGAGGCCGTCGTATCCGTGCTGCCGCAGCAGCTGGGAGAGCAGGCCCGCGCCGCCGAACAGCTGCTGGAAGACGGCGATGACCAGCACCCAGGAGAAGAAGTGCGGCAGGTAGAGGATCGCCTGGGAGACCGCCCGCAGCCGGGGCCTGACCACGCTGTTGATCAGCAGGGCGAGCAGGATCGGGATGGGGAAGTAGAGCAGCAGTTGCAGGAAGAACAGCACCAGGGTGTTGGTGACCGCGTTCCAGAAGTCCGAGTCGTCGAAGATCCGCTGGAAGTTCTCCAGGCCCACCCAGGGGCTGTTCAGCATCGACACGACGCCGTTGTCGCTGATGTAGGGGTCGTAGTCCTGGAAGGCGACGATGTTGCCGAGGATCGGGACGTAGTTGAACAGCAGGACCAGGGCGACGGCCGGCAGGGTCATCAGGAGCAGCACGCGGTCGCGTCTGAGGCGGAGCCGCAGGCTCAGCTTCCCCGAGGATCGTTTCCGCCGGGGGCCGGTGGCGCGGTCGGGCGCCACCGGGTCCTTCTCGGTCGTTGCGGCCTCGGCCCTGCTCCGAGGCACCGTGCTGTGGGACACGGCTGTTCTCCCTTGCCTCAGTGCCAGGTCAGCCCGCCGCCGAGCCGTTCTCGTCGAGGATCTTGCGGTACCAGTCGCGCAGCTTGTCGCCGCCCTTGCTCTTCCAGTCGGAGACGGCCTGCTGCATGTCGCTGATCTTCTTGCGGCCGCGGACGATGTCGTCCTCCAGCTGCTCGAAGTTGCTGGAGAGGTTGGCGTAGCGGGAGGGCTCGGTGATCTGCATGCCGTAGAAGGAGGACTTCTTGGTGAAGGCGCCCATGCGCTGCTGCCATTCGACCTGGCCCCTGGCGACCTCGGGGAAGTCGGGGTGCGCGATGGTGGGAGCGGGGCTCGCGACCATCACGTAGGCGTTCATCACCTCGTTGTTGCCCTGGTCGGTCTTGGCGGGGACGCCGCCCTTGACGGTGTAGTGGGTGCCTTCCACGCCGTAGTTGGTCATCATGTATTCCTTGGTGCCGTACGGCGCGGCGGTGACGTTGGCGACGGCCAGCACGTCACGGATCACGGACTCCGAGGCCTTCTTGTTGACGAAGGCGAAGATGCCGGCGGGCTGTTCGGCCCACAGGGTGGGGTCGCCGCCGTCGTGGCCGAACACGTCCATGCCCCAGATCTCGAACTCGGGGTTCTGGGTGGCCTGTTCGGCGGTGCGGCCCCACCACTGCGAGATGTTCTGGGCGTAGATCAGGAACTCGCCCTTGGCGAACTTGGGGCCCGGGTCGGGGGCGTTCTTGCCGAACTGGGCGTCGGGGTGGACGACTCCGGCGGCGAAGAGCTTGCGCGACCACTCCAGCGCTTCCAGGAACTCCTCGGTCTCGACGCGGTTGATCAGCTTGCCGTCGACGAGGTTCCAGCCGAGCGGCTTCTCGCTGCCGGAGAGCACGCCGAACATCTGGAACGCGGTCCACTTCATGTCCAGGCAGGCCCAGCGCCTGGCCCGGGCGTTGGTGATGTCCTTGGCGAGGGCCAGGAACTCGTCCGCGGAACGCGGGAGTTCGTAGCCCTCCTTCTCGAAGATGTCGCGGCGGTAGAGGGGCACGATGCCGGTGACCGACGGCGCCGGCTGCGGCAGGCCCAGCAGCTTGCCGCCGAAGATGGAGCGACGCCAGGCGTCCGTCGGGATGGCCGCGAGGTTCGGGAACTCCTTGACCGCGTCACCGGAGAGGTAGGGGCCGAGGTCGGCGAACTTGCTGATGATGGCGGTGGGTATGCGGCCGTTCATGTTCCAGCCGGGGACCACGACCACGTCGGGGACCTCGCTGGAGGCGAGGACCGCGCCGAGCTTCTGCTCGTAGGTGTTGCCGTCCTGGTTCTGCCAGCGCACGTCGACGCCGATGAGGTCGTTCATGCCGCGGTAGTAGGCGTTGTCCGCCTTCGGGGGCGAGCCCCAGAACGGCGACATGATGGTGACCTCGCCGCCCTTGCCGAGCTTCTTGGGCACCGAGGTCTTCAGGCCGGCGATGTCGAGCTTGCCGGTGAAGCCGACGGCGGAGCCGTTCTTGGCGGGGATGTCCGGCACGACGACGTTGCTGGCGACGTAGGCGGGAAGGATCTTCTTGGCGTCCTTGCCGGAGGTGGTGCCGTCGCGGGAGCCGCCGTCGGAGCCGCCGCAGGCGGCGAGCAGCGGCATCCCCCCGGCCACCGCCACGGTGGCCACCGCGGTGGAGGCGAGGAAGCTTCTCCGGCTGGGGGCGGAGGAAGCGGCGTTCGGCGTCATTGCGTCAACCCTTCGTGGCGCACCAGGACACCCGGCGGTTCAGCCGTCGGCTGCGGTGTCTTCAGTGGAACTGGCTGAGCGGAAGCGGTTCTGCGGGCCTGCGGGCCCCTCTTCGTCGAAGCGCTTCGATGTTGCTGCGAGGTTAAGTGAACGCCGGAGGGCGCACAAGGGTCGATCCCAAGATTCCTGCTCGGTGCGCCGCTGCACGGGAGGTCTTACAGGGCTTGGGCAGGCGGAGTCGGTCCCGCGAGACGTCTTGACACCGGCCCCGGATCGAATGAGCATCGAAGCGCTTCGAAAGGAACTCGTCGTTCCATCCCGAGGGGAACCCCACGTGACCGCATCCACGCCGCCCGCCCTGCCGTTCCGCGATCCGCGACTGCCGTTCGCGAAGCGCGTCGACGACCTGCTGTCGCGGCTGACGCTCGACGAGAAGGTGTCGTTCCTGCACCAGTTCGTCCCCGCGGTGGAGCGGCTCGGCGTCGCCGCGTTCCGCACCGGCCAGGAGGCACTGCACGGGGTCGCCTGGATGGGCCCGGCGACGGTGTTCCCACAGGCGGTGGGGCTCGGCGCGACCTGGAACGAGGACCTCGTACGCCGGGTCGGCGAGGCCGTGTCGCAGGAGGTCAGGGCGATGCGCGCCCGCGACGAGCGAGTCGGCCTGAATGTGTGGGCGCCGGTGGTGAACCTGCTGCGCCACCCGCTGTGGGGCCGCAACGAGGAGGGCTACTCCGAGGACCCGAAGCTCACCTCCGCCATCGCCACCGCCTACACGCACGGCCTGCGCGGCACGGACCCGCTGTACTGGCGCACCGCCCCGGTGCTCAAGCACTGGCTGGCCCACAACAACGAGACCGCGCGGGACACCTCGTCGTCCTCGGTGCGTCCGCGGGTGCTGCACGAGTACGACCTGCGGGCCTTCCGTGAGACGGTCGAGGCGGGCGCGGTGGCCGGGGTGATGCCGGCCTACAACCTGGTCAACGGCCGCCCCAACCACGTCTCCCCGTATCTGCGCGAGCATCTGCGCGCCTGGACCGAGGAGGACCTGCTGGTCTGCTCGGACGCGGGCGCGCCCTCCAACCTGGTGGACTCCGAGCACTACTTCGACACCCACGAGGAGGCGACGGCGGCCTCGGTCCTGGCCGGGGTCGACAGCTTCACCGACCACGGCACGGACTCCTCGACGATCCTCGCCCGCGTGCGAGGGGCACTGGAGCAGGGCCTGCTGACCGAGGCGGACATCGACACGGCCGTACGCCGCCAGCTGTCGGTCCGTTTCCGGCTCGGCGAGTTCGACGGCCCCGACGCCTGCGACGCCCCGGGTGCCTTCGACACCCCCGGGCATCGCGACCTCGCCCGGGAAGCGGCCGAGCAGGCGATCGTGCTGCTGAAGAACGACGGCGTGCTGCCGCTCGCCCCCGACAGCCGGATCGCGGTCGTCGGTCTGCTCGCCGACGAGTGCAAGCTCGACTGGTACAGCGGCACGCTGATCCACCGCTCCACCCCGCTGGAGGGCCTGTACGAGCGGTTCGGCGCGGAGCGGGTGCAGTTCGCCGAGGGCGTGGACCGGGTGCTGCTCAAGGCGGCCGACGGGCGTTTCCTGCGGGTGCCGGAGGCCGTCGGGGTCACGGAGGACGTCCCCGGCACCGAGGGCGCCTTGGACCCGGCGCTGCTGGCCGGCCGCACCGATCTGCCGCCGCTGACGGCCGGCGCCGAGGGCACCGAACTGGCCCTGATCGACTGGGGCGAGGACGTGCTCACGCTGCGCGCGCCCGACGGCCGCTACCTCTCGGTCGCCGACGACGGCTTCCTGCGCGCCTCCGCCGACCAGCCCGGCGGCTGGATCGTGCAGGAGACGTTCCGGCTCGAACCCCATGGACAGGGCCACCTCCTCCGGCACCTGGGGACAGGGCGCCATGTGTCCGTCGCCGCCGACGGCGTGAAGGTTGCCGGGGAGTCCGCGCCGGACGGAGAGGTCTTCGAGCTGGTCGTCGTCGAGAGGGGCGAGGACGCCGTCGCCCGCGTCGCCGCCGACGCGGACGTGGTCGTGGTCGTCGCGGGCAACGACCCGCACATCAACGGCCGCGAGACCGAGGACCGTACGACGCTGCGGCTGCCCGGCCACCAGCGCCGGCTGCTGCGCGCCGCCCGCGCCGCCAACCCCCGCACGGTCCTGGCGCTGGTCTCCGCCTACCCCTACGCCCTCGAGCCGGGCCCCCTCGCGGCCGTGCTGTGGACCGCGCACGGCGGCCAGGCGGCGGGCACCGCGCTGGCCCGCGTGCTGGCCGGTGACGTCTCCCCCGCCGGGCGCCTGCCGCAGACCTGGTACGGCCGCGACGCCGACCTGCCGGACCTGTTCGACTACGACGTCATCGGCAGCCGCCAGACCTATCTGTACTTCGAGGGCGTGCCGCTGTTCCCGTTCGGCCACGGGCTGACGTACACGACGTTCGCGTACGGCGACCTGAGCGCACGCGTCTCGGCCGACAGGGTGGAGGTGTCCTTCAGCGTCACCAACACGGGCGACCGGGCCGCCGACGAGGTCGCCCAGCTGTACATCCGCGCGGCCGCCCCGTCGGTCGTCCGGCCGCGCCGGCAGCTGGTCGCGCACCGCAGGGTGACCCTGGCGCCCGGGGAGCGGACGGACCTCGAATTCACCGTGCCGCTCGCGGAGTTCGGCTTCTGGGACGTGGCCCTGGGCCGCTGGCGGGTCGAGCCGGGCCCGTACGACCTTCTGGCCGGTGCCTCCAGCGCGGACATCCGGATGCGTACGACGGTGACGCTCGACGGCGAGCCCACGGGGCCGCGCCCGGTACGCGAACGAGGCCTTCCCGCGGCCGACTTCGACGAGCAGAGCGGCACCGGGATCGTCGACCGCGGCAAGGTGTCCGGCGACGCGGTGACGGCCGTGGAAGGCGGCACGGGCGAACTCGTCTACCGCGACTGCGACTTCGGCCCCGGTGTCACCGGGGTGCGCGCCGAGGTCGCCGGCGAGGGCACCCTGGAGGTGTTCCTGGACGGCGGACCGGTGCTGGCCGTGCTGACACCGAAGTCCCCCACGTCAGGGCCGTACGACTACGTGACTCTGGACGCGGGTCTCGTCGCCCGGGGCGTCCATGACGTCCACCTCAGGCTGCGCGGTCCGCTGCGGCTCGCGCATGTCGGCTTCTACGGTTGAGGGTCCGGACGAGGCCGACAGGTAGGCCGACGGCCTGAGCCCCCGCACAGTGGGCGCACGCTAGGTGCCCTGGGATCGCGTCGCCGGACACCTTGCCGCGGTCGACGATCCAGGTGCCGCTCTGCTCGGGGTCAGGTCAGCGGTGCACAGTCTTCGCCGCTTCCTGGGACGGCGATCCGGCCGGCTTCCACCCGAACGAGGGCACCAAGCTCCGTTTCTGAGCGCGGCCGACGCGATCGCCTCAGTGGGTGGGCGGACAGTAGAGTCGGGTCTATGAGCGGTGAAAGGCGGGCGGCCGTCGACCCTACGGCCCTCGCGGTGGCGAGCGTGGCCGTTCCGCTCGAGGCGGGGATCAACCTTCCCGCCCACAACCATCCGCAGCATCAGCTGACATGGGCGCCGGGTGCCCCGTTCACGATCGAGGTCGACAACTTGCGCTGGGTGGTGGAGCGTTCGCGTGCCTTGTGGATACCCGGCGACATGGACCACGCCGTCGTCCCGCACTCGTCCTCCGAGATGCTGTCGCTGTACTTCGAACCGGACAGCTGTCCGCTGCGCTGGGAAGTGCCCACTGTGGTCGATGCCACCGGGCTGGTCGGGCCGTTGCTGTCCCATCTGGTGGAGCTCGGCACCGGAACTGGGACCGGCACCCGTACCGCGACTGGTGCCGGTACCGTCGAGCATCGTGCTCGGGTCACGGCCGTGCTGTGGGATCTGCTGAAGCCCCTGTCGGTCGCCGCGATACCGACGATCCTGCCCACCGATCCGCTGGCCCTCAGGATCGCGCTGGCCATCAAGCAGGATCCTGCCGACCCCCGTGATCTGGAGGACTGGAGCCGAGAGGTGGGCGCGTCGGTACGCACCCTCTCCCGCCGGTTCCGCGCGGAGACCGGCACCAGCTTCAGCAGCTGGCGCACGTACGAGCGGCTCAACTCGGCGTTGCCCATGCTGGGCATGGGACAGCCGGTCTCCCGGGTCGCCCATGCGGTCGGCTATGCGACCGCCAGCGCGTTCATCAACGCGTTCCGGCGCGAGATGGGCACCACTCCCGCCGCGTACTTCGGCGGAAGCGGTCCCCCCACCACGCTCACGGAGACGCCGGCTCCGACGGCCGCCGACTGACCCGGCGGCGGTCGATGGCGAAGGCGGCCCCCGCGATGGCCACGGCGGCCGCGCCGATGACCGTGCCGAGGTTCGCCAGCGCGTTCAGCGCGTCGATCGACGCGCTGTCGGCGACACGGGTCAGCGCGGGCACGGCATCGTGGAACTGCGCGGGCACGGACCCGACCACCTCATGACCGGATCCGGACCCGACCAGATCGACGAACTGGTCCTTGAGGTCCTGCGGCACCGAGCCGATCCCGGGGACCGCCGCGAGCCCGGACTCCGCCCTGTCGGTGGCGACTTGGCTGAACATCGCACCGAGCACGGCAATACCCATCGCCATGCCGACCTGTCGCAGAGTGGCGAAGGTGGCGCTCGACATGCCCGCGTTCTCCTGCGAGGCGAAGGTCAAAGACGCGGCCTGGTTGAGCGAGGTGAGCGCGCCGATGGCCAGACCACCGATGATCATGCCGGGCAGGAAGTGGGTCCAGCTGTCGTCATGACCGTAATTGCCGAGCAACCACATGCCCACGGTCACCACCGCCATCGTGCCGGTCAGCCCGATCCCGATCGGCACCCGTCTCGCGATCACGGGGGTAACGGCTGCGGCGATCATGGCGCAGGCGCTGATCGGCAGCAGCCGCAGACCCATCTCCAGCGGGGTGTACCCCTGCCCCATCAGGAACAGCGCGAGATAGGTGGCCGAGGCCATCAGCGTGGCCATGTGCGCGATCGACACGACTGCGGTGCCGGTGAAGCCGGGCTTCTTCGCCATTGAGATGTCGAAGAGCGGGTTGCCGGCCCGTGTCTGCCAGAACAGAAAGGCGGTCAGCAGTACGCCCCCACCGACGATCAGGGCGATGACCGTCCCGGACGTCCAGCCGAGTGCGTGGCTGCGCGTCAGGGCGAACACGGCGGCCACCAGACCTCCGGTGAGCAGCAGCGATCCCAGCCAGTCGGCCCGACGGTCCGGAGTGCTCGCCGTCTCGGGCAGCTTCCTCGCCGCCAGGACGATCATGGCGATTCCGATCGGTACGTTGATGAGGAAGATCGAGCGCCAGCCGAACTGGGTGACGAGACCACCGCCGATGACCGGGCCGAGGACGGTCGCGCTCGCCATCACCGCCCCGTAGACGCCGATCGCCTTCGCTCGGGCGCCCGCGTCCGGGAACGCGGCCGCCAGCAGGGGCAGCGCGGTGGCGAAGAGCATGGCGGCACCGATGCCCTGCACCACCCGCAGGACGTCGAGCGCCACGATGCTCCCCGCCATCGTCATGGCCAGTGACGAGCCGGTGAACACCGCCATGCCGATCACGTACATCCGCTTGCGGCCGTAGCGGTCACCGAGTGTGGCGAAGGTCAGCAGGACACCGGCGAGCGGGATCGAGTAGGCATCGACCACCCACTGCAGCCCGTCGATGGAGGCGTCGAAGTCGGAGCGGATGTCGGCGAGCGCGGCGGAGACGACCATCGCGTCGAGCATCAGCATGAAGATGGCGACGCAGACTATGAAAAGCACCGGCCCGGGACGGTGCGGCGAGACGTCGGTCGGCGTCGAACCGCGAGCCGTCGCGGTCTTCACTGTCGAGGGCATGGGAACTCCCTGGGGTCGGGCATGGATGTCGGATGCGGAGGAAGTGCCCGGGCCCGGGAGGTCCGCACTGATCACGCTAAATGCCCAGCAAGCAGGCGGGAAAGGGCGGTTGAGGTCAGACGATTGCGCGCAGCGGACAACTTCGATCCGGCGCGGTAGGGCGATTGCGCGTAGCGGCCACGAGGATGTGCGCACCGGCCACAAGGATGTGTGCACTGCCCAAGAGCCGGAGTGTGGCTGCTTCCTGGTGCGCGTACGGGTACGGGTACGGGGCCCGGTCACCGAGACCAGGCCCCGTCCGGTGCGCGGCCGGCCCGCGATGACGGCCCCCGCCGGTGCGGGCGGCCACCGGACGCCGCGGTATGCACGGATCTGCTCGGTGGCCGCGAGACGCTCGCCTATAGGGGTGCGCAGGCAGCCCGGCTCGCCGCCCGGCGGGCCCTGGTGCCCACCAGCCGTGTCGATCGGAGTGGCCGCCTGGGGCAGCTCGGGCGAGGGCAGGGACATGCTGGTACGCGCTGCGGGGCCGCCCGAGCGTGCCGCGGGGCAGCAGCGCCCGGCGTATCTGCGGATGCAGGGCCCCCGAGCTCTACCGCCGGGTCATGGCCAACGTTCCCGAAGTGGACCGAACCGCCGTGCAGCGCGCGGGGATCGGCCTCGACGAGCTGCGTGCCTTCCGCCGGCATGATCCGCCGGACAGGCCCCCTGCGTTGAAGCCCTTCTGCGAACGCCGCTCCACGAACCGACCACGATGACGAAGCATGACCGACAGAGGGGGTTGGCCATGGATCCGTACTTCTTGCAGGGTTCCGAGCACCGCGCGCACCGGCCGCCCTCTGCCTCTGACCAGAAGGTCCTGACCTGGTAGCTGAATGACAACCTCAGCCTCGTTCGTCCGCGGAACGACACTTGCCAATCAGCCAGAATCCGACGCTTATCGCAGGTGAGACACCCAATACAGGCCGACGGCCTGAGCCCCCGCACAGTGGGCTCAGGCCGTCGGTGTCTGCGGATCCGGCTCAGAGGGCCAGACCGGTCAGGACCAGGACGCGCTCGTAGGTGTAGTCGTCCATGGCGTACTTGACGCCCTCGCGGCCCACGCCGGACTGCTTGGCGCCGCCGTACGGCATCTGGTCGGCGCGGTAGGAGGGGACGTCGCCGACGATGACGCCGCCGACCTCCAGGGCGCGGTGGGCACGGAAGGCGGTCTGCAGGTCGTGGGTGAACACGCCCGCCTGGAGACCGAACTTGGAGTCGTTGACCGCGGCGAACGCCTCGGCCTCGCCGTCGACCTTGTGCAGGGTGAGGACCGGGCCGAAGACCTCCTCGGTGGCGAGGGTGACGCCCTCGGGTACGTCGGCGAGCACGGTCGGGGCGACGGTGGCGCCCTCGCGGGTGCCGCCGGTCAGGAGCTTGGCGCCGGCGGCGACGGCCTCGTTCACCCAGGCCTCGACGCGCTGGGCGGCGTCCTCGCTGACCAGCGGGCCGACGTCGGTGGAGTCGGCGGCCGGGTCGCCCACGCCCTGCGCCTCGACGGCCGCGACGACCTTCTCGGCCAGGCGGTCGTAGACGGAGGCGTCGGCGATCACGCGCTGCACGGAGATGCAGGACTGGCCGGCCTGGTAGTTGGAGAAGGTGGCGATCCGGGTCGCCGCCCAGTCCAGGTCCGCCTCGGAGGACCAGTCGCCGAGCACGACCGCGGCGGCGTTGCCGCCCAGCTCCAGCGTGCAGTGCTTGTGCGGCACCGACTGCTGGATGGCGTAGCCGACCTTGTCGGAGCCGGTGAAGGAGATCACCGGCAGGCGCTCGTCCTGGACCAGGGCGGGCATCGACTCGTTGAGGACCGGCAGCACGGACCAGGAACCGGCCGGCAGGTCGGTCTCGGCGAGCAGCTCACCGAGGATCAGGCCGGACAGCGGGGTGGCGGGGGCCGGCTTGAGGATGATCGGCGCGCCGACCGCGATGGCCGGGGCGATCTTGTGGGCGCACAGGTTCAGCGGGAAGTTGAACGGCGCGATGCCGAGGACCACGCCCTTGGGGAAGCGGCGGGTCAGGCCCAGACGGCCGACGCCGCCCGCGTCGGTGTCCAGGCGCTGGGCCTCGCCGCCGTTGAAGCGGCGGGCCTCCTCGGCCGCGAAGCGGAAGACGGACACGGCACGGCCGACCTCGCCGCGCGCCCACTTGATCGGCTTGCCGTTCTCGGCGGAGATCAGCTGGGCGATCTCCTCGGTGCGCTCGGCCAGCCGCTTGGAGACGTGGTCGAGGGCGGCGGCACGTACGTGGGCCGGGGTGGCGGCGAACTCGTCGAGGACCGCGTGCGCGGCGGCGACGGCCTCCTCGACCTGGGCCTCGGTCGGGACGCTGACCTTGCCGACGAGACGGCCGTCGTACGGGTTCGTCACGTCGAAGGTGTCGGTGCCGGTGGCCTGGCGGCCGGCGAGCCAGAAGGCGTGGGTGGCGGTCATTCGAGTCCCGGCCCTTCCGCGTAGAGGTGTGCTTGTCGGCTCTACCGTAGGTGGGGGGCGTGAGCGGCGGGCTTGTCCGATCCGTAGCAGTCGGGGGCCGGCATGCGCCGGTTTGGACTTCTACTCGGGTGCGGTCGCCTTCAGCGCCAGCCACAGCTCCATGCGTACGTCCGGATCGTCCAGGGAGCGGCCGAGGATCTCCTCCACGCGCCGCATCCGGTAGCGCAGGGTGTGCCGGTGCACGCCGAGGTCGGCGGCGGCCGCGTCCCACTGGCCGTGCCGGGACAGCCAGGCCCGCAGGGAGGCGACGAGGTCGCCGCGGCCGGTGGCGTCGTGGTCGTGCAGGGCCCGCAGCAGCCCGTCGGCGAACGCCTTCACGGCGTCGTCGGCGAGCAGCGGCAGCACGGACCCGGCGGCGAGCTGCTCGTGCTCGACGAGGACGCGCCCGCGGCGCCGGGCCACGCTCAGCGCCTGCTCGGCCTGCTTGTAGGCGGCCGCCGCGGCGATCGGCCCGGCGGGCGCGGACAGCCCGACGACCAACTCCTCCTCGTCCCCCGGCGCCTGGTCCCGTACGCCGCCCCGTGCGGCCTCGTGCTCGGCGGCGTACTCCAGACACGCCCCCGCAGCGGCGCCGTCGTCCGCGGCCAGCACCACCAGGCGCTCGCCCTCGGGCACCACCAGCACGGACTCGCCCGCGCGGGCGGCCGCCGACTCCACCAGCTCGGTGAGCGCGTCGAGGCGGCCCCCGGAAGGCGCCACGCTCTCGGCGACGACGATCCGGAACGGCGCGTCCAGCAGCTCCCCGTACAGGTCACCCGCGACCGCGCGGGCGTGGTCGGGTTCCCCGGCGAGCAGCATGCGCAGTACGGCCGCGCCGATGCGCTGCTCGGCGGCGTGCAGCGAGCGGGAGCGTTCGGTGGTGAGGGTGAGCAGGGCGATGGCGGAGTGGACGGCGTAGCGCTCGGCGGTGCCGAGGGCGGCGGCGGTGCCGACGGCGAGGGCGGCGCGGGGGCGGCGGCCGGTGCCGATGGAGTGCAGCTCGATCCGGTCCTCGTGCTCGGGCCCGCCCACCACGGAGCTGGCGGGCGCGGGCCGCTCGCGCAGCCGCTCCACGTCGGCGGTGAGCCGGGTGGCGCGGCGGCCCGCCCAGTCCGGCGCGGCGGCGACGACCGCGCCCGAGGCGTCGTACAGCGCGGCCCAGCCGTCGACCTGCGCGGCGAGCGCGCCGAGCAGCCCCTCGGGGCCCTCGCCGAGTGCCTGCTTGGTCAGCTCGCGCTGGGCGGCGAAGCCCGCGGTGACCGCCCGGTACTGGTCGGCGGCGATGGCGGCGGAGACGGCCTTGGTGATGGCGAGGAACGGGGTGCGGCGGGGCACCTCCAGCAGGGGCAGGCCCTCCTGAGCGCAGGCGTCGACGAGCGCCTTGGGGATCTCGTCGTAGTTGACGCCGACCGCGAACCCGAGTCCGACGACCCCCGCCCCGACCAGCCGCCGCACATAGCGCCGCATCGCCTCGGGCTCCTCGGCGTCCAGCTTCAGCGCGGTGACCAGCAGCAGCTCGCCGCCCTCCATGTAGGGCACGGGATCGGCGAGCTCACTGACATGCGCCCAGCGCACGGGCACGTCCAGACGGCCCTCGCCCGCCCGCACGGTCAGCTTGAGCGCGGAGTGGTGGACGAGCGAGGCGAGCGTGGGGGGCATGAGGCCTTCAGGTCTAGGGGGACGCGAGCGTCCAGGAGACACGAGCGATGCGCACGATCACTTGGCCGCCGTGTATGAACGACCACCTTCGATTCTGCCTCACCGTACGGTCCGGCCCCACCCGTGGACCCTCAGTTCCGCAGATCCACCAGCAACGGCGGCGCGTGCTCCCCCTTCACCGTCGTCAGCGACAGCACCGCATGCCCCGGCGGCACCGCATGCGCCAGCTCGGACGCCGACCAGCGCTCCCGCTCGACCTGGCGGACGGTGACGGCCCGCGCGGTGGGCGCCTTGCCGGTGATCACCCGGCGCAGCATGTGCACGGCCTTGCCGGCCGGGGTCTCGGCGATGATCTGCCGGTCGGTGACGTCGCGGGCCTCGGTCCACTCCTTGCCCCACACCTCGGCGAAGTCCTGGCCGTCCCAGGGGGTGAGCCCGGACAGCGCCATCCGGCAGCCGGTGGCCCCGAGCAGCGGGCCGCGCAGCGGACGCGGTACGTCGTCGAGGGTGCGCAGCGTCAGCACGACCCCGGCGTTCGCCGACCGCAGGCGCTGGATGCCGCGCACCGCCTCGGGCGTGACGACCCCGGTGGCGTCGTCCAGCACCAGACAGGCGAACAGCGACCTGTCCTCCCGTACGGTCACGCTCGCCGTGAACTGGGCCAGCACCAGCCGGGCCAGCATCCGCGAGGCGTCGGCGTGGCCGCGCTCGGGCAGGTCGACCCGGACCCGGACGGGGTGGTCGAGGGCCTTGAGGGAGAACGGCCGGGACTGGCCGGAGGTGTCGAAGAAGCCCGCGAAGGCGGGGCGGTCGAGCAGCGCGATCCGGTCCGCGAGCGCCCCGCCGGGGTCGCCCGGCTGGCCCGCCTGCCGCTCTCGCGCGTCCAGCTCTCGCAGCAGGGAGTCCTGGCCGTGCTCCCGCAGCGCCTCGCGCAGTTCGGCGAGCGGTCCGGGGTCGCCGTCCAGGAGCCGGCGCAGCTCGGGGACGCCGGGGAAGCGACCGTGCACGGCCCGGAACGGCCCGAGGAGCTGGGCGAGCACCGTGGTGGCACGGCGGACCTCGTCGAGGTCCCCGACCAGTGCCTCGGCCAGTACGGCGGCCGCCTCGTCGGGGTCGCCGGTGCCGCCGTACAGGTCGAGGTCGTGGACGGAGTCCGGGTTGCCGACGCGTACGACGACGTCGAAGGCCTCGGCCGGACCCAGCCCGGCGCCCGCCGCGCCGACCGCGACGACGGCCGTGCGCCCGGCCAGCGCCTGCAGACACAGCGACTCGGTGAGCGGCCGCGCCAGGCTCCCCGTCTTGCCGGAGCCGGCCGGGCCGACGGCGACCAGCGAGGTGCCGAGCAGATCCGGGCCGAGGCCGAGCCCGGTGCCGCGGTAGGAGTACGGGTTGCGGGGGTCGTCGGCGGTGGTGCCGAGCCGCACCTGCCCGGTGACCAGGTCGTGCCGGGCGAGCCGCGCGGGCAGGTCGCGCTCCCCGGAGGGGTGCAGACACGCCGCGGCCCCGTCCTTGAGCACGGCCCCGGTGAAGGTGGCGAGGCTGAACCGGCCGGTCCGCACGCCCTGCCAGGCCCGCGCGATCCGGGCGTGGTCCACGTCCCGCATCAGCCCCGTCCTGGCCTCGGCGGCCAGCCTCTCGGCGGCGTCGACGGCCCCGGCGGCCCGCAGCGCGGGCCATTCGGCGGGGTCCTGCTCGGGCGGCGGCGGGGGCGGGGCGGTCTCACGGCGCCTGAGGTGCGGGGCGACGAGGCGCCGCCACACCTCGCCCCAGCGGCCGAGCCGGCCCATGCCGATGACGATGCCGAGGGCGACGACGACGTACCAGGCCCAGCCGAAGACCACCCGGCTGTACGAATTGGGGTCCGTCCATGACGTCGTCATGGCGTCCAGAGGAAGCAGCCACCAGCCGCCGAGGTACCCGTTCCACAGCAGCGACCAGATCAGCCAGCCCACCAGCAGCGCGATGACCGCCCCGCCGAGCAGCTGCCGGGCCGGGATCTCCTCGGGCTCCTGCGCCGAGCGCGGCTTGTGCCCGAACCGCCACACCCCCGGCGCCGCCTCCGGCCTGGGCGTCCGCAGCCAGGTCAGGAACGCCGACCCGTCCGGCCTGGGCGGTACCGCCGGCATCGGCGGGGGCCCCGCCGGACGCGGCACCGGGTTCGCCTGTGTGCCCCGTGCGTCCTGCGTGCCGTCGCCGTTCATCGCCCTTGCCCCCTGGCCAGCCGCTCGGTCCATCATCAGCGGTCAATCTAACGCCCTCCCAGGGGGAGTTCACCGGTACGCGCCAGGCGTCGCCGCCGGGCTCGTGCGCGGGGCTATGTCCATGACGGACAACGGGCGGCCGCGAAAACGCCCACATGGAGCATGCCCACCCCTGCGCACCGGGCCTAGCCTGCGACAAAAGAAGGAAAGCGTCCTCAAGACGTCCGTAAGACCTCGTACGACGTTCGTCAGACGTCCGTAAGACCCCACAGGAGCCCTCATGACCGCTGTTCCGCAGGAGCGCCGCGTCGTCACCGCCATCCCCGGCCCGAAGTCGCAGGAGCTGCAGGCCCGCCGCCTCGCCGCGGTGGCGCAGGGCGTGGGCTCGGTGCTGCCCGTGTTCACCGCGCGCGCGGGCGGCGGCATCATCGAGGACGTCGACGGCAACCGCCTGATCGACTTCGGCTCCGGCATCGCCGTGACCTCCGTCGGCGCCTCCGCCGAGGCCGTCGTGCGCCGCGCGAGCGCCCAGCTCGCCGACTTCACCCACACCTGTTTCATGGTCACCCCCTACGAGGGCTACGTGGAGGTCGCCGAGGCCCTCGCCGAGCTCACCCCGGGTGACCACGCCAAGAAGACCGCGCTGTTCAACTCCGGCGCCGAGGCCGTCGAGAACGCCGTCAAGATCGCGCGTGCGTACACCAAGCGCCAGGCCGTCGTCGTCTTCGACCACGGCTACCACGGCCGTACGAACCTGACGATGGCGCTGACCGCGAAGAACATGCCGTACAAGCACGGCTTCGGTCCGTTCGCGCCCGAGGTCTACCGCGTGCCGGTGGCGTACGGCTACCGCTGGCCGACCGGCCCGGAGAACGCGGGCCCCGAGGCCGCCAAGCAGGCCATCGACCAGATCAGCAAGCAGGTCGGCGCCGAGAACGTCGCCGCGATCATCATCGAGCCGGTCCTCGGCGAGGGCGGCTTCATCGAGCCGGCCAAGGGCTTCCTGCCGGAGATCGTGAAGTTCGCGAACGACAACGGCATCGTCTTCGTCGCGGACGAGATCCAGTCCGGCTTCTGCCGCACCGGCCAGTGGTTCGCCTGCGAGGACGAGGGCATCGTCCCGGACCTGATCACCACCGCCAAGGGCATCGCCGGCGGTCTGCCGCTGGCCGCGGTGACCGGCCGCGCCGAGATCATGGACGCCGCCCACGCCGGTGGCCTGGGTGGCACCTACGGCGGCAACCCGGTCGCCTGCGCCGGTGCGCTCGGCTCCATCGAGACGATGAAGGAGCTGGACCTCAACGCCAAGGCGAAGAACATCGAGGCGATCATGAAGGCGCGCCTCGGTGCCATGGCCGAGAAGTTCGACATCATCGGCGACATCCGTGGCCGTGGCGCCATGATCGCCATCGAGCTGGTCAAGGACCGCACCACCAAGGAGCCGAACCCGGAGGCGACCGCCGCGCTGGCCAAGGCCTGCCACGCCGAGGGCCTGCTGGTCCTGACCTGTGGCACCTACGGCAACGTGCTGCGCTTCCTGCCGCCGCTGGTCATCGGCGAGGACCTGCTGAACGAGGGTCTGGACATCATCGAGCAGGCGTTCTCGCGCATCTGAGCGACTGGTCCGCACCTCTGACGGCCGCCTGCGGCAGACGTGTGAAGAAGGTGTGGGGGGTGGATGGCAGGATGCTGTTCCTGCTGTCCAGCCCCCACCTCCTGTCGTAGGTTCTTCCCAGATGAGAGATACACCCCGCTCGCAGGGTCCTGCGGGCGAACCCAGGCCGGGGCCTCCCCAGCTTCGACCTGGTCGTGCCCTCGCGCACACACACGGAGCCTCTGGCTCCGGATCTCCTCACCGATCGGACGGTCGCTCGCCCCAGACCCCCCGGGGCGCGCGACATTCCGATCAGTTCGGCCGTCCCGGAACCACCCCCCCTGTTCCGGGACGGCCGACCTTTTTCCTCCTCCTGCTTCTGTTTCTCCTGCCCGTGCTCCTCTTCGCGCTGAGCACCTGGCAGGTCGTCGCCGACGGGCCGCTGCTGCGCCTGGACGAACGCCTCAGCCGTGCCCTGGTCCACCCGGACCGCGCCTCGGAGCTGCTCGCCGACCTCGGGAGCGTGCCCGTGGCCGTCCCGGTGCTGGCGGTGGCCGCCGTGTACGCGGCCCGGCGCGCGCGTGGCTCCGGTACGGACCGCCCGTGGCTGCCGTTCGTCGCCGCGGGCGTTCTGATGACCCTGGTCCCGGCGATCGTCGTCCCCGTCAAGGAGCTGACCGACCGCCCCGGCACCTCGGCCATGCCGCCCGGCACCGGCTACTTCCCGTCCGGCCACACAGCCACGGCCGCCGTCGCCTACGGGACGGCGGCCCTGCTGCTCCTGCCGTGGCTCACGCGCGCGTACGCCCGCCGGACGGTGATCGCGCTCGCGGCCGTCCTCGTCCTCGGCACCTCGTACGGCCTCGTCCGGCGCGGCTACCACTGGCCGCTGGACGTGGTGGCGAGCTGGTGCCTGTCGACGGTGCTGCTGACCGTGTACGTCGGCCTCGTCCTCGTCCTCAGCCGAAGTAGCCGTCGAAGGTTCGCTGGAACTCCCCGTTCGCGTACCGGTCCCAGTTGACCGACCACGTCATCAGGCCGCGCAGCGCCGGCCAGGTGCCGTGGGTGGCGTACGAGCCGCAGTTCAGCCTCTTCGTCAGGCAGTCGAGGGTCTTCACGACCTCGGCGGGAGCCACGTGTCCGTTGCCCGCGTTCACCGAGGCCGGCATGCCGATGGCGACCTGGTCGGGACGCAGCGGCGGGAAGACGTTGTTCGGGTCACCGGCGACCGGGAAGCCGGTGAGGAGCATGTCGGTCATGGCGATGTGGAAGTCGGCGCCGCCCATGGAGTGGTACTGGTTGTCCAGGCCCATGATCGGACCGGAGTTGTAGTCCTGGACGTGCAGCAGTGTCAGGTCGTCGCGCAGCGCGTGGATCACCGGGAGGTACGCCCCCGCGCGCGGGTCCTGGCCGCCCCACTTGCCGGTGCCGTAGTACTGGTACCCGAGCTGCACGAAGAACGTCTCCGGGGCCGTGCTGAGGACGAACTTCGAGCCGTACTTGGCCTTCAGGGTCTTCAGGGCGGAGATCAGGTTGACGATCACCGGGGTCCTCGGGTTCCTGAAGTCGGTGTCGTCGGCGTTCAGGGACAGCGAGTGGCCCTCGAAGTCGATGTCCAGGCCGTCGAGGCCGTACTCGTCGATGATCTTCGAGACGGACGCCACGAAGGTGTCGCGGGCGGCGGTCGTGGTGAGCTGCACCTGGCCGTTCTGGCCGCCGATGGAGATCAGCACCTTCTTGCCTGCGGCCTGCTTGGCCCTGATCGCGGCCTTGAAGTCGGCGTCGCTCTCCACGTTCGGGCACTCGGTGACCGGGCAGCGGTCGAACCGTATGTCGCCGGAGGTGACGGAGGTGGGTTCGCCGAAGGCGAGGTCGATGACGTCCCAGCTGTCGGGTACGTCGGCCAGGCGGGTGTAGCCGGAGCCGTTGGCGAAGGTGGTGTGGAGGTAGCCGACCAGGGCGTGGGGCGGCAGGTCCGAGGAACCTCCGCCGCCCGGGGCGGTCGTGGCGGTGACGGTCGCCGAACGCGCGGACTCCCCGGCGTCGTTGACGGCCGTGACCTGGAACGCGTAGGCGGTGGACGGTGTCAGGCCGGTGACCGTGGCCGAGGTGCCGGTGACCGTCTGGACTTTCGCGCCGTCGCGGTAGACCGCGTAGCTCGTGGCGCCGGTGACGGCCGTCCAGGACAGGGCGATGCCGGAGGAGGTGATCGTGCCGGTGCGCAGGCCGGTCGGGGCCGCGGGCGGCTGGGTCGGGGTCGCTCCGGGGCCCGTGAGGGAGATGTCGTCGGCGTGGTACGCGCCGGTGCCGTACCAGCCGTGGGTGTAGATCGTGACGCGCGTGGTGGACGGGCCGGTGCGGAACGTGGTCGTCAACTTCTGCCAGTCGGGGGCGGACTGGGTCCAGGCCGAGACGTCCGTCGTGCCGGTGCCGCTCGCGCCGAGGTACACGTACGCGCCGCGGACGTGGCCGGACAGCGTGTACTGCGCGTCCGGCTGCACGGTCACCGTCTGGGCGCAGCGGGCGTTGTCGCTGCCGGCCGGGGTCGCCTGCAGCGCGCGTGTGCCGCTGTGCACGGGTGAGGTGACGGTCGTACCCGCTGTGCAGGTCCAGCCGTCGAGACCGGCCTCGAAGCCGCCGTTGCGAGCCAGGTCCGCGTCGGCCGCACGGGCGGCCGACGAGAGCGCGGTGATACCGGGTACGGCCAGTGCCGTCGCCGCGAGGAGAGCGACCAAGGGTCTGGTGCGGTCCACAAGTGCCTCCGGACATGGGGGATATGGGGAGGGGTGGAGCGCGCCCAGCTTGGTCCAGACCAATTGAGTGGTCAAGACCTCCGGCGGCTACCCGTCCCTGTCCCCCTCCTCCCTCGCCAGCCCCGCCGCCGCCTCGTGCATCGCCAGTTCCAGCAACGCCGGGTCGGTGAGCGTGCCCGAGCCGTCCGGCGGCACCAGCCAGCGCACCCCGCCGGTGGCGCGGCCCGGGTAGGGCACCACGATCCAGGTGCCGGCGCCGGCCGTGCGGATGCCCGTGCCGACCCAGCGGGCGGCCGTGCCCGGCGGCACCAGGAAGCCCATGCGGTTGTCGCCGAAGTCGACCAGGACCGGGCCCGGTTGGTCGAGGATGCGGGTCAGCACGTCGAGGGTGGGATAGCCCAGCTCGCCAGGCAGGATCAGCACGTCCCAGGCCTTGCCCGCGGGCAGCAGGGCGACCCCCATGGGGCTGCGTTCCCACTCCCAGCGGCAGGCGTCGGGGTCGGGTGCCACGGACGCCAGCCACTCCACCGCAGTCTTCGCGCCAGCCATGAAAAGACCTCCCTCTCGCTCGGGGACGCGGGTCGCGTCAGGGAGTGAGAGGGAGGTCCGGGCCGAGCATTACGCGACTTCGGGCACCTTTCTTACAAAACCTCAGCTGTCGAAGCCCAGCCCCAGCCGGTCCATCGTCCGCAGCCACAGATTCCGCCGCCCGCCATGGGCGTCCGCGCGGGCCAGCGACCACTTGGTCAGGGCGATACCGGTCCAGGCGAACGGCTCGGGCGGGAACGGCAGCGGCTTGCGCCGCACCATCTCCAGCTCCGTCCGCTCGGTCCGCTCCCCCGCCAGCAGGTCCAGCATCACATCGGCGCCGAAGCGGGTCGCGCCCACCCCGAGACCGGTGAAGCCCGCCGCGTACGCCACCTTGCCCTGGTGGGCCGTGCCGAAGAACGCCGAGAAGCGCGAGCAGGTGTCGATGGCCCCGCCCCACGTGTGCGTGAAGCGCAGGCCCTCCAGCTGCGGGAAGCAGGTGAAGAAGTGCTCGGCCAGCTTGGCGTAGGTCTCCGGCCGGTCGTCGTACTCGGCGCGCACCCGGCCGCCGTAGGGGTAGACCGCGTCGTAACCGCCCCACAGGATGCGGTTGTCGGCGCTGAGCCGGAAGTAGTGGAACTGGTTGGCGCTGTCCCCGAGCCCCTGCCGGCCCCGCCAGCCCACCGAGGCGAGCTGCTCCTCACTGAGCGGCTCGGTCATCAGGGCGTAGTCGTAGACCGGCACGGTGTACGCCCGCACCCGCTTGACCAGGTTGGGGAAGATGTTCGTGCCGAGGGCGACCTGGCGGGCGCGGACCTGCCCGTAGGGGGTGGTGACCGCCATGCCGGCGCCGTACGGCTTCAACGTCAGGGCGGGCGTGTGCTCGTACACCCGTACGCCGAGCTCGACGCAGGCTCGCTTGAGGCCCCACACCAGCTTGGCCGGGTTGAGCATGGCCACGCCCCGGCGGTCGTACAGGCCCGCCTGGAAGGTGGGCGAGTTCACCTGCTCGCGCACCGCGTCGGCGTCCAGGAACTCGACGCCGTCGGCGAGGCCCTCCCGCTCCATCTCCTCGTACCAGTCGCGCAGTTCCCACGCCTGGTACGTCTCGGTGGCCACGTCGATCTCGCCGGTGCGCTCGAAGTCGCAGTCCAGGGAGTGGCGGGCGACCGCCTTCTCGATCTCGTCGAGATTGCGGGCGCCCAGCTCCTCCAACTTGTGGATCTCGTCCGGCCAGCGGGTGAGCCCGTTGGGCAGACCGTGGGTGAGGGAGGCGGCACAGAAGCCGCCGTTGCGGCCCGAGGCGGCCCAGCCCACCTCGCGGCCCTCCAGCAGTACGACGTCCCGCTGCGGGTCGCGCTCCTTGGCGAGCAGCGCGGTCCACAGCCCGCTGTAGCCGCCGCCCACGACCAGCAGGTCGCAGGTCTCGGCTCCGGTGAGGGCGGGCTCGGGGCGGGGCCTGCCGGGGTCGTCCAGCCAGTACGGGACCGGCTGGGCGTCGGAAAGTGCCTTTGTCCAACGGCTCATGGCGCTTGGGGCCATGATTTTCAACTCCCTACAACTGCGCTTACGCCTTTTGCTTGGTGCGGCGATTGCTGATGACCATGGAGGTCAGGACGAACAGGACGGCGATGACGAACATGGCCGTGCCGATGACATTGATCTGGACGGGCGTGCCGCGCTGTGCCGAGCCCCAGACGAACATGGGGAAGGTGACGGTCGAGCCCGCGTTGAAATTGGTGATGATGAAATCGTCGAAGGACAGCGCGAAGGCGAGCAGCGCGCCCGCGGCGATTCCGGGTGCCGCGATGGGCAGGGTGACCCTGACGAACGTCTGGAACGGGCCGGCGTAGAGGTCCTGGGCCGCCTGCTCCAGCCTCGGGTCCATCGACATGACACGCGCCTTGACGGCCGTCACGACGAAGCTGAGGCAGAACATGATGTGGGCGATCAGGATCGTCCAGAAGCCCAGCTGGACGCCCATGTTGAGGAACAGGGTGAGCAGCGAGGCGGCCATGACGACCTCGGGCATGGCCATCGGCATGAAGATGAGCGAGTTGACCGCGCCGCGCGCCCGGAACCGGTAGCGGACCAGCGCGAAGGCGATCATCGTGCCGAGGGCGGTCGCGCCCAGCGTCGCCCAGAAGGCGATCTGCAGGCTGAGCGTGAGCGAGCTGCACAAGCCCACCACACCGCACGGGTCGGTCCAGGCGTCGGTGGAGAATTTCTGCCACTCGTAGTTGAAGCGGCCCTTCGGGTCGTTGAAGGAGAACACCGTCACGACGACGTTGGGCAGCAGCAGATATCCGAGCGTGAAAAGGCCCGCGATGACGACGAGTTTGCTCTTGAGCCAGTTGACGAAGGCCATTTAAACCAGATCCTCCGTGCCGGACTTGCGGATGTACAGCGACACCATGACGAGGATCGCGAACATCAGGATGAAGGACAGCGCCGCCGCCGTCGGGTAGTCGAGAATCCGCAGGAACTGCGACTGGATGACGTTGCCGATCATGCGGGTGTCGGTGGAGCCGAGCAGGTCGGCGTTGACGTAGTCACCGGCGGCCGGGATGAAGGTCAGCAGCGTGCCGGAGACGACACCCGGCATCGACAGCGGGAAGGTGACCTTGCGGAAGGTGGTGCTGGGCCTGGCGTACAGGTCGTTCGCCGCCTCGTGCAGCCGGGGGTCGATGCGCTCCAGCGAGGTGTACAGCGGCAGGATCATGAACGGCAGGAAGTTGTACGTCAGACCGCACACCACCGCCAGCGGGGTGGCCAGCACACGGTCGCCCGCGGTCATGCCGAGCCAGCTGGTGACGTCCAGGACGTGCAGCGAGTTCAGCGCGCCGACGACCGGGCCGCCGTCCGCGAGGATCGTCTTCCAGGCCAGGGTGCGGATCAGGAAGCTGGTGAAGAACGGCGCGATCACCAGGATCATGATCAGGTTCCGCCAGCGGCCGGCCCGGAAGGCGATCAGATACGCCAGCGGGTAGCCGAGCAGCAGACACAGGACCGTCGCCGAGCCCGCGTACAGCACCGAGCGCAGGAACTGCGGATAGTACTCGGTCAGCGCGTCCCAGTAGGTCGCGAAGTGCCAGGTGACCTCGTAGCCCTGCTCCAGGGAGCCGGTCTGCACCGAGGTCGACGCCTGGTAGATCATCGGCAGTGCGAAGAACACCACCAGCCAGGCGAGTCCGGGCAGCAGCAGGAGGTACGGCGTCCAGCGGCCCCGCTTGCGCGGGGGCTTCTTCTCCGGGGCCGGCGCCAGCGGCGGGGGCGCGTCGGTGAGGGTGGCTGCCATCAGACCGCCTCTTCCTCAATGCCCGCGTCGATGTCCTGAGCCGCGTCGAGACCGAAGGTGTGCGCCGGGCTCCAGTGCAGGACCACCTCGGCGCCGGGGACCAGCCGGGCGTCACGGTCGACGTTCTGGACGTAGACCGCCAGCTCGGAGCAGACCGGGCTGTCGACGACGAACTGCGTCGAGACGCCGATGAAGCTCGCGTCGGCGATCGTGCCGGTGACCCGGTTGCGGCCGTCCGGGATCTCACCGGCGTCGTCGGCGTGCGTCAGGGAGATCTTCTCGGGGCGTACGCCGACCAGCACCTTGCCGCCGGTCGTGGTGGGCGCCGAACATCGCGCCTCGGGCAGGACGAGCTTGCCGCCGCCCGCCTTCAGGACGATGTCGTCGCCGCTCCTGGAGTCGACCTCGGCCTCGATGAGGTTGGAGGTGCCGAGGAAGTTCGCGACGAAGGTGGTGCTCGGGTTCTCGTACAGGTCGGCGGGGGCGCCGAGCTGCTCGACGCGGCCCGCGTTCATCACCGCGACCTGGTCGGCCATGGTCATGGCCTCCTCCTGGTCGTGGGTGACGTGCACGAAGGTGATGCCGACCTCGGTCTGGATGCGCTTGAGCTCCAGCTGCATCTGGCGGCGCAGCTTGAGGTCGAGGGCGCCGAGGGGCTCGTCGAGGAGCAGCACCTTGGGGTGGTTGATCAGCGCGCGGGCGACCGCCACACGCTGCTGCTGGCCACCGGAGAGCTGGTGCGGCTTCTTGCGGGCCTGCTCGCCGAGCTGGACCAGCTCCAGCATGTCGTCGACCTGCTTCTTCACGCTCTTGATGCCGCGCCGGCGCAGGCCGAAGGCGACGTTCTCGAAGATGTCGAGGTGCGGGAAGAGGGCGTAGGACTGGAAGACCGTGTTGACGGGCCGTTTGTACGGCGGCAGGTGCGTGACGTCCTGTTCGCCGAGCCAGACCGTGCCGGTGGTGGGCTCCTCCAGGCCGGCGATCATGCGCAGGGTGGTGGTCTTGCCGCAGCCGGAGGCGCCGAGCAGGGCGAAGAAGGAGCCCTGCGGCACGGTCAGGTCCAGCGGGTGCACGGCGGTGAAGCCGTTGTCGTACGTCTTGCTGATGCCCGAGAGGCGGACGTCACCGGTGTTGTCGTTCTTGTTCGTCACGTCGATCACGCCCCAGTCAGCTTCGCGAACTTCTCTTCAAAGGCCGTCTCTTCCTTCGAGCTCAGCGAGCGGAAGGCACGGGACTTCTTGGCCATGGCCTTGTCGGGGATGATCAGCGGGTTGTTCGCCGCATCCTCGTCGAGCTTCGCCAGCTCTTCCTTCACGCCGTCGACGGGACAGACGTAGTTGATGTACGCGGCGAGTTCGGCGGCCGCCTTCGGCTCGTAGTAGTAGTCGATGAGCCGTTCGGCGTTCGTCTTGTGACGGGCCTTGTTGGGGACCAGCAGGTTGTCCGTGGACGTGAGGTAGCCGCTGTCCGGGATGATGAAGTCGATGTCGGGGCTGTCCGCCTTGAGCTGGACGACGTCCCCGGCCCAGGCGAGACAGGCCGCGAAGTCGCCGCTGGTGAGGTCGGAGGTGTAGTCGTTGCCGGTGAAGCGGCGGATCTGGCCCTTGTCGACGGCCTTCTGCATCCGGGCGATGGCCGCGTCGAAGTCGTCGGCGGTGAAGGTGCCCGGGTCCTTGCCCATGTCGAGCAGGGTCATGCCGACGCTGTCGCGCATCTCCGACAGGAAGCCGACCCGGCCCTTGAGCTTGGGGTTGTCCAGCAGGTCGGAGACCGTCTTCACCTCGACGCCGTCCAGCGCCTTCTTGTTGTACGCGATGACGGTGGAGATGCCCTGCCACACATAGGAGTAGGCACGGCCCGGGTCCCAGTCGGGGGTGCGGAACTGGGAGGAGAGGTTGGCGTAGGCGTGCGGCAGATTGGCCGGGTCCAGTTTCTGGACCCACCCGAGGCGGATCAGTCGGGCCGCGAGCCAGTCGGTGACGCAGATCAGGTCGCGGCCGGTGTCCTGGCCGGCCGCGAGCTGCGGCTTGATCTTGCCGAAGAACTCGACGTTGTCGTTGATGTCCTCGGTGTACTTGACCTTGATGCCGGTCCGCTCGGTGAACGCGTCGAGCGTGGGGTGGTGCTTCTCGCTCTCGTCGACGTCCATGTATTCGGTCCAGTTGGAGAAGCTGACGGTCTTCTCCTTCGCCGAGCGGTCCTCGGCGGACACGCCGCCCTGAGTGTTGCCCGCGGCGGGGATGCCGCAGGCGCTGAGCGTCCCCAGACCGCCGACCGCGAGCGCGCCGCCGGTGGAGGCGCGCAGCAGGGAACGGCGGCTGAGGGAGGCCCTGCCGTTGCGGACGCTGCGCCGCATGGCGGCCACTTGGGCCGGGGACAGGCGGTCGGGCTCGTACTGCTCCATGCGCTTGGTGCCCTTTCGGGAGGTCGTCGGCCACTGGTCGGGCGGCCTGGTTCTGCTATCGGTCCCCGAAGATCGTGCGGTGCCAGTCCTTGCGGGCGACCGCCGTGTTGTCGAACATGACGTGCTTGATCTGGGTGTACTCCTCGAACGAGTACGCCGACATGTCCTTGCCGAAGCCGGACGCCTTGTAGCCGCCGTGCGGCATCTCGCTGATGATCGGAATGTGGTCGTTGACCCACACGCAGCCCGCCTTGATCTCGCGGGTGGCGCGGTTCGCCCGGTAGACGTCGCGGCTCCAGGCGGAGGCGGCGAGTCCGTACGGGGTGTCGTTGGCGAGCGCGATGCCCTCGTCGTCGGTGTCGAAGGGCAGCACGACGAGGACGGGCCCGAAGATCTCCGACTGGACGATCTCGCTGTCCTGGGCGGCGTCGGCGACGAGAGTCGGCCGGTAGTAGGCCCCCTTGGCAAGGTCCCCTTCGGGAATCTCGCCGCCGGTCACCACGCGCGCGTAGCCCCGCGCCCGGTCGACGAAGGCGGCGACCCGGTCGCGCTGCACATGGGAGACGAGCGGGCCGAGGTCGGTGCCCGGGGCGAAGGGGTCGCCGAGCCGGACGGTGTCCATGAGGGCGGCGGTGCGGGTCACGAACTCGTCGTACAGCGGGCGCTGCACGTACGCGCGTGTGGCGGCGGTGCAGTCCTGCCCGGTGTTGATGAGGGCGCCCGCGACCGCGCCGTGGACGGCGGCCTCGAGGTCGGCGTCGTCGAAGACGACGAAGGGTGCCTTGCCGCCGAGCTCCAGGTGGATACGCTTGACGGTCGCGGTGGCGACCTCGGCGACACGCTTGCCGACCGCGGTGGAGCCGGTGAAGGAGGTCATGGCCACGTCCGGGTGGCCGACCAGGTGCTCGCCGGCCTCCTTCCCGGTGCCGGTGACGACGTTGACGACGCCGTCCGGGATACCGGCCGCGGTGCACGCCTCGGCGAACAGCAGCGAGGTCAGCGGGGTGATCTCGGCGGGCTTGAGCACGATGGTGTTGCCCGCGGCGATCGCCGGGAGGATCTTCCAGGCGGCCATCTGGAGGGGGTAGTTCCAGGGGGCGATCGAGCCGACGACACCGATGGGCTCGCGCCGCACGTACGACGTGTGGTCGCCCGAGTACTCACCGGCGGACTGCCCCTGAAGGTGCCGGGCGGCGCCCGCGAAGAAGGCGGCGTTGTCGATGGTCCCGGGGACGTCGAACTCGCGGGTCAGCTTCAGCGGCTTGCCGCACTGGAGGGACTCGGCGCGGGCGAAGTCGTCGGCGCGCTCGGCGAGCACCGCGGCCAGCCGGTGCAGCGCGTCGGAGCGCTCGCCCGGGGTGGCCGCCGCCCAGCCGGGGAAGGCGGCCCGCGCCGCGGCGACGGCGGCGTCGACGTCGTCGGTGCCGGCCAGCTCGTAGCTGAGGACCGTCTCGCCGGTGGCCGGGTCGACGACCGCGTGGGTCTCGCCCGAGGTGCCCTGGGTGAAGCGGCCCGCGATGTACTGCGCGCCGGCCGCGAACCGCTCCTGGGCCGGGAATCGTTCCGGGGTGGTGGTGCCCGGGTTGTGCATGTCGCTCTCCTCCGCCTTCCCCCCGCTGTCCACGGGGGCGGGTGGCGTAGCTCCAGCTCGATTTGAGTGCCGATCCTGACAGAGCACGGGCACTCCAACAAGGGATTCCGTTGTTGCCTTTTGGTTACGCAACGGAATCTGTCGACCAGGTGTCGAGTGGTCGATGAAAAGCGGGGACGGAGTGTCAGTGGTGCGTGCCAGACTCGCGTGCATGGAAAAGATCGATTCTCGGGATGCCCTGATCAGGGAGGTCCGCGCGGGGGCGGGGATCAAGTATCTGCACTTCTGGGGCCATCGTCCGCGACCCGACGGACGGGTCGGCGCGAGCTGTCTGAGCCAGTGGTGGCCGTCCCCGTTCACGGTGGACGGCACGCGGTACGCGACGGCCGAGCACTGGATGATGGCCGCCAAGGCGCGGCTGTTCGGCGACGCCGAGGCCGAGCGGCGGGCGCTGGCCGCGGAGCACCCCGCTCAGGCGAAGAAGGCCGGGCGGCTGGTGCGCGACTTCGACGAGGACGTCTGGGAGCGCGAGCGGTTCGGGATCGTCGTCGAGGGCAGCGTCCACAAGTTCGCCGCGCACGCCGATCTGCGGGAGTTCCTGCTGAACACGGGCGAGCGCGTGCTGGTGGAGGCGAGCCCGGTGGACCGCGTCTGGGGCATCGGGCTCGCGGCCGACGACGAGGCGGCCTTCGACCCGGAGCGCTGGCGGGGGCCGAACCTCCTGGGGTTCGCGCTGATGGAGGCCCGCGAGCGGCTGCGGAGCGGCTGAGCGGACGGCGACGGGGGGCCGGTCAGAGACCGGCCCCCCGTCGCTGTACTGCCGTCGGGTCAGGCCGCGCCCGCGGCACCCATCACGCTGGCGAACAGCAGGAAGCCGAGCAGCGGCAGCAGGACCGTGGCCACGATGCCGAGCACCAGACCGGCGGTCGCCGCACCCTTGTTGGTGGCCTCGCCGCGCTTGGCCTTGCCCCGGCCGACCGCGCCGAAGATGATCGCGAGGATGCCGAGGATGACGCCGAAGAACCACAGGAAGAACGTCAGGCTGCACACCACGCCGATGATGCCCAGCACGAGTCCGCTGGTGCCCATGCCGTTGCTCGGCTGCATGGGCATGACATAGCCGGGCGCCTGCACATAGGGCTGCGGCGCGGCCGGGTATCCCTGGCCGGGCTGCTGCGGATAGCCGTACCCCGGGCCGGACTGCTGCGGGTAGGCGTAGCCCCCGGCCGGCTGCTGCGGCGGCTGGTTGGGGGGCGGGCCGAACCCACCGGGTCCGGGCTGGCTGTTGGACATGTAAAGATCTCCCCTCGTCGTCAGTCAGGCATCGTAACGGCCCGCCTGCGACGGCATCAGATGTTCAGTGGGGCGGAGACCGACACGGAGCCGTGGGCACCGTACGAGTCGTCGTAGTCGGAGTCGTGGTCGTCGTCGTTGATGGCCGCCGTGATACCGACGATCATCAGCACGAGCACGGCGATGCCGAGGATCAGGCCGATGATGCCGGTGATCAGACCGGCCTGGGCCTGCCCGTGGTTGTTCGCCTCGCCGCGCTCCGCCTTGCGGCGGCCCTTGACGCCGAAGACGATCGCGAGGACGCCGAGGATGATGGAGACCACGCCGTACAGGCAGAACAGACAGCAGGACAGGATGCCCAGCACCATCGCCGCGATCCCGATGCCGTTCTGCGGCGCGGGGGGCATGCCGGGCCAGCCGTAGCCCTGCGGGTAGCCGGGGTATCCATAGCCGCTGGTGGCCGGCCCCTGCGGGGCGAGGGGCGGCGGCGGGACCTGGCCGCTGTCAGCGACCGGCGGGGTGAAGCCCGCGGCGGGCATGGAGGTCACGGTGGCCTGGTCGTGCACGGAGGGCGGCCCGGCGTCGGGGGCCTTGCCGTCCGGGAACGTCCGATGCTCCGGCGGCGCCCAGGGGTCGTACCCCCCGTTCTCGCCGCCCGGCTGCGTCGCGTCCGTCATCTTCAAGCCCCCCGGGATCGATCGTCCGGGCCATGCTACGACCTCCCGGTGACACACCCCCCACCCGACCACCGTTGCCGCCCGCCGACCGCTCCACGGCCCCTCCCGTCCCGGAGGCCGGCCCTCCGGGGGAGACCTCCGCGACCGCTGCCCGCCCCGCCTACGATGGCCCTATTCGATCAGCCGATCACCGCGCCGTACGGCCTTCGCGCCCGGCGCCCATCCCGGGAGGCCCCGTGACCGACCTGCACGCCTTCATCGCCGGACTGCCGAAGGCCGAACTCCATGTCCACCACGTCGGGTCCGCCTCCCCCCGGATCGTCGCGGAACTGGCCGCCCGCCACCCCGACTCGAAGGTGCCGACGGACCCCGAGGCCCTCGCGGACTACTTCACGTTCACGGACTTCGCGCACTTCGTGCAGGTGTACCTGTCCGTCGTGGACCTGATCCGCACCCCCGAGGACGTCCGCCTCCTCACCTTCGAGGTCGCCCGCGAACTGGCACGCCAGCAGGTGCGCTACGCCGAGCTGACGATCACCCCGTACTCCTCCACCCGCCGCGGCATCGACGAGCGCGCGTTCATGGACGCGATCGAGGACGCCCGCAAGGCGGCGGAGGCCGAGTTCGGCACGGTGCTGCGCTGGTGCTTCGACATCCCCGGCGAGGCCGGCCTGGTCTCCGCCGAGGAGACCGTCCGCCTCGCCACCGACGACCGGCTGCGCCCGGAGGGCCTGGTCTCCTTCGGCCTCGGCGGCCCCGAGATCGGCGTACCGAGGCCGCAGTTCAAGCCGTACTTCGACCGGGCCGTCGCCGCCGGACTGCACTCCGTGCCGCACGCCGGTGAGACGACGGGCCCGGAGACGGTGTGGGACGCGCTGACCTACCTCGGCGCCGAACGCATCGGCCACGGCACCAGCTCCGCGCAGGACGAGAAGCTGCTGCGGCACCTCGCCGAGCACCGCATCCCGCTGGAGGTGTGCCCGACCTCCAACATCGCCACGCGCGCGGTGGCCACCCTCGACGAGCACCCGATCAAGGAGTTCGTGCAGGCCGGCGTGCTGGTGACGATCAACTCCGACGACCCGCCGATGTTCGGCACCGACCTCAACAGCGAGTACGCGGTCGCCGCCCGCCTCCTCGGCCTCGACGAGGGCGGCGTGGCCGAGCTCGCGAAGAACGCCGTCGAGGCGTCCTTCCTGGACCCGGCCGGCAAGGCCCGGATCGCGGCCGAGATCGACACGTACACCTCCACGTGGCTGGCCTCCTGACGTCCCCTCACAATGGGCTCATGCAGAACGTGACCGCCGTGGCCCACCGCGGCGACCCCTACCGCTTCCGCGAGAACACCCTCGACTCCGTACGCGCCGGGCTCGCGCTGGGCGCGGACGCGGTCGAGATCGACGTACGGCTCACCCGGGACGGCGTCCCGGTGCTGCTGCACGACGACACGCTCAAGCGGCTGTGGGAGCTGGACCGGCCGTTGCTCGCGCTGTCCGCTGAGGAGGTGCGGGGGCTCACGGACGGCGCGGTGCCGACGCTGGCGGAGGCGCTCGCGGCGACGGACGGACACCGGGTGATGCTCGACCTGCCGGGCACCCCCGACGTCCGGGCCGCGCTCAAGGTCGTGGACGTGGTGCGCGCGTGCGGCGCCCAGGACCGCGTGTACTACTGCGCGGGCGCCCCCGCGATGCTTGCCGTCCGCGCGGCCGACAGCGCTGCCGAGATCGCGCTGACCTGGACGACGCTGGCGCCGCCGCGGGCCGCGCTGCTGGAGGCGGTGCGGCCGCGGTGGCTCAACTACCGCTTCTCGCTGGTCGACCGGGAGCTGGCCGCGCGCGTGCACCGCGACGGCTATCTGCTGTCGGTGTGGACCCCGGACACCCGCCGCAGCATGCGCCGCCTCATCGACGCGGGCGTGGACTCGATCACCACCAACCGCGTCGACGTACTGGCCCGCCTGAAGTCCGCCCCCGCACAGGCGGTCTAGCCCGCCGCGTACGCCAGCGGGGGTGCGATCGCCTGCGCGTCCGCCCCCTCCCCCACCCACAGCCGGATCAGCAGCGCGGCCGTCGCCTCCACCAGCCCCGCCCGGTCCAGCCCGCCGGCGTGCACCGGCTCGCAGCCGATGTCCCGCACGAGCTGTCGTACGACGTCCAGGGCGGGCTCGTCGTCCCCGGCCAGCGGCACCGCGAGGGGGCGGCCGTCGAAGACGGGCGGGGTGCGGCGCCAGACGTCGACGTGGCAGAGGTTGAAGGCCTTGACCACGCGAACTCCGGGTGCCGCGGCGGCGATACGTTCCGCTGCCGAGGGCCCGCCCGAGGTCAGCAGGGCGAACCCGGCGCCGACGGGGTTGGTGCAGTCGATCAGCGTCCGCCCGCGCAGGGGCTCCGCGAGCCCGGCGACGACCTGGGCCGCGGCCTCGTGGGGGACGGCCAGCAGCACCGCGTCCGTGCCGAACTCGGCGGCCTCCCGCAGCCCGGTCGGCCCGGAGCGGCCGCCGGCGAGGACCTGGTGCCCGGCCCGCGCCCACTGGGTGCCGAGCGCGTCCGCCATGCCGCCGGTGCCGAGGATTCCTATGCGCATGTGCGCGTCTCCCTTGCTCGAGTCCGTTTTCCCCGACGGTAGAAGGCAGTTCAGGCACCATTCGGTATGTGACCAGCGACTCGACCTTCCTCGCCGACTGCCGTGCGCGGCTGGCCTTCGATCTGCTCGCCAACACCTGGAACTCGGTGGTGCTGTGGGCCCTGAGGGACGGCCCCCACCGCCCCGGCGACCTGCGCGCGCGGATCGGCGGGATCAGCCAGAAGGTACTGACCGAGACTCTTCGCCGACTGGAGTTCAACGGGCTCGTGTCCCGGCGCGCGTACGGCGGCTCACCGCCGCGCGTCGAGTACGAACTGACCGGCCTGGGCCGGACGTTGCTGGCGCCGATCGACGCCTTCGGCGCCTGGGCGTTCGAGCACGGCGACGAGGTGATGGCGGCGCAGGAACGCTGGACCGAGGGCCACCCCTAGGGGCCCACCCCGGCCGAAACCCTCCCCGCGCAGGCGAGTTGGTCGGGGTTTTCCAAGGGCCCGGTGCCCTCCTCGATGATGATCCGTTCCGCCACGCACTGCTCCAGGATGATCACACAACGTCCGCACCGATCTCCCTCGGAGCCCGCCCATGCCTCTGCACCGCCGTACGACCGTCGTCGCCGCCTCTCTCGCGCTGGCCCTGGCGGCCGGCCCGCTGGCCGCCCCCGTGTTCGCCGCGTCGGAGAGCCGGACACCGGCGACCGCCTGCTCCTGGACGACGGGGCCGGACACGGAGGCCCTCGCCGCTGCGCTCGCCGGGATACCGGACGACAAGGTGACGGCCGCGCAGATCCGCGTGGGCGGCAAGGGGAGCTGGCACGGCGCGGCCGGGGTGCGCGATGTGCGCAGCGGGGCGCCGGTGCTGGAGCACGGCCGGTTCCGGGCCGGCTCCACCACCAAGGTGGTGACCGCGTCGATCGTGCTGCAACTGGTCGCCGAGGGGCGCATCGACCTCGACGGCACCGTGCAGGAGTATCTGCCGGGCCTGCTCACCGACGACTTCAAGGACCCGATCACCGTCCGGCACCTGCTGACCTTCACCAGCGGCCTCCAGCCCGGGGCCGGCTTCGGCGACACGACGGAGGAGATGTTCCCGCACCGCTTCGAGACGCTGACCCCGCGGGAGGTGGTGGCGGCCTCGGTGGCCAAGGGCCCCGCGTACACGCCCGGTGAGCGGCAGACGTACGGCAACATCCACTACACCGTGCTCGGCATGCTGATCGAGAAGGTCACCGGCGACTCGTACGCCCATCAGGCGCAGGTGCGGGTCTTCCGTCCGCTGGGCATGCACGGCTCCTCCTTCCCCGCGGGCCCGGACCCGCGGGTGCACGGCCCGCACAACCGCGGCTACGAGTGGATCGACGGCGAACTGGTCGACGTCACGGAGTGGAACATGTCGGACCGCTTCGCGGCCGGTGACCTGATCTCGACGACGGCCGACCTGGAGCGCCTGCTGAAGGGTGTGCTCGGCGCCCGGGTCGTGCCGCCGGCGCTGCTGAAGGAGATGCTCACGGTCCCGCCGATCGAGGGGGCGCGGTACGGCATGGCACTGGAGACCTTCAAGCTCAACGGACAACGGGTGTGGGGCAAGTCGGGCTCGCGTCCCGGCTACGCCACCGGCATCGCCGCCACCCCCGACCTGTGCCGGACGGTCGTCTTCTCCGTCAACTCCACGGAAGCGCGCTCCGACGGCCTGGCCATAGCCCAGCGCTTCGCCTTCCCGGCGTTCAACCGCTGACAGGGGCGGCCGAGGACGCGGGCGGTGCTTCCGTCAGCGCCTCCAGCCGCTTGATCCTCCGGCGTACGGCATACAGCGGGATCACTCCGAAGACGCCGAAGGACATGTCGACGACGCTCCACCAGAAGGGGATGCCGCGGATCGGTCCGCAGATCAGGGCGAGCGGGACGATGCCGGCGCAGGCGATCATCCCGGCCTCCACGACCCAGATGTTGCGGACCGGATCGCGCAGGACGCCGTAGAAGAAGACGGCGATCACGAGGTGGGCGAAGGCCAGCCAGTCCGTGCCGTAGAGGAGGAACGGATAGTCGGCGTCGGCCCGGTCGAGGCCGCGCCGCACGCGCTCGATCCACTCCGTCAGGCCCGGCAGGTGGTCCTGGACGGAGAGGGTGTGCAACAGGTCCTCGGTCCAGCGCAGTTCATGGACCAGAGGAAACGCGGTGGCTCCGCTGAGCACCAGACAGACGACGAAGAGGGTCAGCCAGACACGGATGCCCTTCACCAGGGCGGCTCTGTCGTTCATGGGCACAGCGTAGCCCCGCTTTTGAACACGTTCAAAAGCGGGGCTGCCGTGCCAGGTCAGGCCGCCTTGAAGCGGCGCAGCCGCAGGGAGTTGCCGACCACGAAGACCGAGGAGAAGGCCATGGCCGCTCCGGCGATCATCGGGTTGAGCAGACCGGCCGCGGCGAGCGGGAGGGCGGCGACGTTGTAGGCGAAGGCCCAGAACAGGTTGGTGCGGATGGTGCCAAGGGTGCGGCGGGCGAGCCGGATGGCGTCGGCCGCGACCCGCAGGTCACCGCGGACCAGGGTGAGGTCGCCCGCCTCGATGGCGGCGTCGGTGCCGGTGCCCATGGCCAGGCCCAGGTCGGCCTGGGCGAGCGCGGCCGCGTCGTTGACGCCGTCGCCGACCATGGCGACCGAGCGGCCCTCGTCCTGCAGCCGCCGCACGACGGCGACCTTGTCCTCGGGCAGCACCTCGGCGATGACCTCGTCGATACCGACCTCGGCGGCGACCGCCTCGGCGACGGCCCGGTTGTCCCCGGTGAGCAGGATCGGGGTGAGCCCGAGGGCGCGCAGCCGCCGGACGGCCTCGGCGCTCGTGTCCTTCACCGCGTCGGCCACTTCCAGCACCGCACGGGCCTCCCCGTCCCAGGCCACGGCGATGGCGGTCCGGCCCGCCGCCTCCGCCTCGGCCTTGACGCGCTCCAGCTCCACGGGCAGGGCGATGGCCCACTCGGCCAGCAGCCGCTCCCGGCCGACGAGGACGGCGTGGCCGTCGACGACGCCCTGGACGCCGAGTCCGGCGATGTTCGCGAAGTCCTCCGGGGCGGGCAGCGAGCCAAGCTTCTCCAGGGCTCCGGCGGCGACGGCCTGGGCGATCGGGTGCTCGGAAGCGTGCTCCAGGGCGCCCGCGAGCCGCAGCACCTCGGCCTCGTCCTCGTGCGTGTGGACGGCGAGCAGCGTCATCCTGCCGGTGGTGACGGTGCCGGTCTTGTCCAGCACGATGGTGTCGACCTTGCGTGTGCTCTCCAGCACCTCGGGGCCCTTGATCAGGATGCCGAGCTGGGCACCGCGCCCGGTGCCGACCATGAGCGCGGTCGGCGTGGCGAGCCCGAGGGCGCAGGGGCAGGCGATGATCAGTACGGCGACCGCGGCGGTGAAGGCGGCGGTCAGTCCCTCACCCGAGCCGAGCCAGAAGCCGAGCGTGCCGAGCGCGAGCGCGATGACGACCGGTACGAACACCCCGGAGATCCGGTCGGCCAGCCGCTGTGCGGCCGCCTTGCCGTTCTGCGCGTCCTCGACCATCTTCGCCATCCGCGCCAGCTGCGTGTCGGCCCCCACCCGGGTGGCCTCGACGACCAGCCGGCCGCCGGCGTTGAGGGTGGCACCGGTGACGGGGTCCCCGGCGCCGACCTCGACCGGCACGGACTCGCCGGTCAGCATCGAGGCGTCCACGGCCGAGGTGCCCTCGACGACGACACCGTCGGTGGCGATCTTCTCGCCGGGCCGCACCAGGAACCGGTCCCCGGCCTTCAGGTCACCGACGGGGATCAGCTCCTCGCGGCCGCCGCGCAGGACGGTGACTTCCTTCGCGCCCAGCTCCAGCAGCGCCTTCAGCGCGGCCCCCGCCCGGCGCTTGGACCGCGCCTCGAAGTACCGCCCGGCGAGGATGAACGCCGTCACCCCGGCCGCCGCCTCCAGGTAGATGTTCCCGGCACCGTCGGAGCGGGCGATGGTCAGCTCGAAGGGGTGCGTCATCCCGGGCGTGCCGGCAGTGCCGAGGAACAGCGCCCACAGCGACCACGCGAACGCCGCGATCGTGCCCACCGAGATCAGCGTGTCCATGGTCGCCGCACCATGACGGGCGTTCGTCCAGGCGGCCTTGTGGAACGGCCAGGCGGCATACGTCACCACCGGCGCGGCGAGGGTCAGCGAGAGCCACTGCCAGTACTCGAACTGCGTCGCCGGGACCATCGCCATCACGATCACCGGCACCGCCAGCGCGACCGCCGTCACCAGCCGCTGCCGCAGCGGCTGCAACTCGTCCGGCTCCGACGGCGCCCCGGCGGCCTCGCCCCCGGTCACGGCCGGCTGCGGCTCCCGCGCGGTGTAGCCGGTGGCCTCGACCGTGGCGATCAGGTCGGGCACGGTCACCTCGCCCGTGTACGTCACCTGCGCCTTCTCGGTGGCGTAGTTGACCGTGGCGGTGACGCCGTCCATGCGGTTGAGCTTCTTCTCGATGCGCGCCGCACAGGAGGCGCAGGTCATGCCGCCGATGGCGAGCTCTACCCGGCCGGCTGCGGTGGCCTCGGGGGCCGTGGTGGTCATGAGGAGTCCTCCCGGACCGCATTCATACCCCTGGGGGGTATCTGACTCCCACAGGTATACCCCCGGCAGGTATTTCACGCAAGGCCTTGCAATACCCCAGGGGGGTATGTATGAATGGAGCTGCCGCCCGGAGCGGCAGCAGCCTCCGCCCGCACCCAGGAGCCCGAAATGAAGCCCGTAGTGAAGATCGGCGCGTTCGCCGCCGCCCTGGCCGCCACGTTCGGCACCGCCTACGGAGTCGGGAACGCCGTCGGACCGGTCTCGCCCGACGACGACGGCGGCCACGGCGGCCACAGGGAGACGGCCGCACACGCCCAGCACACCCCTGGCGCGAAGAAGAAGACGGCGACGGACGAGACGCCCGGCGGCCTGCAGATCTCCGAGGACGGCTACACCCTCGACCTGGAGACCACCCGAGTCCCGGCAGGCAGGCCGACCACCCTGCGCTTCGCCGTGCGCGACGAGGACGGCCGGCCGGTGACCGAGTACCGGCGCGAGCACGAGAAGGAGCTGCACCTGATCGTGGCCTCGCGGGACCTCACCACGTTCCGCCATCTGCACCCGGCCCGCGCGGCCGACGGCACCTGGAGCACCACCGCGGACCTGCCCGCCGCCGGCACCTACCGGGTCTTCGCCGACTTCACCCCGGCCGCGGGCCGGGAGAACCTGACGCTCGGCGCCGACCTCGCGGTCACGGGACCGTACGCGCCCGAGGCGCTCCCTGGGACCGCCCCGACCGCCACGGTCGACGGCTACACCGTCCGGCTCACCGGGTCGCTCGCCCCCGGCGCGGACAGCGGCCTCGCCTTCGAGGTCACCCGCGACGGCAGGCCGGCCCGGCTCCAGCCCTACCTCGGCGCCTACGGCCACCTCGTCGCCCTGCGCTCCGGCGACCTGGCCTATCTCCACGTCCACCCGCACGAGGAGGCCCACGGCAGCGCCACCTCCGGTCCCGAGGTCGCCTTCACCGCGGCCGCGCCCAGCGCCGGCGACTACCGCCTGTTCCTGGACTTCAAGGTCGGCGGCCAGGTCCGTACGGCCGCCTTCACCGTGCACGCCGGGGGCGGCACCGCCGTACCGGAGGAGGAGCACGGCGACTCCGGGCACAGTCACTGAAGACACAACAAGCGCGGCCCCGGACGGATCTTCCTCCGTCCGGGGCCGCGCTTGTGTGCGTGCGGGCGCTTACGCGTCCAGCGACGTCATCACGTGCTTGATGCGGGTGTAGTCCTCGAAGCCGTAGCCCGAGAGGTCCTTGCCGTAGCCGGACTTCTTGAAGCCGCCGTGCGGCATCTCGGCGACCAGCGGGATGTGGGTGTTGATCCACACGCAGCCGAAGTCGAGCTTCTTGGACATGCGCATGGCACGGCCATGGTCCTTGGTCCACACGGAGGAGGCGAGGGCGTACTCGACGCCGTTGGCCCACTCGACGGCCTGGTCCTCGTCGGTGAAGGACTGGACGGTGATGACCGGGCCGAAGACCTCGTTCTGGACGATCTCGTCGTCCTGCTTGAGGCCCGAGACGACGGTCGGGGCGTAGAAGTAGCCCTTGTCGCCGACCTGCTGGCCGCCCGCCTCGACCTTGGCGTGGGCGGGGAGGCGCTCGATGAAGCCCGCGACCTGCTTGAGCTGGTTGGGGTTGTTCAGCGGGCCGAAGAGCACGTCCTCGTCGTCCGGCTGGCCGGTCTTGGTCTCGGCGGCGGCCTTGGCGAGGGCGGCCACGAACTCGTCGTGGATCGACTCCTGGACCAGGACGCGGGTGGCGGCCGTACAGTCCTGGCCGGCGTTGAAGAAGCCCGCGACGGAGATGTCCTCGACGGCCTTGGCGATGTCGGTGTCCTCGAAGACCACGACCGGGGCCTTGCCGCCCAGCTCCAGGTGGACGCGCTTGAGGTCCTTCGACGCCGACTCGGCGACGGACATGCCGGCGCGCACGGAGCCGGTGATGGAGGCCATCGCCGGGGTGGAGTGCTCGACCATCATGCGGCCGGTCTCGCGGTCGCCGCAGATGACGTTGAAGACGCCCTTGGGCAGGATCGAGCCGATGATGTCGGCGATCAGCACGGTGGACGCCGGGGTGGTGTCCGAGGGCTTCAGCACGACGGTGTTGCCCGCGGCGATGGCCGGGGCGAACTTCCACACGGCCATCATCATCGGGTAGTTCCACGGGGCGACCTGCGCGCAGACGCCGACCGGCTCACGGCGGATGATCGAGGTCATGCCGTCCATGTACTCGCCGGCCGAGCGGCCCTCGAGCATGCGGGCCGCGCCCGCGAAGAAGCGGATCTGGTCGACCATCGGAGGGATCTCCTCCGAACGGGTGAGACCGACCGGCTTGCCGGTGTTCTCGACCTCGGCCGCGATCAAGTCCTCGGCGCGCTCCTCGAACGCGTCCGCGATCTTCAGCAGGGCCTTCTGCCGCTCGGCGGGCGTGGTGTCGCGCCATGCCGGGAACGCGGCCGCCGCGGCCGCCATGGCGGCGTCGACGTCGGCCTGCCCGGACAGCGGCGCGGTCGCGTACGCCTCGCCCGTAGCGGGGTTGACCACGTCCGTGGTCCGTCCGTCGGCGGCGTCCCGGAACTCCCCGTCGATGTAGTTGCGCAGACGACGCAGCTCGGTGCTCACTGCCGGCCCTCCTGTCGGATGTCCATTCCTTGAGATGCCCACCCTAGTCGCTCGACCCACGGTTTCAACACCCCTCAGCGCCATCAATCTGCGAAATCCGCAAGCTTCAAACTCGTAAACAACGAATTTCATCGATCTGGCCTTGCAAAACTGTCGAGTCCTCGTGCACAGTGAGGTCGTGGCCAGTCGAAGCGCAGACCAGAAGGACTCACGCGAGTCCAGGAACGGCGGCAATCCCCAGCTGGATGCCGTCTCCCTCGCCATCATCGAGCAGCTCCAGGAGGACGGCCGCCGGCCGTACGCCGCGATCGGCAAGGCCGTCGGCCTCTCCGAGGCGGCCGTGCGCCAGCGCGTCCAGAAGCTGCTCGACCAGGGCGTCATGCAGATCGTCGCCGTCACGGACCCGCTCACCGTGGGCTTCCGGCGGCAGGCGATGGTCGGCATCAACGTCGAGGGCGATGTCGAGGCGATAGCGGACGCGCTGACGGCCATGTCGGAAGTCGAGTACGTGGTGATGACCGCGGGCTCGTTCGACATCCTCGCGGAGATCGTCTGCGAGGACGACGACCACCTGCTGGACGTCATCAACAAACGCATCCGGGCCCTGTCCGGCGTGCGCTCCACCGAGAGCTTCGTCTACCTGAAGCTGAAGAAGCAGACCTACATGTGGGGAACCCGATAACCGTGAGCACAAAGGACCTCAGCAAGTCCGCGTACGACCACCTGTGGATGCACTTCACCCGCATGTCCTCGTACGAGAACTCCCCCGTCCCGACGATCGTCCGGGGCGAGGGCACCTACATCTACGACGACAAGGGCAAGCGCTACCTCGACGGTCTCGCCGGCCTGTTCGTGGTCCAGGCCGGTCACGGCCGCACGGAACTCGCCGAGACCGCCGCCAAGCAGGCCCAGGAGCTCGCCTTCTTCCCGGTGTGGTCCTACGCCCACCCCAAGGCCGTCGAGCTGGCCGAGCGCCTCGCGAACGAGGCCCCGGGCGACCTGAACAAGGTCTTCTTCACCACCGGTGGCGGCGAGGCCGTCGAGACCGCCTGGAAGCTCGCCAAGCAGTACTTCAAGCTGCAGGGCAAGCCGACCAAGTACAAGGTCATCTCCCGCGCGGTCGCCTACCACGGCACCCCGCAGGGCGCCCTGTCCATCACCGGCCTGCCGGCTCTGAAGGCCCCCTTCGAGCCGCTGGTGCCGGGCGCGCACAAGGTGCCCAACACCAACATCTACCGCGCCCCGCTCTTCGGCGACGACCCCGAGGCCTTCGGCCGCTGGGCCGCCGACCAGATCGAGCAGCAGATCCTCTTCGAGGGCCCCGAGACCGTCGCCGCGGTCTTCCTGGAGCCGGTGCAGAACGCCGGTGGCTGCTTCCCGCCGCCGCCCGGCTACTTCCAGCGCGTGCGCGAGATCTGCGACCAGTACGACGTGCTGCTCGTCTCCGACGAGGTCATCTGCGCCTTCGGCCGCCTGGGCACCACCTTCGCGTGCGACAAGTTCGGCTACGTGCCGGACATGATCACCTGCGCCAAGGGCATGACCTCGGGCTACTCCCCGATCGGCGCGTGCATCATCTCCGACCGCCTCGCCGAGCCGTTCTACAAGGGTGACAACACCTTCCTGCACGGCTACACCTTCGGCGGCCACCCGGTCTCCGCCGCTGTCGGCATCGCCAACCTCGACCTGTTCGAGAAGGAGAAGCTGAACCAGCACGTCCTCGACAACGAGGGCAACTTCCTCTCCACGCTGCAGAAGCTGCACGACCTGCCGATCGTCGGCGACGTCCGCGGCAACGGCTTCTTCTACGGCATCGAGCTGGTGAAGGACAAGAACACCAAGGAGTCCTTCAACGACGAGGAGACCGAGCGCGTCCTGTACGGCTTCCTGTCGAAGGCGCTCTTCGACAACGGCCTGTACTGCCGTGCCGACGACCGTGGCGACCCGGTCATCCAGCTCGCCCCGCCGCTGATCTCCAACCAGGAGACCTTCGACGAGATCGAGCAGATCCTGCGCGCGACCCTGACCGAGGCCTGGACGAAGCTCTAGGCCCCCGCGGTTAGACCGATTTCCGGCCCGGGGTGCACCCGTTCGAGTGAGAACGGTGCACCCCGGGCCGCGTGCTGTCCGGCGTTCCGGATCCCGGTCCCTAGCGTGCCTGGTAACCGATCGGCCCTGTCTTCGTTCCCCCGGACGGGGGACGAGGCACGGAACTACGGATCTGAACGAAGGTGTACGCCCATGGAGGCCCCGCCGGACAACGACGTGCTCTGGGCACGGTCCCTGCACTACCAGCACAGCGACGGCTCGCCCGCGCTCAACGGTGTCTCCCTCGGCGTGCGCGAGGGCGAGATCCTGGCCGTCGGCGGCCCGCGCGGCAGCGGCAAGACCGCCCTGCTGGCCTGTCTGTCCGGCCTGGTGCCCGCGCGTCGCGGCGAGGTCTGGTTCAACAGCGTCCCCGTCCACACCATGGGTGCACTGGCCCGCGAGCGGCTGCGCCGCGACCGCTTCTGCTGGATCGACCCGGCGCCGGTGCTGGTGCCCGAGCTGACCGTGTGGGAGAACGCCGCCCTGCCGCTGATGCTGCGCGGCACGAGCCGGCGCCGCGCCAAGACCGCCGCGCTGGAGTGGCTGGAACGCCTGGACGTGGGCGAGCGGTCGAGGAAACGCCCGCACGAGCTGACCCACGCCGAACGCCAGCGCGTCTGCATCGCCCGCGCCCTGGCCCCGGCGCCCTCGGTGCTCTTCGCCGACGAGCCGACGGCCCCGCTGCACCGCGCCGACCGCGCGCATGTGCTGCGCACCCTGACGACGGCCGCCCGCTCGCACGGCATCACGGTGGTGCTGGCCACGCACGACGCGGAGACCGCGGCCCTGGCCGACCGCACGGTGTCCCTGCTCGACGGCCGCCAGGTGAAGACCGTCCACCTGCCGCCCATGGCCGAGTCGGAAGGCCGGGCCGCGTGCTCGCTCTCCGTCTGACCCGCGGCGCCCGTCCGGCCGTCCAGCTGCGCCGCCTGCTGGTGGCCGCTGCCTCGGCGGGTACGGGCTTCCTGCTGCTGTGTGCCCTCGGTCACGCCCTGTCCCACCCCGACGCGACCGGGTCCTCCCTGCTGCGGCTCGCCTGGTGCATGGTGCCGCTGGCCGCGACGGTCCACTTCGCGGTGGCGGTCGCCCGCACGGACCCTGGCACCAAGCCCCGCCAGGGCCTGTCCGCGATCGGTCTGGGACCGGCCCGTCAGATGGCCGTCTCGGCGACGACGACGGCCCTGTCGACCCTGCTCGGCTCCATGCTGGCCCTGCTGTTCTTCCTCCACCTGCGCGGCGACCTCACCGGCCTCCCCTTCGACGGCGACGCCGCCGACACCCTGGCCGCGGACCAGCCCCTGCCGCTTCCCGCGGCCCTGACCCTGCTGTCCCTCCTCCCGGTGATCGCCTCGCTGTCGGTGGCCGTCACCCTGCGCCCCCGCGAGCCGCGCCGCCCGGACGCTCCCCGCTTCTTCGGACGCTTCGGCGCCTACGGCAAGAGCGCCGCGGCGAGGGAGACCTTCGGGGCGTACGGCCGCTTCGGCGCGAGGTGGCCCGGGTCGAGGAGGCCCACTCGGCCTGCGGAGGGCCGGGCCGGCGGGGCGACGGCTGCCGCGCGGGACGGCGACACCTTGTCGGCGCGGGCCGGAGACACCGCGTCGGCGCGGCTCGGTGACATCCCGTCGGTGCAGACCGACGGCACCTCGTCGGCGCGGGCCGGAGACACCGCGTCTGCGCGCCTGGGCGACAGCCCATCGGTGCAGACCGACGCCACCTTGTCGGCGCGGGTCGCCGACACCCCGCCGGCGCAGGACGACGGCACCTCGTCGGCGCGGGTCGCCACCACCGCGTCTGCGCAGGCCGCCGACACCCACCCCACCCCCACCCCGGCGCACAGCCCCGACGCAGCCCGCCCCCCGGCACCGGGCTCCGCCCCCGCCGCTCTCCCCTGGGGTGTCGCCACGCTCGCCGCGGGCCTGGCCGTGGAGGCCTACGCGACCCGTGCCACGGCGAGCCCCGGCCTCGCCCTGCCCGGCGGCCTCGTCGGCAACTCCCTGGGCGTCCTGGTCGGCTGGACCCTCACCGCCGTAGGACTCGCCCTGGCGGGCCCGGGTCTCACGTACCTGTGCGGCAGGCTGCTGCAGGCGGTCCGCCCCGGTGCGCTGCGTCTGCTGGCAGGCCGCATCCTCATGGAGGAAGCCGTCCGCATCGGCCGCCCGCTGGGCGTGGTCTGCGCGGTGACCTCCGCCGCGTACGCCATGGGCACGCTGTACGACCCGGACGGCGCCACCATCGGCCCGCTCACCACGCTCGGCTCGCTCCTCGTGGCCGGCTGCACGCTGGCGACCCTGCTCACCGCTGCGGTGGAGGCCAAGCACGCCCGCGCCGACACCACGGCCGCCCTGCTCCGCCTCGGCGCCCCGTCGACGACCCTGCGCGCGGCCGCGGCCCTTCGCGCGGGCGCCCTGCTGGCACTGTTCGGCCCGCTCACTTTGATCGTCGCGGAACTCGCGGCCCAGCCGCTGACGCGCTGAGCCCCGTACGCGAAAAGACAGGGCGGAAAGATCGGCGGGGAGCGATGAGTTCCCGGGCGCGTCCCGGTCTACCCCCACGAAACAGCGCGACACCGTCGCGGAAGCCCGATGGGAGAGAGACCGCATGTACCAGCAGATGATCTTCGTGAACCTGCCCGTGAACGACCTGGACGCCGCCAAGGCGTTCTTCACCGGGCTCGGCTACACGATCAACCCCCAGTTCAGCGACGAGAACGCGGCCTCGGTCGTGATCAGCGACACCATCGTGGCGATGCTGCTCACCAAGCCGTTCTACGCGACCTTCACCGACAAGGAGATCGCGGACGCGACGAAGTCCAGCGAGGTGCTGGTGTGTCTGAGCGCGGAGAGCCGCGAGAAGGTCGACGAGCTGGTCGACAAGGCGATCGCCCTCGGCGGCACCGCGACCGGCAAGACGCAGGACATGGGCTTCATGTACGGCCGCGCCTTCGACGACCTCGACGGTCACACCTGGGAGATCATGTGGATGGACCCGGCCGCGGTGCAGGGCGAGGCCTCCGCCGGCGAGAGCTCCGCCCAGGGCTGAGGCCCGCCATGTCGAACACGGTGCCTAGCATGGGCGCGTGCAGACGATGCCCGCCCATGCGGCCCACCACAACGACCGCGAGATCGAGACGCTCGAGGAGTTCGACGCGACCGTCGCCGCGCGCGGCACACTCGCCGGATTCCGTGTCCAGGCCGTCGACCTGACGGACCGCACCCGCGAGCTGCTCACCACCGACACCTCCGGCGCCGTCTTCCTCGGCTGCCCGATGCGCGAGGACGCGGCCACCAAGGTCCGCGCGGACGGCGCACTGGTCTTCCCGCCGGTCCCGGACCTGCCGTTCGACCCGTACCGCGGCCAGGTCTACTCGCCCGACGAGCTGTTCGCCTCCCTCGCCGACGGCGGCTACGAGGCCACGCCCGACGCCCGCGCCTACGCGTGGTTCCAGCGTACGAAGGCCGACGGCGACATCTTCGCGTCCATGCTGCGTGCCGTCCACGACGACTCCGTCTCGGACGCGCTCGACGAACTGCTGTCCGGCGACCGGGTGGTGGGCGTCATGGGCGGCCACGCGATGGGCCGCGGCACACAGCAGTACGCCGGTGCCGCGCGGCTCGGCCGCGAGCTGGCCCGTGCCGGTTTCACGGTCGCCACCGGCGGCGGCCCGGGCGCGATGGAGGCGGCGAACCTGGGCGCGTACGCCGCCCCGTACGACGACGCCATGCTGACCGAGTCCCTCGACATCCTGGCCGGGGCGCCGAAGTTCACGCCGTCGGTCACCGCGTGGGCGGCGGCCGCCTTCGAGGTGCGCGCCCGCTGGCCCAAGGGCGGCGGCTCGGTCGGTATCCCCACCTGGTTCTACGGCCATGAGCCGCCGAACCCCTTCGCCGCGCACATCGCCAAGTACTTCGCCAACGCCACCCGCGAGGACGGCCTGCTCGCCCGCTCCAACGCGGGCGTGGTGTTCCTGCCCGGCGCCGCCGGCACCGTACAGGAGATCTTCGACAACGCGACCCCGAACTACTACGAGTCGCGCGGTGAGCCGACGCCCATGGTGCTGGTGGACCGGGCGCACTGGACGGAGAAGCTGCCGGCCTGGCCGCTGCTGCGGTCCTTGGCCCGTGAGCGGTCGATGGACGCGCGGATCGCGCTGGTCGACCGGATCGAGGAGGCGCCGGAGGCGTTGAGGCGGCTGGGTGGCTGAAATGTCCCGGCGTTGAAACCTGTCGGCGATTAATAAGCAGGTAAAGCCAAGTCCCCTTGGTACGCAGGTGCATTGACACTTCTTATGGGCCGCTTATAAACCAGTGAGCCTCAACCCCCCTCAATTGCACCTCACTTAAGGACAAACGTGTCCATAACCCCCCGTAACGCACGCCGTTCCGTGCGTGCCCTCGGTGTCGCCGCCGCTTCCGCCGCGCTCGCTCTCGGTGTCGCGGGCAACGCGCTGGCCTGCGACATCAGCGAGTTCTCGGCTGCCGCGGCGTGCGACGGCAGCAAGGGCGTCATCACCGTGACCGACAAGGACCCGTCCGGCGTCCTCGCCACGGTCTCGGTCTACCTGGAGAACAAGGGAGCCGACGAACGCCTCGTCGGCACCCAGGAGGTGAAGGGCTCCCGCGAGGGCACCACGATCACCTTCACCGAGGACTGGAAGCCGAACGCGGAGTACCGCATCCACGTCCTGGCGCCGGGCTATGTCGACGAGGACATCGAGCCGAACCTCGTGACGCCGTCCACCCCCTGCAAGAAGGACGAGCCCCCGAAGCCCAGCCCGACCCCGACGCCGTCGGAGACTCCCTCGGAGAGCGCCCCCGCCCCCTCCGAGTCGGCCACGCCCACGCCCTCGGCGCCTGAGAGCGAGAGCGCTCCGCCCGCGGAGACCGCTCCGGGCAACGCCCCCTCGCCCGCGGCCGGTGACTCCAACCTCGCCGAGACCGGCGCGAACTCCAACACCGGTCTGATCGCCGGCGTCGCGGCCGCCCTGGTCGTGGTCGGCGGTGGCGCGGTCTTCTTCGGCCTGCGCCGACGCGGCTCGAACAGCAGCCGCTGACGTCTCGGAGCGGGACGCCCTCGTCAGCAGCCGCTGACGCCTCGGAGCGGGACGCCCTCGATCAGCCCTCGGCTCGGTCGAGGGCGGTCCGCTCCAGCACCACGACCTCCTCCGCCTCGAACTCCACCCCCACCGCGGCCCCGACCTCCGGCGCGTCCCGCAGTGCGCAGGCCGCCTCGAGGCGGGGCGCGTCCTCCGGCTGGAGGTGGACCGCGACATGGGTGCCCTTGAAGGTGCGGGCGGTCACCGTGCAGCGCAGCCCGTCCGCCACGGGCACCAGCCGCACCCCGGCGGGCCGTACGAGCACGGGACGAGCGCCCTGCGGGGAGCCCTCCGGCACCGGCAGCTTGCCCCAGGGCGTGTCCGCGGCCCCTGCGGTCACGGTCGCCGCGACCACGTTGTCGAAGCCGAGGAAGCGGGCGACGAACTCGTCGGCCGGCCGCTGCCACACCTCAAGGGGCGTTCCGGACTGGGCGATACGCCCCTCCCGCATGACCACGACCCGGTCGGCCAGCGCGAAGGCCTCACCCTGGTCGTGGGTGACGGCGAGCACGGTCGTGCCCAACCGGCCGAACAGCTCCCGCAGTTCGACCACGAGCCGCTCGCGCAGCGACCGGTCGAGCTGGCCGAGCGGCTCGTCCAGCATCAGCAGCCGCGGCCTGGGCGCCAGGGCCCGGGCGAGCGCCACCCGCTGCTGCTCGCCGCCGGACAGCGCGGCCACGGCCCGCCGCGCGGCACCCGGCAGACCGACGAGGTCGAGCAACTCACCGACCCGCTCCTGCTGTTGCCGCTTCGACGCGCCGTGCATGCGCAGCCCGAAGGCGACATTGCCGCCGACGTCCCGCTGCGGGAAGAGCTGGTGGTCCTGGAACATCAGGCCCACGCCCCGCCGGTGCGCGGGCACGCCCGCCTGGTCGCGCCCGTCGAGCAGCACCCGTCCGGCGTCCAGCGGCTGCAAGCCCGCCACGGCCCGCAGCAGGGTCGACTTGCCGCTGCCGCTCGGCCCGAGCACACACACGATCTCGTGCTCGGCGACAGCGAGGTCGACGCCGTCGAGCACGGCCCGCCCGCCGAACCGTACGGTCGCGTCCTCCAGGCCCAGCAGCATCAGAACTCCCCCGTCCGGTCGGTCCGCAGCCGCTCCAGGATCAGCAGGGCCACCGCGCACACCAGCATCAGAATCGTCGACAGGGCCATCGCCTGCCCGTAGTTGAGGTCGCCGGGCCGGCCCAGCAGCTTGGCCACCGCGACCGGCAGGGTCGGGTTGTCCGCCCGCGCGATGAACACGGTCGCCCCGAACTCGCCCAGCGACACGGCGAAGGCGAACCCGGCGGCGACCAGCAGCGCCCGCCGCACCATCGGCAGGTCCACCTCGCGCCACACCCGCCAGGGCGACGCCCCGAGCACGGCAGCGGCCTCCCGCAGCCGCGCGTCCACCGCCCGCAGCACCGGCAGCATCGTCCGTACCACGAAGGGCACGCCGACCAGCGCCTGCGCGAGCGGCACCAGCAGCCAGGAGGCCCGCAGATCCAGCGGCGGCTCGTCGAGGGCGATCAGGAAGCCGAAGCCGACGGTCACCGCGGACACCCCGAGCGGCAGCATCAGCAGCGCGTCGAACCCGCGCACCAGCCGCCCCGCGTCCCGCCGGGTCAGCGCGGCGGCGGCCAGCCCGCCGATCAGGACGGCGAAGGCGGTGGCCGCGGCCGCGTACTCCAGCGAGTTCCCGATCGCCTCGATCGGCGGGACGAGGAACGCGCCCCCGTCCTCACGGGTCAGCGCCTTGTAGTAGCCGAAGTCCGGCGCGTCCAGCGACCGCTGCACCAGCACCGCCAGCGGCAGCACCAGCAGGACCGCGACCGTGACCAGCACCCCGGCGAGCAGCGCCCACTGCCCCGCCCCGCGCGGCCGCGCCGCGGTCACCGACGCGTCCACCAGCTTCAGAGCCGTCTCCCGCCGCCGTACGGTCCACGCGTGCACCGCGAGGATCGCGCCCACCGCGGCGAACTGGACCACGGTGAGCACGGCGGCCGTGGTCAGGTCGAAGATCTCGGTGGTCTGCCGGTAGATCTCGACCTCCAGCGTCGAGAACGTCGGCCCGCCGAGGATCTGGACCACGCCGAAGGACGTGAAGGTGAACAGGAACACCATCAGGGCCGCGGCCGCGACGGCCGGACCCAGCGCGGGCAGCGTGACCGTGCGCCACGCGGCGAGGCGGGACGCGCCGAGCATCCGCGCGGCCTCCTCCTGCCGCGGGTCGAGCTGGCCCCACAGCCCGCCGACGGTCCGTACGACGACCGCGTAGTTGAAGAAGACGTGCGCGAGCAGGATCGCCCACACGGTGGTGTCCAGCCGTACGCCCCACAGCTCGTCCAGCAGCCCGCCACGGCCTACGACGGCCAGGAACGCGGTGCCGACCACCACGGTCGGCAGCACGAAGGGCACGGTCACCACCGCGCGCAGCACCTGCTTGCCGGGGAAGTCGAAGCGGGCGAAGACGTAGGCGCCGGGCAGCGCGATCGCCAGGGTGAGCGCGGTCGAGGCGAGCGCCTGCCAGGTGGTGAACCACAGCACGTGCCGGATGCCGGGGTCGGCGAGCACCTCGCCGAGCCGCCCCAGCTGCCAGACCCCGTCGGCGTGCAGACCGCGCTCGACGATCGCGGCGACGGGGTAGGCGAAGAACAGCCCGAAGAACGCGACGGGCAGGGCCATCAGCCCGAGCCGCGCCGCGCTCCCGGTACGCCGCTTGCGGGCGGTTACTTCAGTACGAGCGAGGTCCACGACGTGACCCACTCATCCCGGTGCTCGGCGATCTTCGCCGGGTCCATGGTCTCGGGCGCCTTCGCGGCGGGGCCGTACCGGGTGAACTCGGCGGGCACCTTCGCGCCCTTGGTCACGGGGTAGACGAACATGTTCAGCGGCATGTCCTCCTGGAAGCGCTGCGAGACGAGGAAGTCGATCAGCGCCTTGCCGCCCTCGGAGTTCTTCGCGTTGCCGAGCAGCCCCGCGAACTCGATCTGCCGGAAGCAGGTGCCCTGCGCGACACCGGTGGGCGCGGTCTTCGGCTTCGGGTCGGCGAAGATCACCTCGGCGGGCGGGGAGGAGGCGTACGACACCACCAGCGGCCGGTCGGCCTTGGCCTTCTTGCCGCCGGCCGAGCCGGAGAACTCCTCGTTGTAGGCCTGCTCCCAGCCGTCGACGACCTTCACGCCGTTGGCCTTGAGCTTCTTCCAGTAGTCCGGCCAGCCGTCGTCGCCGTACTTCGCGGCCGTACCGAGCAGGAAGCCGAGGCCGGGCGAGGAGGTGGAGGCGTTCTCGGTGACGAGGAGGTTCTTGTACGCGGGCTCGACCAGGTCGTCCAGGGAGGCCGGCGGGGTCAGCTTGTGGTCCGCGAAGTACTGCTTGTCGTAGTTGACGCAGATGTCGCCGAAGTCGACGGGCGTGACCCGGTGCTCGTCCTTGTCGAGCTGGTACTCGGCGCCGACCTGGTCGAGCCCCTTGGCCTCGTACGGCTGGAACAGTCCGTTGTCGAGGGCCCGGGACAGCAGGGTGTTGTCGACGCCGAAGAAGACGTCGCCCTGCGGGTTGTCCTTGGTGAGGATGGCCTTGTTGACGGCCTGGCCGGCGTCGCCGTCCTCCAGGACCTTGACCTTGTAGCCGGACTGCTTCTCGAAGGCGGCGAGGACGTCCTCGGACACCGCCCACGAGCTGTGACTGACGAGGGTGACGGTCTTGGACCCCGGCCCTTCGCTCTTGGTGTCGGAGTCGGACGATCCGCACGCGGACAGCGTGATCAGGCCGAGGCCGACGGCCGCGGCGACGAACGTCTTGGTGTGCACTTGGTTTTCCTCCTGGGGCGGTCCAGGAAGAGACGCGGCCCTGCCCGGGACACCGGGGGTGCCCCGAGCAGGGCGCAACAGCTCGAGTGATGACCGAACTTCCTACCCAGAATGACCTGGGCGAGGTTCAGAGGGTCTGCGGCCCGATTGCCGCACTCTCAGCGCTGTGGCGCTCCCCTGTCGGAATATGAAGATGTTCGGGATATAAAGTTGTACGAGATATGAAGTTGTACTGACGGGGTCAGACTACCGCTCGGTCGCCGCGAGCTGACCACAGGCTCCGTCGATCTCCTGACCTCGGGTGTCCCGGATGGTCACGGCCACACCATGGGCGGCGATGGCCTCGACGAACGCCTTCTCGTCCTCGGGCCGCGAGGCGGTCCACTTCGAGCCCGGAGTGGGGTTCAGCGGGATCAGGTTCACATGGACCGGCTTGCCCTTGAGCAGCCGCCCGAGGCGGTCGCCGCGCCACGCCTGGTCGTTGATGTCGCGGATCAGCGCGTACTCGATGGACAGCCGGCGCCCGGACTTCTCGGTGTACTCGAACCCGGCGTCCAGGACCTCGCGCACCTTCCACCGCGTGTTCACGGGGACGAGCGTGTCGCGCAGCTCGTCGTCCGGGGCGTGCAGGGAGATCGCCAGCCGGCACTTGAAGCCCTCGTCGGCGAACCGGTGGATGGCGGGCACGAGGCCGACGGTCGACACGGTGATGCCGCGCTGCGACAGCCCGAGCCCGTCCGGCGCCGGGTCGGTCAGGGCGCGGATGGCACCGACGACCCGCTTGTAGTTGGCGAGGGGCTCGCCCATGCCCATGAAGACGATGTTGGACAGCCGCGCGGGCCCACCGGGCACCTCGCCGTCCCGCAGCGCCCGCATACCGTCGACGATCTGGTGCACGATCTCGGCCGTCGACAGGTTCCGGTCCAGCCCTGCCTGCCCGGTCGCGCAGAACGGGCAGTTCATCCCGCATCCGGCCTGCGAGCTGATGCACATGGTCACCCGGTCCGGGTAGCGCATCAGCACCGACTCGACGAGCGTGCCGTCGAACAGCCGCCACAGCGTCTTGCGCGTGGTCCCCTCGTCCGTCGACAGATGCCGTACGACGGTCATCAGCTCCGGGAACAGCGCCTCCCGCAGCTTCTCCCGCGACCCGGCCGGAATGTCGGTCCACTCCTGCGGGTCGTGCGCGTACCGCGCGAAGTAGTGCTGCGACAGCTGCTTGGCGCGAAACGGCTTCTCGCCGGCCTCGGCCACCGCCTCCTTGCGCTCGGCGGGCGAGAGATCGGCGAGATGCCGCGGCGGCAGCTTGGCTCCGCGCGGCGCGACAAAGGTGAGTTCTCCGGGCTTGGGCATGGTCCTACCAGTGTCGCAGATCGTTATGAGTGACCCACGACCCTGCCGTTCAGGGGCCGGTCTGCTCCAGCCGCTGCTTCAGCAGTGCCTCGTCGCGCGGCAGTTCCTTGCGGATCTGGGGGCGGACGACGAGGGGCACCAGGGCCTTGCCGAGGCCGTGGCCCTCGAAGTCGATCTCGATGGTCACGCGGGAGCGGCGTCCGTCGTCGAGCGGCTCGATCCGGCCGTGCGTGCGAGGACGTACGGGCCCCTCGATGCCGTGCAGATCCCAGCTGTACGGCGGGTCGAGCGCGTCGAACTCCACGGTCATCGGAATCTCGCGGGTGCCGATACGGCGGGTGACCCGGACCTGGGAGCCGGGGTGGAGGGGACCCGCTTCGAGCGGCTCGGCCGAGACCGCGCTCAGCTGCCATTCCGGCAGGTGGGAGGGGTCGGTGAGATAGGCGTAGGCGTCTGCGGGCGTGCAGTCGATGTCGATGGATTCGCGGATGGCGGACATGGGTGGACCCCCTTCGCGGGCGTACACCGAAATCCTCCCACCGGGCGCGGCCCTCGGCCACCGCCGGAGAAAGCACCGAGCCCCCGCCCGGCGACGGGCAGGGGCTCGACGACACGAACAACCGGTCAGCCGGAGCCGACGAACAGCACCATCAGCAGCCACACCACCGGCGCCGTCGGCAGCAGCGAGTCCAGCCGGTCCATGATGCCGCCGTGCCCCGGCAGCAAGGTGCCCATGTCCTTGATGCCCAGGTCCCGCTTGATCATGGACTCGCCGAGGTCGCCCAGCGTGGCGCTGGCGGCGACCGCGAGGCCCAGCAGCAGGCCCTGCCACCAGCGGCCGTCGTCCACCAGGAAGTGCATGCACAGCGCGCCGGCGACCATGGCGAAGCTCACCGCGCCGAACAGGCCCTCACGGGTCTTGCCGGGGCTGATCCGCGGAGCGAGCTTGTGCTTGCCGAAGCGCCAGCCGACCGCGTACGCCCCGGTGTCGCTGACCACGGTCAGGAGGAGGAACGTCAGCACCCGCCAGGGACCGTCGTCGGCGGTGAGCATCAGCGCGACGAACGTGGCCAGGAACGGCACGTAGAACGCCGCGAAGACCCCGGCGGTGACGTCTTTGAGGTAGCCCTCGGGCGGCTCGGTCATCCGCCAGACGAGCACGGCCAGCGCGGTGAGGGCCATCGCCACCCACGCGCCCTCGGCGCCGCGGGCGTACCCGGCGACGACCATCGCCGCGCCGCCCAGCGCCAGCGGCACGAGCGGCGCCTTGATCTGCTTGCGCTCCTGGAGCCGGCTGGTCAGTTCCCACAGACCGACGACCACGGCCACCGCGATCACACCGACGAACACGGCCTTGACGACGAACAGCGACGCGACGATCACCGCACCGAGCCCGACCCCGACGCCTATGGCCGCGCCCAGGTCTCGGCCCGCACTCTTCTTCTGCGGCGCGGGGGCCGGCTGCGGGGCGTCGTGCATGGGCTCCGGATTCTGCGGCACCGCCCCATAGGGCTGCGCCCGCGGCATGTCGTACGGCTGTGCCGGCGACGCGTCGTCGCGGAACAAGGGGCCGCTCAGCCGAGCGGCCCCCCGGTCGTCATCCTGGTCGCCGCCGTACGGGGGTACGGCGGATCCGTCGGGCACGATGGGCATGGGGCGAGTGTGCTGCGCCTCAGGCGCATCGTACGCGGGACCCGCCGGGGCAGCCCCATGGACATACCCCTGGCCAGGCCCCTGGCCGGACGGCTCCCAGTAGCCGGCTTGCCCGGCCCCGGGCGGCGCCCCCCAGGAAGAGTCGTTCATCAGACTTCGAGCAGCTCCGATTCCTTGTGCTTCAGGAGCTCGTCCACCTGGGCGACGTACTTCGCGGTGGTGTCGTCGAGCTCCTTCTCCGCACGACGGCCCTCGTCCTCGCCGACCTCGCCGTCCTTGATCAGCTTGTCGATGGCGTCCTTGGCCTTGCGGCGCACGGAGCGGATGGACACCTTGGCGTCCTCGCCCTTGCCCTTGGCGACCTTGATGTAGTCGCGGCGGCGCTCCTCGGTGAGCTCGGGGAACACCACACGGATGATGTTGCCGTCGTTGCTCGGGTTGACGCCCAGGTCGGAGTCGCGGATGGCCTGCTCGATGTTGCGCAGCGCGCTCTTGTCGAACGGGGTCACGACGGCCATGCGCGGCTCCGGCACGGAGAACGAGGCCAGCTGGTTGATCGGCGTCGGCGCACCGTAGTAGTCGGCCACGATCTTGTTGAACATCGCCGGGTGCGCACGGCCGGTGCGGATCGCGGCGAAGTCCTCCTTGGCGACCACGACGGCCTTCTCCATCTTCTCCTCGGCCTCGAGGAGGGTCTCTTCGATCACCACTTGCTCCTGCGTGTCTTGAGTAAGGCCCGGCTGCGGTTCCTTGTCGGGGCGGCGGCCGGCTGCGTCGCGTCTTCTTCCTGCACGGTTCCCGACCGGCAGAACATTGTCCATCCCCCGGCCAGGCTCCGGAGGATTGCCCGGTCGGGCTCCGGGTGAATCCCGGTCAGGCCCGGTTGCCCTGGTCATCCACCAGGGTGCCGATCTTCTCACCCTTGACGGCACGAGCGATATTGCCTTCGGCCAGAAGCTCGAAGACGAGGATCGGAAGCTTGTTGTCGCGGCACAGCGTGACGGCCGTGGCGTCGGCGACCTTCAGGTCGCGCGTGATGACCTCGCCGTAGCCGAGCGCGTCGAACTTCACGGCGTCCGGGTTGGTCTTCGGGTCGGAGTCGTAGACCCCGTCCACGCCGTTCTTGCCCATGAGCAGCGCCTCGGCGTCGATCTCCAGGGCGCGCTGGGCGGCGGTGGTGTCGGTGGAGAAGTACGGCATGCCCATACCGGCGCCGAAGATGACCACGCGGCCCTTCTCCAGATGGCGCACGGCGCGCAGCGGGATGTACGGCTCGGCGACCTGGCCCATGGTGATGGCGGTCTGCACGCGGGAGTCGATGCCTTCCTTCTCCAGGAAGTCCTGGAGGGCGAGGCAGTTCATCACGGTGCCGAGCATGCCCATGTAGTCCGAGCGGGCGCGGTCCATGCCTCGCTGCTGGAGCTCGGCGCCGCGGAAGAAGTTGCCGCCGCCGATGACGACCGCGATCTCGGCGCCGTCACGCACGACGGCGGCGATCTCACGGGCGATCTTGTGTACCACGTCGGGGTCCACGCCCAGGCCCCCACCGCCGGAGAACGCCTCTCCGGACAGCTTCAGCAGATACCGGCCGCGCACTTTGCCGTCGTCGCTCTTCTGGGCCTTGGTGGTCATGGAGATCCCGCCTCTTTCACGTGTTGCACATACGAAGAAGGCCACTGCCGGTGGGGTGTGCTTCCCATGCTCGGCAATGGCCTCCTCGTCAGATCTGCTGTCGTCCGTCACACGCGCGTGCGACGGCGTACGCGGACGACTGCGGTCGACCTCGGCGGGGTTCCGCCATCGGTCGCGCGTCGGTCCCGGTACGGACTCAGATGCCGACCTTGATGCGCGAGAAGCGCTTCAGGGTGACACCGGCCTCGTCCAGAACCTTCTGGACCGACTTCTTGTTGTCGAGCGCGTACGGCTGACCGAGCAGCGTAGCGTCCTTGAAGAAGCCGTTGACCCGACCCTCGACGATCTTGGCGATCGCGGCCTCGGGCTTGCCCTCGGCGCGGGTGGTCTCCTCGGCGATACGGCGCTCGGACTCGACGACCTCGGCCGGGACGTCCTCCTTGGAGAGGTACTTCGGCGCGAAGGCGGCGATGTGCTGGGCGATGCCCTTGGCGACCTCGGCGTTCGGCTTGTCCAGCTCGACGAGGACACCGATCTGCGGGGGCAGGTCGGGCATCGTGCGGTGCATGTAGGCGAGCACGAAGCCGTCGGAGTACTGCGCGAAGCGGTCGAGGACGATCTTCTCGCCGAGGTTGGCGTTGGCCTCGTCCACGAACGCCTGGACGGTCTTGCCGGGCTCGATCTCGGAGGCGAGCAGGGCCTCCAGGTCGGCCGGGGAGGTCGCCGCGACGTGCTCGGCGATCTTGTTGGCGACGGCCTGGAACTTGTCGCCCTTGGCGACGAAGTCCGTCTCGCACTTCAGCTCGACCAGGACACCGGTGGAGTTGTCGTCGGCGATGATCGAGACCACGGCGCCGTTCTCGGCGGAGCGGCCCTCGCGCTTGGCGACGCCCTTCTGGCCCTTGATGCGCAGCGCCTCGACGGCCTTCTCGACGTTGCCCTCGGCCTCGTCCAGCGCCTTCTTGCAGTCCATCATGCCGGCGCCGGTGAGCTCACGGAGCTTCTTGACGTCAGCGGCGGTGTAGTTCGCCATGAGTCTGTGAGTCTTTCTCGAAGTCTGGTTTAGATCCGCTCGGTCGCGACCCACATGTAGTCGCGGACCGCGTACCTCGTGCTGACCTACGGGTGAACGACGGGGGCGGACTTCTCCGCGCCGGAGGCGCTGCTGGATGCAGTACAACCCCCGTCGTCAGCGCTGACGGTGTCAGGCCTGCTCGCCCTCGGCGGCCGGAGCCTCGGCAGCGGGGGCCTCCTCGGCGGCCGGGGCCTCGGCGGCGGGAGCCTCAGCAGCGGGAGCCTCGGCGGCCTCCGCGGCGGGAGCCTCCTCGGCCTTCTTCTCGCCACCCTCGAGCAGGTCGCGCTCCCACTCGGCGAGCGGCTCGCCCGCGGCCTTCTCGCCCTTGTCACCGGTGGCGACGCGCGAGCGGGAGATGAGGCCCTCGGCGACGGCGTCGGCGATCACGCGGGTGAGCAGGGTGACGGAGCGGATCGCGTCGTCGTTGCCCGGGATCTTGTAGTCGACCTCGTCGGGGTCGCAGTTGGTGTCGAGGATGGCGACGACCGGGATGTTGAGCTTCCGGGCCTCGCCGACCGCGATGTGCTCCTTCTTGGTGTCCACGATCCAGACGGCGCTGGGCACCTTCTGCATCTCGCGGATACCACCGAGGGTCTTCTCCAGCTTGGCCTTCTCGCGCGAGAGGACCAGGAGCTCCTTCTTGGTGAGGCCGGAGGCGGCCACGTCCTCGAAGTCGATCTGCTCGAGCTCCTTCAGGCGCTGCAGACGCTTGTAGACGGTCGAGAAGTTGGTGAGCATGCCGCCCAGCCAGCGCTGGTTGACGTAGGGCATGCCGACGCGGGTGGCCTGCTCGGCGATGGCCTCCTGCGCCTGCTTCTTCGTGCCGACGAACATGACCGTGCCGCCGTGGGCGACGGTCTCCTTGACGAACTCGTAGGCGCGGTCGATGTACGACAGCGACTGGAGCAGGTCGATGATGTAGATGCCGTTGCGCTCGGTGAAGATGAAGCGCTTCATCTTCGGGTTCCAGCGACGGGTCTGGTGACCGAAGTGGACGCCGCTCTCCAGCAGCTCCCGCATCGTGACGACGGCCATGGCCGTTCTCCTCGTGTTTCTCGGTTGTGCCGCGAGTGCCGGACGGCACCCGCGCCTGACGCTCCCGATGCGCCTGCCGCGAAGGACCGAGTGGCGCGTGACACCGGTGGTTGACCCACCGGCGCCGGGGCGTGCGAAGTCGACCCGGTGGCCCGGGTCGCCACCAGAAGTGTACGGGACCGGAGAGGCAGCGGGTGACGCCGCTGTCCACAACCGGCCGTCGGTCCACAGGTCCGGGCCGGGTCGGGCGGCCGTGCGGGACGGTCGTGCCATGCGAACGAACCGATACGCACGCCTGAGCCGGGCCGTGCTCCTGGCCTTGGTCCTGACCGTCCTCACAGCCGCGACCGTCCTCACGCCGGCCGCGCAGGCCGACGCGCCGCTACCGACACCCGCGCGGAGGGTGGATCCCGCGCCGTCGGTGCATCCCGCGCCGTCTGCGGATCCCGCGCCGTCGGCGGATCCCGTCCCGCCCCTGGCCCGCGCCTGGCCGGTGGGGTTACGGCCCCGGGTCCTGCGCGGCTGGCAGCCCCCGGCGACGCCCTACGGCCCCGGCCACCGAGGCGTCGACCTGGCGGCAGCGCCCGGCGCCCCGGTACGGGCGGTGGCGGCGGGCCGGGTGTCCTTCGCGGGGCGGGTGGCCGGAAAGGGGGTGGTCTCGGTGGCCCTGCCGGGCGGCCTGCGCACGACATACGAACCGGTACGGGCGACCCTCCGCAAGGGCGCCGAGGTGACGCCCGGCCAGATCATCGGCACGGTGGAACCGACGGGCTCCCACTGCACAGCGCCCTGCCTCCACTGGGGCCTGAGGCGAGGGGACACGTACCTGAACCCCCTCGGCCTGCTGCCTCCATGGCTGCTGCGCGCCGGCCCGTCGAGACTGCTGCCTGTGTGGGGGGTGCCATTGCCGTGACGGCCGTCGTCCGTCCGCGGACCGTGACCGGCTGGTCGCGCAGTTCCCCGCGTCCTGGAGAGATACGCACGCACGCGCCGAGAGGTGCCGGCGCCCCCCTCCACGTAGCTGCGAGCAGAGGTGTCAGCGCCCCTCCACGTAGCTGCGAGCAGAGGTGTCAGCGCCCCTCCACGTAGCTGTGAGCAGAGGTGCCGGCGCCCCCTCCACGTAGCTGCGGGCAGTCGTGCCGCTGGGGCGGCACGGGTGGGCGCAGCGGCACCCGTCGGCGCGGTGAGCGGACACGCCCTGCCCCAGCCGCCAAGGACCTCAGCCCTGAACGCCCCTGAGCACCATCGCCACCGCGGCCTCCGCGATCACGCCGGGCTCCTCCGCCGCCCCCAGTTCGAGCCGCCGCACGGCCGCGTCCACGACGCCCTGGACGAGCATGGCCGCCAGGCGGGGCTCCGCGTGTCCCAGCTCCGCCAGCGCGGAGACGATCATCGCGACCAGGCTCCCGTGCGCGGCCCGGATCTTCTCCCGGGCGCCCGCGTCCAGCTCACTGGCCGAGATCGCCACGACGGCCCGGTGCCGCCGGTCCCCCACCAGTTCCAGCTGAGCGCGCACATACGCCTCGACCTTGTGCTGCGGGGACACCTCCCGCTCCATCGCGGCGGAAACCTCCGCCGCCCACACGGGGAAGTCGACCTCGCACAGCTCCTCGACAACGGCGGCCCGGGAGCGGAAGTACTCGTACACGGACGACCGCGCCAGCCCCGTGCGCTCGGCGAGGGCCGGGAAGGTCAGCGCCTCCGTGCCGCCCTCGGACAACAGGGAACGAGCCGCGTCCAGCAGGGCGGCTCGCTGCATCGACCGGTGCTCGGCCACGGAGGCCGCTCGAATCCTTGGCACGTCAACCACTGTACGGACGCGCCACCCGCAGCGGGAGTGACCAAGCCCGCCGGCTGTCTCACCTGCCGGGTCACCTGCCGAAGCTCGCCAGCTTCGCGCGCAGCTGGAGCACGGACTTGGTGTGGATCTGGCTGACCCGGCTCTCGGTCACGCCGAGCACGTTCCCGATCTCGGCCAGGGTGAGGCCCTCGTAGTAGTAGAGCGTGACGACCGTCTTCTCCCGGTCGGGCAACGTGTTGATCGCCCGTGCCAGGAAGCGTCTCAGCTCCCGGTCCTCGGCCACCTCCACGGGGTTGTCGGCGGCCGTGTCCTCCAGCGTGTCCATGAAGCTGAGCCCGTCGCCGTCCTCGCCGCCGACGTGCAGCAGCTCCTCCAGCGCGACCACGTTGGCCAGCGACAACTGGCTGAAAACCGCGTGGAGTTCGTCCACGGCGATGCCCAGCTCGGCGGCCACCTCGGTCTCCGACGGGGTGCGGCGCAGACGCGCCTCCAGGGTGGCGTAGGCGCGTTCCACATTGCGCGCCTTCTGCCGCACCGAGCGCGGGATCCAGTCCAGCGCCCGCAGCTCGTCGATCATCGCCCCGCGGATCCGGGTGATCGCGTACGTCTCGAACTTGATCTCCCGGCCGATGTCGAACTTCTCGATGGCATCGATGAGCCCGAAGACGCCGGAGGAGACGAAGTCGGCCTGTTCCACGTTCGGCGGCAGCCCCACGCTCACGCGTCCCGCCACGTATTTCACGAGCGGCGAGTAGTGCAGGATGAGCTGCTCGCGCAGCCGCTCGTCCCCGGTCGCCTTGTACGACCGCCACAGTTCGTCGAGCGTCGAGGGAGCGGGCGGCCGCACGCTGCCACCGTCGCGGGCGGCTGGGGGGACCGCCGCCGCCCGGTCGGACCCGGAGGTGTGCTGGGGCATTCGTCGCCTTGAGCCGTTCTGCCGTGAAGCTTGTGAAGTAGGGGTGCCTGGGTGAGCTGTCGGTTCGGTGTCGAGTTGCCGGTATGAGTCCCGGAACTTCGTGAGCGTAGCGTGACTGCAGTGTCGCGGTGCGCGAACAGTGGGCCATGACCCGTGCGCAGATACGTTCCGCTGACCGCCCTGCCGGGGTAGGGCCGCCACGGGCCGTGACGGCCGCGACACGTCAACTCCGTGATTTCCCAAGGGGAGTACGGCTTCCCCCGGACGGGCGAACACGCTCGGTCAGCTTCGTGGACGACCCCCGCGGACGGAGATCATCGCCTGGCGTGTCAACTTCCAGCCGTCGCCGTGTCGTTCGACGTAACCGAGTGCTCGGAGTTCGTACAGTCTCGCGATCGCGTCGTCCTCGGTCGTCTGTGCGCCGCGCGCGATCTCGTCCGGTGCGGCGGCCCGGCGGGCGGGCAGCGCGGCGAGGACACGCCGGGTGGCGGGGGCGAGCAGGTCGCGTGGCAGCACCGGGCCGCGCCGCTCCGGGGCGAGCTGGCCCATGGCGCCGACCAGCTCGACGACCTCGGCCGCGTCGGTGACGAGCACGGCCTCCCCGCGCAGGAGTTCGTGCACACCTGCCGAGAGGCCGCTGGTGGCCGGCCCGGGGACGCCCATCGTGTGCCGGCCGAGCCGCGCAGCGGCCCGCGCGGTGACCAGCGAGCCGCTGCGGTGGGCGGCCTCCACGACCACGGTTCCCCTGGTCAGGGCGGCGATGACACGGTTGCGCAGGACGAATCTGCTCGGCGTCGGATGCTCGCCCGGTGGCAACTCCCCCACCACCAGGCCCTGTTCCGCGATCCTGGTGATCAACTCGGTGTGTCCGCGCGGGTAGGTCTGGTCGACGCCGCAGGCCAGGACGGCGACGGTGGCGCCGCCCGCACCGAGGGCACCGCGGTGGGCGGCGCCGTCGACGCCGTAGGCACCGCCGGAGACGACGACCCAGCCGTGCTCGGCGAGGCCCGCGGCGAGGGAGACGGCCATGTGGGCGCCGTACTCGGTGCAGGCGCGGGCGCCGACGACGGCGACGGATCTCAGCGCCCACATCCGCAGACTGGGCCGCCCGCGCACCCACAGCCCGATCGGCCGGGCGTCGCCCAGGTCGTCCAGCTGCCCGGGCCACTCGGGTCCGCCCGGGCACACGAACCGCACCCCGGCCTCCCGCGCGACGGCGAGATCCCGCTCGGGCTCGGCCCGCCGCGCCCGCGCCAGCAGCCCTCCCCAGCGCGTGGCACTCACCCCCGGCAAGGCCTCCCCGCCGCTCCGTAACCGCTCCACCACCTCCGCCACGCCGACCTCCCGCAGCCACCGTCCGGCCACCTCGTCCCCCGGCTCGACGACCCGAGCGAGGAAGACCCGCTCGAGCAGCTCCTCGTCGGGCTCGTCGCTCATGCCGTCGCTCCGATGGCCATCGGCACACCCCGCGGGACCCCGGTGCGCAGTTGCAGGGCCAGCCCCACGTCCAGGGCGGTGGGCCGGTCATGTCCGACGAGGTCCGCGACGGTCCACGCCACGCGCAGCACCCGGTCGAGGCCGCGGGCGGTCAGCACGCCCCGCTCCAGACAGCGCTCGGCCTCGTCCATGGCCCCGCTCGCGGCGTACCAGCGGCTGCGCAGTTCGCGTCCGGGCACCTCGCCGTTGGTGCGCCACGGTGTGCCGGCGAGCCGGGCCGCGGCACGCTCACGGGCCTGCCGGACTCGCCCGGCGACCACGGCCGTGAGCTCACCGCGCGCCCCACGGTCGGTCAGCTCGGCCCGGGTGACGCGGTCGACCTCCACCCGGAGGTCCACCCGGTCGAGCAGCGGCCCGGAGAGCCGGGCCTGGTAGCGGCGGATCGCGGAGGGCGGGCATTCGCACAGGTCGTCCGTCTGGGAGAACCTCCCGCACGGGCAGGGGTTAGCGGCGAGCACCATCAGGAACCGGGCCGGAAAACGGACGACCCCGGCGCTGCGCGCGATGACGACATGGCCCGCCTCCAGCGGCTGGCGCAGCGCGTCGAGGACCTGGCTGCTGAACTCGGGTGTCTCGTCCAGGAACAGCACGCCCCGGTGCGACAGCGACACCGCGCCCGGCCTCGGGATGCCGGGGCCGCCGCCGACCAGGGACTGCATGGTCGCCGAGTGGTGCGGTGCGCAGTAGGGGGCGACGTCGACCAGCGGCTTGCCCGCCGGCAGCAGCCCGGCCACCGAGTGCACGGCCGTGACCTCCAGGGACTCCTGCCGGGTGAGCGGGGGCAGGATGCCGGGCAGCCGCTCGGCGAGCATGGTCTTCCCGGCTCCGGGCGGCCCCTCCAGGAACAGGTGGTGGCCTCCGGCGGCGGCGACCTCCACCGCCGTGCGGGCCGAGAGCTGGCCCACGACGTCGGCCAGGTCGTGCCCCGTGTCGTGCTGGGCCGCGCCCATGCTGTGCATGCCGGTGGCCGCGCCCGTGCCGGGCATCCGGAGTCCGGCGAGCAGCGGGTCGGGGCGTCCCAGCTCGTCGGGTTCCTCGTCGGGCACCGGCTCGTCCGCCAGGACCGCGATGAGCTGACGCAGGCTCCGGACGCCGAGCACCGACACCCCGGGCACCAGGGACGCCTCCGCGGCGGCGCACTCGGGCACCACCACCTGCTCGTAGCCGGCGTCGGCGGCTGCCAGCACGGCCGGCAGGATGCCCCGCACCGGCCGCACCCGACCGTCCAGGCCGAGCTCCCCGATCATCACGAGGTCGGCGAGGACGCGCGGGTCGATCCGTTCGGCGGCGCCCAGCACGGCACAGGCGACGGCCAGGTCGAAACCGCTACCGGCTTTGGGCACCGACGCCGGGCTCAACCCCACCGTCAGCTTCTTCTGCGGCCAGGCCGCGCCCGAGTTCACCACGGCCGCGCGGACGCGGTCCCGGCTCTCGGTGAGGCTCTTGTCGGGGAGCCCCACGAGGGTGAACGCCGCGACGCCGGGTTCGAGGTCGGCCTGGACCTCGACGACCACGCCCTCGACGCCGACGAGGGCCACCGAGCAGGTGCGTGCGAATCCCATGTCAGGCCACCCCCCGCGCGTGCTCGACGACGGGTGCGCCGCGCTGGGGCAGCAGGACGCCGACGAGGTCGATGCGGACGCCGCCCGGCGGTGCCCCTCCGTGCTGCTGGATCCAGCGCTCCGCGAGGTCCCGCAGGCGTTGCGCCTTCTCCGGGCTCACGCCGGCCATCGGATGCTCGAAGGTCCCGCCCCTGCGGGTCTTCACCTCGCACACGACCAGGACGTCCCCGTCCCGGGCCACGATGTCGATCTCCCCGGACCTGCCGCAGCGCCAGTTGCGCTCCAGGACCGCCATACCGGCGTCGGTCAGCCGCCGTGCGGCCAGGGTCTCGCCGTACTTGCCGAGTGCACTTCGTGCGTTCATGTCGGCACCACCTCCGGCACCGACGATCACGCAGCCCAGCCACCACTAGTTGATCTTGGTGGACAGTCGGGCGACTGTGGAAAACTCCGTCACCCGTTCGGGTCCAGCCGCCCGAAGAGCGACCAGCCACCCGAAGAGCGACCGACCCTCAGCTGCCCGGCAGCTCCAGATCGCTCTTGTTCAGCTCCTCGATGTTCACGTCCTTGAACGTGAGTACCCGCACCTGCTTCACGAACCGAGCCGGCCGATACATGTCCCACACCCAGGCATCCGCCATGGACACCTCGAAGAAGACCTCACCCTGGACCGAGTGCACCTGCATCTCGTAGTCGTTGGTCAGGTAGAAACGCCGCTCGGTCTCGATCACATACTTGAACAGACCGACGACGTCGCGGTACTCGCGATAGAGCTTGAGCTCCATCTCGGTCTCGTACTTCTCGAGGTCCTCGGCGCTCATGGCATGTTCCCCTTCAGCCGTGCGATCCACCCATTGTGCGCCAGTCCCGAGGGCCCCTAGACGATTTCCGTGTCAAGGGTGACGGGCCTGGCCGGGGGACCCTCGTCGAGCAGCTTGCGCAGCAGCCCGGCGAGCCTGGTCGGATACACCGTCTCATGCGTCCGAGTCAGTTCCTCGCACGCCCACCACCTGGCCCCGGCGACGCTCTGCCGCTCCAGCTCGGTCAGGGCCGCGGCCCGGGTCTCGGTCTGCGCCGTACGGGCCAGGTAGTACCACTCGTCCTGGTCCCAGCGGCGCCCCGCGAACGGGAACGAGCACCTGCGCCGCCACAGCACCGGTCCGAGTTCGACCTCGGTGATCCCGGTCTCCTCGGCGAGTTCCCGCAATGCGGCCTCTTCGCGCGTCTCGTCGCCCTCCACCCCGCCGCCGGGGGTGAACCACCAGTCGTCCGCCGGGTCGCCCGGCTCATGGCCGTGCAGCAGCAGAAGGCGGTCCTGCGGATCGAGCAGCACCACCCGGGCGACCTTCCGAAGCCCGCCCTCGTACACATCCCGCGGCCCGCCTTCGCGCGAAGGCCCCTGCTCACCCTCGTAGACGTAAGGCCCCTGCTCACCTCCGTACGCGTAAGGCGTCTGCTCACCCCCGTACGCGTAAGGCGCCTGCCCGCCCTCGTACACATCCCGCGGCGCGCCCGTCGCCTCAGCGGCCACGGCCGCCTCCCACGAGCTTGGCGATCGGCCCGTACGCCGCGCCGAGCAGCACCAGTACGGCCCCGCCGATGATCATGTAGACGATCAGCCGGTACGGCCCGGGCTCGGACAGCTCGGAGCCGAGCGCCTCGAAGCCCGTCGGACGCTCCAGCAGGCCGTTCATGGGCCAGACGACGGCGTCGACGCGCCCGCTGACCGCCGAGCGTGCGACCGAGCCGCTCGCCGCGTCCTGGAGGTGGGCGGTGGAGTCCAGGGAGCCGTGCCGCTCGTCGCCGAGCAGGAACAGCCGGCCCTCGGGGACGGTCACCGTCGGGAAGGCGATGCTCTCGGCGGGCTCACCCTCGGGCAGATACGGTTCGTCGATCTGCTTGCCGTTGACCGTGAGCTTGCCCTTGGTGCAGCACGCCACGGTGTCCCCGCCGACCGCGACGACCCGCTTGACCACGGGGGCGTTCGCCCAGTTGGGGTCCTTGAAGACGACGACGTCGCCGCGGCGTATCTCGTCGCCGTCGACGCGCTGGGCCAGCACCCGGTCGCCCGCGTTGATCGTCGGGGTCATGGAGCCGGTGGGCACGGTGTACGGCCGGTAGACCACCGCTCCCCAGCCGAAGCCGGCGAGGAACAGCACCAGGCCCAGCGCCACCGCCAGCCCGGACAGCGTCTGACCGGCCCGGCCGCCCGCCGGTCGGTTGTCTGTCCCGCGCTGCGGGGCCGTACGTGTCGCGCTCTCACCCATGGGTCCGCACCCTACCCGGCGGTACGGGAAGCGGTCAGCCCCTCCACCGCGACCGGGATCGCAGCGTGAGGGGCTGACGGGAGACCCGTGAGGTCAGCTCTTGCGCCGGCGTCGCCACACGGCGATCGGCAGCACGCCCGCGAGCGCGAGGGCCGGCGGCGCGCCCGTCAGGGCCGGGGCGGCCGACGCCTGGTCGTCCAGGCCGGGCTGGTCGAAGGTGTCCGGCACCGGCAGGGTGCCCCAGCGGTTGATCGGCCAGGCCTTGACGATGGCACGGCCGACGACCTTGTCCACGGGGACCATGCCCTTGTTGGCGTCCGCCTGGTTGTAGCGCGAGTCGCGGGAGTTCTGGCGGTGGTCGCCCATCACCCAGATGAAGCCCTCGGGCACCTTCACCTTGAACCGGCCGCCGGAGGTGTCGTCGCTGCACGGGGTGTTGCCCGGGTAGACGTACGGCTCGTTCAGCGCCTTGCCGTTGACCTTCAGCGGGCCGGTGCCGGTGCACTCGACGGTGTCGCCGCCGACGCCGATGACCCGCTTGATCAGGTCCTTCTCCTCCGAGGACGGCATCAGGCCGATCCAGCTGAGGACGGTCTGCAGCGCGTTCGGGTCGGGCGTGGGCTCGCCGGCCAGCCAGTTGTCCGGGTCGTGGAAGACGACGACCTCGCCGCGCTCGGGCTCGGAGCCGAACCAGGGGGTGAGCTTGTCGACCAGCACCCGGTCGCCCTGCTGGAGGGTGTTCTGCATCGAGTCGGACGGGATCGAGAACGCCTGCACCAGGAACGTCTTGATCAGCAGCGCCAGCACCAGCGCGATACCGATCAGGATCGGCAGCTCCTTCCAGAAGGAGCGCTGCTTCCTCGTCTGCGGCTCGCCGGGCTCGTCGCCCTGCTGAGCCTGCTCGCCCTTTGCCGCGCCGTCCTCGGTCGTACCGGCGTCACTCCCTGAGTTCACGATGCTGTCCGCGGCCGGATCGGCCGCTTCCACGGGGCGTCCGCGGTGCTCCTCGCCGTCGTGTCCGGACCGTGCGCCAACCGCCACATCCCCCACGCCAACTCCTTACTCTGTGCCGCCGCCTGCGCCGTACCCGGTGCAGGCCCACCACTCCCATAACGAGCGGGAGTTCCGCAGGGCTCGGGAGCTGGGTCATTGCGTTCGGATCGTTCGGATCGTAGGGGCCAACCCTATGCGACAGCCGGGGACCGGCGGTCGACCCGGAGGCCGAGTCGGGCACGGAGGCGAAGGTTTCCGGCTCCTCCAGGCCGGTCCAGTGGCCGACGGGCCAGCCGATGACGATGGCGCGTCCCACCACCTCGTCGACGGACACGGTGCCGCCGTAGTCGGTGTCCTGGTGCGAGCGCGAGTCCGCGGAGTTGTCGCGGTGGTCGCCCATCACCCACAGCCGACCCGGCGGCACGGTGATGTCGAACTTGGATTCGGAGGGGGCGTTTCCGGGATACAGGTACTCGGTCTCGTTCAGCGCCACGCCGTTGACGGTCACCCGCCCGCGCGCGTCGCAGCACACGACATGGTCGCCGCCGACCCCGACGACCCGCTTGATCAGGTCCTTCTCGTCGTCGGAGGGCAGCAGCCCGATGAAGGTCAGTGCCTCCTTGACCTGCTTGACGACGACGGGGTCGTCCTTCTTCTGCGTGGGCTGCTCGTCCTGGAGCCAGCCGCCGGGGTCCTTGAACACCACGACGTCCCCCCGCTCGGGCTCGGAGCCGAACCAGGGGGTGAGCTTGTCGACCAGCACCCGGTCGCCGATCCGGATCGTCTGCTCCATGGAGCCGGACGGGATCACGAAGGCCTGGACGAGGAACGTCTTCAGGACGAGGGCTATGAGCACCGCCACACCGATCAGGAGCGGTATCTCCTTGATCGCCGAGCGCCTGCGGCGCCGCTTGACCTTGCGCTGCAGCTTGCGCCGCTCGGCCCGGGTCCGCCCACCGGAGGCCCCGGTGGAGCCGGACGCGCGGCGGCTGCCGGTGGGCAGCAGCTCCTCGGCGGCGCTGCGGGGCGTCCCGCGCGGCTTTCCCCGGTTACCCATGCGCACCCCCGGACGCGGGCACACGCGCGTACGCGGCCGGACGCTGAAGTCGCGTGAGATGACCGACCGGCCATACGACGGACTCGGCGCGCCCGATCACCGCGGTGACGGGCACCATGCCGCCGCCCGGCGAGCCCAGATGGTCGCGGGAGTCGCTGGAGGCGCTGCGGTGGTCGCCCAGCAGGAACAGCCGGCCGCCGGGCACGACGACGTCGAAGGGCACCGTGGAGGGCCGGTCACCGGGATACAGGAAGGCCGACTCGTCGACCGGCCGGCCGTTCACCTCGATCCTGCCCTCCCTGTCACAGCAGACCACGTGGTCTCCCCCTACACCCACGACGCGTTTGATGTAGTCGGCGTCCCCGTAGTACCCGGTGCCGTCGAAGACCACGACGTCCCCCCGCTGCGGATCGGCCCCGAAACGGTACGCCAACTTATTTACGAGAACGCGGTCCCCGACCCTCAATCCCTGCTCCATCGAGCCGCTGGGGATCTGGAAGGGCTGCGCCACGAAGACGTTGACGAGCAGCAGGGACGACAGGCAGACCAGCAGGGCGAGGGTGAACCGGCCGCCGGGCAGCCAGGCGGTGATCCGCGACAGCAACGCGAAACGCGACCGGCCCTCCGGCCCCCCGGTGTCCGAGGTCTCCTCGGATCCGGCTGGGCGGGAGGAGCGGTCGCGCTCCGTGTGCTGTGCTTCGGTGTCCATCGGGGCCAGATGCTATCCGGCCCCCATGAGAGCCCCGACGCGAGATCAGCTCTCGCGCTTCTCCTTGATCTTCGCCGCCTTGCCGCGCAGGTCGCGCAGGTAGTACAGCTTGGCGCGGCGAACGTCACCACGGGTGACGAGCTCGATCTTCTCCACGATCGGGGTGTGCACCGGGAAGGTGCGCTCGACGCCGACGGAGAAGGAGACCTTGCGGACCGTGAAGGTCTCGCGCACGCCGGAACCCTGGCGACGAATCACCACGCCCTTGAACTGCTGCACACGGGAGCGGTTGCCCTCGATGACGCGGACGTGGACGTTGACGGTGTCACCCGGGCGGAAGGCCGGGACGTCGCTGCGCAGCGACGCGGCGTCGACGGAGTCGAGCAGGTGCGACATTTCGTCTGCTTTCTTCGCTGATGCCACAGGTCATCAACGGAACCTAGATTTTCTGGCGGGAACTGCCGTGCGGGTCGGGGCGGGCGTCGTGTCCCCCTGTGGCAGGTGGGGCGCACGCCGGACGACGCACAACAGCGACCTATTCTTCCACGTCCTCGACCCGCCGCCAAAATCGGCCGTACGGCTCACCCTCCGGGTCCGGGGCCCAGCCGAGGATGGACAGCATCTCCCGGTCCTTCTTGTCGAAGGCCTTGGGGTCGCAACGCTCGATCAGGTCGGGCCGGTTGGCCGTCGTACGCCGAAGGGCCTCGTCGCGGCGCCAGCGGGCGATCTTGCCGTGGTGGCCGCTGAGCAGCACCTCGGGGATGTCCCGGCCGCGCCACAGCGGCGGCTTGGTGTAGACGGGGCCTTCCAGGAGGCTGGCCATCGCGCCGGGGGCGAAGGAGTCGTCCCGGTGCGACTCGGCGTTGCCCAGCACGCCGGGCAGCAGCCGGGCCACGGCCTCCGTGATGACCAGCACGGCCGCCTCGCCGCCGGCCAGGACGTAGTCGCCGATGGACACCTCGTAGACCGGTATCCGGGTGGCGTACTCGTCGATGACGCGCCGGTCGATGCCCTCGTACCGCGCGGGCGTGAAGATCAGCCAGGGGCGCTCGGAGAGCTCCACGGCCAGCTCCTGGGTGAACGGGCGGCCGGAGGGCGTGGGCACGATCAGCGCGGGCGCGCCGGAGCCCGCCTCGTAGCCGTCGGCCAGGACGCTGTCCAGGGCGTCGCCCCACGGCTCGGTCTTCATGACCATGCCGGGACCCCCGCCATACGGCGTGTCGTCGACCGTGTTGTGCCGGTCGTAGGTCCAGGAGCGCAGGTCGTGCAGCTGGACGTCCAGTTGGCCACGCGCGCGTGCCTTGCCGACCAGGGAGACGTTCAGCGGCTCCAGGTACTCGGGGAAGATCGTGACGACGTCGAGCCGCATCAGGACTCGTCCTCCGCGGTGTCCCGGCTGGAGGCGATCTCCGCCCGCTCGTCGATCAGCCCGGGCGGCGGGTCGATGATGGCCCGCTGCTCCTCCAGGTCGATCTCGGTGACGATCTCCTGCACGAACGGGATCATCACCTCGCTGCCGTCCTCCCGCTCGACGATGAACAGGTCCTGGGAGGGCAGGTGCGAGATCTCGATGATCCGCCCCACCTCGACGCCGTCCTTCGTCACCACGTCCAGGTCCATCAGCTGGTGGTCGTAGTACTCGTCCTCTTCCTCGGGCAGCTCGTCCGGGTCGATCTCGGCGATCAGCACGATGTTGCGCAGCGCCTCGGCGCCCGTCCGGTCGGTGACGCCCTCGAAGCGCAGGAGCAGCCGGCCGCTGTGGACGCGGCCTGTTGCGATGGTGAGGGGCCCGGCGGAAGCCGGGTCGGTGGCAAGGACGGCGCCCGGCGCGAGCCGCAGCTCGGGCTCGTCGGTACGTACCTCGACGGTGACCTCGCCCTTGATGCCATGGGCGCGACCGATCCGCGCGACTACCAGCTGCACGTGTACAGATCTCCTGTCAGAAACGACTACGGGCCGGGGACGGCCCGGAGGCCTTCCCCGGCCCGAGCCGGATGCGGTAAGCGTCAGCGGACGTTGTCCACGTCGACGAGGTCGACACGGACACCGCGGCCACCGATGGCGCCCACGACGGTACGCAGAGCGCGTGCGGTGCGGCCGTTGCGGCCGATCACCTTGCCGAGGTCGTCCGGGTGGACCCGGACCTCGAGCACCCGTCCGCGGCGCAGGTTGCGCGAGGCGACCTGCACATCGTCAGGGTTGTCGACGATGCCCTTCACGAGGTGCTCGAGAGCCTCCTCGAGCATGCTCAGGCCTCGGCCGACTCGGAGGACTCGGCGGCAGCCTCGTCCTTCTTCTCCGCCTTCTTCTTCTGGGTGATGGCCTCACCCTTGCCCTCGTCGTCGCCACCGAGGGCCTCGAACGACGGGCGCGCCTTCTTGGGCTCGGCGACGAGCAGCGGAGCCGGGGCGGGCTCGCCCTTGAACTTCTGCCAGTCGCCGGTCTTCTTGAGGATGGCGAGAACCGGCTCGGTCGGCTGCGCGCCGACACCCAGCCAGTACGCCACACGCTCGGCGTCCACCTCCATGACCGACGGGTTGTAGGTCGGGTGGTACTTGCCGATCTCCTCGATCGCACGACCGTCACGACGGGTACGGGAGTCGGCGACGACGATGCGGTAGTGAGGCGAACGGATCTTGCCCAGACGCTTCAGCTTGATCTTGACTGCCACGGGAGTGGGTTCTCCTGGATTGACGTGGTTGGGCACGGCGAGACTGCCGCGTGGGGTTGCGGTACCCGAGTGCCCGACGGACGCGTCAGCCGGAGGAGAGAGGGGTCCTGTGCGGCTGTCGAGTACAGCTAGCCATTGTGCCACACCCGGCGGGCCGCCTCCGACCCGAGGACGGGGCGCGCACGCGGGCACGACTGAGGGGCACCCGGCGTGGAGGTGAGAAACGCCGGGTGCCCTGGACCTCGGCCGCACCGGCAGCCACGAGATGCCGGTGATCCTGGCCGTCTTACGCCGCTCCGACCACCTCGGGAATCCGGAACGGCTTCCCGCAGCCCCCGCACACGATCGGCGCCTGGGCGAGGACGGAGGGGACCACACGGACGTTGCGACCGCAGTCGCAGACGGCCTTGACGCGGACGCCGCCGCCCGAGGAGCCGTGGCGCGCGGCCGGGCCCCGGAAGGTGCGGGAGGTGTCGGCCGAGGTCGCGGCCGTGTGGGCCTTCAGGGCCCGCTGGAGGCGCTCGATGGTCGGGCGGTAGCGCCGCTTGGCCTCGGGGTTGAGCGAGACCAGCGAGAAGCCGCTGCTCGGGTGCGGCTCCTCGGGGTGGTCCAGGCCCAGCTCCTCGGCGATCGCGAGGAATCTGCGGTTGTGGTACCGGCCGGCCCGGGAGGTGTCGCGCACTCCCCGGGCGGCGGCGATGCCGTGGACTGCCTCATGAAGCAGCCGTTCGAAGGAGAGTTCGTGACCGCACGCGGACGACGACTCCCCGATCAGGGACTCGGGCGCGGCAAGGTCCGGCAGCTCGGGGTGGTACCGCTGAATGTCGGCCCACGCCTGTGCCAGCTCTGCGGCGAGAACAGGTGGTGTCTGTGTCGTGCTCACGTAATGACAACGAGCCAGGGTCCCGCTGTGTTCCTATTCCGGGGCATCCCAAATAATTTGCACGTACCCGTCAGTTGCCGCTGATGCGTCCCGACGAGGGCGGGTGCGCTGATCTGCGGAGAAGCCACGCAGCTCCTACCAAGCCGGTGCGTAGTAACCCCTACGACCCGGCGCGTAGGGCCGTCGCCGACGCGGGCCCGCGCATGCGCAAGAGGCGTTTCGGCCGCCTCCCGGTAACTGGCCCAGCGCACGCGGCCCCCGCGACGTTACCGGGCGCGCCCGTGGCCCCTGACACCACCCCGCCCCGGCCCCAGGTTGCGGGCGCGTGAATTCTCGCCACATGCCCGGCCGGCCCCCAAGCCGGGCCACACGACCACTGGACGCCACCGCGAGCCGGGAGTTACCTGGCATACGGGGGAACAGCGAGCGCACGGCACGCGGGCCACGACAACGGGCCCGGCAGAAGACTCTCGGCGGATTGGGGCGCTTTAGATGACACCTACGCTCGTGCGGCAGCACCAGCCTCATACGGGGGCGCGTTCCCGTGTGGACCTGCGTGCACGCGCGCGTGACTGGTCCGAGATCCAGGAGCGGATGCTGGTCCCGCTCTACGAGGCCGTCTACGAGCGACTCGACGTGGGGTCGCCGACCCGGCTGCTGGGCCTCGGCTGCGGCAGCGGCCTGGCCCTGCTGCTGGCGGCCTCGCGCGGCGCCGCAGTCACCGGTGTCGACGGCTCCTCCCCCGAACGGCTCGACCTGGCCCGGCAACGCCTGCTGCCCGGCGGCGGGTCCACGCACGCGCGCGTGGCCGCCCGGCTCGTCGAGGGCACGCCCGGGGACGCGGCCGACCCGCAGTCACCGCCGTACACGCTGGTGACCGCGTTCGAGCCGGTCGGCAGCCTGGCCGGCGACGCGGAGGGGCTCGGCGAGCTGCTCGCGGCGGCGGCTCCGCTGGCCGAGCGCGGGGCGCCCGTGGTGCTGACCGGCTGGGGTCCGCCCGAGCGGTGCGCCACCGCCGGGGTGCTGCGCGCGGTCCTCGGGCCGGCCGATCCCCCGCGCGGCACCGGCGGCTGGCGTCCCGCCCTGCGCGACGACCTGGAGGAGGTCGCCCAGCGGGCCGGGCTCAGGCCGGACGGCTCGGGCCGGGTCAGCTGCGCCTTCGGCTACGCCGACCTCGACAGCGCCGTACGCGGAATGCTGTCGACGGGCCTGTTCGACGCGGCCCTCACGGCGGCCGACCGGGAGCAGGTCGACAAGGAACTGGCCGAGGCTCTGCACGCCCACCGGCGGGTGGACGGCACGGTGTGGATGCCGAACGTCTTCCGGTATCTGATCGCCCGGGTGCCCTGAACCGGCCACGGACCTCCGACAGTCCAGGCGGAAATTCGACTGTCCGGCTAGATGCTTTCCTCGGTGTCCTTCGAGAGCCGTGTGACGCCCGCGATCCGGTACGCGTCGGCCTCCTCCAGCGTCTCCCGCTCCAGCAGCGCCTCCGCCAGGGCGTCCAGTTGCCCGCGGTGGTCGCGCAGCTTGCGGCAGGCCTCCTCGTAGCAGTCGTCGACGATCCGCCGCATCTCGCCGTCGATGACATCGAGGGTTCCCGGCGCGGCCGCGAGCCCGTACGCCTGCTGGGCGTCGTTCGGCAGGGCGGACAGCCGGCCCACGCGCTCGCTCATGCCCCAGCGGGCGACCATGCCCCGCGCGATGTTGGTGACCTGTTCCAGGTCGCTCTCGGCGCCGGTGGTGACGACCCCGAAGACGACCTGCTCGGCCGCCATGCCGCCGAGCGCGCCGATGATCCGGCCGCGCAGATACTCCTCCGTGTACGCGTACTTGTCCGATTCCGGCGTCGACAGCGTCACCCCGAGCGCCCTGCCGCGCGGCACGATGGTGATCTTGCGGACCGGGTCGGCGCCCGGCTGGAGCATCCCCAGCAGCGCGTGCCCGCTCTCGTGGTACGCCGTCCTGCGCCGCTCCTCCAGCGGCATGACCAGCGGCCGCTCGGCACCGAGCTGCACCTTCTCCAGCGCCTCCGACAGGTCGGACTGTGTCACCTGCTGCTGGCCGCGCTTGACGGCGAGCAGGGCCGCCTCGTTGGCGAGGTTGGCCAGCTCGGCGCCGGTCATGCCCGGGGTGGTGCGGGCGACCTGCGTGAGGTTCACGTCGTCGGCCAGCGGGATCTCGCGGGTGTGGATCTCCAGGATGGCCTCGCGGCCGCCCCGGTCCGGCGGCGAGACGTTGACGATCCGGTCGAAGCGGCCGGGCCGGGTCAGCGCCGGGTCGAGGACATCGGCACGGTTGGTGGCCGCGATGACGATGACACCCTCCGAGCCGGAGAAGCCGTCCATCTCGGTGAGGATCTGGTTCAGCGTCTGCTCGCGCTCGTCGTGCCCGCCCACGCTCCCCCCGCCGCCCCGCGCCCGCCCGATGGTGTCGATCTCGTCGATGAAGATGATCGACGGCGCCACCTTGCGGGCCTCGGCGAACAGCTCCCGCACCCGGGAGGCGCCCACGCCCACGATCATCTCGATGAACTCCGAGGCCGACGCCGAGAAGAACGGCACCCCCGCCTCCCCGGCGACCGCCCGCGCCAGCAGCGTCTTGCCGGTGCCGGGCGGCCCCGCGAGCAGCACACCGCGCGGCATCTTCGCGCCCATACGGCGGTAGGCGTCCGGGTTCTTCAGGAAGTCCACGACGTCGTTGAGCTCGCCCTCGACCTCGTCGATGCCGGCCACGTCCTCGAACGTGGTGCGCCTCTCCCCCGCCTCCAGCTCGACCGGCTTCGGCGGCGCCTTGCGCCCGAACATGCCGCCCGCACCGCCCATCCCCTGCCGCATCCGCCGCGCGATCACGATCCACACCACGATGATCAGCAGCATCGGCGCCAGCGAGATCAGCAGGTTGGCCAGAAAGCTGCGCTGCTGGACGACCGGCTCCGCCGTCACCGTGACCTTGTTCTTGCTCAGGTCCTCCCACAGCTGGTCGTCGGCGAAGGACGGGCGCTGTGTCTTGAACTTGGTGTAGCTGCCGTCGTGATCCGGCCTGTCCCGCTTCTCCTTGAGCTGCCCCTGGATCGCGTCGCCCTTGGAGTAGATCTTGCTGACGTTCCCGGCGTCGACCTGCTTGCTGAACTCCGTGTACGAGATCGTCGGCTCGTCCCCCTCGCCGAAGAACGACAGCACGAGGTTGGCGATCAGGAACACGATCAGCGCCGTGAGGGCCAGGCTCCACCAGCCGCCCCGCAGCCTGCGACCGCCCGGCGACGGCTTGGGCGGCTCCTCGGGCGTGCCCTCGGTGCGCCAGGGCTGTTCGGGGGACTTGCGCGGCGGCGCCGGGTTGGTCATATCCGGACGTTACGACAGGAAAGCCGCGGGGGCATGCGGATGTACGACGCCGGGGTGCGGCCTGCGCGAAGGGCGTCCTCGTAAACGCCCGGGGGCGCCCTCCATGGCAGAGGGCGCCCCCGGGGGACGTACAACCGGGCTCGGTCAGCCCATGAACTTCTTGAACTCGTCCGGCAGCTCGAAGTCCTGACCGGCCTGCTGGCCGGGCAGCCCGAAGGCACCGCCCTCGGCGGCGGCCGCGCGGCGGGCGGCCTCCTCCTGCTCCTGCTGCTTGCGCTTCATCGGGTTGCCGGAGCGCTGCTTGCCCTTGGCCTTCTTCGGCTGCTTCTTGGAACGGCCGGGGCCGCCGCCCATACCCGGGATGCCGGGCATACCGGGCATGCCGCCGCCCTGGGCCATGCGGGACATCATCTTGCGGGCCTCGAAGAACCGCTCGACCAGGTTCTTCACCGCGCTGACCTCGACACCCGAACCGCGGGCGATACGGGCGCGGCGCGAGCCGTTGATGATCGTCGGTTCCTGGCGCTCGGCCGGAGTCATCGACTTGATGATCGCGGCCGTGCGGTCCACGTCCCGCTCGTCGATGTTGTTGATCTGGTCCTTGATCTGCCCCATGCCGGGCAGCATGCCGAGCAGCTTGCTGATGCTGCCCATCTTCCTGACCTGCTCCATCTGGGCCAGGAAGTCGTCCAGGGTGAAGTCCTGGCCCTTCTTCGACGCCAGCTTGGAGGCCATCTTGGCGGCCTCTTCCTGGCTGAACGTCTTCTCCGCCTGCTCGATCAGGGTGAGCAGGTCACCCATGTCGAGGATGCGGGAGGCCATGCGGTCCGGGTGGAACGCGTCGAAGTCGTCGAGCTTCTCGCCGTTCGACGCGAACATGATCGGCTTGCCGGTGACCTCGCGGATCGACAGCGCGGCACCACCGCGGGCGTCGCCGTCGAGCTTGGAGAGGACCACGCCGTCGAAGCCGACGCCGTCACGGAAGGCCTCGGCGGTGTTGACCGCGTCCTGGCCGATCATCGCGTCGACGACGAAGAGGATCTCGTCGGGGCCGATGGCGTCGCGGATGTCCGCGGCCTGCTGCATCATCTCCTGGTCGATACCGAGGCGGCCCGCGGTGTCGACGATGACGATGTCGTGGACCTTGGACTTCGCGAAGTCGATGGAGTCCTTGGCGACCTTGACCGGGTCACCGACGCCGTTGCCCGGCTCGGGCGCGTAGACGGCGACACCGGCGCGCTCGGCGACGACGCTCAGCTGGTTCACGGCGTTCGGGCGCTGGAGGTCACACGCCACCAGCAGCGGCGAGTGGCCCTGCTCCTTCAGCCACCGGCCCAGCTTGCCCGCGAGCGTGGTCTTACCGGCACCCTGCAGACCGGCCAGCATGATCACGGTCGGCGGCTGCTTGGCGAACCTCAGCCGGCGGGTCTCGCCGCCGAGGATCCGGACCAGCTCCTCGTTGACGATCTTGAGGACCTGCTGGGCCGGGTTGAGCGCCCGCGACACGTCGGACCCGAGCGCACGCTCCTTGACGTTCTTGATGAACGTCCGGACGACAGGCAGGGCCACGTCCGCCTCGAGGAGCGCGATCCGGATCTCGCGCGCAGTGGCGTCGATGTCCGCCTCGGAGAGCCGTCCCTTGCCGCGCAGGTTCTTGAAAGTCGCTGAGAGGCGATCGGAGAGAGTATCGAACACGGCGCTCGCGGTCCTCGGGGTCGGTGGCTGCGGATGAATCGCCCTCCAGGGTATCCCGGCGGCACAGGTCGCCGGAGCCCCCCGGTCAGCCCCGCAGCATCTCCTCCAGCTTCCGCGCCACCGACACCGCCTCCTCACCGGGCAGGGGCACGCCCTGGGGGCCTGTGACGTAGAAGGCGTCGACGGCGTTCGCGCCCAGGGTGGAGACATGCGCACTGCGCACCCGCACCCCCGCGTCCTCCAGCGCTCGCCCGATGCGGAACAGCAGGCCGGGCGCGTCCTGGGCACGGACCTCGATCACCGTGGCCGAGTGGGACGCGGCGGAGTCGACCGTCACGCGCGGGGGCGGGGCGACGACGCCCCGGCGCCTCGGATAGGCCGCGTCCCGCTCCGCGAGGCGGCCCGCCACGTCCAGGGAGCCGTCCAGGGCGCGGACGAGGTCGGCGCGCAGCCGGGCGGCCTGGGGCAGGGAGCCGTACTCGGCGGCGACGCGCCAGTTCAGCAGCAGGACCGAGCCGTCGACGCCGTCGGGCAGGTCCAGGGCGCGCAGCTCGGCCGTGCGGACGGTCAGGCGGTGCATGGCGAGGACACCGGCCGCGGCGGGCAGCACGCCCCGCTGGTCGGGTACGGCGATCAGCAGCTCCACGCCCAGCGGCTCGGGCTCCCCCGACGGCTCCTCCCCCGGCGGCTCGGTCTGCGCGCGCAGCGCGAGCACCGGCCCGCCCGTGCGGAACGCCTCGACGGCGAGCCGCTCCTGCTCGGCGGTGGGCGCGGCCGCCTCGGGCTCCTCGGCGGCGTCCCCGGCGAGCACGGCGGCGACCCGTTTGACCAGGTCGGCGACCAGCGAGCCGCGCCAGGAGGACCAGGCGGCCGGGCCGGTGGCCAGGGCGTCCGCCTCGGTGAGCGCGTGCAGCAGCTCCAGCGTGCTCTGCGAGCCGACCGCGTCGGCGACGGCCCGCAGGGTCGCCGGGTCCTCCAGGTCACGCCGGGTGGCGGTCTCGATGAGCAGCAGGTGATGACGTACGAGGGTCGCCAGGACGGCGACGTCCGCGCGGTCGAAGCCGATGCGTGCGGCGACGTCCTTGGCGATGATCTCGCCAGCCACGGAGTGGTCGCCGGGCCAGCCCTTGCCGATGTCGTGCAGCAGGGCGCCGACCAGCAGCAGGTCGGGGCGGGACACGCGGCGGGTGAACTCGGAGGCGCGGACCGCGGTCTCGATGAGGTGGCGGTCGACGGTCCACACGTGCACGGCGTTGCGCTGTGGCCTGCACCGCACCCGCTCCCAGTCCGGCAGCAGCCTGCTGACCAGCCCCTCGGCCTCCAGCGCCTCCCACACCTCGACGGTGGGGCGGCCGGAACCGAGGAGGGTGACGAGCTGCTCGCGCGCCTCGGCGGGCCAGGGCGTCGGCAGGGGCCGTACCCCGGCGGCCATCCGGCGTACGGCGTGCAGGGAGAGCGGCAGGCCGGCCTGGGCGGCGGCGGCCGCGGCGCGCAGCGGGAGCACGGGGTCGCGGTCGGGGCGTGCGGCGCGGGCGAGCACCACCTCGCCGTCCTGCTCGACGACGCCCTCGGCCAGCGGCGACCGCTCGGCGACGGGCTTGCCGCCGCCGAGCATGGCGCGCAGCCGCGGCCGTACGGCACGGGAGCGCAGGACGCGGCCGACCTCGCGCCAGGTGACGTCACTGGCGTACGACACGACTCGGGCGGCCTCGTAGACCTGGCGCAGGAGGGTGTCGGCGTCGAGGAGGCCCAGTTCGGCGGCGACCTGGTCCTGCTCCTGGAGGGCGAGCCGGTCGGTGGCGCGGCCGGTGGCCAGGTGGAGGGCGTCGCGGACGTCGAGGAGGCGGCGCCGGGCGTCGTCGAGTCCTTCGCGCGGGGCGTCGGCGAGCCAGGAGGCGGCGACGGCGCGCAGGGCGGTGGCGTCGCGCAGCCCGCCGCGGGCCTCCTTCAGGTCCGGCTCCAGCAGGTACTGGAGCTCGCCCTGGCGTTCGGCGCGTTCGGCGCACAGTTCCTGGAGCTCGGGGAGGCGCCTGGGTGCCTGGTTGCGCCAGTCGGCGAGGACCGTCGTACGCAATCCGGCGGTGAGCCCGAGGTCTCCGGCGATGTGCCGGGCGTCGAGGAGGCCGAGCTGGACCTTCAGGTCCTCTCCGGCCGTCTTGCGTGCCTCGGCGGGGGTGCGTACGGAGTGGTCGAGGGCGAGTCCGAGGTCCCACACCGGGTACCAGACCCGGTCGGCGAGCGCGGCGACCGCGTCGGTGTCGGAGCCGTCGTGCAGCAGGAGCAGATCGAGGTCGCTGCGCGGGGACAGCTCGCCGCGGCCGTAGCCGCCGACGGCGACGAGGGAGACGCCCCGCAGGTCCTTGGCTCCGGCGGCGAACAGTCCGGCCAGCCACGCGTCGGTGAGCTCGGCCAGGGCGGCACGGCGCGGCGGCCCGGACCGCGCCTCCTCGGTGAGGAGGCGCAGCCGGGCCGCCGCGTAGCCGCTGGGTCCCGAACCTTCTTCTTCTGTACGGATGTCCGTGTTCGTCACCCAGCGACTCCTGTTCTCGAAGTGTCAGAGCGCGTCGGGGCCGCGCTCACCGGTCCGGACCCGTACGGCCGTCTCGACGGGGATCGACCAGACCTTGCCGTCACCGATCTTGCCGGTCCGGGCCGCCTTGACGACGACCTCGATCAGCTGCTCGGCGTCGTCGTCCTCGGCCAGCACCTCGATGCGGATCTTGGGGACGAGGTCGACGGTGTACTCGGCGCCCCGGTAGACCTCGGTGTGGCCGCGCTGCCGGCCGTAGCCGCTGGCCTCGGTGACGGTCAGGCCGTGGACCCCGAAGGCCTGGAGGGCTTCCTTGATCTCGTCGAGCCGGTGGGGCTTGACGACGGCGGTGATGAGCTTCATGCGTCCACCTTCTTGCTCGCGGCGGTCTCGGCCACGGGGGCCGGCACGGCGGTGCGGGCGGCACCGCCACCGGCGCCGCTGAAGTCGTATGCGGTCTCGGCGTGCTCGGCCTGGTCGATGCCGGCGATCTCGTCGTCCTCGGGGACCCGCATGCCGATGGTCTTGTCGAGGACGAAGGCGAGGATCGCGGAGACGACCAGGGAGTAGGCGAGGACGGCGAAGACACCGGCGCACTGCTTCCAGAACTGCTCCAGGCCACCGCCGTAGAACAGGCCCTCGACGTCGGACTGGCCCTTTCCGCTGGCGAAGAGGCCGACGAGCAGGGAGCCGACGATGCCGCCGACCAGGTGGACGCCGACGACGTCGAGCGAGTCGTCGTAGCCGAGCTTGTACTTCAGGCCGACGGCCATGGCGCACAGCAGACCGGCGATCGCGCCGACGGCGATGGCGCCGACCGGGGAGACGGCACCACCGGACGGGGTGATGGCGACGAGGCCCGCGACCGCGCCGGAGGCGGCGCCCAGCGTGGTGAACGCGCCGTGGCGGATCTTCTCGTAGGCGAGCCAGGCGAGCATGGCGGCGGCGGTGGCGACCTGGGTGTTGACGAACATCAGGGAGCCGGTGCCGTCGTCGTTGCCGAGCCAGGAGCCGGCGTTGAAGCCGAACCAGCCGAACCACAGCAGACCGGCACCGAGCATGACCAGCGGGAGGCTGTGCGGGCGCATCGGGTCCTTCTTGAATCCGACGCGCTTGCCGATGACGAGGATGACGCCGAGCGCCGCGGCACCCGCGTTGATGTGGACCGCCGTACCGCCCGCGAAGTCGATCACGCCCATGTCGAAGGCCCAGCCGCCCTCGCCCCACACCCAGTGGGCGACGGGGAAGTAGACAATGGTCGCCCACAGCGTGATGAACAGCGCCCACGCGGTGAACTTCACGCGGTCGGCGAGCGCACCGCTGATCAGGGCGGGGGTGATGATCGCGAACATCAGCTGGAAGACCATGAACACGAGAAGCGGGATGTTGTACGAACCCCACAGCTCGTTCTTGTCGACGCCGCTGAGGCCGACCCAGTCGGCGTTCCAGCCGATGAGGCTGCCGGAGTCGGTGCCGAAGGCGAGGGAGAAGCCGTAGAGCACCCACAGGATGGTGACTATCCCGAGGCTGATGAAGCTCATCATCAGCATGTTCAGGGTGCTCTTGACGCGGACCATGCCTCCGTAGAAGAAGGCCAGCGCCGGCGTCATGAGCATCACCAGGGCGGAGCAGATGAGCATGAAACCTGTGTTGGCAGCAGAGAGCTCCGTCTCTGCGGCAAGCGTGATGGCTGGTGCCATCGGCGTCTCCTCGTCTTTGGTACGGCCCCGTGCGGGCGAAGCCTGAGCGGATTGAGGGGTGGGCCGGTTATGCGCCACGACATTGGCGCAGCGCGGTTTCGGTGGAAGCCCCTCGTTGTTTCGCGGCGGTGACGAAGGCGCCGTGCGTGTTACGCGTCGGTGAATCGGCAGATCTCGGCGCGCGCGATCGTTATCGTGGCGCAACCTTCTGCGGACCCGTCCGCAAGGAGAGAACCGGCCGCGGTCGGCCTTCCGGATGACTGGCATGGGGGAGCCGAGTCGGGCAGTTCGGGAAGGCCGGCCGCGGCCGGGGTCTTTGCGGTGGTGGGTCAGACCGCTTCCGCGGTCTCCGGCAGCTCGATGGCGAGCCGGTCGGTGAGGTCGACGACCTCGGCGAGATCACCGAAGTCGCGTACGGCGGTGTCGACGGTCTTTCGGATACGGGTGTTCACCCGCTCGGAACGCACCTTCTTGGCGACCTGCATGGCCTGCGCCGCCAGCACGGTGGCCTGCTCGGGCTCGCGCTGGAGCAGATGCACGGTGGCCATGCCGATGAGGTTGAGCGCATACGACCGCTGGTGCTCGCCGTCCTTCGCGAACAGGTCCACAGCCCGCTGCATCAGCGGCTCGGCGAGGGAGGCGTAGGTGGGGCTGCGGCCGGCGACATAGGCGAGGTCGCGGAAGGAGTGGCTGTTCTCGCCGTGCAGCTCGGCCTCGGAGAAGAAGCGGATCCAGTCGGGGTCCGGGTCGTCCCATTCGTCGGCCTCGGCGAAGGTGTCTTCGGCCATCCGCACGGCCCGCTTGGTCTTGCCGGGCTGGCCCATGTTGGCGTACGCGCGGGCCTCCATCGCATACAGCATCGCCTGGGTGCGCGGGCTCGCGCAGTCCCGGCTGCCGTACTGCGCGAGGTGGATCAGCTCCAGCGCGTCCTCGGGCCGCCCGAGGTGGATCATCTGACGGCTCATGCTGGACAGGACGTACGAGCCGAGCGGCCGGTCACCGGCCTCCTTGGCGGCGTGCAGCGCGAGCACGAAGTACTTCTGGGCGGTGGGCTGGAGACCGATGTCGTACGACATCCAGCCCGCCAGTTCGGCGAGTTCGGCGGCGACCTTGAACAGCCGGCGGGTCGTCGCCTCGGGCTGCGCCTCCTGGAGCAGGTCGGTGACCTCGTGCAGCTGGCCGACGACGGCCTTGCGGCGCAGGCCCCCGCCGCACTGGGCGTCCCACTGCCGGAACATCACGGTGGTGGACTCCAGCAGGTCCAGCTCGGGCCGGGACAGCTCACCGCGCGCGCGGGTGGCGGGCGTCGACGGCTCGGCCTGCTGTGCGGCGGCCGCGGCGACGGGCACCAGCCAGCGCTGCATGGGCTCGATGAGGGCGGGGCCCGCGGACAGGGCGAGCGAGGTGCCGAGGAAGCCGCGCCGGGCGAGCATCAGGTCGCTGCGCGAGAACTCGCTGAGCAGCGCGACCGTCTGGGGGCCGGTCCAGGGCAGGTCGACGCCGACCGCGGAGGGTGACGGACGGGCCGCGCGCAGCCCGAGGTCCTCGACGGAGACGACACAGCCGAACCGCTCGGAGAACAGCTCGGACAGGATCCGCGGGATCGGCTCACGGGGGTTCTCGCCGTCGAGCCAGCGGCGTACGCGGGAGGTGTCGGTGGAGATGTGGTTGGCGCCCAACTGGCGGGCGCGGCGGTTCACTTGGCGGGCCAGCTCGCCCTTCGACCAGCCGCTGCGCACGAACCACGAACCGAGCAGCTCGTTGGGGCGCTTGTCAGCGTGTCCGCCGCTTCCGCCGTTGCCGCCCACTGGAACGCCCCCATCCCTGAAGACCGCTTGCCGCCTCTTTGCGTCAAGCCCTATCAGAATGCCCTTGGTTCGGGCTTCCCGTCCGGGAGTTCTCACCCTTCGAACGGGGAAGCGAGTTGCCTCCGGCATACCCACGAGCGCATGTGCCGCAGGGCTCGTGTACTCAAAGTAATCCTACGATCACCGGTCCAGCCATGGCGATCCCGGAATCGCCACCATTCGCCACCCCTTCGAATGAACTCACGGTGGCCTTCACAGGATTCACTTGACATAGGACAGCCGGGAATGAGCGGAGCGATGCACACGGGGGCGCGCACCGCCGGGCGCACCACCCGGTGCACCCGAAGGCGCCACTTGCATCACGGCTCATGAGTGTCCGGCGGTCTCGTAACCACCGGTGCGTCGGACCCGTTGGAGGGGGCATGGGCTTCACGATCGGCAGCAGTCGGGGCATCCGCGACATCCGGTCCGGCACGCGTCGCCGCGGACGCTCGTCGGAGGGCACCGCCGTGGCCGAGTACACCGGACTGTGGGGCTGGGCCGTCGTCCCCGGCGCCCGGGCCTCCGCGGGGGCCTGCTCCTGCGGCCGCGACGACTGCCCCGCCCCCGGCGCGCATCCGCTGGACTTCGCCCCCGAGGTGCGGGCGGGGGCCACGCTGGACGAGGCGACCGAGGCGTGGGCGGAGTTCCCGGGTGCCGCGGTGATGCTGCCGGTCGGCCGGACGTTCGACGTCATCGAGGTCGCCGAGGCGGCCGGGCGCCGGGCCCTGGTCCGGCTGGAGCGCATGGGCCTGCCCCTCGGCCCGGTCACCGCCACCCCCGACGGCCGCGCCCACTTCCTGGTCGCCCCCGGCGCCGCGGCCGAGCTGCCCGCGCTGCTGTACCGCATGGGCTGGGACGACCCCGGCCTCGACCTGCGCGGCCTCGGCGCCGGCGACTTCATCACCGCACCGCCCTCCGACCGCGCCGGCCTCGGCCCGGTCAGCTGGCTGCGCGCCCCCGACCTCGACTCGGCGACCCGGCCGCCGCAGGCGCGGCTGCTGCTGGGCACACTGGCGTACGTGGCGCACCGCTCACGGGCGTGAGCAGGCCCTCGAAAGAGGTCGCCTCCATGACGAAGCGCCCACTCCCCGACTGCACCTCGGGGGGCGGGCGCTTCTCCATGCGCATGGTCATGAGCAGGGGCTGTCGGGTCACTCCCCGATGAGGGCGTCGACGAACGCCTCCGGCTCGAAGGGCGCCAGGTCGTCCGGACCCTCGCCGAGCCCGATGAGCTTCACGGGGACGCCCAGCTCGCGCTGGACGGCCACGACGATGCCGCCCTTGGCGGTGCCGTCGAGCTTGGTGAGGACGATGCCGGTGATGTCGACGACCTCGGCGAAGACACGGGCCTGCACGAGGCCGTTCTGCCCGGTGGTGGCGTCCAGGACCAGCAGCACCTCGTCCAGCGGGGCGTGCTTCTCGACGACGCGCTTGACCTTGCCGAGCTCGTCCATGAGGCCGGTCTTGGTGTGCAGACGCCCTGCGGTGTCGATGAGGACCACGTCGACCCCCATCTCCTTGCCCTCCTTCACCGCGTCGAAGGCGACGGAGGCGGGGTCGCCCTCCTCGGGCCCGCGCACGGTGTAGGCGCCGACGCGCTCGCCCCAGGTCTGGAGCTGGTCGGCGGCGGCGGCCCGGAAGGTGTCGGCGGCGCCGAGCACGACCGTACGGCCGTCGGCGACGAGAACGCGGGCGAGCTTGCCGGTGGTGGTGGTCTTGCCGGTGCCGTTGACGCCGACGACCATCACGATGCCGGGCTTGCGGTCCTCCGGCTCGGTCTTCACGCTGCGGTCGACATCGGTGCCGACCAGCTTGAGCAGTTCCTCGCGCAGCAGGGCGCGCAGCTCGTCGGGCGTGCGGGTGCCGAGCACCTTCACGCGCTCGCGCAGCTGCTCGACCAGCTCCTGGGTGGGCTGCACGCCGACGTCGGCGGTGAGCAGGATGTCCTCGATCTCCTCCCAGGTGTCGTCGTCGAGGTGCTCGCGCGAGAGCAGCGTGAGCAGCCCCTTGCCGAGGGCGTTCTGGGAGCGGGACAGACGGGCGCGCAGGCGCACCAGGCGCCCCGCGGTGGGCTCCGGGACCTCGATCTCGGTCGGCGGGAGCTCTTCGACGACGGGGGGTTCCTCGACGGCGGTCGCGCCGCCGCCGGGGAGGTCCACCTCCTCGATGGTGCGGCGCGGTTCCTCCCGCGGCGTCTCGGCCTCGTCGCCGACGTGCGGCTCGGCCGGGGGGGCGGTGATGTCGGGGGCGGCGGGCGGGGGCGGGGGCAGCGACTTCTTCCGTCGGCTGCCGACGACGAGCCCGCCGAGCGCGCCGAGCACGACCACGGCGATGACTACAGCAAGGATGACGATGTCCATAACGCGTCCAGTATCGGCCATGGGTCCTGATCGGACCCTCTTGTGCGTTCCTCCAACGGGTGAGCCTGCACACCCCTGGCCATCTGACACCCCGTCAGCTACGGTCCCCCTGCCGAGCCGCCGTCCGCCGAAGGGGGCCCCATGCCCGTCACGGTCGTACGCCTCAACCTGGTCGAACCGGGCGCCACCCCCGCCTCTCTCGCCGCTCGCTACCGGGCCGCCCTGGAGATGGCGGCGTACGCCGACGAGCGTGGGATCGCCACCGTGCAGACGGAGGAGCACCACGGCGTGGCGGACAACTGGCTGCCCTCGCCGTTCGCCTTCGCGGGCGCGGTCCTCGGCGCGACCCGGCGGATCGCTGTCACGGTGTCGGCGATGATCGGCCCGCTGCACGACCCGCTGCGGCTGGCCGAGGACATCGCCGTACTCGACCTGATCGGCGGCGGCCGTCTGGTGACGGTCGCCGGGATCGGCTACCGGCCCGAGGAGTACGCGATGTTCGGCGTGGACTACACCCGCCGCGGCAAGCTCCAGGACGAGCTGCTGGAGACCCTGCTGAACGCCTGGACCGGCGAGGAGTTCCGGTACCGGGGCCGTACCGTACGGGTCACCCCGCGCCCCGTGACGCGGCCGCACCCCCTGCTGCTGGTCGGCGGCTCCTCGAAGGCGGCGGCCCGCCGGGCGGCTCGCCTGGGCCTGCCGTTCTTCCCCAGCGCGCACCTGCCGGAGCTGGAGGCGTACTACAAGGAGCGGCTCACCGAGTACGGCACCGAGGGCTGGACCATGATGCCCGCCGCCGAGACCCCTCTCCTGCACCTCTCCGAGGACCCCGACCGCACCTGGGCCGAGCACGGGAGCCGCTTCCTGCACGAGGCCCGCACCTACGCCTCCTGGCAGTCGGCCGACATCCGCTCGGCGGTCCGGTCGGCGGCCGCGACGGTGGAGGAACTGCGCGCGGAGGGCGTCTACCGGGTGCTCACGCCGGACGAGTGCGTGACGCTGGGCCACGACACCTACGTACTGCATCCGCTGGTGGGCGGGATGCCGGTGGAGGAGGGGTGGCGCAGTCTGCGGCTGTTCGCGGAGGAGGTGCTGCCGGCGCTGGCGGGCTGAGCGGCCCCGCATATTCGCTGGTCCGGGCCGGACGCCCGGTGATCGCCCTTCTGCTCGCTCATCTCGACGCGATCGCTCACGGCACCGAGCGTCCTCGGACGGTCGAGGAACACCGGGGCCAGATCGAGGAGCGTCTGCGGAACCTCGCGGACAGCGCCCACGAGGCCGTGGAGATCGGTGGTGGCGTCCTCGTCCGGTGACCGGCGTGCACGACACCGCCGCCCCCGGTCCGGCATGGAGCGGGGGCGGCGGAAGGTACGAGGAGAGGGGCAGCGGGGACTTGGCCCTTCTCCCCGAGATCGGGGGCCGGTCAGCCCATCTCCTCCAGGGACTTGCCCTTCGTCTCCTTGACGAACCTCAGGACGAACGGGATGGAGAGCGCGGCCGAGACGGTGTAGATCACGTAGGTCGCGGACAGGTTCCAGTCGGCCAGGGACGGGAAGCTCGCTGTGATGGCCCAGTTGGCGATCCACTGCGCGGAGGCGGCGACACCGAGTGCGGCGGCGCGGATCCGGTTCGGGAACATCTCGCCGAGCATGACCCAGACGACCACACCCCAGGACAGGGCGAAGAAGAGGACGAAGACGTGGGCGGCGATCAGGGCGGTCCAGCCCTGGGCGGCCGGGAGCTTGCCGTCGACCAGGTCGTAGGAGAAGGCCCAGGCCTCCAGGGCGAGGCCGATCACCATGCCGACCGAGCCGATGATGGCGAGCGGCCTGCGGCCGACGCGGTCGACGAAGATCATGGCGATCACGGTGCCGACGATGTTGATGATCGACGTCGTGAAGGAGTAGAAGAACGACTCCGTCGGGTCGACGCCCACCGACTGCCACAGCGTCGAGGAGTAGTAGAAGGCGACGTTGATGCCGACGAACTGCTGGAAGACCGACAGGCCGATACCGACCCAGACGATCGGCTTGAAGAAGAAGGAGCCGCCGAGCAGGTCCTTGAAGGAGGACTTGTGCTCGCTCTTCATGGCGTGCTCGATCTCGGCGACCCGGGCGTCCAGGTCGATGTCGCCCTCCACCTCGGCGAGGATCTCGCGGGCGCGCTCGCGCTTGCCGACGGAGAGCAGGAAGCGGGGCGACTCGGGGATGGCGAAGGACAGCAGGCCGTAGAGGACCGCCGGGACGATCATGACGCCGAGCATGACCTGCCAGGCCTCCAGGCCCATCAGGCTGCCGCGCTGGTCACCGTCGGCGGCGTTGAGCAGACCCCAGTTGACCAGCTGCGACACCGCGATGCCGATGACGATGGCGGCCTGCTGGAAGGAGCCGAGACGGCCGCGGTAGGCCGGCGGGGCGACCTCGGCGATGTAGGCGGGGCCGATGACGGAGGCCATGCCGATGGCGAAGCCGCCGACGACGCGCCAGAAGGCGAAGTCCCACAGCGAGAAGGGCAGCGCCGAGCCGATGGCGCTGACCATGAACAGCACGGAGGCGATCTGCATGACCCGGATGCGGCCGATGCGGTCGGCGATGCGGCCGGCGGTCGCGGCGCCGATGGCGCAGCCGATCAGGGCGATGGCGATGACCTGGGCCAGCCCGGCGGAGCCGATGTCGTAGCGGTCCCGGATGGCCTCGACGGCGCCGTTGATCACGGAGCTGTCGTAACCGAAGAGGAAACCGCCCATCGCGGCGGCGGCCGCGATGAAGATGACGTGCCCGAGATGATCGGGATGAGCCGTTCCGGCTCCTGACTTGGATGCCTGCGCTGTGCTGGTCACGTTCAACTCCTCGGGCCATCGGCAGCGCTGCCGAAGGTAAAAACAACGTTGCCGAGACTATGCCTTCAAGTGTCGAAGTCAAGAGGTGTTGACTGTGACGTTTCAGGGCATGCGTGAGGGCCATGTGTTCAAGTCTTGAAGATGATCTTCAGCGGAGTCGTTGACTGATGACCTTCGACACGCCGTCGCCCTGCATGGAGACGCCGTACAGCGCGTCGGCGACCTCCATCGTGCGCTTCTGGTGGGTGATCACGATCAGCTGCGAGGCCTCCTGCAGCTCCTGCATGATCCGGATCAGCCGCTGGAGGTTGGTGTCGTCCAGCGCCGCCTCGACCTCGTCCATGACATAGAACGGGCTGGGCCGCGCCTTGAAGATCGACACCAGCAGCGCGACGGCCGTCAGCGACCGCTCACCGCCGGACAGCAGACTGAGCCGCTTGACCTTCTTGCCCGGCGGACGCGCCTCCACATCCACACCGGTGGTCAGCATGTTGTCGGGATCGGTCAGCACCAGCCGGCCCTCACCGCCGGGGAACAGCCGGCTGAAGACGCCCTCGAACTCCCGGGCAGTGTCCCGGTAGGCCTCGGTGAAGACCTGCTCGACGCGCTCGTCGACCTCCTTGACGACCTGGAGCAGATCCGCGCGGGTCTTCTTCAGGTCCTCCAGCTGCTCGCTGAGGAACTTGTGCCGTTCCTCCAGCGCCGCGAACTCCTCCAGCGCGAGCGGGTTCACCTTCCCCAGCTGCTGGTACGCCCGCTCGGCCGCCCTGAGCCGCTTCTCCTGCTCCGCGCGGACGAAGGGGCGGGGCTGGTTGCGCGGGTCCTCCGGGTCGTCGGGCAGCATCTCGCCCTCGGCGGGCGGGGAGGGCGGCACGAGCTGATGCGGGCCGTACTCGGAGACGAGCCCGGCCGGCTCCACACCCAGCTCCTCCAGCGCCTTGGTCTCCAACTGCTCGATCCGCAGCCGCTTCTCCGCGCCCAGCACCTCGCCCCGGTGCACCGAGTCCGTCAGCTTGTCCAGCTCGCCCTTGAGGTCACGGCCCTCGGCCCGCGCCGCGGTCAGCTCCTGCTCGCCCCGCGCCTTGGCGGCCTCGGCGGCGGCGCGCTCCCGCTCGGCACGGCCGAGGGACACCTCGACATGCGCCAGCAGGGTGCGCGCGCCCTGGGCGACCGCCCCCGCGACGGCCGCCTCGTGGCGCAGCCGGGCCTGCCGCTGCTCGGCACGCGCGCGTGCGTCGCGCTCCGCCCGTGCGGCGCGGTCCAGGGAGTCGGCCCGGCCGGCCAGTCCCTTCACCCGCTCCTCGTGCGTACGGACCTGGAGGCGGGCCTCCATCTCGGTCTGGCGCGCGTTGGCGCCGTCCGCGGCGAGACGGTCCCGTACCGACGTGTCGGGCTCCTCCTCGAACGGCATCTCCTCCGCGACCGCCAGCCGCTCTGCGAGTTCCTCGACCTCCTGGAGGGCCTTTTCGAGGGCGTCCTGCGCCCGTGCGGCGGCAGCGCTGCTGCGCTCGGCCTCTCCGGCGGCGCCCCTCGCCTGTCCGGCGAGCCGGCCGAGCTGCTGGGCCACCGCCGACTTCTCGCGGTCGGCGGCCCTGCGCCGCTCGCCGAGTTCCTCCACGAGGGTGCTTGCTTCTCTACGTCGCTCAGTCGCTGTTTGCTGCTGTTGCTGGAGGGCCTCGCAGCGGGACTCCAGCTCCTCCAGCTCGGCGGCGGCCTCGTCGACGGAGGCCTGGACCTCCAGCAGGCTCGGTGCGCCTGCGGAACCGCCGTGGGCGAAGTGGGCGCCGAGGAGGTCGCCTTCGGCGGTGACCGCGGTGAGGTGGGGGTGGGCGTGGATCAGGTCTTCGGCGGCGTCGAGGGTGTCGACCACGACGATGCCCTGGAGCAGGCGGCGTACCGCGGGCATGAGTTCGGCGGGGCCGCGGACGAAGCGCGCCGCGGGTGGGGCCGGTTCGTTGTCGTCTGCGGGCTCGTTGTGGCCGGTCGCGCAGTTCCCCGCGCCCCTTGGGGACGCGTCCCCAGCGTTGGCCAAGAGCAGAGCCGCCTTCCCGCCGTCCTGCTTGCGCAGGAGGCGGATCGCCTCGGCCGCCCGGGCCGGGGTCGTCACCGCGATGGCGTCCGCTGCCGTGCCGAGGGCCGCTGCCAGCGGGACCTCGTAGCCGGGGGTGATCGTCAGCAGCTCTGCCGCGGGGCCCAGGATTCCGGTGAGGCGGTCCTGCGCGCCGAGGAGTATTCCGGTGCCGTCCTTGCGGCGCAGGCCGAGCGACAACGCGTCCCGGCGGGCCTGGGTGGCCGCCCGCTGGCGTTCCGCCGCCGTGGCGGCCTCCCTCGCGGAGGTCAGTGCCGCCTCGGCCTCGGCCAGTCGCCGCTTGGCGTCCTCGTGTTGTTCGGCCAGTTCCTCATCGCCCGCGTCGAGGGCGTCGACCTCGGCCTGGAGGGCCTCGTACTCCTCCTGGGCGGCGACGGCACGTTCCCGCGCCTCGTCGCGGGCGGCGGCGAGGCGGTCGATCTCGGCCTGGGCGGAGGCGGCGCGGGAGCGGGCGGCGCTGACCTGGCCGGCGAGGCGGGCGAGGCCTTCGCGGCGGTCGGCGATGGCACGGGCCGCGTCCTTCAGGCGCCGCTCCTCGACGGCCAGTTCGCGCTCCAGCTCGGCGCGGTGGGCGACGGTGTCGTCCAGGGCGTGCTGGGCCGCATCCAGGGCTGCCTCGAGCTCGGCCTCCTGTTCCCGGATGCGGGCGGCCTCGCGCTCCATGTCCTCGGGGTCGCGCCCGCGCCGCTCCTCGGGGGGCGCCGAGGTGGCGCTCTTGACCCGGGCGTCGGCCAGCGAGATCGTGCCGCGCACCCGCTCGGCGAGCTGGGAGAGCTCGTACCAGGTCTGCTGGGCCCGCTGGAGGCGCGGCGTGAGGCGGCGCACCTCGTCCTCCAGGAGCGCCTCGCGCTGGAGGGCCTTCTTCAGCTCCTGCTCGGCTGCTTCCTTGCGTTCCTTCAGCGCGGCCTCGTCGGCGACCTCGGCCTGGAGCGCCTGCTGCAGCCGTACGAGGTCGTCGGCGAGGAGGCGCAGGCGGGCGTCGCGCAGGTCGGCCTGGATGACGGCGGCGCGCCGGGCGACGGCGGCCTGGCGGCCGAGGGGCTTGAGCTGCCTTCTGAGCTCGTCCGTCAGGTCCTGCACGCGCGCGAGGTTGGCCTGCATCGCGTCCAGCTTGCGCAGCGCCTTCTCCTTGCGCTTGCGGTGCTTCAGCACGCCCGCGGCCTCTTCGATGAAGGCCCGGCGGCCCATCGGGTCCGCGTGCAGGACGGAGTCGAGCTGGCCCTGGCCGACGATGACGTGCATCTCGCGGCCGATGCCGGAGTCGGAGAGGAGTTCCTGGATGTCGAGGAGCCGACAGGTGTCGCCGTTGATCTGGTACTCGCTGCCGCCGTTGCGGAACATGATCCGCGTGATGGTGACCTCGGCGTACTCGATGGGCAGCGCACCGTCGGAGTTGTCGATGGTCAGCGACACCTCGGCCCGGCCCAGCGGCGGGCGGCCGGTGGTGCCGGCAAAGATGACGTCCTCCATCTTGCCGCCGCGCAGCGACTTGGCGCCCTGCTCCCCCATGACCCAGCTGAGGGCGTCGACGACATTGGACTTGCCCGACCCGTTCGGCCCGACCACGCAGGTGATGCCCGGTTCGAACCGGAGCGTGGTCGCCGAGGCGAACGACTTGAACCCCCGGAGGGTCAGGGCCTTGAGGTGCACGCCGCTGGACTCTACCTTCCGGTCCCTGTCTCACTCCATGAACGCGCGGTTTCGCGGGTGAACGCCGGGGGCACACCAGACGTTGAAGAGGCTGAAAGGCTGCGCGGGGGAAAGAAAACAAGAGGCGGGGGAAAGAAAGAAGGGACGCCGGAGGCGTCCCTTGCAAACTCTGACAACTTGAGCGGTTGGATACGGGCAGCCCAACCACCGCTTGTCGATGTGCTGCGATGCAGTGATCAGGTGAGCGCAGGCTCCGCCTGGTGTGCGTCGATGCTCTCCATGATCTCGTGGTGAGAAGCGGCAGCCGTCAGCGCGTCGTTCTCCGCCTGGATCCGTACGAGCTCCGATTCCAGGTCCTGTACACGCTGCTGGAGCCGTCGCATCTCGGCGAGGAGTCGAGGGTCGGAGCCGCCGACGTAACCGAGAAGCGCCTTTGCCATGATGGATGGTCCTCCACACTGAGTGACCGACCGATGCGGTTGGGTCGTGAGGGATTCGCACCCGCGGTGCTTGGCAGGATCAAGTGCTGCTCTGCCGTTGTTCCATGCCAAACAGCTAAGGTGCGCGGGGCTTTCAGCGTCTCACCAAAAAGTTTGACGGTCAACACGATCACGCCCCGTATTGGGGGCAACCCGGGGTCTGCGGCCGGAAAACGGCGGCGTCGCGACTCCTGCGGGGCCCTGGGGGCGTGGCGATCATCTTTCCGTGCGGAGCCTGCCAGGGCAAGGGGTTCTTGGCAACAACCAGGCGCTTTTCCCTTCGGGCGGCCTGTGGCGGAATGCCCCGGCGCGGTCTCAGAGGCCCTTTCGCGCCCGTGCTCAGCGAATGGCGAAGCCGTCGTAGCCGCCGCGCGGTGTGTCCCAGATCTCGGTGACACCGTCCACGCGCCCGGGCGTGTCGTCGCCGCGGAGCCAGTCGAGGAGCCCCTCGCAGCCCGTGCGCGCGCCCTCTGCGACGACCTGGACCCGGCCGTCGTCCAAATTGAGAGCAAAACCACTCAGGCCGCCGATCTCGAGCGCCTTGGCCCGCGTGAACCAGCGGAAACCCACACCTTGGACGCGTCCACGCACCCAGGCGACCAGCCGTACATCCTCGCTCATGGGTGCAACCTAACCGGCCGATGTCTCTCGGCACACTTCAGCCTCTTGCGCCATGCGGTACCGTCCCCACCCAATGCATCTCATATGAAACTCACCCGATCGGGTGAGCTGTGTCGACCGTTGGGGGACGGCTCGACGGCAAAGATCGCAAGGACGAGGAAGGCCAGAACATGGGACGCCACCGACGCTCCGCCGCCGGCCGCGCCGCCAAGGGCCGTGCCACGGGGGTCACGCCGACGGGGAATTCCGTCGCGGGAGGCCGCGACCCGCAGCACTCGTACGGGCACACCCCCACCGCGCCGGGCACCGCGCCCTATCTGAACCCCGAGGCGTACGCGGAGGTGTACGCCAAGAGCAACGCGTACCTCTTCGCGACCGACGACCCGGGGTCCGCGGCCGGAGCCGGAGCCGGGGGCAAGGACGGGCACGGGGACGGCACCGGGTTCACGCCGGACGACGGCTCGCGCCGCACCGGTGCCCCGCACTCCGCCACCGCCCACCGCCGCCGGAAGCGGGTGACGCCGGTGAAGACCGGCCTGCTCGGTGTGTCCGCCGCGGTCGCGCTGGGCGCGGTGGCGGTCGCCACCGGTGTCCTGCCCGGCGGCGACACCTACCGGCTCGGCGGCAGCGGCTCCGACAAGGTGCAGTCCGCCGAGAGCCCCGGCAACGTCGAGACGCAGCAGGGCGGCACGTCCGGCGCCGCGACCGAGGAGGAGCCCAGCGCTCCCGGCACGACCGGCACGACCAGCAGCAGCGGCAGCCGGCGCTCGGCCTCCCCCAGCGCGTCCCCGTCCCCCTCCCCCTCTGCGTCCACCTCCGCCTCGCCCTCCAGGTCGGCGACGCCGAGCAAGGCGCCGCAGCGGGAGCAGACGCAGCAGCCGAGGGCCACCCCCTCCCAGAAGCCGAGGGCGACGCCGTCCGAGGAGCCCACCAAGGCCCCCGTCGAGCCGACCACCCCGGCGACGGTGTCCGCGGAGGCCGCCGCCGAGGCCGAGGTGCTCCGCCTGGTCAACGTCGAGCGCATCCAGGCCGGCTGCACTCCGCTCGCCGCCAACAGCGGGCTCAGCCAGCTGGCCCGTGCCTTCAGCGACGACATGGCGGAGCGCGGCTTCTTCGACCACACCGACCCCGACGGCGCGACCCCCTGGGACCGCGCGGAGAAGGCCGGTATCACCGACCTCGGCGGCGAGAACATAGCCCGCGGCCAGGCCGACGCCGCAGCCGTCATGCAGGCCTGGATGAACAGCCCCGGCCACCGCGCCAACATCCTCAACTGCGACTTCAAGACCCTGGGCGTCGGCGTGCACTACGGCGACGGCGGCCCCTGGTGGACGCAGGACTTCGGGTACTGAGAATTCCGCAGGTCAGCGACCTATGAGGTTGCTTGGGCCGTCTCGGGGCCGTCATCCGTAGCCGCGTCGTCCCCGAAGACCGCATCAACGGCGGCCCGAGTCCGGGTCGCGCTGGTCGGCATCAGGTGGGTGTAGGTCCGCAGGGTGAAGCCAGGATCGTGGTGCCCCAGGTACTCACTCAGGGCCTTGATGCTCTCCCCCGCGTCCAGGAGGACGGACGCGTAGAAGTGCCGTAGCGCGTGCATGCCGTTGTCCCGGCCTGAAGCCACACCGGCCGCGCGGAGAGCCGGACGCCACTGCCGATCATTGAAGCGATTGCGGTTGAGGGGCAGTCCCTCAGCGCTCCGAAAGATCAGGGTCGCCGTGACAAGCGGACCGTCCAGCGTCTTCCAGGGCAGGGTCACCTCAGCAGCCGGGAAGCGCGTCAGGTGGCCGGCCAACGCGAAGCCGATGGACTCGGGCAACGGCACGTCCCGCTCCTTGCCTCCCTTCGGTGGTGCGAAGACCGGCCGGTTTCGAAGGAGCTTGACCTGGCGGACGACGTGGAGGACCCCGCCAAGGAAGTCGACGTCTTCAACGGCCAGGCCGAACGCCTCCCCCTGTCGGAGCCCGCAACCTGCAGCACAGTCCACGAGCGCCCGATACTGCTCGGGGAGTTCGGTCCGTACGGCCTTCACGCGCTCAGCGGTCCAGGGCTTCACCTTCCGAGGGTCGAGCCGTGGAGCCTTGACCGATCGAGCGCTGCACGGGTTTGTTCGGATGACCCGGTCTTCCACAGCCGCCGTGAACACTGTGGAGACGTGCGCGAAGATGCCCCGACGATAGGCCGCCGACAGCCCCGAGTCCTCCAGGGTGCGCATCCAGAGCCGCAGGTGCGAGGGGTTGAAGGAAGCCATGGGCCGCTTGCCGATGTGCGGGATCGCATGTACCCGGAGCCGCATCTCGACGGATTCCCGCGTTGCCGGGTCTGTCATCTGCGTGCGCATCCACTTGGTGGCGTACTGCTCGAACGTGACCTTGCCAGCCTCCGGAGCGATGTAGTCACCGCGAGACATGTCGGCCTCGATGTTGGCCAGCCACGTCTCGGCCTTCCGCTTCTGCTTGTCCGGGAAGCTCTTGGACTTCTCCGCGCCGTCCGGGCCGATGTAGCGGGCGCGGTAGCGCAGGCCGGTTCCGTGACGGTCGGTCTTGACCTTCACAGGCTTGCCGTCCGGGTCGGTCTCGACCTTGTACCAGCGGTCTTGGATGTGCCCGGCCATCAGGCAGCCTCTTCCATCAGGTTGTTGACCCAGGTCCGTACGTCCTCAGGGTCGAAGCGGAGATGCCGGCCGACACGGAAGCCGCGAGGCCCGGTGCCTTTGCGGCGCCACTGGTAAACGGTCTCGACGGGGACGCCCAGGAGGTCAGCGAGGTCCACCGGCGTCAGGTAGCGATCAGGCAGCGTGCGCTTCACGCCGACACCTCCCACTCGTCCAGATCAGGCACTTCGGCGAGCGCTTCGCGTGCTGTCTCTCGATTCAGTCGAATCTCATTGACGATCGTGGCCGCGAGCCAGGACTCGCCGGGGGTGTGGCCTTGTCCGGCGTAGGTCCAGTGGGCGAGGACGAGGGTGGATCCCTCCATGTCGTCGAGGTCTTCGGAGAGTCCGCGTTCGCGGCGTTCCTGTCGGGCGCGGTAGTCGGCGCGGACCTGGCGCAGGGCGGTGAGGGTGGTGGAGTAGCGGCGGGACTTGGTGGAGAAGTGGCCGCGGAAGCCGAGCATGTGAGCCCACCGGGCTAACAGCCGTTCGGGGTAGGCGTCGTCCAGGTCCCAGCACGCCTCGATCAGGCGCCGGGTGTGGGCGGGAACGGGCAGCTTGTCGAGTTCCGTAAGCTCCCCGATGCGGTGGTCAACGGTGCCGGTGGTCTCGGCCGCCTTGGTGGCGTACTTGGCGACGTAGGAGGCCACGGCCTGTTCGGTCAGTTCCTCGTGTCCGAGGCCACCGATCGGCTGCACGTCGACCTGCGAGCCCCACCGCAGGATGCGTTCGGCGAAAGCGCCGGCGGGCGACACGGTCACCGTGACTCGAGCAGCAGCGGCACGGATCGCATCGTCCAGGAGCACGACGGTGGCCCAGGCCGGGGGCGTCGTGTCGGGGCCTTCGGGGCCGTCGAGGCGGACCACGGCGTGGAAGTGCACGGAGCCGCGCTTTTGGAATTCGGCGACCTTGCCGAAGGAGACCCGGCACACCTCCTTCAACTCCGCTTGGGTCAGGCCCGCCCGTGCGGCGATCTCGCGGCGCAGGTAGATGGTGAAGCGGCGCCACAGGTCCCCGGCGAAGTTGTTCCACAGCACCGCGCCCGCGTAGTCGTAGCGCTCAGGGTCCAGGGCCGTGCCCAGGGCCGGGTCATCCTCGGTGTGGGAGCTCCCGCAGCGGCAGCGGCCGGAGTCGGGCCGGTTGTGGACCGGGCCGAACGACGGGGCGGTGAGCGTGGCGAAGACACGGGGATGCTCCCGCACGACCGGCGAGACGCCCTTGTTCACATCACCCGTGATCCCGGCGCGGATCAGGTGGTAGGTGTCCCCGGCGTAGGTCCATGCGCAGGCCGGGCAGCGCGAGGCACGGCGGTTGCCGCAGGCCACCCGGAGCATGCCGCCCGGCTCATGCTCGGTGCTGTAGGAGTAGAGGACATCACCGGTCTTGGCATCGCGAGTGACGGTCTGGCCCTGGAGTCGGATCGGGTTGGCGCAGCCGCCGGTACGGCGGACCTGCTCCTGCCAGCGATCGAAGCCCGGCGAGCTGGCGACCCTCAGCAGGTCCGCCAGGGTGATGGGGTCGGTGCCCATGGAGGCCGCAGCACCAGCTACGGCCTCCGGGGCGACGGGGAACACCGTCACGCGGCACCCCCGCACAGCGAGCACGGGCCGTAGCCCTCCTCGTACCAGTCCGCATCCGCATCCACGGCCCACAGCGCCCACACCTGCCGGGTGTCACCGCACTCGGGGCACGGACCATCCAGCAGGAACCGGCCTCCCCGCTCCCGGGCCTCATCGGTCATGGAGGCGAAGTGCGTGACGAGTGCCGCCAGCTCCCCGGCCCGCCGGTCCCGCTTGGCGTCGGGGAACCGCTCAGCGTGGGCCCGCTTCTGTTCGGCCGTGGCCTTGTTCCGCGCGCAAAGGCGCCGGTATCCGGCCTCCAGCGCGGCCAGGTGGCGGAGCCGATCCAGGCCCAGCCGGTCGGCGCCCTGGAGAATCCAGGCGACGAGCAGAGCGTCGTCCCCGCGCTTGTAGCGGTAGCCGTCCGGCAGATCCGAGGCGTACAGCGCCACGGTCCGCTCACCGTTCGATAAGTCCGAGACCGAGACCGTCTGTACCGACGGCAGGACCGGAGCGGGGTGCGAGAGGGTCAACGTCGCAGGCATGATGGAGGCTCCCTTAGTTGGGAGCCGGGGCAGCGGTTCTTCCTGGCAGTTGAGCGCTGCCCCGGCGTGGATCAGCACCCCTGGCGGGGCGCGACCTCACCGACCGGTTAGATCAGCGAGCACATCCCTAAGGTGCCCTAGGGCACCTTAGGGTGCCAAGGGGTACAGTAGGGAACTGACCTACTGAGCAAGGGAGCTGACGAGATGTCGGATCAGGCCGACAATCGAGCGCCGTACGAACAGATCGCCGCCCACTATGCGGATCTGATCACGTCCGGCGAGATGCAGCCGGGCACACTGCTGCCGAGCATCAAGAGCCTTTCGCGCGATTGGAAGGTCAGCGCCGCGACTGCCGAAAAGGCGATTCGCAAGCTGCGCGGCGAAGGTCTTGTCAGAGGGATTCACGGCATCGGCACGGAGGTGCTTGACCGTCCCGCCCCTATGTCTTCTGGATCTCAGCGCCTGGACCGTGGCCGCCGAACGGGGTCGAGCTGGGGATCAGGCGAAAGGTCTGACTCCCATCAGGCCGCAGTGGTGCCGGCGCCCGCAGACGTGGCCGAGGCCCTCGATATCGCACCCGGTTCCGAGGTGATCAGGCGGCGGCGCGTGTACCGGGACCGGCACGGCATCGTCGCGCACTCCACCTCCTGGATCCCCGCGCGATACGGGAAGCTGATCCCTCAGCTCACGAGGAGCGAACGTCTGACTGGGGGAACCTCACTTCAACTCATCGCTCAGGCCACCGGTCGACCCATCACTCACCGAGTCGACACAGCGTCGGCCCGCCTACTGACGCCGGAGGACGCGGAGCTCTTGGAGCTCGATCCCGCGCGACCGCTCACCGACCCCGTGGTCGTGATGACTGCGAAGTTCGTCGACAGCGATGGCGAAGTTGTGGAGTACGGCGTCGACCTCGGGAGCCCTGGTCGCACGTGGCGAACAGAATCGGAAGTCGCCCAGTGACGGCTACAGAGGACACACGCCGACCGTTCTGTGTCTTGATGGTTGGGCTTCCGGGCTCGGGTAAGACGACGCTTTCACGCGTGCTGACAGACCGAGGCTTTGTCAGGCTTTGCCCGGACGAAGAGATGTACCGCCGACACGGTGTGTACGGGGTCGACTTTCCCCGAGGAACGTTCCCTGTCCTCGAACGGCCCGTACTCGAAGAGATCTCGGTCGAGCTCCAGCATCAGCTCAGGGCCGGGCGCGACGTCGTCGTCGATCATGGCTTCTGGACCCCGGACGATCGCGCTCACTGGCGATCACTCGCGACCGATGCGGGCGCCAGCGTAGTGCTGGTGTACCTGGAGGCGAGCCACGAAGAGCTCTGGTCGCGCGTGAGCAAGCGGAACGCTCAGCATGAGGCAGACCCGAACTCGATCTACTTCGCCGAAAGCGACCTACTCCGCTACCGCACCCGGTTCGTGCCCCCTGAGCCAGACGAGCCGCACATCGTCTACAACGGCGACCCGGAATCCGTCCTGAAGGCTCTGGAAGCCGACTGACCCGTGCCCAGCAGAATCCAGTTACAGGTTTCTCTACCTCATCAAGCCCCGGCTGCGCTCCGCTCCGCCGGGCGCGCTCCCGGCTCCGCTCCGCGCGACGCTCCTGCCTTCGGCCCGCTCCGCGCGGGCTGCGCCGACGCACGCCCTGGTGAGGGTTGGCCGGGTGGCATGGGGTCAGAACACGTCGCGGCTGGGGCGGTCGGCTCCACGACTTTAGCCAGCCACTTTGGCGCGAGCCTCGAAGATCATGGCCCCAACGTCGTGCTTTAGCGGGCAGGTCCACAGACTGCCCGACGCGCCGGAAGCTTACGGGGCCATGATCACTCGCGCCAAAGCAGCTCCCGGCCAAAGTCGCTACACCGACCGCGTGAGCCCCCGCGCGCTGCATTAGCGCCCCCACACACCACCAGACCGCCACCCGGGGTAGCCTTCCCGTCCATTTGAAGGTCCTGGAGGCTCCCTTGCACACGACTGTTTTCCTGCTGCGGAGCGCGCTGGGCCTCGGTGGCGGTCTGGTGTTCATGTGGGAGCTGAACCGCCAGGCTTCGGGACCAGGCTGGAGGAAGCTGCGGGTCTTCTCTGCGGCGGGGGCTGTGGTGCTCGCTGGGCTGCTCGCCGTCTAAGGGTCGCCAGTCAACGTGCCCCTCCCGTGCCCGTTCGGTCGGGAAACAGCGGGGAACCGCGGTCGCTGGCGGAGAACGCGCACGAGAACGGCCCCTGACTGATTTACCTGGTCAGGGGCCGTTCACCTGCGGAGGCGGTGGGATTTGAACCCACGGTGACATCGCTGCCACGACGGTTTCAAGATCAGTGCAGCCGCCGACCCTCAGGCGAAGGGAGAGAGTCCAGCAGCCTCAAGGTGATCAAGCAAGTCTTGAAGGCATGCATCCGGCGAGGGCTGGTCTGTACGAAAGACCGAATCCTTACCCAAGACACCGCCAGAGACGATCACCATCCATCGTGTCCCCGGGGTGCGCTCGCCGTCAGCTTTGAAGACTGCACAGCACCCCTGCTCGCTCAGCCAATCCATGACTTCCAGGATGTCCACGCCCACCCCTCCCGTGTAGATCTTGCCAGCACCACCAAGCGTCAGGTGACCGGTGGGGCCGTCCCTGGGCCGTGCGAGGGCGGCCAGGGGTATACAACGATGACAACTGCTGACCGGTCCCCCGCAGATCAGGGGAGTGATCAGTAGTTGGCCCGCAGGTCAGAGAGCCGGGGCGTCACTTCTTCGGGTACTGAGCACGGCTTCGGGCACCAAGGACGCGGAAAGCGGAAAAAGGAAGCAGCGGGTCGCGAAGACCCGCTGCCGCGGAGGGTGCTCCCCTCCTCTCGTCCTGTGGTGTCAGTTCTGTCCGGGCGGAGCGTGACCGGACGGGTTCTGGTTCTCGGTCTCCTGCGTGAGCCCCGCACCTGTACAGCTCGGCTGCTGGCCGCCGGGCTGGTGGCCGCCCTCGTTGGTGCACTGGGTGTCGACCGGCTGGATCTTGGCGTCAGCGATGCTCGCGCCACCGATACTCAGTGCGAATGCTGCGGCGACCCCGGCGAAGACAGCTCCTAGCCGCCTGGCTGTCAGTCTGCTCGGCATCTCGACCGCCCTTCCACGGGATTTTCAGCTGTCATATGTCCCCGGCAACGCTCGTGGCGCATATGCGGCATGTCAAGCGTTGGGCCGCACAGTGGACACAACATCTCATTTCGGCTGACGGCTTCCACCCGAGCCGCCGTCGCACCAGGCCACTAACCGACGGTTAGTGTCGTACGCTCGACATATGACCACCACGCCCGAGAACCTGCCCTACGACGTCTTCGCCCGGGCCTGCCCCTCGCGGGGCACGCTGGAGCACGTCACGGGACGCTGGGGCGCGCTCACCCTGGGCGCGCTGTACGAGGGCTCGCTGCGCTTCAACGAGCTGCGACGCCGGGTGGACGGCGTCAGCGAGAAGATGCTGTCGCAGACTTTGCACGCGCTGGAGCGCGACGGCCTGGTGCACCGCGAGGCCCAGCCGACGAACCCGCCGCGGGTGGACTACGAGCTGACCCCGCTCGGCCGCGAGGTCGCCGAGCGGCTGCTGGGCCTGATCCACTTCGTGGAGGGCCGCATGGACGACGTGCTGGCCGCCCGCGAGCGCTACGACGCCACGCGCGGGGCCCGCTGACACTTCGGGCAGAAGTAGCTGGACCGGTTCATCCACGGCCGCCTGCGCATCGGCGTACCGCACCGCTTGCAGGGCAGCCCCTCACGGCCGTACGCGTCCAGCGACCGGTCGAAGTAGCCCGACTCTCCGTTGACGTTGACGTAGAGGCTGTCGAAGCTGGTGCCGCCGACGGCGAGGGCCGCGTTCATCACATCCCTTACGTGGCCCAGGAGTTCGAGGGTGCGCGGGCGGGTGAAGCCGGCCGTGGGGCGTTCGTAGTGGATGCGGGCGCGCCAAAGGGCCTCGTCCGCGTAGATGTTGCCGACGCCGCTGATCAACGACTGGTCCAGCAGGGCCCGTTTGATGGTGGTCCGCTTGCGCCGCAGGGCCAGATGGAAGGCCTCTTCGTCGAACAGCGGGTCGAGGGGGTCACGGGCGATGTGCGCGATGACGTCGGGGAGGCCGTCCTCGCCGGTGTCGTGCAACGACAGTCCGCCGAAGGTGCGTTGGTCGACGAAGCGGAGTTCCGTGCCGAGGCCGTCGGCGAAGCGGACCCGGATCCGCAGGTGCTTCTCGTCCGGCGCCTCCTGCGGCTGCACCAGCAGCTGCCCGCTCATCCCGAGGTGCGCGAGCACCGCCTGCCCGGTGTCCTCCAGCGGCAGCCACAGATACTTCCCACGGCGCCTCGCCACGCCGATGCGGTGGCCCTTGAGGCGGTGGGCGAAGTCGTCGGGCCCGGCCAGGTGCCGGCGCACGGCCCGTGGGTGCAGCACCTCGGCCTCGGCGACGGCCCGGTGGGCGACCCACCGCTCCAGGCCCCGGCGTACGACCTCGACCTCGGGCAACTCGGGCATGGCTCCCCTTGGAGAGAAGCGAGCGCCCGCACCCTTTCCGGGTACGGGCGCTCGGTGTTCGGTGTCGGTCAGGCGGAGGCGGACGCCTCGTCGGCGTTCGGGGCGGCAGCGTTCGCGGCTGCCTTGGCGCGTTCGTCCGCGTCGGCGCGGATGGCGCGCCATGCGGATTCTGCGGCCTGCTGCTCCGCCTCCTTCTTGCTGCGGCCGGTGCCGGTGCCGTACGAGACGCCTCCGACGCGGGCGGCAGCAGTGAAGGTCTTCTCGTGGTCCGGGCCGGTCTCCGTGACCAGGTACTCGGGGACGCCGAGGCCTTCGGTCGCGGTGAGCTCCTGGAGGGACGTCTTCCAGTCCAGACCGGCTCCGAGGTTGGAGGACTTCTCGATCAGCGGGTCGAACAGGCGGTGCACCAGCTCCGCCGCCGAGTCCAGGCCCTGATCGAGATAGACCGCGCCGATCACCGCTTCGAGGGTGTCGGCGAGGATGGACGCCTTGTCCCGGCCCCCCGTGCCCTCTTCACCGCGGCCGAGCCGGATGAAGGAGCCGAGGTCGAGCGTGCGGCCCACGTCCGCCAGTGCGCGCGAGTTGACCACCGCGGCCCGCAGCTTGGCCAGCTGGCCTTCGGGCAGGTCGGGGTGGGTGCGGTACAGCGTGTCCGTGACGACGAGGCCGAGGACGGAGTCCCCGAGGAACTCCAGCCGCTCGTTCGTCGGCAGACCGCCGTTCTCGTACGCGTAGGAACGGTGGGTCAGTGCTCGCACCAGAAGGGCGGACTCGACCTTGTAGCCGAGCCGCCCTTCCAGAAGCGTGTGGGACGAGGCTGTGTTGTCCGATGCGTTCTTCTTCGGCGTGGACACAGTGCCTCTCACCAGCCCGCTCAGACCGCGAGGACCTGGCGCTTGTTGTAGGTGCCGCAAGACGGGCACGCGATGTGCTGCTGCTTGGGCTCGTGGCAGCGCTCGCACGCAACCAGGGGGGTGACCGCAGCCTTCCACTGCGACCGGCGGTGGCGCGTGTTGCTGCGCGACATCTTCCGCTTCGGAACAGCCACGGCTACTTCTCCTGCTTCTCGTCGGCGCGTGCTGACTGAGGCGCGCCGCCGCTCATCTCGTCCTTATCGCCGTCTTCGATTGAATCGGCGAATCCCTGCAGTGCCGCCCAACGGATGTCGACGGCGTCGTGGTGGTGGTCCGGGTTGTCGTTCAGGCTGATTCCGCATTCGGAACACAGACCCGCACAGTCCTCCCGGCACACCGGCTGCATCGGCAGTGCGAGCACCACCGCATCACGCAGCACGGGTTCGAGGTCGAAGAGTCCGTCCTCGATGAAGAGCCTGTCCTCGTTTTCTGCGGATCCCTCGGCGTCGTCGGTCGGTTCCGCCTTGTGGCGGCCCCGATCGTCGGCGTCAGGGTACGAGAACATCTCCTGGAAGTCCGCTTCGAGATCCATCTGAAGCGACTCCAGACACCTTACGCACTCCCCCTCGGCCTGTGCACGGGCGGTGCCTGTGACAAGCACCCCTTCCATGACCGACTCGAGCCGGAGTACGAGCTCCACCGGGGCGCCTTCCGGCACTCCGATGACTCCCGCGATACCGAGGTCGTTGGGAGCGTCGATCGTGCGGGTGAGCCGCTGCAGCGCACCTGGACGCCGCCCCAGCTCGTGCGTGTCGAACACGAGGGGGTTGCGATGGTCGAGGCGAGCGTTGGAGGCCATTCCTGCTTTCGATCTTCTAGCTCAGAGGGACGCAGCCCTTCGGTGTTCCCGGGCAGCGCTGATCACGGACGTACTCGCGACCGAAGAGCCAGGATACTGGACCTTTCGCTCTCGGCCCAATCCGGTGGTCGGGGCTACTGGCCGCCCCGCTCCTGTTCGTACGCCCTGAGCTGCTCGGCGCTGATCATGCTGGTGTCGAAGAGGCTGGTCTCGTCGAGCGCGTAGCCCGGCTGCTGGGCCTGCTGGGCCTGCTGGGGCTCGTAGGCGGGCTGCGGAGGGGTCGCGTAGCCCTGGTAGGCGTACGGGTCCGCCTGGGCCGTCTGCTGGTAGCCGTACGGGTCCTGCTGCGGGTAGCCGCCGTAGGGGTCGGCCTGCTGCTGGTAGCCGTACACCGGCTGGGGCTGCGGCTCCGGGACGTACTCGGGGCGCCGGGCCTGCTCCGCAGGGGCGTCCTGCTCGGCGAGGGCCGCGAGGTCGGCGAGGTAGTCGGCGTCGCTGGAGTGCTGGAGGGTGCTGGTGTCGTCGGCGAGGGCGCCGAGGTCGTCGGTGGCGATCCTGCCGTGCAGCTTCTGCCGGCCGCGGCCGACGGCCTCCAGGGTCTTGGCGAGGACCGCCTCGAAGGCGCCCAGCTTGACGTCGACATAGGCGTCGGCGTTGCGGCGCAGGGTCTCCGGGTCGTGGCTGCGCTCGGGGGCGTCCTCGTCCTCGTAGCCCTGCTCGTCCAGGCCCGGGCCGGTGCCCAGCAGCTTCTCGCGGCCGCGGCCGACCGAGCCGAGGGTCTTGGTGAGGACGACCTCGAAGTTGGCGAGCTTGGAGTCGACGTAGTCGTCGGCCTCCGCGCGGATCTCCTCGGCCTCCTGGCGGGCCTCGGTGAGGATGCGGTCGGCCTCGGCCTGGGAGCGGCGGGCGACCTCGGTGTCGGAGATCAGCGAGCCGCGCTCGGCGTGCGCCTGCTCGATGATCCGCTCGGCCTCCTGGCGGGCCCGCTCGACCATGTGCTCGCGGTCGCCGATCAGCTCCCGCGCCTGGGCGAGGGAGTCGGGCAGGGCCGCCCGTACCTCTTCGAGCATCGAGAGCAGGTCGGCGCGGTTGACCACGCACGAGGCCGACATGGGCATCGACCGGGCACTGGAGACCGCGGCGACGATCTCGTCGAGCTTCTTCTGCACGTCCACCGTGTGCTCGCCACTCTCTACAGCTGTGATGGAGACGGACGGGACGACTGTAGTCCCCTGCGTCCCATCAGGCGTCGCGCAGGCGCTCGTTGAGGGCTTCCAGGACGATCGGCGGCACCAGGTGGGAGACGTCTCCGCCCCAGGTCGCGACCTCCTTGACGAGCGAGGAGGACAGGAAGCTGTAGGTGGGGTTGGTCGGCACGAACAGGGTCTCGACGCCCGAGAGGCCGTTGTTCATCTGGGCCATCTGCAGCTCGTAGTCGAAGTCGCTGACGGCGCGCAGGCCCTTGACGATGGCGGGGATGTCCCGCTCCTTGCAGTAGTCGACGAGGAGGCCGTGGAAGGCCTCGACCCGGACGTTCCCGTATTCGGCGGTGACCCGGCGGATCAGGTCGATCCGCTCCTCGATCTCGAACAGGCCCTTCTTGGCCTTGTTGATCATCACCGCGACATACACCTCGTCGTAGAGGCGGGAGGCGCGGGAGATGATGTCGAGGTGTCCGTTGGTGATGGGGTCGAACGACCCGGGACAGACGGCGCGGCGCACTTGAGATCCCTCGCTCTCCGGTCCGGTCATCGTGCGTCTTCGCACGTAGAGGCGGCGCGACCGTACCAAAACGTTCCCTCGCCGTAACGACGGGCCCTCAGCGGCTCGAAGCCGTCGGGCCAGTGGAATTCGCCGCCTCTGGTGCTGCGCTCCACGGTGACGAGCGCTTGCTTATCGAGCCAGCCTTCCGAGCGGAGTGTGAGGAGGATCTCGCGAAGATCGTCGTCTGTGACCGCATATGGGGGGTCCAGGAACACGAGGTCGTACGGCTGTGAGGGCGCCGCCTTGATGATCTGCTCGGCCTTGCCGTGGCGCACCTCGGCGCCGGGCAGGCCGAGGCTCTTCACGTTCTCCCGGATGACGCGGGCCGCCCGGGCGTCGGCCTCGACCAGGAGGGTGTGGCCCGCGCCCCGGGAGAGGGCCTCCAGGCCGACCGCGCCGGAGCCGGCGTAGAGGTCGAGGACGCGGTCGCCGTCCAGGGGGCCGCCCAGGAGGGACTGCCAGGTGGAGAAGAGGCCTTCGCGTGCGCGGTCGGAGGTGGGGCGGGTTCCCGTACCGGGGGGTACGGAGAGTCGACGTCCGCCGGCTGCGCCGGCGATCACGCGGGTCATCTTCGGTCCTTGGTAGTGGTCGTCTTCAGGTATCAGTGTGGCTGGTCGCGCAGTTCCCCGCGCCCCTGGGTCCGCATACTCAGCCCTTTTCCAAGTACTGCTCCCTCTCCTCGTCCAACAGGGCGTCCAGGGCCGTCCTCAGGCCTGGAAGGTTCGTCAGCTCCGGGTCCGCCTCCACCAGGGTCGCCGCCTCCTCCCGCGCCTCGGCGATGATCTCCTCGTCCTCGATCACGGCGAGGACCCGCAGGGACGACCTCGCCCCCGACTGGGCCTGTCCCAGGACGTCTCCCTCCCTGCGCTGCTCCAGGTCGATGCGGGAGAGCTCGAAGCCGTCGAGGGTGGCGGCGACCGCGCCCAGGCGCTGGCGGGCGGGGCTCGCCTCGGGCATCTCGGTGACCAGCAGACACAGGCCCGGCGCGGAGCCCCGGCCGACGCGGCCGCGGAGCTGGTGGAGCTGGGAGACGCCGAAGCGGTCGGCGTCCATGATCACCATGGCGGTGGCGTTGGGGACGTTGACGCCGACCTCGATGACGGTCGTGGCCACCAGGACGTCGGTGTCGCCCGCGGCGAAGCGGCGCATGACGGCGTCCTTGTCGTCGGGGGCCATACGGCCGTGCAGGACCTCGACACGCAGGCCTTGCAGGGGGCCCTTGGCGAGCTGGTCGGCGACGTCGAGGACGGCCAGCGGGGGCCGCTTCTCCGCGTCGTCCTCGGCGGACTTCTTCGCCTTCTTGGGGTCGTCCTGCTCGTCCCCGATACGCGGGCAGACGACATACGCCTGATGGCCGTTGCCCACCTCCTCGCGGACCCGCTCCCAGGCGCGGGCCAGGAAGTGGGGCTTGTCGGCGGCGGGGACGACATGGCTGGCGATGGGTGAGCGGCCGGCCGGGAGCTGGTCGAGGACGGAGGTCTCCAGGTCGCCGAAGACGGTCATCGCGACCGTGCGCGGGATCGGCGTGGCCGTCATGACGAGCAGGTGCGGGGGCTGCTTGCCCTTGCCGCGCAGGGCGTCCCGCTGCTCCACGCCGAACCGGTGCTGTTCGTCGACCACGACCAGGCCCAGGTCGTGGAACTGCACCTTGTCCTCGATCAGCGCATGCGTGCCGATCACGATCCCGGCCTCACCGGTCACGAGGTCGAGCAGCGCCTGCCGCCGGGCAGCCGTCCCCATGGACCCGGTCAGCAGCACCACCTTGGTCGCCTGCTCGGCCCCGCCCAGCATGCCGCCCTCGGCCAGCTCGCCCATCATCTCCACGACGGACCGGTGGTGCTGCTGGGCGAGCACCTCGGTGGGCGCGAGCATGGCGGCCTGGCCGCCCGCGTCCACGACGGCCAGCATGGCCCGCAGCGCCACCATGGTTTTCCCGCTGCCGACTTCGCCCTGGAGCAGCCGGTGCATCGGGTGTTCCGTGGCCAGGTCGTCGAAGATCTCCTTGGAGACCTTCTGCTGGCCGTCGGTGAGGGTGAAGGGGAGGCGGGCGTCGAAGGCGGTGAGGAGGCCGTCCGGCCTGGCTTTGCGGGCCACCGCGGGGAGTTGGGCGTCGGCGTGACGGCGGCGGGCGAGGGCCACCTGGAGGACGAAGGCCTCGTCCCACTTCAGGCGGGAGCGGGCGTCCTCGATGTCGGCCTTGGTGTGGGGGCGGTGGATCTTGAGGAGGGCCTCGGGGAGGGTCGGCAGGCCCCGGCCCTCGCGGAGGGACTCGGGCAGCGGGTCCACGGCCTCCTGGGCGCTGGGCAAGACCGTCTGGACGGCCTTGCCGATCTTCCAGGACTCCAGCTTGGCCGTGGCGGGGTAGATCGGGATGAGGGAGCCGGCCCAGGTCTCGACCGCCTCCTCGCTGTCGCCGCGCAGCAGTTCGTAGGCGGGGTGGGCGAGTTGGAGGCGGCGGTTGAAGACGGAGACCTTGCCGGCGAACATCGCGCGGGTGCCCGGCAGGAGTTCCTTGTGGGGCTTGTGCACGCCATTGCCGAAGAACACCAGTTGGAGCCGGCCGCTGCCGTCGGTGATCGTCACCTCCAGGCGCTGGCCCTTGCCGCGGGGCGCCTTGGCGGAGGCGAAGGTGTGCAGGCGGGCGTCGGCGACCTGGGCGACCACCGTGACGTGCTCGTCCATCGGCAGGTCGGCGAGGTGCGTGAGCTGCCCGCGCTCCTCGTATCTGCGCGGGTAGTGGTGCAGCAGATCGCCGACGGTGTGCAGGCCGAGGTGCTCGGCCATCACCTTCGCGGTGGCGGGGCCGAGCACCTTCTTCAGTGGTTCGTCCAGTGCGGGCACGAGATCCATTGCACACCACGCCACTGACAATGCCCCAAACGTGGCGGGAAACCCCTGGTCAGACGGCTCGGTGGGGCCCTAGGATGGCGCGCCCGGCCATCCCCCCGCGGTAGCCGCCTCACCGGTGCCGCCCGACCCCGCGCCGACGCCCCTCCCCCCTCCGGCGCTGCGACGATGGACTCCCAGAGCTCACAGTCATCCCAGGCATCCCACTCACCTCATACGTTCCAGGTCGACCTGCGCGGTCTGGTGGACCTGCTGTCCCACCACCTCTACTCCAGCCCGAAGGTCTACCTGCGCGAACTGCTGCAGAACGCCGTGGACGCCGTCACCGCCCGGCGCGCCGAACAGCCCGACGCCCCGGCGCGGGTGCGCATCCACACCGCCGACGGCTGTCTGCGCGTGGAGGACACCGGCGTCGGGCTCACCGAGGCCGATGTGCACACGCTGCTCGCCACCATCGGCCGCAGCTCCAAGCGGGCCGACGGCATCCAGGCGGCCCGCTCCGACTTCCTCGGCCAGTTCGGCATCGGCCTGCTGGCCTGTTTCCTCGTCGCCGAGCGGATCCGCGTGGTCAGCCGCAGTGCCCGTACGCCTCAGGCCCCTCCGGTGGAGTGGACGGCGTGCGACGACGGCTCGTACACCGTGCGCACCCTGCCGCAGGAGGAGCACCGCGAACCCGGCACCACCGTGCATCTGGTGGCCCGGCCGGGCGCCGCCGAGTGGCTGGCCCCGCACAAGGTGCTCGAACTGGCACGGGACTTCGGCTCGCTGCTGCCGTACGACGTGACGGTGGACGGCGAGGCCGTCGCCGAGCTGCCGGCGCCCTGGGACCGGGAGCACCCCTCCCCCGCCGCCCGCCGGGTGGCGCTGGGCCGGCACTGCCACGGGCTGTTCGGGTTCACTCCGCTGGACACGATCGACCTGTCGGTGCCGCTGGCCGGGCTGCGCGGGGTGGCGTACGTGCTGCCGACCGCGGTGAGCCCGGCGCAGCGAGCACGGCACCGCGTCCACCTCAAGGGCATGCTGCTGACCGAGCGGGCCGAACAGCTGCTGCCCGACTGGGCGTTCTTCGTGCGCTGTGTGCTCGACACGGACAGCCTGCGGCCCACCGCCTCGCGCGAGGCGCTGTACGAGGACGAGACCCTGGCCGCCGTACGCGAGGCGCTCGGTGAGCGGATCCGGGCGTGGCTGCGGGACCTCGCGGCGGGTGATCCCGAGCGGCTGCAGGCGTTCCTGCGGGTGCACCACCTCGGGGTGCGGTCGCTGGCGCGGCACGACGGCGAGATGCTGCGGACGATGCTGCCGTGGCTGCCGTTCGAGACGACGGACGGGGAACTGTCGCTGGAGGAGTTCGCGCAGCGGCACCCGGTGGTGCACTTCACGCGGTCGGTCGAGGAGTTCCGGCAGGTCGCCCCGATCGCCGCCGCGCAGGGCATCGGAGTGGTCAACGGCGGCTACACGTACGACTGCGAGCTGGTGGAGGCGCTGCCGTCGGTGCGTCCCGGCACGGTGGTCGCCGAGCTGGACGCCGACACGGTGACCGCGCACCTGGACTCGGTGGACCCGGTCGAGGAGCTGGCGCTGTCGGACTTCCTGGCGGCCGCGCGCGCGGTGCTCGACCCGCTGGACTGCGATGTCGCGCTGCGGGCCTTCCACCCGGTGTCGGTGCCCGCGCTGCACTTCGACGACCGGGCCGCCCAGCACGAGCGGGAGCGGGCCGAGGCCGAGGCGCAGGCGGACGAGCTGTGGGCCGGGATCCTCGGCTCGCTGCGCGGCGGCGCGCCCCGCGCGCGTCTGGTGCTCAACCATCTCAACCCGCTGGTGCGGCGCATCGGTTCGCTGAAAGAGGCGGGTCTGATCGGCACCGCCGTCCAGTCCCTGTACGGCCAGGCGCTGCTGATGGCGCAGCGCCCGCTCAGGCCCGCCGACTCGGCGCTGCTGAACCAGGCGTTCATCGGCCTGCTGGAGTGGGCCACCCACGAGGAAGGCGGCCGGTGATGACCGACGTCACGGACTTCGGTTCCCTGCGGCTGGCGATGGCGGAGAACGCCGGTCAGCCGGAGGGTCCGGCCCGCAACCGGCGGGCGGAGCAACTGGTGCGGGACGCCGAGCGGCTGGGCATACCGGCCGCGCTGGTCGAGGCGCTCGTGCACCACGTGCGCGTGGGCAACTACAGCTCCGAGAAGGACCGGCTGTTCGTGCCGTTCACCCGGCTGCTGGGCCTGTGGGACGAGCATCCGGAGCACTTCGGCGAGGAGGAGATCCACGCCCTGCACTGGTTCTTCAAGTGGATGTCGTCCGGGATGCTCGACCAGCCGCAGATCCCGCTCGCGTCGATGGAGAAGTGGCTCGGCGAGATGGAGCGCCGCTACCGCCTGGCCGGGTACTCCGACCGCGCGGTGCGCGGTGCCGAGCTGTGGGTGGCCGCGCATGTCGGGGACACCGGGCGGGCGGAGCGGGCGTTCGCGGCGTGGCTCGCCGCCGACCGCGACGAGATGGCCGACTGCCACGCCTGCGAGCTGAACGGGCAGGGCTGGTGGCATGCGCAGCGGGGCCGGGACGAGGAGGCGCTCGAGCTGTGGCGGCCGGTCCTGGAGGGCGAGTTCGCCTGTGCGCACGAGCCGCACAGCGTGCTCGCGTCCTCACTGCTGCCGCTGCTGCGGCTGGGCCGGGCCGAGGAGGCGCGGGCGAACCATCTGCGCGGGATCAGGCTGGTGCGGCCGATGGAGAGCATGCGGGCCTCGTACGCCGACCATGTGGAGTTCTGCGCGCTGACCGGCAACGAGGCACGCGGCCTGGAACTGCTGGCGGAGCGCCCGGGGCACTTCCTGGGCGCCGGGAATCCCAGCAGCAGGATGGAGTACCTGGGCGTGGTCGCCCTGCTGATGGACCGGCTGACCGCGCTCGGCCTGGGCGAGCGCGCGGTGCCCGGGCCGCCCGGCCGGGAGTGGACGGCGCGCGAACTCGGCGGGCACGCGCGCGAGGAGGCACTGTCCCTGGCGGCACGTTTCGACGAGCGCAACGGCACCTCGTACGTCGGTGAGCGCCTGCGCGCGCGGATGGACCGGGAGCCGCTGCTGGACCGTCTGCCCCTCGGTGTGCGGACGACGCCCTCCGCGCCCACGCGCGCGGCGCCGACGACGCCGCCCGCACCCGATGCCGATCCGGCCTCGCTGCTGGCCAGGGCCCGGCGGCTGTCGGAGACGCTCCAGCCGAACGCCGTGGAGGCGTGGGCGGCTGCCGCGCGGGCCGCGCGGGGGCTGGAGCTGACGGTCCGCGACCGCGCGGAGATCGCCGACCACGAGGCGATGGGGCTCGGCCCCGAGGGCGCGGCGCTGTTCGAGCAGGCGGCCGAGCTGTACGCCGAGGCGGGCGACAGGGGCGAGTCCCTCGCGGCACGCACGCGTGCGGCGTACGTCCGCGCCCTGGGCGGCGACGTCGAGGGAGCCCTGGCCGCCGTGGCCGACCCCTACGAGCAGGTGCTCGCCCTCTACGCCGAGGACGGGACCGGCGTACGGCAGACGGCCTCGGTCGTGATGGGCCGGGCCCGCGTCCTGATGCGCCGGGTCCAGGAGGCCGTGGAGCGCGGCGAGGCCGCGTCGGAGGCTCTCGGTGCGGCCCGTGACGCCGTGCGGGAGGTGCTCGCGCTGGTCGACGGGCACGACGGCGGCGACGTACGGCTGGCGGCGCGGGCGGCCGAGGCGCGGGCGATGCTGGCGGACCTGGCGGCGCACGCCGGTGAGCCGCGCGAGGCGGTCGCGCTGTTCGGGCGGGCCGCGGCGGAGTTCGTGGCGGCGGGGCTGCCGTGGTTCGCGGTGGAGTACGAGGCCCGGCTGGCCATGCTGGCCCATCACCTGGGGGACATCGAGGAGACCGAGCGGGCTCTGCGGGCGGCCCTGGAGCACGGCGGGCCTTATCTGGAGCCGCCGGGGCGGGCTCAGCTGCACCTGCAGCTCGCGGAGGTGCTGGGCGGGCGGGACGAGCCCGGCGAGGCCGCCGAGCAGGCCCTGGAGGCCGTCCACTGGGCCGACGCGGCGGGTGACGCGGCGTTCGCCGCCTGGGCGCGGCAGATGCTCGGCGGGTTCCTGCTGCGGCAGGCGCGCTGGGCGGAGGCGGCCGAGGTGCTGGAGTCGGCGCTGGCCGACCTGTCGGCGGACACCCACGGCGACGGCGCGGTCGTCCAGACCCAGTGGTGGCTCGGCGACGCCCTGAGTGAACTGGGCGAGCACCGGGCGGCCGCGGAGCTGCGGCTGAAGGCGGCCGAGATCGCCCGGCACTGGCCCGAGCAGCAGGACCACGCCACGCTCGCCCATCTGGCCGGTGAGGCGCTCGGCGCCGCGGACCTGCCCGCCGAGGCCGACCGGGCCTACGCCCGCGCGGGCGACCTCTGGCGCGAGCTGGGCGACCCGCACGGCCTGGTCCGCTCCCTGCGCGCCCGCGCGTGGCTGGCGCTGCGCGCGGAGGACGGGGCGGACCGGGCGGCCGAGCTGATGGAGGCGGCCGTACAGGAGTGCGCGACGGCTCTCGACGCGGCGGCCGGTGAGGAGGACCGGGCGCTGCTGGCCGCGGAACTGGGGCACACGCACCACCAGTTCGGGGGCCTGCTGGCGCGCATCGCCGAAGAGCAGGGAGAGCAGCAGGAGGAGGAGCAAGGAGAGCAGCAGGGGGAGCAAGGGGAAGACGGGGAGCAGCAGGAGGGGCAGCCGGGGCAGGACACCGGGGCCGGTTTCGAGGCGGCCCTGGCGCGGCTCCTGGAGGCCGTCGCGGTCTTCTCCGCGCTGGGCGAGGACGCCGTACACGCGCGTACGGACGCCGAACTCGCCGCCGGCCGGCTCGCGCTCGACCTCGGCCGCCCCGCGCAGGCGGAGGCACACGCGGGTGCCGTGCTGGCCGCGTACGCCGAGCTGACCGACGGCTCCGAGGACGTGGCGCGGGCGCGGGTCGTGGAGGCCGGCCGGCTCCTGCGGCTCGCGCGGGAGCGGGCCTGAGCCACTCCGCGCCGCCTGAGCTACTCCACGCCGATGAGCAGCAGCGCGCCTTGCCGTCCGCCCCGGTACACCACCGTGTCGACGGCGAGGTACGACTCCCGCACCCGCGCCTCCAGGCGCTCGGCGATGTCGCCGGGCGCCTCGTCGCCGAGGACGAGGGTGACCAGCTCGCCGCCGGCCGACAGCATCCGGTCCAGGACGGTCCGCGCGGTCTCGGTCACCTCGGAGCCGATCACCGCCACGTCGCCGTCGATCAGCCCGAGCACGTCCCCGGCCTGGCAGATCCCGGCGCTGGTCCAGGACCGGTGCTCGGCGACGGTGACCTCGGCGTAACGGGTCGCGCCCGCGGCGGACGTCATGGCCACGACGTCCTCGTCGAAGCGGCGGTCCGGCTCGTGCACGGCCAGCGCGGCGATGCCCTGCACCGCCGAGCGGGTCGGGATCAGCGCCACCCGCACGCCCTCCGCGCGGGCCTGCTCGGCCGCGGCCGCGGCGGTGTGCCGCAGCTCGGCGTCGTTGGGCAGCAGCACGACCTCGCGCGCGTGGGCCCGCCGTACGGCCTGCACGAGCTCTCCGCTCGCGGGCGGCTCCCCGGGGCGCGCGAGCACGGCGGTCGCGCCGGCCTCGGTGTACAGGCCGGCCAGGCCCTCGCCGGGGACGACGGCCACCACGGCACGCTGGGCGCGCTCCGCGGGAGGGCGCTCGCCGCGCGTGGTGTGGACGTCGCCGAGCCCGAAGTGGGTGATCCGGATCCGGTACGGCCGTCCGGCCTCGACACCCGCCTCGACGGCGGCACCGGCGTCGTCCACATGCACATGGACGTTCCACAGCCCGTCACCGCCGACCACCACCAGGGAGTCCCCCAGCGCGTCCAGCCGGTCCCGTAGCCGCGCCACGGCCTCGTCGCCGGCCTCCAGCAGGTAGATCACCTCGAAGGCGGGGCCGCCGTCCTGCGGCCCGTCGTGGCACGCCACAGCCTCGCCGGCCGCCACACGCGTGTGCTCTCCCTCCGACGGAGGAGCCTCCACGCGCGTGTGCGTGTTCAGGGGCGCGCTTCCCTGCGTCTCCCCCGTGAACGTCTCCAGCAGCGCGCCGAGGACCGCCACCAGCCCGCGCCCTCCGGCGTCCACCACTCCGGCCCGCCCGAGCACGGCGAGCTGTCCCGGGGTGGCGGCGAGGGCCGCCCGCGCGCCCTCGTAGGCGGCCCGGGCCACCTTCCCGCAGTCGCCCTCCGCCCCGGCGGCCGCGTCGGCGGCGGCGGAGGCGACGGTCAGGATCGTGCCCTCGACGGGGTGGGCGACGGCCTGGCGGGCGGAGTCGGCGGCCTGGCGCAGAGCGAGGCCGAGACCGGGTCCGTCGGTGTGAGGCGTGCCACCGTCGGCGGCGAGCACCTGGGCCATGCCGCGCAGCAGCTGGGCGAGGATCGTGCCGGAGTTCCCGCGGGCCCCGATGAGCGCGCCGTGGGCCATCGCGCCGAGGGCGTCCGCGAGCGAGGGACCGGCCGGGCCGCCGTGGCCCGCCGCGTGGCCGTCGAAGACCGCCTCGACCGCCGCGGCTGCGGACTCGACGGTCAGATAGAGGTTGGTGCCGGTGTCGCCGTCCGCCACGGGATAGACATTGATCGCGTCGATCTCCTCGCGCGCCTGCCCGAGCGCCCGCAGCGCGCGTCCGCACCAGGTGCGTACCGCGAGAGCATCGAAGAATGTCTGCGGCACCTGCGCCACCTGCGCCTCCTTGGACTGCTGACGTGGACGCAGCGTAGACCCCGGGCCGGTGCCGGACGGCAGAGGGCCGGGAGCGGGGTGCTGAGCAGCCATGGTAGTTTCGTTGAGCGGGAGCAGCCGTTGTATGCTGCTCCGGTTGCCCGATCCACATCGGGCTATTCCCCCTGGCAGCGCCACTCCAGATCCTGTGATCTTGATCCCGGCATGCCGGGATCAACCGTAAGTGCATCTGAAGTCTTTGGAGTGACCCGTGGCTGCCAACTGCGACGTCTGCGGCAAGGGGCCGGGCTTCGGCAACAACATCTCGCACTCGCACCGCCGTACGTCCCGCCGCTGGAACCCGAACATCCAGCGTGTGCGTACCGTGGTCGGCGGGACGCCGAAGCGCGTGAACGCCTGCACCTCGTGCATCAAGGCCGGCAAGGTCTCGCGCTGACGCTCAGCTGAGCGCGCGGCCACCCCGGTTCGCTGCACAGAGCCGGTCCACCTCCGGGTGGGCCGGCTTTTTGCCGTACCCGGAAACCACATGCTGTACCTGGAAACCACGGCCGTACCCGAAGAGCATGGCCGTACAGGCGAACCCCGGCGGCCGGGGCTGGGCTCAGCCCCTGAACCGCCAGCCGTGATCCACCGGCCCGATCCCGCCGCCCAGCGCGAACCCGGCGGCGATGGCCCCCGTGACGTACTCCTTGGCCGCCGCCACCGCCTCCGGCACGGTCAGCCCCTTGGCGAGCCCGGAGGCGATCGCGGAGGCGAGGGTGCAGCCTGTGCCGTGGGTGTGCCGGTTGTCGTGCCGGGGCGCCCGCAGCCAGTGCTCGGCGGACCCGTCCGTGAGGAGATCGACCGCATCCCCGGACAGATGCCCGCCCTTGATCAGCACCCAGCGCGGCCCGTACTCCAGCACGGCCGCCGCGGCCCGGCGCAGATCGTCCTCGGACTCGACATGGACGCCTGTGAGTTGGGCCACCTCGTCGAGGTTCGGGGTCGCCACGGTCGCGGCCGGGAGCAGCTTGGTGCGGACCGACTCCAGCGCGGAGGCGGCCAGCAGCGCGTCCCCGTGCTTGGAGACGCCGACCGGGTCGACCACGGCCGGCGCGTCCGTGCCGGAGATCAACTCGGCGACCGCCTCGACCAGTTCGGCCGAGGCGAGCATGCCGGTCTTCACGGCGTCCACGCCGATGTCGTCCACGACACTGCGGTACTGCGCCCGTACGGCCGCCACGGGCAGCTCCCAGGCCCCCTGCACGCCCAGGGAGTTCTGCGCGGTCACGGCGGTGATCACGCTCATGCCGTGCACACCGTGGGCGAGCATCGTCTTCAGGTCGGCCTGGATGCCCGCGCCTCCGCCGGAGTCCGAGCCCGCCACCGTCAGCACGCGGGGGATCATGACTCCAGGTCCCCGAAGTGGTCCCAGCCACCCTTGCTCGTCCACGGCGCCCCGTCGACGGTCACCTGGGGCAGCGCGGACGGGTTGAGCACCTCGCCGATGACCTTCCAGCGGGCGGGCAGCTTCACGTCCGGCGGGAAGGTCGCCACGATCGCGTGGTCCTCTCCCCCGGCCAGCACCCACTGCATCGGGTCCACGCCCACGGCCTGCCCGATGTCGTTCATCTGCGAGGGCACGTCGATCGCGCCGGAGCGGATGTCGATACGGACCTTGCTGGCCTCGGCGATGTGCCCGAGGTCGGCGATCAGCCCGTCGCTCACGTCGCACATGGCGGTCGCGCCGAGCCCGGCCGCGGCGGGGCCCGCGTGGTACGGAGGCTCCGGGCGGCGGTGGGCCTCCACGAAGGCGCGCGGCGAGCGGAAGCCCCGGGAGAGCACGGCGTAGCCGGCCGCGGACCAGCCGAGCCAGCCGGTCACCGCGACGAGGTCGCCGGGCTGGGCGCCGGCCCGGGTGACGGGCTCCTGGTTGCGCAGATCGCCGAGCGCGGTGATCGACACCATGATCGTGTCGCCGCGTACGACATCACCGCCGACCACGGCGGCGCCCGCGACCTGGCACTCGTCGCGCAGGCCGTCCATCAGCTCGCTCGGCCAGGTGACCGGGAGTTCGGCGGGTACGACGAGGCCGAGCAGCAGGGCCGTCGGTACGGCGCCCATGGCGGCGATGTCCGCGAGGTTCTGCGCGGCGGCCTTGCGGCCGACGTCGTAGGCCGTGGACCAGTCGCGGCGGAAGTGCCGGCCCTCCAGCAGGATGTCGGTGCTGGCCACGACCCTGCGGTCGGGCGCGGCCACCACCGCGGCGTCGTCGCCGGGACCGACCCGGACCGCCGGGGTGGTGGTGAGACGGGAGGTGAGCTCCCTGATGAGCCCGAACTCCCCGAGCTCACCAACAGTGCCCTTCATCGGCCTTTCGCCCCTTCTGTCCCTGTCCGTGCCCGGTCGCGAGCCGTCTGCGTCCTCGATACGGTCATGCTGACCGTGCTCGATACAGTCATGACGACGTCAACTTCTGTCGTGCCTGCACCCCGGCGCGCGAGCTCCGGTTCCCGCAGGTCTCCCCGCGGCGAGCGGCGACGCGATACCGTGGCGTTCCTTTTCCCCACATGATCCTCGTGGCCGCCCTGGAGGTTCCGTGGTACAGGCGTACATCCTGATCCAGACGGAGGTCGGCAAGGCGTCGACCGTCGCCGAGACGATCAGCAAGATCCCTGGTGTGATCCAGGCCGAGGACGTGACAGGCCCCTACGACGTCATCGTGCGCGCCCAGGCCGACACCGTCGACGACCTGGGCCGCATGGTGGTCGCCAAGGTCCAGCAAGTGGACGGCATCACCCGCACCCTGACCTGCCCGGTCGTCCATCTGTAGCCCCCGTCTACCCTTGGCCGGTGCACTCTTTCCGTCACCGGCACCGCTCTGTCGTCGGGCTGCCCGCACTCGCCCTGCTGTTCGCCGCCGTGGGCTGCTCCTCAGGGGACGACAGCGCGTCCACGGCGGTTCCCAGCCCTGGCCCTGCGGTCGCTGAGCTGTGTCGGAAGCTGGATGCTGCGCTGCCCGACGAGGTCGGCGGTGTGGGCCGGGAGGATCCCTCGCCGGCGTCTGCGCTGACCGCGGGCTGGGGTGACGACCCGGCGATCATACTGCGGTGCGGGGTGGCTCAGCCGCCGAAGATGGTTTCACCCGAGGTGGCCGAGGGGCGTGACCCCGATGCCGTTCCCGGTGGGGTGGAGGGTGTCGACTGGCTGATGGAGAAGCGGGACGGGGGTGCGTACCGCTTCACCACGGCGAATCGAGAGGCGTATGTGGAGGTTGTCGTGCCGCAGGGTGTCGACAGTTCCGCGGTGTTGATCGACCTGGCTTCCGCCATCAAGAAGACCGTGCCTTGGAAAGAAGGCTACGAAGCGCCGTAGGGGTGCGGGTTGTGCGCGGCTGACCGTCGTCCGTGGTTGCTCGCGCAGTTTCCCGCGCCCCTGGGTACCTTCAGCGAAGCCCGGTCGACCTGCGCAGTGCCGCCTGGATCAGGTTGTCCACCAGCTCCGGGTACGAGATCCCGCTCGCCTGCCACATCTGCGGGTACATCGAGATGGGCGTGAAGCCCGGCATCGTGTTGATCTCGTTGATCACGAACTCGCCGTCCTCGGTGAGGAAGAAGTCCGCGCGGACCAGGCCCTCGCAGGAAGCGGCGTCGAAGGCCTCCACCGCGAGGCGCTGGACCTCGGCGGTCTCCTCCGGAGTCAGCGGCGCCGGGACGATGCCCGGGGTGGAGTCGATGTACTTGGCGTCGAAGTCGTAGTAGGCGTGGGCGTCCGGCGGGGGGATCTCGGCCGGTGCGGAGGCGCGCGGGCCGTCCTCGAACTCCAGGACGCCGCACTCGATCTCCCGGCCGCGCAGGGCCGCCTCGACGAGGATCTTGGGGTCGTGGCGCTGGGCCTCGGCGATGGCCTCGTCCAGGCCGGAGAGGTCGTCGACCTTGGTGATGCCGATGGAGGAGCCGGCGCGGGCGGGCTTCACGAACAGGGGCCAGCCGTGCTCGCCGGCGAAGTCGACGATCTTCTTGCGGGCGGCCGACTCGTCCTGCTGCCACTCGCGGGGGCGGATCACCACGTACGGGCCGACCTTGAGCCCGAAGGAGGTGAACACCCGCTTCATGTACTCCTTGTCCTGGCCGACGGCCGAGGCGAGCACGCCCGAGCCGACGTAGGGGACGCCGGAGAGCTCCAGGAGGCCCTGGAGGGTGCCGTCCTCGCCGTAGGGGCCGTGCAGGACGGGGAAGACCACGTCGACCTCGCCGAGGGCCTTGGGCACCGAGCCGGGCTCGCTGTAGACGACCTCACGGTTCGCGGGGTCGACGGGGAGCACCACACCGCCCTCCCCGGACTCGGCCAGCTCCTCGACGCTGGGCGTACGGCGGTCGGTGATCGCCATGCGCTCCGGCGCGTCGGCGGTCAGCGCCCAGCGGCCGTCCCGGGTGATGCCGATCGGCAGGACCTCGTACTTCGTCCGGTCGACTGCCTTCAGGACGGCGCCGGCCGTGACCACGGAGATCCCGTGTTCGGAGCTGCGGCCGCCGAACACGACGGCGACCCGCGGCTTGCGGGACGACTGCTCAGGGTTCTGGGGGAGGTTCTCGGTGCTCATAACGCGATGAGCGTACCCGCCCGTAGGGGTCGAGTCAGCGTCCGGCGCCTCCCCTTCGCTCAGCGTCGTTCCGGCTTCGCGCTGCGCGACATCAGCTCCTTCAGGGCGACCACCGGAGGCTTGCCCTCGTGGACGATGCCGACGACCGTCTCGGTGATGGGCATGTCGACGCCGTGCCTGCGGGCCAGATCCAGCACGGACTGGCAGGACTTGACGCCCTCGGCGGTCTGCTTGGTGACGGCGATGGTCTCCTGCAGGGTCATGCCCTTGCCGAGGTTGGTGCCGAAGGTGTGGTTGCGGGACAGCGGCGAGGAGCAGGTGGCCACCAGGTCGCCGAGGCCCGCGAGTCCGGAGAAGGTGAGCGGGTCGGCGCCCATCGCCAGGCCCAGCCGGGTCGTCTCGGCGAGACCGCGGGTGATGAGCGAGCCCTTGGCGTTGTCGCCGAGGCCCATGCCGTCGGCGATGCCCACCGCGAGGCCGATGACGTTCTTCACGGCGCCGCCCAGCTCACAGCCGACGACGTCGGTGTTGGTGTACGGGCGGAAGTACGGGGTGTGGCAGGCGGCCTGGAGCCGCTGCGCGACGGACTCGTCGGTGCAGGCGACCACGGAGGCGGCCGGCATACGGGCGACGATCTCCCGGGCGAGGTTGGGTCCGGTGACCACGGCGATCCGGTCGGCGCCGACCTTGGCGACGTCGTCGATCACCTCGCTCATCCGCATGGCGGAGCCGAGTTCGACGCCCTTCATCAGGGAGACCAGGACCGTGTCCGGGGCGAGCAGCGGGGTCCACTCGGCGAGGTTGCCGCGCAGGGTCTGCGACGGCACGGAAAGGACCGTGAAGTCGGCGCCCGCGGCGGCCTCGGCGGGGTCGGTGGTGGCCCGCAGGTTCGCCGGGAGTTCGACGCCCGGGAAGTAGTCCGGGTTGACCCGGGTGGAGTTGATCGCGTCGGCGACCTCGGGGCGGCGCGCCCACAGGGTGACCTCGCAGCCCGCGTCGGCGAGCACCATGCCGAACGCCGTGCCCCATGAACCGGCGCTGAAGACAGCCGCCTTGACCGGCTTGACCGGGTTGCTCACGTGCCCTGCCCCTCTGCCTGCCTGCCCTGGTTCTGCGCCTGGGTGCGACGCCGCTGCTCGATCCGCTCGCGGCGTGGGTCGTAGGGCGTCTCGGGCGCCTTCTCGCCGCGGATCTCCTCCAGCTGGCGGGTGATCGCGGCCATGATGACCTCGGTGGCCTCCTTGAGGACGTCCGCGGTCATCTCGCGGTCGTAGAAGGGCGTGAGGTCCACCGGCGGGCCCGCGAGGACGCGGTGCGTCTTGCGCGGCAGGAGGCTGGGCTTCTTCGCGTACGGCGGCAGCAGTTCGTTGCAGCCCCACTGGGCCACCGGGATCACCGGGCACTTGGTCTGCAGGGCGACGCGGGCGGCGCCGGTCTTGCCGGTCATGGGCCAGCCGTCGGGGTCGCGGGTGAGGGTGCCCTCGGGGTAGAAGGCGACGCATTCGCCGCGGTCCACGGCGTCGATCGCGGCGCGGAAGGCGCTCAGCGCGTCGGTGCTCTCCCGGTAGACGGGGATCTGCCCGGTGCCGCGCATCGCGGCGCCGACGAATCCCTTCTTGAAAAGGCCGCTCTTCGCCAGGAATCGCGGAACCCGTCCGGTGTTGTACTGGTAGTGCGCGTATCCGAAGGGGTCGACGTGCGAATTGTGGTTCACGACGGTGATAAATCCGCCCTCGGCCGGAATGTTCTCCATTCCACGCCAGTCCCGCTTGAGCAGAACCACCAGCGGTGGTTTGCAGATCACCGCGGCGAAGCGGTACCAGAAGCCGATTCTGCGGCGGGGCACGCGAGCACCTTCCTCTAGGGCCTGGGGGGCCGCACAAGTGTCGCCCCAGGCCGCCGGTCTGTCGAGAACACCGTACGCCCCGCCGCCGGAACCGCCAGATGGGACCGGGGGAACAGCCGTGCGGGCCCAGGGGAGAATGTCCCCGACTAGGGAGGGACGGAAGCGCGTGCTGTGGACGTTGGTCATTCCCCTGAAACCCCTGACGCTGGCCAAGAGCAGGCTCGCGGACACCGCCGGCGCCGGGGTGCGGCCGGGGCTGGCGCTCGCGTTCGCACAGGACACCGTGGCAGCCGCGCTGGCCTGCGTCGCCGTGCGGGATGTGGCGGTCGTCACGGACGACGCGCTGGCCGCGCGGGAGCTGGCGGCGCTGGGCGCGCGCATCGTCCCCGACGAGCCGCGCGCGGGCCTGAACGCCGCGCTGGCGCACGGCGAGGAGGTCGTCCGCAGTTCGCGCCCCCAAAGCCCGCTGGCGGCCCTCAACGCCGATCTTCCGGCTCTTCGCCCGGAGGAATTGGCGCGGGTGCTGAACGCGGCGACGCAATTCCCGCGCGCTTTTCTCCCGGACGCCGCCGAAATCGGCACGACCCTCCTCGCGGCCACCCCGGGCCGGGACCTGCTGCCCGCATTCGGCCCGGATTCCCGGGCCCGCCATCGCGCGTCCGGCGCCACGGAACTCACGCCGCCCGCGGTGGATTCCGTACGACAGGACGTGGACACCGGTGACGATCTGCGCGCGGCGCTCGCGCTGGGCGTCGGTCCCCGTACGGCGGCGGCGGCCGAGCGGCTGACGTCGCTCGGGCAGTAGGCTGCGGGCATGCACGCGACCGCATACACGTACGACGCCGAGACGCGCAGCGGACAGGTGCTGCTCGACGACGGCACGCCCGTTCCGTTCGACACGGCCGCGTTCGACGCGGGCGGGCTGCGACTGCTGCGCCCGGGGCAGCGGGTGCGGATCGAGACCGAGGGCGAGGGCACGGCCCGCAAGATCACCCTGGTGACGCTGCAGACGTTCTGAACAGGCTTTACGGCGTTCTGAACCCGGCCTTATGACGTTCTGAACAGGCCTTATGGGGCTGCGGACACGCCGCGGGCCGGGCTCCCGAGGGAGTCCGGCCCGGCGCGTGAGTGCCCTGTGCCGTCGCTTACTTGCGCGTGGCGGTCTTCTTGGCGGTGGTCTTGCGCGCCGTCGACTTCTTGGCGGGCGCCTTCTTGGCGGTGACCTTCTTCGCCGGGGCCTTCTTGGCCGTCGCCTTCTTGGCGGTGGTCTTCTTGGCCGCGGTGGTCTTCGCGGTCGTGGTGGTCTTCTTGGCGGGGGCCTTCTTCGCCGTGGTCTTCTTCGCGGCCGCCGTGGTCTTCTTGGCGGTCGTCTTCTTCGCCGTGGTCTTCTTGGCGGCGGCGGTCTTGGTGGTCGCCTTCTTCGCGGCGGCCTTCTTCACGGTCGCGGAAGCTCCGCCGGTCAGGCTGCCCTTGGGGGCCTTCTTGACGGCGACGTCGTTCTTCGGGAGCTTCTTCGAGCCGCTGACCAGGTCCTTGAAGCCCTGTCCGGCGCGGAAGCGCGGGACCGACGTCTTCTTGACCCGAACCCGCTCGCCGGTCTGGGGGTTGCGGGCGTAGCGGGCCGGACGCTCGACCTTCTCGAACGAACCGAAGCCGGTGACCGAGACCCGGTCACCCGCGACCGTGGCACGGACGATGGCGTCCAGGACCGCGTCGACAGCGTCGGCGGCCTGCTGGCGGCCGCCCAGCTTGTCGGCAATCGCTTCTACGAGCTGCGCCTTGTTCACGTCTTCCCCTTCGGAGACATCGCCAGAACGAAAGTGTTCAAGCTTTTTCGCACGTTAGGCAGATATATACCGCAAATCAAACACGAAACGGGCTTATCACCCTTGTGCCGCAACGGACTCGACCGCACCGGGGTTGTTCAGCGGTCCTCTTCGGGCAGACGCCCCGCATCGAGGTCCGCGGTGAACCGCTCCAGACGCCTTGTCGCATCGGCGAGATCGTGCTTGGCCGCGGCCGTAATGACCAGCAGCTTCCGGGCCAGCGCCATCCGTACGCCCTCCGGGACTTGCAGTGCGCGCACTCTTGCGTGCGCTTCCTTGAGTTGGTTCGCGACCGCCGCATAGAGCTCGAGTTGGCCGTCGTGTTCCATGCACAGATTGTGCCATCTGGGGCGAGTTGTCGCCTGCCCGGGGGGCAACTGCCACGCCGAAAGGCTGTCCGAACTCCCGCCGCCGTCACGGTCCGACGGCTCGCCTACCCCGGCAATCAGCCTTGTAACCAGGGAAGTTGGCCCGCCGGGCGACGACAGGCACGGCTGTACGAACGCGAAAACAGCTGTACCCCCGATCGGGGCGATCGGGGGTACAGCGGGGGTTGTGGGTGGCCGGAATTCGACCCCCGTCAGGGGGTGCGGCTCAGATCTGGAGCGTCCGCGGCTTGTACGCGGGGCGCTCCGCCTCGTACGTGGCGATGTCCGCCTCGTTCTGCAGGGTGATGGAGATGTCGTCCAGGCCGTTCAGCAGCCGCCAGCGCGCGTTCTCGTCCAGCTCGAAGGGGGCCGTGATGCCCTCGGCGCGCACCTCACGGGCCTCAAGGTCCACGGTGACCTCAGCGGTGGGGTCCTTCTCCACCAGCTCCTGCAGCGCGTCCACGATCTTCTGCTCCAGAACCACCGTGAGCAGGCCGTTCTTCAGCGAGTTGCCGCGGAAGATGTCGGCGAAGCGCGAGGAGATCACGGCCTTGAAGCCGTAGTTCTGCAGCGCCCAGACGGCGTGCTCGCGGGAGGAGCCGGTGCCGAAGTCGGGGCCGGCGACCAGCACGGTCGCGCCCTGCCGCTCGGGCCGGTTGAGCACGAACTCCGGGTCCTTGCGCCAGGCCTCGAACAGACCGTCCTCGAAACCGTCCCGGGTCACCTTCTTGAGCCAGTGAGCAGGGATGATCTGGTCGGTGTCGACGTTGGAGCGGCGCAGCGGGACGGCCCGGCCGGTGTGCGTGGTGAATGCTTCCATGGCTGATCAGACTCCAGCGGGCGTACGGGTCTCGGCGTCGGACAGGTCGGCCGGGGAGGCCAGGTGGCCCAGGACGGCCGTGGCGGCCGCGACCTGCGGCGACACCAGGTGGGTACGCCCGCCCTTGCCCTGCCGGCCCTCGAAGTTGCGGTTGGAGGTGGACGCGGAGCGCTCACCGGGGGCCAGCTGGTCGGGGTTCATGCCCAGGCACATCGAGCAGCCCGCGTGCCGCCACTCGGCGCCGGCCTCCTTGAAGACCACGTCCAGACCCTCGGAGACGGCCTGCAGACCGACCCGCGCGGAGCCGGGGACCACCAGCATCCGTACGCCGTCGGCGACTTTGCGGCCCTTGAGCAGATCGGCCGCGGCCCGCAGGTCCTCGATGCGGCCGTTGGTGCAGGAGCCTACGAAGACGGTGTCCACCTTGATGGAGCGCAGCGGCTGACCGGCCTCCAACCCCATGTACTCCAGGGCCTTTTCGGCGGCGAGGCGCTCCGATGCGTCTTCGTACGAAGCCGGGTCGGGGACGTCCGCCGAAAGCGGCGAGCCCTGCCCGGGGTTGGTGCCCCAGGTGACGAACGGCGACAGCTCGGCAGCCTCGATGACCACCTCGGCGTCGAACTCGGCGTCGTCGTCGGTGCGCAGCGTCTTCCAGTACTCGACGGCCGCGTCCCAGTCGGCGCCCTCGGGGGCGTGCGGGCGGCCCTTGAGGTAGGCGAAGGTGGTCTCGTCGGGGGCGATCATGCCCGCGCGGGCGCCGGCCTCGATCGACATGTTGCAGATGGTCATCCGGGCTTCCATCGAGAGCTTCTCGATGGCCTCGCCGCGGTATTCCAGGATGTAGCCTTGGCCGCCGCCCGTGCCGATCTTCGCGATGATCGCCAGGATCAGGTCCTTGGCGGTGACGCCGTCGGGCAGCTCGCCGTTGACCGTGATCGCCATGGTCTTCGGGCGGGCCAGCGGCAGCGTCTGGGTGGCCAGCACGTGCTCGACCTGCGAGGTGCCGATACCGAAGGCCAGCGCGCCGAAGGCGCCGTGCGTGGAGGTGTGCGAGTCACCGCAGACGACCGTGGTGCCGGGCTGGGTCAGGCCCAGCTGCGGGCCCACGACGTGGACGACGCCCTGCTCGACGTCGCCCAGCGGGTGCAGGCGCACCCCGAACTCGGCGCAGTTCTTGCGCAGCGTCTCCAGCTGGGCGCGGGAGACCGGGTCCGCGATGGGCTTGTCGATGTCGAGGGTCGGGGTGTTGTGGTCCTCGGTGGCGATGGTCAGGTCGAGGCGGCGCACCGCGCGGCCGCTCTTGCGGAGGCCGTCGAAGGCCTGCGGGCTGGTCACCTCGTGCAGCAGGTGCAGATCGATGTAGAGGAGGTCGGGCTCGCCCTCGGCGCGCCGGACGACATGGTCGTCCCAGACCTTCTCCGCGAGTGTCCTACCCATCGCTTTCCCTCCGGCCGGCAAAGGTGCGCCGGCCCAACTAGAGATCTTTGAGGAGACGGCGCCCGCACCCCTGATCCGGGCACTCGCCGCCAGGCCCGTTGGTCTGCGGGCCGCTGTGCATCCAAGGGTCGCGCGTTCCGGAGAAAATTGAACTTGCGTTTCACAGAGTGAGACGCGAGTATCGTTGCATGGACAACAGTAGCGGCGTCGGCGTTCTGGACAAGGCGGCCCTCGTCCTGAGCGCTCTGGAGTCCGGTCCGGCCACCCTCGCGGGTCTGGTCGCGGCCACCGGACTGGCACGACCCACAGCTCACCGCCTGGCTGTGGCTCTGGAACACCACCGCATGGTGGCACGCGACATGCAGGGCCGGTTCATCCTCGGCCCGCGCCTGGCAGAACTGGCCGCGGCGGCCGGCGAGGACCGTCTCCTCGCGACGGCCGGCCCGGTGCTCACCCACCTACGTGACGTCACGGGCGAGAGCGCGCAGCTCTACCGCCGGCAGGGCGACATGCGCATCTGCGTCGCCGCGGCGGAGCGCCTGTCCGGACTGCGGGACACCGTCCCGGTCGGCTCGACGCTCACGATGAAGGCCGGTTCCTCGGCGCAGATCCTCATGGCCTGGGAGGAGCCCGAGCGCCTGCACCGCGGTCTGCAGGGCGCCCGCTTCACGGCGACGGCCCTGTCGGGCGTGCGCCGCCGCGGCTGGGCCCAGTCGATCGGCGAGCGCGAACCGGGCGTGGCCTCGGTCTCCGCGCCCGTGCGAGGCCCCTCCAACCGCGTCGTGGCCGCGGTCTCCGTCTCGGGCCCCATCGAGCGCCTGACCCGCCACCCGGGCCGTATGCACGCCCAGGCCGTCATCGACGCGGCAGCCCGCCTCTCGGAGGCCCTGCGCCGCACGGGCTGACAGCGACAAGAAAGCGCCGCAGGGACGAGGCGGCCTCAACGCCGCGGCGGCTTCGTCCCTTCGAACTCCCTCAGGGGCACGTCCTCAGGGGCGCGGGGCTGTATCAATGTGCGGCTCCGCCGCGTGGGCGCGACCAGCCACAACCGGCCCGCAGCCGCCCGCGAACAGCCGCCGTACGGCGCTTACGCGGCCTTCTCGCCCCCCGACCGATGAGCGAACCGATCCTTCGCGTACCGCCCCCGCGTCTGCAGCGGCACCTGCCCGTGCGCATCCGCCAGCCCGAACGCCGGCATGTCCCCGTAGATCGCCTCGTAGGACCCCTCGGGCACGACGTACGCCTCGTGCCAGATCCCGACGTGCCCCCGCACCTTCCCCTTGCGGTCCATGCCGTTGACCCGCGTCCAGACCCTGCGGTGAAACGCGTCCGGTGCGCTCGCGTACTCGTACAGCTTCGCCTTCGACTCCCAGTACTGCACGACGTAGTACGTCCGCGGCGAAGCCGTCAGCAGCACCCGCGACAGCAGCCCCCGCCCCGGCTCCTTCTTCAGCTCCGCCAGCATCCGGAACATCGCGAGCATCACCGGGAGCCAGTGGTGCACCGCCCAGAACCTGTTGATCCGCATCCCTATCAGCAGGACGATCACGTCCCCCCGAGCATCCGCGGTCGTCAGCCGCATAGCGCGGCCCGTCGCCTTCCCCGTGTCCGCCATGCTTGGATAGTGCCGCTACCCAATGAAAGGCGCAAGACATGCGGCTCGCCGAATTGAGCAACCGCAGCGGTGTCGCCACCGCGACGATCAAGTACTACCTGCGCGAGGGCCTGTTGCCGCCCGGCCGCCAGATCAACGCGACGACGGCGGAGTACGACGAGACGCACCTGCGCCGGCTGCGGCTGGTGCGGGCGCTGATCCAGGTCGGCAAGGTCCCGGTGGCCAACGCCCGGGAGGTGCTCAAGCACATCGACGACGACTCCCTGGGCCGCACGATCCGGCTGGGCGCGGCCCTGTGGGAGCTTCCGCAGGAGCCGGAGCCGGACGCGGAGGACGAGTTCGTCCGCGCCGCGCAGCAGGAGGTCGCCGCGCTCCTGGACCGGCTCGGCTGGGACAACGCCAAGCAGCTCTCGAGCATCTCCCCCGCGTACCGCTCGCTGGTGACGGGGGTGGCCGCGTTCCGTCGGCTCGGCTACAACTGGGGGGCCGAACAGCTCGCGCCGTACGCCGAGTTGATGCACCGGACGGCCGTGCTGGACATGGACAACATGGAGACGTACCCGTCGGACGCGGAGCGGGTGGAGTTCGCCGTCCTGGGGGCGATCCTCAACGAGCCGGTGCTGCAGGCGCTGCACCGGCTGGCGCAGGAGGAGGAGTCGACGCGGCGGTACGGCTTCGAGTGAACGCCGAAGGGGCCCCCGCCGAAGCGGAGGCCCCTTGGGACTCGTACCCCCGACCGGATTCGAACCGGCGCTACCGCCTTGAGAGGGCGGCGTGCTAGGCCGCTACACAACGGGGGCGTGGACACTGCGTTTCCGCAGGCCCGAGCTGGTCTACCTGGACTCGAACCAAGACTAACTGAACCAGAATCAGTCGTGCTGCCAATTACACCATAGACCAATGTGGTTTAGACCAGTCAGTACCCCCGACCGGATTCGAACCGGCGCTACCGCCTTGAGAGGGCGGCGTGCTAGGCCGCTACACAACGGGGGCCCTAGCGATCCTGACATCGAGATCAGCGGGAGCTACCCTGACTGTCCTCGCGGGAAGGATCTGTACCCCCGACCGGATTCGAACCGGCGCTACTGCCTTGAGAGGGCAGCGTGCTAGGCCGCTACACAACGGGGGCTTTGCAGATGAGCTCTGCGAGCTGGCCTACCTGGACTCGAACCAAGACTAACTGAACCAGAATCAGTCGTGCTGCCAATTACACCATAGGCCACTGGAACTCAAGCCCCTGAGGGGATCTCGTTCTAGTTCGCTCCTCGGGGCTTCGGCCTCTCGGCCCGCGCCCCTCGGCGCAGAAAGAACATTACCCGAAGGTGTCCGGGGCTCCAAAACGGGTATCGGCGCCGAGGAGCGCGGGGAGTTCGGACAGGGTCCCGATCCGGTGCCCGCCACGGGGTGCGGAGGCGGTCACGGCCCCGCCCTCCCGGTCGATCCAGACGGACAGCAGCCCCGCCTCGGCGGCCCCGCGCCCGTCGATCTCCGGGTGGTCACCGACGTACGCAACCTCGTGCGGAGGCAACGCCAGGGCCTCGCAGGCGGCGAGGAACGCGGCGGCCTCCGGCTTGGAGACGCCCAGCTCGGCGGCGCACAGGATCGACTCGAAGCGGCCGTGGAGGCCGAGCACGCGCAGCTTGCGGTCCTGGACGGTCAGGCTGGAGTTGGACAGCACACCGTGCCGGTAGCCGGCGGCGAGGGCGTCCAGGACCGGAACCACGTCCGGGAACACGGCCCAGGCCGCCTCGTAGTGGCGGAGGTACCGCTCGAACCAGGCGTCCGCCTCCGCGTCGCTCAGCTCCTCCCCCAGGAACACCCGCACCCGGTCCCTGCGCTGTCCCAGGAAACTCGTCTCCCCGGCCGCGTAGCGCGCCCACTGGGCGTCCGTGATCTCCCGCCACCGCACCAGCGCCTGCTCGGGGCTCCCGTACCCGGCCAGCAGGCCCTCGGCGGCCAGATGCGCCCGCATGCCCTCGCGGTCCGCGGTGGAGTAGTCGAAGAGGGTGTCGTCCACGTCCCAGACCACGGCTCGGATGCTCATGGAGCGACCGTAACGCGGGGGACCTGTTCGCGGGGCGGATACGGGGAAGGGGGCCGGCCGGCACACTGCGGGGGCATGAGCGAACGCCGCGTCCAGTTCACCGTCGAGGCCCGTGCGACGTACGACACACTGCCCGCCGCGGGCCGGGCCCAGCTCGACCGGGCGGTGCGGGTCCTGGCCCGCGACCCGTTCCGCAGGGCAGCCTCCGCGCCCATCGGCCCGGACGAGCACCTGCGCCGGGCCTACGTGGGGCCGGGCCTGAAGGTGGAGTACGCGGTGGCCGGGGCGGTCCTGGCGGTCGTCGCGGTGGAGGCCTTCGAGGAGAGCGCCTACCTGATCGACTCGGACTGAGGCGGAAACGCCCGAGGGGCGGCGCCCGGGTTTCCGGGCGCCGCCCCTCGCAGGTGCGTCAGCGTTACGCGGCCAGCTTCGCCAGCGCCGCGTCGATGCGGGTCAGCGTCGTGTCCTTGCCCAGGATCTCCAGGGACTCGAAGAGGGGCAGGCCGACCGTGCGGCCGGTGACGGCGACGCGGACGGGGGCCTGGGCCTTGCCGAGCTTGAGGCCGTGGGCCTCGCCGGCGGCCAGGACGGCCTCCTTGAGGGACTCGGGCGACGTCCAGTCCGCCGCTTCCAGCTTCTCCCTCGCCGTGCGCAGCAGGGCGTCCGAGCCCTCCTTCATCGCCTTGGTCCACGAAGCCTCGTCGAAGACCGGCTCGGGCAGGAACAGGAAGTCGACGTTGTCGGTGATCTCCGACAGGACCTTCAGGCGGGTCTGCGCGTGCGGGGCGATGGCCTGCCACTTGGCCTCGTCGAAGGCCTCCGGCGCCCAGGGGGCGAAGGGGGCCTTCAGCCAGGGGGCGCAGCGCTCGGTGAAGTCCTTCACATCGAGCATGCGGATGTGGTCGCCGTTGATCGCCTCGCACTTCTTCAGGTCGAAGCGCGCCGGGTTGGGGTTCACGTCCTTGATGTCGAAGGCCGCGACCATCTCCTCGATCGAGAAGACGTCCCGGTCGGCGGAGAGCGACCAGCCGAGCAGGGAGAGGTAGTTGAGCAGGCCCTCGGGCAGGAAGCCCTGCTCGCGGTAGAGGTTCAGGGACGCCTGCGGGTCGCGCTTGGAGAGCTTCTTGTTGCCCTCGCCCATCACGTACGGCAGGTGACCGAAGGACGGGATCTCCTTGGCGATGCCCAGCTCGATCAGCGCCTTGTACAGGGCGATCTGGCGCGGGGTGGAGGAGAGCAGGTCCTCGCCGCGCAGGACGTGGGTGATCTCCATCAGCGCGTCGTCGACCGGGTTCACGAGCGTGTAGAGCGGGGCTCCGTTGGCTCGTACGATCCCGTAGTCCGGGACGTTCTCCGGAGTGAAGGTGAGCTCGCCACGGACCAGGTCGGTGAAGGTGATCGTCTCGTCGGGCATGCGGAAGCGGACGATCGGCGCGCGGCCCTCGGCCCGGTACTGCTCGACCTGCTCGGCGGTCAGCTCGCGGCAGTGGCCGTCGTAGCCGGACGGCTTGCCGGCGGCGCGGGCGGCCTCGCGGCGGGTGTCCAGCTCCTCCTGGGAGCAGTAGCAGTGGTAGGCGTGGCCGCCGTCCAGGAGCTTCTGGGCGACGTCCTTGTAGAGGTCCATGCGCTGCGACTGGCGGTAGGGCGCGTGCGGGCCGCCCACCTCGGGGCCCTCGTCCCAGTCGAAGCCCAGCCAGCGCATCGCGTCGAGCAGCTGGTTGTAGGACTCCTCGGAGTCGCGGGCCGCGTCGGTGTCCTCGATGCGGAAGACCAGAGTGCCCTGGTGGTGGCGCGCGAAGGCCCAGTTGAACAGGGCGGTGCGGACCAGGCCCACATGCGGGTTACCGGTGGGCGAAGGACAGAAACGGACGCGTACGGGTGCGCTAGCCACGCTTGACAACCTTGTTGGTGAGAGTGCCGATGCCTTCGATGGTGACGGCGACCTCGTCGCCGACAGCCAGGGGGCCGACCCCCGCGGGGGTGCCCGTGAGGATGACGTCGCCGGGCAGCAGCGTCATGGCCTCGGTGATGTTGACGATCAGGTCCTCGACCGAGTGGATCATCTCGCTCGTCCGGCCGAGCTGGCGCTGGTCGCCGTTGACCGTGAGCTGGATGGTGAGGTCGCTCGGGTCGAGGTCGGTCTCCACCCAGGGACCGAGCGGGCAGGAGGTGTCGAAGCCCTTGGCCCGGGCCCACTGCTTCTCGCGCTTCTGGACGTCACGGGCGGTGACGTCGTTGGCGCAGGTGTAGCCGAAGATCACGTCCTTGACGCGTTCGCGCGGGACCTCGCGGCACATACGGCCGATGACGACGGCCAGCTCGGCCTCGTGGTGGAGGTCCTCGGAGAAGGTCGGGTACTGGATCGCGTCGCCCGAGCCGATCACGGACGTGGCGGGCTTGAAGAAGGCGAACGGGTCCTCGGGCACCTCGTTGCCCAGCTCGCGCGCGTGCTCGGCGTAGTTGCGGCCGAAGGCCACGACCTTGTTGGGGAGCACCGGCGGCAGCAGCCGGACCTTGCTCAGCGGCACCTTCGTACCGGAGAGCTCGAAGTCCGCGAACGGGATGCCCTTGATGATGTCGAGGACGAGCTCGTCCTGCTTCTCACCCTCGACCGCGCCGAAGGCGACGTTCCCGTCGATGGAGAACCTGGCGATGCGCACGGGTTGCTTGGCCCCTTGACTGAGAGCGGCTGGATCTGACGCTCCAGGCTAACGCGGCAGGCGGCGGCTGCCGCGCCCATATACGCCCGAGGGCGCCGCGGACCGGGTGGTCCGCGGCGCCCTCGGCTCTACAGGGGTGCTCGAGCCGTGCTCGACCCGAACGGCCGGCCTGCGCCGTGCGTATTACTCTGCGGAGGCGCCGGCCGTGGCCGGGAGCTCCATCAGGATCGTCCGCCGGGGGTTGGCGGTCTGCGCGGGGAGTTCGACGGAGTGCTCCAGGCGCTCCGGGGTCTGCAGTTCGTCGGCGTCCGTCAGGTGCGCCAGCGTGGTGCGCCGCGGGTTGGCGAGGCGGAACAGCGTCGTCGTCTTCACGGTTGTCCGGATCCTGTCGTGTGGCTGGTTGTCAGAGCGTTACCTGTTGTAAAGCGTCAGGCTAAACATCGGATTCCCTGCTGAACGCGTGAAGAGCCCATGATCCCCGTGTGAGTTTGCTCACGAATCGACACTCAAACCGGTCAATTCAGGCCCGCAACTCATGCCCACGAAACGGACATTGCACCCCTGAAGCTGCCATTCCGCTCCTGATCATGGCGACTGGGACACGGGGACCCCCTCGGCCAATCGCCCGCATATGTCCGTTATATGGGAGGCGTCGGTGTACGGCTCGTGACCCGACCCTCACAGCCCGTCACGGAAGTCGCGGCCTGGCCTACGGGCCTTGTTGGAGATCCTGCACTGTGCTGGAATTCCTCGGACCGCCGCGGGATCGAACCGGCGCGCAGGGGCGCACACAGCGCCGAGTGGCGGTGAGAAGGGGGAAGCCAGCGCCGGTCACTCACGACCATCCGGGGACGTATTCAGGGCGTCCCCGACGACGCCGACACCGTTCTTCCGTTCACTCGGAAGGGCGCCTGGTCCAGAGGTTGCGACGCTAGTGCAGGGACGTTTCAAGAGGGATGGCAGCGCTTCGGCGGAGCCGGAGCCGCATGGCGGGACGGGCCCCAAGGCCGTCGGCTCCTCGCCCCAGCACGCCCAGAACCAGGGCCCGACGTCGTCCGACGCAGACCGCTCGGGGCGTCCCGGCGGGTCCGCACCGTCGGCCACGCCCACCCCGTCCGTGAAGCCGCCGACGGGGCCGACCGGCCCCGGCCCCCGAATAGCGCTGCGCAACTGGCGCATCTCCACCCGACTGGTCTCGCTGCTCGCGCTCCCCGTGGTCGCCGCGACCACCCTCGGTGCCCTGCGCATCAACCAGTCCATGGACGACATGCAGCAGCTCGACAACATGCGGCTGCTGACGGACATGACCAAGCAGGCCACCGAGCTCGCCGCCGCCCTCCAGGAGGAGCGCGACAGGTCGGCCGGCCCGCTGGCGCACGACTCCACGGCCAACGACCTGACGATCAAGGGCTACCGGACCAAGACGGACCGGGCCATGGACAACTTCGTCAACGCCTCCGAGGAGATCGACGCCGCCGCCAAGGACGGCAACCTCCAGGGCGTGCGCGACACCCTCGTGGGTCTCGTCGGCGAACTCGGCAACGTCGCCAAGATCCGCTCCAAGGCCTACGAGTCCGAGCGCAACTCCACCCAGACGGTGGAGGCCTACCACCGCCTGATCACCCACCTGCTCGACCTCTCCCAGGACATGGCGGAGGCCACCAGCAACCCGGAGATGATCAAGCGGACGCGTACGCTGGCGGCCTTCTCCTCCGCCAAGGAGTACGCGTCGATCCAGCGCGCCGTCCTGGCCGCCGCCCTCCCGGCGAACAACAAGAGCGACGGCGACCTCTCCGAGAACGACCGCCTCTACGGCCAGTCGGCCCTGGAGAGCGAGGAGTCCGAGCTCGCGAGCTTCCGCAGCATCTACGGCACCGAGGACGCCGCGGAGACGCTCAAGCCCATCGAAGAGGGCAACGCGACCATCAAGGACGCCGACCTCTACGCCGACCGCGCCTTCGGCCGGATCGACGGCATCGACGGCCTGGGCCGCCGCTCCTACCTGGACTGGGTGGACGACAGCTCGGCGAAGATCGAGCAGATGCGCAAGATCGAGACCCAGCTCCTGGACGACATGGAGCAGAAGGCCCGTGAGCTGCGCAGCGAGTCCGAGCAGGAAGCGATCATCTCGGGTGCGCTGATCCTGCTCGTGCTCGGCGTGTCCCTCGTCGGCGCCTTCGTCGTGGCCCGCTCCATGATCCGTTCGCTGCGCCGGCTGCAGGAGACCGCCACCAAGGTCGCCCAGGACCGGCTGCCCGAGCTGGTCAAGCAGCTGTCCGAGTCCGACCCGCAGGACGTCGACACGTCCGTGGAGTCGGTCGGTGTGCACTCCCGTGACGAGATCGGCCAGGTGGCCGCGGCCTTCGACGACGTGCACCGCGAGGCGGTCCGCCTCGCCGCCGAGCAGGCCCTGCTGCGGGGCAACGTCAACGCGATGTTCACCAACCTCTCGCGCCGCTCCCAGGGTCTGATCCAGCGCCAGCTGTCGCTGATCTCCGAGCTGGAGTCCCGCGAGGCCGACCCCGACCAGCTGGCCTCGCTGTTCAAGCTGGACCACCTCGCCACCCGTATGCGCCGTAACGGCGAGAACCTCCTCGTCCTCGCGGGTGAGGAGCCCGGCCGGCGCTGGACCCGCCCGGTCCCGCTGGTCGACGTGCTCCGCGCCGCCGCGTCCGAGGTGGAGCAGTACGAGCGCATCGAGCTGGCCTCCGTGCCGACCACGCAGGTCGCCGGCCGGGTCGTCAACGACCTCGTGCACCTGCTCGCCGAGCTGCTCGAGAACGCGACCTCGTTCTCCTCGCCGCAGACCAAGGTCAAGGTCACCGGTCACGCGCTGCCCGACGGCCGCGTGCTGATCGAGATCCACGACACCGGTATCGGCCTGTCCCCCGAGGACCTCGCCGCGATCAACGAGCGGCTCGCGCAGCCGCCGACCGTGGACGTCTCCGTCTCCCGCCGCATGGGTCTGTTCGTGGTCGGCCGTCTGTCGCAGCGCCACGGCATCCGTATCCAGCTGCGCCCGTCCGACTCCGGTGGCACGACCGCGCTGGTCATGCTGCCCGTCGATGTCGCCCAGGGCGGCAAGAAGCCTCAGCCCAAGGCCGGTCAGGGCCCGGGTGTCGGCGGTCCGGCCGCGGCTCAGGCCGCCGCCGGCGCGGCCGCGGCCCGGCGCCAGAACGGCGGCGCGCTCGGTGGCGGTGCCCCCGCCGCCGGTGGCGGGCTGCTCGGCGGCGGCCAGGGTCCGCGCGCCGCCCTGCCGGGTACGCCCGGTGGTGCGCGTGGCCCGCAGGGTCCGAACGCCCCGCAGGGTCCCGGCAACCAGCAGGCTCCGGCCGGTCAGCAGCTGCCCGGTCAGCAGGCCCCCGGTGGCCGGCAGGGCCGTCCGGCTCCGGCGCAGGCCGGCTTCGGTCAGGCGCCCGCGGGCGGCCAGGGCCGACCGCAGCAGGGCGGCCAGGACGCCTTCGGCGGTGCGCGCGGTCAGCAGGGCCAGGACGCCTTCGGTGGCCCGCGCGGCCAGCAGGGTCAGAACCAGAACCCGGGCCAGGGCCAGGGCCAGGGTCAGGACGCCTTCGGCGGTCCCCGTGGCGGGGCGACCCCGCAGCACGGCGACGCGGGCGCCGAGCAGGGCGGCTCGCGCCGCCGCCGGCCCCAGCTGCCGCCGCAGGGCGGTGCCCGGCCCGAGCTGCCCGGCGGTTCCGCGCCGCAGCAGCGGCCGGCCTGGAGCGACGACAACGCGCAGCCGCCGGTCTCCCGCGCCTCGCTGGACGCCCCGCGCGGCCACGAGGAGTCCGACCTCGACCGCACGGGCCGTATGCCCCGGGTCGACGATCTTCAGGGTCCCGGGTCCACCGCGGAGATGCCGGCGATTCCGCGGGCCGACGAGCGTCAGGGTCTGCCGGCCGGTTCCGCCGACTACGGCCGCCCGGGTGCGAACTCTCCCCAGGACACCGGCCAGTTCCAGGCGCCGCAGGGCTACCAGAACGGCTCCACCGGCCAGTTCCCGGCCCCGCAGAACCCGGCCGCGACGGGCCAGTACCCGGCCCAGCAGGGCTACGACAACGGCTCCACCGGCCAGTTCGCCGCTCCGCAGGGCTACCAGAACGGCTCCACGGGCCAGTTCCCGGCCCCGCAGGGGTACGACGGCAACTCCACGGGCCAGTTCGAGCGTCCCCAGCAGGGCGGTGCCGAGGCCCGGCGCCCGGCCGCCCCGCAGCGTCCGCAGCAGCAGCGGCCCGCCGCGCGCCCGGAGCCGGAGGCCCTGCCGCCGGCGCCGAGCCCGGGTGACGGCCGTACGCCGCTGTACGACACGCTGGAGACCAACTGGTTCCGCCAGGAGCGCCAGGGCGAGCAGGGCGCGGCTCCGGCCGCCCCGCAGCAGCCGCAGGCCGCCGCTCCGGCGCCGGCCCCCCAGCGTCCCGCCGCCACCGCCTGGCGCAGCTCGCCGAACGACGACCTCGTCCGGCAGGCCGAGCGCGTCCGGCAGCCGGCCGCGGGCGGCATCACGACGTCCGGCCTTCCGCGCCGGGTACCCCGGGCGAACCTCGTCCCGGGTACGGCTCAGCAGCAACAGCACCAAGCCGGTCCGCAGGTCTCGCGTGCGCCTGACGACGTGCGCGGGCGGCTGACCAATCTCCGCAGGGGCATCGCTCAGGGTCGCCAGGCCGGTACCGGTACCGGCCAGACCGGCAGCTTCCCCAGCCCCTCTCACCAGCAGGAGCGTTAGTTGAGCCCGATGAGCCAGGCGGCACAGAACCTCAACTGGTTGATCACCAACTTCGTGGACAACACCCCCGGGGTGTCCCACACGGTCGTGGTGTCCGCCGACGGCCTGCTGCTGGCCATGTCGGAGGGGTTCCCGCGGGACCGCGCCGACCAGCTGGCGGCCGTCGCGTCGGGACTCACCTCGCTGACGGCCGGGGCCTCCCGGATCTTCGAGGGCGGCAACGTGGCGCAGACGGTCGTCGAGATGGAGCGAGGGTTCCTCTTCCTCATGTCCGTCTCGGACGGCTCGTCGCTCGCCGTGCTCGCGCACCCCGAGTGCGACATCGGCCTGGTGGGCTACGAGATGGCGCTCCTCGTCGATCGCGCGGGAGCGGTCCTCACGCCCGACCTGCGCGCCGAGCTCCAAGGCAGTCTGCTTCACTGATCACCCCGAGATCCACCTGCCTCACCAAATCACCGTTCGGCCGACACAATCCCCCCACCGGCCCTGCTCAGACGGCACGACCGACCGAGACTTGCTGTCCCGCCCGGAGGATTCATGACCCCGCCCACCGCCTCTCATGATCCGTACGCAGACGATCCGTACGGTGACGAGGGCGACCAGCCGCTGGTTAGGCCGTACGCGATGACCGGCGGCCGGACCCGGCCGCGCTACCAGCTCGCCATCGAGGCGCTGATCAGCACCACGGCCGACCCGGCAGCGCTCATGGGGCTCCTGCCGGAGCACCAGCGCATCTGCCATCTGTGCCGTGAGGTGAAGTCGGTCGCGGAGGTCTCGGCACTGCTGTCCATGCCGCTCGGTGTGGCCCGGATCCTCGTGGCCGACCTCGCCGAGGCAGGCCTGGTCGCCATCCACCAGCCGGGTGGCGACGAAACCACCGGTGCGCCGGACGTGACACTGCTCGAAAGGGTGCTCAGTGGACTTCGCAAGCTCTAGCGGCGGTCCGGTCTCCACCGGACGGTCCACCACCTCCGCGAAGATCGTGGTGGCGGGTGGCTTCGGCGTGGGCAAGACCACGTTCGTCGGCGCCGTCTCGGAGATCAACCCGCTGCGCACAGAGGCCGTCATGACGTCCGCGTCGGCCGGCATCGACGACCTCACCCACACCGGGGACAAGACGACCACCACGGTCGCCATGGACTTCGGCCGCATCACCCTCGACCAGGACCTGATCCTGTACCTGTTCGGTACGCCCGGCCAGGACCGGTTCTGGTTCATGTGGGACGACCTGGTGCGCGGCGCGATCGGCGCTGTCGTCCTGGTCGACACCCGGCGCCTGGCGGACTGCTTCCCGGCGGTGGACTACTTCGAGAACAGCGGGCTGCCGTTCGTGGTGGCGCTCAACGGGTTCGACGGCCACCAGCCGTACCACCCGGAGGAGGTCCGCGAGGCCCTGCAGATCGGCCCGGACACCCCGATCATCACGACCGACGCCCGGCACCGCGCGGATGCGAAGTCCGCGCTGATCACGCTGGTGGAGCACGCTCTGATGGCCCGCCTGCGGTAGGAGCCAAATCTGCCGTGCCGCACGGCAGTTGTCCAACGGTTGTCGTAGACGCTCCGGAGCCGGCTGTGGCCTTTGACACGGCCGGCTCCGGTGTTCATAACGTTTCGGCAGAGGAATCGGCATACGCCACCACGCGTCGCGGTCGGCCGGTCTCGCTGCGCTCACGAAAGCCCCGTCTTTTGACGGGGCTCGTTCTTTATGACCGTTTTATCTGGCCCTTACAAGATCCCGATCCGGTGCTTCCCCATGTTTGGAACTGCACTGGTTGACGTGCTGGAATGCCTGAACTGCCCATTAGTCAAAGACGTACTCCGTGGTCGATGACGAACCGGGCTCTGAGACACTGCGGCACGACGTAGGTGCCCGCCGCCGAGAGGTTGTTGGTCGAGTGAGGCGAAGCAAGAACGGTCCCGAGCCGCCCGCGCGGGGCAACTTCACCCCGCCGCCGCGCGGTGCGGCGCCCGCCCCCGTGCCCGGCTCGGAGCCCGCGGCCGCCCCCGTCGAGAGCGGCGGCCGGCTGTCCCCGCGCAACTGGCGGGTGCCGACCCGGCTGAACGCGATCCTGCTCATACCCGTGCTGGTCGGCCTCGTCATGGGCGGCTTCCAGGTGAAGAGCTCGATCGACACCTGGCAGCAGGCCGAGGACGCCGAGAAGGTGGCGCTCCTCGTGCGCGCCGCCGACGAGTACGGCCAGGCTCTCCTCGACGAGCGTGACCTGAGCGCGCCCGACCTGCTCGCCGGCAAGGGCGTCACCGACGACGTCGAGAAGCTGCGGGCCGCCACCGACGCGGCCAAGCAGAACTTCGACGAGGCGGCCCAGGACCTTCCGCAGACGGCCTCGCTCAAGCGCCGTATGGAGCTGTTCGAGTCCAACGAGAGCAAGCTCGACGCGCTGCGCAAGGCCGCCTACACCGAAGCCATGGACCCGGTGAAGACCGAGGAGGGCTACGTCGCCGTCCAGCACGGTCTGATGGAGTTCGCCAACGAGCTGAACCTCGGCACCGGCAACATCACCAGCTACGGCCGTACCGTGTACGCCGTCTCGCTCGCCAAGGCCGCCGCCTCGCTGCAGCGCTCGATCGGCACGCACCTGCTGCTGCGCCCGAGCGACAAGCCCGAGGTGGCCACCCAGCAGCGCGTCTCGCTGGTCTCCTACCGCTACCTCGAGGGCATCGCGGTCAACGAGTTCGTCTCCGGCGCCACCCAGGGTGACGTCGACCGGCTCGACGAGGTCATGGCCGAGCAGCGCAAGGCCGTCGGTGACAAGGGCACCGCGGTCGACGCCGGCCAGACCTCCTCCACGCAGGGCGGCGCCTACTCCGCCATGCCCGCCGCCGACCGCATGGTCCAGGGCATCGCCTCCGGCGCCTTCAGCGCCGACCAGCTGGCGGAGAAGGGCGTCACCGTCCAGACCTGGATGGGTGCCTCCACCGCGAAGTTCGAGGGCTACAACACGGTCGAGACCGAGCTCGTGGACAAGGCCGTGGACGAGGCCCAGGTCATCGCCGACGACGCCAAGCAGGACGCCTTCGTCACCGGTGGCATCGTCGTCGTGGCCCTGCTCGCCGCGTTCATCCTGGCCGGCATGGTCGCCCGCCAGATGAGCCGTGCGATGCGCCAGCTGCGCAACGCCGCCTTCGGTATCGCCGAGCAGCGTCTGCCGATGCTGGTCGACCAGCTCTCGCGCACCGACCCCGGCCGCGTCGACACCCGGGTCGCGCCCATTCCGATCACGACCACGGACGAGATCGGCGAGGTCGCCCGCGCCTTCGACCAGGTCCACCGCGAAGCGGTCCGCCTCGCCGCCGAGCAGGCCCTGCTGCGGGGCAACATCAACGCGATCTTCACCAACCTGTCGCGCCGCAACCAGTCGCTGATCGAGGGCCAGCTGACCCTGATCACCGACCTGGAGAACAACGAGGCCGACCCGGACCAGCTGGAGAACCTCTTCCGGCTGGACCACCTCGCGACCCGTATGCGCCGCAACGGCGAGAACCTCCTGGTCCTCGCCGGCGAGGAGCCCGGCCGCCGCTGGGACCAGCCGGTCCCGCTGGTGGACGTGCTGCGCGCCGCCTCCTCCGAGGTGGAGCAGTACGAGCGCATCGAGCTGTCCGGCGTCCCCGAGGCCGACATCCACGGCCGCGCGGTCACCGACCTCGTGCACCTGCTCGCCGAGCTGCTGGAGAACGCGACGACGTTCTCCTCGCCGCAGACCAAGGTCCGCGTCACCGCGACCCGTCTGCCGGACGGCCGTGTGATGGTCGAGATCCACGACAAGGGCATCGGCCTCACGGCCGAGGACTTCGCGGACATCAACCACAAGCTGGCGAACCCGCCGACCGTGGACGCCGCGATCTCCCAGCGCATGGGCCTGTTCGTGGTCGGCCGGCTGTCCGACCGGCACGGCATCCGGGTCCAGCTGCGCCCCTCGGGCGAGCAGGCCGGTACGACGTCGCTGGTCATGCTGCCGGACGCGATCACCCACGGTGGTGGTGGCGAGCAGGCGATGGAGCGCGACGAGTTCACCGTCTCGCAGATCATCCCGGAGCAGCAGTTCCGCGGCGAGGACTTCGGCGGGCAGCAGGCCCAGCCGATGCGCACGGCCGCCGAGCTCGGCTTCGACGACAGCCGCTACACCGAGGTCCCCGACGACATCCGTGAGCTGGACCCGGTGGGCCGCTCCCTGATGCGCGAGGAGCGCCGCGCGGCCCTGGAGGCCCAGACGCACGGCCAGCAGCCGTCGCAGGACTCCGACGAGTCGTCGTCGTACGACGAGTTCACGGGTCACGGCTACGCGGGCGGCCAGAACGGCTACCCGGAGGAGTCCGGTGCGTACGGCCGCCAGACGTCGTACGAGGAGCAGCAGCAGCCCGCGTACGAAGAGCAGTACTACGCGCCCAACGGCGGTCTGCCGCAGGGGGACGGTTTCTCGTCCTCCGGCGGCTACCCCGAGCCGGGCTATGCGGAGGGCGGCCAGGAGCAGCACGCGACGGTGCCCACCGCCGGCCAGGACACCTTCTCCGGCTACCAGGAGCAGTCCTACCAGGCGGACTGGCAGCAGCAGGACGGCTACCAGAACGGCTACCCGGACCAGTACGCTCCGCAAGCGGAATCCACGCAGGCCGCTGACGCGAGTGAGCGGGACCGCGTAGGCTTCGACCGTCCGGATGCGGCTTCCTCCACCGGGCACGCGCTGACCGACGCCGGACTTCCGCGCCGCGGGTCCCCCGGCTCCACCGACGCCGGGCTCCCCCGTCGCGGGGCCACGGGCGGCAGCGCGAACGGCGCTCGGCCCGCGGACCGGGAAGCTCCGGCCTCCGCGCCGGAGGGCAACGGCGACACCTGGCGCTCGGCGAACGACGAGCGCTGGCAGCAGGCCGCGCAGCTGAGGAAGCCCAAGGCGGGCGGGGTCACCTCCTCCGGCCTGCCGAGGCGGGTGCCCAAGGCCAATCTGGTCGAAGGCACCGCGGAATCGACCCCGCAGGGCGGCCCACAGGTCTCCCGCGCCCCCGAGGACGTCCGGGGCAGGCTGAGCAACCTGCGCCGGGGTGTCCAGCGGGGACGCAGCGCAGGAAGTGAAACGAACGGCCAGGGCTTCGGTCCTGACAGCACCTACAACCAGGAGCGTTAGTGTGAGCCCGATGAGCCAGGCGGCACAGAACCTGAACTGGTTGATCACCAACTTCGTGGACAACACCCCTGGGGTGTCCCACACCGTGGTGGTCTCCGCCGACGGACTCCTTCTGGCGATGTCCGAAGGCTTCCCCCGCGACCGCGCCGACCAGCTCGCGGCCGTCGCCTCCGGTCTGACCTCGCTGACCGCCGGTGCCTCGCGCATCTTCGAGGGCGGCAGCGTGAACCAGACGGTTGTGGAGATGGAGCGGGGATTCCTCTTCATCATGTCCATTTCCGATGGTTCCTCGCTCGCGGTGCTGGCCCACCCGGAAGCGGACATCGGCCTCATTGGGTACGAGATGGCCCTTCTGGTGGACCGCGCGGGCACCGTACTGACCCCGGACCTGCGGGCGGAGCTCCAGGGGAGCCTGCTCAACTGACAGACGGACGGTGCGTTTTCGCCTCCCGAGACCGTAAGGTTTCGGGACGCGGCTCCACAGGTATGGGTGCCCGGCACAGTCGGAGGAGGAAGAAGTGGCAACACCCCCAGGCGGTTCATCGGGTAACTGGTCGTACGACCCTGCCCAGGGTCACGGCGACGGTTCCCAGAACCGGTACGACTTCCCCTCCACCCCGGGCCACCGGCAGCCGTACGTCCCGCAGGGCCCCGGTCCTTCGCCGTACGACCAGCCGCAGGCACCGCGCATCCAGCCCGTGCAGCCGCAGCGACGTGCCCCTGAGCCGGCGCCCGCCGGGGCGTCGCACAACCCCCTGGTGCGTCCGTACGCCATGACGGGCGGCCGCACCAGGCCGCGGTACCAGCTCGCCATCGAGGCGCTGGTGCACACCACCGCGGCTCCGCACCAGATGCAGGGCCAGCTGCCCGAGCATCAGCGGATCTGCAATCTGTGCCGGGAGATCAAGTCGGTGGCCGAGATCTCGGCCCTGCTCACGATCCCCCTCGGCGTGGCCAGGATCCTCGTCGCCGACTTGGCGGAGGCGGGCCTGGTCGCCATCCATCAGCCAGGCGGCGCCGAGAACGCCGGCGGCCAGCCAGACGTGACACTGCTCGAAAGGGTGCTCAGTGGACTTCGCAAGCTCTAGCGGCGGTCCTTCCCGCTCCACCACCTCCGCGAAGATCGTGGTGGCGGGCGGCTTCGGCGTGGGCAAGACCACGTTCGTCGGCGCCGTCTCGGAGATCAACCCGCTGCGCACAGAGGCCGTCATGACGTCCGCGTCGGCCGGCATCGACGACCTCACCCACACCGGGGACAAGACGACCACCACGGTCGCCATGGACTTCGGCCGTATCACCCTCGACCAGGACCTGATCCTGTACCTGTTCGGTACGCCCGGCCAGGACCGGTTCTGGTTCATGTGGGACGACCTGGTGCGCGGTGCGATCGGTGCGGTGGTGCTCGTGGACACCCGGCGCCTCGCCGACTGCTTCCCGGCCGTCGACTACTTCGAGAACAGCGGGCTGCCGTTCGTCATCGCCCTCAACGGCTTCGACGGGAACCAGCCGTACCAGCCGGAGGAGGTCCGCGAGGCCCTCCAGATCGGGCCGGACACCCCGATCATCACGACCGACGCGCGGCACCGTGCGGATGCCAAGTCGGCGCTGATCACGCTGGTGGAGCATGCGCTGATGGCGCGCCTGCGTTAAGAGAGTTGCCGGCTACTGAGCTGCCGCAGACTGTTGTTCGCCGTCTGCGGCGGCTCTTTGGTTTCTCGCGCAGTTCCCCGCGCCCCCAAAACCGAAGAAGCAGGGCCCCTCTCTTGCGAGAGGGGCCCTGCTTCTTCGTACGGCGTCGGGTCAGCGCCAGCTGTGCGGGGCACGGAAGCCCGGCTCGCGTTCCAGGCGGCGCCAGCCTGCTTTGGCGCGGCCGCGGTGGGCCGGGGCGGGGGTCGGCTGGGCGGCGGCGCGGGCGAGGAGGATGGCCGTCAGGGCGGCCACTTCCTCGGGCTCGGCGTGGCCCTTCTCGACGCGGATGTCAGGGAGGTTCATGGGTGTCAGTCTCCGTGGATGAGGTTTCCGCAGCGGGACGGCGGATGGTCGGCCGGGTTACTGCGGGGGGTTGCCGTGCTTGCGGGACGGCAGGTCGGCGTGCTTCGTGTGGAGCATCGCCAGGGACCGGATGAGCACCTCGCGGGTCTCGGCCGGGTCGATGACGTCGTCCACGAGGCCGCGCTCGGCCGCGTAGTACGGGTGCATCAGCTCGGCCTTGTACTCCTTGACCATCTTCTGCCGCATGGCCTCGGGGTCCTCGGCGTCGGCGATCTGCCGCCGGAAGATGACGTTGGCGGCACCCTCGGCGCCCATCACGGCAATCTCGTTCGTGGGCCACGCGTAGGTGAGGTCGGCACCGATGGACTGGCTGTCCATGACGATGTACGCACCTCCGTACGCCTTGCGCAGGATCAGGGAGATCCTCGGCACGGTGGCGTTGCAGTAGGCGTAGAGGAGCTTGGCGCCGTGCCGGATGATCCCACCGTGCTCCTGGTCCACACCAGGGAGAAAGCCGGGCACGTCCAGAAGAGTGACGATCGGGATGTTGAAGGCGTCGCACATCTGCACGAAGCGCGCGGCCTTTTCCGACGCCTCGATGTCCAGGACACCGGCGAGGCTCTGCGGCTGGTTGGCGACGATGCCGACGACCTGGCCGTCGAGCCGGGCCAGGGCACAGATGATGTTGCGGGCCCAGCGCTCGTGGACCTCCAGGTACTCGCCGTCGTCGACGATCTCCTCGATGACCTTGGTCATGTCGTACGGCCGGTTGCCGTCGGCCGGGACGAGGTCGAGCAGGACGTCCGAGCGGCGGTCCGGCGCGTCCGCGGACTCCGCGCGCGGCGGGTTCTCGCGGTTGTTCTGCGGCAGGAGCGAGAGGAGGTAGCGCACCTCGGCGATGCACGTCTCCTCGTCGTCGTAGGCGAAGTGGCAGACGCCGGAGGTCTCGGCGTGGACGTCGGCGCCGCCGAGGCCGTTCTGGGTGATCTCCTCGCCGGTCACCGCCTTGACCACGTCGGGGCCGGTGATGAACATCTGCGAGGTCTCGCGGACCATGAACACGAAGTCCGTCAGGGCCGGCGAGTACGCCGCGCCGCCCGCGCACGGGCCGAGCATCACCGAGATCTGCGGGATGACACCGCTGGCCCGGGTGTTGCGCTGGAAGATGCCGCCGTAGCCGGCGAGGGCGCTGACGCCCTCCTGGATGCGGGCGCCCGCGCCGTCGTTGAGCGACACGAGCGGGGCGCCGGCCGCGATGGCCATGTCCATGATCTTGTGGATCTTCGTGGCGTGGGCCTCGCCCAGCGCTCCGCCGAAGATCCGGAAGTCGTGCGCGTACACGAAGACCGTCCGGCCCTCGACCGTGCCCCAGCCGGTGATGACACCGTCGGTGTACGGCTTCTTCGCCTCCAGGCCGAAGCCCTGGGCGCGGTGCCGGCGCAGCTGCTCGACCTCCCGGAAGGAGCCGGGGTCCAGGAGCAGCTCGATGCGCTCCCGCGCGGTCAGCTTGCCCTTGGCATGCTGTGCCGCTGTCGCCTTCTCGCTCGGTCCGGCCACCGCCTGCGCACGGATCTCGTGCAGCTCGGCGACCCGCCCGCGCGCGTCGGTGGGCTCACCCGTCGTCTCTTCCAAAACGGTCATGTAGTGACCTTACGAAGCCCACCAAGGATTGCGAGCCGTCGACTCTGTACAGTCTCCGGCCCGTTTTCCTGGTGCGACTGAACAGAACCGTAGGTCCATGCAGGCGTTTCGACTGCTCAGAGGGCATAGGGGCTGTAGGGGTCCGACAAAAACAGTTAGGGGTGTCGCCGATCACCACGGTAGGCCATCCGCAGGACGCCCCGGATCGACCCTGCCGAAGATGTTGAACTTTGAACGGAATAGGTCTACCGTCGTTCTCGTTGAGCTCGTTGAACATTCAACAGCTTCCGTCCCCTCAAGGAGCACACCATGGGCATCTTCGGCCGCAAGGACAGCGACAGCACCACGACCGCCACCGCCCCGGTGAACCCGGACCTGGCCGCGCTGACCGGCGACTACACCATCGACGCCGCGCACACCACGCTCGGCTTCGTCGCCCGGCACGCGATGGTGACCAACGTCAAGGGCAAGTTCCTCGACTTCTCCGGCTCGCTGCACCTCGACGGCACCGACCCGGCCCGGTCCTCCGCCTCGCTCGACGTCAAGATGGACAGCATCGACACCGGCAACGCCGACCGCGACGGTCACCTGAAGAGCGCCGACTTCTTCAAGACCGACGAGTTCCCGACGATGACCTTCCGCTCCACCAAGGCCGAGGCCCTCGGCGGGGACGACTACCGCATCACCGGCGACCTCTCGATCCTCGGTGTCACCCGGCCGCTCACCATCGACCTGGAGTTCAACGGCGCCGCGAAGGACCCGTTCGGCAACGAGCGCGTCGGCTTCGAGGGCAAGGCCGAGATCCTGCGCTCCGAGTGGGGCCTGACCTGGAACGCGGCGCTGGAGACGGGTGGCGTCCTCGTCTCCGACAAGATCAAGCTGAACTTCGACATCTCGGCGATCAAGAACGCCTGACGCCCGACCGCACTGAGCGCGCCCGCCCTCATCCCCTCACCGGGGAGGGCGGGCGCTCGGCGTTTCAGAACCCGCCCCCGAAGTCCCCTCCCCCACCGAAGTCCCCGCCCCCGCCTCCGCCGAAGTCGCCTCCCCCGAAGCCGCCGCCGAAGTCACCGGCGTCGAAGTCACCGCCGGAGACGTCGCCGCCCTCGTAACCGCCGCCGCCGAAGTCGCCGTAGCCGGAGCCGTAGTCGGTGGCGTACGCCGGGGTGGCCATGGCGCTGCCGAGCATGGTGCCGATGAGCAGGCCGGGCAGGAGGCCGCCGCCGAAGTAGCCGCCGGCCCAGGGGCCGTAGGCGGGACCGGCGTCCCAGTAGGGGCGGCGGCCGGAGACGGTGTCCACCTCACGGACGAGGGGATCGCGGCCGTCGGCGAGTCGGGCCTGGTCGGCGGCGCAGACCGGGACCTGCCGGGTCGCGCCGGCCTGGGGCGTCCACTCCACGTCCGCCACCGAGGGGCCGTGCCGCGGATCGAAGAAGCAGGGCGGCCGGCGCTCGGGCAGCGGCCTGCCCTCGCGGCGGGCCGCGAGCCGGGCGAGCGAGAAGCGGCCGTCCTCCAGCGCCTGCGTCACCGCGCGCACGTCCTCCGGCCTGCGGGCCTGTTCCATCAGCCGTTTCGCCTGCTCGTAGGAGTCCAGGGCATGGGAGTAGTCCTCGCGCATGGCGTCGTCGGCGCCGGGTTCGGCCGGCTGGAAGTCGAGGCGGTCCAGTTCCTCGCCGTACGCGGTGATGTCCTCGTCGACGACGACCCGCAGCTTCTCCAGCGCCTCGCGCTGGGCCTGTTCGTGCCGGCGCCGGTTGCGGCGGACCAGGGTGTAGGCGCCCGCGCCGCCCGCCGCGAGGACCGCGCCGAGGGTGACGAGCGTGCCGGTCGAGGCCCCGCCCCGGTCACCGGAGTCCCAGCTCGACGGCGCCGAGCCGCCCATGTTGGCCACAGCCCGGTCGGTGAAGTCGCTCAGCTGGGTGGCGGGATCGTCCACGCCCTGGACGCTCTGGACGAGATTGGCCACGGCGCCGCGCGGCAGGACGGAGGAGTCGGCGCGGGCGTCGAAGCGGTCGCCGACGCGGATCGCGTACAGGCCGGTGATCCCGGTGGCGGCCCGCAGATCCCGGAACAGGGTCCCGGTGGGCTGGTCGGCGGGCAGGACCGCGACGAACACGGGCTTGTCGGCACCCTCGATCCTCTTGACCAGGGCCTCCGCGTCGGAGTCGGAGAGCTGGTCCTGGGCCCCGGGGGCGACGTACACCGGGCTCTCGCGGAGAGCCTCGGCGATGGTCGACACAGCGGTGGCCGCAGCGGCGGGCGGGGCGCCCGCCGTCAGCAGAGTCAGGACGGCGAACGCCAGCGCGATCAGCAGACCGGCGGGCCCTCGGGCCGTGGGCACGACCTTCATACCATCGAAGCTACCCGAAGTTACCCGAAGAGACCCTAACCGGTCATACTTCCCTGCGGTCAGGCCGCCCGGTAGGCAGCCGCCAGCTTCGTCACGGCCGCGCCGTAGCGCCCGGTGAGCGCCAGGTGCTCCGCCTCCGCGAAGGGCTTCGCGAGCGCGGCCGTGATGTGCTGTCCGGCCTTGGCCTGCACGATCAGCCGGGCCTTCGCGACCAGCGCGCGGCCGGCCTCGTCCGCCCCGGCCCGCTCGGCCGCGGCCGCCGCCACCCCGAGGGCCTTCAGGGTCACGGCTCCGCCGCCGGGCGCCTTGCTGCCGGTGGTCAGGCCCCACCCGTAGGGGTACTGCGGGTCGTACGCCGCGTCCCCGACGTTGATCGGCAGCTGTGCCTCGGACTTCGGCCAGGTGACGGGCAGCTGCCCGGTGAACGGCCGCCGCCCGTACAGCACGTCCGCGACTCCGGCGCCCTCGGTGCCCGGCAGCCAGGACGCCACCAGCGCGTCGATGCCGCCCAGCCGGTCGCCGACCAGCTGCGGGCGCCCGGACACGATCAGCACCGCGCACTTCATCGCCGCGCACACCTTGTCGACCGCGGCCCGGTCGGCGGCGGACAGCTCCAGGTCGTGGCCGTTGCCGACATCGCCCATGCCCTCGGCGTACGGGGTCTCCCCCACGACGACCACACCGACGTCGTGGCCGGTGGTCGGGGCCGAGGCGTCCTTGGACCAGGTGACATCCCCTCCGGCCTCGCGCAGCCCCTCCAGTACGGTCGTGCCCGGGGTGATGTCTCCGGACGCGCCCTGCCAGGTGATGGTCCAGCCGCCGGTCTGGTTGCCGATGTCGTCGGCGTCGGACCCGGCGACGTACACCTTCTGGCTCTTCTTCAGCGGCAGCAGCCCCCCGTCGTTCTTCAGCAGCACCTGCGACTTCGCCGCCGCCTCCCGGGCGACCGCCCGGTGCGCGGCCGAGCCGATGGCCGCGGCGCCGGACGTGTCGGCGTACGGCTTCTCGAACAGCCCCAGCCGGAACTTCTGCGTGAGGATGCGGGCCACGGCGTCGTCGATGCGCGACTCGGCGATCCGTCCGGCGCGGACCTCGGCGACCAGCGTCGTACGGAAGTCCTTGTAGGCGTACGGCACCATGATCATGTCGAGGCCGGCGTTGACGGACGTCCGCACGTCCGAGGCGAGGTCGCCGGGGATCTGGTCGATGGCGGCCCAGTCGCTGATGACGAAGCCCTCGAAGCCCATACGGTCCTTCAGGACGCCGTTGATCATGTCGGCGCGGGCGTGCATCTTGACCGGTCCGCGGCCGTCGCCGATCAGGTCGAGGGAGGAGTAGGAGGGCATGACCGAGCCGACTCCGCGGTCGACCGCGCCCTGGTACGGGGCCAGGTGCACGGCCTCCAGTTCCTCGCGGGTGACCTTGGTGACGCCCTGGTCGATGGTGTAGCTGCCGGTGGTGGAGGAGCCGTAGGCGGTGCCGCCGTCGCCGACGAAGTGCTTGGCGGTGGCCAGTACCTTGTCGTCCCGGTCCAGGTCCTTGCCGTTCGCGCGGCCCTGCAGGCCCTGGATCACCGTCTCCATCGACTCGACGAGCGCGGGGTCCTCGCCGAAGGACTCGTACGACCGGCCCCACCGCTCGTCGCGGGTGACGCACAGACAGGGCGCGAAGTCCCAGGGCACGCCGGTGGCACGGACTTCGGCGGCGGTCACCGCGCCCGTGCGGCGGGCGAGTTCGGGGTCACGGGCCGCGCCGATGCCGATGTTGTGCGGCATGACGGTGGCGCCGACCAGGTTGTTGTGGCCGTGCACCGCGTCCACGCCGTAGATGAGGGGGATCTGGAACCGGGTGGCCTGCGCCCGCAGCTGGAACCCGTCGATCATCCTGGCCCATGCCTCGGCCGTGTTGGGCGTCGGCGTGGAGCCGCCGCCGGAGAGCAGCGAGCCGAGTGCCTGCGCGGCGATGTCCCCCGGGTCGGCGGCGACCGCGCCGCGCTCGGCCTGGGTCATCTGACCGGCCTTCTCCTCCAGGGACATCCGGGAGAGCAGATCGGCGACGCGCCGCTTCACCGGGAGCTTCGGGTCGAGGTACGGCAGCCCGTGCGCGTCGATGACGACCTGCGGGTTCTCGGCGGGAGCCTTGGCGCCGGTGACGGTGAGCGCGACCGGGACGGTCTCGGCGTGCTCGGCGGAGTCGTCGTGGAGGGTGGAGACGCGCAGGGTGCGGGTGGTGCCGGAGGGGGTGCCGGCGGGGAAGGTGACGGTGCCGGAGGCCGCCGTGAAGTCCTTGCCGGGCTCGGCGGTGCCGTTCGGGCCGGTCTCGTAGGCGACGGTCACCGGCTCGTCGATGGGGGCGCCCCCGATGGTGCCGAGGGTGAGCCCGATGGTGGCGGTGCCGCCCTCCTCGACGGGGTGCACGGCGGTGTCGGTGGTGACGGACACCCGCCTCGACTGGTCGGCGCGGCCGTAGAGCTCGACGCCGTCGAGGGCGAACTCGCCCTTCAGGCCCACCGGGAGGGTGAGGGCGTAGCCCCAGGTCTGGTCAAGGCCGAGGATCTGGTCGATGCCGCCGACGGGCTGGTAGTCCGTGCGGTACGTGAACGCGGTGAAGGGCAGCTCGATCTGCTTCCAGCCGGTGAAGTCGTCGGCGAAGGACGTCGTCCACAGCTCGGAGGCCTCGCCGTTCGCGCCGCCGTCCTTCAGCTCGAAGGCGATGCTCCGGCCCGTTCCGTGTCCCTCCCACCACAGGCGTACGCCCTTGTGGGCGGACCAGTCGTGGGCGGGCTCGGCGAAGGCGAAGTCGTGGGTGAAGCCGCCCCAGCCGCTGATGTCGTACGTCCCGGAGAGCACCTTGTCGCCCTCGGGGGCGTCGGGGCGGGCCCGGAGGGTGAGGGCGGGGTGGTCGTCGGTGTCGCTGCCCCAGGTGAAGAGGCCGCCGACGGGGGGATCGGCGAAGGGGACCTCGCCCTCGAAGCGGTCGACGGGCACGGGGGCGGGGTCGTCGGCGGCCTGGGCGGCGCCGGCCACCGCAGGGAGCAGACCGGTGAGCAGGGTGGCGCAGGCGAGCAGGGCGGTTCTTCGCATGAAGCGGTCCCTCGACTCTCGTCACGGCTTAGATCACGGCGTGAGTTAACTGGTGAACCCTGGCACCGTCAAGACTTCACGTCAGAACTGATACGCGCGTAACCAGCGGCCGGATCTGGGGTGTTGTCGTTTCGAGTAATGAACGCGTGAGCCCTTGACGGGCTGGCGGAGCCGTCATTTACTCACGGCTCGCACGCCTCCCCACCCCACTTCCAGAAGGGCGGCGCACCATGAGGAGATCCATCGGGCTGCTGCTGGCCGGGCTGCTGACGACGGCCGGTCTCACGGCGGTGACCCCCGCGCAGGCCGCGGGCGAGCAGGTCAGCGTATGGCTGACGACCACGGACGACTCCGGCGGACGGCATGTGGTCCGCGGGCTCCAGCCGCAGACGCCGTTCGCCTTCCAGGCCGGCGCGGGCGGGGCCGGCGAGAACATCACCGTCGACGAGAACACCCGCTACCAGACCTTCACCGGCGGCGGCGCCTCCTTCACCGACACCGCCGCCTGGCTGATGGACGGCAGCGGGGCCCTGTCGCAGGCGACCCGGGACGACACCATGCGCAAGCTGTTCTCGCCGACGGAGGGCATCGGGCTGTCGTTCCTGCGCAACCCCATGGGCGCCTCCGACCTCGCGCGCTTCGGCTACACCTACGACGACGTCCCCGCGGGCCAGACGGACCCCGACCTGTCGGAGTTCACCCTCGCCCATGACCTTCAGGACGTCGTCCCGCTGACCCGGCAGGCCCGGCAGCTCAACCCCGCGCTGACGGTGATGGCCTCGCCGTGGACCGCGCCGGCCTGGATGAAGGACAGCGGGCAGCTCAACGGGGGCTGGCTGAAGGCGGAGTACTACGGGGCCTACGCGGACTACTTCGTGAAGTACGTCCAGGGCTACCGGGACCAGGGCATCCCGATCTCCTACGTGACCGCGCAGAACGAGCCGACCTGCTGCTCCGGCTACCCGTCGATGAGCTGGAACGCCTCGGGGCTGGCCTACTTCACGAAGAACGAGCTGCTCCCGAAGCTCGCCGCGGCAGGGCTGTCCACCAAAGTCCTGGCCCACGACTGGAACTGGTCCGACTACGACGCCTACGCCGCCCAGACGGTGAACGACCCGGCAGTCCGCTCCCACCCGAACTTCGGCGGCATCGCCTGGCACGGCTACGGCGGTGACGTCGCCGAGCAGAGCGCCGTGCACGACCAGTACCCACAGCTGGACGCCTTCGGCACCGAGCACTCGGGCGGCACCTGGATCGCCCACCAGCAGCGCGAGGACATGATGAACATCATCGACTACACCCGCAACTGGGCGAAGTCGGTGACGAAGTGGTCCCTGGCCGTGGACCAGAACATGGGCCCGCACAACGGCGGTTGCGGCGTCTGCACGGGCCTGGTGACGGTCCACAACGGCGACGCGCGGCACGGCCAGGTCGACCTCACCGTCGAGTACTACACGATGGGCCACCTCACGAAGTTCGTCCGCCCGGGCGCCCAGCGGATCGCCTCGACGGCGTCCTCCGCGGTCCCGAACGTGGCCTGGCGCAACCCGGACGGCTCCAAGGCGCTGATCGCGTACAACGACTCGACGTCGGCCCGCACGGTGACGGTCAACTGGGGTGGGCAGCACGCCACTTACTCGCTGCCCGGCCGCACCTCCGCGACCTTCACCTGGACGGGCACCCAGTCCGGGGGCGGCGACACGACCGGGTCCTTCGTCGGCCTGGCGGGCAAGTGCCTGGACGTGGCCGGCGGTTCCACCGCCAACGGCACGGCCGTGCAGCTGTACGACTGCAACGGCACGTCGGCCCAGCGCTGGACGGTCCGCGCGGACGGTTCCGTCCAGGCCCTCGGCAAGTGCCTGGACGTCACGGGCGGCTCCGTGTCCGACGGGGCGAAGGTCCAGCTCTACGACTGCAACGGCACGGGAGCCCAGCGCTGGTCCTACAACCCCTCGACGGGAGACGTGGTGAACCTCGCCGCGAACAAGTGCCTCGACGTCACGGACAACTCCCCGGCGAACGGGGCGCGGGCCCAGATCTGGTCCTGCACGGGGGCAGCCAACCAGAAGTGGGCCCTGCGCTAGAGGGGGACAGCCGGCGTCACTGCGCCGGCTGTACTCCCGCCCGCAGCAGGCCGTACGTGTAGGCGTCCTCCAGGGCCTGCCAGGAGGCCGCGATGACGTTGGCGGCCACGCCCACGGTGGACCACTCGCCGGTGCCGTCGCTGGTGGAGATGAGGACCCTCGTCGTGGACTGGGTGCCGTGGACGCCCTCCAGGATGCGGACCTTGTAGTCCACGAGCTCCAGCTTGGCGAGCTGCGGGTAGATCTTCTCCAGGGCGACCCTGAGGGCGCGGTCGAGGGCGTTGACGGGGCCGTTGCCCTCGGCCGTGGAGACGAGGCGTTCGCCCTTGGCCCAGAGTTTGACGGTGGCCTCGTTGGCGTGGGTGCCGTCGGGGCGGTCCTCGACGATGGCGCGCCAGGACTCCACCTCGAAGTAGCGCAGGGGCCGGCCGCCCTGCACCTCGGTGCGCAGCAGGAGTTCGAAGCTGGCGTCGGCCGCCTCGTAGGTGTAGCCCTTGAGTTCGCGCTCCTTGACCCGCTCGACGACGCGGGCCACCAGCTCACGGTCGCCGCCCAGGTCGATGCCCAGTTCCTTGCCCTTGAGCTCCACGGACGCGCGGCCGGCCATGTCGGAGACCAGCATGCGCATGGTGTTGCCGACCTGCTCGGGGTCGATGTGCTGGTAAAGGTCCGGGTCGACCTTGATGGCGGAGGCGTGCAGGCCGGCCTTGTGGGCGAAGGCCGAGACGCCGACGTAGGGCTGGTGCGTGGAGGGGGTGAGGTTGACGACCTCCGCGATGGCGTGCGAGATCCGCGTCATCTCCCGCAGCCGGCCCTCCGGCAGCACCTTCTTGCCGTACTTCAGTTCCAGGGCGGCGACGACCGGGAAGAGGTTGGCGTTGCCGACGCGCTCGCCGTAGCCGTTGGCCGTGCACTGGACGTGGGTCGCGCCCGCGTCCACCGCGGCCAGGGTGTTCGCCACGGCGCAGCCCGTGTCGTCCTGGGCGTGGATGCCGAGACGGGCGCCGGTGTCGGCGAGGACCGTCGAGACGACGGCCTGGATCTGGGCGGGGAGCATGCCGCCGTTGGTGTCGCACAGGACGACCACGTCGGCGCCCGCCTCCGAGGCCGTGCGGACGACCGACTTGGCGTACTCGGGGTTCGCGCGGTAGCCGTCGAAGAAGTGCTCGCAGTCGACGAAGACCCGGCGGCCCTGCTCCTTCAGGTACGACACCGTGTCGCGGACCATGTCCAGGTTCTCGTCCAGGGTCGTGCGCAGGGCCAGTTCCACATGGCGGTCGTGGGACTTGGCGACCAGGGTGATCACCGGGGCGCCGGAGTCGAGGAGGGCCCTGACCTGCGGGTCCTCGGCGGCGGTGGTGCCCGCGCGGCGCGTCGAGCCGAAGGCGACCAGCTGGGCGTGCTGGAAGTCGATCTCCTGCTGGGCGCGGGCGAAGAACTCGGTGTCGCGCGGGTTCGCCCCCGGCCAGCCGCCCTCGATGAAGCCCACGCCGAACTCGTCCAGGTGCCGTGCGATGGCCAGCTTGTCGGCGACGGTGAGGTTGATGCCCTCCCGCTGGGCGCCGTCGCGCAGGGTGGTGTCGAAGACGTGGAACGAGTCGTCGAGTTCGCTGGTTGCCGAATCGGTCGTCGCGGTCATGGTCTCAAGGCTCCTGTTGTGGATCTTCGGTCTTACCGGAATGACCGGCTCCACCATCCCCCCATGGTCCCTCGCGCTGGTGCTCCCCGGCTGCGGGTGGGCCAGAAAAGCGAAAAACCCCTCGCGGGTGCGAGAGGTCTGCGCGCGGGTCGAGGACGACGGTGTCCGCCCGTACCTGGTCGTACGAAGGCGGTCACTGCGGACCGGCGCGCCTGCTGCCAATAATCATGGCGAACGAGAGCACGGGGGCAGTCTGGCACAGACCGCCCCCGTGTACCGGGGGTGTCTCAATATGCGAGCTCAGGCGTCCACCAGCAGCACCTCGGCCAGGAACTCCCGCACATGGCCGAGGATCAGGTCCCGGTCCGTGCCGCGCAGGCCGATGGCCACATGGATGGCGAAGCCGTCGAGCAGGGCGCGCAGCCGGGCCGCGAAGCGGTCGGGGTCCAGGGGGCGGAACTCGCCGCGCGAGATGCCCTCGGCGACCAGCGCCACCAGGTCGCGGTGCCAGACGCCCTCGATCTCCGACTGGCGGTCGCGCGCGGCCTCCTCGGCGTTCTGCGAGCGGTTCCACACCTCCAGCCACAGCGTCCAGTGCGGGTCGCGGTGGCCGTCGGGGACATAGAGGTCGACGTAGGCGTCGAGGCGTTCGCGGGCGCTCGCCGGGCGGGCGAGCAGGCGGCGGCGCTCGTCGCCGAGGCGGCTCTCGCTCCACTCCAGGGTCTGCAGCAGCAGTTCGTCCTTGGAGTGGAAGTAGTAGAGGAGATGGCCGCTGCTCATGCCGACCTCGCGGCCGAGCGCCGCCATGGTGAGCTTCTCCAGACCGCGCTCGGCGATCATCTCCATGGCGGCGGCCAGCACCTCCTCGCGGGGCGGGGCCGGGGTACGGCGGCGGGAGGTCACGCGGCGGCCTCCGCACGGACGGCGTCCGGGACGGAGCGGGTCCGGTGGCCTTCGCCGGACCGCCGTCCGGCCGGGGCGGACAGGCCGTCCCGGCCGGGGTACCCGGGCATCTCGTCGAGCCACCGGTCGGGCTCGGTCGGCCGTCGGCCACCGGCCGCGCAGAGAGGTACGTTCACCCGTATGTTCTACCTGACGCGTGCTACCCGGCGGTCACCTTGGGCTGCTGCTGCGTGATGCAGTGGATGCCGCCGCCGCCCGCGAAGATCGCCCGGGCGTCGACCAGGGTCACCGTCCGCTCGGGGAACAGCCGGCGGAAGATGCCGGCCGCGATCTCGTCGTTCGGGTCGTCGAAGCCGCACAGCACGACGCCGCCGTTGCACAGGTAGTGGTTGATGTAGGAGTAGTCGACCCAGTCGCCCTCCTCGTCGCGCAGGACGGTGGGCGCGGGGATCTCGACGACCTCCAGGGTGCGGCCCCGGGCGTCGGTCTGGCCGCGCAGGATGTCGACGTAGAGCTGGGAGCGGGCGTGGTCGGGGTGCGCGGGGTTCTTCTGGCTGTGCACGACGACCGTGCCGGGCTTCGCGAAGGCCGCGACGATGTCGACGTGGCCCTGCGTGCCGTACATGCCGTAGTCGCCGGCGAGGCCGTGCGGAAGCCAGATGGCCTTGGTGGTGCCTAGCTTGGCGTGGATCTCCGCCTCGACCTGCTCACGGGTCCAGTCGGGGTTGCGGCCGGAGCCGAGCTGCACGGTGTCGGTCAGCAGGACGGTGCCCTCGCCGTCGACGTGGATGGCGCCGCCCTCGTTGACCAGCGGCGACGGCAGTACGGGGACCCCGGTGAGGTCCGCGACATGCCGGGCGATCTTGGAGTCGTGCTCCCAGCGGGCCCAGTCCTGGCCGCCCCAGCCGTTGAACACCCAGTCCACGGCGGCCAGCCGGCCCTCGGCGTCCTTCACGAAGGTGGGGCCGATGTCGCGCATCCAGGCGTCGTCGAGCTCGCGCTCCACCAGGTCGATGTCCGGGCCGAGCAGTTCGCGGGCGGAGTCGCCCTGGCCGGGGCCGTGCACCACCGTCACGGGCTCGAAGCGGCGTACCGCGCGGGCCACGGACGCCCAGGCCGCGCGGGCCTCGGCCAGTTCCCCGGCGTTGGTGAAGGTCGGGTTGGGGCCCGGCCAGGCCATCCAGGTGCGCTCGTGCGGATCCCACTCGGCGGGCATGCGGTAGGTCATGAGCAGTCCTAATCAGAGGAAGTAGAGGCGGTTGAGGGAGACGGAGTCGGCCGGTTCCGAGCGCAGAGGCTCCCCGTCCAGTGTCACGAGGCCCGTGCGCTGGTCGACGTCCACTTGCCCGGTACGGGAGTTCAGCCGCAGGTCGGCCGGGCCGATGCCGCGCGTGCCGCGTACGGCGACCCGGCGGCGGCGGGTCGGCATGGTGTCGTGGCCCTGGTCGAGGGCGGCCTGGGCGACGAACGCGACCGAGATGTCGGCGGGCGTGGCACCGAAAGCGCCGAACTGCGGGCCCAGTACCAGGGGTTCGCAGGTGTCGGTGGCCGCGTTGGGGTCGCCGACGACGCCGTACGCGGGGAAGCCGGACTTCAGCACCAGTTGCGGCTTGGCGCCGAAGTACTCCGGGCGCCACAGCACGATGTCGGCGAGCTTGCCGGCCTCGATGGAGCCGACCTCGTGGGCGAGGCCGTGGGCGATGGCCGGGTTGATGGTCAGCTTGGCCATGTAGCGCAGCACGCGCTCGTTGTCGTGGCCGACGCCGGGGTCGCCGAGCTCGGCCTTCATCTTGCCGGCCATGGCGAACGTACGGCGGACGGTCTCGCCGGCGCGGCCCATGCCCTGCGCGTCGGAGGAGGTGATGCCGATCGCGCCCAGGTCGTGCAGGACGTCCTCGGCGCCCATGGTCCCGGCGCGGATGCGGTCGCGGGCCATGGCGGCGTCGCCGGGCAGGTCGGTCTTCAGGTCGTGGACCGAGACGATCATGCCGTAGTGCTCGGCGACCGCGTCCCGGCCGAAGGGCAGGGTGGGGTTGGTGGAGGAGCCGATGACGTTCGGGACGCCCGCCATCTTCAGGACGTTCGGGACGTGTCCGCCGCCGCAGCCCTCGATGTGGAAGGCGTGGATGGTCCGGCCTTCGAGCACCTTCAGCGTGTCCTCGACCGAGAGGCACTCGTTCAAGCCGTCGCTGTGCAGGGCCACTTGGACGTCGTGCTCCTCGGCGACGCGCAGGGCGGTGTCCAACGCCCTGGTGTGGGCGCCCATGTCCTCGTGCACCTTGAAGCCGGACGCGCCGCCCTCGGCGAGGGCCTCGATCAGGGGCGCCTCGTGGGAGGACGAACCCCGGCCCAGAAAGCCGATGTTGACGGGCCAGGCGTCGAAGGCGTTGAAGGCGTGCTTCAGCGCCCAGGGGGAGTTGACGCCGACGCCCCACACCGGGCCGAACTCCTGGCCGATGACCGTGGTGACGCCGGAGGCGAGCGAGGCCTCCATGATGCGCGGCGACAGCAGGTGGACATGGGTGTCGACGGCTCCGGCGGTGGCGATGAGCCCTTCACCGGAGACGATGGAGGTGCCGGTGCCGACGACGACGTCGACGCCGTCCAGGGTGTCGGGGTTGCCGGCCCGGCCGATGGAGCAGATGCGGCCCTCGCGGATGCCGATGGAGACCTTGCGGATGCCCTGAGCGGCGTCGATGACGACGACGTTGCTGATGACGACGTCACAGGTCTCGCGGACGGCGGCGGCCTTGAGGTGCAGTCCGTCGCGGGCGGTCTTGCCGAAGCCGGCCAGGAACTCGTCGCCGTACCTCTGGGCGTCGGACTCGACCTTCACGGTCAGGCCGGAGTCGCCGAGGCGGATGCGGTCGCCGGCGCGGGGGCCGTGCGTGGCGGCGTACTCGTACGGGGTGAGACGACGGGCTTCGGCGGGGTGCCCTCCGGGGCGGCTCATCGGTTGACCTCCTCGACTGGAACTCCCAGATATCCGCAGGCGGCTGCCCGGCGCAGCGCCTCCTCGCGCGCTCCCGGCGCGTCCAGCGGTCCGTCGACGAGCCCGGCGAAGCCGATCGCGATCCGGTCGCCGCCGATCGGCAGGAGACCCACCTCGGCGCTCTCGCCGGGCCCGAAGCGCACGGACGATCCGGCGGGCACGGCGAGCCGCATGCCGTAGGCCTGCTCGCGGACGAAGTCCAGGCGCGGGTTGGCCTCGAAGAAGTGGAAGTGCGAGGTGACCGAGACGGGCACGCGCGCGGTGTTGGTGACGGTGAGCCGGACGACCGGCTCGGGGTCGGCGTGCTCGGGGCCCGGCAGCAGCGCGCCGGGGGCCTCGGCGCCGAGGCCGCCGCCGATCGGGTCGGTGACCACCGCGAGCCGGGAGCCGTCGTCGAAGACGGCCTCGACGTGCACCTCGGTGACGACGTCGGCGACGCCGGGCAGCACGTCGTCGGGGCCGAGCACCGAGCGGGCGGCCTCGATGGCCTCGGCCAGCCGCCTGCCGTCGCGGGCGGCCTCGCAGACGGTGTCCGCGATGAGGGCGGTCGCCTCCGGGACGTTCAGCCGCAGGCCACGGGCCCTGCGGGCGCGGGCCAGCTCGGCGGCTCCGAAGAGCAGCAGCCGGTCACGTTCCGTGGGGGTGAGTCTCATGACGCGGGCACCTCCTTGCCTTCCACAGGTTAGAGCACCACTCTAAACACGAGATTCCCACGACGGAAACATTGACGTAGGACCTTCGAGAACGTCACATTGAACGCCGCTCAAAACTACAAGGTGGCTGATCAAAGGAGACCCGCCCATGCCGATGGAACAGCACGGAGTGGACACCATCCCCGACGAGGAACGCACCAGCGGTCCGCGTGACCTCGTATCGATCCTGCTCGGGTCGAATCTCTGTCTCGGAGTGATCGTCTTCGGCTGGCTCCCGCCGTCCTTCGGGCTCGGCTGGTGGGCTTCGGTCAGCTCCATCGTGGTCGGCACGCTGGTCGGCACGGCCTTCACCGCGCCGCTCGCGCTGATCTCGCTGCGCACGGCCACCAACCTCTCGACGTCCTCCGGCGCCCAGTTCGGGGTGCGCGGCCGGCTGGTCGGCTCGGTGGTCGGGCTGCTGCTGGCCCTCGGCTACACCGCGCTGACGGTGTGGATCGGCGGCGACGTGACCGTCACCGTGCTCGGCAGGCTGATCGGCCTGCCCGCGAACGACCTGTCGTACGTCCTGGTCTACGGCCTGCTCGCCGCGGCCACCGTCGCGGGCGCGGTCTACGGCTACAAGGTCCTGCTGGCGATGTCCCGCATCCTCGCCGTGGGCATGACGGCCCTGCTGATCCTCGGCGTGATCGCGTACGCCCCGGACTTCTCGACGGGCGCGCTGCCGGAGGCCGGCGGCTATCTGCTGGGCGGGTTCTGGCCGACCTGGCTGCTGGCCGCGGTCGCCGCGGGCCTGTCGGGCCCGGTCGCCTTCATCACCCTGCTCGGCGACTACACCCGCTACATCTCCCCCGCCCGCCACTCCTCGCGCAAGGTGCTGCACGCGACCTGGCTCGGGCTGATCCTCGGCCTGCTGGTGCCGCAGCTCTTCGGCACCTTTACGTCGTACGCCGCCAAGGCCGCCCTCGACTACGCCGGCCCGCTCGCCGCGACCGCCCCGGCCTGGTACCTGCTCCCGCTGCTGATCGCCGCCTCGGCCGGGTCGGTCGGCAACGCGGGCCTGATGCTCTACTCGATGGGCCTCGACCTCGACGCGATCCTGCCCCGGCTGTCGCGGGCCAAGGCCACCTGTGTGGTCGCGGTGGTCGCCACCGTCTCCGTGTTCCTCGGCCACTACTTCTCCGACACGCAGTCCGCGATGACCTCCTTCGTGCTGCTGCTCACCGCGATCGGCACGCCGTGGGCGGTCATCACCCTCATCGGCTTCGTCCGCTGCGGCGGCCAGTACGACGCCGACGCCCTGCAGGTCTTCAACCGCCGCGCGAAGGGCGGGATCTACTGGTACCGCGGCGGCTGGAACCTCGCCGCGACCGTGTCCTGGGCCCTGGGCGCCGCGGTCGGTTGTCTCGCCGTGGCGCTGCCGTCGTACGAGGGTCCGCTGCTGGCACTGACCGGCGGGGTGGACTGCAGCTTCCTGCTGTCGGGGGCCGTGGGCGGTCTGGCCTACCTGCTGCTGACGTGGTCGGCGCCGGTGAGCCGCCCGGCGGTCGCGGACGAGGCGGAGCCGCAGCGCGCGCCCGCGATATGAGCAGCCGCGGCCCGGGGCGACTCATCCGGGCCGCAGGCTCACTCTCCCGTACGGCTTCCCGTACGCCTTCCTGTACGACGGCGAGGGCCGGACCCGGCGTTCTCGCCAGGTCCGGCCCTCGTCGGGGTGGTGGTGGGGATCAGGCCAGCTGGTGCATCCAGCCGTGCTTGTCCTCGGCCGTGCCGCGCTGGATGTCGAGCAGCGCCTGACGCAGCCTCAGGGTGACCTCGCCGGGCTCGCCGCCGGACTGCTGCCACTCGGCGCCGTCGGTCTTGACCGTGCCGACCGGCGTGATGACGGCGGCCGTGCCGCAGGCGAAGACCTCGGTGAGGGTGCCGTTCTCGGAGTCGCGGCGCCACTGGTCGAGGGAGACGCGGCCCTCCTCGGCCTGGTAGCCCAGGTCGCGGGCGACGGTGAGGAGGGAGTCGCGGGTGACGCCCTCCAGGATGGAGCCGGTGAGGGACGGGGTGACGATCTTGTCGCCGTACACGAAGTACAGGTTCATGCCGCCGAGCTCCTCGACCCACTGGTGCTCGACCGCGTCGAGGTAGCAGACCTGGTCGCAGCCCTGGGCGGCGGCCTCGGCCTGGGCGAGCAGGGACGCGGCGTAGTTGCCGCCGGTCTTGGCGTCGCCCATGCCGCCGGGGACGGCGCGGACGCGGTCCTGCGAGACCCAGATGGAGACCGGCTTCACACCGCCGGGGAAGTACGCGCCGGCCGGGGAGGCGATGACCAGGAAGAGGTACTCGTTGGCGGGCTTCACGCCCAGGCCGACCTCGGTCGCGATCATGAAGGGGCGCAGGTAGAGGGACTCCTCGCCGCCGTGCGCCGGGACCCAGGCCCGGTCCTGGCGGACGAGGACGTCACAGGCCTCGATGAAGGTCTCCACGGGCAGCTCGGGCATGCCGAGGCGGCGGGCGGAGGACTGGAAGCGCTGCGCGTTCTTCTCGGGGCGGAAGGTGGCGACGGACCCGTCGGGGCGGCGGTAGGCCTTGAGGCCCTCGAAGATCTCCTGGGCGTAGTGCAGGACGGTCGTGGCCGGGTCGAGCGAGAGCGGCGCGTACGGCACGAGCTGACCGTCGTGCCAGCCGCGGCCTTCCGTCCACTTGATGGTCACCATGTGGTCGGTGAAGTGGCGGCCGAACCCGGGGTTGGCCAGGATGGCCTCCCGCTCCGCGCTGGAGAGCGGGTGGGCGGAGGGCTTCAGCTCGATCGTGGGCGTCGTCATGAGTGGTTGTCCTTCACCGGTTGTAGTGACGGGCCGCGCTCCCGCCCGAACGGCCGTTTCCGGCCTGCGCAAGGACCGTTTCCGGCCAGTGCTAGGACGTCCGAGCTTTCCCTCATTCCGCGGCTCCGCGTTCGATTATCGCGCGCGGGGTGCTGCGGGAGAAAACGGCGTGGGTGCGGCCCAGGCCTGATGGTGTCACCCGGCGGGGGGCATGCGGAAGCCGCCGGGTGCGGATGCGACCCGGCGGCTTCGACTTGTGCTTCGACTTCTGCGAGCGTCGAGTCCGGGGTCAGCCGGCTACTCGTACGGCGAGCGCGTCGCCGATCTCGGTGGTGGAGCGGGCCGGCTTGCCGACGCGCTCGGCCAGGTCGGCGGCGACGGCCTCCTCGATGCGGGCGGCCTCGGCGTCGTGGCCGAGGTGGCGCAGCAGGAGGGCGACGGACAGGACGGTGGCCGTGGGGTCGGCCTTGCCCTGGCCCGCGATGTCCGGGGCCGAGCCGTGGACCGGCTCGAACATCGACGGGAACTCGCCGGAGGGGTTGATGTTGCCGGAGGCCGCCACGCCGATGCCGCCGGAGACGGCCGCGGCGAGGTCGGTGATGATGTCGCCGAACAGGTTGTCGGTGACGATGACGTCGAACCGCTCCGGCTGGGTGACCAGGTAGATGGTCGCGGCGTCGACGTGCATGTACTCGGTGGTGACCTCGGGGAACTCCTCGGCCACCTTGTTGAAGATGTTGGTCCACAGGTGACCGGCGAAGGTCAGCACGTTGTTCTTGTGGATCAGCGCGAGTTTCTTGCGCGGGCGGGCCTGGGCACGGGCGAAGGCGTCCCGGACGACACGCTCCACACCGAAGGCCGTGTTCACCGACACCTCGGTGGCGACCTCGTGGGGCGTGCCCTTGCGGATGGTGCCGCCGTTGCCGGTGTACGGGCCCTCGGTGCCCTCGCGGACGACGACGAAGTCGATCTCCGGCTGGCCGGCCAGCGGCGTGGCCACGCCGGGCAGCAGCTTGGAGGGCCGGAGGTTGACGTGGTGGTCGAAGGCGAAGCGGAGCTTGAGCAGGAAGCCGCGCTCCAGGACGCCGGACGGCACCGACGGGTCGCCGATCGCGCCGAGCAGGATCGCGTCGTGCTGCTTGAGGGCGTCGAGGTCGGCGTCGGTGAGGGTCTCACCGGTGGCGTGGTAGCGCCGGGCGCCGAAGTCGTAGTCCTTGGTCTCCAGCTTCACGTCCTCCGGGAGGACGGCGGAGAGGACCTTCAGACCTTCGGCCACTACCTCCTGGCCGATGCCGTCACCGGGGATCACTGCGAGATCGAGGATGCGAGAACTTGCCGACATGGAGGTGACCCTACTCTTCGTCCCATGCAATGACACACGCTGTCCGGCATCTGGACATTCGCACGAGAGCCGAACGGGCGACAACGTCATCTCGTCGTACTACGTTCACCCGTGTGTCGCAGCACTGTGGGGGTCCGCTGGGAAGTTCTTCGTCATGGAGACACCGGACTTCGGCATCCCGGAGCGACTGGCCCGCCGGATGAGCATGGCGGAGCAGCACGAGTATCTGCGCACCAAGCTGACGCGGCGTCGGACGCTGGTGACCGCGGGGGCGGTGGCGAGCGGCCTGCTGACCGGCTGCGCGGGCACGCAGGACCGGCCCGCGGGCACGGTGGCGACACCGACCCGCCCGGCCACGACCGCCGCCGCGGCACCGGGCGCCGCGCTCGTGCCGTTCGGCCGCCATCTGGCCCTCGGAGCGGACCCGCGCACCCAGATGCGGATCTCCTGGCAGGTCCCGGCCGCGGTGCGCAAACCGTACGTCCGGATCGGGGCGCGGCCCGACGCGCTGGGGCCGCGCATCGAGGCGGAGCTGCGGCATCTGCACACGCCGGCGATGGGCGACGTACGGCCCGAGGTCGAGCAGTACTACGTGCACGCCGCGCTGGACCACCTGCTGCCGGGCACGACGTACTACTACGGCGTCGGGCACGAGGGCCTCGACCCGGCCGACCCGCGTCTGCGGGCCGCTGTGGCCTCCTTCCGTACGGCGCCGGTGCGCCCTCGGTCCTTCGTCTTCACCGCCTTCGGCGACCAGGGGGTCGGTGAGGGGGCGGCGGCCCTCGACCGGCAGCTGGTGGGCGTGCGGCCGGCCTTCCATCTGCATGCGGGCGACATCTGCTACGCCGACGCCAACGGCAGGGGGACCGTGGCGGACCGCTACGACGCGGCGTTCTGGGACCGGTTCTTCCAGCAGAACGAACCGGTCGCGCGCTCGGTTCCCTGGATGGTGACGACCGGCAACCACGACATGGAGGCCTGGTACTCGCCGGAGGGCTACGGCGGTCAGCTCGCCCGGTTCTCCCTGCCGGACAGCGGCTTCGACCCGCGCCTTGCGCCGGGCGTGTACACGTTCACCTACGGCAACGTCGGCGTGGTGGCGCTCGACGCGAACGAGGTGTCGTACGAGATACCGGCCAACTTCGGTTACAGCGGGGGCCGGCAGACGGCCTGGCTGGACCGCACGCTGCGCAGGCTGCGGGCGTCCGACGAGGTGGACTTCGTCGTCGTCTACTTCCACCACTGCGCCTACTCGACCTCCGCGCACGCCTCCGACGGCGGGGTGCGCGCGGCGTGGCTGCCGCTGTTCGCGCGGCACCGGGTGGACCTGGTGATCAACGGCCACAACCACGTCTACGAGCGCACCGACGCCATCCGGGACGGCGAGGTCGGCCGGCGCGTGCCGGTCGGCGGCTCGACGGACCCGGAGCGGGACGGGATCGTCTATGTGACCGCCGGTGGCGGCGGGCGCGACCCCTACGGTTTCCCGGCGGGCGCGCAGGTCAGCTACGAGGGGCATGTGCACGACGCGGAGTCCGTGGAGACCTTCCGGTGGACCCGGTCACGGCAGCGCGACCCGGAGACCGTGGAGTGGTCCCGCGTGCGCTACCGGGGGTTCTCCTACCTCTCGGTGGAGGCGGAGAGCGGCCCGGCACCGCGGCTGAAGGTGTCGGCGCGGACGCACACGGGTGAGCGGATCGACCATTTCGAGGTGCGGCGCGGACGCTAGGCCCGTCCGTGGGCCTGGGCGCTCGCGCCGCACCTCGCGCGGGTGCGGCTCCCGGCGTCTTGGTGGTGCGATCGGCTCGACGGCCGGCTCAGGGGCCGGCCCGGCGGTCGCTCAGTGATCGGCTCAGTAGCCGGCCCTGCGGTCGCCTCAGTGGCCGGTCGCGCCGCCGTTGTCGCGGCGGTCGAGGGCGCGCTGGAGGGCGGCGGCGGCCTGCTGGCGGTCGGTCTCGTTCGGACGGGAGACGTGGCGGACTCGGCGGCGGACGGTCGTCTCGGCCATGGGAAATCGACTCCTTCGGAAGACCGGAGTGCATGAGGGGGTTACGAGACGCCGGAAGGGGCGGGGAGCACCGGCCGCAGGGGTTGCCTGCACGGGGCCCGGCTCACGACCGCCATTCGCTTGATCGAGCGAGACGTTCGGCTTCTACAAAGCTAAGGGAGGAGCTCGCTCGTGTCTCCACAATTACTCGGACTTCCTACTATCTGAGACGGCGACCCTCGGATGCAGCGCGCGCAGCTCGCGGACAAGGGCCCGAACGGCTGCCGTGGCGGCCAGCTCGGGGGTGGTGACGTAGCCGACCTGACGGGTGGGGCGCCGCGGACCGAGATCGGTGATCTGAAGGGTGAGCGGTGCTCCGGTGAGGGAGAGTGCGGGCATGACGGCCATGCCGAGACCACTGCTCACCATTGAGAGCACCGCTCCGTCGTCCTCGGCGCGCACGGTCGCCGGCGGCAGCCACTCCTGGGCGGCCCACCACTCACGCGTGTAGGAAGTGCAGTTCTCCGTCCAGTCGACCAGCGGCAGCGACCGCGGGTCGGGGTGCCCCGCCGGGTGCACCAGGGAGTACGGCTCCTCCAGCAGCACATCACCGACCAGCTCCGGCGGGATCGGTGAGCTGGTGCCGATCGTGGCGATCCCGATGTCGGCCCTCCCCCCGGCCACCTCCCCCGCCGTGCCCGGCCCGACCTCCCGTACGACGGTCACGCTCGCCTCGATGCCGGGGTGCCGCGCGGTCAGCCGCTCCAGCGCGGGCGGCAGCAGATGCAGGGCCGCGCTGCGGAACGCGGCGATGCGCAGCGGGCCCGCCGGCGGCCCGGAGTCCCCGGCACCGGCCCCGCGCGTCTCGGCGACCAGCACCTGGAGCATCCGCAGCACCCGGCGCCCGTGCGCCACGGCCCGCTCCCCCGCGGCGGTGGGCCGCGCCCCGTGCCGGCCCCGCTCGAACAGCACGACACCCAGCTTGCGTTCCATGCCGCGCACCGCATGCGACACCGCGGACTGGGTGGACCCGAGGCGTACGGCCGCGGCGGAGAAGCCGCCCTCCTCGGCGACGGCCACGAGGGTGCGCAGCTCCTGGGGTGCGAGGTCGACGGTGCGTGCGAGGTCGACGGTGTTCACGCGGGTGCTCCCACCTGCTGCTATGAGGGCGATTCATGGACCGGCCGGTCCCATGAGCGCAACCCCCTGCCCCCAGTCGGCATTCCTTCCTACGGTCCCTGTCATGAACGACATCGCGCTCACCGTCCAGCAGACCGCCCGTCCGACGGGCTTTCCCACCACGGACCACTTCCGGTTCGTCGAGTCGCCGGTCCCCGAGCCCCGGCCGGGCACGGCCGTGGTGGAGAACCTGCTGTGGTCGGTCGACCCGTACCACCGCGAGATGATGGACGGCGACTTCGCGCTCGACGCGCCGCTGGAGGGCCGCACGCTCGGCCGGGTCGTCGCCTCGCGCGAACCGTCCCTGCGCGAGGGCGAGATCGTCTTCCACCGGCAGGGCTGGCGCACCCACGCCGTGGTCACGCCCGACGAGGTCCGGCGCATCCCGCTGCACGAGGGCGTCCCGCTGACGGCGTACCTGAGCGTGCTCGGCGGTACGGGCCTGACGGCGTACATCGGGCTCACCCGGATCGCCGAACTGCGCGAGGGGCAGGACGTCTTCGTGTCCGGCGCGGCCGGCGGGGTCGGCACGGCCACCGGCCGCTTCGCCCGGCTGCTGGGCGCGGGCCGGCTGATCGGCAGCGCGGGCACGCCGGAGAAGGTCCGCCATCTGACCGAACAGGTCGGCTACGACGCGGCGTTCGACTACCACGACGGCCCGGTCGCCGACCTGCTGGCGAAGGCCGCCCCCGGCGGGATCGACGTCTTCGTGGACAACGTCGGCGGCGAGCACCTCGGCGCCGCGATCGGCGCGCTGCGCGAGCGCGGGCGGGTGGTGCGGGTGGGCACGATCAGCCAGTACAACACCCCGGCCGCCCCGCCGGTGCTCTTCAACCACGCCGATGTGGTGGAGAAGCGCCTGCGCATCGAGGGCTTCCTGGTGAGCGACTACCGGGAGCAGCAGGAGGAGCTGTACGCGTTCGCCGTACCGCATCTGCGCAGTGGGGCGCTCGCGCTCGACGAGACGGTCGTGGACGGGTTCGAGCGGATCGTGGAGGCGTTCCTGCTGATGCTGCGGGGCGGGAACACGGGGAAGATGCTGGTCAGGGCCGCCTGAGCGGCATCCTCAGGGGGCCTGAGCGGCACCTCAGGAGGCACGAGCGGCCCTCAGCGGCCTGACCGGCACCTCAGCGGGCTGACCGGCACCTCAGCGGGCTGAGCTGCGCATCAGCGGCCTGAGCGGCACCTCACAGCACGTCGCCGTCGCGCCAGTCGAAGAGCAGCTCGGTGTGCGGCCCCGCGGGGGCGGGCCAGACGTAGGTGGACCCCTCCTCCTCGGGCAGCCGGACCGGTCCGTCCGGCCCCAGCGCGCCGACCGGGCCGGACCAGGCGCACCAGCCGCGGGCCTCGTACAGCAGGGCGCCCTCGTCGCTCGCGGAGAGGGCGCCCAGGTCGTAGGCGCGGGTGAGGACGCCCTCCAGCGCGTCCATCACCCGGCCGCCGAGTCCGGTGCGCCGCACGTCCCGGCGTACGGCGACTCCCTCGACGTAGCCGATGCGCAGCCAGCGTCCGCCGAGCCGGGCCCGGCGCATGACCACCGCCCCGTGCGCGGCGATTCCCCGCTCGTCGTAGGCGAGGGCGTGCATGCCGCCGAGGGTGTGGTCCCAGTCCTCGGCGGAGAAGTCGCCGTCGAAGGAGTCGTACAACAGGGCGCGGACGGCGAGGAGTTCGCTGGGGGCGAGCTGGGCCGTGTGGGCGATGCGCAGGGTCATAGGAGCATTGTCAGGCGTGCCGCATCCATACGTGGGGCTCGCGGTACACCCCGTGGTCGGCGGCCTTGTCGAGCCGCAGCACGCTCAGCCCGCCGGGTATCACGTACTCGGCGGTCAGCGGCAGGTCGAGGCCGGTCCACTCCTTCCATTCCGCGACCGTGCCGGTCATGATCTGCGACTCCGGTGCGGGGGCGAGGAGTTGGGCGCCGAGGCGTTCGTGCGTGCGGATCCAGGGGTCGACGTGGGTGTCGTCGGTGCGGCGCCAGCGCATGAAGTCCTCGATGGGCATGAGCGGGAACTGCTCCTTCGACGTGGGGCGGACGGGCGCCACGACCTTGCCGAGCCCGGCCTCGCGCGCGGTGCGGCGCAGCGCCATGAGTGTCTCGCCGGCCAGCCCGCGCCCCCGCAGAGACGGGTGGACGACGGCCCCGCAGATCACCAACGTGTCCGGCTCCAGGCCCTGTTCGCGCCCTTCGACCGCCCGGACGAGAGCGTCGGTGTAGCCGCCGGGCAGTCCGTCGACGGTGCCGTCCCAGCGCAGCGGCACGCCCCATCCGGCGGCCACGGGCATGTCGCGCTCGTCGACGAGGATCAGCTCGAACTCGGCGAAGTACTCCCTGACCCGGCCTATGTAGCGCTTCACCACCCGGTCGGCCGTGATGAACGCCGGGAAGCCCTCGCTGAACAGCTCCGCGAGCTGCTCTTCCTGCCACTCGCGCGCGTCGGCGCGCTCGACCTTGAGTGTCACGGGCTGTTCTTAGCACACACCACCGGCAGCCTAACCACTAAAAGACTCTTGACCAGTTAGGTACGCGCGCACCATGATGCCGTCATGACCACTCACCGGGTTCACCACCGCACCGCGACCGTCCGCGGCCACGAGGTGTACTACCGCGAGGCCGGCCCCGAGGACGCGCCGGTGCTGCTGCTCCTGCACGGCTTCCCCAGCAGCTCGCACATGTTCCGGGACCTGATTCCGCTGCTCGCCGGCCGCTATCGCGTGATCGCGCCGGACCACATCGGGTTCGGGCGTTCGGCGCGGCCGGACGCGTCGGAGTTCTCGTACACGTTCGCCGAACTGGCTCGGGTCACCGCCGAGTTCACCGAGCAGCTCGGGCTGAAGCGGTTCGCGCTGTACGTCCAGGACTACGGCGCCCCGATCGGACTGCGGCTCGCGCTCGCGCATCCGGACCGGGTGAGCGCGATCGTCACGCAGAACGGCAACGCCTACGAGGAGGGGCTCGGCGCCGAGGCCTGGGCGCCGGTGAAGGCGCTGATCGCGGAGCGCACGCCCGAGACGGAGGCGCCGGTGCGGGAGATCTACTCCCTGGACGGCATCAAGTGGCAGTACCTGCACGGCGTTCCGGAGCGACTGAGGGAGCTGGTCAGCCCGGACGCCTACGAGCGGGACGCGGCCGACATCGCCCGCCCGGGCCAGACGGAGATCCAGCTCGACCTGATCTCCGACTACGGCTCCAACTTCGCCCTCTACCCGGCCTTCCAGGAGTACTTCCGCACCAGCCGGGTGCCCCTGCTGGCGGTCTGGGGCGGCCACGACGAGATCTTCGTCCCGGCGGGCACCCTCGCCTTCCAGCGGGACCTGCCGGAGGCCGAGGTGCATCTGCTGCCCACCGGCCACTTCGCCCTGGAGACGCACGCGGACCAGATCGCGGGCCTGATCGACGACTTCCTCGGCAGGACCCTGCCGGCGGCTCGCCCACACGACTGATCCTCCCCGCGGCGCCGGACATGCGGCCGCCGCGAGGGGAACAGGTGACGTCATGAACGACACGGAGAAGGTGTTTCTCGAAGGCGGCCCGGACGATCTTCCCGAGCGGATCGTGCCCGTCCCCAGCCCCGGCCCGGACGTGAAGATCGAGCTGCGCAACGGCTACGAACACTTCCGGCCCACGTCCCGCGAGGCCGACACGCCGGAGGGCAGCCTGCCAGTGTACGAGTGGTGGGAGCGGACCGAGATGGCCGGCTGAGGGGCGTTGTCAGTGGTGGGCCCTACGGTGATCGCATGGGCTACCACCTGCATCTGATCGCGGTCCCCGAGGCCGAGCTGCGCGAGGACGGCGTCTGGCTCGCCGAGCTGTTCGAGGCGTCCTGGGACAGCGAGGAGAAGTCGCCGGACGCCGTCGAGATGGTGATCCACAAGGACTTCTTCACCCTGGACCACCTCCTCTGCGGGGCCGAGAAGCACGACATCGGCCCCTGGCTGCCCGCCTCGCTGCTCATATTCGGCGGACGGCCCGTGTACCACCCGACGTATCCGGACCCCTATGTGCTGCTCACGCCCGAGGACGTGCGCCTGGGCGCGGAGTTCCTCAAGGCCACGGCCTTCGAGGACCTGTGGGCCGTGAGCGGCGCCGAGCTGGCGGGGTCCTGGGGGTGGCCCGAGGAGAAGGTCGCGGAGATGCTCGCCCAGTACTACGTGGATCTGCGCGACACGTATGTGCGGGCAGCGGCCGAGGGCCGGGCCATGGCGAAGAACTTCGCCTTCTGACCCGGCCCTCGAAAGGGGGTGCCGCTGGGGCGTCAGCCCATGTGCGGGTAGGTGTAGTCGGTCGGCGGGACCAGCGTCTCCTTGATGGCGCGGGTCAGCGTCCAGCGCATCAGGTTCTGCGGGGCGCCGGCCTTGTCGTTGGTGCCGGAGGCGCGGCCGCCGCCGAAGGGCTGCTGGCCGACGACGGCACCGGTGGACTTGTCGTTGATGTAGAAGTTGCCGGCCGCGTAGCGCAGCTTGTCCATCGTGTACGCGGTGGCCGCGCGGTCGCTGGAGATGACCGAGCCGGTGAGGGCGTAGTCGGAGGCGGACTCCATCTGGGTCAGCATCTCGTCGTACTTGTCGTCCTCGTAGACGTGCACGGCGAGGATCGGGCCGAAGTACTCGGTCGTGAAGACCTCGTTCTCCGGGTCGCTGCACTCGATGACGGTCGGGCGGACGAAGTAGCCGACCGAGTCGTCGTAGGAGCCGCCCGCGACGATCGTGCAGGCCGGGTCCTGCTTGGCACGGTCGATGGCGGCCTTGTTCTTGGCGAAGGCACGCTCGTCGATGACGGCGCCGATGAAGTTCGACAGGTCGGTGACGTCACCCATGGTGAGGTAGTCGACCTCGGCGGCGAACTCCTCCTTGAAGCCGGAGTTCCAGATGGAGGCCGGGACGTAGGCGCGGGAGGTCGCGGAGCACTTCTGGCCCTGGTATTCGAAGGCGCCACGGGTCAGGGCGGTCTTCAGGATCGCGCGGTCGGCGCTCGGGTGGGCGACGACGAAGTCCTTGCCGCCGGTCTCGCCGACCAGGCGCGGGTAGGAGCGGTACTTCTCGATGTTGGTGCCGACCGTCTTCCACAGGTACTGGAAGGTCTTGGTCGAGCCGGTGAAGTGGATGCCGGCGAGGTCGCGGTGCTCGAGGGCGACCTTGGAGACCTCGATGCCGTCGCCGGTGACGAGGTTGATGACGCCCTTGGGCAGACCGGCCTCCTCCAGCAGCTGCATCAGCAGCACGGCGGCGTGGGTCTGCGTCGGGGACGGCTTCCACACGACCACGTTGCCCATCAGGGCCGGGGCGGTCGGCAGGTTGCCCGCGATGGCCGTGAAGTTGAACGGCGTGATCGCGTAGACGAAGCCCTCCAGCGGGCGGTGGTCCAGGCGGTTCCACACGCCCGGGGAGTTCGCCGGGGGCTGCTCGGCCAGGATCTGGCGGGCGTAGGCGACGTTGAAGCGCCAGAAGTCCACCAGCTCGCAGGGGGTGTCGATCTCGGCCTGCTGGGCGGTCTTGGACTGGCCCAGCATGGTGGAGGCGGCCAGCGTCTCGCGCCACGGGCCGGCCAGCAGCTCGGCCGCGCGCAGGATGATCGCCGCGCGGTCGTCGAAGGACATCGCGCGCCAGGCCGGGGCGGCCGCGAGGGCGGCGTCGATCGCGTCCTGCGCGTCCGCCTGCGTGGCGTTGCGGTAGGTGCCGATGACGGCCTTGTGGTTGTGCGGCTGGACGACCTGGAAGACCTCTCCGCCGCCCATCCGCTTCTCACCGCCGATGGTGCAGGGCAGGTCGATCGGGTTCTCGGCCAGCTCCTTGAGCTTGACCTCCAGCCGGGCGCGCTCGGGCGAGCCGGGGGCGTAGCCGTGCACCGGCTCGTTGACGGGGGTGGGGACCTGGGTCACAGCGTCCATGAGATCCGTAACTCCTTGTACGTGAGCGGGTGTTCGGGTTCAGCCCTTGGAGAGCATGCTGCGGACGAAGAACCGCAGGTTGGCCGGCTTCTCGGCCAGGCGTCGCATGAAGTAGCCGTACCAGTCGGTGCCGTAGGCGGTGTAGACGCGCATGCGGTGGCCCTCGGCGGCCAGGCGCAGGTGCTCGTCGCCGCGGATGCCGTACAGCATCTGGAACTCGTACTCGTCGAGCTTGCGGCCGGCCTTGCGGGCGAGTTCCTGGCCGATGGAGATCAGGCGCGGGTCGTGGGACCCGATCATCGGGTAGCCCTCGCCCTCCATCAGCGTCCGCAGGATGCGCACATACGCCTTGTCGATCTCGTGCTTCTGCTGGTAGGCGACCTCGGCGGGCTCCTTGTAGGCGCCCTTCACGAGGCGGACGCGGCTGCCGTTCGCGGCGAGGCGGCGGGCGTCGGCCTCGGTGCGGAAGAGGTAGGCCTGGATGACGCAGCCGGTCTGCGGGAAGTCCTTCCGCAGCTCGTCGTGGATGGCGAACATCGAGTCGAGGGTGGTGTGGTCCTCGGCGTCCAGGGTGACGGTGGTGCCGATCGCGGCGGCGGCCTCGACGACCGGGCGGACATTGGCGAGGGCCAGTTCGTGGCCGCCGTCCAGCGCCTGGCCGAACATCGACAGCTTGACGGACATCTCCACACGCTCGCCCAGCCCCAGGTCCTTGAGGTGGTCGATCAGCGCCAGATAGGCGTCCCGGGCGGCACCGGCCTGCTCCGGGGTGGTGATGTCCTCGCCGACGACGTCCATCGTCAGCTCCAGGCCCTTGGCCGTGAGGTCCTCGATGATCGGGACGATGTCGTCCACGGTCTCACCGGGGATGAACCGGTCGACGACCTGCTTGGTGACCGGGGCCGCCGAGATCAGGCGTCGCATCCGGTCGCTGCGCGACGCGGCGAGAATCACGGGACCCAGCACGGGGAACCTCCACAAACCAGCAGAAACAGGCCGTAGCCCTACGAGTCGGGTACGGCACGGAGAACCACCGTGAAACCTAAGGATTGCTCCGATCCTCTGCCATCGACAGCTGTCACGCATCCGTGCCGCAGATCTCAGACAGATGTATGAAGGCCTCGCGGATATGGGGCAGAATGCCCGGGTGACGCCGGAAGCTGGATCCTTCAGAAACGTGGCGGACTACCAAGAGCTGGTCGACGAGATCTCCGAGCTCCTGGGCGTTCCGGCGACCCTGGAGAACCGCGACTTCGAGCTGATCGCCTTCGGCGCGTACGACGACGAGGGTGACCTCGACCCGTCCGCGCTGGACCCGGTCCGCACCCGCTCGATCCTGACCCGGCGCTCCACGGCGGCGGTGCGGGAGTGGTTCGAGGGCTTCGGCATCACCCGGGCGACCGCCCCGGTGCGTATCCCGCCGACGCCCGAGGCGGGCGTCTACCGCGGGCGGATCTGCCTCCCGGTACGCCACCGGGGTGTCGTCCTCGGCTACGTCTGGCTGCTGGACGACGATCCCGGCCCCACGGACGCCCAGCTCGGCGCGGCGATGGAGGTGGCCGCGCGGATCGGCGCGCTGCTCGCGGACGAGGCGCAGCACGGCGCCGACCTGACCCGGGAGTTCCGCGCGGTGCTGACCGCCGAAGGGGGCTGGCAGCAGGACATGGCGGTGGCCGCACTGCGGACGGCCCTGGGGCCGCGCGGAGAGGGCCCGCACACCGTGGTCTGCGTCGCGCCCTGGCCGTCGGCCGACCCCGACGACGCGCCCTCGGCCCGCACGGTGCCGCATGCGACGGCCCTGTGCACGGTGCCGTGGGGTACGACAGGGCAGTGCCTGGCGCTGCTGGTGCGGCTGCGCTCGGCGGATGTGCACGTCCCGGCGCTGACGGCGGCCTCGCGGTTGCTGCGGGAGGGGGCCCGCGCGGCCGGGGTCGGCGAGATCCGCACCGGGCTGGCCGAGCTGGGCACGTCCTGGCAGGAGGCGTCGGCCGCGGCCCGGGCCGCGGTCGCCGAGCCCCGGCTCGGCCCGGTCGCCGAGTGGTCCCGGATCGGCTCCTACCGGCTGCTGACCTCGCTGCCCGCGGGCTCGGCACACGACCCCGCGGTCGCCCCGCTGCTCTCCCCCGCCCAGCGGGAACTCGCCCGCACCGCCGAGGTCTACCTCGACCACGCGGGCCAGGCCGGCCGCACGGCCGCCGCGCTGGGCATCCACCGGCAGACCCTCTACTACCGCCTGTCCCGGGTGGAGCAGCTGACGGGGCTGGATCTGGACGACGGGGAGCACCGGCTGCTGCTGCACATGGCGTTGAAGGCGGCGCGGCTGTAGCGCGGCTGTTGAGCCCCGGCACCCCGCGGGAATTTGTTGAAAACGATTGTCATCATGCTACGGTCAGCGCACTTCCTCTCTTGACCACCCCTTTACCCGGAGGGTTCCGTGCGCCTGCCCGCCCGCCGACTGCTTCTCCTCGCCGGCGTCTCCGCCCTGCTCACCGGCTGCTTCTCCGGCTCGCCGGCGACGGACGGGGACGGCAGGCGCATCCGCGTCGCGATGATGCAGCCCCCGCGCTCGGGGCTCTCCCCGCTCACCGACGACGCGTTCAAGCTGTCGCGCTGGTCGACCGCCGAGACCCTGGTGAGGCTGGACGCGGACGGCGACGCCCGGCCCGCGCTGGCCACCAAGTGGCGTCAGCAGGGCCGCAGTTGGATCTTCGACATACGCCAGGGCGTCACCTTCCACGACGGTACGAAGCTGGACGCCGAGGCCGTCGTCCGGTCCCTCACCCGGGCCGCGACCGCCTCCCCCAAGCCGCGCATCCTCGACGGTGTCGAGCTGACGGCTCACGGGAACGGACACACCGTCACCGTCACCACCGCAGAGCAGGACCCCCTCGTCCCGCAGCGGCTCAGCTCCCCGCAGCTGTCGATCCTCGCCGCGAAGGCCTACCGCGGGAAGACGGTGGACCCGGTCGGCGCTGGCACCGGCCCGTTCGAGCTGACCGAGGTGAACGGCACCTCCTCCGCGTCCCTCGACCGCTACGCCGGCTACTGGGGCGCCAAGGCGAAGGCCCCCGGCATCGATGTACGGTTCGTCCCCGACGGCACCGCCCGCGCGGCCGCCCTGCGCAGCGGCGAGGCCGACATCGTCGAGGCCGTGCCCGTGTCGCAGGCGGCGCTGGTGGACGAGGACCTGATCACCGAGGTGCCGATGCCGCGCACCAACACGCTGTACCTCAACACCTCCGACGGCCCCTTCGCCGACCCCGCGGTCCGGGCCGCCGCCCGCGAGGCGATCGACGCCGAGTCCATCGTGCGGGGCGTGTACGAGGGCCGCGCCGATGCCGCCGAGGGGCTGCTGGGCCCGGCGCTGCCCTGGGCGGACGATCTGCGTACGCCGGTGAAGCGGGCCAAGTCCCGTGCCGTGCAGGGCGCTTCGATCACGCTCGGCACCTTCACCGACCGCGCCGAGCTGCCCGAGGTCGCCGCCGCGCTGCAACAGCAGCTCCAGAAGGCCGGTTTCCGGGTGAAGCTGGACGTGCGGGAGTACGCCAACATCGAGTCCGACGCGCTGGCGGGCGCGTTCGACGCCTTCGTCCTGTCCCGGGCGACCGTCCTGGACTCCGGCGACCCGGCCGCCTACCTCTACAGCGACTTCGCCTCCGACGGCTCCTTCAACATCTCCCAGCTCGCGGACCGTTCGGTGGACGCCGCGCTGCGCAAGGCCGGCGCCACGGCCACCGGCGACGCCCGGCGCGCGGCCGTCATCGCCGCCGAGGCCGCGGTGCTGGCCACCGACGCGGCCGTGCCGATGCTGCACGAGCGGGTCGTCCAGGGCGACGCGGCCGGGGTCGTCGACGCCGCCCACGACCCGCGCGAGCGGGAGCTGGTCACCGCCGCCACCTACGTCAGGTGAGGCCGACCGCCGCCGGGACGACCCGGCTGCTGTGTCTCGCCGCGGTCGTCACCGCCGTAGGGCTGCTGCCCTGGCTGTCCGGGCGGGACCCGGCGCTGACCGTGCTGCGCGCCCGCTCCGCCGAGCAGGAGCCGACGCGCGAGGCTCTGGACGCCGTACGACGTGATCTCGGGCTGGGTGCCGGGCCGTTGCACCTGCTCGGGGACTGGGCGGGCGGGCTGCTGCGCGGGGACCTGGGGACCTCGTGGGTGTCGCACACCGAGGTGGGGCCGTCGGTGACGGCCGGGCTGCAGGTGTCGCTGGGGCTGATGGGCGCGGCGCTCGCGGTGGCGGTGCTGCCGGCGGCGGCCCTGGTCGTGCCGGTGCTGGTGCGGGGGCGCGGCTCGGCCGGGGCGGGGGCCGCGATGCTGGCGGCCGTGCCCGAGTTCCTGCTGGCCACGGTCGCGCTGCTGGTGTGCGGGGTGTGGCTGGGGTGGCTGCCGACGTCCGGCTGGCAGGGGCCGGAGCATCTGGTGCTGCCCGCGGTCGCGCTGGGCGTTCCCGCGGGCGGTCTGCTGGGGCGGCTGGTCGCGGACGCGCTGCCCGCCGTGCTCGACGAGCGGTGGGTGGAGCTGTGGCGGGGCGCGGGCGTGAGCCGGGCGCGGATCGCGTCGGCCGCGCTGCGGCGGGTGGTGCCGCCGCTGGTGCCGCAGTTCGGGATGGCGGCCGTGGGACTGACCGGGGGCGCGGTCGCGGTGGAGACGGTGTTCGCCGTGCCGGGCATCGGACGTACGGCGCTGGGGGCGGCCAAGTCGCAGGATCTGCCGCTGCTCCAGGGGTCGGTGCTGGCGCTGTTGCTGCTCGGGCTGGTCGCGGGCGTGGCGGCGGCGTTCACACGGCGGTTGCTGCTGGGGTCCGCGCTGCGTGACGCCTCCCTCACACTGCCGACGGCCCGCCCGGTCCGTACACACCCGGCGATCCCGTTGACCCTGTTCACACTGCTCGCCGTGACGATCGGCTGGGGCCTGCTGCGCGACCCGTACGCCGTGCACACCACCGCCCGGCTCGCCGCGCCCTCCTGGGCGCACCCTCTGGGCACCGACGGACTCGGCCGCGATGTGCTGGCCCGGCTCGGGCACGGCGCCGCGTCGACCGTCGGCACGGCGACCGCGGTGTGCCTGCTCAGCCTGCTGGTCGCGCTCGCGCTCGGTTTCCTGCCCGGTGTCGCGGCGGGCGCGGCGGACATCGCCAACGCGCTGCCGCCGGTGATCGTCGGCATCCTGGTCGCGGCCGCCGCCGGGCCCGGCACCGGCGGGGCCGCCCTCGCCGTCGCCCTGATCTCGTGGCCTCCCCTCGCCGCGCACGCGGCGGCGCTGGTGCAGGAGGTGCGGTCGTCGGGGTTCCTCACGGCCCAACGCGCCCTCGGTGCACCGCCGTCATGGATCCTGACCCGGCATGTGCTGCCGTCCGTCGCGGCGCCCGTCGCCCGGCACGCCCTGCTGCGGCTGCCCGGCATCGCGCTCGCCCTGGCCTCCCTCGGCTTCCTGGGCCTGGGCGCCCAGCCGCCCGCGCCGGAGTGGGGGCTGCTGCTCGACGAGTCCCGCGCCTATGTCGAACGCGCCCCATGGGCGGCCCTCGCCCCGGCGGTCGCACTCGCGCTGCTGGCGGGGCTGGCGGTGTCGGGGGCGGCGTACGCGCAGGGGCGGGCGGTGTCGGGGGCGGCGTACACCCAGGGGCGGGCGGTGTCGGGAGCGGCGCACGCGCAGGGGCGGCGCACGGTCGCGTCCGCCGTCCGGAAGGAGGCCCCCGGTGGAGTCTGAGTCCAAGTCTGAGTCCCCTCGGCCCGAGCCGCTGCTCTCGGTGCGCGGGCTGCGGATCGCCTTCGCCGGGGTGGAGGTCGTACGCGGCCTCTCCTTCGACGTACACCCCCGCGAAGTCCTCGCGCTGGTGGGCGAGTCGGGCGCGGGCAAGTCGCTGACCGCCCGCGCGCTGCTCGGGATGCTGCCGCCCGGGGCGGCCATGACCGGGAGCGTGCTGCCGGACCTGTCCGCCGCACGGGGCCGCCGTATCGCGCTCGTGCCGCAGGACGCGCTGTCCGCCCTCTCCCCCGTGCACCCCGTCGGCGATCAACTCGCCGCCGCCGTACGGTCCGTGCGCCGCGTGTCGCGCCGACAGGCGCGAGCCGTCGCGGTGGCCGCGCTCGACCGGGTCGGCATCCCGGACGCGGCCCGCCGGGCGCGTGCGTATCCGCACGAGTACTCCGGCGGCATGCGGCAGCGGGCGGTCATCGCCATGGCGACCGTGAACGAGCCGGACGTCCTTGTCGCCGACGAGCCCACCACCGCCCTGGACGCCGACCGTCGGGAGCTGGTGCTGAGGGTGCTGGCCGAGCAGCGGGAGGCCGTGGGGGCGTCGCTGGTGCTGGTCACGCACGACATGGAGGCGGTGCGCGGGCACGCCGACCGGATGCTGGTGATGTACGCGGGCCGGGCCGCCGAACTCGGCCCCGCAGGTGAGGTGTTGGAGCGGCCCCTGGCCCCCTACACGGCCGGTCTGCTGGCCTCGCTGCCGCGCCCGGACGGGCCCCGGCTGCGCCGCCTGCCCACCCTGCCGGGCACCCCGCCCGCGCCGGGCGCCCTCCCGCCGGGCTGCGCCTTCGCGCCGCGCTGCGCCCTGGCCGACGACCGCTGCCGGGCCGAGGAACCGGAGCCGCGGGAGGCGGCGGGCCGGCAGGTCGCCTGCCACCGCCTGGCCGACGTACCTCAGGAGCACCCCGTATGAGCCACGCCCTGCTCGACGTCCGCGACCTCGTCGTGCGCTACGGCCCCGTCACCGCCGTGGACGGCGTCTCCTTCCGCCTGGAGGCGGGCGAGACCCTGGCCCTGGACGGTCCCTCCGGCTGCGGCAAGTCCTCCACCGCGCTCGCGGCGCTGCTGCTGCGCCGCCCCGACTCCGGCGAAGTGCGCTTCGAGGGCCGGGAGTTGACGGCGCTCACCGAGCGCGAGCTGCGCCCGCTGCGGCGGCGTATGCAACCGGTCTTCCAGGACCCGTACGGCTCACTGAACCCGCGGCGCCCGGTCCGCGAGGCGATCGCGGAGCCGCTGCGGCTGCACGGCGGCTGGACGGCGGCGAGCGGCCCCGCCCGGGTGGCCGAGCTGCTCGACCGGGTCGGCCTGGACCCGGCGTACGGCGACCGGCGGCCGCACGAGCTGTCCGGCGGGCAGTGCCAGCGCGTCGGCATCGCCCGTGCGCTTGCCTGTGAGCCGCGGCTGCTGGTGCTCGACGAGCCGGTGTCGGCGCTGGACCCGTCCGTGCGGGCCGGGGTGCTCAACCTGCTCGCCGACCTGCGCGACGACCTCGGCCTCGGCTACCTGTTCATCTGCCACGACCCGGCGGTCGTACGGCACTTCGCGGACCGGGTGCTGACGATGCGGGAGGGGCGGCTCAGCCCTTCGTAGCCGCGGCGATCATCTGGCGCAGCCCCTCGGCGAGCTGTTCGCCGCTGGGCGCGGTCTTCGGGTCGAAGGTCCACTGGGCGATGAGGCCGGTCATGAGGGTCACATAGAACATGCCGAGGGTGTCGGCGGTCTCGTCCGAGACGTCCTCCTCGCTGCCGCCCATGAGCATCGGGACGAAGCCGCGTCCGGCCTCGCGCTGGGCGCGCGCCAACTGGTCGCGCACCTCGGGAAGCGTGTCGCCCATGACCACGATCTCCATGCTGAGGCGCCAGATGGATCCGGGCTCCCGCATGGTGGCGATGACGTTCGACCACACCTCCTGGAACCGCTCGACGGACCCGGGCCGCGAGCTCATGACGGCACCGCCGCCCTGGAAGGCGTCGCCCATCCCCTCGACCAGCGACACATACGCCTGCGCGAGCAGCGCGTCCTTCGAGCCGTAGTGGTAGCCGATCGAGGCCAGATTGGTCCCCGACTCCTTGACGATGTCGCGCGCCGTCGTGCGCGCGAACCCCTTCTGCAACAGGCAGCGCTTGGCGCCTTCGAGCAGATCCTCACGGTGTCCCATGCAGGTCAGCTTAGCCCCCGATCCATACAACCGTCCCATACGCATGACTTATACATTCGTTCTAGACAGCCGTTTATGACGCATGTACATTGCTTCGCATGACGAACCCGATGAACACGTCTCCTCTCAACTCCCGTGCCGGGCGGCGCGAATGGACCGCCCTGGCCGTGCTGATGCTCCCGCTGCTGCTGGTCTCGATGGACGTCTCCGTCCTCTACTTCGCGATCCCGGCGATCGGCGCGGACCTGGAGCCCACCGCCACCCAGCAGCTGTGGATCTTCGACATCTACGGGTTCGTCCTGGCCGGCCTGCTGATGACGATGGGCTCGCTCGGTGACCGCATCGGCCGCCGCCGGCTGCTCCTGATGGGCGCGGCCGCCTTCGGCACGGCCTCCCTGGTGGCGGCGTACTCCAACAGCGCCGAGACGCTGATCGCGGCCCGCGCGGTCCTCGGCATCGGCGGCGCGACCCTGATGCCGTCGACGATGGCCCTGCTGCGCACGATGTTCACCGACCCCGGCCAGCGCGCCAAGGCCATCGGGGTGTGGTCCGGCGTGATGACCGGCGGCATCGCCCTCGGCTCGGTGATGAGCGGCGTGCTGGTGGAGTACTTCTGGTGGGGCTCGGTGTTCCTGGTCAACCTGCCCGCGATGGTGCTGCTGCTGATCCTCGGCCCGGTCCTGCTGCCGGAGTCCAAGGACCCCGCGCCCGGCCGCTTCGACTGGCTGAGCATCCCGCTGTCCATGGCCGCGGTGCTGCCCGTGATCTACGGCCTGAAGGAGATCGCGGCCGAGGGCTGGTCCGTCCGCTACGTCGTCTCGATCACGGTCGGCCTGCTGTTCGCCGCGCTCTTCGTCCACCGGCTGCGCACCACGGCCTCACCCATGATCGACCTGGCCCTCTTCCGCAACCGCGGCTTCGCGCCGTCCGTCGTCCTGAACCTGCTGTCCACGTTCGCGATGATGGGCTCGGCGTTCTTCACCACGCAGTACCTGCAGTCGGTGCTCGACAAGAGCGCGCTGGAGGCGGCCCTGTGGGCGCTGCTGCCGTCGGTGCCGATCGGCGCGGCCGCACCCGTGGCCACCATGCTGGTGCAGAAGGGCGTCGATCGCGCCTACGTGGTGACGGCGGGCTTCGCGATCGGCGCGGGCGGCTACGGGCTGCTGACCTTCGCCGGCACGGACTCGATGCCGCTGGTGCTCACGGCGTGCGGGGTGCTCGCCGTCGGGATCGTCACCGTGATGGCCCAGATCACCGACCTCGCCCTGGGCGCGGCCCCGGTGGAGCGGGCGGGTGCCGCCTCCTCGCTGATGGAGACGGGCGCGGAGTTCGGCGGCGCCCTCGGTATGGCGGTGCTCGGTTCCGTCGGCACCGCGGTCTACCGCTCCGAGATGCCCGACTCGGCACCGGACGTCGCCCGCGAGACCCTGGGCGGGGCGCTGGCCGTCGCCGACCGGGTCCCGGGGCTGGCGACCGCCGCCCGGGAGGCCTTCACCAGCGGGATGCAGGCCGCGTCGATCGCGGCGGTGGTACTGCTGATCGCCGCCGCGGGGCTGGCGGCGGTGTCGCTGCGCGGGATCTCCGTGCGGGAGGCTCCGGCGGAGGACCGCGAGACGGTCACGGTCTGAGACACGAAAACGCCGGTCGGGCTGAGAGAGACTCTCAGCCCGACCGGCGTTCTGCGCTCACCTCTTGGCCGACTTTCGGGGGGCCGGGGGTCTGGGGGCGGAGCCCCCAGTGCCGTCAGACCAGGTTGACCGAGCGGGCCGACGTGGCGCCGATCTCCGTGGCCAGCTCCGCCAGCACCCCGGAGGGCACCGTGTCGTCGACGGTCAGCACGGCGAGGGCCTCGCCGCCGACGGCCGCGCGGGCGACCTGCATGCCGGCGATGTTGATGCCCGCCTCACCGAGGATGCGGCCGACGGTGCCGACGACACCGGGACGGTCCTCGTAGCGCAGGACGACCATGTGGTCGGCGAGCGCCAGGTCCACGTCGTAGTCGCCGACGGCGACGATCTTCTGCAGGTGCTTCGGGCCGGCCAGCGTGCCGGACACCGACACCTCCTCGCCGGTGCCGAGGGTGCCGCGCACGGTGACGACGTTGCGGTGGTCCGGGGACTCCGAGCTGGTCGTCAGGCGCACCTCGACACCGCGCTCCTGCGCGAACAGCGGGGCGTTGACGTAGGAGACCGTCTCGTCGACGACGTCCTCGAAGACGCCCTTGAGCGCGGACAGCTCCAGCACCTTCACGTCGTACTGCGTGATCTCGCCGTAGACCTCGACGTCGAGGCGGACGGCCACCTCGCCCGCGAGGGCGGTGAAGATACGGCCGAGGCGCTCGGCGAGCGGCAGGCCCGGCTTGACGTCCTCGGCGATGACACCGCCCTGGACGTTCACCGCGTCCGGGACCAGCTCACCGGCGAGCGCGAGACGCACCGAGCGGGCGACGGCGATGCCGGCCTTCTCCTGCGCCTCGTCGGTGGAGGCACCGAGGTGCGGGGTGCAGACGACCTGGTCGAGCTCGAAGAGCGGGGAGTCCGTGCAGGGCTCCTTCGCGTACACGTCGAGGCCGGCACCGGCGACCCGGCCCTCCTTCAGCGCCGAGAACAGCGCCGCCTCGTCGACGATCCCACCGCGCGCGGCGTTGACGATCCGCACGCTCGGCTTGACCTTGTGCAGCGCCTCGTCACCGATGAGACCGAGGGTCTCGGGGGTCTTGGGCAGGTGGACGGTGATGAAGTCCGAGACCTCGAGCAGCTCGTCGAGGGAGAGGACCTTCACGCCCATCTGCGCGGCGCGCGCAGGCTGCACGTACGGGTCGTAGGCGACGACCTTCATACCGAACGCCGACATGCGCTGGGCGACCAGCGCGCCGATGCGGCCGAGGCCGACGACACCCAGGGTCTTCTCGGCGAGCTCGACGCCCGTGTACTTGCTGCGCTTCCACTCGCCGTTCTTCAGCGCGGTGTTGGCCTGCGGGATGTGGCGCGCGGTGGCCAGCAGCAGACCGCAGGCCAGCTCGGCGGCGGTGACGATGTTGGAGGTCGGGGCGTTGACGACCATCACGCCGGCCTTGGTGGCGGCGGAGACGTCGACGTTGTCCAGGCCGACACCGGCTCGTGCGACGACCTTCAGCTTGTTCGCGGCGGCGATCGCCTCGGCGTCGACCTTGGTGGCCGAGCGGATCAGGATCGCGTCGACATCGGCGATGGCGGGCAGCAGCTCGGCGCGGTCGGCGCCGTTGCAGTGCCGGATCTCGAAGTCGGGTCCGAGTGCGTCGACGGTCGCGGGCGACAGCTCTTCAGCGATGAGTACGACAGGTTTCGAGCTCACGTGAGTCCTCACAAGTCCAATGCATGCGGACGGCCGTCCCGACGGCCGCAGGCGGTGGAGGGGCTAGCCGCGTGGAAGACGCACGACGCTGTGGGCCTGAACGCGTATGTTCCTCAGAAGTGTAGTGGCGCCACGCCGTGCGTTCTTCGCCTCTACGGAAGGATCACCCGTCCGTGGCTGGACGGGTTGGACAACGGGGCCGGAGCGACTGCTCCGGCCCCGCCGTCAGGAGGCTTTAGGCCTCCTCGTTCACCCAGCTCATCAGCTTGCGCAGCTGCTTGCCGGTGGTCTCCAGCAGGTGCTCGGAGTCCTGGTCCTTGTACTCGTTGTACTTCTTCAGACCGCCGTGGTACTCGTCCATCCAGTTCTGGGCGAACGTGCCGTCCTGGATCTCGGCGAGGACCTGCTTCATCTCGGCCTTGGTGGCGTCGGTGATGATGCGCGGGCCGGTGACGTAGTCGCCCCACTCGGCCGTCTCGGAGACGGACCAGCGCATCTTCTCCAGGCCGCCCTCGTACATGAGGTCGACGATCAGCTTCAGCTCGTGCAGGCACTCGAAGTAGGCGATCTCCGGCTGGTAGCCCGCCTCGACCAGGGTCTCGAAGCCGGCCTTGACCAGGGCGGAGGTGCCGCCGCACAGCACGGCCTGCTCACCGAACAGGTCGGTCTCGGTCTCCTCGGTGAAGGTCGTCTTGATGACACCGGCACGGGTGCCGCCGATGGCCTTGGCGTACGACAGGGCCAGCGCGAAGGCGTTGCCGGTGGCGTCCTGCTCCACCGCGGCGATCGCGGGGACGCCGCGGCCCTCCTCGTACTGGCGGCGGACCAGGTGGCCCGGGCCCTTCGGGGCGACCAGGGCGACGTCCACGCCGGCCGGGGGCTTGATGAAGCCGAAGCGGATGTTGAAGCCGTGGGCGAAGAACAGCGCCTTGCCGTCCTTCAGGTTCGGGGCGATGGACTCCTCGTACACCTGGGCCTGGATCGGGTCCGGGATGAGGATCATGATGACGTCGGCCTCGGCGGCGGCCTCGGCGGGGGTCACCACGCGCAGGCCCTGCTCCTCGGCCTTGGCCTTGGACTTGGAGCCCTCGTGCAGACCGACCCGCACGTCGACACCGGAGTCGCGCAGCGACAGGGCGTGGGCGTGGCCCTGGGAGCCGTACCCGATGACCGCGACCTTGCGGCCCTGGATGATGGACAGGTCGGCGTCGGCGTCGTAGAACAGCTCGGCCACTTTGGGTTCTCTCCTTGGGTGCAGGTGTTGCGTCCCACCGTATGACGGCGAGGGGAAGGGAAGTTTCGGGGTCTCGGTATACGGGCGGCCGCGTGTCGCCGGCCGCCCGGTTCCGTTGCTTACGCCGACCGGTCGAGTGCGCGCAGCGACCGGTCCGTGATCGAGCGGGAGCCGCGGCCGATCGCGATCGTGCCGGACTGGACCAGCTCCTTGATGCCGAAGGGCTCCAGCATCTTCAGCATGGCGGACAGCTTGTCGCTGGACCCGGTGGCCTCGATGGTGACGGCCTCCGGGGCGACGTCGACGGTCTTGGCGCGGAACAGCTGGACGATCTCGACGATCTGCGAGCGCGTCTCGTTGTCGGCGCGCACCTTCACCAGAACGAGTTCGCGCTGAACGGCCTGCGCGGGCTCGAGTTCAACGATCTTCAGCACGTTGACGAGCTTGTTGAGCTGCTTGGTCACCTGTTCGAGCGGCAGGTCCTCGACGTTCACCACGATGGTGATGCGGGAGATGTCGGGGTGCTCGGTGACGCCGACCGCGAGGGAGTCGATGTTGAAGCCGCGGCGGGAGAACAGGGCGGCGATCCTGGCCAGGATGCCTGGGGTGTTCTCCACCAGCACGGAGAGCGTGTGCTTGGACATGATCTTTTACGTCTCTCTCGCTCAGTCGTCTTCGTTGTCGCCGAAGTCGGGGCGAACGTCCCGGGCGGCCATGATCTCGTCGTTGGAGGTTCCGGCGGCGACCATCGGCCACACCATGGCGTCCTCGTGGACGATGAAGTCGATGACGACCGGGCGGTCGTTGATCGAGTTCGCCTCCTCGATGACCTTGTCCAGGTCCTCCGGGCGCTCGCAGCGGATCGCGTAGCAGCCCATGGCCTCCGACAGCTTCACGAAGTCGGGGACGCGGGTGCCGCGGGCGTCGGGGTTGACGTCCTCCGGGCCGGAGTGCAGGACGGTGTTGGAGTAGCGCTGGTTGTAGAACAGCGTCTGCCACTGGCGGACCATCCCGAGGGCGCCGTTGTTGATGACGGCGACCTTGATCGGGATGTTGTTCAGGGCGCAGGTGGTGAGCTCCTGATTGGTCATCTGGAAGCAGCCGTCGCCGTCGATCGCCCAGACGGTCTGCTCCGGCGCGCCAGCCTTGGCGCCCATGGCGGCCGGGACGGCGTAGCCCATCGTCCCGGCGCCGCCGGAGTTGAGCCAGGTGGCGGGCTTGTCGTACTGGATGAAGTGCGCGGCCCACATCTGGTGCTGGCCGACGCCCGCCGCGAAGATCGTGCCCTCCGGGGCGAGTTGGCCGATCCGCTCGATGACCGCTTGCGGCGACAGCGAGCCGTCGTCGGGCTGGTCGTAGCCGAGCGGGTAGGTGTCGCGCCAGCGGGAGAGGTCCTTCCACCAGGCGCTGTAGTCGCCCTTGTTGCCGTCGCTGTGCTCCTTCTGCACGGCCTGGATCAGGTCGGCGATGACCTCGCGGGCGTCACCGACGATCGGCACGTCGGCGGCGCGGTTCTTGCCGATCTCCGCCGGGTCGATGTCGGCGTGGACGATCTTGGCGTACGGGGCGAAGCTGTCCAGCTTGCCGGTGACGCGGTCGTCGAAGCGGGCTCCGAGGGCGACGATCAGGTCGGCCTTCTGCAGCGCGGTGACGGCGGTGACCGCACCGTGCATGCCCGGCATTCCCACGTGCAGCGGGTGGCTGTCGGGGAATGCGCCGAGCGCCATCAGGGTGGTGGTGACGGGCGCTCCGGTGAGTTCGGCGAGGACCTTCAGCTCGGCGGTGGCCTGCGCCTTGAGGACGCCGCCGCCGACGTAGAGGACGGGCCGCTTGGCGGCGGTGATCAGCTTGGCGGCCTCGCGGATCTGCTTGGCGTGCGGCTTGGTCACCGGGCGGTAGCCGGGCAGGTCCATGGTGGGCGGCCAGGAGAAGGTGGTCTTCGCCTGGAGGGCGTCCTTGGCGATGTCGACCAGGACCGGGCCGGGGCGGCCGGTGGAGGCGATGTGGAAGGCCTGCGCGATGATCCGCGGGATGTCCTCGGCCTTGGTGACCAGGAAGTTGTGCTTGGTGATCGGCATGGTGATGCCGACGATGTCCGCCTCCTGGAAGGCGTCCGTGCCGATCGCCTTGGAGGCCACCTGCCCGGTGATCGCCACGAGCGGCACCGAGTCCATGTGGGCGTCCGCGATCGGGGTGACCAGGTTGGTCGCGCCGGGGCCCGAGGTGGCCATGCAGACACCGACCTTGCCGGTGGCCTGCGCGTAGCCGGTGGCCGCGTGGCCGGCGCCCTGCTCGTGACGGACCAGGACGTGGCGCACCCGGGTCGAGTCCATCAGCGGGTCGTACGCGGGAAGGATCGCACCGCCGGGAATGCCGAATACCGTGTCGGCGCCGACCTCCTCGAGAGAGCGGATGAGGGACTGCGCACCCGTGACGTGCTCGGGGGCGGACTGCTGTCCTCCGGATCGGGGCCGCGGCTGCGGATGGTGGGCCCCGGTGGCCTGCTCGGTCATCGGCATTCTCTTCTCGATGCTGAGGGTTTTTGCGAGGTTCGTGCGACTTGCGGCTGTTGTACAGGGCGTCCTGTGCAACAAAAAACCCCTCGTGCCATAAGGCAAGCGAGGGGAGCGCGCCGGGTGGGTCTGCCGGGAGTCCGGGTCGGTCCGGACGTCACCAGCTTCAGCCGACGCGCTTTCCAAGTACGAGAATTCGGGTGCGCATGGCACTGACCCTCCCCCCGGCGCGCACCTACTGTCAAGTGGGTGGGACGGGAGTCTCATTATGTGAGCGCAGGGCCGTCCCGCCACCGAAGATGGTGGTCACGCCCGAGGTCACTCCCGAGCTCACGCCGGTGGTCACGCCCTCGTAGCCGCGGCCGACCCCGCCCGCGAACACGGGTTCGGCCGGGCCGTGCGGCACCGGGTAATGGCCGGAAGTGAGCGCCCGGCGCAGCCGGTACTCGTCCAGCGCCCCGGAGAAGGCCATGCCCTGTCCGTGCGTACAGCCCATCGCGCGCAGGGCGACGACCTGTTCCGGCAGGTCCACCCCGTCGGCGACCGACTGAAGCCCGAGATCACCCGCGATGCGCAGCAGCCCGCCGGTGATCTTGTGCAGCCGCGCGGACTCGACGACACCCTCGACGAGACTGCGGTCCAGCTTCAGTATGTCGACGGGCAGCCGCCGAAGGGCGGTGATCGCCGCGAATCCATTGCTGAACCCGTCGAGCGCGACCCGCACACCGAGCCGTCTGAGGGCGCTCAGGCGCCGCTCCAGCTCGTCCAGGGCGACTCTGGGGTCGGGGTCGGACAGTTCGATCACCAGCGCGCCCGAGGGCAGCCCGTGCCGGGTCAGCAGCGCCTCGACCGAGCCGAGCGGCAGGGAGCGGTCCAGCAGCCGGCGGGCGCTCATCCGGACGACGACCGGCACGGCGAGGCCGGTCGCGGCGCGCTCGGCGGCCTGCTCGACGGCCTCCTGGAGCACCCACCGGCCCAGCTCGGCGGTCTTCTCGCTGTCCTCGGCCACCCGCAGGAACTCCGCGGGCGTGAACAGCACCCCTTGCGAGGACCGCCAGCGCGCCTGCGCCGCGACCGAGGTGATCCGGCCGTCCTCCAGGCACACCACCGGCTGGTGCAGCAGGGTGAACTCGCCGTCGTGCAGCGCGGACCGCAGTCTCGTCGCCAGTTCCGCCTTGCGTACGACGTCCTGCTGCATCTGCGGCTTGTACAGCTCGACCCGGCCCTTGCCGGCCGATTTGGCCCGGTACATCGCGAGGTCGGCGTTGCGCAGCAGCTCGCCCGCGCCGAGGCCGGGCTCGGCGAAGGAGACCCCGATGGAGGCGGCCACACGGACATCGTTGCCGTCGATCGTGTACGGCTGCGACAGCGTGAGCCTGAGGCGGTCGGCGAGCTCCAGGATGTGCCGTTCGCGGGCCACCCGGTCGCGGCCGCCGTCCCCGACGATCAGGGCCGCGAACTCGTCGCCGCCCAGCCGCGCCGCGGTGTCGGACTGGCGGACCGCCTCCTGGAGGCGGCGCGCGGCCTGGACGAGGAGTTCGTCGCCGGCCTGGTGCCCGATGGTGTCGTTGACCGCCTTGAAGCCGTCGAGGTCGATGAACAGCACGGCCGTACCGCGGTCGGTGGAGCGGCGGCCGGACAGGGCCTGCTGCACGCGCCGGGTGAACAGGGCGCGGTTGGGCAGGTCGGTGAGCGGGTCGTGCTCGGCGTTGTGCTGGAGCTGCGCCTGCAGGCGCACTCTTTCGGTCACGTCCCGGCTGTTGAAGATCAGTCCGCCGTGGTGGCGGTTGACCGTGGACTCCACGTTCAGCCAGCCGCCGTCGCCGGACCTGAAGCGGCACTCGATGCGGGTGGTGGGTTCGTCGGCCGGGCTGGCGGCGAGGAAGCGGCGCACCTCGTGCACCACGCAGCCCAGGTCCTCCGGGTGGATCAGCTCCGCCAGTTCGCTGCCCACCAGGTCCTCGGCGGGGCGTCCGTAGACCCCGGCCGCGGCCGGGGAGACGTACCGCAGGACGCCGTTGGGCGCGGCGATCATGATGACGTCGCTGGAGCCCTGCACCAGGGAGCGGAAGTGGTTCTCCTTCTGCGCCAGCTCCTGGGTGAGGGTGATGTTGTCGAGCAGCATGATGCCCTGGCGCACCACGAGGGCGAGCACGACGGTGCCCGCGGTGAGCAGCACGAAGCGGTCGACGCTGCGGCCGTGCAGGACGTTGTAGAGGATGCCGAGGGTGCACACGGCCGCGGCGAGATACGGGGTCAGGGCCGCCAGTGAGCCGGTGATGGGCCGGGCCGCGACGTAGCGGCCGGGTTCGTGCGGGGTGCGGTGGTGATGGTGGGTGCCGCCGCGCTGTCCGGGCAGGTGCTCGTGGACCACGCGCGTGTGCGGCTCCTCGTCGGGCAGTCCCGGCCGGGACGCGGCCCAGGGGGCGTACGCCAGCAGCAGGGAGCCCGCGAACCAGCCCGCGTCCAGCAGCTGGCCGGAGCGGTAGTTGTTGTGCAGCAGCGGTGAGGTGAACAGCGCGTCGCACATCACGGTCAGGGCGAGGGCGCCGATCGCGGTGTTGATCGCGGAGCGGTGCGCGCCGGAGCGCCGGAAGTGCAGCGCGAGCACCATGCTCACCAGCGCGATGTCGAGCAGCGGGTAGGCGAGCGAGAGCGCGGTGTGCGGCACGCTGGTGTCGTCGGCCCTCGCCGTCTGCGCGAGCGCCAGGCTCCACGACAGGGTGAGCAGCGAGCCGGCGATCAGCCACGCGTCCAGCGCCAGACAGATCCAACCGGCCTTCGTGACCGGCCGTTTGGCGAGCACCAGCAGGCCGACGATGGCCGGGGGCGCGAAGCACAGGAAGAACAGGTCGGCGTAGCTCGGGCTGGGCACGGGGCGGGCCAGGACGACCTCGTACCAGCCCCAGATCAGGTTGCCCAGGGACGCCATCGCCGAGGAGAGGGCGAACAGCAGCCAGGCGGGCCGAAAGCGGACCCGCTGGCTACGGGCGTAGAGGAAACAGGAGACGGCCGCGGTGCCCGCCGCGGCGCTCAACCCGAAGTCGCCCATCACCAGGGCGGCTTGTTCGGATCCCCAGCCGAGCGCGGAACCGACGGCGTATCCCGCGCACACCAGGGCCAGGCCGAGCTGGCGGCCGGGGCGCACCCCGCCGCCGACCGGCGGCCGTTGGGGCGCCGACGCCGGTGCCGGCCGGCCACGCAGCGCTCCGTCGAGGGTGGTCGTGGGGGGCGGCGAACTCACCGGTCGCTCCCGGTCCGTGCCGCCCCCGCGCCCCTCGGCGTCCGGTGCGCGGAATGCGTCTGCCTCCTGCGGCCGCTGTGCCTGCGGTGGCTGTTTCCGCTGCCGTGACCGCTGTTGCTGCTGTGGTGGCCGTGACTGCCGTGGCAGCCGCGTTCGTGCGCGGCCGCACGCCAGGGTCGCCGCCGGCGGCCTCGCCGCGTCGGATCGCTTGTCCATAGGCCGTGCATCGCCCGTCGCCCCCCTCACAGTCTGAAATGTCCGTCCCCGGCGCCGATCGTGCGCGGCGCAGCCCCTGTCGGGACGATACACCAGTCTCGTCACTCAGGGACATAGCTTCTCTACGCTCTGTGACGACCAGGGGTAACGCGAGCACCGCCCGCATCCGCAGGACTGCGGAGGGTGCCCGAACCGGATCACACGCCGGTCGCACTCGTCGTAAGGATCACGTTCGCCAGCGGCTCCCGGTTCACAAAACGGCGCAACTGCCCTACCAGGAGCCGCTTGGCGCGCGGCAGGAACGCGGACGTGGGACCGCCGACGTGCGGGCTGATGAGCACCCCGGGCGCACGCCACAGCGGGTGGCCCGGCGGCAGCGGCTCGGGGTCGACGACGTCCAGGGCGGCGGTGATACGGCCGCTCTCCAGTTCGGCGAGGAGGGCGCCGGTGTCCACGACGGCCCCGCGCGCGACGTTCACCAGCAGGGCACCGTCCTTCATCCGGGCCAGGAAGTCCTTGTCCACCAGGCCGCGCGTGCTGTCGTTCAGCGGTGTGGACAGGATGACGACGTCCGCCTCGGGCAGCAGGGCGGGCAGATCGGCGATCGGGTGCACGGGGCCGCGCTCCGTGGTGCGCGCCGAGCGTGCGACCCGCGCGACCCGCGCGAGCTCGAAGGGCACGAGCCGGTCCTCGATGGCCGAGCCGATCGCCCCGTAGCCGACGATCAGCACGCTCTTGTCGGCGAGCGACGGGTGGAACGTGCCCTGCCAGTGCTCGCGTTCCTGCGCGCGCACGAAGGAGGGGATGCCGCGCAGGGACGCCAGGGTGAGGGTGAGCGCCAGCTCGGCGGTGCTCGCCTCGTGCACCCCGCGCGCGTTGCAGAGCTGTACGCCCGGGGCGAGAACGTCCAGGCGGGACAGGACGTCGTCCACGCCCGCGGTCAACGTCTGCACCAGACGGAGGTTCGGCATCTGCGCGAGCGGCCGCACCTTCACCGGGTACCGCTTCATGTACGGCACGACGTAGACGGCACAGTCCGCGGGGTCGGCGGGGAACTCCTGGTCCCCGTCCTCGCCGCCGTCCCAGAAGCGGTAGGTCAGGCCCTCGGGAAGGCCCTCGATCTCGTCCGGCGGGATCGGCAGCCACACATCGGAAGTCATGGTCAGGAGGCTATGCCAGGGATCCTCGGGCGCAGAGGTTAGGTTGGGGTGCCAAGAAAGGGAGGGTCACGACCACGTGGAGCGCAGGACGATCGGCGCGGGGGCACTCTCGGTGGGGGCCGTCGGGCTCGGGTGCATGCCGATGAGCTGGGCCTACAGCACGTCACGGCAGCGGGGCGAGGAGTCTGTCAGGGCGGTGCACAGCGCGCTCGACACCGGCTCGACGCTGCTGGACACCGCCGACATGTACGGGCCGTTCACCAACGAGCTGCTCCTGGGGCGGGTGTTGAAGGAGCGGCGTGCGGACGCCTTCGTGTCGACCAAGGTCGGGCTGCTGGTCGGCGAACAGCACATCGTCGCCAACGGCCGCCCCGGCTATGTGAAGCGGGCCTGCGACGCGTCGCTGCGACGCCTCCAGACGGACGTCATCGACCTCTACCAACTGCACCGCGCCGACCCCGAGGTGCCGGTGGAGGAGACCTGGGGTGCGATGGCGGAGCTCGTTCAGGCGGGCAAGGTGAGGGCGTTGGGGCTGTGCGCGGTCGGCGTGCGGGGCAGCCGCCGCTCGGGGGCCCGCCTGTACGACGCGACGATCCGGCAACTTCAGCGCGTCCAGCAGGTCTTCCCGGTGAGCGCCGTGCAGGCGGAGCTGTCCCTGTGGTCGCCGGAGGCGCTGCGCACCCTGCTGCCCTGGTGCGTGGCCCGCGGCGTCGGCTTCCTCGCGGCGATGCCCCTCGGCAACGGCTTCCTCACCGGCAGACTCACCCCTGGCCAGGGTTTCGAGCCGGACGACATGCGGGCCCGGCACCCCCGCTTCACCGCCGAGATGATGGCCGCCAACCAGCCGATCGTCGCCGGTCTGCGCCGGGTCGCGTCCCGGCATGGCGAGGGGGTGACGCCCGCGCAGGTGGCCCTCGCCTGGGTGCTGGCCCAGGGCCCGCACGTGGTGCCGGTGCCCGGGGCCAAGCAGGAGCGCTGGGTCGTGGAGAACGCGGGGGCGGCGGGGCTACGGCTGACGGAGGGGGACCTGGCCGAACTGGCGGGGGTGCCTCAGGCGCGGGGATCCTGGGACTGACGGGATCGGGCGCCATGGGTCCGGGGTCCGGGACTGGCGGGATCGCGCGCCATGGGTCCGGGGTCTGGGACTGACGGGATTCGCGCGGCACGGGCCTGGGATCCGGGACGGATGAGATCGCGTGCCACGGGCCGAGGATCTTGGGGCTGACGGGATCGCGTGCCACGGGCCGGGAATCCTGGGGCTGACGGGACCGCGCGCCACGAGCCGGGAATCCTGGGGCTGACGGGACCGCGTGCCACAGGCCGGGATTCCTGGGGCTGACGGGACCGCGCGCCCCCGGCCGACGGGTCATGGCTCGCCGGCGAAGCCGATCGCGCGGATCGGGAACCTGCGGGGCGCGAGCGGTGTATGAGAAGTAGTAGCCGCCGCGTCGAAGGGACCAAGATCGTGCAACGTCGAGTCGGGACGGCCGTGCTGGCCGCGGCCGCGCTTCTGCTGACGGCCGGCTGCTCCTCGGACGGCGGCGGAGGGTCTCCGCCGGGCGGGCCGAGCAGCGCGGCGTCCGGGGGTACGACGTCCGGGGCGCCCTCCTCCGGGACGGCCGAGGAGGCCCCGCCCGCGAAGGGCTCGGTGAAGGTCGTCCGTACGGTGGCCGAGGGCCTGGACTCCCCCTGGGGCCTGGCCCCGCTGCCGGACGGCGATCTGCTGGTCTCCTCGCGCGACGAGGGCACCATCCTGCGGGTCGACGTGGAGACCGGCCGCAAGACCGAGCTGGGCGAGGTACCGGGGGTGTCCCCGGAGGGCGAGGGCGGCCTGCTGGGCATCGCCCTGTCGCCGGACTACGCCTCGGACCACATGGTCTACGCGTACTTCACCTCCGCGTCGGACAACCGCATCGTGCGGATGCTGTACGACACGGACAAGCCGTCGGGCGAGCAACTGGGCGCTCCCGACACGGTGTTCAAGGGCATCCCCAAGGGTTTCATCCACAACGGCGGCCGGATCGCCTTCGGCCCGGACGGCATGCTGCACGTCGGCACGGGCGAGAGCGGCAACACCGGCCTGTCCCAGGACAAGGACTCCCTGGGCGGCAAGATCCTCCGGCTGACCCCTGAGGGCGAGCCGGCGCCGGGCAACCCCTTCCCCGACTCCCCGGTGTACTCCTTCGGCCACCGCAATGTGCAGGGCCTGGCCTGGGACGCCAAGCAGCGGCTGTTCGCCTCGGAATTCGGCCAGGACACCTGGGACGAGCTGAACGCGATCTCCCCGGGCGGCAACTACGGCTGGCCCGACGCCGAAGGCCGCTCCGACGAGGGCGACTTCATCGACCCGATAGCCCAGTGGCGCACCTCCGAGGCCTCCCCCAGCGGCATCGCCTACGCCAAGGGCTCCATCTGGATGGCGGGCCTGCGCGGCGAGCGGCTGTGGCGCATCCCGCTGAAGGGCACGGCGGCTTCGGCCGATCCGCAGGCCTTCCTGGAGGGCGAGTACGGCCGGCTGCGCACGGTGGTCTCCGCGGGCGGGGGCAAGCTGTGGCTGGTGACGAGCGAGACGGACGGCCGGGGCTCCCCGGAGGAGGGAGACGACCGGATTCTGGAACTGGAGGTGACCTAAACCTGCTCCGGCGGCCTCTCGGAGCGCTCCTCACCCGACCGGCCAGGGTCCTCTTCCGCCTGCTGAGGCGCCCGGACGACCACCTTCCCGGACGCCAGGTCTATCGGCCCACGCCCGGGGTCGTTGTCCCCCACGTCCTCGCGGCTCAGCTCCAGCCGCTTCTGCTCGTCACGGGTGTGCTTGCGGCCCGGAGCGAAGAGTTCCTCAAAGGCGTTGAACATCGTTCTCCCTTTCCGGGGCCGGGTGGCGGGGTGGCTCACCTCGTTCCATCATCGCGCGGGCGGGGAATCCACGGCTCCTGGAGCGAACAGTCCCAGCCGATGAGCCAGTGCCGCCGCTTCACCCCGGCCGGAGACGCCGAGCTTGGCGAGGATGTTGGAGACGTGGACGCTGGCCGTCTTCGGGGAAATGAAGAGTTCCTCGGCTATCTGGCGGTTGGTGCGCCCGGCCGCGACCAGGCGGAGCACATCGCGCTCCCGGCTGGTCAGCCCGAGCGCCTCGGCTGGGTCGGCCGGAGTGAGCGCCGCCGGTGCGGTGCGGTCGAGGGTGAGGCGGGCACGCCGGGCGAGGCGGGTGACGCGGTCCGCCAGCGGGCGGGCACCGAGGTGGCGGGCGGCGGCGAGGGAGAGACGCAGCAGCTCGGTGGCGCGGGCTCGGGCGTCGTCGGTGGCGCGGGCGGGGATGGCGTCGGTGGCGCTGTCGTGGGTGTCGTCGGCGGGGCGGGGGCTGGTGTCGGTGGTGCGGGCGCGGGTGCCGTCGCCGGTGGTGTGGCGGGCCGGGTCGGTCGGCGCGTGGCCGGCCCGGTCGGTCGGCGTGCGGCTGGCGTCGTCGGTCGGCGTGTGGCCGGCCTGGTACGTCGGCGTGTGGCGGGATTCGTCCGTGGGGGCCGTCCCCGCTGTGAGGAGGGCCTCGGCGAGGCGGTGGCGGACGCGGGCGAGGTCGTAGGGGCGTTCCAGGCGCTCGAAGGCGGTGACCACGGCCGTCCAGGTGTCGGGGGTGTCCTCGCCCTGGGCGTGGGCGAGTTCGGCGCGGAGCCAGGCGTCGTGGGCGTGCCAGACGGGTGCGCCGGTGGTGAGTGTCCTGGTGGCCTCGCGGATGCGGGCGAGGGCCTCGGTGCGGCCGTCCTGGGCGGTGGGCAGGGTTCGGGCGTCGGCCTCGGCGACGGCGGCGTCCAGGAACAGGGGCCAGGCGTAGCGGTGGGTGCCCGGGGGGATGCCGGCGTCCAGGGCACGGGCGAGTTCGGCGCGGGCGTCCGGGAGCCGGCCCTCCGCGGCGGCGACGCCGACGGCGATACGGGCCAGGGGCAGCCACTGCTGCGGCATCCGGTCGTGGGAGCCGAAGTAGCGCTGGGCCGAGGACAGTTGGCTCGCGGCCTCGGACAGGTCGCCGCGGTCCAGGGAGATCTGGGCGAGGCACATGGCGGCCGCGCCGAGGGGCTTGGAGCCGAGGTCTCGTCGGGCCGCCTTCTGTGCAGCCTCGACGGCCTCGTCCCAGCGGCCGACGGAGTACAGGGTGTCGGAGAGGTTGGCCCAGGTCCACGCCTCGGCGACCAGCAGGCCGTAGCGCTGGGTGTAGCGGATGCCCTCCTCCAGCAGCGGGGCGGCCTCGCGGGAGCGGCCGACGGATTCGAGGGCGTGGGACAGGTTGGAGTAGGCGCGGCCGGCGACGTAGGGGACGTCTTCCTGGAGGGCCTGTTCCCTGACGCGGTCCATCTCGTCGAGGCCGGTGTCGACGTGGCCGGCGTCGACCAGGAGTCCGCCGTGGGTGACGCGGGCGTTCAGTTCGATCTCGCGGGCGCCGACCATCCGAGCGTACTCCACGGCGCGTTCGGCGGCGGCGAGGGCCTCGGGGCCGGGCTCGTGGAGCATCGCCCAGCCGGCGACGCTGCCGAGCACCTCGGCGTGGACCTCGGACGGGGGCAGTCCGCGCAGGAGTTCCTGGGCGGTGGTCAGTTCGTGGTGTCCGTCGCCGCGACCCAGGGACTGCACGAGCGTGGAGCGCTGGGTCCAGAACCAGGCGGCGCGCAGGGCGTCGTCGCGGTCACCGTCGAGCAGGTTCAGCGCCCGCTTGGTGATCTTCAGGGCGCGTTCGCGTTCCCCGCACAGGCGCCCGGCGACAGCGGCCTCGGCCAGCAGGTCGAGGTAGCGCAGGGTGGCGGTGGCGGGATCGCAGCCGCAGTAGGCCTCGGTGTAGTCGGCGAGCCGCAGGACTGCGCGGGTGTCCTCGGGGGCGCTGTCCCACAGCTCCATGGCGCGTTCCAGGAGCCGCAGTTGTTCGGCGTAGGCGTGGCGGCGGCGGGCGGAGGCGGAGGCGTCGAGGACGGCGGGCAGGGCCTTGGCGGCATCGTGCGCGTGGTACCAGTAGCTGGCCAGACGGGTGACGCGTTCGCCGGCGGGGACGAGCGTGGGGTCTGCCTCCAGGGCCTCGGCGTAGCGGCGGTTGAGGCGGGCGCGTTCGCCGGGCAGCAGATCGTCGGCGACGGCCTCGCGGACCAGGGAGTGGCGGAAGCGGTAGCCGTCCCCGTCCGGGGCGGGGGTGAGGATGCCGGCGTTCACGGCGGCGCGCAGGGCGGTGATGAGGTCGTCCTCGGGGAGCCGGGCGACCGCCGCGAGGAGCCGGTGCTCGACGGTGGAGCCGCCCTCGGCGACGATCCGGGCGACCTGCTGGGCGGCGTCGGGCAGGCTCTCGACGCGGACCAGCAGCAGGTCGCGCAGGGAGTCGGTGAGGCCGGTGGAGCAGCCGTCCTGGGCGGCGACGGCGAGTTCCTCGACGAAGAAGGCGTTGCCGTCGGAGCGTTCGAAGATCGCCTCGACCTGCGCAGGGTCGGGTTCGGCGGCGAGGATGCCGGCGATCTGACGGCCGACCTCCTCGCGGCTGAAACGGCTGAGTTCCAGGCGGCGTACGGTGCGCAGCCGGTCGAGTTCGGCGAGCAGGGGGCGCAGCGGATGGCGGCGGTGGATGTCGTCGGAGCGGTAGGTGGCCAGGACGACGAGCCGGCCGGTGCGCAGGGTGCGGAAGAGGTAGGCGAGGAGATGGCGGGTGGAGGTGTCGGCCCAGTGCAGGTCCTCCAGGGCGACGACGACCGTGCGGTCGGCGGATGCGCGTTCCAGCAGGCGGGCGGTGAGTTCGAAGAGGCGGGCCGTGCCCTCCTCGTCGTGCCGGCCGACTCCGGTGTCGCCCAACTCGGGCAGGAGCCGGGCGAGTTCGTCCTCCTGGCCGGCGGCCGCGGCGGCGAGTTCGTCCGGCAGGGCGCGGCGCAGGGCGCGCAGGGCGGTGGAGAACGGGGCGAAGGGCAGTCCGTCGGCGCCGATCTCCACACAGCCGCCGAGCGCGACGACGGCCCCCGCGCGGGCGGCGGCGTCGGTGAACTCCTCCACCAGGCGGGTCTTTCCGACCCCGGCCTCGCCGCCGAGGACAAACGCCTGTGGCTCGCCCGCGGCGGCGCGGGCGAGCGCATCGTTCAGCGTGTCCAACTCCTGGGCGCGGCCGATGAACACGGGACTGACGGACCTGGTCTCCACGAGGGTGAGCATCGCACGGTGATCGAAGTGCGGTGCACCCATTTCATGGAGGGCCGGGGCCGGCAGGTCCCGTGTCCGGACGGCAGGCCCGCCGGCCGTGCTCACGCGGTGCGCGGTGAACGCAGCCGGCGCGGGCGGCGGCTATGCGACTCCGCCTCGTCGAGGCGTACGCCGGCCGGTCCTGCACCGGCCGCGCGGCGCTCGGCCTCGGTGCGGGCGGCACGGCCCTGGCGGACCGCCTCCCGGGCCAGGCGCTCATGGTCGGCCCGGCGGATCAGCTCGGCGGAACGCAGCTGCTGGATCTCGTACTCGAACATCTCGTCTCCCTGGTGAAGGCCCGGTCTCCGGTGTTTCCGGAGCCCGGTTCGGCATCGCTCTGTGCGATGACTCAACCTTCGTCTCCCAGGGGGGTCCGCCACATCGGGAGAGTTCCGCATCTTCCGAGGTGGGAGGGGCCTTAGACAGGTCTGAGGGGCCTCAGGCCGCGTCTAAGGCACTTATGCGGCGGGCAGGCCCAGCAGGACGTCCGTGTACTTCAGCACGGCCAGCAGCAGGCCGATGACGCCGAGGGAGAGGCCCGCCCAGGAGACCGACTTGATCCAGGGCGCCTGCGGCCTGCCGGGGGCACCGAAGGCGGGGCGGGCGAGCACGACCACGCCGGTGATCAGCGCGGCGAGCGCGAACAGGCCGGCCCACAGGGCGCTGGCCTGCCAGGCGTCGCCGTAGCCCTCCTTGACCATGGTGGCGACGCTGGAGGACGACGAGGTCTCCAGCTGGCCGATGAGCGACTCGCGCGCGGAGGCGACGGTGCCGATCCAGCCGCCGGTGAGGGAGACCAGGCCGAGGGCGGCGGAGACGACGGCCCCGGCGCCCTGGCCGACCCCGGAGGGACCCTCCTCCGCCTTCTCGTCGGCGGAATCCTCCACGGCCTCGGCTTCGGCGTCCTCCGCGGCCTCTTCAGCTGAGGCATCGTGCGCCTCGGTGTCCGCCACGGTCTCGGTGGTCTCAGTGGTCTCGGCCGTCTCGGCCGTCTCGTCCTCAGTCTTCGTTCCCATGCCCCGCACCGTACGGACGGAGTCTGAGAGGGGCCTTAATGATCGGCGAGGGCCTCACGGGCCGTCCGCCACTCGGGGGCGAGGAGCGACCAGACCTCCATGTCCAACCGTACGCCGCGATGCGGATAGCTCTCGCGCTGCACGCCCTCCCGGGTCATGCCCAGGCGGCGGGCGACGTTGATGCTGGCGGTGTTGCCGGTGGCGGCGATCCACTCGACGCGGTGGATGCCTCGGTCGAGGACGACATGGTCGAGCAGCACCCGCATCGCGCGGGTGACCAGGCCGCGCCCGGTCGCGGCGGGCTCCAGCCAGCAGCCGACCTCGCAGTTGCCCTGCGCCTCGTCGAAGTTGAGGTAGAGCACACCGCCGACGAGCTTGCCGTCGAGCCAGATGCCGTGCAGGGACGTAGTGCCGGCCGCGCGCCAGTCGGCGTAGCGCTGGAGCGCCTCGCGGGCCGAGGTGACGTCCGTGGCGCGTGAGCCGAAGGGCACGTACCGGTTGATGAACTCCCGGCCCCGCTCCAGGTGGGTGAGGAACTCCTCGGCGTGCCAGGGCTCCAGCGGGCGCAGTTCGGCCCCGTCACCCAGCGATATCGCGTACATCCCGTTTCCGCTCCTCTTCGAACTCGGCCGCAACTTCGGCGAGCTTCTCATGGGCGGCACGACACTCGGGCGGTTCGATGCTGATGCGGGGCAGCCGCCGGTCGAGCCAGCGGGGCAGCCACCAGTTGGCGCCGCCGAGCAGATGCATCAGGGCGGGGACCAGCAGCGTACGCAGGACGAAGGCGTCGAGGGCGACGGCGGCGGCGAGCGCGATGCCGAACATCGCGATCACCCGGTCGCCGCTGAGGACGAACGCGAGGAACACGGAGATCATGATGACCGCCGCGGAGTTGATCACCCGGCTGGTCTCGGCGAGGCCGACGCGGACCGCGCGCCGGTTGTCGCCGGTCTCCAGCCACTCCTCGTACATCCGGCTGACCAGGAAGACCTGGTAGTCCATGGAGAGCCCGAACAGGACCGACACCATGATCACGGGCAGGAAGGGTTCGATGGGTCCGGCCCGGCCGAGGCCGAGCAGTTCGCTGCCCCAGCCCCACTGGAAGATCGTGACGACGACACCGAAGGCGGCGGCGACGGCGGCGACGTTCATGACGGCGGCCTTCAGCGGGATGCCGATCGAACGGAAGGCCAGCAGGAGCAGTACGCAGCCCAGGCCGATGACGACGCCGACGAACAGCGGCAGCTTGCCGACGATCACGTCCGCGAAGTCGTCGTAGCCGGCCGTGACCCCGCCGACGTGCAGGTCGAGCGAGGTGCCGGACTCGGCGCGCGGCAGCACCTCGGTGCGCAGCCGGTCGACGAGTTCGCTGGTCTGCGGGGACTGCGGCGAGGACTCGGGTACGACGGTGAGGTACGCGGTGTCGCCGCCGCTGTTGTAGCTCACCGGGGTCACCGCGGCGACGCCGTCGGTGGAGCGCAGGGTGGCGTCGAGGTTGTCCAGGGCGAGCCTGTCGTCGGCGCCGTGCACCTTCCCGACCAGGGTGAGCGGGCCGTTGACGCCGGGGCCGAAGCCGTCGGCGAGGAGGTCGTAGGCCTGCCGGGTCGTGGAGGGCTCGGGGTTGTTGCCCTGGTCGGAGGTGCCCAGGCGCAGGGAGAGCGCGGGCAGGGCGAGCAGGGTCATGACGACGAGGGCGAGGGCGCCGAGCTTCTTGGGGTGGCGTTCGACGAAGGCCGACCAGCGTGCGGCGAACCCGGTGGGGATCTCGGGCTCGGGCCCGTGCTCGGCGAGGCGGCGCCGCTCGCGACGGCTGAGCGCCCGCATGCCGATCAGCTTCAGCAGCGCGGGCAGCAGGGTCACGGAGGCGGCGACGGTGAGGACGACGGTGAGCGAGGCGGCGATGGCCACGCCGTTGAGGAAGCTCAGACGCAGTATCAGCATGCCGAGCAGGGCGATGCACACGGTGGCGCCCGCGAAGACGACCGCACGTCCGGTCGTGGCGACCGCGGTGGTGGCGGCCTCGGTGACACTCAGACCGCGTTTGAGGCCGCGGCGGTGCCGGGTGACGACGAACAGGGCGTAGTCGATGCCGACGCCGAGTCCGATCAGCATGCCGAGCATGGGCGCGAAGTCGGCGACGGTCATGGCGTGCCCGAGCAGCGCTATCCCGGCGTAGGCGGTGCCGACGCCGATCAGCGCGGTGGCGATGGGCAGCAGCGAGGCGGCGAGCGAGCCGAAGGCGAGGAACAGCACGGCCGCGGCAACGACCACCCCGACGATCTCGGCGAGATGCCCGCCGGAGGACTCGGTGAGGGCGATGGCGTTGCCGCCGAGCTCCACCTGAAGCCCGTCGGTCTCGGCGCCCTTCGCCGTCTCGACCACGGCCTTCACCTGGGCGGCGTCGAGGTTCTCGGTCGACTGCTCGAAGGTGACGGTGGCGTAGGCGGTGTGCCCGTCCTCGCTGATCCGGTCCGCGCCGTGGCCGCCGTAGGGGCTGGTCACGGAGGCGACGCCCGGCAGCTCCCCCAGCTGGTTGAGGGTGCGGGTCATGGTCTGCTCGACGTCGGCGGCGCGGACGCTGCCGGATTCGGTGTGCCAGACGACGGTGTCGCTGTCCCCGCCCAGCCCCTGGAAGCCGTCCCCCAGCAACTGGGTGGCGCGGCCCGACTCGGTGCCGGGGACCTCGTAGTTGTTCGAGTACGCCGTTCCGGCGACGGTGGCCGCGGCGGACACTCCGCCGAAGGCGAGGAGCCACAGCAGAACGGTGACGAGGCGGTGCCGGACACACCAGCGTGCAAGGGCTGCCACGAACCTGCTCCCAGAGACGACCGTTTGTGAATCTTTGACCGGGAACAGTCGTTCATGAACCGAACAGCCCGCAAAGAACGTATGAGCAATGCCTAGTCACTCTTACAGGCGGAAATGATCCTTTGGTCCGTTCGTGGGGTTATTCACAGGAGTGGGAGCCAACTCACAGCCCTAGTCGAACTGGTCGCCGAGCGCCATCACCGTCACCCCGGCGATCAGCAGCCACAGCGCCCGCCGGGTGCGGCCCCGGGAGCCGATGAGCGCGGCGGTCGCGCAGACCGCGGCGCCAAGGGCGTAGGCGGCGGGGACCAGCGCGGGGACGGTGCCGCCGGTCGCTCGCAGGGCGGCCGCCGCGCCGCCGGCGAGGGTCAGCAGGGCGCCGGTTCCGGTCGCGGTCCAGCGCGCCCGCCGCGCCTCCTGGGCGGGGTGCTCATCGGCCGTCTCGATTGTCGCCGCCGTCTCGGTTGGCTCCACCGTCTCGGTTATCGGCGCCGTCTCGGCTGTCGCCACCGTCTTGGTTGTCGCCGTCGTCTCGGCTGTCGCCACCGTCTTGGTTGTCGCCGTCGTCTCGGCTGTCGCCACCGTCTCGGAATCAGCACGTCCGTTCATGGCGCGGGAGCGTAGCGCCTGGCCGCCGCGGGCATGCCACAGGCCCTGGGAAACGGGTCCCCAGGGCCTGTACGCGATGACGTTGCCGCCCTCGCCGGCGGCCTCAGCCCTCGCTGACGCCGAGCTTCTCCAGGATCAGCTCCTTGACGCGGGCCGCGTCGGCCTGGCCGCGGGTGGCCTTCATGACCGCGCCGACCAGGGCGCCGGCCGCGGCCACCTTGCCGCCGCGGATCTTGTCCGCGATGGCCGGGTTGCCCGCGATGGCCTCCTCGACGGCGGTGGTCAGGGCGCCCTCGTCGGAGACGACCTTCAGACCGCGCTTGTCGACGACCTCGTCCGGGGTGCCCTCGCCCGCGAGGACACCCTCGATGACCTGACGGGCCAGCTTGTCGTTCAGGTCGCCCTTCGCGACGAGCTCGGTGACGCGGGCCACCTGCGCCGGGGCGATCGCCAGCTCGTCGAGCGCCTTACCGGATTCGTTGGCGCTGCGGGCCAGCTCACCCATCCACCACTTACGGGCGGAGGCGGCGTCGGCACCGGCCTCGATCGTCGCGACGATCAGGTCCAGCGCACCGGCGTTCAGGATCGACTGCATGTCGGTGGCGGAGATGCCCCACTCGGCGAGCAGCCGGGTGCGGCGGGCCAGCGGCATCTCCGGGAGGGCCGCGCGGATCTCCTCGACCCACTCACGGGACGGGGCGACCGGGACGAGGTCGGGCTCCGGGAAGTACCGGTAGTCCTCGGCCTCCTCCTTGACCCGGCCCGAGGTGGTGGAGCCGGTGTCCTCGTGGAAGTGGCGGGTCTCCTGGATGATCGTGCCGCCGGACGAGAGCACGGCCGCGTGGCGCATGATCTCGAACCGCGCCGCACGCTCCACCGAGCGCAGGGAGTTGACGTTCTTCGTCTCCGAGCGCGTGCCGAACTTCTCGGTGCCGTTCGGACGCAGCGACAGGTTCACGTCGCAGCGCATCTGGCCCATCTCCATCCGGGCCTCGGACACGCCTAGCGCGCGGATGACCTCGCGCAGCTCACGGACGTACGCCCGCGCGACCTCCGGCGCACGCTCCCCCGCACCCTCGATCGGCTTGGTGACGATCTCGATGAGGGGGATGCCCGCGCGGTTGTAGTCGAGGAGGGAGTGCGAGGCGCCGTGGATACGGCCCGTCGCGCCGCCGACGTGGGTCGACTTGCCGGTGTCCTCCTCCATGTGGGCGCGCTCGATCTCCACGCGGAAGGTCTCGCCGTCCTCCAGCTGTACGTCGAGGTAGCCGTTGAAGGCGATCGGCTCGTCGTACTGGGAGGTCTGGAAGTTCTTCGGCATGTCCGGATAGAAGTAGTTCTTCCGGGCGAAGCGGCACCACTCGGCGATCTCGCAGTTCAGCGCGAGGCCGATCTTGATCGCGGACTCGACGCCGGTCGCGTTGACGACCGGGAGCGCGCCGGGCAGGCCGAGGCAGACCGGGCAGGTCTGGGTGTTGGCGTCCTGGCCGAGGGCGGTCGAACAGCCGCAGAACATCTTGGTCTTGGTGCCGAGTTCGACATGGACCTCGAGGCCCATGACGGGGTCGTACGACGCGAGTGCGTCCTCGTACGACACCAGGTCGGTCGTGGTGGTCACGGTGAAACTTCCCTCTCAGCCCAGCAGGACGTCGTCGTCGCCCAGCCGCTTCAGCTCGCGGTAGAGGATGGCGAGGCCGGTGACGATCGCGGCGGCGGACACGGCGGCATCGACCAGACGGAGCGTGTCGCTCTCGGAGCGGGCGAGCTTCGCCTGCTTCGCGACGCTGAACGCACCGAACGCGGTGGTGGCCATGGACAGGTACAGGCCGTTCTTGGACTTCTTGAAGCCCTTGGCCTTCGACAGCTTGCTCACAGCGACGGAGCCTCCTCCAGCAGCGGGTGGCCCCACTTTTCCACGAAGGCGGCCTCGACGGCGGCGCCGACCTTGTACAGACGCTCGTCCTTCAGCGCCGGCGCGATGATCTGCAGACCGACCGGGAGGTTGTCCTCCGGGGCGAGACCGCAGGGCAGCGACATGGCGGCGTTGCCGGCGAGGTTCGTCGGGATGGTGCACAGGTCCGCGAGGTACATCGCCATCGGGTCGTCGGCGCGCTCGCCGATCGGGAAGGCGGTCGTCGGCGTGGTCGGCGAGACGATGACGTCGACCTGCTCGAAGGCCTTCTCGAAGTCGCGCGTGATGAGCGTGCGGACCTTCTGGGCGCTGCCGTAGTACGCGTCGTAGTAGCCGGAGCTGAGCGCGTACGTGCCGAGCATGATGCGGCGCTTGACCTCGGGGCCGAAGCCCGCCTCACGGGTGAGGGAGGTGACCTCCTCGGCGGAGTGCGTGCCGTCGTCGCCGGTCCGCAGGCCGTAGCGCAGGCCGTCGAAGCGGGCGAGGTTGGAGGAGCACTCGGAGGGCGCGATCAGGTAGTACGCCGACAGGGCGAGGTCGAAGGACGGGCAGTCCAGCTCGACGATCTCGGCGCCCAGCTCCTTGAGCAGCTCGACCGACTCGTCGAACCGCTGGATGACGCCGGCCTGGTAGCCCTCGCCGCGGAACTGCTTGACCACGCCCACGCGCATGCCCTGCACGCTGCCGTTGCGCGCGGCCTCGACGACCGGCGGGACCGGGGCGTCGATGGAGGTCGAGTCGAGCGGGTCGTGCCCGGCGATGACCTCGTGCAGCAGGGCCGCGTCCAGGACCGTGCGGGCGCAGGGGCCGCCCTGGTCGAGGGAGGAGGAGAAGGCGACCATGCCGTAGCGGGAGACCGCGCCGTAGGTCGGCTTCACGCCGACGGTGCCGGTGACGGCGGCCGGCTGGCGGATGGAGCCGCCGGTGTCGGTGCCGATGGCGAGCGGGGCCTCGAAGGAGGCGAGCGCGGCGGAGGAACCGCCGCCGGAACCGCCGGGGATGCGGGTGAGGTCCCAGGGGTTGCCGGTCGGGCCGTAGGCGCTGTTCTCGGTGGAGGACCCCATGGCGAACTCGTCCATGTTGGTCTTGCCGAGGATGACGACGTCGGCGGCCTTCAGCTTCTTGGTGAGAGTCGCGTCGTACGGCGGGATCCAGCCCTCGAGGATCTTGGAGCCGACGGTCGTCGGGATGCCCTCGGTGGTGAAGATGTCCTTCAGCGCGAGCGGGACGCCGGCCAGCGGGCCGAGCTTCTCGCCGCGGGCACGCTTCTCATCGACGGCGCGGGCCTGCGCGAGCGCACCCTCGCGGTCGACGTGCAGGAAGGCGTGCACCTTCTCGTCGACGGCGTCGATCCGGGCCAGGTGGGCCTCGGTGACCTCGACGGCCGTGAGCTCGCCGGAGGCGATCTTCTCGGCGATCTCGGCGGCGGTGAGCTTGATGATGTCCGTCATGGCTTCTTAGTCCTCCCCCAGGATCTGCGGCACCTTGAAACGCTGCTGCTCCTGGGCCGGGGCGCCGGAGAGCGCCTGCTCGGGGGTGAGCGACGGACGCACCTCGTCCTGACGCATGACGTTCGTCAGCGGCAGCGGGTGCGAGGTCGGCGGTACGTCTTGGTCGGCGACCTCGCTGACGCGGGCGACCGCGCCGATGATGTCGTCCAGCTGGCCGGCGAAGTGATCAAGCTCTTCGGGCTTCAGCTCCAGACGCGCCAGCCGGGCGAGGTGGGCGACCTCCTCGCGCGTGATGCCAGGCATGCAGCGATCCTCTGGGGTGAGTGTGTGTGGTTTGGGGCCAATCCTAGGGGGCGGGGGCCTGTACCCGTTAAACGGTTTACCTAAGGCGGGGCCTCCTCACCGGCGGCCTTCCCAGGCGGGGCTGCGCAGGAAGTGGTTGTCGTACAGCTCCTGGACCTCCAGCAGGCTCTCCGGGCCGACCTCGCCGAGGCGTATGCGCTGCAGGTGGCGGAAGTAGTCGAAGCGCTCCACGCCGGGTGTGATGACGATGAGCAGGTCGGCGGTACTGCCGGGGGCGGCGGCGAAGGCGTGCGGCCGGCCCGGCGGGACGATCACCAGGTCACCGCGCTCGGCGGTGACCACGTCGTCCCCGGACAGCAGCTCGGCCTCGCCGTCCAGCAGGAAGAACATCTCCGCGGAATTGCGGTGCAGATGCGGCTTGGCGCCGTCGGCGCCCTCTCCCAGCGTGACCCGCACGGTGGACAGCGCTCCACCGGACGCACTGCTGTCGGCCAGCAGCTTCACGGCGAACGGGCCCTCGCCGAGCGTCTCGGCGTCGGCGTCCCGGACCAGCACGGTCTCGTCGAACTCGGGCACGAAGAGCGACATGTGACTTCCCCCTTGATGCGTGTGGTGGCTCAGACCCCTGATGCGTGTGGTGGCTCAGACCGCGAACAGCAGTCCGGCACTGATGATCACAACGACCGCGGTGGCGAAATGAATCCCGTAGGCGACCGCCTTCGTGCCGCCGTGACGCAGCACTATCAGCGTGTCGAACAGCGGGATGATCGCGACGCAGAGCATGAACCAGGCCTCGGCCCGCGCCCCGGCGAACGCGAGCAGCGCCAGGCCCAACACTCCGAAGGTCGCGTCCCGCAGGCCCTTGATCGCGAGGTAGGCGGACGCGTCGCCGCCGGGGTCGGCGGGGACGCCGTAGCCGACGGCGGACGGGCGGGGCTGCAGCAGGAAGCGCAGGCCGATGAAGAGCACGAACAGGTCGAGTACGGCGGCGAGGGTGTACGCGGTGACGGTCATGCGAGCTCCTTGCTAGCAGCGCTAGGGACGAGAGCGAAGCTAGCACAAGCGGCGGCAGCATTGCTAGCGCTGCTAGAATTCCTGGCATGTCGATCCAGAAGCGCCGGGAGCGCGAACGAGCGGAGCGGGAGCGGCTGATCGTGTCGGCCGCCCGGGAACTGGCCGAGGCCGAGGGCTGGGACGCGGTCACCACGCGCCGGCTGGCGGCCGAGATCGAGTACAGCCAGCCCGTCCTGTACAGCCACTTCAAGGGCAAGGACGCGATCATGGCCGCGGTGGCCGTGGAGGGGTTCGCGGAGCTGGCCCTGCAACTGCGGTCGGCCCGCGTCAGGGCCGAGGGCGCGAGGGCCGCGCTGGCGGCTGTGGGCGCCGCCTACACGGCCTTCGCCCGGCGGCAGCCCGCGCTGTACGACGCGATGTTCACGCACCGGGTGGACCTGGCGTTCGCCACGCCCGAGGCACCGGCCGCCCTGCGGGAGGGTTTCGGCGAGCTGCTGCTGGCCGTGGGACCGATCGCGGCCGGCCGCGAGGACCCGCGCCTGCTCACCGAGACCTTCTGGGCGGGCCTGCACGGCCTGGTGACCCTGATGCGCAGCGGCCGGCTCCCCGAGGAGGCCCACGACCAGCGGCTCGCCCTGCTGATCAGCCACTTCACGGCGGCAGCCGGCTAGGGCCTGTCTTCCGGATCAGGTCGACCGAAAGGGACTGCGCTCCTCGGCCGAGTCGAGCGGGGGCGATGGGGGTCCCCCCGCGAGCGAGACTCGGGGCCTGCCGTTCGGATCAGGCCGGCTGCGAGGGGCTTCCGCGTCTCGGCCGGGCCGGGCGAGGTCTGCTGCGCGCGGCTGCAAGGCCGAACGGCACGCCCTGGCTGCCGTCCCGCGCGGTCACTCCGCCGCGGGAAGCGCCGCCTTCGGCCGCTGCCAGCCGCGGGCGCCACGGGCGCGCAGCCAGGCCGTGGTCTCCTCGGGCGGCATCGCGGCGGCGACGAGCCAGCCCTGTACGGCGTCGCAGCCCAGGTCGCGCAGGCGTTCCCAGGTCTCGTCGTCCTCGACGCCCTCGGCGACGACGAGGAGGCCGAGGGAATGGGCGAGGTCGACGGTGCAGCGGACGATCTCGGCGTCCTCGTTGTCGACGGCGAGGCGGGCCACGAAGGACCGGTCGATCTTGAGCTCGCTGACCGGCAGGCGGCGCAGGTGGACGAGGGAGGAGTAGCCGGTGCCGAAGTCGTCCAGGGACATCTTCACGCCGTGGCCGGTGAGCCCGGCGAGGGTGTCGGCGGCGCGCTGCGGGTCCTCCAGGAGGACATGCTCGGTGATCTCCAGCTGGAGCGACCCGGCCGGGACGCCGTGCCGGGCCAGGCGGGCGGCGACGGAGCCGGCGAAGCCGGGGGTGTGCACGTCGCGCGGGGAGACGTTGACCGCGACGGGCACGAACAGGCCCTGGGAGCGCCACTTGGCGACCTGGCCGAGGGCGGTCTCCAGGACGTACTCGGTGAGGTGCGGCATGAGCCCGGAGGACTCGGCGATCGCTATGAACTCGTCCGGCGGCACCTTGCCCCGCTCCGGGTGCACCCAGCGGACCAGGGCCTCCAGGCCCGCCACCTGGCCGTCGAAGCGGACCTTGGGCTGGTAGTGCAGCTGCACCTCGTGCGCGTCCAGCGCCCGGCGCAGGTCGGCCAGGAGTCCGAGGCGGTCGGGGGTGTTGGAGTCGCGCTTGGACTCGTACACCTCGACGCCGGTGCGGTCCCGCTTGGCCTGGTACATCGCCACGTCGGCGCGGCGGAGCATGCCCTCCGCGTCCAGGGCGTGGTCGGGGAAGACGGCGACTCCGGCGCTGGCCTCCAGGACGAGCGTGAGCCCGTCGAGGTCGAGCGGGGAGCTGAGGGCGGCGACGATGCCGCGGGCGATACGGGTCGCGGACGTGGTGGAGTCGGCGACCGGCAGTAACACGGCGAACTCGTCGCCGCCGAGCCGCGCCACCTCCGCGCCGCGCGGCAGGGCGAGGCGCAGCCGGTCGGCGGTCTGCAGCAGCAGCCGGTCACCGGCGAGATGGCCGAGTGTGTCATTGACCGATCGGAAACGGTCGAGGTCGATCAGCATCAGGGCGGCCCGGGCGCCGATGCGCTCGGCGTCGTCCAGGGCGGTCCAGATGCGCTCCAGGAGCCACTGCCGGTTGGGCAGCCCGGTCAGCGGGTCGCGCAGTTGCTCCTCGGCGCGGGCGCGGGCTATCCACAGGGTGGAGTCGAGGGCGACGAGCGGAATCGCGAACAGCGGCAGCAGGATCGGCTCGGCCATGGCGACGACGCACACCAGCGGGGCTATGCCGAGCAGTGCGACCGCCACCAGGCCCTGTCTGACCAGGGCGGTACGGGCGACGGTGGGCAGTCCGCCGGAGCGGGGCGCGTGCAGGTACCACAACAGGGCGCGGGTGACGACGAGGTACGCGACGGCGGCCATCACCACCTGGGGGGCGGTGTAGAAGGTCCAGGTGTCCGGGTACCAGGGGTGCTCCACGGACGGCACCCGGCCGAAGCCGGCCAGCACCAGGGCGCCCGCGCCGATGCCGAGGATGTCCACCCCGCCGTGCAGCACGCCCTGCCGCCAGCGGTGGCGCCGGGCTATGCCGACCAGCACGACGACGGTGAGGCTGACCATCCCGGCCGGCACCCAGCCGTACAGCAGCAGCACGGCGAGGGTGAGGGCGGCGCCCGAGCCGGTGCCGCCCCACCAGCGGGCGCGGCCCAGCATGACCAGATGGCCGACGATCAGGCCGGTCAGCACGGCCAGCGACCAGCCGGCCGTGCCGGACGGGAAGAGGGCGTGGCCGCCGGTGAAGGCCCGGTAGAACCCGGCGCCCAGGGTGAACCCGGCGGCCGCGACGACCGCGGTGGGCAGCGGGGGCCAGGAGGCGTGCCGTTCGGCCTCGGCGCCGGGCAGTCCGTGGACCTGCCCGGCCGTGAGCCGGGCGGTGCCGAGGGGCACGGTGCCGAGGCGGCCCGTGCCCGTACGGTCGGTGGCGTGCTCGCGTGCGTCGGCGCTGCGGGGGGCTCCCCAGCCCTCGCGCCACACGCCGGCCAGTCGCCGCAGCCATGAGTGCGGGGCGGCGCTCTCGGTCGGTTCCATTCCCGTCCCTCTCACAGCCGGCGGTGCCCACGCCACGCGGCCCGATGCCCGACATCCTTCAACGGCACCGCGTCGGAAATCCCTTTCCCTCTGCCCTCCAGGAGCAGAGCGATGCCCCGACCGCAGCGGGGCACGGCAGGCGCATATCTCAACAGTAGGCCGCTGAAGGCTTCCTCGGGCAGCGGTCGCCGACGGTTGCCCGAATGCGCCCTGGCCACCCGTATGCATCTGATATGCGCCGATCGGGTGGCCTTCAACCGCTACTCCTCGGTCGGAAGTGCGACTTCTGCGGCTGCTTCCGGCCCTTCTTCGAGCAGGACGTCGAAACCGTCCTCGTTCAGGACGGGAACCTTCAGCTGCATCGCCTTGTCGTACTTCGATCCGGGGCTGTCACCCACAACGACGAACGAGGTCTTCTTCGACACCGAACCGGTCACCTTCGCGCCCCGGCTCTGCAGGGCGTCCTTGGCCGCGTCCCGGGTGAAGCGCTCCAGGGTGCCGGTGACGACGACGGTGAGGCCCTCCAGCGGGCGCGGGCCCTCGTCCTCGCCGGAACCTTCCTCCTCCAGCCGGACGCCGGCGGCCTTCCACTTGCGCAGGATCTCCTGGTGCCAGTCCTCGGCGAACCACTCCTTGAGGGCCTTGGCGACGATCCCGCCCACGCCGTCGACCGCGGTGAGCTCCGCCTCGTCGGCCTGCTGGATGCGGTCGATCGAGCGGAACTCGCGCGCGAGCGCCTCCGCGGCGACCGGGCCGACGTGCCGGATGGACAGTCCGGTCAGCAGCCGGGCCAGCGGGCGTTCCTTGGCGGCCGCGATGTTCTCCAGCATCGCAAGCGCGTTCTTCTTCGCCTCGCCCTGCTGGTTGGCGAAGACCGTGGCGATCTTCTCCTCGCCGGTCTTCGGGTCCCGCTTGGGCAGCCCGCTGTCCTGGTCCAGGACGTACGCCTTGATGGGCAGCAGCTGCTCCACCGTCAGGTCGAACAGGTCGCCCTCGTCCTTCAGCGGCGGGTCGGACGGCTCCAGGGGCTTGGTGAGCGCGGCCGCGGCCACATAGCCGAAGTGCTCGATGTCCAGCGCCCTGCGGCCCGCGAGGTAGAACAGGCGCTCGCGCAGCTGGGCCGGGCAGGTGCGGGCGTTCGGGCAACGCAGGTCGACGTCACCCTCCTTCATCGGCCTGAGCGGGGTGCCGCACTCGGGACACTCCGCCGGCATCACGAACTCCCGCTCGGTGCCGTCCCGCAGGTCCACCACCGGGCCGAGGATCTCCGGGATGACGTCACCGGCCTTGCGCAGCACCACGGTGTCGCCGATCAGCACCCCCTTGGCCTTGACCACGTCCTGGTTGTGCAGCGTCGCGAACTCGACCTCCGAGCCCGCCACCGTCACCGGCTCGACCTGCGCGTACGGCGTGACCCGGCCCGTACGGCCCACGCCCACGCGGATGTTGATCAGCTTGGTGTTGACCTCCTCCGGCGCGTACTTGTACGCGATCGCCCAGCGCGGGGCGCGTGCCGTGGAGCCCAGGCGGCCCTGGAGGCGGATCTCGTCGAGCTTGACGACCACGCCGTCGATCTCGTGCTCCACGGAGTGGCGGTTCTCGCCGTAGTAGGCGATGAACTGCCGTACGCCGTCGAGGTCGCCGACCACCTTGTTGTGCGTGGAGGTGGGCAGGCCCCAGGACTTGAGCAGGTCATAGGCCTCGGAGAGGCGGGTCATGCCGTCGTAGCCCTCGAGGGCGCCGATGCCGTGGACGACCATGTGCAGCGGGCGGGAGGCGGTGACGCGCGGGTCCTTCTGGCGCAGTGAACCGGCCGCCGCGTTGCGCGGGTTGGCGAAGGGCTTGTCGCCGGCCTCCACCAGACGGGCATTGAGCTCTTCGAACTTCTCCATCGGGAAGTAGACCTCGCCGCGGATCTCCACCAGGTCCGGGACGCTGTCGCCCTTCAGGCGGTCGGGGATCTCGGCGATCGTACGGACGTTGGGCGTGATGTCCTCGCCGGTGCGGCCGTCGCCACGGGTGGCCGCGCGGGTGAGGCGGCCGTGCTCGTACGTGAGGTTGACGGCGAGGCCGTCGACCTTCAGCTCGCACAGGAAGTGGTACGCGGAGGTGCCGACGTCCTTGTGGACGCGCTCGGCCCAGGCGGCCAGCTCCAGGTCGTCGAAGGCGTTGTCCAGCGACAGCATGCGCTGGGCGTGCTGGACAGCCGAGAACTCCGTTTCATAGGCGCCCGCGACCTTCTGCGTGGGCGAGTCCGGCGTCCGCAGCTCCGGGTACTCCTCCTCCAGCGCCTCCAGGGAGCGCAGGAGCTTGTCGAAGTCCGCGTCGCTGATGACGGGAGCGTCCTTCACGTAGTACCGGAAGCGGTGCTCCTCGATCTGCTCAGCGAGCTTCGCGTGCTGCTCCCGCGCTTGTGCGGGCACCGTCGTCTCCGCTTGCTTGTCGCCGGCCACCGTGTCGTCCTCCCGTTACTCAGGGTTGTCCGCGAGTGATCTCGCCGCCCGGGCGCAGTGGGCGAGGGCCCGGCGGGCGTACTCGGGGGACGCGCCCGCGAGTCCGCATGCCGGGGTGACCGTGACCGCCTCCGGGAGAAGACCCGGTTGCAGCCCCAGCCTGCGCCACAGCGTCCTGACACCCATGACGCTACCGGCAGGGTCTGACAATGGGCCGTCCGTCCCCGGTACGACACCGGTGAAGAGCCGGGTGCCCGCCTCCACGGCCTCCCCGATCGCGTCGTCGTCACGCTCGGTGAGGAGCGAGAAGTCGAAGGAGATCCCGGCCGCGCCCGCCCGGCGCAGCAGGGCGAACGGGACGTCCGGCGCGCACGAGTGGACCACGGTGCGGCCCTCCTCGTGCACCCCGATCACGTCCCGGAGCGTGGGCTCGACGACCTGCCGGTCGACGGCGCGGTGGGTGCGGTAGCCACTGGCGGTCCTCACCTGCCCGCGCAGTACGGAGGTCAGGGACGGCTCGTCGAGCTGGAGGACGAGCTGGGCGCCGGGGATGCGGCGCCGCACCTCGGCGAGGTGCTGGCGCAGGCCCTCGGTGAGGGAGGCGGCGAGGTCGCGGCAGGCACCGGGGTCGGACAGCGCGGCCTCGCCGTTGCGCAGCTCCAGGCTCGCGGCGAGGGTCCACGGACCGACCGCCTGCACCTTCAGCGGGCCCTGATAGTCCTGGGTGAACTCCTCCAGCGCGTCCAGGTCCTCCCCCAGCCAGGAGCGGGCCCGCTTGGTGTCCCGGCCGGGCCGGTCCCCGATGCGCCAGCCGCTGGGCTCCACGCGCGCGTAGAGCTCGACGAGCATCCCCGCGGTCCGCCCGATCATGTCCGCGCCCGGACCGCGCGCGGGCAGCTCGGCGAGATACGGGAAGTCCTCGAAGGACCCGGTGACGGTCTTGGCGGCCTCCCGGGCGTCACCACCGGGCATGGAGCCGATGCCGGTGGCGGGGGCGAAGCTGAAGTGTTGGTTCACGCCAGGAAGCCTACGTAGTGGTCCAGGGGGTAAGCCCCCTGGGCGTGAGCAGCAGGCCGTCAGCGGCCCGGCCGTACCGTCAGGTCGTTGATCTCCGCGTCCCTCGGCAGGTCGATCGCCGTCAGGATCGTCGTCGCGACGGACTCGGGGTCGATCCACTTGGAGGCGTCGTACTCCTTGCCCTCCTGCTGGTGGACCTTGGCCTGCATGGGGCTGGCGGTGCGGCCGGGATAGACGGAGGTGACGCGGACGCCGTTCGCGTGCTCCTCGTGGCGCAGGGAGTCGGCGAGGGCCTTCAGGCCGTGCTTGGAGGCGGCGTAGGCGGACCAGTCGGCGTGGGCGTTCAGGCCCGCGCCTGAGTTGACGAAGACCACGTGCCCGCGCGTGGCGCGCAGTTGGGGCAGGAAGTGGCGGGTCAGCTCGGCCGGGGAGATCAGGTTGACGTTGAGCTGGTGGCGCCAGGCCTTCGGGGTCAGGTCACCGACCGGGCCGAGGTCGACGACGCCGGCGATGTGCAGCAGGGTGTCGACCTGGTCCGGCAGCGTCTGGTGGGAGAAGGCCCAGCTGAGCTTGTCGGGGTCGGCCAGGTCGCCGACGAGGGTCCTGGCGCCGGGGAACTCGGCCGCCAGCTCCTTGGCGCGGCCCGCGTCGCGCGCGTGGAGCACGAGTTCGTCCCCGCGCGCGTGCAGACGGCGGGCGACGGCCGCGCCGATGCCGGAGCCGGCCCCGGTGATCACATGTGTAGCCATGCCCGCCATGCTCGCACTACCGCACGCCCTGGCTCTCCTCGAGGTAGGCCAGCGCGCCCACCGGCTCCTCGGCGAAGAACACCAGGTCGGTGAGCGGCCGGGGCAGGAAGCCCTCGGTGTCCATGCGGCGGAACTGCTCCTTGAGGCCGTCGTAGAAGCCGGCGGTGTTGAGCAGCACGACCGGCTTGTCGGTGTGGCCGTGCTTCTTCAGCTCCAGGATCTCGGTCGCCTCGTCGAGCGTGCCGGTGCCACCCACCATGATCACCACGGCGTCGGCCTTCTCCAGGAGCAGCTTCTTGCGCTCGGCGAGGTCGCGGGCGATCACCATCTCGTCGGCGCCCGCGCGGGCCTTCGCGGACAGGAAGCCCACCGAGACGCCGACCAGCCGGCCGCCCGCCTCCTGCACACCGTCCGCCACGACCTTCATCAGGCCGACGTCCGAACCGCCCCACACGAGCGTGTGCCCGCCCTTGCCCATCAGCTCGGCGAACTCACGGGCGGGGCGGGTGTAGCGGTCGTCGAGGTCGGCGGCGGAGAGGAAGACGCAGATGTTCATGCAGAACACCGTACGGGGCCCGCTCGGCCGCCCGGCCGGGGCGCCTCGTTACCGGACGTCCACGTAGTCGCCGGTGGTCGCCTTGGCGCCCGTGACGGAGTTGCCGGCGTAGTACCAGCGCCACGTGCCGTCCTTGGCGGCGGTGACGGTGGTCTTCAGGGCGCCCGTGGTGGAGGTCGTGACCGTCTTGACGTAGGTCCACGCCGTCGTGCCCGCCGCCTTGAACTGCAGGACGGCCTTCTGCCCGCCGTAGACGTCGTAGCGGTGCGTGTTCCAGTTGGCGCGCTTGAGCGTGCCCTTGATCGTGATCGGCTTGCCCTTGGTGACCGGCTCGGGGCCCGCGTCGGCGCCCTCGATGACGGAGGCGCGCTTGAGGCGGGTGGTGTAGGAGAGCAGGTCGTCGTCGTAGCCGCCGCCGACCTTGATCCCGAGGCCGGCGGTCTTCCAGACGGTGGCGTCGCTGTTGACGAGCTTCCGGCCGCCGGGGAGCATGTCGGGGTCGACCTGGAGCGACTCGTCGCAGTCGTAGAAGGTGTAGCCGCCCGCGCTGGACTGGCTGCAATTCCACCGGATCGTTCCGATGGCCAGGTGATACGAGTTCTGGCCGTAGGTGCCTCTGTACGCCGACACCTGCCAGCTGTCCAGCCTGACCTTGGTCTTCAGCGTGTAGGTCATCGGCACCTCGATCTCGGCGCCGGTACCGAGGACGATCGGCTTGCCCTTGTTGATCACCACGTCCGAGAACGTGATGTCGCTGTCGGCCGCGTGCGCGCCGGGCGCCATGAGCAATGTGCTGGCGAGCGCCGTACCGGCGGCCGTGAGCACGGTCGCCGCGCGCGAGAGTCTGCGCTGCTTCCGCAGTGTCATGTCCCACCCCTGTTGTATGCCTGTGAGCACCGGGCGGACGATCTTCCGCCCGGTGCAGGCACTCTAGGTCAGGAGTGCGGCAGTGCTGCCACGCGCGTGGTCGAGGCGATCGTCGCCGAGCCCACCACGCGCGTGCCGTCGTACAGGACGATCGCCTGGCCGGGGGCGACGCCGCGCACGGGCTCTCGGAACGTCACCTGCAACGAGCCGTCCACCAGTTCCGCGGTGACCTCGGTCTCGCCGCCGTGGGCGCGCAGCTGGGCGGTGTAGGTGCCGGGGCCGGTGGGGGCGGCGCCGCACCAGCGGGGCTTGATGGCGCGCAGCTCGCTGACGTCCAGGGACTCGGCCGGGCCGACCGTCACCGTGTTGTTCACCGGGGAGATGTCGAGGACGTAGCGCGGCTTGCCGTCGGCGGCCGGGGTGCCGATGCGCAGGCCCTTGCGCTGGCCGATGGTGAAGCCGTAGGCGCCCTCGTGGGTGCCGAGCCTGGTGCCGGACTCGTCGACGATGTCGCCCTCCGCCTTGCCGAGCCGCTTCGCCAGGAACCCCTGGGTGTCGCCGTCGGCGATGAAGCAGATGTCGTGCGAGTCGGGCTTCTTCGCCACGGCCAGGCCCCGGCGCTCGGCCTCCGCGCGGATCTCTTCCTTCGTCGTCAGCGTGTCGCCGAGCGGGAACATCGCGTGGGCGAGCTGCTGGTCGTCCAGGACACCGAGGACGTACGACTGGTCCTTGGCCATGTCGGAGGCGCGGTGCAGCTCGCGGGTGCCGTCCTCGCCGACGATCACCTTGGCGTAGTGACCGGTGCAGACCGCGTCGAAGCCGAGCGCGAGCGCCTTGTCCAGCAGCGCCGCGAACTTGATCTTCTCGTTGCAGCGCAGGCACGGGTTGGGCGTACGGCCGGCCTCGTACTCGGCGATGAAGTCCTCGACGACGTCCTCGCGGAAGCGGTCGGCGAGGTCCCAGACGTAGAACGGGATGCCGATGACGTCCGCGGCGCGGCGGGCGTCGCGGGAGTCCTCGATGGTGCAGCAGCCGCGGGCGCCCGTGCGGAAGGACTGCGGGTTCGCGGAGAGTGCGAGGTGGACGCCGGTCACGTCGTGGCCCGCCTCGGCCGCGCGGGCGGCGGCGACGGCGGAGTCGACGCCTCCGGACATGGCGGCGAGGACGCGGAGGGGACGGGAGCGCTGCGGGGTGTCAGTCATAACCCTTCCAGGGTACGGGGACGTGGGAACCGCAGCCGCCGAGTATGCGTTGGGGATCACATGGAGCGGACTACGGGCGACACGGACCGGCAGATCAGGCGGCGCGCGCTGATCGCCGGCGGCATGGCGGCCGCGGCCGGCGTCGCGGTGCTCGCCCGCGACGAGCTGCGCAGACTGTGGTGGCGGGCGCCGGGCGTGGAGAAGCCGCGCGTGGAGGGCGCGGTCGACTTCGAGGGTGCCCGCTGGACGGCGGCGTCCGACGCCAACTTCCGCTGGGCGGACCGGCCCGACGACTACGGCATCGACCTGGTGGTCATCCATGTCACCCAGGGCAGCTTCGCGAGCGCGGTGCAGGTGTTCCAGGACCCGGGGCACAAAGCGGCGGCGCACTACATCGTCGGCCAGGACGGCCGGATCACCCAGATGATCCGCGAGCTGGACGTGGCGTACCACGCGGGGAACCGGGAGTACAACGAGCGCAGTGTGGGCATCGAGCACGCCGGATTCGTGGACCGCCCGCAGGACTTCACGGACGCGATGTACGCGGCCTCGGCGCGTCTGACGGCCCGGATATGCGCGCGCTACGACATCCCCGTCGACCGCGAGCACATCATCGGCCATGTGGAGGTGCCGGGCACGGACCACACCGACCCGGGGCCGCACTGGGACTGGGACCGCTATCTGAAGCTCGTACGACGGGCTCGTACGGCACCGGCGACGACACCGGCCCCGTCATCGTCCCCGACACCGGCCCGGGCGTAGCGGCTCAGCTCAGCCCCGGCACCGGCTCCCGCCCAGCTCAGCCCTGTCACCGGCCCCCGCCCAGCGACTCAGCTCAGCCCCGCCGCACGCGCCCGCTCCACCGCCGGCCCGATGGCCTTGGCGACGGCCTCGACGTCGGCCTCGGTGGAGGTGTGGCCGAGGGAGAAGCGCAGGGTGCCGCGGGCCAGGTCCGGGTCGGTTCCGGTGGCGAGCAGCACATGGCTGGGCTGGGCGACTCCGGCGGTGCAGGCGGAGCCGGTGGAGCACTCGATGCCCTGCGCGTCGAGCAGCAGGAGCAGCGAGTCGCCCTCGCAGCCGGGGAAGGTGAAGTGGGCGTTGGCGGGCAGGCGGCCCTCGGGCGCCGGGTCGCCGCCGAGGATCGCGTCGGGCACGGCCGCGCGGACCGCGGTCACCAGCTCGTCGCGCAGGGCGCCGATCTCGCGGGCGAACCACTCGCGCTGCTCGGCGGCGAGGCGTCCGGCCACGGCGAAGGAGGCGATGGCGGGCACGTCGAGGGTGCCGGAGCGCACATGCCGCTCCTGGCCGCCGCCGTGCAGCACAGGCACGGGGGTGTACTCCCGGCCGAGGAGCAGCGCGCCGATGCCGTACGGCCCGCCGATCTTGTGGCCGGAGACGGTCATGGCGGCGAGTCCCGAGGCGGCGAAGTCGACCGGAATCTGACCGAAGGCCTGGACCGCGTCGGCGTGCAGCGGAACCCCGAACTCGCCCGCCGCGTCGGCCAGTTCACGGACCGGCAGGACGGTGCCGATCTCGTTGTTGGCCCACATGACGGTGGCGAGGGCGACGTCGTCGGGGTTGCGGGCGATGGCCTCGCGCAGGGCGTCGGGGTGGACGCGGCCGTAGCTGTCGACGGGGAGGTACTCGACGGTGGCGCCCTCGTGTTCGCCGAGCCAGTGCACGGCGTCGAGCACGGCGTGGTGCTCGACGGGGCTGGCGAGGACCCGGGTGCGGGCCGGGTCGGCGTCACGGCGGGCCCAGTACAGGCCCTTCACCGCGAGGTTGTCGGCCTCGGTGCCGCCCGAGGTGAAGACGACCTCGCTGGGGCGGGCGCCGAGCGCCTCGCCGAGGGCTTCGCGGGCTTCCTCGACCGTACGGCGAGCCCGGCGGCCCGACGCGTGGAGGGACGAGGCGTTTCCGGTGACGCCCAGGTGGGCGGTCAGGGCCTCTGCCGCCTCCGGAAGCATCGGGGTCGTCGCGGCGTGGTCGAGGTATGCCATGGTGACGCCGATTCTACGGGGCGTTCATGGCGGGGCCGCGTGCGGTGCCCGCGGAGCGAGGCCGGAAACCGACTCAGCGGTCGCGGACTCAGAAGCTCCAGGAGAGCGCGTTGTCCGCCTGCATGAACGCGACGAGCACGACGAGGTCGGCGACGCCGAGGCCGAGCCCGAGCAGGGCGCGGCCGCGCCGGCCGGTGTCGCGCCACAGCGCGACGCCCGCCAGGACGATCGCGGTCGGGCCGAGGAAGAGGTTGAAGACGAGCAGGCCCAGCAGGCCGAGGACGAAGGACGCGACGGCCATGCCGTCGGCGTCGCGGGCGGTGGTGGTGGTCCGGCCGGTGGCCGGGGCGGTCAGCTGCATGACGATCGGCTCCCGATGGTCAGCGGGTGGGTGTGTGGTGGCGGCGGCCGTGCCGCTCGCGCAGGGCGAAGACGCCGAGCCAGACGGCGATCACGGCGGCCGCGACGAGACTGACGGAGAGCGGTGCGTGGGCGACGGCGCCCAGGACCACACCGAGCAGCAGGAGTGCGGCGACGAGAAACAGCATGGGATGGAATCCCCCTCCGGAACGCCTCAGGGGTGCGTCCCCCTGAAGCTTCGGTGAACGTTTGTAGTTACACTTGTTCACTGACTCTTGAGTCTAGCGCACAGGACGACTTCCCAATTCCGGAGAACAGTTGTTAACTGTATGGCATGAGTCACATCCTCGGCGTCCGGCAGGCCCAGAAGCAGAAGACCCGTCAGGCCCTCCTGGACGCGGCCCTGGAGCTGCTGGAGCACCAGAGCCTGAGCAGCCTGGGCCTGCGTGAGGTCACCCGTGCCGTCGGGGTCGCGCCGACCGCGTTCTACCGGCACTTCCGCTCCACCGCGGACCTCGGTGTCGCGCTGGTCGAGGAGGCGCTCGGCAGCCTGCACCCGATGATCCGGACCACGGTGTCCACCACCGGCGACAGCGACCGGCGCATCGCCCGCGCCATCGAGCTGATCAGCGGCCATGTGGACACCCACCCCGCCCACGTGAGGTTCATCGCCCGCGAACGGCACGGCGGGGTGCAGCCCGTGCGCGAGGCCATCCGCGACCAACTCGCCCGCTTCACCGAGGAGGTGAAGACGGAGCTGGCCAAGGACCCGGAGGCCGAGGGCTGGAGCGACGACGACCTGCTGATGCTGGCCGGCCTCTACGTCGACCAGATGCTGATGACCGCCTCCCTGCTCCTGGAGGCCCAGGAGGCCACCGAGGAACAGCGGGAGCGCGTCACCCGGGTCGCCGCCCGCCAGCTGCGCCTCATCGGCGTAGGCCGCGCGCACTGGCTGGACTGACCCCGCCGCCGTACAGCTCCGCGACGGCCCGCGCCGCCCGGGCCAGCTCCTCGCGCACCTCGGCCGGCTCCAGGACCTCCACGCGATCGCCGAACTGCAGCAGTTGACGCACCTCGCCGAGGACCTCGTACGCCAGTCGTACGGTGATCCAGTCGCCGTCGGTGTCCTCCTCGGCCGGACGGCCGGTCAGCCAGGGGGCGTTCAGGCGCAGGAAGAGGCCGAGGCGGTCGCGGCGGACCCTGGCGGTGACCTCCAGGCTCCCGCGGCGCTCCTCCACCTCGCGGCGCAGCACCTCCCAGACGTCGGCGAGTTCGACGCCGGGGCGGCGGTGGACCGCGTCGGGCAGGACCGTGGCCTGGTGGACGCGGTCGGCGCGGAACAGGCGGGGGGTCCCCCGACGGTCGGCCACCAGGTACCAGACGCCGGCCTTCGCCACGAGGCCGTACGGGTCGACCGTGTACGTGCGGGGCTCGGCGGCACCGCTGTGCCGGTAGCTCAGCCTCAGGCGCCTGTCGGTGAAGACGGCGTCCTGCAGTGTTCCGAGATCGGCGGGGTCGGCGGCTTCGCCGCGCCAGCGGGTGGCGTCCACGAGGATGCGGCGGGACGTCGCCTCCGCGGCCGGGCGGTGGGGGGCGGGGAGCGCGGCCATCACCTTGCGCAGGGCCTGGCCGAGGGCCGTGTCCAGACCCAGGGCCTGGTGGGCGCCCTGGGCCGCGAGGACGAACAACGCCCTCGACTCGTCGGCCGTCAGGCCGGTGACGTCCGTACGGAAGCCGTCGAGGAGTTGGATGCCGCCGGTTCGCCCGCGCTCGGCGTAGACGGGGATGCCTGCGCCGGAGAGGGCCTCTACGTCTCGGTAGATCGTCCTTACGGACACCTCCAGACGGTCTGCCAGTTCCGGGGCGGAGACGCGGCCGCGGGTTTGCAGCAGTAGGAGGATCGACAGCAGGCGGTCCGACTTCACGGGGTCAGGCTACGGCGCCTACCGAGGTGCCTCTGTTGTGCGTCTGCGCTTTCTGTCGTCCCTGGCTGGTCGCGCCCACGCGGCGGAGCCGCAGATCGATACAGCCCCGCGCCCCTGGGTCAGGCCAGCCGGACCCTTGCCAATTGGCGGGACTGGGCCACCAAGCGGTCCTCGGCGTCCCAGATCTCCGCGTCCTCCTCCAGGAAGCCGCCGGCCAGGTTGCGGGTCGTGATCGAGACCCTCACCGGCCCCGGGGCCGGGCGGCAGCGGACGTGGACGGTGAGTTCGACGGTCGGGACCCAGCCCTTGATGCCCAGCTCGAAGGCCGTGGGCGGCAGGGCGTCCACCGCGAGGAGGAGGGAGAGGGGGTCCATGTCGCGGCCGTCGGCGAGGCCGAACCAGGCGCGCATCTCGCCCTTGCCGGAGGGCTGTCCGAGGGCCCAGCCGAGGGTGGCGGGGTCGAGCTTGAGCATCAGGCGGTCGGCGATGGCGGAGCTGCCGTCGACCGGGGCGGGTCCGTCCTCGGGGCCGAAGCACTGGGCCATCGGCGGGATCGCGGGCGGCGTCGCCGTGGTGCGGACGTCGTCCGGCAGGGAGTCCAGGTCGCCGTAGGAGGCGAGGACCCGGATGCGCTCGACCTCGGCGCCCTGGTCGTCGTACTGGAAGAGGGAGGCCTGGCCGGTGGAAAGCGTGCGGCCGGTGCGGACGACGTCCGTGCGGACGACGGCCGGGCCCGGCTGGGACGCCGTCAGATAGTGCGCGGAGATCGTGAACGGGTGCGGGTGCGGCAGGGCGTCCGCGAGGGCGCGGCCCAATACCGCCAGCAGGTAGCCGCCGTTCACGGCGCTGATGATGGTCCAGCCCGCGGAGAGGTCGATGTCGTAGACGCCATCGCAGCGGCGGGTGAGCGCGGTGTCTCGGTCGAACTCGCTGTCGCCGATGATCGCCTGGGATGCCTGAGCCATGGCGGTACCGTACAACAGGAAACTACTAAGCGGTAGCTTTTTAGATCTGCCGGCTCTCGTCCGCCTCCCTCGCCGTCGACCTCCGGTTCCAGGCCCGCGGCGCCCGCCAGTGGTAGTGCATGGCCAGCAGCCGCAGCACGAAGGACGTGACGACGGCGAGACCCGAGGTGAAGGTCGTCAGCGCGTCGAAGCGGATGCAGAGGACCACCATGCCCGCGCCGACCATCGCCGGCACCGCATACAGGTCACGGTCCCAGCGCAGCAGGGAGGGCACCTCGTTCGCGAGGACGTCCCGCAGGACACCGCCGCCGACCGCTGTGGCGAGGCCGAGCGCGGCGGACGCCGTCAGGTTCAGGCCGTACTCGTACGCCTTCGTCGTCCCCGCGACGGCGAACAGGCCGAGGCCCGCCGCGTCGAAGACGTTCACGCCGAACTGGATGCGCTCGACCTCCGGGTGCAGGAAGAAGACCAGCAGCGCGGCCAGCAGGGGCGTCAGGAAGTAGCCGAGGTCCGTGAACGCCGCCGGGGGCACGGCCCCGATGATCAGGTCCCGGAAGAGCCCGCCGCCGAGCGCGGTGACCTCGGCGAGGACGGCGATGCCGAAGACGTCGAAGTTCTTGCGCACGGCCAGCAGGGCGCCGGAGATGGCGAAGACGAAGATGCCGACCAGATCGAGCGTGTGCTGGACGGACGGGCTGAAGAGTTGCTCAAGCACCCCTAATTCTTACCTATGAGCGAGCCACCGCCTTACATTGCAAGGCGGGGGCTCGTTCAGGGGTCACTTCTCTTTGGCGACCTCGGCTTCGGGGACGTCCTCGGCCGCGGCCTCGGCCGACTTCAGCAGCTTGGTGTCCTGCGGCTGCTGGTCCTCGAAGTTCTCCGGGTGGTGGCAGGCGACCTGCTGGCCGGGGCGCAGCTCGATGAGCGGCGGCTCGGTCGTCTTGCAGATCTCCGTGGCCTTCCAGCACCGGGTGTGGAAGCGGCAGCCGCTCGGCGGCGAAATCGGCGAGGGCACATCGCCCTTGAGCAGGATCCGGTCGCTCTTGGCGGCCTTGCGCCTCGGGTCCGGGATCGGCACCGCCGACATCAGCGCCTTGGTGTACGGGTGCATCGGCGTCTTGTAGAGCAGGTCCCGGTCGGCCAGCTCCACGATCTTGCCGAGGTACATCACCGCGATCCGGTCCGAGACGTGCCGGACGACCGAGAGGTCGTGCGCGATGATCACGTACGTCAGGCCCAGTTCCTGCTGGAGGTCGTCCAGCAGGTTCACGACCTGCGCCTGGATCGACACGTCCAGGGCCGAGACCGGCTCGTCGGCCACGACGAGCTTCGGGTTCAGCGCGAGCGCGCGGGCGATGCCGATGCGCTGGCGCTGGCCGCCGGAGAACTCGTGCGGGTAGCGGTTGTAGTGCTCGGGGTTGAGCCCGACCACCGACAGCAGCCGCTGCACCTCCTTCTTGATGCCGCCCTCGGGCTCGACGCCCTGGAGCTTGAAGGGGGCGCCGACGATCGTGCCGATGGTGTGGCGCGGGTTCAGCGAGGAGTACGGGTCCTGGAAGATCATCTGCACGTCGCGGCGCAGCGGGCGCATGCCCGACACCCCGAGGTGCGTGATGTCCTTGCCCTCGAACTCGACGGTGCCGCCGGTCGGTTCGAGCAGCCGGGTGATCAGCCGGCCCATCGTGGACTTGCCGCAGCCGGACTCGCCGACGACGCCCAGGGTCTCGCCGGAGCGGACCTCGAAGTCGATGCCGTCGACCGCGTGCACCGCGCCGACCTGCCGCTTGAGCAGGCCCTTCTTGATCGGGAAGTGCTTCTGCAGGCCGGTGACCTTCAGCAGCACCTCCCGTTCGGCACGGGGGCTCTCGCTCTTGGCGGCGGTCGTCACCGCTTTCTCGTCACTCACAGCTTCGGCGCAATCTCTTCGGTCCAGATACGCTCCCGCTGCTCCTGCGTCATGTGGCAGGCGGCCCAGTGCTCGCTGCCGACCTCGGTCAGCTCGGGGCGGACCGTGCGGGTGACGTTGTCCTTCGGCAGATCCGCGTACGGGCAGCGCGGGTTGAAGGCGCAGCCGGACGGGATGTTGATGAGGGAGGGCGGGGAGCCCTTGACCGGGATCAGCCGCTCCTGCTGGTCGCGGTCCAGGCGCGGCATCGAGCCGAGCAGACCCCAGGTGTAGGGGTGCCGGGGCTCGTAGAACACCTTTTCCGCGGGCCCGCGCTCGACGCACCGGCCGCCGTACATCACCAGCAGGTCGTCGGCGAGCTCGGCGACGACGCCCAGGTCGTGGGTGATGATGATGACCGCCGAGCCGAACTCGGTCTGCAGATCGCGGATCAGGTCCAGGATCTGCGCCTGGACGGTGACGTCCAGGGCGGTGGTCGGCTCGTCCGCGATGAGCAGCTCGGGGTTGTTGACCAGCGACATCGCGATCATCGCGCGCTGGCGCATACCGCCGGAGAACTCGTGCGGGTAGTTGTCGACGCGCTTGTCGGGCTGCGGGATGCCCACCCGGTCGAGCATCTCCACCGCACGGCGCTTGGCGGTCTTCTTGTCGACGTCGTGGTGGATCCGGTACGCCTCCACGATCTGCTGGCCGATCGTGTAGTACGGGTGCAGCGCGGACAGCGGATCCTGGAAGATCATCGCCATCTCGCGGCCGCGCATCTTGCGGACCTTGTCGGGGTCGGCCGACAGCAGCTCGGTGCCGTTCAGCCAGATCTCGCCGGAGATCTGCGCCTTGCGCTTGCCGTACTGGCCGGCGGTGTGCAGGCCCATGATGCCGAGGCTGGTCACCGACTTGCCGGAGCCCGACTCGCCGACGATGCCGAGGGTCTTGCCCTTCTCCAGCTGGAAGCTGAGCCCGTCGACGGACTTGACCAGGCCGTCGTCGGTCGGGAAGTGCACCTTCAGGTCCCGCACTTCGAGGAAGGCGGAGGGGGCGTTGCCGGTGGTGGGCTCGCCGACGGCGGCACCGGTCTTGCTGAGTTCGGTCATGTGAGCCTCACTCGGGGGTCGATCACGGCGTACATAACGTCCACCACGAGGTTGGCGAGGAGCACCGCGAGGGAGGTGATCAGGGTGACGCCCAGGATGATGGGCAGGTCCTGGGTGCGGATGCCGTTGAGCACCGCCTGGCCCAGGCCGGGCAGGCTGAACGCGGTCTCGGTGAGGATCGCGCCGCCGATGAGGGCACCGAGGTCCATGCCGAGCATGGTCAGGATCGGGGTCATCGTGGAGCGCATGGCGTGCTTGGAGATGACGACCTTCTCGGTGAGGCCCTTGGCGCGCGCGGTGCGGATGTAGTCCTCGCCGAGGATCTCCATCATGGTGGCGCGCGTGATGCGGGCGTACATCGCGGCGTAGAGGAAGGCCAGCGTGACCCAGGGCAGCAGCATGCTCTGGAACCAGCCGCTGAAGCTGTCCTCCAACGGTACGTACTCACCGTCGACCCAGCCGAGGCCGTAGTCGAAGATCGCCAGCGAGAGCATCGCGGTGAAGTAGATCGGCAGCGAGACACCGCCGAGGGCGACGATCATCGCGCCGCGGTCCCACAGGCTGCCCCGCTTGAGCGCGGAGAGCACACCCGCCGAGACACCGAGCAGCAGCCACAGCACGGCGGCGCCGAGCGCCAGGCCCAGGGTCACCGGGAGGCGGTCGGTGAGCACCGGCCAGATGGCCTGCTCGCTGCGGAAGGAGTAGCCGAAGCAGGGCGCGGCGCACTCGGTGACGTCCCCGCCGCCCGAGTAGGTGCGGCCGGTGAAGATGCCCTTGAAGAACTCCCAGACCTGGGCGTAGATCGGGTCGGCCAGACCCAGCTTCGCCCGTACGGCCTCGACGGCCGCAGGGTCGGCCTGCTTGCCCACGAAGCTCGAGGCGATGTCGACGCCCGCCCACTTCGGGACGAGGAAGAAGATGCCGAAGACCACCATGACGATGACCACGAGCATCACTGCGGCGGCGAACAACCGCCTGATGAGGTAAGTGAGCACAGCTCTCGGCCCGCGGCGGGACCGCGGGCCACCGGAGGTCTTCCGGTGGCCCGCGGCTCACGCCTCGCCGGCCTTCACCTGCCTTTCGTGCGTTCGGCGGGTGTGCCGGTTACTTCGCGGACTTCAGGCCGAGGTTGACGAAGTCGTACATGCCGCTGTAGCCGTCCGTGGTGTAGACGTTCGCCAGCCGGCTGCCGCGCCAGTTGATGAACTTCTCGAAGACGAAGGGCAGGTAGTAGCCGCCTTCCATGACCTTGTGGTTGATCTGCGTGGAGATCTTGGCCTTCTCGGCGTCGTCCAGCGTGTTGACGTAGTCGTCGAACAGGCCGTCGATCGCCTTGTCCTTGATGAGGGCGTAGTTGTTGTTGCCCGACTCGAGGATGTACTTGCTGTGCCACAGCGGCAGACCGAAGCCCTGGACGGACGGGAAGTCCGGACCCCAGCCCATGATGATGATGCCGAAGCCCTTCTTCTTCACGTTCGAGGGGCTGCCGATGATGCCGGAGGTCTGCGAGCCGTCGTACTGCTCGATGTCGGCGGTGACGCCGATCTTCTTCAGCGACGCCTGCAGGGACTCGGCGGTGGCCACCTCGACCGGCTTGTTGTTGCGCACGGCGATGGTGGTCTTGAAGCCGTTCGGCTTGCCACAGGCCTTGAGCAGCTTCTTGGCCTCGGCCACGTTGCCGCTCTTGTTCTTGCCGGCCAGCTCGAACGGGTCGTAGGACTGACCCTCGGAGCCCGGGATCGACGGCGGCAGCATGTTGGTGCCGATGTCACCGCCGGCGATCGGGCCGCCACGGGCGTTCTGCAGCGACACGTGGTCGGCGCCCAGGATCACGGCCTTGCGGCAGTTCTCGTTGTCGAACGGCTTCACGCTCTGCGGGAAGACCGCGTAGCGGATGTAGCCGGAGACCGGGTTGTCCAGGTTCTCCTTGTGCTGCTTCAGGGCGGTGGTGCGGCCCTGCGGCGACATGCCGGTCTGGTTGATGTCCAGGTCGTAGTCGCCCGCGATCAGGCGCTGGTCCATGTCGTTGGCGTTGGAGAAGATGTTGAGCGTGATCGCGTCCGGGTACGCCTTGCGGACCGGGTCCGAGGACTGCTTCCAGTTCTCGTTGCGGACCAGCTTCAGCGACTTGCCCGGGTCGTACGACTCGAACTTGTACGGGCCGGAGGAGAACGGCTTCAGGCCGTACTTGGACTTGGTGTCCTTGTCCTGGCGGACCGGGGAGGCGGAGATCAGCGCCAGCATCTCCTCGAAGTCCGAGTTGGCCTTCGGAAGCTTGAAGACGATGGTCTTGTCGTCCGGCGTCTCGATCGCCTTCAGGCCGAGCTTGTCCGCGGACTTGTCCTTGTACGGGCCCTGGTACGTGCCCGTGGGGTCGAGGACCTCCTTCAGGTACGTCGGGCCGCCGGCCAGGACGTCCTGGGCCCAGACGCGCTCGATGCCGTACTTGATGTCCTTGGACGTGATCGGCTTGCCGTCCTCCCAGGTGACGTCGTCACGCAGGGTGTACGTGTAGGTCTTGCCGTCGTCCGTGACCTTCGCGAGGCCCGTGGCGAGGTCGGGGGTGAGCTCGGCGCCCGCCTTGCCCGGCTCGGTCTTGTTCGTGACGAGCTGGCGGCTGTAGTAGCGCGCGAAGTTCCACATGAAGCCGTAGTAACCGCGGGTGGTGTCCCACGAGTCGGCGTCCTGGGCTCCGGCGAACTTCAGCGTGCCGCCCTTCTTGGCCAGCGAGGCCTGGGCGACCTTGTTGTTGGCGGCGTCGAAGCCGGCAGCGCCGGTCTTGGAGCCGCCGTCGCCGTCGCCGTCGCCGCCGCCGCACGCCGCCGTGGTCAGCAGCGCGGCGACCACCGCGGCAGCGGCCATGGCCTGCTTGCGCCGCCCTGAGGTGCGTTGGGTAGTCACGATCTCGGACCCTCCGGTTGTGATGAGAGATCCCGTGTGGTGTGCCACGGGTCGCTTGAGGTACGGCAGTTCAGCGGGAGCCCTTCGGGTCGAGCGCGTCACGCACGCCGTCGCCGAAGAGGTTGAAGGCAAGAACCGTGATGAAGATCGCTACACCCGGGACGACCATGTACATGGGGTCCGACTCGTAGTAGTCGATCGCGTTCGACAGCATCTGACCCCACGAGGCCGTGGGCGGCTTGACGCCGACGCCCAGGAAGCTGAGTGCCGCTTCGGTGAGGATGTTGGTGGGGATCATCATCGTCGTGTACACGACGATCGGGGCGACCAGGTTGGGCAGCAGCTCCTTGAACAGGATGTAGAAGCGCCCGGCGCCCAGCGATCGGGCGGCCTCGACGTACTCCCGCTCACGCAGGGAGAGGGTCTGGCCGCGCACCACGCGTCCGATGTAGGGCCACCCGAAGAAGCCGATGACCAGGATCATCACGAACAGGCGGACGTTCGTGCCCTCCAGGCCCAGCATCTCGCTCGGCATGACGGAGACCAGCGCGATGATGAAGAGCAGCTGCGGGAAGGCCAGCAGACCGTCCATCACCCGGCTGATCAGGGAGTCGACCCAGCCGCCGAAGAAGCCCGCGAGGATACCGAGGACGGTGCCGATGACGACGGCGACGACCGCCGACAGGAAGCCGACGAGCAGCGAGATCCGCGCGCCGTAGACGATGCGCGCGAAGATGTCGCGGCCGCTGACCGGCTCGACGCCCAGCAGGTGATCGCCGCTCATGCCGCCCAGGGACCCCGTGGGCGTGCCGAACAGCGGGTCGATGAGGTCCTCGTGGTGGGACTCGGGGTCCTGGCCGACGAGGTTGCTGATCACAGGGGCGAGCACGGCGACCAGGATGAGCAGCAGCACCAGGGCGCCACCCGCCAGAGCGAGCTTGTCGCGCTTGAGGCGCTCCCAGGCGATCCGGCCCAGGGAGCGGCCCTGTACGGCCTTCGCGCCACCGCTGACTGCCGCGGCTTCCTCGGCCGCGCTCGGGGCCGCTTCCGCGGTCGGCTCGTGCAATGGTGCCGTCATCTGGCAGGGACCCCTCTCAACCGGCGGTAGCCGGCCCGCACTTGCCGCTGTAGCGGCGTTGTCAGTCCGTCGTACTGGGGCGAACACCCGGGCGAACACCCCTGGTGCGGGAGTCTTCAACGCTTTGGCGATCTGTTGCCAGACTTGGCGGTGAATGGATGCGTAAACGTGATGCTGTCCTGGGGAATCCGTTATCCGGACAGCAGGTAACGGCGGTCGGACGAGGAGAACTTGGGGCGTGTGGGACAGATGGGTCGATACCGACCGCATCTACGCGCGCAGAAAGCCCTCTTGCGATCCGGGGGGCCTGAAGGGTGAGACGGCTCTAGTACGCGCCGCGCACCGGCGGATAACCGTAGCCCGGGGCGGGTGCCGGCGCGGCCACGGCGCCGTGCGCCTCACGGTCGTAGAAGGGGCGGGCATGGGCCCGCATCCACATCGCGACCGGGCAGTACTCGTCGGACATCGCCACCGTCGACACGGGCAGTCCGTCCGGTACGGCGCCGATGGACTGGTGCATCATCGCGCGTACGGAGTCCACGGCCGGCGGCGAGGTGTCGTACACGTCCAGACCGATGGCGAGGTACGGCTCCCCGAGCGCGGGCTGCACCCAGGCGCGGCGCAGGGTGCGTACGGCGGGGGTGCGGTGGGCGTTCTGCGCGAGCAGGGCGTAGAACTGCGGGATCTCGATGCCGGGTTCGGCCAGCCGCAGCGGGCCGGCCGGCTGGCGGTCCAGGCCCGTCGCGATCCGGCGCAGGTCGAGCCACGGGATGCCCACGCCGCCGTTGGAGGCGTGCGGGTTGAGCCAGAGGCCGTAGTGGTCGGGGTAGAGCGTGCGGGCGACGTCGATGCCCTCGACCACTTCGTAACTGCGGTTCCAGCCGCTGGCCGCGAGTTCCTGCGCGGACGTGACGCAGGGGGCGTACGCGTGGCCCTCGACCTCCATCGTGCCGTACTGGGCGTCGGGCGAGCCGGCCTGGCCGTGCCACAGCAGCATCCAGATCTGGCCGGAGGTGGGTGTCGCGAGGGCACGCAGGAGCGCCTCGTAGGCGTCGTAACGCCCCGGGGTGACCTGGCGCAGCGTGTGCTCGACCGTGCCGGTCGCGGCGGTGCCGCTCGCGCTCACTGTGTTACGCCCCTTCTTTCTTCGACTGGGTAATGAAACCAGGTTATGTCGTCCGGGGGGAGGATCGGAGGGGGCTCGGGGGCGATCCGGTCCGGTACTTCCGGAAGAAGGGTGCGCTACTTCCGGAAGAAGGGACGGACCCTACTTCTGGAAGAACGGGCGGACCTTGTGCTTCATCCAGTCCCCCACCGGGTCCTGGGCCACGTCCAGCAGGACCAGGTTCACCGGCCAGCGCACCGGGACCCTGCCGAGGGCACGGCCCAGGGCCTCCGTCGGGATCGTGCGCAGGTCGCCCTCCCACTGGGAGAGTTCGACGCCGACGAAGAGGACCGGGTCGGCGGTCTCGATCGCGGCGAGGCAGCGGCGGGCGGTGAGGACGATGCCGGTGGCGTCGAACTCGGCGGCGGCCGCGGAGAGGAAGTCGACCGGGTCGTCCTGCCAGTCGGGCTCGAAGAGGCGGACCCGGCCGCCGCTCGCGGGCCCGTCCAGCGGGGTGCGCCCGGCCCGGCAGAGCTCGGCGACGGCCTCGGGCGGCAGCGGGACGCCGACCACGCCGCCGGGGTTCAGCACGATGCCCGCCTGCGGGGGCAGACCGCGGGCGAACTCGACGGCGGGCGCGATGGCGTACGACATCGTCGGCCCGGCGCCCAGGCGGAACTGTTCCTCGGAGCTGAAGACGGGCACGAACGCCTGGCCGTCGATCTCCAGGGTGGGCAGGTCCAGGGGGCCGCTGTCCGGGCCGCCGCCGTTGGGCAGGGGTACCCACACGAAGCTGCGTCCCAGGACCTCGACTATGCGGGGGCCGGCCGACGGCACGCCGAGGGAGGCGGAGAGCACCTCCTCGAGTTCGTTGCCGGGCCAACCGCCGTGCGGATGGGGGTGCGCCTGCGCCGGGAAGTCCATGTGCCGCCTACCGCCTGCCGAGAACCTGCTGAGGCTGAAAAGGCTAACCCGTGCGGGTGGCCGCCTTCTCAGCCCGTGAAGCCGATGCGCCGCAGCGTGTCCGCCGCGTCCCGGTCGAGCAGGACCGCCGAGCCGCAGCCGCGAGGCAGGGCGCCGCGCTCCGCCCGGCGCAGCAGCCGGGAGGCGGCGTGGCGGTGGCGGCGGAAGGCGTAGCGGGAGACACCGCGGCCGCGCTCGCGCTGCCCGGCCAGGGCCTGCTCGGGCGTGACGTCCAGGAGCAGCAGGTGGAGCATGCCGCCCCGGCGGCGGGCCGCACGGGCCAGCCAGCCGCGCACCCAGGCCTGCGTGCCGCAGTCGTGCACGACGACGCCCTCGCCGGTGCGCAGGGCACGGCGCAGCCCGGCGTAGTGCGCGAGCCGGACCAGGGGCCGGTAGACGGCGTACGGCAGGAGCCGGGGCGTGGCCGCGTCGAAGCGGTCGCGGGTGTCCTGGGAGTCGATGCGTATGCCCGGCACCGCGCGCCGCATGAGCGTGGACTTGCCGCTGCCGGGCAGGCCGGTGATCACGACGAGGTCGCGGGGACCGAAGAGCAGGGCGTGCGGACTGTGGCCACCGCGGTCGCGCAGGTCGCGGACGACAGGGGCGGAGGGGACCTCGCGGGCCGGGGCCGCGGCCTGCCCGGGCAGCGCGAGGGCGGGGGTCGTGGTGGCGTACGACGTGGTCCTGTTCACCGTGATCGTCCTCCCCTGGGGCGGGTCGTAGGACCCATGCCCATCGTGTGTAAAGAGACGGTAATGCGGTGCGGCCGGTGATTTCGTGTGCGTACTGCCACAGGCCGGTCACAGATGCGGCCTGCCGTGCCGGGCGGATGCGTGCAATGATGGCCCCGCCAACTGCATACCGGCCGTTTGAATCCGCGCGGGAGAGTCCCCAGCCTCGCTGGGGCGCCGAAGGAGCAAGTCCCTCCCTTGAATCTCTCAGGCCCCGTTACCGCGCGGGCGAGGCACATCTGAAAAGCGGACCGCTGATCTGCAGTGGTCCCACCCAAGGTGCAAGCCATGTCCCTTCCTGTACACCCGTTGTACGGGCGGTCATGGCGAACCTCTCAGGTTCCGATGACAGATGGGGAGGAATGACCTCGCCTGTCGTGTACTTGGGAGACGACCGACCGATGAGCAGTACCGAACTCCGCCGTACCGCGCTCGATGCGCTGCATCGTTCGCTGGGCGCGACGATGACCGACTTCGCTGGCTGGGACATGCCGCTGCGCTACGCCTCCGAGCGCGACGAGCACAACGCCGTGCGCACCAGGGCCGGGCTCTTCGACCTCTCGCACATGGGCGAGATCACCGTCACCGGCGCACAGGCCGCGGACTTCCTGAACTTCGCGCTCGTCGGCAACATCGCCGCCGTCGGCGTGGGCCGCGCCCGCTACACCATGATCTGCCAGGCCGACGGCGGCATCCTGGACGACCTGATCGTCTACCGCCTCGCCGAGACCGAGTACATGGTCGTCGCGAACGCCTCCAACGCCCAGGTGGTGCTGGACGCGCTGACCGAGCGCGCCGCCGGTTTCGACGCCGAGGTCCGCGACGACCGTGACGCGTACGCGCTGATCGCGGTCCAGGGGCCCGAGTCCCCGGGCATCCTGAAGTCGCTGACGGACGCCGACCTGGACAATCTGAAGTACTACGCCGGTCTGCCCGGCACGGTCGCGGGTGTCCCGGCGCTGATCGCGCGCACCGGCTACACCGGCGAGGACGGCTTCGAGCTGTTCGTGAAGCCGGAGCACGCCGTGGAGCTGTGGCAGGCCCTGACGAAGGCGGGCGAGGGCGTCGGCCTGATCCCGTGCGGTCTGTCCTGCCGGGACACGCTGCGCCTGGAGGCGGGCATGCCGCTGTACGGGCACGAGCTGACGGCGGAGCTGACGCCGTTCGACGCCGGTCTCGGCCGGGTCGTGAAGTTCGACAAGGACGGCGACTTCGTGGGCCGCGAGGCGCTCACCGAGGCCGCCGCACGGGCCGAGCAGAACCCGCCGCGGGTGCTCGTCGGCCTGGTCGCCGAGGGCCGTCGCGTCCCGCGCGCGGGCTACTCCGTGGTCGCGGGCGGCGAGGTGATCGGCGAGGTCACCTCCGGCGCCCCCTCCCCCACCCTGGGCGAGCCGATCGCCATGGCCTACGTCGACGCCGCGCACGCCGCGCCCGGCACCGAGGGCGTGGGCGTGGACATCCGGGGCACGCACGAGCCGTACACGGTCGTGGCGCTGCCCTTCTACAAGCGCCAGAAGTAGTCACTGCGGGCGTTCCGTGCGTGACTCTGCGCACATTGCGCTGCTCACGCACGTTCCCGGCAGTCCCCCCGTCATCAGCACATCCGCGCGTACAGGAGAATTCAGGCCATGAGCAACCCCCAGCAGCTGCGCTACAGCAAGGAGCACGAGTGGCTGTCGGCCGCCGAGGACGGTGTGTCGACGATCGGCATCACCGAGTTCGCGGCCAACGCGCTCGGCGATGTCGTCTACGCCGACCTGCCGGCCGTCGGCACCGAGGTCACCGCGGGTGAGACCTGTGGTGAGCTGGAGTCGACGAAGTCGGTGTCCGAGCTCTACTCCCCGGTGACCGGTGAGGTCACCGAGATCAACGAGGACGTCGTCAACGACCCGTCGCTGGTGAACTCGGCCCCCTTCGAGGGCGGCTGGCTGTTCAAGGTGCGCGTCTCGGGCGAGCAGGACGACCTGCTCGACGCCGACGCGTACGACGCCCACACCGCCGGCTGAGGAGACCCATGTCCGTCCTGAACACGCCCCTGCACGAGCTCGACCCGGAGGTCGCCGCGGCGGTCGACGCCGAGCTCGTCCGGCAGCAGTCCACGCTCGAGATGATCGCCTCGGAGAACTTCGCTCCGCTCGCCGTCATGGAGGCGCAGGGCTCGGTCCTGACGAACAAGTACGCCGAGGGCTACCCGGGCCGCCGCTACTACGGCGGCTGTGAGCACGTCGACGTCACCGAGCAGATCGCGATCGACCGGATCAAGGAGCTGTTCGGCGCCGAGTACGCCAACGTCCAGCCCCACTCCGGTGCCTCCGCGAACCAGGCCGCGCTGTTCGCGCTGGCCCAGCCCGGGGACACGATCCTCGGTCTGGACCTGGCGCACGGCGGTCACCTGACCCACGGCATGCGGCTGAACTTCTCCGGCAAGCAGTTCAACGTGGTCGCCTACCACGTGGACGACGCCGGTCTCGTGGACATGGCCGAGGTGGAGCGGCTCGCCAAGGAGCACCGCCCGAAGGTGATCATCGCCGGCTGGTCGGCGTACCCGCGCGAGCTGGACTTCGCGGAGTTCCGCCGGATCGCCGACGAGGTCGAGGCGTACCTGTGGGTCGACATGGCGCACTTCGCGGGCCTGGTCGCGGCCGGTCTGCACGCCAACCCGGTCGAGCACGCGGACGTGGTGACCTCCACCACGCACAAGACGCTCGGCGGCCCGCGCGGCGGCATCATCCTGGCGAAGAAGGAGTTCGCGAAGAAGCTGAACTCCTCGGTGTTCCCGGGCTTCCAGGGCGGTCCCCTGGAGCACGTGATCGCGGCCAAGGCGGTCTCCTTCAAGGTCGCCGCCTCGGAGGACTTCAAGGAGCGCCAGCGGCGTACCGTGGAGGGTGCCCGCATCCTCGCCGAGCGGCTCACCGCGCCCGACGCCCGTGAGGCCGGGGTGAACGTGCTGTCCGGTGGTACGGACGTGCACCTGATCCTGGTCGACCTGCGCGAGTCGGAGCTCGACGGCCAGCAGGCCGAGGACCGGCTCCACGAGGTCGGCATCACGGTCAACCGCAACGCCGTCCCCAACGACCCGCGTCCGCCGATGGTGACCTCCGGTCTGCGCATCGGTACGCCGGCCCTGGCGACCCGCGGCTTCACGGCCGAGGACTTCGCCGAGGTCGCGGACGTGATCGCGCAGGCGCTGAAGCCGTCGTACGACGCGGAGTCCCTCAAGGCCCGCGTCAAGGCCCTGGCGGACAAGCACCCGCTGTACCCCGGCCTGAACAGTTAAGTCCCTGGTGGGGGCGCCCGGCGATCCTGGGCGCCCCACCGCCCCCCGTACTGAGGAGTGACCGTGGCCATCTCGGTCTTCGACCTGTTCTCGATCGGCATCGGCCCGTCCAGCTCCCACACGGTGGGCCCGATGCGCGCGGCGCGCATGTTCGCCCGCCGGCTGCGCAACGAGGGCCTGCTGCCCTCCGTCGCCGCGGTGCGCTGCGAGCTGTACGGCTCGCTGGGCGCGACCGGCCACGGCCACGGCACCCCGAAGGCGGTGCTGCTCGGCCTGGAGGGCGACTCGCCGCGCACGGTCGACGTGGAGTCCGCCGACGAGCGCGTGGAGTCCATCAAGGCGCAGGGCCGTATCCGGCTCCTCGGCGAGCACGAGATCCCCTTCTCCTTCGACGACGACCTGATCCTGCACCGCCGCAAGGCGCTGCCGTACCACGCGAACGGCATGACGATCTGGGCGTACGACGCCGAGGGCACGGAAGTCCTCTCGAAGACGTACTACTCGGTGGGCGGCGGCTTCGTCGTCGACGAGGACGCGGTCGGCGAGGACCGCATCAAGCTGGACGACACGGTCCTGAAGTACCCCTTCCGCACGGGCGACGAGCTGCTGCGCCTGACGCAGGAGACCGGCCTGTCGATCTCCGCGCTGATGCTGGAGAACGAGCGCGCCTGGCGCACCGAGGAGGAGATCCGCGAGGGTCTGCTCGACATCTGGCGGGTGATGCAGGCGTGTGTGGCGCGCGGCATGTCCCGTGAAGGCATCCTGCCGGGCGGCCTGAAGGTGAAGCGCCGGGCCGCGACGACGGCCCGCAAGCTGCGCTCCGAGGGCGATGCGCAGGCGCTCGCGATGGAGTGGATCACCCTCTACGCGATGGCGGTGAACGAGGAGAACGCGGCCGGCGGCCGGGTGGTCACCGCCCCGACGAACGGCGCGGCCGGCATCATCCCCGCCGTCCTGCACTACTACATCAACTTCGTGCCCGGCGCGGACGAGGACGGCGTGGTGCGCTTCCTGCTCGCCGCGGGCGCGATCGGCATGCTCTTCAAGGAGAACGCCTCCATCTCCGGCGCCGAGGTCGGCTGCCAGGGCGAGGTCGGCTCGGCCTGCTCGATGGCCGCGGGCGCCCTGGCGGAGGTGCTGGGCGGATCGCCGGAGCAGGTGGAGAACGCCGCCGAGATCGGCATGGAGCACAACCTCGGCCTCACCTGCGACCCCGTGGGCGGCCTCGTCCAGATCCCCTGCATCGAGCGCAACGGCATGGCCGCGGTCAAGGCCGTCACCGCCGCCCGCATGGCCATGCGCGGCGACGGCTCGCACAAGGTGTCCCTGGACAAGGTCATCAAGACCATGAAGGAGACCGGCGCCGACATGTCGGTCAAGTACAAGGAGACGGCCCGGGGCGGGCTGGCGGTCAACATCATCGAGTGCTGAGCTCGGACATCGGGGGACGCGTTTCATGAGCGGCACCATCGCTGCGGTCAGCAGCAACGGCACCTACTCCTTCACCAAGCCGAACCGGGAGAGCATCACGCTGATCGCCGGCCACGGCGTGGAGGGCGACGTGCACGCCGGTACGACGGTGAAGCACCGGTTCCGGATGGCGAAGGACCCCTCCCAGCCGAATCTCCGGCAGGTGCACCTCATCCATGAGGAGCTGCTCGCCGAGGTCGCCGAGGCCGGTTTCCAGGTGGCGGCCGGCCAGCTCGGGGAGAACGTCACCACCCGCGGCGTCGACCTGCTCGGCCTGCCGGCCGGGACCCGGCTGCACCTCGGGGACGAGGCCGTCGTCGAGGTGACCGGGCTGCGCAATCCGTGCGCCCAGATCGACGGCTTCCAGAAGGGCCTGATGAAGCAGGTCGTCGGCCGGGACGACGACGGTGCCGTGCGCTTCAGGGCCGGGATCATGAGCGTCGTCGTGACGGGTGGCGTGGTGCGGCCCGGCGATCCGGTGAAGGTGGAACTACCGGAGGGGCCGCACCGGCCTCTGGAGATCGTCTGAGTCAGCCGCGGTACTCCGGCTTGCGCTGCGGGGACGCCGCCGCCAGGGCCTCGGTGACGGCCTCCACGCCGGCGCGCAGGCCGTAGACGGGGGTGTCGGGCTCCTGGCGCCAGGAGTCGGCGAGGCCGCCCGCGTCGACGGTGTCGAAGCCGAGTTCGTCGACCAGGGCGCGGACCTTCGCCTTGGCGGCCTCGTCGTCGCCGGCGACGGGGACGGCGAGGCGGTCGGGGTCGCCGGCCGGGCGGTGGCGGTCGAGGAGGTCCTGGGCGTAGGTGCCGTTGAAGACCTTGACGACCGGGTGGCCGATCTCGCGGGCGGTCCAGGCGCTCTCGGTCAGGCCCTCGTCCTCGATGCCGGCGATGCGGCCGTCGCGCTGCTGGGGGTAGTAGTTGCCGGTGTCGATGACGGCGACGCCCTCGGCGGCGTCGTCCAGCAGGCCCTTCGGCAGGTCCGGGACCGCCTTCACGGGGATGGTGATCACGACGACCTCGGCGCCCTTGGCCGCCTGCTCGACGGGGACGGGCGTCGCGCCCGTCTCCTCCGCGAGGGCGGTGAGGGTCTGCGGGCCGCGGGAGTTGGCCACGGAGACGTCGTGGCCGAGCGCGGTGAGCCGCCGGGTGAGGTTGCCGCCGATGTTGCCCGCGCCGATGATGCCGATCTTCATGACAGACCCTTCCGGGGTTGATGCACTTGCATGTAATCGTGTGGGCATCAACCCCGGTCCGGTGCGGCCTATTCCGGGGATACGACCGATCGGGTGACGGATCTCAGACCCGTACGACGATCTTGCCCGTGTGCGCGTTCGAGTCCATCAGCCGGTGGGCGTCCCGGATGCGGTCCAGGCCGTCGAAGACCTCGGCCACGACCGGGCGCAGTGTGCCGTCGGTGAGGCCGGAGCCGATGTAGTGGGCGGCGCGGCGGCGGCCCTCGGGGGAGCCGACGAGGGCGAAGTTGTTGTAGCCGAGCACGGTCAGCGGCCACTGCATCGGCAGCAGGATGGGCTGCTGGTTCAGCCAGCCGTAGCTGATCAGCGTGCCGTCCTCGACGGCCGCCGCGCCCAGGGCTGCGAACTCGGCGCCGCCGATGGCGTCCAGGACGATCTCGGCGCCCCGCCCGCCGGTGAGCCGCTTCGTCTCCTCGACGACGTCGGCGTCGTCCGTGACGATGACGTGCTCCGCGCCCAGCTCCAGCAGCCGCTGCCGCTTGGCCTCGGTGCGGGTGGTGACGACCGGCACGGCACCGGCCCGGCGGGCCACCTGGATCGCGGCGGTGCCGACCCCGCTGGAGGCGCCGGTGATCAGCACATGGTCGCCCGCCCGCATCCCGGCCCGTTCCACCAGCGCGCCGTACGCCGTCGAGTACGTCACCCACACCGCGGCCGCGGTCTGCGCGTCCACCCCCGCGGGGCGCGGGACCAGGGCCGTCTCGGGCAGCAGGATCAGATCGCCGTAGACCCCGTGGTCGCTCAGCTCGCGGTTGGCGGCCGACAGCACCAGGTCGCCCGGCGCGAAGGCGGTCACGTCCGCGCCGACCGCCTCCACCACGCCCGCGGCCTCGTAGCCGTTGCGGGAACCGGGCAGGGTGGGCTGATAGAAGTAGCCGCCGGAGCGGAAGAGCGCCTCGGCGCGGTTGAGGGCGAGCGCCTCGACACGGACGAGGACCTCGCCGGGGCCGGGAGCGGGCAGCTCGACTTCCTCGACACCGAGGACGTCCGGGCCGCCGATCTCATGAAAGAGCACTGCACGTGCGGTGATTGCCATGCCGTCAACGCTAGGCAGCACCCCGGAGACGAACCATGCCCGCCGGTCTCGGTTTCCTGTCCGATCGTCTTCACCCAGGGACGCAGCTGTGTGCGCCCGCTAGCGTTGCGGGCATGGACGTGCTCAGTGACGCGGTCGCCGCGATGCGTACCGGACGGCCGCACTCGGGACTGCGGGACAAGTACGCGCCCTGGGGGCTGCGGTTCGAGGCCGCGAGCGGCGCCGGGTTCCATGTGGTGCTGCGTGGGTCGGCCTGGCTGATGCCGGCCGAGGGGGAACCGATCGCGCTGGGGCCGGGGGACGTGGTGTTCCTCGCGCACGGGCGCGGCCACGCCATCGCGGGCTCGCTCGACGCGCCGCTGGAGGACGTGGGCCTGGACGCCGAGGGCCGTTGGCCGGCGCTGCCCACGCCGCCGAAGGGCTCGGTGCCCGACACGGTGATGCTGTGCGGCGCCTATCTGCTGGACCGCAGCCGCGCGCACCCGCTGCTGACCGAGCTGCCCGAGGTGGTGCACCTGCCCGCGCGGGTGGGGGCGTACGGCTCGCTGCGGGCGGCGGTGGAGCTGCTGGGCCGGGAACTCACCGATCCGCAGCCCGGCTCGGACACGATCGTCACCAACCTCCTCGACACCCTGCTGCTGTACATCCTGCGCGCCTGGTGGCAGCGCGAGGGCCAGGAGGACACCGGCCACCCCACGGGCTGGGCGGCCGCCCTCGCCGACCCCGGCATCGCGGCGGCCCTGCGCGCGATCCACGAGGACCCCGCCCACCCCTGGACGGTCGGCGAACTCGGCCTGCGCGCCGGTCTGTCCCGCGCGGCCTTCGCCCGCCGCTTCACGGCCCTGGTGGGCCAGCCCCCGCTGACCTACCTCACCTGGTGGCGCATGACCACCGCGGGCCGCCTCCTGCGCGAGGCCGACACCCCCCTCCGGGTCGTCGCCCAACACGCGGGCTACACCTCGGAGTTCGCCTTCGCCAAGGCCTTCAAGCGGGAGTTCGGGGTGGCCCCGGGGCAATACCGGCGCAGGGCGTCCTGAGCTGGTCGAACCAGACAAAAGGGCACCCGACCAGGCCTTTTCAGCCCGGCCGAGCGCCCCTTCGCTCGCGTGTCACTTGTTCAGGTGGGCCCAGAACTCGTCGAAGGACAGCACCTTGTCGCCGTCCAGGTCGCGGGTGGCGATGATCGCCTCGGCGACCGACTCGGTGACGTTCCAGTCGCCGCCCTGAGCGAGCGCGGACTTGAACTCGGCAGCCGTGATCTGGCCGTCACCGTCCGTGTCGATGCGGTCGAACTGCTTGCGTGCTTCTTCGATGTCGGCCACCGATCCGCCCCTTTTCGTCATACCTTGCCGTGGTGCCTGTCGTACGAGTCGTACCGGCGCAGGTCAGACTAACGGCCCGCCCGGGAGCGCAGTGCGGCGGAGGGGCGGGACGACCGTCGAGGAGGGGCAGTGGGACAGACCTTGCGGGACATTCTCGACGCGGCGGCGCACGGTGTCTTCCCGCCGCCGGACGGGCGTACGACCGTCGTCCCGCAGCCGTCCCCGCGGGACGCCGGGGTCATGTCCTTCACGGCCCACTCCGTCGTCTTCACCGACGAGGACCCGGAGTGGGTGTACGCCACCCTGCGCGGCCTGGACTGCGATCCGCTCGCCGCGACGATGAACCCGCGCTTCCTGGCGGCCCTGCTGGAGCGGACGGGCCGGACGACGGAGTGCGTGGACGCCGTGCTGGTCGGCGCACCCCTGCCCGGTGAGCCCGCGCTGCCGCTGAAGGAGATCGCCGACCCGGGCCATCCGCGCATCGCCTACGCCCGCGAGCGGCGTGACGACGTACGGGCCTGGACGGCGGCGGGCGGCGTGCTGGTGACGGGCCGCGGGGTCGCGGGGCGCCTTGAGGTGTCGGTGGAGGTCGACGAGGACGCGCGGCACGCCGGGCTCGGGCGGGAGCTGGTCACGGCCGCCCGGCAGCTCGCCGGAGAGCCGCTGTGGGCGCAGGTGGCGCCGGGGAACGCCCGCAGCGTACGGGCGTTCCAGGCGGCCGGCTACCGGCCGGTGGGCGCGGAGGCCCTGCTGCGCCCCCGGTAGGGGCTCTCAGCGGAAGATGCCGGTGTGGCCCAGGGAGTAGCGGCCCGGCTGCGGGTACACGGCGAGGCCGTGCGGGCCGCTGCCGACCTTGATGCGGGCGAGCTGGGTGCCGGTGCGGGTGTCGATGGCGTACACCTCGGCGTTGTAGCGCCCGGACAGCCACAGCACCTTGCCGTCGGCGGAGACGCCGCCCATGTCGGGGCTGCCGCCGTCGGGCAGGTGCCACTTCTTCGTGAGCTTGTTCTGCTGGAAGTCGAAGACGGAGACGGTGCCCTCGCCGCGGTTGGAGACGTACATCTCGCGCGAGTCGCGGCTGACGTACAGCCCGTGGGTGCCCTTGCCGGTGTGCAGGAGCTTCAGCGTGCCGAACGTGTCGCCGTCCAGCACCCACATGCCGTCGGCCATCATGTCGGCGACGTAGAACCTCTTGCCGTCCGGGGACACCTTCACGTCCTGCGGCATGGCGCCTTCGAAGGGCAGCTTCTGCTGTCCGATCACCTTCATCTTCTCGGTGTCGACCTTCAGCAGCTCGCCGCTGAACTCGCAGGAGACGATGAAGTACCTGCCGTCCATGGAGAAGTCGGCGTGGTTGACGCCGTAGCAGCTGACCGGCTCGGTCTTGACGACCTTCATGGTGTGCGGGTCGCGGAAGACCAGCTCGCGGTCGAGGGACGCCATCACCACCGCGTACTTGCCGTTCGGCGTGAAGTAGAGGTTGTACGGGTCGTGCACCTCCACCGGCTCGCCCGCCTCACCCGTCCTCGGGTCGATGGGCGTGAGCGTGTGGCCGCGGTTGTTGTTGACCCACAGCGTCTTCATGTCCCAGGACGGCACGACGTGCTGCGGCTGCCGCCCCACCCGGATCGTGTCGACGATCTCGTACGTCTTGGGGTCGATCACCGACACGGTGTCCGACTCGGTGTTGGGGACGTACACCCGCGACGGGAAGTTCTTCACCACCGGCGAGAGCCGGTTCGGCCGGTCGGCGGCGTACACGTCCTGCGGGTCGAGCACCGGCGGCATCCCGGGCAGGCCGTGGATCTGCTCCTTCTTCGGCGGCGCCGGGACGACCGCCGCCCGGGTGGTGGGCGCGTCGGCGCCCCGGTGCCCGGCCCCGGTGCCGCAGGCGGCGACGGCGGCGAGCCCGAGGAGGCCGACGGTGGCGAGGAGGGTGCGGGTCATCGGTTGGTGGCGCATCAGCTGAGCAGCTCCGTGGTGGTGACGGCGCGCAGGCCGCGGCGGTCGAGTTCTTCCAGTACGGCGGGCAGGGCGGCGACCGTGTCGGCGTAGCCGAAGTGCAGGCTCACCACGGAGCCGGCCCGGACCTCGCCGAGGACGGTCCGGGCCACGGCGAGGGCGCCCGGACCGGTGAAGTCGAGCGAGTCGACGTCGTACGACAGCACGTGCGGGTAGCCCGCGCGGCGGGCCAGCGTCTCGACGAGCGGGGAGGCGCGGGTGGCCCGGGAGGGCCGGAACCAGGTGCCGATGGAGCCGGTGAGCCGCCTCAGCCGGTCGGCGCACTCGGCGATCTCCCGGCGTGCCTCCTCCTCGGGCATCGCGTTGATGTCGAGGTGGTTCTGGGTGTGGTTGCCGAGGTCGTGTCCGCCGTCGAGGATGCGGGTGGCTACCGCCGGGTTTTCGTCCAGCCATGTTCCGACTGCCAGGACGGTGACGCGGGCGTTGTGCCGCTCGGCCTCTTCCAGCAGGGCCCTTGCTGTGGTGGGGTCACCGCTGCCGTGGAAGGTGAGGGCCACCTGGGGTTTGTTGCGGGGGCCGTGGGTGATCTGGGTGGGGAGGTGGCTTGTCGGGGGTGGGGTTTTGGGGGCCTGGGGTGTTGTGGAGGAGCAGCCTGCTGTGAGGGCTGTCAGTACTCCGGCGGCGGCGGTGCGGAGGGTTGAGCGGCGGTCGGTGGGGGGCACGTTGACCATTTAAGGCGTATTTGGGCTCAATCCCGCCGATTGACCCGTCCAGTGGCCTGGCTGCGGGCCGTTTGTGGTTGCTCGCGCCCACGCGGCGGAGCCGCACATCGATACAGCCCCGCGCCCCTGAAGACAGCTACCTCACCTGTCGCCCACCCGCATCTCGAACCACGTCGTCTTGCCCCGTGGCAGCAGGTCCACTCCCCACCTGTCCGCCAGCTTGTCCACCAGGAACAGGCCCCGGCCGCTGATGTCCAGCTCGTGCACGGGCATCAGGCACGGCAACCCCCGGGACGGGTCGCGGACCTCCACCCTGATCCAGCCCCGGCGCCGGTGCATCCGCAGGCCGAACACCCGGGCCCCCGTGTGCCGTACGGCGTTCCCCACGAGCTCGGACACGAGTAAGACGGCGTCCTCGGTGAGCTTGGGGGTGAGGCCCCAGTGGCGCAGGACCACGACCTGGGCGAGGCGGCGGGCCGTTGCGGCCGACTCCGGGCGGGACGGCAGCGGAACCTCCGCCTCCGTCGGGTTGCCGAACAACTCCAGCGCTTTGAGCGCTCGTTCGTCCTCCACCGCAGGCGACCAGCGCGCCGCCGTCGCACGGCCGTGTCCCCGCGGCTGTTCGATGCCCTCCAGCCCCGCCATGCCCCCATCATGGCCGCCCAGCGCCCTCCGCGTGGCCGTTCCTGAGGAATACGCCCCCCGGAAGCGCTCATTCCGCGAGATCCGGTCGGCATATGCCGAAGGCACTTCGGAGGTCTTCGCACCCTCTGTGACCTGCGAAGACGGCTCACCAAGAGGCAATGGACGGGCTCCCTCGACAAGGCGGACCTGAGGCGGCCTCAAGGCTTTCACGAACCGCCCCATCGAGGGACCCGGATCAGACACCTCGTCAATTGCAAGGGCCTGCGACGGGATTCACACCGCCGTCAGAGGAACTTCGCCTTGCCCGGCCCCTCCTCCACGAAGCTGCGCATCCCGCGCTCGCGGTCCTCGGTCGCGAACAGCCCCGCGAACCAGTTGCGTTCCACCGCGAGGCCCGTGTCGATGTCGGACTCCAGGCCGACGTCGATCGACTCCTTCGCGGCGCGCAGCGCGATCGCCGGTCCCTGCGCGAGCCTCGCGGCCCAGGCGTGCGCCTCGGTGTAGACGTCCGCCGCGGGCACCACACGGTCCACCAGGCCCAGCGTCAGGGCCTCGTCGGCCTTGACCATCCGGCCGGTGAAGATGAGGTCCTTGGCCTTGGAGGGGCCGATCAGCCGGGACAGGCGCTGGGTGCCGCCGGCGCCCGGGATCAGGCCGAGCAGGATCTCCGGCTGGCCGAGCTTGGCGTTGTCGGCGGCGATACGGAAGTCCGCGCACAGGGCCAGCTCGCAGCCGCCGCCGAGCGCGTACCCGGTGACGGCGGCGACGACCGGCTTGGGGATGCGGGCCACCGCGGTGAAGGAGTCCTGCAGGGCGCGGGCGCGCAGGACCATCGCGGTGTGGTCCATGGCCTGCATCTCCTTGATGTCCGCGCCCGCCGCGAACACCTTCTCGCCGCCGTAGATGACCACGGCGCGCACGTCGTCGCGGCGCGTGGCCTCCTCGGCGAGTTCCTTCAGCCGGTCCTGCGTGGCGATGTCCAGCGCGTTCATGGGCGGACGGTCCAGGCGGAGGGTGCCGACGCCCTCGGCCACTTCGAGATTCACGGTCATGCAGGCAGGTTAACGAGTATTAACGACAGCGGACCCGGTGCCGTAGGTCACAGCACCGGGTCCGTCGGCGGCGAAGTCCTACTTCGTCCACTCCGCCCAGGACAGGTTCCAGCCGTTGAGGCCGTTGGACGGGTCGACCACCGGGTCGGTGGAGTTCTTCACGTCGACCACGTCACCGACGATCGAGTTCTCGAAGAACCAGGCCGCCTCGACGTCCTTGTCCCAGCCGCCGCGCACGTCGCGCAGGCCGATGCAGCCGTGGCTGGCGTTGTAGTTGCCGAAGGCGTCGCCGCCCCAGTAGTTGCCGTGCACGAAGGTGCCCGAGTCGGTCAGGCGCATGGCGTGCGGCACGTCCTTGATGTCGTACTCGCCGTCGTAGCCCACCGTGTCGCCGTTCATCCGGGTCACGGTGAACTTCTCGCTGATGACCATCTTGCCGTTCCAGGTGGCGTAGCCGGGCTTGCCGGTGGTCACCGGGACCGTCTTGAAGAGCTTGCCGTCCCGCATGACCTTCATGGTGTGCTTCTCGGCGTCGACGATCGTCACCTGCGAGCGGCCGATGGTGAAGGACACGGTCTTGGACTGCTCGCCGTAGACGCCGTCGCGGCCCTCGACGCCGTCGAGGTTGAGCTCGACGGTGACCTTGGTGCCGGCCTTCCAGTACTGCTCGGGCCGGAAGTCGAGCCGGTCGTTGCCGAACCAGTGGCCCTGGACGTCCACGGCCGGCTCGGTCTTGATCTTGATGGCCTTCTCGACGTCGTCCGGGTGGGTGATGCCCCGGGTGAAGCGGACCGAGAAGGGCATGCCCACGCCGACGGTGGAGCCGTCCTCGGGCGTGAAGGTGCCGACGAAGGTGTTCTCCGGGGTCAGCGTGGTGAAGCTGGAGTCCTCGGCGGCGGTGCGCCCCTCGGAGTCCTTGGCGACGGCGTGCACCTGGTACTTGGTGGCCGCCGCCAGATGTGTCTTCGGCGTCCAGCCGCTGCCGTCGGCGGATATGGAGCCGTCTATCTTCCTGCCCTTGTCGTCCTTGACGACGACCTCGGTCAGCTTGCCCTTCGCGGCGGCGACCTTCAGCTCACCGCTCGTGTCCACGTCGCCGGCGCCGTTCTTCGGCGCGATGGTGACGACGGCCTCGGACTGACCGGTCGCGGCCACCGAGCCGCCGTCCTTGCCCTTGCCGTCCCCGGGGTCCTTCCCGGAGTCCGATCCCCCACCACCGCAGGCGGTCACGGCCAGCAGCAGCGCACCGGCGATCACGGCCCCCAGCCGCCGCCCGCGTGCGTCAACCGACGCCCCCGGTATCGGTCGCACGTTCAAGTTGTTCTCCCCTCCCCGGGCCTGGTCGGGCCCGCGAACAGCGCGTCCCGCGCGCGCATTGGCGCATATTAACCGTCCGTTCAGGAGCACCAAGGTCGCGCGATTGTCACCGTTCGGTCCCAACCGGTCCGGTCCGGGGGCTATCCGAGCGCGCTGCCCGCTTTCCACTCCTTCCAGCCCAGATTCCAGCCGCCGAGGCCGTTGTCGGGCGCGACCTTCTTGTCCTTGCTGTGGACGACCTCGACGACGTCCCCGACGATGCTGCGGTCGAAGAACCAGCCCGCCGGGGTGTCGGAGCCGCCGCCCTTGGCGTCGCGCAGTCCGACGCAGCCATGGCTGACGTTGGTGGTGCCGAAGACGGAGGCGGGCGCCCAGTAGTTGCCGTGCAGGAAGGTGCCGGAGTCGGTCAGGCGCATGGCGTGCGGTACGTCCTTGATGTCGTACTCGCCCTTGCCGTTCTTCTTCTTGAAGCCGACCGTGGCGCCGTTCATCCGGGTCACCTCGTACATCTCGGTGACGACCATCTTGCCGTTGTACGTCGTCGTCTTCGGGGCGCCCGCCGTGACGGGCACGGTGGCCAGCAGCTCGCCGTCGCGCCGCACCTCCATGGTGTGCCGGGCGGCGTCCACGAGGGAGACCTGGCTGCGGCCGACCGTGAAGGTGAACGTCTTGTCCTGCAGCCCGTACACCCCGGGCGCGCCCTCCACGTCCCGCAGGCCGAGGTCGACGGTGACCTCGGTGCCGGGCTTCCAGTAGTGCTCGGGCCTGAAGTCGAGGCGGGCCGTGCCGAACCAGTGGGGCCGGATCTCGACGGCGGGCTTCGCGGTGACCCGTACGGCACGCTCCACGGCCGCGCGGTCGGCGATCTCGCGGTTGAACTCCAGGGAGACGATCATCCCGGTGCCGACGACGGCCCGGTCCTCCGGGGTGACGTAGCCGATGAACCGCTCCTCGGGCACATACGTCGTGAAGGTCGTGTGCCGGGCCGAGCGGCGGCCGTGGCCGTCGAGGGCGACCACGTCGACCGTGTACCTGGCGGCCAGCGCCAGCCGCTCCTCGGCGGGCCGCCAGCTCAGCCCGTCCTCGGAGATCCGGCCGGGCACCTCCGTCTCCTGTGCGTCCTGCGACCTGCTGACCTTCACCGACTCCAGCCGCCCGTCGGGCACCCGCACCAGGAGCGGCTCCTGCGGCCGCACGGCCCTGCTGCCGTCGTCCGGCGAGATACGGATGACGTCGTCGGACGCCGGCGGTCCGCCGAGCATGCGGTCCGTACCGCCGCCGTCCGTGCAGCCGGCCGCGCCGGCCAGCAGTCCTGCCCATGTCACTACGGCGGCCAGTGCGGCCCTCGCGCGCCGAGCGCGCCCATGTACGTGCCTCACATGGGTGCCCAACGACGGGCCCGCCCTGGGGAAACGTGAGTGCGACCCCACCTCTGGGCAGAACAGGGGGAAGGGACGACACGAGCCGAGGGAAGGGCACGTGCCATGACGCGCTCTTTCCGTGCCGTGCCGACGAGCCGCGGGAGGCCGACAGGTGTCGAGCGCAGCCGAACAGGAGACGGTGGCCGTCGGGGACGGGCGTACGGCCGCCGTCGTCGAGGGAGCGCGGCGCGGGGCGCCGGCCCTGCCCGTGCCCGTGTGGCCGGGCGCGCCGACCCCGCTGGGCGCCCGGTTCCGGGTGGGCCCGGACGGGGTGGCCGGCACGAACTTCGCGCTGTGGGCGGGCGGGGCGGAGGCCGTGGAGCTGTGTCTGTTCGACGAGGAGGGCCGTGAGACGCGGGCCCGGCTGAGCGAGCTGACGCACGAGATCTGGCACGGCTTCGTGCCGGGCGTGCTGCCGGGCCAGCGTTACGGCTACCGGGTGCACGGCCGCTGGGACCCGTGGACCGGCGCCCGCTGGAACCCGGCGAAGCTGCTGCTCGACCCGTACGCGCGTGCGGTGGACGGCGACTACGCGGCCTCCGGGCTGGCGCCGGAGCTGTACGGGCACGTCCGGGACTGGCCCGAGCAGCAGGTCGCCGACACCGTGCGCGACGACCGGGACTCGGCGCCGTTCGTGCCCAAGGGCGTGGTCGTCCATGACGACGACGACTGGTCCGACGACCGCCGGCCCAAGACGCCCTGGGCGGACTCGGTGATCTACGAGCTGCATGTGCGCGGCTTCACCAAGCGGCACCCCGGCATCCCCGAGGAGCTGCGCGGCACGTACGCGGGCCTCGCGCACCCGGCCGCGATCGAGCATCTGGTGAAGCTGGGCGTCACGGCGGTGGAGCTGCTGCCGGTGCACCAGTTCGCGCACGAGGACCACCTGCTCAGAAGGGGCCTGCGCAACTACTGGGGCTACAACTCCATCGGCTACTTCGCGCCGCACGCCGCCTACGCCGCCTCCGGTACGACCGGTCAGCAGGTCGGCGAGTTCAAGCGGATGGTGCGCGCGCTGCACGCGGCCGGGATCGAGGTCGTCCTCGACGTGGTCTACAACCACACGGCGGAAGCGGGCGAGTTCGGGCCCACGCTGTCGCTGAAGGGCATCGACAACCGCGGCTACTACCGGCTCCAGCCGGACGCGCGCCGGTACGCCGACTACACGGGCTGCGGCAACACCCTGCACGTGGTGCAGCCGCATGTGCTCCGGCTCATCACCGACTCGCTGCGCTACTGGGTGACGGAGATGGGCGTGGACGGCTTCCGCTTCGACCTCGCGGCCGCGCTGGCCCGCTCGATGCACGACGTCGACATGCTGTCCCCGTTCCTCGCGGTCATCGCCCAGGACCCCGTGCTGCGGCGGGTGAAGCTGATCGCCGAGCCGTGGGACGTCGGCTCGGGCGGCTACCAGGTGGGGGCGTTCCCGCCGCTGTGGACGGAGTGGAACGACCGCTACCGGGGCGCCGTACGGGACTTCTGGCGCGGCGCGCTGCCCGATGTGCGCGACCTCGGCTACCGGCTGTCGGGCTCCAGCGACCTGTACGCGTGGGGCGGGCGGCGGCCGTACGCCTCGGTCAACTTCGTCACCGCGCACGACGGTTTCACGCTGCGCGACCTGGTGTCGTACGAGTACAAGCACAACGACGCCAACGGCGAGGGCAACCGGGACGGCACCGACGACAACCGCTCCTGGAACTGCGGCGCCGAGGGCGACACCGACGACGAGCGGGTGCTGGCGCTGCGCCGCCGCCAGCTGCGCAACCTGATGACGACGCTGCTGCTGTCCACAGGCGTGCCGATGCTGGTGGCCGGGGACGAGCTGGGGCGCACCCAGCGCGGCAACAACAACGCCTACTGCCAGGACGACGAGACCAGCTGGCTCGACTGGGGCCTGCTGGAGGACCCCGGCTGGAAGGCGCTGCACGAGCTGACGTCCCGGCTGATCGCCCTGCGCCACCGGCACCCGGTGCTGCGCCGGCGGGCGTTCTTCTCCGGCCGGGCGCACTCCGCGGACGGGCTGCGGGACCTGGCCTGGTTCACCGCGCGGGGCTCCGAGATGACCGAGGGCGACTGGTACGCGCCCGCCGCCACGCTCGGCATGTATCTGTCCGGCCGGGACATCCCCGGCCGGGACGGGCGCGGCGCCCCGATCCTCGACGAGAGCTTCCTCGCCGTGCTGCACGCCGGGGAGCGGCCGGTGGACTTCGTGCTGCCGGGCCCGCCCTGGGCCGAGGCGTACGAACTGGTCGTCGACACCTCCCGCGAGGACCAGGCCGAGCCGCCGGGCACCGTGCACCGGGCGGGCACCCGGCTCACCGTGCCGGGCCGGGCGGTGCTGCTGCTGAAAGTGGGCTGAACGGCAGGTCGTAGGACCTTTGGCTCAGGCCGGCCCGGCCGAAACTCGGTGGGCAGTGTCAGTGGCGAACCGTAGGCTCGCTGCTGATGCCCACGACACGTGCAACCACCGAGGACCGTTCCGCCGTTCGCAGCCTGCTGCGCCTGTGGCCGTATGTACGGCCGGTGCGCGTACGGCTGTTCGGCGCCGCTCTCGTGGCGGTCGTGGCCTCCTGTGTGGGGCTGGTGATCCCGCTCGTGCTGAAGTGGGTGGTGGACGGTCCGGTGGCCGACGGCGACCCGGCGGGTGTCTGGCTGGGCGCGCTGTATCTGCTGCTCCTCGGGTTCGCCGAGGCTCTGCTGTTCGGGTTCCGGCGCTGGCTGGTGGCCCGGCCGCTGTCGGGCGTGGAGGCGGCGATGCGGGCCGACCTCTACCGGCATCTGCAGCGTCTGCCGGTGTCCTTCCACGACCGCTGGGCCTCCGGCCAGTTGCTGTCGCGCGGCACCACCGACCTGATGCTGCTGCGCATGTTCCTGGCCTTCCCGCTGACCTTCCTGCTGGTCAACGGGGTGACGATCCTGGCCGGCGTGACCATCATGCTCCTCCAGGACCTCACCCTCGGGCTGGTGATCCTGCTGCCGGCCGTGCCGGTGATGGTCACCTGTGTGGTCTTCGAGAAGCGGTACGCGGACGTGGCCCGGCTCGCCCAGGACCAGGTCGGCGATCTGACGACGGTCGTCGAGGAGAGCGTCCTCGGCATCCGCATCATCAAGGGCTTCGGCCGGCATCGCAGCCAGGCACGGGCGTTCCGGGAGCTGTCCGGCACCCTGCGCGGCACGGAGCTGCACAAGGCGCGGCTGCTGGCGGCTATCTGGGCCGTCATCGTGACGCTGCCGGAGGTGGCCATCGGGGCCGCGCTGGTCCTGGGCACCGTCCAGGTGGCCGACGGCGACCTGTCGGCGGGCACGCTGGTGGCGTTCCTGTCGACCGCCCTCGCACTGCGGTGGCCCGTCGACTCGATCGGCTTCCTGCTGGCGATGAGCCAGGAGGCGGCGACGGCGACCGAGCGGTACTTCGAGGTGATGGACGCGAGCCCGGAGGAGACGGGTGCGGGTGCGGGTGCCGCAACCAGTGCCGGCGCCGCTACCGCCACCGCCACCGCTGTGGGCAGTCGTTCCGCAGGGCGGAACGGGTGGGCACAGCCGACAGCGCCCGGCACCGCTGGAAGAGGGCTCCGCTTCGAGGACGTCACCTTCCGCTACCCGGACGCCCCGCCCGACGCGCCGCCCGTCCTCGACGGCATCGACCTCCACATCCGCCCCGGCGAGTCCATGGCCCTCGTAGGAGCCACCGGCAGCGGGAAGACCACGCTCACCGCGCTGGTCCCCCGCCTCCACGAGGTGACGTCCGGGAAGATCACCCTGGACGGCGTCGACATCACCGCGATGCCCCGCGAGGAACTGCGCTCCCTCATCTCCGTCGCGTTCGAGGAGCCCACCCTCTTCTCGGCGAGCGTCGGCGAGAACGTCCTCATGGGGGCCGGCGACGACCCCGGCCCCGAGGACCTGGACCGCGCGCTCGACATCGCGCAGGCCGGCTTCGTGCACGCCCTCCCGCAGGGCGCCGGCACCCAGGTCGGCGAGCAGGGCCTGAGCCTGTCCGGCGGCCAGCGCCAGCGCCTCGCGCTCGCCCGGGCGGTCGTGGGCCGGCCGAGGTTCCTCGTGCTGGACGACCCGCTGTCGGCGCTGGACGTGCACACCGAGGCGGCCGTGGAGGCCGCGCTGCGCCACGTCCTGGCCGGCACCACGGCCCTGATCGTCGCGCACCGGCCCTCCACCGTGCTGCTCGCCGACCGGGTCGCCCTGCTGTCCGAAGGCCGGATCGCCGCCGTCGGCACCCACCACGAACTGCTGCGCAGCAACGCCGAGTACGCGCACCTGATGTCCGGAGCGGACGAGGAGGCCCACCGATGACGGCGACCGCCGCGAGCGCCCCCACGAAGGACGCGCCTCAGGACGAGGAACCCGACCGCACCGGCGACCCCTTCGACCGCGACACCCTGCCCACCCCGCCGGGCGCGGTCACCGCCCTGCTGCGCTCCCTGCTCGCTCCCATGAAGGCCAGGGTCGCCGTCACCACGCTCCTGCTGCTGCTCCAGCAGGCCGCGGTGCAGGCGGGCCCGCTGCTGGTGGCGTACGCCATCGACAGGGCCGTCCCGGCCTTCCGCGCCGACGACCGCGGGCCGCTGCTCGCGGTGGCCGCCGGCTATCTGCTGTGCGCGCTCACCGCGGGGGCGCTGCAGTACGCGTTCATCGTGCTGTCCGCCCGCGTCAACCAGGACGTGCTGCTCGACCTGCGCGGCCGTATCTTCCGGCACGCGCAGGCGCTCAGCGTCGACTTCCACGAGCGGTACACGAGCGGCCGCCTGATCTCCCGCTCCACCACGGACGTGGAGTCGCTGCGCGAGCTGCTGAACGAGGGCCTGCAGGAACTCGTGACGGTGGTGCTGTCCTTCGTCTACATCTCGGCGCTGCTGCTCTGGCTGGATCTCGGCCTCGGCGCCGTCGCGGTCGCGTCGTTCGTGCCGCTGTACGGGCTGGTGCGGCTGTACCAGCGGCGGGCGGCGCGGGTGTACGAGGAGCGGTCGACGGCGATCGCGGCGGTGATCGTGAAGTTCGTGGAGACGATGAACGGCATCCGCCCGGTGCGCGCGTTCCGCCGCGAGGCGGTCAACGACGCCGAGTTCCGGGTCCTCAACCGCCGCCACGAGCGCACCAACGGCGACGCGCTGCTGGAGATGATGCGCTATGTGGTCGGCTCCCGGCTGGTCGCCAACACGGCCGTCGCGCTGATCGTGCTGTGGGGCGCCCACCGGGTCGCCGACGGCGGGCTGGCCCTCGGTGTCCTCGCCGCCTCGGTGCTGTACCTGCGGCGGCTGTACGACCCGATCGACCGGCTCGGCATGTTCCTGAACTCCTACCAGTCGGCGGCCGCCTCGCTGGCGAAGATCGCCGGTCTGCTGGCCCAGACGCCCTCGGTGCCGGAGCCGGCCGAAGCGCGCCCCCTGCCCGAGCGCCGCTCGGAGCTGCCCGGCCGCGAGGTCGTCTTCGACGGCGTCCGGTTCGCCTACCGCACCGGCGGCGAGGTGCTGCCCCGCTTCGACCTGACCCTGCCGGCCGGGCAGACGGTCGCCGTGGTCGGCACCACCGGCGCGGGCAAGTCGACGCTCGCCAAGCTGCTCGCCCGCTTCTACGACCCCACCGACGGGCGGGTCCTGCTCGACGGGGTGGACCTGCGCGAGCTGGCGGTGCCCGAGCTGCGGCGCGGGGTGGTCATGGTGACGCAGGAGGCGTTCCTGTTCTCCGGCACGGTCGCCGAGAACATCGCCATCGGCCGCCCCGACGCCACCCGCGAGGACATCGAGCAGGCCGCGAAGGCCATCGGCGCCCATGACTTCATCAGCGCCCTGCCCGACGGCTACGACACCGACGTCCGCAAGCGCGGCGGCCGCATCTCGGCCGGACAGCGCCAACTCGTCGCTTTCGCACGAGCGTTGCTCGCCGATCCGGCGGTGCTGATCCTGGACGAGGCGACCAGCTCGCTGGACATCCCCGGTGAACAGGCGGTGCAGCGGGCGATGGCGACGGTCCTGAAGGGCCGTACGGCCGTCGTCATCGCGCACCGGTTGTCCACGGTCGAGATCGCCGACCGGGTGCTGGTGATGGAGAAGGGCCGGATCGTCGAGGACGGCAGCCCGGCCGAACTCGTCGCCGGTACCGGCCGCTTCGCGGATCTGCACCGCGCATGGCGGGACAGCCTGGCGTGAAGCGGCGGCAGGCGATCGACGCGTACGCCGACCCCGGCACACCGGACACCCGAAGCGCCGGGCGCTATCTGTGGTGGCTGGTGATGCGGCAGCCCGGACGTTCGGTGACGGGGGCGGTGCTGTCCAGCGTATGGATGATGCTGCTGGCGCTGACGCCGTACGTCATGGCGCGGGCCATCGACGACGGGCTGGAGAGGCGCGACTTCCCGGCGCTGGCCGGGTGGTGCGCGGCGCTGGTGGGGGTGGGCGCGGTCACCGCATGGGTGAGCATCCTGCGGCACCGCACGATGACCCGGGTGCGGATGGACGCCAACTTCCGCACGGTGAAGGTGCTCGTGGACCACTCCGTGCGGCTGGGCGCGGCCCTGTCCCGGCAGGCCGGGGCCGGGGAGGTCGTCACGATCGGCGTGGGCGACGTCCAGACGATCGCCGGCTCGCTGACGGCGGTGGGCCCGGGCCTCGGCGCGCTCGTCGCCTTCGTGGCCGTCGCGGCCCTGCTGCTGTCGGTGTCGCTGCCGCTCGCCGTCGTGCTGCTGGTCGGCGTGCCGGTGCTGGGCCTGGTGATGGGCCCGCTGATGAAGCGGCTGCAGGGCCGGGAGGCGGAGTACCGCGAGCGCCAGGGCGCGCTGACCGAGAGGATCGCCGACCTCGCGGGCGGGCTGCGGGTCCTCAACGGCCTCGGCGGCAAGAGCCTGTTCACCGACGCCTTCCGCCGCGACTCCCGGCACCTGCGCGACCAGGGCTACCGCGTGGGCGCGGTGACCAGCTGGATGGAGGCCCTCGGGATCGGCCTGCCGGTGCTGTTCCTCGCGGTGGTGACCTGGCTCGGGGCCAGGCTGGCCGCCCAGGGTGACATCACCGTCGGCGAACTGGTCTCGGTGTACGGCTATGTGGCGGCCCTGATGTGGCCGGTGTCCTTCCTCGTCGAGTGCAGTGCCCAGATCAGCCGCGCCCTGGTGGCCGCCGGCCGGGTCGTCCGGTTCCTGCGCCTGGAGGCGGAGCCGGCGACCGGCACGGCCGACGCCCCCGCCGAGCCGTCGCTCCTGCGCGACCCCGACTCGGGTGTGTCCGTGCGCCCCGGCTCGCTGACCGCCCTGGCGGCCGCGCGCCCCACGGACGCCGCCGAGATCGTCGAACGCCTGGGCCGCTACGCCCCCTCGGCCGTCACCTGGGGCGACGTCCCCCTGGCCGACGTCCCGCTCCCGCAGGTCCGCTCGCGCATCCTGGTCGCCGATCACGAGGCCGACCTGTTCGCGGGGCCGCTGCGGGAGGTGCTGGGGGGCGACGACCCCCGCGTCCTGCACGCGGCGGTGGCCGAGGACATCGTCCAGAGCCTCCCCGACGGCCTCGACTCCCCCCTCGACGCCCAGGCCCGCAACCTCTCCGGCGGCCAGCGCCAGCGCGTCCGCCTCGCCCGGGCCCTCCTGACCGACCCCGAGATCCTCCTGGCCGTCGAACCCACCTCGGCCCTGGACGCCCACACCGAGGCGAAGGCGGCCGAACGCCTGAAGGCCGTACGCCAGGGCCGTACGACAGTGGTGACCACCACCTCCCCCCTGGTCCTGGCCCAGGCGGACGTCGTCCACTACGTGGTGGACGGCAAGACGGCGGCCACGGGAACGCACCAAACCTTGCTGCAAACGGACCCGGGCTACAGGAAGTTGGTGGCCAGAGATGCGGAATGAGACGCCCCAAGGGTCGCGCCCTGAGGGGCGCGGGGAACTGCGCGAGAAACCACAACGAACCGCAACTCGGCAAACCACAGAAGCGACCCTCCCAGTAGCCGCCCCACCCCAGGTAAGACGCGCCGCACTCAACCTCGTCCAGGCGGACAAACGCGCCTTCGTCACCGCCCTCGCCCTCAACTCCGCCGCAGCAGCGGCCGGCGCAGCCACCCCTTGGCTCCTCGGCCGCATCATCGACGAGGTACGGGCCGGCACGAGCGTCACCACGGTCGACAAGCTGGCCCTGGCCATCCTCCTGTGCGCCCTGGCCCAACTCCTCCTCGCCCGCCAGGCCCGCTACACGGCCCACCGCTTCGGCGAGAGAACCCTCGCCCGGGTCCGTGAACAGTTCGTCGACCGCGCCCTGAATCTCCCCGCCTCAACCGTGGAACGCGCCGGGACCGGCGACCTCACCGCCCGCGGCACCGCGGACATCGCCGCGGTCGGCGCCACCCTGCGCGACGTCGGCCCCGACCTGCTCATCAGCACCGTGCAGGCGCTGTTCCTGCTGGGCACCCTGTTCGTCGTCGACCCCCTGCTGGGCGCTGCCGGACTGCTGTGTCTGATGCCGATCCACTGGGCCCTGCGCTGGTATCTGCGCCGCGCCCGCGCCGGCTACCTCGCCGAGGGCGCGGCCACCTCCAAGGTCGCCGAGATCCTCGCGGCGACCGCGTCGGGCGCGCGCACGGTGGAGGCGTTCGGGCTCGGCCGAAAACGCGTCGCGGCGAGCCGGGACGCGCTGGAGGAGTCCCGCCGCACCCGTGAGTACACGCTGTTCCTGCGCTCGGTGTTCTTCCCGTCGGTGGAGGTGTCGTACGTCGTGCCCGTGGCGGGCGTCCTGCTGCTCGGCGGTGTGCTGCACGCGCACGGCACGGTGAGTCTCGGCTCGGTCGTGGCGGCGGCCCTGTGCATGCACCGGTTCGCCGAGCCGCTGGACCAGATTCTGATGCGGGTGGAGCAACTCCAGTCCAGCGGCGCCTCGTTCGCGCGGGTGGAGGGCCTGGCGCAGGCGCCCCGCCCGGACCGGGGCCCCTCCCGCAGTCCGGTCGGCGACCGGATCGACGCCTGCGGCGTGCGCTACGCCTACGACCGCGGGGGCGAGGTCCTGCGCGGCGTGGACCTGACGGTCCGTCCCGGGGAGCGGCTCGCGGTGGTCGGGCCCTCGGGCGCGGGCAAGACCACTCTGAGCCGGCTGCTGGCGGGCGTGGACGCGCCCACCGAGGGCGCGGTGACGGTCGGCGGGGTGGAGGTGGCCGCGCTGGACCCGGAGCAACTGCGCCGCCAAGTGGTGCTGGTGACCCAGGAGCACCACGTCTTCCTCGGCACGGTCCGCGACAATCTGCGTATCGCCGCGCCGGACGCCGGGGACGCGGCGCTGTGGGCCGCGCTGGGCACGGTCGGCGCCGAGGAGTGGGTGCGGGAGCTGCCGGAGGGCCTGGACACCGAGCTGGGCGCCGGCCGCCTGGACGGCTCGCAGGCCCAGCAGCTCGCCCTGGCCCGGGTGGTGCTGGCGGACCCGCACACGCTGGTCCTGGACGAGGCGACGGCCCTGCTGGACCCGGCGACCGCCCGGCACGCCGAGCGCGCCCTGGCGGCCGTACTGCACGGCCGTACGGTCATCGCAGTAGCGCACCGGCTGCACACCGCGCACGACGCGGACCGGGTGGCGGTGATGGAGGACGGCCGGCTCGCCGAACTCGGCACGCACGAGGAGCTGGTGGCGGCGGGCGGGGCGTACGCGCGGCTGTGGCGGACCTGGCACGGGGAGCCTTCCGGAGCGCCGGTCGGACCGGCCGCTTCCGTGACGAGCGAATAGTTCGTTTATCGAACGTGAACTCCCGGTCAACGGACGATTTCCAGCCAATCTATTGACGCGCTCCTGACAGACAGCGCGATCTGCTGCCACTCTTCCCACGGCCACCCCACAGCAACCCCACAGTCCGACCACCCGCTGTGGGCCGGGTCATCGCTCTGACGCACGTGGTTGTCACGTACCACCCCGTTCTGCCCGGAACGCCCCACCTCGGCGCTCCGGTCTCCCCCGGCCGCGCAACCCCGCGGCCCGCAGAAGGAGTCAGTGTTGAGAAGCAGTTCCTCCCACAGACGCACCTCCCACACCCTGCACCGCAAGGCCGCGGCCGTCGCCCTGGTGGGCGTCTCCGCGCTTCTGGCCGCCGCCGTCCAGGCGGGCTCGGCCACCGCAGCCCCCGACCAGGCACCCGTGGCCGCGGGCAAGGCGGACCCCGGCGCGCTGCCGGCCAAGCTCAGCCCCGCCCAGCGCGCGGCGCTGCTGAAGGACGCGCAGTCCGCCAGTGCCGACACCGCGAAGGACCTGGGCCTCGGCGCCCAGGAGAAGCTCGTCGTCCGTGACGTCGTCCAGGACCGCGACGGCACCGTGCACACCCGCTACGAGCGCACCTACGCCGGCCTCCCGGTGCTCGGCGGCGACCTGGTCGTCTCCACCACCAAGGACGGCGCGCGCGAGGGTGTGGTCAAGGCGACCCGGGCCACCGTCAAGGTCGCCTCGCTGAAGCCCTCCGTCGCGGCGAGCCGCGCCGAGCAGCAGGCGCTGGGCGCCGCCCGGGCCGAGCACGCCAAGGACGCGGACGTCAACCGCGCCCCGCGCAAGGTGATCTGGGCGGCCACCGGCAAGCCGACCCTCGCCTACGAGACGGTCGTCGGCGGCCTCCAGCACGACGGCACCCCGCAGGAACTGCACGTCGTCACCGACGCCACCACGGGCGCGAAGCTGTTCGAGTGGGAGGCGATCGAGACCGGCACCGGCAACACGGTCTACAGCGGCACCGTCGCGCTGACCACCACCCAGTCGGGCTCGACGTACAACCTCACCGACGGGGCGCGCGGCGGCCACAAGACGTACAACCTCAACCGGGGCACCTCCGGCACCGGCACGCTGTTCTCCGGCTCCGACGACGTCTGGGGCAACGGCAGCCCGTCCAACCTGGAGTCGGCCGCCGCCGACGCCCACTACGGCGCGGCGCTGACCTGGGACTACTACAAGAACGTGCACGGCCGCAGCGGCATCCGCGGCGACGGCGTCGGCGCGTACTCCCGGGTCCACTACGGCAACAACTACGTCAACGCCTTCTGGTCGGACAGCTGCTTCTGCATGACCTACGGCGACGGCTCGGGCAACACCAACCCGCTGACGTCGATCGACGTGGCCGCGCACGAGATGAGCCACGGTCTGACCGCGGCGACCGCGAAGCTGGTCTACAGCGGCGAGTCCGGCGGCCTGAACGAGGCCACCTCGGACATCTTCGGCACGACCGTGGAGTTCTACGCCAACAACTCCTCCGACGTCGGTGACTACCTCATCGGCGAGGAGATCAACATCAACGGCGACGGCACGCCGCTGCGCTACATGGACAAGCCGAGCAAGGACGGCGCGTCCAAGGACAGCTGGTACTCCGGCATCGGCTCGGTCGACGTGCACTACTCCTCGGGCCCGGCGAACCACTTCTTCTACCTGCTCAGCGAGGGCAGCGGCGCCAAGGTCATCAACGGCGTCAGCTACAACTCGCCGACCTCGGACGGCCTTCCGGTGACCGGTATAGGCCGCGCCAAGGCCGAGCAGATCTGGTTCAAGGCGCTCACCACCAAGTTCACCTCGAACACCAACTACGCGGGCGCCCGCACCGGCACCCTCGCGGTCGCCGGTGAGCTGTACGGCACCACCAGCGCCGAGTACAAGGCGGTGCAGGACGCGTGGGCGGCCGTCGCGGTCGGCTCCCGCTCCGGCGGCGGTGGCGGCGGCACGACGTTCGAGAGCACCACGGACGTGTCCATCCCGGACCAGGGCGCCGCGGTGACCTCGCCGATCACCGTCACCGGCCGCTCCGGCAACGCGCCGAGCAACCTCCAGGTGGGCGTGGACATCGTGCACACCTACATCGGTGACCTCCAGGTCCAGCTGGTCGCCCCCGACGGCACGGCCTACACGCTGAAGGCGTACGGCACCGGCGGCAGCGCGGACAACATCAACACCACGTACACGGTGAACGCCTCCTCCGAGGTCGCCAACGGCACGTGGCTGCTGAGGGTCCAGGACAACGCGGCCATCGACACCGGCTACATCAATGGCTGGAAACTGACCTTCCCGTAAAACTCACAGGAACGGTCACCCGACGCCGCCCCGGGGCTTCAGCTCCGGGGCGGCGCCCTGCGTTTACCTGCCTGAAACGTTCACCGACCAGTCGGTATCCGGTCAACATCACTTGATGGTCATGACATGTACGCACCATGGATGCCAGGCTTCCCCCACCGCCGCACAAGCACCAACACCCCCACGAACCAAGGAGCCTGTGTGTCCTCCCGCTACGCGCGTCACCAGCGCGCCACCCTGGCCATCGCCACCGCGGTGGCGTCCGGGGCGCTGCTCACCACCGCCCTGACCACCGGATCGGCCTCCGCGCAGACCCCCGCCGACACCGGTCGCACCTCCGCCGCCGCCACGCCGCTCGCCCTCTCCCCGGCGAGCCGCACCGCGCTGATCGCGCGGGCCGACGCGGCCAAGGCGCGGACCGCCGAGGAGATAGGCCTCGGCGCCCAGGAGAAGCTCGTCGTCCGGGACGTCGTCAAGGACGCCGACGGCACCGTGCACACCCGCTACGAGCGCACCTACGCCGGACTCCCCGTCCTCGGCGGCGACCTGGTCGTCCACCAGAGCCCGTCCGGGCGGACCGAGGGCGTCACCAGAGCGACCAAGGCCGCGCTGAAGGTCGCCGACCTCACCCCGGAGGTCACCGCGACGGCCGCCGAGAAGCAGGCGGTCGGCCGCGCCAGGTCCCTCGGCGCCACCGCCCCCGAGGCAGGCCAGGCCCCCCGCAAGGTCGTCTGGGCCGCCACCGGCAAGCCGGTCCTCGCCTACGAGACCGTCGTCGGCGGCCTCCAGGAGGACGGCACCCCCAACGAGCTGCACGTCATCACCGACGCGGCCACCGGGAAGAAGCTCTACGAGTACCAGGGCATCGAGACCGGCAGCGGCAAGAGCCAGTATTCCGGCACCGTCACCCTCGGCACCTACCTGTCGGGCTCGACGTACCAGCTGAACGACACCGGGCGCGGCGGCCACAAGACGTACAACAAGGCCCGCTCCACGACCTCCTCGGCCGGCACGCTGTTCACCGACACCGACGACGTCTGGGGCACCGGCACCGCCTCCAGCTCCTCCACCAGCCAGACCGCGGCCGTCGACGCCGCCTACGGCGCCCAGGTGACCTGGGACTTCTACAAGAACACCTTCGGCCGCAACGGCATCAAGAACAACGGCGTCGCCGCCTACTCCCGTGTCCACTACGGCAACGCCTACGTCAACGCCTTCTGGTCCGACACCTGCTTCTGCATGACGTACGGCGACGGCGAGGGCAACGTCAAGCCCCTGACCTCGCTGGACGTGGCCGGGCACGAGATGACCCACGGCGTCACCGCCAACACGGCCGGCCTCAACTACAGCGGGGAGTCCGGCGGCCTGAACGAGGCCACCTCGGACATCTTCGGCACGGCGGTGGAGTTCTACGCGGGCAACGCCTCCGACCCCGGTGACTACCTCATCGGCGAGAAGATCGACATCAACGGCGACGGCACCCCGCTGCGCTACATGGACAAGCCGAGCAAGGACGGCGCGTCCGCCGACTCCTGGTCGTCGTCGCTGGGCGGCCTGGACGTGCACTACTCCTCCGGCCCGGCCAACCACTTCTTCTACCTGCTCAGCGAGGGCAGCGGGGCGAAGACGCTCAACGGGGTGAGCTACAACTCGCCCACGTCCAACGGCTCCACGGTCACCGGCATCGGCCGCACCAAGGCCGCCGCGATCTGGTACAAGGCGCTGACCGAGTACATGACGTCGACCACCAACTACAAGGGCGCCCGTACGGCGACCCTGAGCGCGGCGTCGGCGCTGTACGGCTCGACCAGCACGGAGTACAAGGCCGTGGCGGCCGCCTGGGCGGCGGTCAACGTCAACTGACGGCCTTCTAGGCTTGGGCGGCATGTCCTTCACCTATGAAGAGGTCGGCGCGACGCGTCGTGCCGGCCACTGCCCGCCCGGCTTCCACCCGCTGCACGTCCGTACCCGGATCGGGGAGGGCGAGGCGGTGTTCGAGCGGGCCGCGGAGGCGGTCCGTACCTGGGAGATGCACAAGGCGCTCGGCGTCGGCGTGGAGGCCGAGGCCGAGCGCGCCGCCGAGGGTGTCGGGGTCACCGTCACCCTCGCGGGCGTCATCAAGGCGCCGTGCAGGATCGTGTGGACGGTCGACGAGCCCCGCCGGGCGGGATGGGCCTACGGGACGCTGGACGGTCACCCCGAGTGCGGGGAAGAGGCGTTCGTCGTCGACCGGACGGGAGACGGCACGGTGTGGCTGACCGTCTCCGCGTTCAGCAAGCCCGCCAAGTGGTACGCACGCGCCGGAGGCCCGGCCACCCGGGGCCTCCAGCATGCGTACGCCCGGCGGTGCGGGAAGGTGCTGCGGGACCTGTGCGCCGAGGCCGACTCACCTCAGTAGCACCCCAGCCGCCTCCACCACCTCCTCCGACGGTGTCGACATCAGGCCCAGCTCCGCGCCGGAGGCCAGCAGGCGGTGGCAGGGCAGGACGCGGACCGTGTAGCCGTAGGGGCCGGTGCGGTCCAGGGACAGCGGGCCCTCGTAGGACCAGCGGCCCTCCAGGTCGGGGCCGCCGCCGACCGGCTTGAGGGGGGCCGCCGTGGCGTCGGTGATGCGGTCGTCGGCGTCGACACGGCCCGAGACCGCCTGGATCTCGACGTCGTCCGGGCCGAGGTCGCCGAGGCGGACCCGGACCCGCAGGGTGAGGGTCGTGCCGAGTTCGGCGGTGGCCGTCGCCGCGGAGGTCTCCACATGGTCCACCCGCACCGCCTGCCAGGACCTGCGCACCCGGTCCTTCCAGACGGCCAGTTCACGGGCCGCGCCGGTGTCCATGGCCCGATGGGCATGGGCGGCCGGCGTGTAGAGCCGCTCGACGTACTCGCGGACCATCCGGCCCGCCAGCACCTTCGGGCCGAGCAGCGTCAGCGTCTGCCGGACCATCTCGATCCACCGCTCGGGCAGACCGCCCCGGCCGCGGTCGTAGAAGCGCGGGGTGATCCGCTGCTCCAGCAGGTCGTACAGGGCCGCGGCCTCGATGTCGTCGCGGTGGTCCGCGTCCGTCCCGGCGCCGTCCGCGGTGGGGATCGCCCAGCCGAAGTCCGGCTGGAACCATTCGTCCCACCAGCCGTCCAGCACCGACAGGTTGAGGCAGCCGTTGAGAGCGGCCTTCATGCCGGAGGTGCCGCAGGCCTCCAGCGGACGCAGCGGGTTGTTCAGCCAGATGTCGCAGCCCGGGTAGAGCTTCTGTGCCATCGCCATGCCGTAGTCGGGCAGGAAGACGATCCGGTGGCGCACCCGCGGGTCGTCGGCGAACTTCACCAGCTCCTGGATCAGCCGCTTGCCGCCGTCGTCCGCCGGATGCGCCTTGCCCGCGACGACGATCTGCACCGGCCGCTCGGGATGCAGCAGCAGCTCCATCAGCCGGTCGCGGTCCCGCAGCATCAGGGTCAGGCGCTTGTACGACGGGACGCGGCGGGCGAACCCGATGGTGAGGACGTCCGGGTCGAGGACCCCGTCGATCCAGCCCATCTCCGCCGTGCCCGCACCGCGCTGCCGCCAGGAGGCCCGCAGCCGGGACCGCACCTCGGTGACGAGCTGCTCGCGCAGGTCCCGGCGCAGGTCCCAGATCTCCTGGTCGGGGATGTCGGCGACGGCGTCCCAGCGGTCCGAGCCGCCGACGGTCAGCGCGTCCTCGGTGCGCTGCGCCCCGACCTGGCGGGCGCCGAGCCGCAGCACCTGCGGGGCGACCCAGGTCGGCGCGTGCACACCGTTGGTGACGGACGTGATCGGCACCTCGTCCGGGTCGAAGCCGGGCCACAGGCCCGAGAACATCTCGCGGCTGACATGGCCGTGCAGCAGGGACACGCCGTTGGCGCGCTGGGCGAGGCGCAGGCCCATCACGGCCATGTTGAACAGATTGGGCTCACCGCCCGGATAGGTCTCCATGCCCAGCCGGAGGATGCGCTCGACCTCGATGCCCGGCAGTTCCGCGCCGGGGCCGAAGTGCCGCGCGACCAGCTCGCGGTCGAAACGGTCGATGCCGGCGGGCACGGGCGTGTGCGTGGTGAACACCGTGCCGGCCCGCACCGCCTCCAGACCGGAGTCGAAGTCCAGCCCGTCCTCGACCAGTTCGGCGATGCGCTCCAGACCGAGGAACCCGGCGTGCCCCTCGTTGGTGTGGAACACCTCCGGCGCCGGGTGCCCGGTCAGCCGGCAGTACGTGCGCACCGCCCGGACGCCTCCTATGCCCAGCAGCATCTCCTGCAGCAGCCGGTGCTCGCTGCCGCCGCCGTAGAGCCGGTCGGTGACGCCGCGTTCGCCGAGGGCGTTCTCCTCGACGTCCGAGTCGAGCAGCAGCAGCGGGATCCGGCCTACTTGCGCGACCCAGATCCTGGCGTGCAGCGCCCTGCCGCCCGGCAGCGCGAGGGACACCTGGGCGGGGCTGCCGCCGGGCTCCTCCAGGAGGGCCAGCGGCAGCTCGTTGGGGTCGAGGACGGGGTAGTGCTCCTGCTGCCAGCCGTCCCGGGACAGGGTCTGGCGGAAGTAGCCGTGCCGGTAGAGCAGGCCGACCCCGATCAGCGGCACCCCGAGATCGCTGGCCGCCTTCAGATGGTCGCCGGCCAGGATGCCCAGGCCGCCGGAGTACTGCGGCAGCGCGGCGGTGATACCGAACTCTGGCGAGAAGTAGGCGATCGCGGCGGGCAGCCCGGCGGGCTGCGCCTGGTACCAGCGGTCGCCGTGGACATAGTCGTTCAGGTCGTCGACGGCCGTGGTCAGCCGGCGCAGGAACCTGCGGTCCTCGGCGAGTTCGGCCAGCCGTCGCGGCGGCACACCGCCCAGAAGCCGTACGGGATCACCGTCCGACGCGGCCCAGCGCTCGGGGTCCACCGACTGGAAGAGGTCACGGGTCTCTGCGTGCCAGGACCAGCGCAGATTACGGGCGAGATCGCCCAGCGGGCGAAGGGGTTCGGGGAGAACGGGACGGACGGTGAATCGACGGATCGCCTTCACATTCCACCTCGGCGCGATTGTGGATGAGACCGCACGGCGGTGTGCGGCTCAACGTCACCCCCGACGTTACCGGCGCCGGTACCGGGCTCGCTGGACCTCTCACCCGCGCGTGCGGGGGAGATCTGTTCGCCTCGGCGTGTCGATCACGTCCGCGGTGTGCACCGACGAGACTGTGCACGTGACTTTCTCCGGCACTCCGACGACTGTCTCGAACGCAGCAACGTTTCTTTCCGGACATCCGAAAGCCTCACCCGCTTCGGTCGCCAGGCCTTTGGCCGAGGCACCGGCATCCGGCAAAGTGTCCGGAAGGGGCCTCGGCTCGCCGGACGAACTTCTGCGAGTGCCGCGCCAGTAACGGCGGACGGATGGGACCGGCCCCGTTCACCCGGAACGGGGCCGAACTTGTGCGCAGATGTACGCGTGAGTAGTTAACAAAGTGCCGGATTGCCCACCCGAATAGGGTGGGAAGGCTCCTGCGGTACACGCCACCGGTCTCCCGTCACAGGGACACCGAAGGTTCACCCGCAGGACCCATTCCCCACAGCCATCCGCCCACCCACGTTGACGCGGACAGGAGCGGTGATGCCCGCCACGCACCAGACGTCGGCAGTCCCGACGCCCAGCACCGAGCAGACCCCCGTACGACGCGCCCCGCGCGCCAAGACCAGCACCAAGCGCACTCCCGCGAAGACCGCGGCGAAGACCGCGGCGAAGGCCCCGGCGAAAGCCGCGGCCAAGACCACGGCGAAGACCGCGAAGAAGACCGCGGCGAAGCCCTCCACGGCTGTGGGGCGTATTCCCGTGCTCGATGTCCAGCCGGCCGTGCAGCACGGGCGGCGGCCCGCGAAGGCCGTCACCGGCGAGGCCTTCGAGGTCTCAGCGACCGTTTTCCGGGAGGGACATGACGCCGTTTCGGCCAATGTGGTCCTCACCGGCCCCGACGGAAAGTCCGGTCCCTTCACCCCCATGAGGGAGCTGGCCCCGGGCACCGACCGCTGGGGCGCCACCGTCGCCCCCGACCGCCCGGGCCTGTGGACCTTCACCGTCGAGGCGTGGAGCGACCCCATCGCCACCTGGCGGCACCACGCGCGGATCAAGGTCCCGGCCGGCATCGACACCGGCCTCGTCCTGGAGGAGGGCGCCCGCCTCCATGAACGGGCGGCCGTGGACACCCCCGAGGCCGACGGCATGCGCGCGACGCTGCTCGCCGCGGCGGACGCCCTGCGCGACGAGAACCGCCCGGCGGCTGTCCGTCTGGCCGCCGCTCTGATGCCCGAGGTGGACGAGGTCCTGGCCCGCCATCCGCTGCGGGACCTGGTGACGGCCTCGGAGCCGTTGCCGTTGCTGGTGGAGCGTGAACGGGCCCTGTACGGCGCGTGGTACGAGTTCTTCCCGCGCTCGGAGGGCACGCCCGAGAACCCGCACGGCACGTTCCGCACCGCCGCCCGCCGGCTCCCCGCGATCGCGGCGATGGGCTTCGACGTGGTCTACCTGCCGCCGATCCACCCGATCGGCACCACCCACCGCAAGGGCCGCAACAACACCCTCGACGCCCTCCCCGACGATGTGGGTGTGCCGTGGGCGATCGGCTCGCCGGAAGGCGGCCACGACGCCATCCACCCCGCACTGGGCACGGCGGAGGACTTCGCCTGGTTCGTCAGCCAGGCGGAGGCCAACGGCCTGGAGATCGCCCTGGACTTCGCGCTGCAGTGCTCCCC
>NZ_JBIWFS010000011.1:90772-375596 GCF_044763135.1 Streptomyces sp. NPDC096205 | reverse complement strand
GGAGGGCGTCGACGCGATGGGGGTCCCCCCGCTCGAGCGAAGCCGAGAGTGGGGGAGTCGGCAACCGACGACAACGCCGCAGATGTGCGTGCCAGACCCCGCGACGCCGGCATGATCCAAACGACAGGCCCTAGCCCAGCGTCGCCCGCAGCGCGGCCTCCAGTTCGAAGCGGGCGTCCGGGTCGGACAGGGCCTCGCCGAACAGCCGCTGCACCTGGTGCAGACGCTGTCGTGCGGTCTGCGGGTGGATGCCGAGCCGGGCCGCGATCTCCGGGGCCGTGCCGTGCGGCGTCTGCAGACAGGCCAGCAAGGTGGCCGCGAGGCGCTCGCGCTGCTTGGGGGTGAGGGACGCGAGCGGCTTGAGGCGCCGGCGTGCCATCAGCCGTACGAGCGCCGGGTCCGCCAGCAGCAGGAGGCGGGCGAGGGAGGGCGCGGTCACCGGGGGCGAGTCCGGCCCGGCGACGGCGCCCGCTTCGCGCAGACTGCGCGCCCAGCGCAGCGAGTCGGCCGTCTGCGCGGGCGGTACGGCGGGCCCGACGACCGCCCCCGTCTCCCGCAGCAGTTGCTGCAACCGCGGGTCGGCGAGCAGCAGATGCGGGGTCGGTACGACCAGACAGGGCTGGGAGCTCTCCAGGTCGGCGAGCACGGGTTCCGGCAACCGGCTGCGCCGCAGGGCGCGCGGCGGCGCCGGCGTGTCGGGCTGGGCGGCGGGCGGGGGACCGAGCGCGACGGCGGCCACGCTGTCCGGCAGCGGCCAGTCGGCCTCGGCGGCGGCCCGGTCGAGGGCCTCGGTGTCGGGGTCGCCCGAGGCCAGCAGGATCAGCAGACGGTGGCGGCGCCGGCCGACGGTCCCGGCGGCATCGGCCTGGGCGTCCGCGTAGGCCTGCACGGAAACGGCGGCGATCTCGTCGATGTGCGTGAACACCGCCTCGGCCAGCAGGGCCACCGCCTCCGTGCCGAGGGCCTGCCGCCGGGCCACGCGCGCGTAGCGGCGCCAGGCGATGCGGGCGCCGAGCCGGTAGGCGGCCTGGAGCGCGTCCAGGCTGCGGCCCTCGATCGACTCGCCGCGCCCGAGCGCCCGATAGACCGAAAGATGGGCGGATTCCACCGGGCCGCCCGCCGACGTGACGCGCTCCGCGAATTCCAGCAGGGCGGTCTCCACACCTTGTTGCATCGCGGCTCCGAATGAACCCGACAACGGACGGGAGAATTCCGGGATCTGCGCCCTGATCTCATGGATTATCTCGGCCGCGACCGTGCGGTTCTCTTTTTGGAGTTCGGCTCCGAGGCGGCGGGGCAGGGCCGTCCACGGGCCGCCACGGGAGTCCCTTCCCGTGCCGCGGCTCGCTCCCGATGCCGCCGTCTCCGTCGTCGTCATCCCCCGGATTATGTGGTCAAGTCCCTGGCGGGTCAAGGCTTCTGGCCCAAGTCAACTAGCAGTGCTAATAAGCCCGTCCTCGTGTTTTGCCGCAGCGCAGCGCCTCACCGCCCGCCGAAGCGCGCACTTGGATGAGCGTTTTACGTTCCCGCAACACACGGAGCTGACATCTGACTGAGCGGCACCCGTGAAGAAGAGCGCGGCCCATTGCCGCCGCTCCCGGTTCCTTCCTACTTTCGCTGCCCCGACGCTTCGCTATTCCAGAACAAGGGACGGAACTGGAAATGAGACGAGCCACATTCCGCCGTGCACTGCTCGCCGGCGCCACGGCCACCGGACTGCTCGCCGCGACCGGCGGCACGGTGTACGGCGCGGACGACTCGCTGCATGTGGAATACAACTTCACTGTGGGATTCACGAACGGGTTCCACCACCCGGCCGAGTCCCCGCCCGGCGCCGACGACTGGGACTGCACCCCTTCCGCGGAGCACCCCGAGCCGGTCGTTCTGGTGCACGGAACGATGGAGAACATGAACGACATCTGGCGCGGCGCGGCCCCGCTGCTGGCGAACGAGGGCTACTGCGTCTTCGCCTTCAGCTACGGCGGCTCCTCGGCGGACGACCCGGTCCAGGGCGTCGGCTCCATGGTGGACGGGGCGGCCGTGCTCGCCCGCTTCGTCGACCGGGTACGGGCCGAGACCGGTGCCGCCGAGGTGGACCTGGTCGGCCACTCCCAGGGCGGCGGGCCCGTGCCCCGCTACTACCTCAAGAACTTCCCCGGCGCCGCCGACAAGGTCGACCAGCTCATCGGCATCACCCCCTCCAACCACGGCACCACCCTGAGCGGCATCACCGAACTGGGCCGTGTCCTGCACACGCTGGAACCCACCAACAGCCTTCTGCAGAAGGACCATCCGGCACTGGTGGAGCAGCAGGTCGGCTCCGACTTCAACCGCGCGCTGGACGCCGGCGGCGACACCGTCCCCGGCGTCGACTACACCGTCATCGCCACCCAGTACGACGAGATCGTCACCCCGTACACCAACGGCTACCTCACCGCCGGCCCCGGTGCGACGGTCGAGAACATCCACCTCCAGCAGACCTGCTGGAAGGACGGCACCGACCACCTGGAGGCCTCCTACGACCCGGTCGTCCTCACGCACGTCCTCAATTCCCTGGACCCGCAGCACAAGCGCCCGCTGCCGTGCCAGGTGGTCCTGCCGCTGACCGGGCCGGTCATCCCCACCTGGTGAGCTGAGCGGCGAAGCTCGCGAACTCGCCGTTCATCAAGTCCCAGAAGGATCTGTGCCGAAAGGCCGCCCCCGCGGGATGGTGGACGACATGCCAGGCCTCCCACTCACCGTCCGGGCCGACCGCCCGGGGGTCGAGGAGGTACAGGTCGCCGGAGTCCGGGGAGTCGGCGACCTTGAGGGCGTGGGGCAGGAACCCGGAGGTCCAGCCGACCTCCCGGACCGGCAGGACACGCTCGATCTCGTACGTGGTGGGGCCCCAGCCGTCGCTCGTGAGCAGGAACTGGCGGTAGCTCGGCGGCAGTTCGGTGCCGAGCCGTTCCTCCAGCGCGCCGACCTCCGCGGGGTCGGCCGGGCGGGTGCCGAGCCGGTGGGCCCGGCGCACCTCCTCGGGGAGCGGCTCGGCGCCCTCCTGTTCGTGCCGGGGATGGAGCCAGGCGTCGCTCCACCTCTGGAGCAGGTCGCGCCACGCGTACGTCGTCACGCGGCGGCTGCCGCCGCCAGCGCCTCACCCCTGCGCCGGGCCCGCTTGCCGTACAGCGCGGTCCACACGGCGAGCACGCCCAGGACGCCGTAGATCAGGACCGGGCTCAGCACCACCATGGTGTCGGTGCTCAGTGTGTAGGCCAGCGCGATCCGTACGCCGGCCTCCACGCAGTACGCCACGCCCCAGACCGCGGTCATGACGGTGAGCGTCCGGCGGAACCCCTCCGCCTGCCACATGCCGTTCCACCACGCGGTGCTCTCCGGGGTACCGTCGGTGGCGAACTTCCGGCCGAAGTAGAACATCAGGGGCCGCGGCGCGAGCAGCGTCCCCAGGCACAGCAGCCCGAACAGGCCCGTGACACCGGAGTCCTTGATCAGCAGGGCACGCGCGGAGTGCGCCCCGACGAGCGACACCACGGCCGTGATGACGAGGAACACCAGCGTCACGACGGCGAATTCGTCCACGCGCCGCCGCCACACCACATGCACGGCGGTGTCGAGCACCGGCCACGCCCCGCTCAGCAGCAGCGCGCTGAACTCGCTCCAGCCGTGGTCGCGCAGCGCGTTGTACGTCAGGATCGGCGCGACGACGTTGAAGGCGAGCGTGAGAATCCAGCCGCCGAGCGCGGCACCCCGGGACCGGGCGGGCGGAGCGGGACGCTCGGTGCGTTGCGGCTGCGTGGTCGTGGCGGTGTCCTGATGAGACACGGTTTTCCCCCTGAAAACGGCTGGTCGTTGCCGTGCGACACCGTACGGCAACGACCTGGGCGGGGGACACCACGACCACACAAAATGATCACCAAGAACGGACTGGCCGTCACTCGCCCTTGGGCGCCGCCTGCTGCACGACCTCGAACGACCACAGCGTCGAACCACTGGCAGCAGGCTTCGGCCGGTCTCCGCCGCCCTGGTGGGCCGCCTTCATCGGCCCCTCCATCCAGGCCTGGAAGGCATCCTCGTCCCGCCAGCGCGTGTAGACGAGGTAGGTGTCGGTGCCCTCCACGGGCCGCAGCAGCTCGAACCACTCGAACCCGTCGGAGTTCTCCACCGCATGCGCACGCGAGGCGAAGCGCTGCTCCAACGTCTCACGCTGCTCGGCGGGCACGGTCAGTACATTGATCTTGACGACGCTCATACCCTCATCCTGCCGCATCCCGACGGCCACCCCGCGACCGCCATGGGCTACGGGACACAGGGGAAGCGGCCCCTCACGCCACCGCGCTCAGTGTGTCCGCGAGGCGACGGCGGGCCGCGCGGGTGGCGGGGAGGGCGGCGAGGGCGCCTGCGCCGAGGACGGCGCCGGTGCAGAGCAGGAGCAGGAGGGCGGGGGAGGGGCCCTGGGCGATGCCGGCGCCGATGCCGCTGGAGCGGCCCTGGGCGTCGATGAGCCAGTGGGCGAGCGGCAGGCCGAGGGCCATGGAGAGCAGCACGGCCGTCAGGGCCGTACAGCCGGTCGCGGTGACCGTGATCGCGGTGATCTGGCGGGGGGACAGGCCGATGGCCTTCAGGGCGAGCAGGTCGCGCTCGGACTCCCGTACCGTGCCGCCGATCGCGGTGAGCAGCTCGACCAGACCGATCAGGGCGAGGACGGCGATCAGGCCCAGGACGACTTCGCGCAGCGGGGAGAGCCCGTCGACCGGGTTGGTCACCGCGTGCACGTCCAGCCTGCCGTGACCGGCCGCGGCGAGCCGGTCGGCGACCTCGTGCGGATCGGAGCCGGGGGCGAGACGGACCTGGTAGAGGGTCGGGCGCAGACCCGGGTCGTTCTCGCGCAGGGTGTCGAGCGAGGTGGAGATGACCCGGCCGGCGTTGTCCGGCTCGATGCTGCGGCCGACGATGTGCAGGATCTGCGGCTGGTCGCCGACCGTCATCCGCACCCAGTCGCCGACGTGTACGTCCAGCAGGTCGAGCAGCCCCTGCCCGGCGACGGCCTCGTCGGGCCCGCGGGCCGCGCGGCCCTCCGCGAGGGCGTACGGGTACGGCTCCCGGCGGGTGCCGAGACCGCGCAGGGCGATGGTCTCCGTCTGGCCGGGGACCAGCGCGGCCACCTCCACGCCCGGGTGCGCGGCAGCGACCTGCGGGTCCCCGTCGAGGATCGCCTCGGTGCGCAGGGCGTCCAGGGACGCGTCCGGGTGGACCGTGAGCGCGGCGGGCAGGCCGACCTGCTCGGGCCTGCTGGCAAAGCGGTCCATGGTCGTCCAGGCGCTCATCGCCACCACGATCAGCAGCAGCGGCAGCGCCAGCCGGCCGACCGCGGTCAGCGAGCGCGGACCGCGCGCGAACGCCCGGTGCCAGCCCAGCACCAGCGCCGGCGGCACCCGCACACCCCGTACGCCCGGCCCCAGTGCCCAGCGGGCCGCCCCCGACAGCCGACCGCCCCGCGACGCCGCGGGCCGCGGCACCGGCACCGGCGGCACCCGGCCCGCGCGCCACGCGGCCAGCCCCGTCGTCGCGCCGATGAACAGCACCGCCGCGACCGGCACCACGAACAGCGTCACCGTCTGCCCGGGCAGCCCCTGCCACACCCCGACAGCGTCCCCGAGCCGTCCCGGCACCCGGCTGCCCAGCGCCTGGGTGAGCGCGGCGGCGGCCACCGCGCCCAGCAGCGCGTAGGCGAGATGCTGGAGCAGGAACAGCCGGACGACCTGGCCGGGCGTGAACCCGATCGCCTTGAGCACGGAGATGTCCCGCAGATGGCCGCGGATACGGGTGCCGATCGCCCCGTGCACAGCGAACCCGGCGGCCAGCAGCGCGCCCAGCCCGAACAGGCCCAGCACCTGGCCGAGCAGCCGGTTGTCGCCCTGCGCCTCCGCCCGGGCCTGCTGCCAGGTGGACACCTCTCCGATGGCCCCGGCGCCCAGCACGGTCACCGCGCGCTGGACGGCGTACCCGGTGTCGTCCGGATCCCGCAGCCGCAGGCCGATCACCTGGCTGTCCGGGTCGGGCAGGGCGGACGGCAGCGCCCACACCAGTCCCGGCCGCTCGCCCGCACGGTAGGGCGGCTCGGCGCTGTCGGCGACGCCGACCACGGTGAAGCGGCGCGCGCTGCCGGGCACGGTCAGCGTGTCACCGGGCTCGGCCAGCAGGGACCGGGCGAGCCGGGTCTCCAGGACGACCCCGTCGGGCGTCGCCGTGTCCAGCCAGTTCCCCGAGGCCAGCAGCGGCCGGCCCACCTCGGGCAGCTCCGGCGTGCCGCGCAGCTCGACGGAGGCGCGGGCGCCGCGCGTGGCGACGGTCGCGGAGGCCGCCGGATAGGGGCCCGCGACCGAGTCCACGCCGTCCAGCCCGGACAGCCTGTCCGCATCGGAGGACGGCGCGGTGTGCAGCCACACGTGGGCGCCGCCGCCCTGCGCGAACACCCGCTGCCAGGGGTTGGTCGCGTACCCGAACAGGGCGGCGGCCAGCAGCAGCGACACGACGACGCCCGCGGTCGCGAGCACCAGGAACAGCGCCTCGCCGCGGTGCGTGCGCAGATCGGAGTGCGCCCAGCGCAGAGTCGCTCGCACCGGCGTCAGCCCTTCCTCGCGCGTACGTCGTCCACTCGCCTGTCGGTCCTTGAGACCCGCGGCATGCCGGCCTCTGGGGCTCGCGCGTCAGCCCGTGAGCCCGGCACTCCAGCGTCTGGGGCTCGCGCGTCGTCCCGTGAGCCCGGCACTCCAGCCTCTGGGGCTCGCGCGTCGTCCCGTGAGACCGGCAAACCAGCCTCTGGGGCTCGCAGGTCAGCCCGTGAGACCGGCACGTCAGTCCCTGAGCCCCGCACATCTGTCCCCGGGGGCCGCCCGTCAGCCGGTGCGACCCGCACGTCAGTCCCTGAGCCCCGCACATCTGTCCCCGGGGCTCGCAGGTCAGCCGGTGCGACCCGCACGTCAGTCCCTGAGCCCCGCACATCTGTCCCCGGGGGCCGCCCGTCAGCCGGTGCGACCCGCACCGCCGCCCCTGAGACCCGCATGTCCGTCCCTGACGTCCACATGTCAGTCCCTGAGCTCCAGCACCCCGGACGTCCCGGCCCGGCGCGGCGGCCCGGCGTTCCGGTCCAGCTCCGCGTCGTCGGCGATCCGCCCGTCGAAAAAGCTGATCACCCGGTCCGCGGCGCTCGCCAGCCGGGCGTCGTGCGTGACCAGCAGGATCGTCTGCCCGCGCTGGTGGAAGCGGGACAGCAGCCGCATCACCTCGCGGGTGCCCTTGCTGTCGAGGCTGCCGGCGGGTTCGTCGGCGAGCAGCAGGGGCGGCTGGTTGACCAGTGCGCGGGCCAGCGCGACCCGCTGCTGCTCGCCGCCCGACAGCTCGCCCGGCATGCTGCGCTCCTTGCCCGCGAGCCCCAGCTCGGACAGCAGCTCCTCGCGCTCGGCGCGCGCCCGCTTCGGCGGGACCCCGGCGAGCAGGGCGGGCAGCTCGACGTTGTCGGCGACGGACAGGTTCGACACCAGGTTGAAGAACTGGAAGACGATCCCGATCCGCTTGCGCCGCTCCACCGCCCAGCGGGCCTCGCTCCACGCGTCGGTGCGCTCCCCGTCCAGCCACACACTCCCCGCGTCGGGGCGCTGGAGGCCGCCCAGCAGATGCAGCAGGGTCGACTTCCCGGCACCGGACGGCCCGGTGATCGCCACGAACTCGCCCGGCCGCACGGCCAGGTCCACCCCGCGCACGGCCTGAGCGGGTGCGCCCTCGCCGTGGTGGGTCTTGACCAGCCCCTCCGCACGCAGGACGGGCGCCTCGGCCGGGGGCATGGGTGCCTCAACGGGCGCTGCGTCGGGAGCGGGACCCTTGCTCACTCCAGCTCCTCCAGCTCTTCCTGGCACCGTTCCAGCCAGTCGAGGTCGGCCTGCAGGTGCAGCATCGCGCCCTCGATCAGCAGCTGCGCGATGCGGTTGTCGCGGTCTTCGGCGGCGGCCAGCTTCGACAGCTGGCGCATGGTGTTCAGATACTGGCGCCGCTGGGTGTTGATCAGGGCGATCTGGTCGGCGAGACCGGTCTGCGGGGCGAGAGCCAGCTTCATGAAGAACTCGTCCCGTACCCGCGGCTCGTCCTCGGGCTCCGCGAACCAGGCGCGCAGCGCCTCACGCCCGTCCTCGGTGAGGTGGTAGACCTTCTTGTTGGGCCGGCTGGACTGCTCGACGTCCTCGCCCTCGATCAGACCCTGTTTCTCCAGGCGGCCGAGGGTGACGTAGATCTGGCCGACGTTCGGCTGAGGGTACGCGGAGCCCAGCAGTTGCTCAAGGCCCTGCTTCAGCTCATAGCCGTGGGCGGGGCCACGGGCGAGGAGTGCCAGGAGGGGCAGGCGCACGCGTGCTGTCCTCCTGTCCTGGTGATGTGTGCCAGGCCCTAGTATCGCCCATGCCTAACAGGTATACATGGCCTTTGTCCCCGGGCGAGGGTGCCCGGTGCCGGTGTACAGGGAGGAACCTATGCGGTGGACGCGTGCCGCGGGTAGGGGCCTCCTCGTTCTGCTGATCGTCCTGACCGGATATGTCACCGCGGGCGTCCAGGCCCGGGAGGCCGGCACGGGCGGGCGCGGTCCGCTCACCCTGGCCACCGCGGGCGACCTCACCGGCTATCTCGGCCCCCTCCTGGAGGGCTGGAACCGCGACCACCCCGGCGAGCGGATCACCCTCGTCGAGCTGCCCGACTCCACCGACGAGTCCCGCGCGCAGATGGTCACCGACCTCAGCGGCGCCGGCCGCGGCCGGTTCGACGTGCTCAACATCGACGTCAACTGGACGTCCGAGTTCGCCGCGGCCGGCTGGATCCGCCCGCTGGAGCGCGACCGCTTCCCGCTCGGCACCTTCCTGCCGCCGGTCGTCGACACCGCGACCTACGACGGCCGCCTGTACGCCGTTCCGTACGTCACCAACGCCGGCCTGCTGCTGTACCGCAAGGACGTCCTCGACAAGGAGGGCCTGGCACCCCCGCGCACCTGGGCCGAGCTGGAGAAGTACGCCGAGACGGTCGCCCCGAAGTACGGGCTCGACGGCTACGCCGGACAGTTCCTGCCCTACGAGGGCCTGACCGTGAACGCCGCCGAGGCCGTCTACTCGGCGGGCGGCACGATCCTCGGCGACGAGGGCGCCCGCGTCACCGTGGACTCGGCCGCGGCCCGTGAGGGCATCGGCTTCCTGGTGCGCGGCGTACGCGAGGGCTGGATTCCGCGCGAGGCGCTGACGTACAAGGAGGAGGAGTCCAAGCAGGCCTTCCAGGACGGCCGGCTGCTCTTCCTGCGGAACTGGCCCTACGCCTATGTCGCCGCCTCGGAGCAGGGGTCACGCGTCGCCGGACGGGTCGGCGCCGTGCCGCTGCCGGGCCCCGACGGCCCGGCCACGAGCGTGCTGGGCGGCTCCAACCTGGCGGTCAGCAGCCATGCGCGGCACGCGGAGACGGCCGAGCGCCTGCTCGCCTATCTCACCGGTGAACGCGTCCAGCGCCAGGTCCTCACCCGCGGCGCACTGCCCCCGGTGCGGGCCGACCTCTACCGGGACCCCGATCTGATCAGGCGCTTCCCGTACCTGCCGACCCTGCGGGAGAGCGTGCTGGCCGCCGCCCCGCGGCCCAAGAGCGCGCGCTACGACCAGGTCAGCCTGGTCGTGCAGGCGGTCGTGCACGACGCGATGACCGGGCAGCAGACGCCCGAGGCGGCCGTGCGCCGACTGGCGCGCGAGCTCGACGCCCTCACCCGCTGATAGTTACCTGTTAAGTAACGCTGACGTCTCATCTCTCTTCAGCATGCCCTTGTGTGTCCCGATTTGCGACGCCAACTCACCAGTAGCTTGCGTCCAGTTCATTGACACCCCTCCGAAACGGTTACTTAACATGCATGCATGCTGAGTAAGTACCGCTGGTGGCGGGACGCGGTGATCTATCAGGTCTACGTCCGCAGCTTCCTGGACAGCACCGGTGACGGGGTCGGCGATCTCGCCGGGGTCCGGGCCGGGCTGCCGTATCTGAAGAAACTGGGCGTCGACGGGATCTGGCTGAGCCCCTTCTATCCCTCGCCGCAGCACGACCACGGCTACGACGTGGCCGACTACTGCGACGTCGACCCGGTCTTCGGCGACCTCGCCGAGTTCGACCGGCTCGTCCACGCCGCCCGCAGGCTGGGCATCCGGGTCCTGCTGGACATCGTCCCGAACCACTGCTCCAGCGAGCACCCGTGGTTCCGGGAGGCGCTCGCCGCGGCGCCCGGCAGCCCGGCCCGGGCCCGCTTCCACTTCGCCGACGGGCGCGGCCCCGACGGCGCCGAGCCGCCCAACAACTGGCACGCCATGTTCGGCGGCCCGGCCTGGACGCGGCTGCCCGACGGCCAGTGGTACCTGCACATGTTCACGCCCGAGCAGCCCGACTGGAACTGGCGCAACCCCGAGATCGCCGCCGAGTTCGACCGCATCCTGCGCTTCTGGCTCGACCGCGGTGTCGACGGCTTCCGCATCGACGTGGCCGCCGGTCTGTTCAAGCACCCCGAGCTGCCCGACTCCGACGACCCGGAGGCCGACGCCCGCACCCGCGACTCGGTCAACCCGCTCGCCTGGAACCAGCCCGAGGTGCACGAGGTGTGGCGCAGGTGGCGGGCCGTCTGCGAGGAGTACAGCGAGCGCGACGGCCGCGAACGCCTCCTCGTCGGCGAGGTGTCCGTGCCCACCGCACGCGAACACGCCCAGTACGTGCGCCCCGACGAACTCCACCAGGCCTTCTTCTTCGACCTGCTCGGCGCCCCCTGGGACCCGGACGCCTTCCGCAAGGTCATCTCCGAGGCCATGCAGGACATCGCCGGCACCGGCTCCACCGTCACCTGGGTCCTCAACAACCACGACCAGGTCCGCACCGTCACCCGCTACGGCGAACCCACCCCGCACGGCAGCGGCCTCGGTGCCGCCCGCGCACGCGCCGCCGCGCTGCTGATGCTGGCCCTGCCCGGAGCCGCGTACATCTACCAGGGCGAGGAACTGGGCCTGCCCGAGGTCGTCGACCTGCCCGACGACGTCCTCACCGACCCGATCTTCCGCCGCACCGGCGACCGGGCCCGCATCCGCGACGGCTGCCGGGTGCCGCTGCCCTGGTCGGGACAGGCCTCCCCGTTCGGCTTCACCTCAGGCGCCGAGAGCGCCAAGCCCTGGCTGCCCCAGCCGGAGTACTTCGCCGAGTACGCCACCGACCGCGCCCTCGCCGACACCCGCTCCTTCTGGCACCTGTACCGCGACGGCCTCCAACTGCGCGCCGCCCTGCCCCAGTTGGGCGAGGGAAGCCTGCGCTGGCTGGACTCCCCGCCCGGGGTGCTCGCCTTCGCCCGCGACGACCTCGTCTGCGCGGTCAACTTCGGCACCGCACCCGTACCCGCGCCGGTCTCCGGCACCCCGCTGCTCGCCAGTGGCCCCTGTCCGGCCGGGGAGCTCCCCGGCTCGACGGCGGCCTGGTGGATCGACGACTCACCCTCCTTCTGAAAGGGACATCAACGATGATGCGACGACGTACCACCCTGATCGGCTGCACCGCCCTGGTCCTCGCCCTCGGCGCCACCGCCTGCGGTGGCGGCGACGTCACGGCCGGCGGCGGCGACAAGGCGCTCAGCGGCAAGACGCTCACCGTCGCCGGCGTGTGGACCGGCAGCGAGCAGAAGAACTTCCAGAAGGTGCTCGACGCCTTCGCCGAACAGACCGGCGCCAAGACGCAGTTCGTCTCCACCGGTGACAACGTCTCCACCGTCGTCGGCAGCAAGATCGAGGGCGGCAACGCCCCCGACGTGGTGATGGTCCCGCAGGTCGGCGTCCTGAAGCAGTTCGCCGAGAGCGGCTGGCTCAAGCCGCTGTCGCCCGCCGCCGAGAAGACCGTCGACGCCAACTTCGCGCCGGTGTGGAAGGACTACGGCACCGTCGACGGCAAGCTCTACGGCCTGTACTTCAAGGCCGCCCACAAGTCGACCGTCTGGTACAGCCCCGACGCCCTCGCCCAGGCCGGTGTCGGCCAGCCCTCGACGTACGAGGAGATGCTTCAGGCAGGGCAGACCGTCGCGGACTCCGGACTCGCCGCGTTCTCCGTCGCCGGCCAGGACGGCTGGACCCTCACCGACTGGTTCGAGAACGTCTACCTCTCCCAGGCCGGACCCGACAAGTACGACGCCCTCGCCGCCCACAAGCTGAAGTGGACGGACGCCTCGGTGGTGAAGGCCCTCACCACCCTCGGCGAGCTGTTCAAGGACAAGCAGCTGCTGGCCGGCGGCCAGAAGGGCGCCCTGAACACCGACTTCCCCGGCTCGGTGGAGAAGGTCTTCGGCCCCGAACCCGAGGCCGCCATGGTCTACGAGGGCGACTTCGTGGCCGGTGTCGCCAAGGACCAGTACGGCAAGGCCATCGGCGAGGACGCCAAGTTCTACCCGTTCCCCGCGGTCGACGGCGGCACCCCGCCCGTGGTCAGCGGCGGCGACGCGGCCGTCGTCCTGAAGGACGGCAAGAACGCCGATGCCGCGATGGCGTTCGTGGAGTACCTCGCCACCCCCGAGGCCGCGGCCGTCTGGGCCGAGGCGGGCGGCTTTTTGTCGCCGAACAAGAAGCTCGACCCCAACACCTACGGTGACGTCACCACGCGTGCCACCGCCAAGTCGCTGGTAGCGGCCGGTGACTCGGTCCGCTTCGACATGTCCGACCAGGCACCCGCCGCCTTCGGCGGCACCAAGGGCGCCGGCGAGTGGAAGATCCTCCAGGACTTCCTGCGCGACCCGTCGGACCCGCAGCGGACCGCGGCCCAGCTGGAAGCCGCCGCGGCCAAGGCCTACAAGGGCTGACGGACATGACCGCCACGCTCGTGAAAGAGACGAGCCCCCCGTCCGCCGCCGGTGCCGGGCCCGCCCGGCGCCCGCGGCGGCGCGGCCGGGCCGTCGCCCTGCTCTTCGTCCTCCCCGCGCTGCTCCTGCTGGGCGCACTGGTCGTCTACCCGGTGCTGTTCTCGGTCGGCCGCAGCTTCTTCGACGCCTCCGGCACCCGCTTCGTCGGCGGCGACAACTACGCCGAGATGTTCCGTGACCCCGCCACCATCAAGGCCGTCCGCAACACGGCCATCTGGGTCGTCGTCGCCCCCACGCTGCTCACCGGCCTCGGCCTGATCCTGGCCGTGCTGGTCGAGAAGATCCGCTGGGCCACCGCGTTCAAGCTGCTGCTGTTCATGCCGATGGCCGTGTCCTTCCTCGCCGCCGGCATCATCTTCCGCCTCGCCTACGACGAGGACCCGGACAAGGGCGTCCTGAACGCCGCCGCGGTCACCGTCCACGACGCCTTCACCGGCACCTCCTCCTATCCCACGGCTCGCGCCCGCGAGGGGCAGGGGCTCGGCAAGGCCGACGGCGGCTACCGGACCACCGCGAGCGTCTCACCCGGCGACACCCTCGCCCTCGGCCTGGTCGGCGTCCAGCCGAAGGACCTGCCCGAGGGCGCGGAGCCCGCGAAGGCCCCCGCATCCGGGCCCGGCGAACTGCGCGGTGTCGTCTACCTGGACTTCACCCCCGGCGGCGGAGGGCGGCAGGGCCAGGTCGACCCCAAGGAGAGCGGCCTGCCCGAGGTGCGCGTCGAGGCCGTGCGCGACGGAAAGACGGCCGCCTCCACGACGACCGCGTCCGACGGCTCGTTCCGCTTCACCGACCTGGCCGACGGCTCGTACACCGTGCGGCTGCCCGCCTCGAACTTCTCCGCTCCCTACGAGGGCGTCTCCTGGCTCGGGCCCGCCCTCGTCACCCCGGCGATCATCGGCGCCTACCTGTGGATCTGGACCGGCTTCGCCATGGTCCTCATCGGCGCGGGCCTCGCCACCCTGCCCCGGGACGCGCTGGAGGCGGCGCGCATCGACGGCGCCAACGAGTGGCAGATCTTCCGGCGCATCACCGTGCCGCTGCTCGCGCCCGTCCTGACGGTCGTGTTCGTGACGCTGGTCATCAACGTGATGAAGGTCTTCGACCTCGTCTACATCATCGCGCCCGGACCGGTGCAGGAGGACGCGACCGTGCTCGCCACCCAGATGTGGCTGGTGTCGTTCGGCGGCGGCAACGACCAGGGCCTCGGCAGCGCGCTCGGGGTGCTGCTCCTGCTGCTCGTGGTCCCCGCGATGGTCTTCAACGTACGCCGCTTCAGAAGGAGCCAGCGATGAACGCCGCCCGCCGCTACCTGGGCAACGGAGCCGTCCAGGCCTTCCTGCTGATCGTCGGCCTGGTCTGGATGACACCGCTGGCCGGACTGCTGCTGTCGTCGCTGCGCTCCGCCGAGGACACCGCGAAGGGCGGCTGGTGGACGGTGTTCACCAGCCCCGGCCAGATGTCCTTCGACAACTACTCGGCGCTGCTGGACAACGCGGGCATCACCCGCGCGTTCTGGAACACCGTGCTGATCTCGGTGCCCACCACCGTGCTCGTGGTCGTCATCGCCGCGCTCGCCGGATACGCCTTCGCCTGGCTGGACTTCCCCGGCCGCGACGCCGTCTTCCTGCTGGTGGTCGCCCTGTTGGTGGTGCCGGTGCAGATCGGTCTGCTGCCGGTCGCCAAACTCTTCGGCCAGTTGGGCCTGTTCGGCACGATTCCCGGAGTAGTGCTCTTCCACGTGGCCTACGGACTGCCGTTCGCCGTGTTCCTGCTGCGCAACTACTTCGCCGAGATCCCGAAGGAGATGCTGGAGGCGGCCCGGATGGACGGGGGCACCGAATGGCGGATCTTCACCCGGCTGGTGCTGCCGGTCGGCCGCCCGGCCATCGCCAGCCTGGCGATCTTCCAGTTCCTGTGGGTGTGGAACGACATGCTGGTCGCCCTGCTGTTCGCGGACAGCGCCTCGCAGCCGCTGACCGTCGAACTCCAGTCACAGATCCGGCAGTTCGGCAGCAACATCGACGTCCTGGCTCCCGGGGCGTTCCTGTCCCTGATCGTGCCGGTGGCGGTCTTCTTCGCCTTCCAGCGGCACTTCGTGCAGGGCGTGATGGCGGGTTCGGTGAAGTGACCCGCCGGACGGCCGGCCCCCTTCGCAGGACGGGGCCGGCCGTCGCACGTCAGCCGCCGACCTCGAAGGCGAGGTCGTTGTCCACCGTGTAGTAGGGCCGCACCGTGGCGGCGCCCACGGTGACCGCCGGGTAGACGCAGACCTCCTTGCGCCCGGCCACGTCGTCCAGCAGCCGCCCGACCCGCGCCAGGGCGCCGTCCGCGGTGGGCCGTACGAACACGTCCCACATGCCGCTCTCGCCCGTCATCTCCGTGTGCCCGACCTCGAAGGCGAACCCCTGCCCGTCGGCCTCCGCGCGCAGGTCCACCGTCCGCTCGGCGCGGCTCCCGCCCCGCGGACGCACCACCACGGCGGCGCCCGCGGCCAGGGACGCCCCGTGCAGCCGGGCGGTGACCCGCGTCGAATGGTCGCTCACCTCGATGCGGCCGGCCTCCGCGTGCGCGGTGCGCAGCCAGGCCCGTACCGCGAGAAACCCGTCCGTGGTCGCGTACGGCACCCGCACCGCCACCGGCGACGTCCGGTCACGGGTGTCCCCGTCGACCAGCGCCCGCAGATCCCGGTACCCGTGCCGCAACCGCTGCCGCTCCGCCTCCGGCCCGGCCACCAGATACAGATCCCAGCGCCCGTCCTCCAGCACGGGCGACGCCTCCAGTACGGCGCCCAGCCGGCCGTCGCTCCCGGGCCGCAGCTCCAGCTGCCGTACGGTCGTCTCGGGCTGTCCCTTCCTCGGGCGCAGCCGCAGCAGCAGCCGGGGCTCCTCGGACGGCGGCGCCGTGACGGCGAAGTCGATCCGGCCCTCGGTGTCGACCGTGCAGTCGACCCGCGGCTCGCTGATGTGGTCCCGGCTCATCGCTGCCCCCTGCGCACCATCTGGCGGGCCCGGCCCGCGGCACCGTACGCGACGTCCCGTACGGCGAATCCCTGACTGACCAGGACGCGGCCGAGACCGCCGTCCTCGACCGCTTCCGCCCGGCCACCGCGGGCCGCGAGCGCCTCCTCGAACAACCGCTCCGCCCGGGCGACGACCGGCCCGGGCGCGAACCGCTGTGCGTTCTCCACGGCCGTACGGCCCATGCGCCGCCGCCGCTCGTCGTCGCGGACCAGCTCCAGCAGGGCCGCGGCCAGCGCGTCGCGGTCGCCGACCGGCACCAGCCGGCCGTCCTCCCCGTCCCGGATGATCTCGCCGGGCCCGAAGGGGCAGTCGGTGCTCACCACGGGCAGGCCGCAGCGCATCGCCTCGACGATCGTCATGCCGAACGGCTCGAAGTCGGAGGTGGCCACGCCGATCGAGCCCTTCACCCACTCCGCCTCCATCGGGGCCGCCGCGCCCATGAGCAGGACGTTCTCGTACAGCCCCAGCTCCTCGACGAGCCGACGCAGCCGGGGCTGTTCGTCGCCCTTGCCGTAGATGCGCAGCCGCCAGTCCGGACGCTCGGCCGCCACCTTCGCGAACGCCTCGATCAGCAGGTCGTAGCGCTTGACCGGGACGAGCCGGCCCGCAGCGATCACCACCTTCGCGCCACCGTCGGCGACCGGGAGCGCGGGGTCCGGGACGCTGTTCGGCAGGGCCGCCACCCGCACCCCGGGCAGCCGCATCTTGCGCCGGTACGCGGCCGCGTCGGCCTCCGTGACCGTGGTGAGCACGTCCAGCCTGCGGTAGGCCCGGCGCAGCGCGGTGCGCAGCCGGGGCGGGTGGTTGTCCAGGGTGAGGTGCTCCTGCCCGACCCGCAGAGCGCGGTCCGGGCCCTGGAGCGCCAGATGCACATTGAGGCCCGGCCGGGTGCCGATGAGCACATCGGCGTCCGTCTGCGCGAGAGCCTCGGCGATCCGCCGGTCCGTCAGTTCGCTGTACTGCCGGTAGCGGTACTCCGCCACGGGGAACACGCTCGCCGGTCTCTTGTGCAGCGGATGGTCTCTCTCCTTCCGCAGGTCCACCAGCGGGCGCAGCGAGACCCGTGGGTCCAGCGCGAAGTTGGGGCGCTCGCGGTGCCGCAGCACGGAGACGATCTCCACGTCGTGACGGTCGGCCAGGGCCTGGGCCAGATTGAACGTCGTGGTGATCGTGCCCCCGATGCCGTAGGCGTTGTGCAGGAGGAAAGAGATCTTCATAGGGGCTTAGATCGGCGGGCCCCCCTTCCGGTTGCCCGCCGTTACCGCATCGTGGCGTGAGCGGCCTCGCCCGGCCGGCGGGCACGGCTCACATCTGGGTGCCGAACACCTGCGTCCACCACGGTCCGCCCGCGCCCTGATGGACGCCGAGACCCGTCTCCGCGAACGAGCAGTTCAGGATGTTCGCACGGTGACCCGGGCTGTTCATCCAGGACTGCATGACCTCGGCGGCCGTCTGCTGGCCGCGGGCTATGTTCTCCCCGTACGTGCTCCACCGGTAGCCCGCCGCCGTGATGCGGTCGCCCGGGTCCTGGCCGTCGGGGTTGGTGTGGTCGAAGAAGTCCCGCGCCGCCATGTCGTCGGAGTGCCGCTGCGCGGCCGTGTCCAGCGTGGCGTTCTGCCGGACCGGTGAGCAACCCGCCTTCGCCCGCTCGGCGTTGACCAGCTCCAGCACCTGAGCGGCGGTGGAGCCGGACGGAGCCGTCGTCTCCTCCTCGGTCGGGGTGGGGGTCGGCGTGGGGCGTGCGGTGGTGCGGGTGGGCTGCGGCTTCGGCGTGGGCTCGGGCTTCACGGAAGGCGTCGCCTTCGCGCTGGGCGACGCCGAGACCTTGCGGGACGGGGACGCGCTGGGGGAGGGCGAGGCGCTCGACGTCGAGGGGGCGGGGGCGGCCAGGGCGGTCGTGCCCTCGGCCGTCTCCAGCGCGGTCGGCGTCCGCCGTACGTCGTCGCTGTCGCCCGGGATCAGCAGCGCCGCACTGCCGCCGCCCGCCACCAGCGCCGCCACGGCCGCCACCGCGACCCGCCGCCGGCGCCTGCGGCGCAGGGTGTGACGCTGCTGGACGCGGCCGGGGTGGAGGCCGGGGGCGTCGGTGGGGGTGGAGGACACGAGCGGGTCGCCGTAGACGGTGGTGTCGTGCGACTCGCCGTATGCGGCGGAGGTGTCACGCGCGTCGCCGTATGCGGCCGTGGTGTCGTGCGGGTCGCCGTATGCGGCGGAGGTGTCGAGGGGGTCGCCGTAGGCCGTGGCCGTCCGGGCGTCGGCGGCGAGGGCCACGTACTCCTCCGGCCGGACCGTGGCCAGGGCCGCGCCCAGGGGGACCAGGGCCAGGCCGACGAGGAGGCCCTCCGCCGGGGCGAGGCCCGCGCCGAGGCCGCCGCAGACCGTGCAGTCCCGGGTGTGCCGGGACAGCCGCTTGCGCCACAGCGCCGACGGCACCCCGTCCCAGGGGGCCAGCAGATCGTCCAGGAGCACACAGCGGGGCGTGGCCGCGAGGGCGCGCACCAGCAGGCGGGCCGCTTCGAGCCGCTCCTTCATCCGCTGCACGCGGACGGCCGTGTGCTGCGGGGTCAGCTCCATCGCGGCCGCGACCTCGGCCCGGGTGAGCCGCCCGGCCGCCTCCAGCCACCACAGCGACAGCAGTTCCCGGTCGTCGGGGTCGAGCCAGCGGGCCGCCTCCGCGACCTCGCGGCGCTGCCCGGACAGGCCGAGGCGCAGGATGGTGAGCCCCTCGAAGTCGGCGCCCGGGTCGGGGACGTCGTACGCCTCCTGCAGGGCGGCGTGATGATGCCGGTGCCGGCTGCGGACGCGGTTCATGGCGATGGCCACCAGCCAGGACCGGAAGCCCGCCGGGTCGCGCAGCGAGCCGAGCCCGCCCAGCGCCCGGATCATCGTCTCCTGGACCACGTCGTCGACGTCGGCGTGCCCGTCCAGGGCCCGGCCGACGATGTTGTAGACCAGCGGCAGGTAGGCGGCGACGAGCTCCTGCTGGGCCCGTCGGTCCCCCTGCTGCGCCGCCTTCACCAGCGCCGCTTCGCCTCGGCTGCTCACGCTACGACCACTCTTTTCCTCGCTCCTGCCCGCGTGCGGCTCCCACCGCGCGCGGCCCGTCACAGGGGAGACCCTGCGCCCGGCGCCGGAATAACACAATTTTTCGACGGCAGGGATGGTCCATGTCACAGCGCGGGGGTGCTGTCTCGTCCTGTGAGGGAGAGCCGATTTCGTAGGAACGTCGAGGAGGAGCCGGTATGAACCGGACCGAGGAGTTCGAGGAGCTGCGGCCCCTGCTGTTCTCCATCGCCTACCGCATTCTGGGCAGCGTGAGCGAGGCCGAGGACGCGGTCCAGGAGACCTGGCTGCGCTGGGACGCCTCCACGACCCGGCCCGCCTCGGCCCGGGCCTTCCTGTCGTCGGTGGTGACCCGGATCTCCATCGACGTACTGCGCTCGGCGCGCGTGCGCAGGGAGGCGTACGTCGGGCCGTGGCTGCCGGAGCCGCTGCTGACCGACTCCTACGAGGACCCGGTGCGCTCGGCGGAGCTGGCCGACTCGCTGTCGATGGCCGCCCTGTTGCTGCTGGAGCGGCTCAGCCCGCTGGAGCGGGCCGTGTTCGTGCTGCGGGAGGTGTTCGGCTTCGGCTTCCCCGAGGTCGCCTCGGCGGTGGGCCGTTCCGAAGCCGCCTGCCGCCAGCTCGCGGTGCGGGCCCGCCGGCACATGGACGCCGGGCGCCCCCGGTTCGAGGCGGACCGCCGTGAGCGCGAGGAACTCGCGGCCCGCTTCTTCGACGCGGTCCGGGAAGGCGACGTGGACGCGCTGCGCGAGCTGCTCGCGGCCGATGTGCAGGTCGTCGGGGACGGCGGCGGCCGGGCCCCGCAGGCGGGCGCGGGCGTGTTCGGCGCCGAGCGGGTGGCCCGCCACTTCGCCTTCGTCCTCCCGGCCCTGGTGCGCATCGGCGTCACGAGCGAGTCGCACGAGATCAACGGGCAGCCCGGCGCCGTGTTCCGCGACCGTGACGGCAAGGTCCTCGGCACCTGGGTGCTCGACGTCCTCGACGGACGCATCCAGACCGTCCGCGCGGTCAGCAACCCCGACAAGCTCCAGCACGTCGGCCCGGTGGCGGACCCGTGGGCGGTCTTCCACGAGCTGAACCGCGCCTGGCGGGGCGAGGGGTGAGGAGGAGAGGGAGCGCGGGCCGGCAAGCCGGCTATCTGCGGCCGCCGAACTCCCAGGAGTAGACCTCGATCCCGGCGTAGCGGTCGGCGGTGAGCAGCTCGCCCGCCGTCCGCGCGTCGGGCGCCCGCAGCAGCGCCGCCGTGCCCAGCCAGGCCGCCCCGTCGTCGGACAGCAGCGGCCCGTACGCGATCAGCTCGTCCTCCCGGCCGGGCGGTACGGCGAGATCGGCGGGCTCGCCCTCCCCGGAACCGAGACCGAGCACCAGGTAGCGGTTGCCGCCGGTGCGGCCGCCAGGGAACTCCCACATCGTGCGGCCCAGCAGATTGCGCCACCGCCGCAGCAGCACGTCCCGGTACCCGCCGGCCTGGTACGTCGGCTCGTCGAAGGCGAACGCGCGCGCCGCGGCCGCGTCCGGCAGACCGAGGATGTGCACGCTGCCGACGAGCGGGGCGTCGTCGCCGTCCCCGGCGAAGAGCGGGCCGCGGGCGATCATCTCCCCGGCGTACCGGTCCATGTAGGACCAGTGCTCCTCCAGCAGCTTCTCGCGCAGGGCGAGGGATCCGGGCCGGTCACGGTGAAAGCAGAAGAACTCCATGGAACCGGACCCTCGCGCACCCGCGCCGCCCGCTCAAGGGAATTACGCCTCAGTGATACCCCTCGCTGCCGCCCGCCCGGTCGCCCTTGCGGATCGTGCAGTGCAGGGAGTCGTCCTTCAGGTCGGCGACGATCGTGTCGCCGGGCTCGGCGTCGCCGGTGAGGAGGATCTCGGCGACGCGGTTGTCGAGCTCGGTCTGGATCGTGCGGCGCAGCGGCCGGGCGCCGAACTCCGGCTGGTGGCCGTGCGCGACGAGCAGCTTCTTCGCCGCCTCGGTGACCTCCAGCGTCATGCCCTGCCCGTGCACACGGTGCTTGCTGCGGTCCAGCAGATGGTCGACGATCTCCGACAGATCGGCCTCGGTGAGGCTGTGGAAGACGATGATGTCGTCGATGCGGTTGAGGAACTCCGGCAGGAACCGCTGCCGCAGCTCCTCCATCAGCTCGTCCTTCAGCTCGGCCGCGTCGCCCTCGTGCGCGAGGATGCGGTGGGCGCCGATGTTGGACGTCATGATGACGACCGTGTGCCGGAAGTCGACGGTGCGGCCCTGTCCGTCGGTGAGCCGGCCGTCGTCGAGGATCTGCAGCAGCGTGTTGAAGACGTCCGGGTGCGCCTTCTCCACCTCGTCGAACAGCACCACGCTGTACGGCTTGCGCCGCACCTTCTCGGTGAGCTGCCCGGCCTCCTCGTAGCCGACGTATCCGGGAGGCGCCCCGACGAGTCGGGCCACGGTGTGCTTCTCCTGGAACTCGCTCATGTCGAACCGGATCATCCGGTCCTCGTCGCCGAACAGCAGCTCCGCGAGCGTCTTGGCGAGCTCGGTCTTGCCCACACCGGTCGGCCCGAGGAAGAGGAAGGAGCCGACGGGGCGGTCGGGGTCGCCCATGCCCGCGCGGTTGCGTCGTACGGCCTGCGACACCGCGGTGACGGCCTCGTCCTGGCCGACGATCCGGGCGTGCATCTCCTCCTCCAGCTTCAGCAGCCGCTCCTTCTCGTCCGCGGTGAGCTGGGAGACCGGGATGCCCGTGCGGCGCGAGACGATGTCGGCGATGTCGGACGCCGTCACCGACACGACCCCCTCACGGCGCTCCTCGATCCCGGCGAGTTCACCCTCCACCTCGGCGATCTGCCGCTTCAGCTCCGAGGCCCTCTCGAAGTCCTCGGTGGCCACCGCCTGGTCCAGCTCACGGCGCAGCTTGGCGATCCGGTCCTCACACGCGACGACCTCGGTGGAGCGCGAGGCGCTGCGCAGCCGGACCCGGGCGCCCGCCTGGTCCATGAGGTCGATGGCCTTGTCGGGCAGGAAGCGGTCGCTGATGTAGCGGTCGGACAGCTCGGCCGCCGCGGCCAGCGCGCCGTCGGCGAAACGGACTTGGTGGTGGGCCTCGTAGGCGTCCCGCAGCCCTTCGAGGATCTGGACCGTCTCCTCGACCGTCGGCTCCGGGATCATGACGGGCTGGAAGCGGCGCTCCAGGGCGGCGTCCTTCTCGATGTGCCTGCGGTACTCGTCGATCGTCGTCGCGCCGACGACATGCAGCTCACCGCGGGCGAGGGCGGGCTTGAGCATGTTGCCCGCGTCCATCGAGCCCTCGCCGGTGGCGCCCGCGCCGACGACGGTGTGCAGTTCGTCGATGAACAGGACGATCTCGCCCTCGGCCTGCTGGACGTCCTCGATGACCTTCTTCAGCCGCTCCTCGAACTGGCCGCGGTACTGCGCCCCCGCGACCATGCCCGACAGGTCGAGGGAGACGACCCGCTTGTCCTTGAGCGTGTCGGGCACCTCGCCCGCGACGATCCGCTGGGCCAAACCCTCCACGATGGCCGTCTTGCCGACGCCGGGCTCGCCGATCAGGACGGGGTTGTTCTTGGAGCGCCGTGACAGGATCTCGACCGTCTGCTCGATCTCCTCGGCCCTCCCCACCACCGGGTCCAGCCTGCCTGCCTTCGCCTCCTCGGTGAGGTCGCGGCCGTACTCGTCCAGCGCCGTGGCGGGCGCCTTGGCCGCGGCGGGGGTGCCGTCGGCGCGGGCCGCCTGGTCGGTGGCGCCGCGCAGCTTCTTCACGTCCACGTCCTGCGCGCCGAGGAAGCGGCCTGCGCCGGAGTCCGGGTCGGACAGCAACGCGCCGAGGACGTGCTCGGGGCCGATGTACGACACCCCGGCCGCCTGCGAGTCGTTGTAGGCGGCCGCGAGCGTGCGCTTGGCCGCCGGGGTCAGACCCGGCTCGGCGGAGGGCTCGCCGGCCTCACGGGGCAGCACCTTGGCGATCCTCGCGGCGAGCTCCTCCGGGTCCACCCCGCCCTCGGACAGCAGCCTGCGGGCGGGGTCGACCTGGGTGGCGGCCCAGAACAGATGCTCGGTGTCCAGGTCCGAGGTGCCGTCCTCGGCGGCCTTGCGCGCGGCCAGATTGAGCAGCTCCCGCGAGGACTCCGTCAGCAGCCGCCCGATCGGCACCCGCTGCACCGCGGGCGGCGAGGACGCGGGTGACATCCCGAAGAAGCGGTTCAGCAGCTCGCTGAACGGGTCCGACGAACCGAAGGGGGAACCGAACGCCATCGACATCGCTGCTCCTGAGAACGACAGGGGAACGAACCAACTCAAACCGCGCGAGTCGCACCCCGCAACCTCAGCCGCGCCCGCGGTGGCGGCCCCCCGATCCAGCCCCGGAGGGCGTGCTCTCGGGTCAGCCGCCGTGCCCCAGGGACACCACGAAAGCCGTCCGGTCGCCGCCCGGGGCCCGGTAGCGCACGGTGTCACCGGCCCGGTGCCCGAGGAGCGCGTGTCCGAGCGGGCTGTCGGCGGTCACCAGGTCGGCGTCGTCCGCGTCGGCGAGTTCGGAGAGCCGCAGGGTCGACTCCTCGCCGTCCCCGAACCGTACGGTGACGGTGCTGCCCACACCCACCGCGTCCGTGGGCGGCGGGCCCGCGACGGACGACTCCCTGATCCGGGCCTCGATCTCGGCGATGCGCCGGTCCAGCCGGGCCACGTCCGAGGCCCGCTGCAACTCGTCGGCCTCGTCCGCGCGGTCGCCCACCGCGTCGTCCCCCCGCAGGGTCGCGGCCACCGTCGCCCGCCGGCTCCGCAGCTCGTCGAGCTCGCGCCGCAGGGATCCCAGCGCCTCGGTGCTGATCGGTTCGGGGCCGTCTGTCATCGCTGCTCCCGCTGCTGGTCGCGTACGAGGCTTCCATTACCGCATCGGGGAACAAGCCCGGCAAATCACCCATCGGGTGACGCGGTCGACGTGGCCGATCCGCCGTTCCCTCAGCCGACCGTCGCCGCCCTCGCCAGCCGCCCCAGCGCCGCCTTGATCCGGTCCGGCGTCACCCCCTGCGCCCGCTGCTGGAGAAAGACCTCCGGTGCCAGGGGCGCGAGCAGGCCGTCCACCAGGGCCTCCGGGTCCGGAGCGCCGGACTCGCGCAGCAGGACCAGGACGTGGACGCGCCAGAAGCCGTACGCCCCGACGGTGAAGCGCTTCTCGCCGGTCTCGGCGCCCAGGACCAGATGGCTGTGGGCGTCGAGCAGGTCGACCATGGCGGCGTAGAACGCGGTGAGCCGCTCGGGCGGCGGCGCGCCGGGGCCCAGTGGGGGAGCGCCGCGCAACAGCTCCTCCTGGAGGCCGCGTTCGTGCTCGTCGAGGAGGGCCGCCGCGATGGACGTGACGTCCGGGTAGCGGCGGTAGAGGGTGCCCCGGCCGATGCCGGCCGCGCGGGCGATGTCCTCCATCGTGACCGACCGCGGATCACCGGCGGCGAACAGCTCGGCGGCGGCGGAGAGCACCTTGGCCCGGTTGCGGGCGGCGTCCGCGCGTTCCCTCGTCTCCATGGGGCTCAGCCTACCGGAATAACTGGACGCCCTGTCCGGTTGAGCGTCTCGTCCGGTATAACTGGACGCCGTGTCCGGTTACTGTTCCGGCCGATTCCGAGGGGACCCGTCATGACCACGCTGCTCCACATCGACGCCAGCGCCCGCCGCCAGTCCTTCAGCCGGGAGGTCGGCGACGCCGTCGCCGCCGCCTGGCGCGCCGCCCACCCCGGCGGCACGTACGTCCACCGCGACCTGGCCCGGACCCCCGTCCCGCAGATCGGTGAGGCGTGGACCGAGCTGTGCGACTACGTCCTCGAGCACCGGATCACCGACACCGCCCGCTACCGGGAGGCCGTGCGCACCCCCGCCCAGGAGGCGGCCTGGGCCGTCGTCGAGCCGCTGCTGTCCGAACTCGTCGCCGCCGACGCCGTGTTGATCGCCACGCCGATGTACAACTATGCGATCCCGGCGTCCCTGAAGGCCTGGATCGACCAGGTCACCTTCCCGCGCATGTCCCTCGCCGGACGGCGGTTCGTCGTGGCGTACGCCCGCGGCGGGGCCTACGGCCCGGGCACCCCGCGCCACCCGTACGACCACCAGGAGCGCTACCTGCGCGACTTCTTCACCGGCCACTTCGCCGTGCCGGAGGACGACATGACCTTCCTCGGCACCGAACTGGTCAACTCCCTCACCGATCCGGCCCTCGCCGACCGGCGCGGCGCGCACGACGCGTCCCGCGCGGCCGCGCTGGAGGCCGCCCGCAAGACAGGAGAATCCCTGTGAACTGGCTGCTCCTCATCGCGGCCGGTCTGGTGGAGGTCGGCTGGTCGCAGAGCATCAAGCCCACGGCCGGATTCACCCGCCCGCTGCCCACCCTGCTCTGCTTCGCGCTCGCCGCCGTCGCCGTCTATCTGCTGTCCCTGGCGATGCGGGGACTGCCGGTGGGCACGGCCTACGCCGTCTTCACCGGGATCGGCGCGGCCGGTGCCATCACGCTGGGCGTCGTCGTCCACAAGGACCCGGTGACCCTCGGCCGCCTCCTCGCCCTCGCCCTGATCGTCGGCGGGGTGGCGCTGTCCCACACGACCGCCACGGCCGAGTGAGGCACCGGGCAACGGCCTGGCAACGGCCCGGCGACGGCCTGGCGACGGCCCGGCGACGGCTCGGCGACGGCCTGGCACCGGCCCGGCGACGGCCTCGCACCGGCCCGGCGACGGCCTGGCACCGGTCCGGCCGCGCGCCGCCGAAGTGCGCCGACACGCCCGCGAGCCGGGCCTCGGCGCTCTCGGCGGCGCCGCTACCCTCGACGCGTGAACGACCTTTCGCCATACGGCCGGTACCGCGACGACACGGCGGTGCTCGCAGCGATCGGGGCGCGCGTCGAGGCGCAGACCGCCCGGGTCACCGTACGACTGCCCCAGGAGCTCGCCGACGCGGCGGTGGCCGCGTGGGAGCGCGACGAGCGGCAGGCGCCCGACCGGGAGACGCCTGAGCAGCATCGGCTGCGCGACCACGCGGCCGAGCTGGCGCTGATCGGCCTCGCGATCTCCGAGCGCGGCCGTCGCGAGGGCGGGGCCGTCCTGGTCGACCTGGACATCGCGGCGGCGGGCGCGGCGGTACGGGCCGCGCAGTAGCGACGGCCGGCCGATCCTCGTGCCGCCCTTGCCGATTCCGTGCTGCCCTGCCGCCTTGCCGCCCTCCGTGTCGCACCCCGCCACGGAGGGCTTGCCCTTCGCCCCGATCGCGTGACGCGGCTCACATCCTCCTGCCTGTCACATCGTTCCTCCGCGCCGCGTCAGTGAGGTGAAGCAGTCACCCGGCAGGCAAGGAGAGCACGATGGAAGCCCGTTTCAGCTACTACGGCAGCCCGGTCGCGGCGAAGTTCGCGAAGTACATCAACTCGGCGGGCAAGGTCGTCACCGACTCGACGCTGCCGAGCACCGTGCAGGAGCTGGTGAAGATCCGCGCCAGCCAGATCAACGGCTGCGGTTTCTGCACGGACATGCACACCAAGGACGCCGCGCACGCCGGGGAGACCCAGACGCGGCTGAACCTCGTCGCGGTCTGGCGGGAGGCGACCGTCTTCACCGAGGCCGAGCGGGCCGCGCTGGAGCTGACCGAGCAGGGCACCCGGATCGCCGACGCGGCGGGCGGGGTGAGCGACGAGGCCTGGGCGGACGCGGCGAAGCACTTCGACGAGGAGCAACTGGCCGCCCTGGTGTCCCTGATCGCCATCATCAACGCCTACAACCGGATGAACGTCATCGTCCGGCAGCCGGCCGGCGACTACCAGCCCGGCCAGTGGGGGTGACCGACGCACCGGGCCGGGAGGGGGAGCGCGCGGCGGATCCCCTCCCGGCGGCACGGCGCGCGCGGCGGCCTGGCACTATCTGAGGACGGGGGAGTCGGTGAATGTCAGTGGTGGTCCGTACGCTGTCCTGCAGCGCCGTCCGACCCCGCTGGTTCCCGATGACCGAGAAGGCAGGCAGATTTCACCGTGTTCCTGGAAACCCCCATCTACAGCCGCCTCGTGGCCGAGCGCGGTGACGTCCCCGCCCAGGTGAGCGGTGAAGCCGACCGTCTGCGCCGCGAGTTGGCGCGGGTGATACCACCCGCGCCCCCCGCGGGCCCTCCTCACCAGCAGCACCGCCCCATGGACTCCTGGATGGGAGGCGCGCCGACCGGACCCTGAGCCGGCTCCGACGACGCCCTCATGGCCGGTCACCGGGCCGGCCGGGGGCACCCTCCAGGCCATGCACGAACTGCGCGACCAACTCGGCCACCCTGTCCGGGCGTTGCAGATGCAGGTCGTGCACCGTCCCGGGCAGGCTGACGGAGGTCACCGAAGGCCGGGCCCGGACCATCGCGTCGAACTCCTCGGGCGGCACGAAGCTCCTTTCGGCCAGGATCAGCAGGGCCGGACAGCTGACGCGCCGCCAGTCGGTGAGGAACGACCGCTCGGCGACCTCGGCCGTCGAGCGGACCATCACCTCCGGCTCGAAGCGGGGCCACCAGCCGCCGTCCCGCTCCCGCAGCCCGTCCGCCCAGCCCTCACCGACCGGCCCGCTGCCGAAGAATGCGACGGCCTTCTCCCGCGACGGGAAGGGCACCGGCCACGAGGCCAGCCAGCCGCGGATCTCGTCCGGGACGCCTGGGCTCGGCCCGCCCGCCCCCGCCTCGACGAGCACCACGCCCCGCACCAGCCGGGGATGGGCGGCGGCGGTGAGGAGCGCGGCGTTGCCGCCCATCGACTGCCCCACCAGGACGGGCGCGTCGAGCCGCAACGCGCGGGCGACGGCCACGACGTCCTCGACGTACGCGGCACGGGACACGTCCTCGGGCAGCCGCTCGGAGGCACCGTGCCCGCGCTGGTCGAGCGCGACCACCCGGAAGGCGGGACTCAGCCGCTCCGCCACCGCGTCCCACTCGCCCAGCTGACCGGCGAGCCCGTGCAGCAGCACGAGCGCCGGCCCTTCACCGCCCCGGTCCCGGCAGACCAGCCGCACCCCGTCCCGTACGACGGTGTGTTCCCGCCAGCTCATCGTCCGCCCCCTTTCACGCAGCGGGCCTCATGGCGCGAGGACCCCGCTGAGATGGTCGTACGCCGTGTGCGCGTGCAGCCGGACTCCGGTGACGAGGGTGCTGTCGTCGGCGTAGAAGCGGGGGTTGTGGTTCGGGACCAGGCCGCGCCCGTCGGGGGAGGGCGTGGGCCGGCCGGTGCCGTCGAGGGTGGCGTCCTGGACGCCGAGCATGACGTACAGGCCGCCGTAGCGGTCGATCAACTCCGAGACGTCGTCGTAGCCGAGCGTGGCGGACGTCTCCACGACCCGGTCCTCGCCCACCACGCGGCGGAAGGTGGGCAGCGCCGCGTCGACCCACTCACGGGTGTTGTGCACGGGCGGGACGTCCTGGAGGTGCTCGACAGTGGCGGTGCAGCCGTACGCGGCCGCGGAGTTCTCCGCCAGGACGGTCAGCCGCTTCTGTACGTCCGCCATGTCCGACGCGACGGCGCAGCGGATGGTGCCCCACAGCGTGACGGTCTCGCCGATGATGTTGAACCGGCCGACGTCCTCCACATGACCGATGCTGACGGTGACCGGGTCGAAGGCGTCGACCTGCCGGTACAGCTGGCCGATGCCGACGAGGATCGCGCCCGCCGCGGGCATGGGGTCGATGCCCTGCCAGGGGGAGGAGCCGTGCACCTGCCGGCCGCTGATGACGATCCTGACCAGGCAGGAGGCGCCGTACTGATTGCCGACGCGGTAGCCGACATACCCCTTGGGATACGGCGTGACATGCATGCCGAAGGCCATCGTCGGCGTCGGATCGCCGAAGGCGCCCTCCTCCACCATCACCCGGGCGCCGCCCCTCTCGTCCACCGGCGGCCCCTCCTCGGCGGGCTGGAAGACGAACAGCACCGTGCCCGGCAGCCGGTCGCGGACCCCGGCCAGGACGGTGGCCGCACCCATCAGCATGGCCGTGTGGCAGTCGTGGCCGCAGGCGTGCGAGACGGGGAACGGCCCGCCCGGGTAGTCCCGGTCGACCACCCGCGAGGCGAACTCGACGCCGCACGCGTCCGGCACGGGCAGCGCGTCGATGTCCGCCCGCAGCGCCACCACCCGCTCGCCGGGCACTCCGCCGCGCAGCACCCCGACCACCCCGTGCCCCGCGATGCCCGTGCGCACCTCGTCGAGCCCGAGCGAACGCAGATGCTCCGCGACGAACCGGGCCGTGCACTCCTCCCGGTTGGACAGCTCGGGGTTCTGATGCACATGCCGGCGCCAGGCCACGACCTGCTCCGCGACCTCCTCGGCCCGCCGGTCCAGCTCGTCGTGCAGCACCTCGTCGGCCATGGGGTACGCCCTTCCTGCGCGCCGGCTCCGTGCGGTCACGGTAGCCACGAGCCGCCCGGCGGGTCAGTGGCTGTACAGCCAACTGCCGTACGACGCCCCGTCCACGAGGTCGTACAGCCCGAACGCGGCGGGCGCGACGACCAGCGCGAGCGCGCCGAGCCGCACCAGGACCGGCGCGACCAGGGTGGGGCCGTCGAACTGGCTCGTGACGCTGCGCCAGTCCCGCACCCGCCGGATGTCACCCCCGCACGCGGACCAGAAGTACAGCCCGATGAGCAGGAAGAAGCCGCCGCCGACGAGACACAGACCGCCGACGACGGCCAGGAACTCCATACGGTCGTGGTGGTCGCCGACGACCAGCGCGGCCATGGCCGCCACCACCGCGCCGACCGCTCCGAACATCGCACCGCGCAGCACTACGTTTCCCAGCCGCAGCCGCGGCGACAGCACACCCTCGTCGTCCCGTTGCATGCGGGCACAGTAGCCGCCGCCCCGACACCATGGACGAATCGGCCTTCCCCCGGGGGCCGGGCCTGTACATCGTGTCCAATGTCCCGCGCGGCGCCTCGTCCCCAGAATGACGACCCTGACGGGCGGGAACGGCTGGAAGGGGAAACGCGATGCGGACGAGCCCGGGGAGCGGCAACGCGGCGGACGGCGGGCCTTCGGCGGTCCGGCTGCCGCTGGAGGGGGTGCTCGTCGCCGACTTCGGGCGGGTGCTGGCGGCGCCGTACGCGACGATGCTGCTGGCCGATCTCGGCGCCGAGGTGATCAAGGTGGAGCAGCCCGGCACCGGCGACGACACGCGCGCGTGGGGGCCGCCGTACGCCCAGGGCGAGCCCACCTACTACCTGTCCGTCAACCGCAACAAGCGCTCCCTCGCGCTCGATCTGCGGGACCCCGACGACCGGCGGCGGGCAGCGGAACTGGTGCGCCGCGCCGATGTCCTGTTCGAGAACTTCCGGCCCGGGACGATGGAGAAGTACGGCCTCGACTACGCCTCCGCGCGCGAGCTCAACCCCGGGCTCGTGTACTGCTCGGTGACCGGGTTCGGCGCCGGCGCGGGGGCCGCGCTGCCCGGCTACGACCTGCTGATCCAGGCGGTCGGCGGGCTGATGAGCGTGACCGGCCCGGCCCCCGGGCAGCCGGTGAAGACCGGCGTCGCCGTGGTGGACGTCCTCACCGGACTGCACGCCGCCGTCGGCGCCCTGGCCGCACTGCGGCACCGCGACGCGACCGGCGAGGGGCAGCACGTCGAGGTCGACCTGCTGTCCTGTCTGCTGTCCAGCCTCGTCAACCAGGCCGCCGCGCACACCCTGACCGGACAGGTGCCCGGCATCCTCGGCAACCGGCACCCCTCGATCGCGCCGTACGAGGTGTTCCAGGCGCGGGACCGGCCGTTCGTGCTCGCCGTCGGCAACGACCGGCAGTTCGCCGCGCTGTGCCGCGGGCTGGACGCACCCGAGCTCGCCGCCGACCCGCGCTTCGCCACCAACGCCGACCGCGTGGCCCATGTGGCGGAACTGGCCCGGCTCGTCGGCACGCTGCTGGCGCGGCGCACCGCGTCCGAGTGGTTCGACCGGCTCACCCCGCTGGGCGTGCCCTGCGGGCCGGTGAACGACCTGCGCCAGGCCTTCGAACTGGCCGAGCGGCTGGGCCTCGCACCCCGAGTCACCGTCACCGGTGCCGACGGGCAGCCGATGGACCTCGTCGCCAACCCGCTGCACCTGTCCGCCACGCCCCCGCGCCACACCCGCCGCCCGCCCGGGCTCGGCGAGCACACCGACGACCTCAGGGCCTGGCTGGATTCCCCGGATTCCTGAATATCCCCATCCCGCGGTCACGAAAAATGCACAGGCCATCGAGAATTGCCTTACATTTCCTTGCTTTCACGGGTGAGGTGTAACGCGTCGGCGTTCGGAATACGCAGAACCAGATGGAAGGAAAGACCCGACCCGGAAAAAGATCGGAAAAGCGAATGACCAACGTCGACCGCGCCGCACACCCCCAGGCCAGGATGTACGCCCTTATAGGGCACGGCATCGCGGCCCCGCTGAATCGGGCCTGACGGGAACGGGGAGTTCACCATGACACGCACCATCACCCGTCATGACGCGCCGATCTACGACGATCTCGTGCGCGAGCGCGGAGACGTCGTCGCGGAGGCGCAGCGGGCTGCGGACCACATCGAGATCCAGGCCGCCCATCTGCTGGGCGCACGCCCCGCGCCGCGTGCTGCCGGGGAGGGTCTGGGGGGTTCACAGCCCTAGGGCGGGCCGCCGTCCCGCCCGCCGCAGTGTCGGTCGTCGCCGTGACCGCTGTCTCGCGGTCGGGCCAGGCCGACGGGGCGCGTGGTCACGGCCGGGCAACCCTGTCCGGGTCCTCCGCCGGGTCCAGGAACCCGGCGTCCTCCGGCATCGGCGGCAGGGGCGCGGGCTCGCGCAGGCGGCTCGTCAGACGGGTGGCCAGCGGCTCCGTCCAGCGGGCCGTCAGCGGGCCCAGGACCACCAGGATCAGGACGTACGCCGTCGCCAGCGGGCCGAGGGAGGGCTCGATGCCGGCCGTCACCGCGAGCCCGGCGATGACGATGGAGAACTCGCCGCGCGCGACCAGGGTGCCGCCCGCGCGCCAGCGTCCCTTGGGCGAGATCCCGGCGCGGCGTGCGGCCCAGTACCCGGTGGCGATCTTCGTCAGCGCGGTGACCACGGCCAGCGCGAGCGCGGGCAGCAGCACCGGCGGGATGGTGGCGGGGTCGGTGTGCAGACCGAAGAAGACGAAGAAGACCGCCGCGAAGAGGTCCCGCAGCGGGGCCAGCAGATTGTGGGCGCCCTCGGCGACCTCGCCCGACAGGGCGATGCCCACCAGGAACGCCCCGACGGCCGCCGAGACCTGCAACTGCTGCGCCACACCGGCGACGACCAGCGTCAGCCCCAGCACGACCAGCAGAAGCTTCTCCGGGTCGTCGCTGGAGACGAAGCGCGAGATGTGACGGCCGTAGCGCACCGCGAGCAGCAGCACCAGCGCCGCCACGCCCAGCGCGATGGCCAGGGTGACACTGCCCGCCGCGAGACCCACCCCGGCCAGCAGGGCGGTGATGATGGGCAGATAGACCGCCATGGAGAGGTCCTCGAGCACCAGGATGCTCAGGATCACCGGCGTCTCCCGGTTGCCCAGCCGGCCCAGATCGCCGAGCACCTTCGCGATGACGCCGGAGGAGGACACCCAGGTGACCCCGGCCAGCACCACCGCGGCGACCGGGCCCCAGCCGAGCAGCAGCGCCAGCATCGCACCGGGCAGCGCGTTGAGCAGGGCGTCGAGCAGTCCGGCCCGGTACTGCGTCCTGAGGTTGGAGACCAGGTCGCTCGCCGTGTACTCCAGGCCCAGCATGAGCAGCAGCAGAATCACGCCGATCTCGGCGCCGATCGCCACGAACTCCTCGCTGGAGCCGAGCGGCAGCAGCCCGCCCTCGCCGAACGCGAGCCCGGCCAGCAGATAGAGGGGGATCGGCGAGAACTGGAAGCGTGCGGCGAACCGGCCCAGCAGCCCCAGCCCGAGGATGATCGCGCCGAACTCGATCAGGAAGACGGCAGAGGAGTGCATCGCGCGATCACTCCCGGCCGAGTATCGCCGCGGCCGCGTCCACACCCTCGCGGGTGCCGATGACGATCAGGGTGTCCCCGCCCGCCAGCCGGAAGTCCGGCCCGGGCGAGGGGAACGCCTCGGCCCGGCGCAGGACGGCCACGATCGACACGCCCGTCTCGGTGCGCATCCGGGTCTCGCCCAGCAGCCGCCCGTTCCAGTGCGACACCGACGGCAGCTCGATGCGCTCCGCCACCAGCCCCAGCTCGGTCGTCGACAGCAGGTTGGGGCTGTGGTGCGTCGGCATCAGCGCGTCGATGACCGTCTCCGCCTCGCCGGCCGTCAGCCGCACCGACATGGCGCAGGCGTCCGGGTCGTCCGTACGGTACGCGCTCAGCGTCCGCGTCCCGTCCCGGTGGGCCACCACGGACAGGCGGCGCTGCTCCCGGGTGGTGAGGTCGTAGCGGACTCCTATGCCGGGCAGCGGCGTACTGCTCATGCGGGGTGCACCCACGGCTGTCCTCCTGTCGGGCGGTCTGGCTTGGGCGTTTGACCGTTTCTTGGGAAACCCGTCACCGTCACTTTAACCAGGGGGCCGCACAGCGGTCGGTCCCGGCCACCAGGGGCGTATCAGCCTCGGGTGATGTGCCACTATCGGTGCGGACGACGTCGGTCCCACGCCCGTACCACGCGCGAGGTGGACGTCTCCCTTCCAGCCGGTCAGTTCGCCGACCTCGCGGAGACCGCGCGCATCACCGCCGGACCAACGTCCCGCGGTTCTGCCCCTGTTCACTCGCCCTCGCGGCGATCCGTATCGAGGAGAACTGTTGACGTCCATGGAGGCCACCCGGCACGAGAGAGCCGGGGAGTCCGTGACGGCCGCCGCCCCGACCGGCGCGGAGGCGCCGCTCGCGCCGCGGCCGGCCCTGCCCGTCCCGCCGCCGCTGCACGCCCGGGCAGCGGCCGAACTGCTCGGCACGGCCGCCCTGGTGGCGGTATCGGTGGGCACCGGCATCCAGGCCGGCGAACTCACCGCCGACGCCGGGCTGCAACTGCTGGCCTGCTCACTCGCCACCGCCTTCGGGCTCGGCGTCCTCATCACCCTGTTCGGGCCGGTCTCCGGCGCCCACTTCAACCCCGCCGTCACCCTCGCCGAGTGGTGGACCGGCCGCCGCCTCGGCGTCGGGGTCACCCTGCGCGAGACGGCCGTCTACGTCCCGGCGCAGGTCGTCGGCGCCTTCGCGGGCAGCGTGCTGGCCGACGGTATGTTCGGTGAGCCGCTGGTGAGACTGTCCACGCACGACCGCTCCGGCGGGCCTGTGCTGCTCGGCGAGGTCGTCGCGACCGCGGGCCTGATCCTGCTGGTCTTCGGCCTGGCCCGCACCGGCCGGCTGCGCTTCGCCCCGGTCGCCGTCGCCGCCTACATCGGCGCCGCGTACTGGTTCACGTCGTCCACGTCCTTCGCCAACCCGGCGGTGACGATCGGCCGCGCCTTCACCGACACCGCGGCGGGCATCGCGCCCGGCTCGGTCGCCGGGTTCGTCGGCATGCAGCTCGTGGGGGCCGTCGTAGGACTGGGCCTGGTGGCACTGGTCTTCACACCGGGCCGCGGGCGCGCATCGGGGTGACGACCGCTGGGCCGTGACGGCCTCAGTCGTCGTCCTCCCGGTCCTCCTCCTCGGACTTCCCGCGTTTCTCGCCCGCTTCCCCCTGCTCCTTGTGTCCGTCGCCGTCGCTCATGACGGTGGACGGCGACGGCGGTGGCGTCGGCGTCCCGGCAGCGGGCCGGTCCGGGGAGGACGACGTGGACGTGCCCTCGGGGGACGCGTCGTCGCTGTCGCCGGAGGCCAGGCCGGCCCCGAGAGCCGCCGAGGCGCCGAACACGAGGACGCCGCCGACGGCGAACAACACCTTGGGGGAGAGTCCGCCGCGCGGCCGGGCGGGACGCCGACGCCCCGGGGCGGGCCTGGCGGGCCTGGCCGCCGTCGACGGGGACGGCACCGGCGCGGCGGCGGGGAGAGCGCCCTCCGGCGTGGCGGCGGGGAGGGCGTGCCCCTGCGGCGGGGTGGCGAACTGTGGCCGGGCAGCGAACCCACGTTCGTGTGGCGGGGCTGCGAATCCCCGCTCCTGCGGAGGGACTGCGAACCCACGTTCCTGTGGTGGAGCTGGGAACCCCCGCTCCTGCGGCGCGGAAGCAAACCCCCGCTCCTGCGGCGGGGCGGCGTACCCCTGTCCCTGCGGTGCGGCGGCGTAGCCCTGCCCCTGCCGCGCGGCAGGCAACCCCGCTCCCTGCGGCGCGGCGGCGTACCCCTGCCCATGCCGCGCGGCAGGCAACCCCGCTCCCTGCGGCGCGGCAGCGAAGTCCTGCCCCTGAGGGCCGGAAGAGAGGTAGCCCTGCCCGTGCGGCCCGGCCGGGCCGCCGCCCTGCCCCTGAGGCCCGCCCGCGAACCCCGCACTCCCGGTCGGGAACCCCTGCCCCCGCGGCGCCGCAGGATAGGCATGTTCCGCCCCGGCCCCCTCGCCCCCGCCGGGCAGCGTCGTCAGCCAGGTGGCCGCCTCGCCCGCGGTCGGGCGCCGGGCCGGGTCCTTGTCCAGCAGGCGCAGCACGAACGCGGACAGCGGCTCGGGTATGTCGGGCCGCAGCCGGGCGGGCGGCACCGGCGCGGCGTCGACCTGCTGCTGGACCACGGCCAGGCTGGTGGCACCGGTGAACGGCGGGCGCCCGGTGAGCAGTTCGTACAGCACGCAGCCCATCGCGTAGACGTCACAGGGCGGTTCGGCCGGACGGCCCAGCGCACGCTCGGGGGCCAGATAGGCGGCCGAGCCGACGACCGTGCCGGTGGCGGTCAGGGCGCCGGCGGCCGCGTCGGCGAAGCGGGCGATCCCGAAGTCGGTGATCTTCGCGACGCGGTCGGCGGTCAGCATCACGTTGGCCGGCTTGATGTCCCGGTGGATGACACCCTGCCGGTGCGCGGCGGCCAGTCCGTTCGCCAACTGGCCGACGAGCAGGGCCGCTTCGGCGGGCGCCAACGTACCGCGCAGCGACCGCTCCTGGGCCAGGCTCCAGCCCTCCACCAGCTCCATGACCAGATACGGCTGCCCCGCGTGCGACCCGAAGTCGTAGACGCCCACCACATGGGGGTGGTTGAGGCGGGCCGCGGTCTGCGCCTCCAGGTGGAAGCGGGCCGTGTCCTTCTCCGCCGCCTCACCGGTCAGCAGCTTCAGGGCGACCGACCGGTTCAAGGTCTGGTCGGTCGCCCGCCAGACCTCGCCCATCGCGCCGCGTCCCAGCGGAGTCTCGAGCAGATACCGCCCCGCCACCAGCACGTTCGTCGTCCCTTCCCCCTGCACCGGACAGCCACTGAGGGGGCCCCTGTGTACGAGGGCCGTTCCTCACGCCGCCATGATCGCAGACTGCGGGACGCCCCATGGTCAACGCGGTGTACGGGGCCCCCGGAAGCGGTCCGCGTGCTCGGCCAGCCACTGGGCGAACGTGCGCGCGGGCCGGCCGGTGAGCCGCTCGACGGTGTCGACGACGGTCGCGGCCTCCTCGGGAGGACTGGCGTACCAGCCGATGACGTAGTCGGCGTCGGCCCGGGACACTCCGGTCGCCATCAGCCGCTCGACGGCCTGTTCATGGGTGAGCGGCACGAACGACAGCTCACGGCCGACGGCCCGCGACAGCATCGCCACCCGCTCGCGCGGGGTCAGCGCCTCGGGCCCGGTCAGGTTGTAGGCGCGGCCCGCGTGGCCGTCCTCCAGCAGGGCGACGGCCGCGACCGCCGCGATGTCCGCCTCGTGGACAAGGGCGCTCGGCAGGTCGTACGGCTCGCGCACGACCCCCTCGTCCCGGACCGAGTCGGTCCACGTCAGCGTGTTGGACATGAACTCCTGGGGCTCCAGCCGCGTCCAGGTCACCCCCGACTCCGCCACGGCCTCCTCGACCGGGCCCACGAAGCCGCCCCACAGCACGGTGATGCGTCGCACGCCCGCGTCCACCGCCCTGCGCACCAGCTCCGGCCCGGCCTCGGCCAGTCCCGCCGTCACGGTGATGTGCAGCCGGTCGACACCCTCCAGCGCGGCGTCCAGCTTCTCCGGCACGGTGTGCGTACCGGCCACCACCTCCACCCCGGCGGGCAGCTTCGCCGCCGCCGCGACCGTGTCCCGGCTCAGCGCCCGGACGCGCTCGCCTCGCCGGACCAGTTCCGCCACCACATGCCGGCCGGTGTTCCCGGTGGCACCCGTCACCAAAGTCGTCATAGCTCACGTCCTTTCGTCACCGAACACGCTAGAAACTCAACCGAAGTTGAGGTCAAGCGCCGGTGCGCGGCCGGGCGCGGACATGCAGCCGCTCGCCCTGCCGGCCGAAGAGGCTGAGCACCTCCACCGGTCCCTCGCCGGTCGTGCCGAACCAGTGCGGCAGCCGCGTGTCGAACTCGGCGACCTCGCCCGCGCCCAGCACCAGATCGTGGTCGGCCAGCACCAGCCGCAGCCGCCCCGAGAGCACATACAGCCACTCGTAGCCCTCGTGCGTGCACGGGTCGGGCTCCGTGCGGCTCGCCGGCAGGACCATCTTGTACGTCTGGATCGGCCCGGGCTGACGGGTCAGCGGCAGGACCGTGTTGCCGTTCACGCGCCGGGGCGTCAGCCGCACCCGGGGGTCGCCGACCTCGGGCGCGCCCACCAGCTCGTCCAGCGGGACCTGATGGGCGTGCGACAGCGGCAGCAGCAGCTCCAGGCTGGGGCGGCGCTGCCCCGACTCCAGGCGGGACAGCGTGCTCTTGGAGATGCCGGTGGCCTCGGCGAGTTCGGCCAGCGTCAGGTGGCGCTCGGTCCGCAGCCGCTTCAGACGCGGGCCGACCTCGGACAGTGCTTCGGTGATCGCGGCGGGATGGTCCATGGCCCTCATCTCACCCCGCGCGTCCCGGAATTGGCAACAAAGGTTGTCGAACGAGCAGCCCCGCGGCGACCTTGTGCCGCGGAGGTGATCGCGATGAGCGACGAGACGCAGTACGACGCCCTGGTGATCGGCGCGGGAGCCGCGGGCCTGAACGCCGCCCTGGTGCTGGCCCGGGCGCGGCGCCGGGTCGCGGTGGTGGACGCGGGAGAGCCCCGCAACGCCCCCGCCGCCCATATGCAGGGCTACCTGTCCCGGGACGGCATGCCGCCCGCCGCGCTGCTGGAGGTGGGCCGTGCCGAAGTCACCCGCTACGGAGCCGAGTTGATCGCCGGTCAGGCGGACCACGTCGACCCCGGCTTCACCGTGCACCTGGCCGGAGGCTCGGCCCTGTCCGCACGGCGGCTGGTGGTGGCCACCGGGCTGCGTGACGAGCTGCCCGATCTGCCCGGCGTAGGCGAGCGATGGGGCCGGGATGTGCTGCACTGCCCGTACTGCCACGGGTACGAGGTCCGCGACCGGGCCCTGGGTGTGCTGGGGACCTCGCCGGGCGGGGTGCACCAGGCGCTGCTGCTGCGGCAGTGGTCCGAAGACGTGGTGTTCTTCCGGCACACCCTCGACCTGAGCGGCGAGGACCACGAACGCCTCACCGCCCGCGGCGTCCGTGTCGTCGACGGAGAGATCGCGCGGGTGTGCGCCGACGACGGCCGGGTCAGCGGCGTCGAGCTCACCGATGGCCGGACGGTGGCCCGCGAGGCGGTGTTCCTCTTCCCGCGCATGGTGCCCCGCGACGGCCTGCTCCTCGCACTCGGCTGCGCGACCGAGAACGGTTTCGTCGTCACCGACCGGACCGGCCGCACCACCGTGCCGGGCGTGTGGGCGGTGGGCAATGTGGCCGATCCGCGCGCCCAGGTCGTCACCGCCGCGGGCATGGGCGCGGCGGCCGCCTTCGCCCTCAACACCGACCTGCTGGAGGAGGACGTGGTCCGAGCCGTCGCCGAGCACCGCGCCCCGGCCGTGCGAGGTGAGGGCCGGTGAGTGCCGGGACCGCACAGCAGCCGGGGCCGGTCACGCGTGGGAGACTGCCGCTCGGCGTCTATCTGCTCGCGTTCAGCCTGTTCGCCATGGGCAGTGCCGAGTTCCTGCTGGCCGGCGTGCTGCCGGAGATCGCCGACGACCTCGGGATCAGCCTTTCCTCGGCCGGCGCGCTGATCTCGGCGTTCGCCGTCGGGGTCGTGATCGGCGGACCGCCCTTCGCGATCCTGACCCTGCGCTTGCCGCGCCGCGTCACCCTGGTGACCACCCAGGCCGTCTTCGCCGTCTCGGTGGCGGCCGGCCTGCTGACCGACAGTTACGCCCTGCTGGTGGCCACCCGCTTCCTGTGCGGCCTGGCGTACGCCGGGTACTGGGCGGTCGCGGCGGTCACCGCGGTCGGCCTGGTCACCCCGGACCGCACGGCACGCGCCTCCGGGGTCGTCGTCAGCGGACTCGGCCTCGCGATGATCGCCGGCGGCCCGGCGGGCGCCCTGCTGAGCCACTTCACCGGCTGGCGGGGCGGGTTCTGGGGCGTGGTCGTCCTGACCGCCGCAGGAGCGGTGCTGAGCCTGGTCGCGGTGCCCGCGACGAGCGGGGGAGCGGAGCCGAGCGTCCGGCGGGAGCTGCGCACCATGCGGCAGCCGCAGCTGTGGGTCGTGTACGCCGCGACCATCCTGAGCACCGCCGCGTACATGATCACGTTCAACTATCTCGCGTCCTTCCTGACCGACGTCACCGGCGTCCCAGCGGTCTGGGTGCCCGCGGTCCTCGCGCTGTTCGGCGTCGGCGCCTTCGTCGGGCTGTCCGTCGGAGGCCGGATCGCCGACCGGCGGCCCACCCAGGCGCTCCTGGCCGGGGCGCTCGGCATCCTGGGCAGCTCGGTCCTGCTGGCGCTGCTGGCCCGGCATCCGCTCGCCGTCGTCCCGCTCGTGCTGCTGCTCGGCGTCGCCGGCTTCGTGCTCAACCCGGCCGTCTACGGGCGGGTGTTCACCATCGCCGCCCAGGCACCGACCCTGGCGGGCGCCACCACCGTCTCCGCCTTCCAGCTCGGCATCAGCCTCGTCCCGGCCCTCGCGGGCGCCGCCCTGAACAACGGCGCGGACGTCACAGCCGTCACCTGGATCGGCGCGGCGCTGGCGGCGGCGGTCGTACCGACGGCACTCCTGGACCGCAAGCTGTCGGATCGCCGGCGGCGAATTCGGACCGACGACGGTGACGGAGCGAGGGCCGGGACGACGGCGGCCGACCGTCGGCAGCCCCGAACCGGCTGAACGAAAACCGGTGCCGCGGCGGGCCGCTGCGCGGCTAGCATCCGGTGCGGCCCGGCCGGCAGACCGAGGGGACCCATGGATCACGACTGGCAGACCCGCACCGACAACGCCATCGCCTGGGCGCGGGAACGGCTGGGTTCGACCGCGTACGCCTCACGCTGCCTGGCCTTCGTGGAGGACGCCTACGAACGCCCCAACCACGTCGAGATCTTCGGCGGCGACTTCGCCCGCGAGTCCGCCGAGATCTACCGGGCCCAGCAGCACACCGGCGCACCGCCGACGGGCGCCTTCGTCTTCTACGACACCACGGGCGAGCTCTTCGGCACCCGGCGGAACTGGGGCCATGTGGGGCTGTGCGTCGGCGACGGCCAGGTGATCCACGCCTGGGACCGCGTCAGGACCGACCACTACCTGGACCTGGAGAACCTGACCACACCGCCGGGCTGGGACGCCCTCCGCCTGCTCGGCTGGGCCCCGGTCGAGCGCCTCTTCGAGGGGAGCCGGCCCAAGGACTGGACCGCGGAAGGCGAGGCCGCCGCGGCGGCGGAGCGCATGCAGAAGGCGCGGTTCGGGGGCGACGCCACCGGGGCGATACGGATCCGGCCGGGCGGCCCGGACGACGCCCCGGCCGTGCTCGACATGCTCGACGGCGCGGTGCGCTGGATGAACACCCGCGGCAACACCGAGCAGTGGGGCACCACGCCGTACTCGAAGAAGCCCGGCGGAGTCGAGCGGGTCCGGCGCTACACGACCGAGAACTGGCCGTACATCGCGGAGCTGGACGGCACGCCCGTCGGTGCCCTGGTGCTGGACTCCGGGCCCAGCCCGCAGATGTCCATCGCCCCGGCCGGGGAACCCGAGCGATACGTCCGGCTGCTGGTCACCGACCGACGGTACGCCGGCCGGGGCATCGGCGCCGCGCTGCTGGCCCACGCCGCCGAGGAGACCCGGCGCGCCGGTGTGCAGCTGCTGCGGGTCGACTGCTGGGCGGGAGGCGGAGGCTCCCTGGTTGCGTTCTACGAGCGCAACGGGTTCACCCCCACCGACCGTTTCCTCGGTACGGGCGACTGGCCGGGACAGGTGCTGGCCCGACGGGTGTCCTGAACTCGCGCACGTTTCCTCAGTTTCTGCTCAGAACTGCGCCGATCAGGCCGTGACGTGTCAGGCCCGGGACCTAGCGTGTGCTCGTGCCCACCGTGACCCGCCACAGGCGGAACCCTGTCTGGCTGCTGACCGTACTGGCCGCCGCGGCCTGCACGGCACCACCGCAACACACGAACGAGCCACGGCCCGACGCCTCGACCGACGCCTCGACCGACGCCTCGACCGACGCCTCGACCGACGCCTCGACCGCCGCCTCGACCGCCGCCCCGACCGCCGCCGCGGCCGGGGCCTGGGCCACCCGGGAACCGACGCCCGTCGTCCCGCCGCCGCTCGACGCGGGAAACGGTGAAACCCTCGCCGGCCGCCACGGAACCGCCCGCGGCAACGCGCACTTCGCCTACGAGGGCGGGCGCCGAGGCAAGGCCCTGATCGTCGCCGTCAGTTGCCGAGGCGCGGGCGAGGTCACCGTGGACCTGCCCGCGCTCGGGGCGTCCTTCCCGCACGCCTGCTCTTCGGGGGAACCGGCCGTGGTCTACAACGAGTTCGCGCTGCCGGCCGTTCACCGGCCCGGGACCGTGAAGGTCGCCGCCCCCTCGACGGTCGAGTGGGCGGCGACGGTGGGCCGTGGGGAGCAGCCCGTGGAGGCCCGGGAGGCTACCGGGCCGACTTCGGAAGGATCATGAGGGCGTCGCCGTCGGAGCGTTCGCCGGTGCGGTCGCTGGGGGTGCCCTGGAGGGCGTTGTTCACGACCATCGCGGTCGAGCCGCCGCCGTCGAGGTTGAGGGCGTTCACCGCACCGAGGCTGCGCATGACCGCGGCGGTCTCGGGGGTGCTCAGACCGACGGTGTAGCCGGGCCGGCGGCCGTCGGCGGTGAGCAGGATGATCCGGCCGTCCTTGGTGACACCGGCCGCGGTACGCGGATTGCGGCGCAGGTACCAGGCGTTGAACAGCGCCTCACGGTCCGAGCCCTCGATCTCCACCGGGCCCCAGCCGTCGCGTACCGGGTCGAGAGCGGTCCGGCCGTTGCGCAGCAGCAGCGGGGCGCCGTTGATGACGGAGGTCTTCGAGGTGACCGGCACCCGGGCACCACTGTCGGAGTCCACCACTGTGCTGCGCACGCTCAGCCGGGCACCGACCGGGGCGTGGACGCGCAGCCACTGGGCCCCGGTCCCGGTGCCCTGGAGCAGGGTGCCCTGCGCGGGTACCGCGCCGCCCCGGCTGGGCTGGACGGCGGTCACCCGGCCGTCGGCGTCGAGGGTGGCCTGGTAGCCGGCGCCCTCCGGGGCGGTGGCGCCGAACTTCGGGGTGATGGCGAGGAGTTCGTTGTCGTTGCCGCAGGTGTATTCCTGGAAGGGGACGGAGAAGGGCGTGGCGGTGCCGACGCCGCCGCAGTTCACGATCAGGCCGGCCTGCCGGTTCAGGCCCGTCACCTGGCGGGTGATGCCGTCGTCGGTGCGGACGCTGAGCCTGGTGCGGAGCCGGCGCACCGACGAGCCCCGCCCGGAGTCGGACTGGATGACCAGTCCGGGCCGGTCGTTGACGGCCTCCGAGACGAGGTCCCCGCCGACGACCGAGATGCCGGCGAGGTCGCCGTCGGTGCCGGTCAGGCCGGGGCCGGGCGTGTGCCGGCCGCTGTCGATGACGAAGAAGCCGCCGTTGATGCCGGCGAGGGCGCCGGTGCGCCGCGCCATCTCGCTGGTGGTCTCACGGCCGGGCACGATCCCGCTGGCCAGTTCGGACCGCAGCCGGCCGGTGAACCTGGCCGGGTCGACGACGAGGACGTCCAGCGACCAGGGGCCGGTGGTGGGGTTCCCGTCCTCGCTGGTGTGGTGGACCACCCCGGTCAGACCGCGCGAGATCATCTGACTGCGGGCCCGGTTGGCGGCGGTCTGGTCGGCGTACCGCCCCACCCGCACCATCATGCCGAGCGGCCGGTCCTCGGAGCCCCGGGGGTCGGGTCCCGCGGTGGGGTCGAGGCGCGGTTCGTACCCGGCGGCGCGGACCTTGGCCTCCAGTTCGGCGACCTCCTCGTCGGTCGTGCCGACGCCGACCGTGACCGTCCAGAAGTCGTCCGCCGACGCCCGGCCGCGCTCGATCGCGATGTGGGTGACGCCCGGCGCGACCGTCCGCGGGGTGCGCGTCTCCTCCAACTCGGCGGAACCGAGCGGGAGTCTCGCCGGGATTCTCACCGCGGCCCGTTCCACCGGAGGCTGGTCGGCCGCCGCCGGCTCGTCGGCCACCGAGGTGGCGATCGTGCCGGCGACCAGGCAGGCGGCCAGCGCCCCACCGATCATTCCGCGGCGTGCCATTCGGTTGCTCATGCGGAGCCCTTTCAGCTACGTCGGCTACGGGAGTCGTTGCGACCGTGCCCGGCGCGTGTGTCGCGCAGGGGGCCGTCCACTCGATGTGCGGTTACGGAGGGTTGACGTGTGGATGCCGCGGGCGCGCGTGCGGGCATGGTCGAGCCACGCCGCGTGCCAGGTGGCTGAAATGGGGGGCGCGGGGCCGGATCGGCCCGCTGCGTCCGTCAGATGGGGGATATGACCTTGCGAGGTCGCGGTGCCGCCGCGGCAGGGGGCCGGAGGCGCGGTGAACTCTTCACGCTGGTGCCACCTTCCGTTCCGGATGCGTCCCGCCGGATGAGGATGCCCGCCCGTCGGTCAGCCAAAGCGACGGAAACCGGTCAGCCTGCCGCGTTCCGGTTGTCCCGTCTGTCGTCTTCTGCCTGACGCACCATAAGGCCGGGGACACGCTCCACGGGGTCAACGACCCACGACCGATGAGGTGCTGACGTGACCGCACACGTGACCGGTTCGGCCGACTCCTGGGGGAGCGCCCTGGTGGTCCGCCGGCTCCGCCTCGACGTCTCCGTCGGCTCAGCCGATCGGAGAGGTGCCCGGCTCCGGCGGCAGCCGCAGCGCCCGGACGGCGAACGAGACGGCGTGGTACCAGCCGCAGACCATGACGAGGTCGAGGACCGCGTCCTCGCCGATCGCGTCGGTCGCGGCGGTCCAGGTCGGGTCGGAGAGGTCGTACGTCGTGTGCAGTTCGTCGACCGCCCGCAGCAGCGCCCGATCGGCGGCGTCCCAGCACGGGTCGTCCGGGCCGCCGTGCGCCAGTGAGGCGACCTGGTCCGCGGTGAGCCCCGCCTTCTCTGCGAAGGCCGCGATGTGCACGCCCCATTCGTAGTCCGCGCCGCACAGGGCTGTCGTCCGGTCGATGACCAGCTCGCGCTGACGAACCGTCAGGGCGGCGTGCTTCGAGAAGTAGTAGCGCCCCCAGGCCGCGACGCCGCGGGCCAGCTCCGGCCGCCTGGCCCACACCCGGAACAGCTGGATCGGGGCGTGCCCGAGCTGTTCGAGGGCGGCGCCGGCCTCGTCGTCGTAGGGCGGCACGAGTGGGGCGATGCGCGGCTGCTTCGAATTCAGAGGCATGGCGGGGATGGTAGTTTTGTTGCTTCGGAAAGGGAAGCAGATGACGTCCTCCGCCCCACTGCCCGGCCGTCCGGTCCGCGGCTCGGACACCGGCCGCCCGGTCATGGCGCTGCTCGACCTGCTGGGCAGGCGCTGGGTGCTGCGCATCCTGTGGGAGCTGCGCACCGGCATTACGCCCAACTTCCGCCGCCTCCAGCAGAGTTGCGGCAACGTCTCGTCGAGTGTCCTCGCCGCCCGGCTGCGCGAGCTGGGCGAGGCGGCCCTCGTCGAGCACACCGGCGACGGCTACGCCCTCACGGCGCAAGGCGCTGCTCTCCTCGAACTCCTCGCACCGCTCGACGCGTGGGCGAGCGACTGGCGGCCCCGGAGTGCGGAGGGGTGAACCCCCAGGCGACCTGTTGCCGCAGCCTATCGACTTTCGATAGATTCTTACCGTAGGTCGATCGCTGGAGGGGTGATGGGACAACTGACCGTGCGCGCACTGCGCGCCGTTCTCGTGGGGCTGCTCGCCGGATCGGTGTTCGTGGAGGCGGTGATGGTGCCGCTGCTGGGCCTCCATCTGGACGGGCTCGACCCGGACCACGCCTACCTTCGCACACCGCTTCTGCTGATCATCGTGCTGGGCGTCGTCACGGCCCAGGTGGTACTGGTGTGCGTATGGCGGCTGGTGACGATGGTGCGGCGCGGCACGGTGTTCTCGCCGGCCGCCTTCCGCTACGTCGATGTCGTGACCGGTGCCTTCGGCGCGGCGGCCCTGCTGGTGTTCGCGCTCGCCGTCGTCCTGGCCCCCGGCGAGGCGGTGGCACCCGGGATCGTGCTGCTGATCTGCGGGGCCGCGCTGGCCGTCATGGGCGTCGCGCTGGTCGTGCTGGTGCTGCGGATGCTGCTCGCCCAGGCTGTGGCCCGCGACGTCGAGGCCACACGCATGCAGGCCGAGCTGGCCGGGGTGATCTGATGTCGATCGCCGTCGACATCGACGTGATGCTGGCCCGGCGCAAGATGTCCGTGGGCGAACTCGCCGAGCGCGTGGGCATCACCCCGGCCAACCTGGCGGTCCTGAAGAACGGCCGCGCCAAGGCGGTCCGCTTCACGACTCTCGCCGCGCTGTGCGAGGTGCTGGACTGTCAGCCGGGGGATCTGCTGCGCTGGGAACCCGAGCCGGAGCCGGAACCCGAGCCGGAGCCGGTGGCGGATGCGGCTCCCGCGGTCGCCGAGGGCGGCCGGGCCTGAGGACCGTACGAGAAGGGCCGTACCGCCAGGTCAGCGCTGGGCAGGCTTCAGGACCACGAAGTCCGCGTTCGCCGGGTCCAGGCAGACGGCGAGCCGGCCGACGCCCTCCGCGTCGTCCGGGCCCATCTGCACGGTGCCGCCCTTCTCCTTGAGGCGGGCGACCGCGGCGTCGCAGTCCTCGACGTCGAAGACCGGGTGCCAGTACGGCCGCCCGTTCGTCAGGGTGAGGTGCTCCTTCGGCATCTCCATGAGGCCGCCCTGCATCCGCTCCTCGGTCTGCCCCGCGGGCGTGATCAGGGTGTACGTGCCGCCCCCGCCCGGCAGTTGCATGTCGCTGTACTGCCAGCCGAACACCTTGCTGTAGAAGTCCTTCGCGCCGGCGGCGTCGCTCGTGTACAGCTCGGTCCAGGACAGCGAGCCGGGTGCGTCCACCAGCTCCACGCCCCGGTGCGAGCCCGGCTGCCAGACGGCGAACTGGGCGCCGAGCGGGTCGCTGTACTGCGCCATGCGGCCCCACTCCTCGAGCTCCATGGGGGCCACCCGGACCGTGCCGCCGGCCTGTTGGACCGCGCGGGTCGTGGCGTCCGCGTCGGTGACGCAGTAGTAGACCATCCAGGCCGACCGCGCGCCCGCCTCGGTGAGCTTGCCCAGCCCGGCGACGAGGCGGCCGTCCCTGCGGAACATCCCGCCCTCCATGTCCTCGCCGCCTTCCATGGCCTCGTACTCCCAGCCCAGGACGGTGCCGTAGAACGCCGCGGCGGCGGGCACGTCGGGGGTGCCGAGGTCGAGCCAACAGGGGGAACCGGCGACGAAGTCGGTGGTGATCATGAAGAGTCCCTTCGCAGGTCGTTGCCACCTCAGCCTGACACCGGCCCGTCCCCCTCGCACGGCGACAACCCTGCGCCGCGCAGGGCCTCCCGCCAGGGGAGCGAGGGGTTCGCGGCAGCCGTCCCGACCACACGCAGGGCCTCCCGCAAAGGCAGCGCGGGGTTCGCGGCAGCCGCCTCGACCACCTGCCCGTCCTCGTCGCCGAGCAGCTCCACGAGCGTCCGCGGCGGCAGCGCCGGGTGCGCGGCGGCGACGCGCCTGACCCGCCCGTCGGCCAGACACGCGAGCAGGGCCGTGGCCGTCGCACGGGGATGCCCCGCGATCTCGCGCAGCGCCCTCTTCGCCGGGGGCCGCTGCCGCGCCAGCTCCTCCAGCAGCGCGGGGGACGCGTCCGGGTTGGCCGCCACCCCGGAGGCGACCTGGACGCCGTGCCGGTCCACCATCGCGCGCAGCCGCGCCTCGGACAGGCCCGGGTGGGACGCGACGGACTTGGCGACCTTGGCGTCGCCGTCGTCGGCCAGCGCGTCGCGGACGCCGTCCGGCAGGTTCCGGCGGACCGCCACGAGCATCCGTACCGCCGGCTGAGTCGAGGCGGCCAGCTCCGCTACCTCCGCCGTGGAGGCGGCGGACACCCGCGGCAGCGCCGTCGGGCCGATCCTGGTGGCGCCCGCGACGCGGATCAGCACATCGAGCGGCACCCGCGGATGGTGCGCCACACAGCGGCGTACCTCCGGGTCCCGGTCATCGGCCAGTGCGCGCAGCACAGCGGCGTCGGCGGCCGGATTCCCGGCGAGCGTGGAGCGCACCCCGGGCACCGGGTCGCCGGCGAGGCGGGGGGCTACGGACGCGGGCAGATCCGGGCGGGCGGCCAGTTCCCGGCGCAGCAGCGCCGACGGGTGGTCTGCGAAGGGCACGACGGCGCCGGTCGGCGTGGCCGGATTCCGCAGGGCCAGCTGCTGGATGTCGAAGACCGTGGACACGTGGGAGCCGTCGCAGGCGGCCCCCGAGCGAAGGTCGCAGTCGAGCCGGGGACAGTCGCGCGGGTGCACGTACGGCGGCTCCTCACGGTCGCAGACCAGACACCGCACCGCCGGGGCGAGTCCCTGACCCGAGAGCAGCATCCTCAGGACGGCCGGAGGCGTGTCCTCGTTCGAGGCCACCGCGCGCCGCACCTCGGCATGCGGATGCCCCGCGAGCCGTGCGGCGACCTCCGGTGCGGCCCACAGCGCGAGTTCCGCGACGACGCGTACGTCCGGGTCGGCGGCGAGCGTCTCCACCACATCGGCGGGCAGCCCGCGGCAGGCGGCCAGCCGCTCCCGGCGCGCCACCACCGGGTCGCGGGCGAACGCGCGCGCCCACTCCGGCCGGCCCGCCCCCGCATCCAGCAGGGCGAGCGCGACGCCCGGCCGCGCCACCGGGTCGACATCGCCAGCCGTCAACCGGCCCTCGTACGCCAGCTGTTCGGCAGCATCCTCACTGCACGCGGCGAGCGCGGCCACCTGCGCGCGGCTCAGATCCGTACGGAGGGCGAGCGCGACCGCCAGGTCGGGGTCCGCGACGGCGATCAGCCGGTCGACCAGGGAGGAGGGCAGGGCCGGACGGGCGGCGAGCCCGGACAGGACATCGTTCACCGGCCCATCCTGACCGCCCGCCCCGCCGTCCGGCTCGGGATTTTGCGCCTACGACGGTCAGGTGTCAGGCACCCGCGTGGACGTGGGTCGCCCACAGGGAAGGGACGGAGACCGCGTCCGTGCGCAGGGTGCGGACGGCGTGATGGAGGGCGGCCGCCGCATGGGCCGGGCCCAGACGGGCGTAGGCCGGGTAGAAGACGTGGGCGGCGCGGGTGGCGACACGGTCGTCGACCGGCCAGAGCGTGCCCACCACATGGGGATAGCCCGCCAGTTGGAAGGCGGACGCGAGGTGGAGGGACTCGTCGGCGAGGCCCGTGTCGTCGGAGCGGGCGGTCGAACAGGCCGAGAGATAGGCCAGATGCGCGCGATCCAGCCGCACCGATGTGAGGGAGGCGACGGTCAGCGGGCGCGTGGCGTGGTCGTGCAGCAGCAGCCGGCTGTGGGACGGGTCGGCGGGATCGCTGACGCCGTGGCAGGCGAAGTGGGCGACGGCGTGCCGCGGCAGCAGCTCCAGGACCTTGCCGGTCGTCGGCTCGGGCGGGGCGAAGGAGCCGGGCAGCGCCTGCGCGACGAGCGCGGCCTCGACGCCCACGAAGGTGAGCCGCCCGGGAACACCGGGCGTGGTGGGCATGGCGACGACCAGGGCCGGTCCCGGCCGGTCCGGCAGACGCCGCCGGCGGGCGTGCCGCAGCGCCCCGATCGTGGGTGTGTAGGAGGACACGACCCGGTCCAGGACGGCGTCGCCCGAGCCGTCGTGACGGCCGGAGGCGTGCAGCGGGAACATGCCGAGCAGCCCGCCGGGCGCCCACCAGACCCGGGGCCACTCCTCCGGAGGCGTGGCCGGCGGGAGCGGGCGGTCGTGCCCCAGCGCGGCCAGGACCGGTCCCGTGACGGTGTCCCACAGCCAGGCCAGCGTCTCGGTGATCTCGGCCTGGGCGGCGCGCAGGGCGTCCCGGTCACGGGCCCGCGCCGTGCGGCGCAGCGCGGCGAGGAACACGTCGATGCGCCCGAGGACCTCCTCGTGGCGGAGCCCGGGAAGCGGCACGCGGGTGAGGCCGTCCCGGGTGAGCAGCAGCGCGTCCGAGCCGAACCGGCTGACGTTGAGCGTCGCGATCGGACCGGAGCCCGTCTGCGCGAGCAGGTCCGCCAGGGCCGGGGGCCGGGCGAAGGAGGACTGGCCGGGCAGGGACCGGATCTCGGCGAGCAACGCCTCCCACCGGTCGGCCAGTTCACGGCGCTCGGCCGGGGCGAGCGGCTGGTCGAGGAGATTGCGCAGCGCGCTGAACCGCTCGGCGGCGTCCGGGTGCGACTCGCGCAGCGCGGTCACGTCGTCGCGGGTCTCCAGGGCCCGGGCGTACAGCACGGCCCGCCCCGCTTCCAGCAGTTGCAGGGCGTCCTCGCGGCGCCGGGAGTCCGGCCGCCGCGGGTCGCGCAGCACCAGCGCGGCGGCGTCCGCGGCGAGCCCGGCGTGCAGGCCCAGTCCATGCAGCTGGTCGGAGCGTCCCAGGCTGCGCGCGGCGACGGTCTGCGGCAGCAGACGTACCGCCAGCTCCAGGAATCCCGCGGCCTCGGTCGGGCGGCGGTCGCCGAGCAGCACCCCGGCGACGTTGGCGACCGCCAGCCGCTGCGACGGGGACGCGGAGAGGTGGTCGACCGCGGCCCGGAACCTGTCGATCGCCTCCCGCTCGTCGTCGGCCGCGCCCGGCCCGCCCAGCTCCGCGCGCATCGCGAGGGCCATGCCCAGAGCGCCGAGGTGGCGGCTGCGCTCCGGATGGCCGTCCGGGGCCGACGCGACCGCCTGCCGGTAGGCGGTGACGGCCTCGTCCAGCTCCTCGCGCCGCCCCGACGCCTGGAAGCGCTGGATGTGGACGCCGCCCAGGCTGGTGAACATCGAACCGCTGTCCGGGTGCTGCGGGGCGAGCGTGACCCCCTCCCGCAACGCGGCCTCCGCGGCGTCCAGATCGGCGTCGTCACCGAAGGCCGCATAGCGCAGACCGAACAGCAGGCCGAGGTTGGACAGGCATCTGACCTGCTGGAGTTCGTCGCCTGCGGCGAGTTCCCGGGCGCGGCGCAGCCACCGGACGGCCTCGTCGGCCGTCGCCGGGTCGAGCGTGCGCTGGAAGGAGACCCCGAGGGCCGAGCCGAGGTTCGCCATGTAGACGGCCCGGCGCCGGTGGCCCGGGGGTGTGAGGTCGACCGCCTCCCGGGACAGCCGGACCGACTCGTCGAGGTCGGCGGAGTCGCCCGACCAGTCGAAGCGGTCGCTCAGGGCGGTGCCCAGGTTCGTCAGGGAGATCGCCCGGTCCGACGGGGACAGGTCGTACGACAGCACCGTACGGAAGTGCCCGATCGCCGTCTCCAGGTCGCGGGTGTCGCCCGACGCGGCGAACCTGCTGTTCAGCGAGGTGGCGAGATTCCCCAACAGGGCGGGCCGTTCGGGGTCGTCCGGCGGGACGAAGTCGAGGAGCCGGTCCCAGAGCGCGACGAGTTCGTCGTGGTCGGCCGCGTCCAGCGATTCACCGAGCTCGCGGGTGCGCGCCGTGACGGCGTCCGTGGCCTCCTCGACCAGCCGCGGCAGGATCTCCTCCGGGAAGTCGCCGACCTCGATGTCGCTGAACATGCACGGCAGGAACATCTCCACCGCCAGCTCCAGTTGGGCCCGGTCGCTGGTGTCGCCGCCGTACCGGTAGAGGTGCAGCCAGCCGAGAAGGAACCACGAGGTCGGGTCCTCGGTGTCCTCCCGCAGCAGCGCCGCCTCCGCGAGCGCCTCGTCCTCCAGCGCCGCGTCGAAGCGCCCCGACTCCTGCACCCGGTCGATGCGGGCGACGACCAGATCCTGGCGCCGCCGCCGCTCCTGCTCGTCCATCGTGACTCTCCGTACGTCCGCCCCGCGGCGACAGTAGCGGTGCCCGGGTCCGGCAACCAGCGGAATCACACGATCCCGAGGGTCACTTCGTGGCGACGCGCCCCGTCCGTGCGACGGCAGCGGCGAGCAGCAGCACCCCGAGTGCGGTGGCGGCCGTGCCCCGCCAGCCGATCAGGTTCAGCAGCGGCGCGGCGAGGGCGGTCCCGAGGGCGCCGATCGTGAAGTAGAGGACGAGGTAGACGCTGCTGAGGCTGCCCGAGCGCTCGGGGTCGAGCGCGATGACGCGGCTCTGGTTGGCGGCCTGCGCGGCGAAGCATCCGGCGTCGAACAGGGCGAGCCCGCACGCGGTGACGAGCGGGGCGTCGAGACCGGTGGCGAGCACCGCGGTGCCGGCCGCGGCCGTCAGCAGGGCCGCGATGATCACCGTACGCGGACCGTACCGGTCGGTGAGCCGCCCGGTGTACGGCAGTACGGCGAACCCGAGCATCCCCGCCAGGCTGTACAGGCCGATGGACGTGGGGCCGAGGTCGTGCGGCGGCTGGGCCAGAGCGAGCGCGAGGGTGACCCACACCAGGTTGAACGCGATGTACCAGAGCCCTCCGGCCGCCACCGCCCGCCGCAGCGCGGGATGCTCGCGCAGCAGCGGCGGGAGCGAGGCGAGCGTGGCCCCGTACCCGCGGCCGGGCCTCGGCCGTCGCCGGGGCAGGCGCACCGCGGCGGCGGCCGCGCACGCCAGGGCGAGCCCCGCGAAGACGAGCAGCATCGGCCGCCACCCGAGGAGGTCGGCGAGGGTGCCGCCCGCCAGGCGGCTCAGCAGGATGCCCGCCGACATGCCGGCGGCGACCGTGGCGACACTCCGGCCCCGGCGCCCGTCCGGCGCGTGGCGTCCCGCGATACTCCCGGCCTGCGCCGCGACCCCGGCGGCCGCGCCGATCAGCAGATACGCGGCCAGCAGCACGACCGGGCCGGACGCGGCCGCGGCGAGACAGAGCGCGGCGGCCAGCGCCGTGAGCTGCGCGGCGACCAGGCGGTTGGGCGCGAGATGGTCGGTGAGAGGCAGCAGCAGCGCGAAGCCGGTCGTACACCCGACGAGCGCGGCCGTGGGGACGAGGCCGATCACCGCCAGGGGAACCCCCAGGTCGGCCGCGACCGTCGCCAGTGCGGGCTGGAGGGCGTAGTTGTTCGCTATGGCCGCCCCGGCGATGCCGGCGAGCAGCGGGGCACCGCCTCGGGCGAGGCCGTCGGGCAGGGGAGTCGGGGTCCCCGTCGCGGCGACGCGAGGTGTGTCGTCCCCGGCGAGGTCGGCCGGGTGTCGCGGCACGGGGTGGGACGCGTCCTCGCGGCGCAGGTCTGCGCTCACGGCTGGGGGCCGCGGATGAGGACGACCACGTAACGGCAGTCGCTGTCCGTGGTGTTGGCGAAGACGCGTGGGGCGGGCGCGCCGAGTTCGATGGTGTCGCCGGCGTCGAGTTCATGGACCGTGTCGCCGTCGTGGAAGGTGAGCCGGCCGTCGAGGACCCACACCACCTGGCGTACGAAAGCGAAGGCCGCGGCCGGATACGGCACCGTGGCGCCGGCCGGGAGCCGGATCTCGGCGATCTCGGCGGGGAAGTGCGGGCCGCTGATCTGCCGGCGCAGATAGCCGGTGTCGGGGTCGCGCCACTCGGCGGCCTCGCCCGACCGGCGCACCCCGGCCGAGTCCGGGACGTCCTGCCGCTGCCCCTCGGCCAGGGCCAGCAGCGAGGCGACGCTGAGCTGGAAAGCGGCCGACAGCTTGCCCAGGACGACGGCCGTGGGCGAGCTCTCGCCGCGTTCGATCCGGCTGATCATCGCCTGCGAGACCCCCGAGGCGTCGGCGAGCTGCGCCAGAGTCCACCGGCGCCGCTCCCGCTCGGTGCGGACACGGGCCGCGATCTGCCCCACCAGGGGATCTACTATGTTGGACATGAATCCAATATACGAGAGGAGTCGCGTGGTGGACGTGCGTCCGGCGCGGCCCGCCGACGCGGAGGTCGTGCGCGAGATCCGCAACCACGCGATCGCGCACTCCACGGCTCTGTGGACGGACACGCAGCAGTCCCCCGCCGAGGGGGCGGCCTGGCTGGCAGCCCATCTGGAGCGCGGCTCCGCCTTCGTCGCCGAGGCGGACGGCGAGGTCGTCGGCTTCGCGGTCTACGGGCAGTGGCGGGAGAAGGAGGGCTACCGGCACAGCGTGGAGGACTCGGTCTACGTCCGCGAGGACCGGCACGGCCTCGGCATCGGGTCCGCCCTGCTGGGCGTCCTCATCACCGCCGCCCGGGAGGCCGGCCACCATGTGATGATCGCCGGCATCGAGGCCGAGAACACCGCCTCCGTCAGGCTCCACGAACGCCACGGCTTCCTGCACGTCGGCACGATCCCCGAGGTCGGCGTCAAGTTCGGCCGCTGGCTCGACCTGACCCTGATGCGGCTGCCGCTGGCCTGACGGCAGACGGTCTAGTCGCCGTCGGAGGAGGAGCGGCGGCCTCGTTTGTGGCTCTTGAGCAGAGCCGGCAGCACCTCGCCCGTCGTGACGGTCGCCCGCCCCACGACGTGGGCCCAGCGGGGGCCGCCGCGTTCGGCCCAGATCGCGCAGGCGCAGCCCGCGAGGGCGAGGGCCAGGGCGCCGATCAGCAGCAGAGTCAACAAGTTCGCCCGCCTTGGGGTTCGTCAGGTCGTGCTGATGATGTCAGGCACGTGCTGCCCTGGGTGACGTCAAGAGCGGCCCGACGGTTCACCGCGCGCCCAGCTCCAGTCGAGGAGCAGGGTGCGCATCAGGCGCGCGGCGCTCGACATCCGGCTGTCGGCGCCCCAGTGCAGAGCGAGGATGCGGCGGCAGTCCGGGCTGTCGACGGCGACCCAGGCGGCGGGGAGGTTCAGGGCGGTGCCCCGGGCCATGTCCGGGATGAGGCCGACGCCGAGGCCGGCCTGGATCAGGTCCGCGACCGCGCTCGGTTCGTCGCCCTCGCAGACGATCCTCGGGGTGAGGTCCTCGGCGGCGAAGAGCCGGTCCAGCAGGCGGCGTTGCCAGTGTCCCTTGCGGGTGGTGACGAAGGGCTGGTCGGCGAGCTCGGCGACCCTCACCGAGGTGCGGTCCGCCAGCGGATGGCCGAGCGGCGTGACCAGCCAGACCTGTTCGTCGAGCAGCCGGGCCGTCTCCAGGCCTTCGGCGGGCAGCGGCTGTGAGGCGACGCAGAGGTCGACGTCCTGCGCCCGCAGGGCCCGGGCCATCTCCGCGGCCGTCAGCTGATGCAGCTCGACCTCGACGGAAGGGTGGGCGCGCTTGAACGCCGCGAGCGGCCCGGTGACCGTCAGGAACGTCTCCGACGCCAGCCGAACCGGCCCGAAGCCCTCACCGCCGACCTCGGCGACGGCCCGCCGCCCCGCCTCCAGCTCGCCGAGCGCCCGCTCGACATGGTCCCGGAAGAGCGCACCCGCCTGGTTCAGCCGCAGCCGTCCCGCCCGGTCGAACAGCGGGGTGCCCAGCTCGCTCTCCAGACGCGCGATGGTACGGCTCAACGACGGCTGGGCGACGCGCAGTTCATCGGCCGCGCGACTGAGATGCTCCAGCCGCGCCACCGCCAGGAACTGCCTCAGCGTGTTCAGATCCATGGCCCTCGCGCCCTCGGGGAGTCATCACGGCACAGCGATCTTAGGCGGGACAGCGGCGCGGCCGAGCCGGCGGACCTCAGTCGCCGAGCAGCCGCCACGCCGCGAGGGCCAGCTTGGCCCGCGTCAGGCCCGCGGGGTCGGTGAGGTCCAGCGCGAGAGCCTTGCCGAGCTGGTCGACACGGCGGGCGACGCTGCTGTGGTGGAGGTGGAGGAGATCGGCCGCGCGGCGCAGGGAGCCGGTGGTGCAGTAGGCGTCCAGGGTCGACAGGTCGTCGGCGCCGGACGCGACGCGGGCGATCGCCGCCACGTCCGGGTTGGCCCGCAGGGCCTCCGGCGGCAGCTCGGCGAGCAGGGCCAGCGCGCCCAGGTCGGCATGCTGGACGACGGGTTCGCGCGGGGTGGTGAAGCGCAGTGCGGTGCGGGCCTGGCGCCAGGACAGGGCGGGCGCCGAGGCGGCGCCGATGCCCGCGCGCACGTCCGCAGGGAAGCGGGCCGCGTCCACGGTGGTGGCCAGCAGGACACCGACGTCCGCGAGCGGCGCCGCCTTCACCGGCCGGCCCGCGCAGACCAGCGCGCCGATCCGGTCCAGTGCGGGCCCTGGGCGCACGGCGACGACCCGGACCGGCACATCGGCGGCGAACCCCAGCAGGCGCAGCGCCCGCGCCCGGGCCGCCTCGTCGGTGTCGGCGCTGACCACCAGCTCGACGAGCGCCGGGTCGGCCATCGTGGTGCGGGCCGGGCCGTACCGTTCCACGGCCGCCGTGACGGCGAGGGCCAGCCGGTCCAGGACCACGTCGTCGAGCGCGTTCGTCACGGCCCCGGACCGCTCCAGCCACACCGTGCCGATCTCCTCCTCGTCGAGGGTGATCGGCGCCGTGCTGGTGGCGGGGGACTCCGGGGCGGGGGCGGCCGTGCCGTCGGGGGCCATGCGGATCGTCCGGCCCGTGCCGTGCAGCCGTATCGCGGCCACGCACTCGGCGAGCCCCGCCGACGCCCGGGCGAGCGCGGGCAGGTCCACGCGCCGGCGCATCAGCGTGTCGTAGAACGCGACGATGCGGATCGCGCCATCGACATACGGATCAAGTCCCGACAGCCGTACGGCCAGTGCCTCCATGCCCGCAGCATAGAGCGGAGGGCGGGCGCCGTTCGGCGCGCGAACCGGGCGGGATGGGCGACGGACGGCGGATGATCTTTTCCGCCGCCGCCCCGAGGATGGCCGTCATGGATCCCGAACTCGAAGCATTCATCCCGCTGTTCCCCCGCGCCGACTTCACCGACCCGGTCACCGCACGCAAGGCTCTCGCCGAGCTGGCCGCCGCGGTGCCCGCCCCGGACACCGGCGATCTGGAAGTCGAGGACCGCACGGTGCCCGCCGACCCGGACGTGCAGGTGCGCGTCTACCGCCCCCGACAGCCGCAGGGAGCCGTCCTGTGGCTGCACGGCGGTGGATTCGTCATGGGTGATGCGCGCACCGAGCACCCGTGGGCCGCCCGGCTCGCGCACGGCTCGGGCGCGGTGGTGATCTCCGTGAGCTACCGCCTGGCCCCCGAGGACCCGTTCCCCGCCGCCCTGGACGACGCCTACGCCGTACTCGCCTGGACCGCCGAGCACGCCGCCGAACTCGGCGTCGACCCCGAGCGGATCGCCGTCGGCGGGCACAGCGCGGGCGGCGGACTCGCGGCCGCGCTCGCGCTGCGCGCCCGTGACGAGCAGGGGCCCGCCATCTGCTTCCAGGTCCTCAACCAGGCCCAGCTCGACGACCGGCAGGAGGTCTGGTCGCAGCGCACCTTCACCGACACGCCCTGGGTGAACCGCGACAAGATCGCCCAGTCGTGGGGGCACTACCTCGGCTCCCGGCCCGCCACCCCCTACGCCGCCCCCGCGCGGGCCGACGACCTGTCCGGCCTGCCCCCGGCCTACGTCTCCACCGCCGAGTTCGACCCCAACCGCGACGACGACCTCGACTACGCCCTGCGCCTGCTGCGGTCCGGCGTGTCCGTCGAACTCCACCAGTGGGCGGGCACGTTCCACGGTTCGCAGGCCCTGCTGTCCGCGGAGGTCTCGCAACGGCAGATCGCCGAACTCGGCGCCGTGCTGCGCCGCGCGCTGGCTCCGTGAGCCCAAGTCACCGATCAGGAAAGGACGGACGCCTTGATGAACATCCGACTGGCCCTCTGCGCGAGCGCGACGGCGCTCGGAGTCTGCGCGGGCACGGTGGCGGCGGCGCCCGCGCCGGACGCGACCGCGGCCTCGACAACAGCCGTGGCCCCCGTCGCGGATGCCGCGGCCCTCAAGTCCGCGCTGGACGACCTCCATCGCGCGGGCATGCCCGGCGTCTTTGCCGAGGTACGCGACGCGGGCGGCGTCTGGCGCGGCGCCTCGGGGGTCGCCGACGTCCGCACCGGCCGCCCCGTCACCCCCGGCATGCGGCACCGCGTCGGCAGCATGACCAAGACTTTCACCGCGGCGGCGGTGATGCAGCAGGTCGAGCGTGGCCGGATCGACCTCGACGCGCCGATCGGCGGCTACCTGCCGCACCTGGTGCCGGGGGAGCGCGGACAGCGGATCACGGTACGGATGCTGCTGAACCACACCAGCGGCATCCCCGACCACATCGCCTACGCCTTCCCGTCCCTGAAGGTCATGTCGCCGCAGAGCCTGGACGACAACCGGTTCCGGCAGTTCAGCCGGGCCGAGCTGATCGAGCTCGGCCTCTCGGCACCTCCCACCGGTGAGCCCGGAGGCCCCACCGGCGTGTACTCCAACACCAACTACCTGCTCCTCGGCGAGCTGCTGGAGAAGGTCACCGGCCTGCCCGCCGAGGAGTACATCACCCGCCATGTCATCCGGCGCGCCGGGCTGCGCCACACCTCCTTCCCGGACGGCCCGCGCATCGAGGGCCCGCACCCGCGGATGTACGAGTCCCTGCACGGCGCGATCGACCCGCCGCGCGACTACAGCGTCTACAACATGTCCTGGGTGACGACCGGCGCCGGCCTGGTGTCGACCATGGCGGACCTCGACCGCTTCTACGGCAAACTCCTCGCCGGCGAGATCGTCAGCAGGTCCTCGCTGGCCGAGATGCAGCGCACGATCCCGGTCGTGGCCCTGGACGGCTCGACCGTCGAGTACGGCCTCGGCCTGCACCGCAGGGACATCCCGGGCTGCGGCACCTTCTGGGGCCACGACGGCAGCGCCTGGGGCGCCGGCACGCTGTCCTTCACACGGGCCGACGGCCGGCGCCAGATGTCCGTTGCGGTGAACCTCGCCCGGTGGAACCGCCTGGACGCCTCGGGACAGCCGCAGCCGCACCCCATCGACAAGGCGCTTGCGGCGCTGGAGGAGCAGGCACTGTGCGGCGATCGCTCCTCTTGACGTACCGGGCAAATCGGTAAAGTGTGTACGTATACGCCGTAAATAGACGGCGCACGGGAGCTCTCCTTCGAGGAGTCCGTGATGACGGCACAGCTGACCAGCGGTCTGCGCACGCTCGTCGTGAGCGCCGTCCCCGGGGCTCGCCCCCCTCGTCTCCGGCAGTCCGCGGAGGCAGGCGGGGCGAGTGTGGGGCACCAGCCGTCGCATGGCGTGGCGCTCCACCGGGACATGCTCGGCGGCGACCGGCCGTACGCGGTGGACGGCAGTGGCCTGCACGGCGACGACATCGTCATCGCCGACATCCGTGACCGCGCGCGCATCGACCAGGTCTTCGCCGGACTGCGCCCGCAGGTCGTCTTCCACGACGCCGCGCCGGCACGAGGTGCTGCGGGCCACCGGCGAGCCGTTCGGCATCGGCCGGGCCTCGAACTGCCCTGTCTGTGGGGCGAGTTGGCCCGGCTCCGGTTCCACGCGGAACGTGTCGACAGCGAACCCGCCTTCGCACACACCGGCCGGCCGTTGCCGGCGCCTGGCACCCACCGCACGTCCTCCGACGTGTGCGTGTACGTGCCCGCGCCTCAGGCCCACGGCGGCCCGGGCCGGCCCTTCGCGGTGCTGTCATGACGGCGTCACCGACGCAGGTGCCGGGGCGCGAGGGGATGTGGCGCGACCTGCTGCCCCCCGGCCGGCGGTATCTCGCCCTGCCCTCCCGGCGGCACCCGGTCGTGGTGGCCGAGGACCGGGCGGCGGTGCTGCACTACGTCCGCCAGTCGCTGCTGGCGATCCCGCCGCCCATGCCGGGCTGGCTCTACCCGGCCGCTCGCGCCGCCCTCGCCGTACCGGCCCTGCCGCGCATCCTGCCCGGCCTCACCGTCACCGACCAGGACCTCGGCGCCGGACCCGCGCACGACACCCTCGGCGACATCGGCCGGCTCACCGCGTCCGGGCCCGTGGTGCTGCTCGACCACAGCCACGACCCGGCCCGGCTGCTCCTGCTGATCTTCCCGCCCGACGCGTCGCACCCGGAGCTGGCCGTGAAGATCCCGGCAGGCCCCCAGGCCGCCCAGTCGATCCTGCGCGAGACCGAACGGCTCCGCGCCCTCGCACCGCTGCCGCTCGGCGTGACGCGGTCGACCGTCCCCACCGTCCTGGGCCTGCTGCGCCACGGGGACCTGCCCGCCCTGGCGACCGGCGCCCTGCCCGGAGCGCCGATGCTGGTCGCCTACCACCGACCCGGCCACCACGCGCGGCCCGGCCCGGTGCGCGCCGACTTCGTCGCCGCGGCCGAGTGGCTGGCCGGTTTCCAGTCGGCCACCGCCGGTGCCTTCGCGCCCCTCGACCTGCGCCCCGGAGTGGCCGAGGCGCTGGACGACCGGCTGCCCCGCCCCGCCCGCGTCGGGCTGCACGCCCTGCGCCGTCGGCTGCGCGCACACCTGGCGCCCCGTGCCGCCGTGCACGGCGACTTCTGGCCCGGCAACGTCCTGGTGAGCCACCACAGGGTCTCCGGCGTCGTCGACTGGGAGCACGCCCGCACCGCCGGCAGCCCGCTCGCCGACCCGGCCCGGTTCGTCGTCTCCTACTGCGAGCACCTCGACCGCCGCACCCACCCCGGCCACCGCGTGCCCGGCCACCACGGGCTGATCGCCGGCCGGCCCGGAGCCGCCCTCGCCTACGCGCTCGACGGCGCCGGCTGGTACCCCCGGCTGATCCGCGAGTTCCTCGCCGCCGCGCTGCACCGCCTCGGCCTGCCCGCCGCCTGCGGGCGCGACGCCGTGCTCGCCGAGCTCGCCGCGGTCGCCGCCGAGGCCACCGACCCCCGCTTCGCCGAGGCCCAGGCCCGGGCGTTCATCCTGCTGCTCGCGGCCGAGGAGACGCCATGGCCGTTCTGACCCACCCGCGCGCATCCCACGGGCGTCCACCGCCCGCCACGAGACCTCATCCGCGACGGCCCGCGCCGCCCTCGTCCTCCCGCCCCGGCGGTGCCGGTGGTCCCGGCCCGTTGCCGTGGCCGCACACGGCCCCGACCTCGAAGGAACCGTCATGCGCACAGCATCCGCTCGTCCCACGCCCGCACGCCCTCCGGGCCGGGTCGTCCTCGTCGGCGCCGTGCACGAGGCGCAGGCGGCGCTGACGGCCCTGCTCCACTCGCCGCTGGTCCGCCTGGCGGCCGTGATCACGCCACCCGACGAGGAGCGGCGACGGCTCTGCGGCGCCGCCGACCTCGCGGGCGCCGCCGGGGCCGCCGGCGTCCCGGTGCTGCGCGAGAGCGACGTCAACGCGCCCGCCGTGTTGGCACGCGTACGCGCGCTGGAACCGGACCTGGTGGTCGTCGTCGGCTGGACCCGGCTGCTCGGCCCCGAGCTGCTGTCCGTTCCCCGGCACGGCTGCGTCGGCTTCCACGCCTCCCTGCTGCCGCGCCACCGCGGCCGCGCCCCCGTCAACTGGACGATCCTGCGCGGCGAGTCGGTCACCGGCAACACGATGATGCTGCTCGACCCCGGCACGGACACCGGGGACATCGTCGACCAGCGCCGGCTCTACATCGGCCCCGAGGACACCTGCGCCACCGTCTACGACCGGGTCGCGCAGGCCGGCGCCGACATGCTCCTCACCCATCTGCCCGCCCTGCTCACCGGAACCGCCCCGCGCAAGCCGCAGAACCCGGCCGCGGGCGATGTGCTGCCGCGCCGCACCCACGCCATGGGCGTCATCGACTGGGACCGCCGGCCGCGCGCCGTGCACGACTGGGTGCGGGCGTTGACCACGCCGTACCCCGGCGCGTTCGGGATGCTCGACGGCGAGCGGGTGATGGTCTGGCGCACCCGCCCGCCGCGCCGCGACGAACCGGCGGGCCCGCCCGGCATGGTCCTCGCAGTCGAGCCCGACGGGGTCCGGATCGCCGCGCGCGGCGGCAGCGTGCTGGTCACCGAGATGGGCGGCCGGGCCGAACCGCCGCAGCCCGCGGCCCGCTGGTGCCGGCGGTTCGGCGTGCTGCCCGGCACGCGGTTCGCGCCCGTGCCGCCCGACGTGGCCCGCTGGGTCCGGGGCGAGGGCCCCCGCCCGGAGGGGGCGCTGCGATGAACACCGTGCCGGTGCCGGCCGCGCACCCCGACGTCGGCGTCACCCTCGCCCGCCACGCCGTCGCACCCTGAGAGCAAGGCGCATATTTACATCGTATATATACACTTTGCGCCTATGGGTACATACAGCCAACACGGGAATGCCGGAACGCTGTCGGACGAACGGAGGCGGGCATGACGAGAGGGCGGGCCGGGTCCGGCGGCGAGGGCGCATCGAACTCTCCGGCGCGTCGCGCCAGCGACCGTGGCCGCTACGGCCGCCTCAGCCGCGAGCGCGTGCTGGCCGCCGCGCTGGAGCTGGTCGACCGGGAGGGCCTGTCCGCCCTGAGCATGCGCCGCCTCGGCGCGGAACTCGGCGTGGAGGCGATGGCGCTCTACCGCTACGCCGAGGGCAAGGACGCGCTCCTCGACGGCCTCGTCGAGGCGCTGTACCTGGAGCTGGAGGAGCGCCTGGGGGACTGGGACCCCGAGCAGGACGGGCGCTCCGGGCTGCACCGCATCGCGCGGGCCACCTACGACGTCTGCCTCGCCCACCCGCACGCCGTGCCGCTGCTCACCACCCGCATGCTGGCGGTCCCGCTGGCCCGGCGCCCCCTCGCGGTGCTCAGGGACCATGAGCGCGTGCTCGTTCTCCTGGAGCGGTCGGGCCTGGAGGGGACCCGCGCCGCGGTCGCCTTCGAGGCCGTGACGGCCTGGCTCCTCGGCTATGTCTCCGCCGAACTGCGCCCCATGGTCGACAACCCCGACGAACCGGACCCCGCCTTCCGGCTCGGTCTGCACCGCATGCCCTCGCACGAACTGCCCACCCTGCGCCGCACGGCCGCCGCCCTGGCCGACCGCGCGGGCCCGGAAGGGCTGGCGGCCGGCCTGGACGCGCTGCTCGACCGGTTCGCTCAGGGATAGCTGACGAGATCGGCCACGTTCGTCGAGGAGTCGGTGCGCAGCGCGGGCACGAAAGACGGTGGCCCAACTGCCGGGCAGCACGGCGGCGTCGGCGGCCTGCAGTGCGGACTCGCGCCGAGCAGCGAGGCGGCCACGGCGACGGTCACAACGACAGGGACACGCGTTCGGTAGTTAACCCACATCGGTGAATGTGCCGGTGGGATGGGACGAAAAAGGGGTGAGCGGTGAAGCGTTTCCCCTTGTGCGACCCCGTCCGCAGAAACCTTTCCCGGAATCGCCCTCGCATAATTGCAGGCATTGCCGGGTGCTGGGTGAGTCCGCAGAATGGCTCGTCACATGCCAACGGAACTTCCGCAAGGAGGTCTGCCCGTGCCAAATGCCGATCCGCCGGCGGTGTTCGCGGAGGGGACGACGCTGCTGGACGTCACCACGGCCCCGTCGCAGGTCGTGCCGCCCGTTCCGGCCGACCGCGATCCGGTCGCCACCTACTACTGCAAGACATTGAAGCAGGTCAGCGGCGTCGAGTACGACGTCGTGATCGTCGGCGGGGGCGCGGTCGGCGCCGCCGTGCTCGACCGGCTCGTCCAGAACAGGGGCGGGACGAAACTCCGCGTCCTCGTCCTGGAGAAGGGAAGTTTCCTCCTTCCCGAACATGTCCAGAATCTTCACCCCCGTTATCAGCGCCTGATGAAGGACGCCGTGGCACGGCCCTGGCGCCGCGCGCCCGGCACCACCTTCGATCTCGCGCCGCAGATTCCCTATCTCGGCGGACGTGCCCAATTCTGGAGCACCTGGATTCCCCGCCCGAGCGAGCAGCAGATGCCCGAGTGGCCCCAGACCGTCAAGGATTCCCTGGAGAAATACTGGACGTCGGCCGAGGAATTCCTCGGCGCCGTCCTCCCCAGCCGCATGGGCGGCCAGTTCACCGCCTTCCAGCCCGCGCTGCGCAAACAGCTCCAGGCGAAACTCGCCGGCCTCGGCCACTTCCCGGACGCCATCCAGGCCCCGCAGCTGGAGGTCCCGCTCGCCTCCCAGGCCACCACCTCCTCCCTCGGCTACCGCAAGTTCAGCCCGGTCCCCGTGCTGATCGAGCTCACCGAGACGCACCCCGGCGTGGTGGACCTCGTCACCGGCTGCGAGGTGCTGGAGATCCGGCACAGCGAGCCCCGGAGCAACTCCCACGGCCCCGAGTGCCGGGCCACCGAACTGTCCACCACCCAGGGCGTGTTGAAGCTCGCCCCGCACACCGACCTCGTCCTGGCCAACGGCATCGTCGAGCCCACCGGCCTGCTCCTGGACTCGTTCCCCGACGTGCTGCCCCGCTTCACCGGCACCAACCTCGGCGGACACGTCGCCTCCTGGTTCTCGGCCCGAGTGCCGCGCGAGGCATGGAAGGGACTGGAGGACGAGGGACTCCAGGTCGCCTGCATGTATCTGCGCGGCCGCGTGGAAGCCGCAAAGCCCGAGGACACCCGCGACTTCCACATCCACCTCATGGGCGCCTCCAACCCCGCGCCCGACACCGCCGTACCCGACCTGTACCGGCTGATCCCCGACTCCTTCGACCAGGAGTTCCTCCAACAGCTCAGCGACAAGGACCACATCGGCTTCCTCGTCCACTGCCTCGGCGAATGGCGCAGCCGGCCGAGCGCCACCGACGGCAGCCGGGTCTACGTCGACAACGGCGACACCGTCCTCGACCTCAAGCCCGGCACGACGGACCTCGCCCTGCGCACCACCATGGACGCCCAGGCCCAGCAGCTCGTCCAGCGGGTCCTCGCCAACGGCCTCGACACCGCGAAGATCGAGTACTGGCATCCGGGCGACAACGGCCTGCCCGGCTCCTGGAAGGCCGAGATCCCCGCGGGCCGGCTCAAGGACGCCCTGGTCCACGAGTCCGGCACCCTCTGGATGGGCACCAGCCGCGACACCTCGGTCACCACCACCGACTGCCGACTGCACCAGGTCACCAACCTCTACGTCGGCGGCGCCGCCACTTTCCCGACCTCGGGCTCCTGGAACCCCACCCTCGCCGCCGTGGCCCTGGCCCAGCGCCTGGCCGACCACCTCCTCACACGCCGTACGAAGGGGTGAGCGTGCTCACCGACGACACCACCACCGACCCGCCCCCCACCACCGACCCGGACCTGCGCCGGTTCGTCGAGCAGTCGACGTCCATGACCGGCTTCGCCACCTACGACCTGTACGGCACCGGCATGGCCCAGCTGTACCTCGACACCGCACGCCACCAGGTCGGCGGCGCGGCCCGCTTCAAGGCGTTCCTCGACGCCTGGCAGCAGTCGAGCGACGGCGACGGCACCGCGGCCCTCACCCCCGTGGACCGGGAGATCGCCCGCGCGGTCACCTACCTCTGGTACACCGGCGCCTGGCCCCGGCTCGCCCCCGCCGCGCACGCGGCGCTGCGCCGCGAGATGCCCAACACCGAGTTCGTGGCCTCGGTGAGCAGCTATCCCGAAGGGCTCGTCTGGCGTGCGTTCGCCGGGCATCCGGCCGGGGCCAAGCCGCCGGGCTTCGGCACCTGGGCGGAGGAGCCGCCGGAGCTGCCGACCGAGGAGGAGATCCGCGAGGAACTGCTGGCCGTCGCCGTCGAGGACCCGTCGGTGGAGACCGCCGCCAAGGCCACGACCTACGCGGCCACCGCCTTCGCCGCCGACCTCCCGGGCGACGGCGTCCCCGCCCATCTCCTGCCCGGCGTACGCCTGTCGCGCGGCATGACCCCGTCCGCCGTACCGGCCGCCGCTGCGCAGCCGGGCACGCGGACCGAGGAAGCGAGTGAGTGAAGCGATGACCGTGACCACCACGGGGTCCGCCGTCAACGGGCGCCGCTACGACGCCATCGTCGTCGGCAGCGGCTGGGCGGGGAGTCTGATCGCCCGCCACCTGGGCAGGCAGGGCTGGCAGGTGCTGGTCCTGGAGGCCGGCAACGGCGGCACCGACACCTGGGCCGGCTACCAGGACTCGATCGACACCTTCTCCTCCACCGTGATCAAAACGCCCAACTCCGCCTACCGGCGCAACACCGCGGCCCCCTTCCCGGACGTCCTCGACCTGCGCGCCACCGCCGACCCGCCCGGCTACACGGCCACCGGCCACTTCGTCCAGACCGGCCCCCTGCCCTACGGCACGGACTACATCCGCGCGCTCGGCGGCGCCGCCATGCACTGGCTGGGCGCGGTCCCGCGCATGCACCCCGAGGACTACGCCACCCGCGACCACTTCCAGTACGGCCGCAACTGGCCCGTCACGGCGGCGCAGTTGGAGCCGCACGTCCGCGAGGCCGAGCGGCTCATCGGCACCGCGGGCGACGCCGACGAACAGCGCCTCCTCGGCGTCGTACCGCCCGACGACTACGAGTACCCGATGGAGGAGATCCCCTGGAGCTGGCAGGACTGGGTCTTCCAGCGGAAACTCGACGACGAGACCGTCCGCGACGAGGTGGCCGCCGCCGACTACACGCTGAAGGTGTACGGCCTGCCGCAGGGCCGCAACAGCACCCCCAACCCGCTCTACGACAACGGTCGCGGCTACCGTCCGCGCGGCGCGGTCGGCCTGCCCAACTACGGTGAGCGCTGCGTCGGGAACTCCAGCTGCACCCCCATCTGCCCCGTCCAGGCCAAGTCCTCACCGCTGCGGCTCCAGCAGGACTTCACCGACTCCGTGCACCTGGCCACACGCTGCGTCGTCAGCCGGGTGCTGCCGGGCCGCGGCACCTCGGTACGCGGGGTGGAGTTCCGTGAGTACGGCGATCCGGCCACTCCCGTGAGCACGCCCTACACCGCCGAGGCCGACGTCGTCGTCCTCGCGGCGCACGCCATCGAGAACGCCGTGCTGCTGCTCGCGTCCGAGATGGCCAACAGCAGCGGCTACGTCGGCCGCCACCTCATGGACCACCCCACCATGCTGGCCTGGGCCCGCATGCCGCAGAACGAACCCGTCGGACCCTTCCGCGGTCCCGGTCACACCACCGGCCTGGAGTGCTTCCGCTTCGGCGCCGGACGCGCCCGGCGCGCCCCGTTCCGTATCGAGATCGGCAACTGGGGCTGGGGCTGGGCCACCGGCGCGCCGTTCAGCAACGTCAGCGCGATGCTCGCCCTCGGCGGCGACCACAACGGCGAGATCAAGGCGGACGGCCTCTTCGGCCCGGCCCTGCGCCACCGGCTCGGCGACGAGATCAACCGCCAGATCCAGCTCCAGATCGCCGTCGAACAGCACGCCAACCCCGAGAACCGCGTCACCATCGACCCTCGCCGCCACCGCGACGGCGTGGGCAACCCCAAGCCGATCCTCCACTACGACCTCGACCAGCGGGTCCGCGACGGCGTGTTCGCCGCCCGCAAGGTGTCCCAGCGGATCTTCGCCGCCCTCGGCGCGCAGGACTTCACCGACTACCGCCCCCGCGACGGCGTCGCCCCGCTCGGCCACTTCCGGCACCGAATCGGAGACGAGGAACTGGACCTGGCCTACCACGGCGCCGGACACGGCGCGGGCACCCACATCATGGGCTCGCGGGCCGCCTCCTCCGTGGTCGACTCCTACCAGCGCACCCACGACCATCCCAACCTCTTCGCGGTGGGCTGCGGCAGCATGCCCTCCATCGGCACCAGCAACCCCACCCTCACCATGGCCGCGCTCGCCCTGCGCAGCGCCGAGGAGATCCACCGCGACCTCGCCCGGCTGCACCAGCCGGTCACCACAGCGGCCCGGACGCCCGAGCCCCTGCACCAGGACCTGGCCGTGGAGGGCAGCCGATGATCACCGCCTACGAGCTCAGCCGCAAGAACCCCGGTCCGCCCGAGACCGTCGAGGAACTGCGCAGCTACCTCCAGGCCGCCCTGGAGGTCGAACACCTCACCATCCCCGTCTACATGACCGGGATGTACACCATCCGACCCGGCACCAACCGGCCCGCCCAGAACACCATCCGCAGCGTCGTCCTGGAGGAGATGCTGCACCTCACGCTCGCCGCCAACCTCCTCAACGCCGTGGGAGGCACCCCCGACGTCGCCAACCCCGGCTTCGTCGCCGGCTACCCGGCCGTGCTGCCGTTCAGCGACCCGAGCCTGCCGCCCGTCCCGCTCCAGCACTTCTCGCCCGAGGCGCTGGACACCTTCATGCTCATCGAGCGCCCGCGCTCCTTCGTGCCGCCCGACCCGCAGGCGACCGGCTGGACGTCCATCGGACAGTTCTACGGCTTCATCCGGCAGGGCCTGATCGATCTGGAAGGCAGCGCCGAAGGGTCCACCATCTTCACCGGGCCCCCCGAACGCCAGGTCGGCCCCGAGGATTTCTACAACTCCGGCGGCGAGGTGTTCGCCGTCACCGACCTCAAGAGCGCGCTCCTCGCCGTCGAGGTGATCAGCGACCAGGGCGAGGGCGTCGCCGACACCATCTGGGACAGCGACGACCTGCACTTCGGCGAGGAACGCCAGGTCGCCCACTACTTCCGCTTCAAGGAGATCCGCACCGGCCGCCGCTACGGCCGCCACGACCTGCCCCGCACCGAACCGAGCGGCCCCGTCGTCGACGTCACCTGGGACGACACCTACCCCATCCTCGGCGACACCAAGGTCTCCGACTACCCGCCCCGCTCCCAGGTCCGCCGGCAGGCGCAGCTCTTCAACGAGCGGTACGCCTACCTGCTCACCCTGCTGGACATGGCGTTCACCGGCATCCCCCGGGCCATGCACTACGCGGTCCCGGTGATGCTCGAACTGCGCGACCTCGCCCAGCGCATGTACCGCAACCCGCACCCGGACGACGACCGGGCGCGCGACGGCTACCACGCCAGCCCCACCTTCGAACTCGTCGACGACCACTTCGACTCGGCCCGCGTCCAGGCCACCGAGGTCCTCCGGACCGACCCGACCCCCACCGAGGAGAGCGCACGATGACCGGGCACGAACTTCCCCCCATCCCCCAGGGGTTCGGCCTCCCCTTCTTCTACGGCACCTTCACCAACATCGGCTTCGACTTCCTGCTCGACGACCCCGCCGAGAAGCAGGCCGTGACCAACCTGCTGCGACAGGACGACGCCGGCCGCCATCTGACCCCGGCCCTCTTCGAGGGCAGCGTCTGCCTCTCCTTCAACTACCAGCTCTACTTCGCCCAGTTCGGCTCGGGCGCCGGCATCACCCAGGAGGTCGAGCTCAACGTCATCGCCCACCCCACCGCCGAGGCGGCCCGCGTCCCCAGGCTCAGCTACTCGCAGTACGCGCACGGCGAGGACCAGACCCACCTCCTCGGCAACTGCCGGGTCCATGTGGCCTGCGACAGCGACATCGCCATCGAGGCGGGCGTGAAGCTCTTCAACGAGCCCAAGCACAAGGCCGGTTTCCAGCACACGCTGCCCGTGCCCAACGCGACCACCGGCGACCCCAAGGCCACCGACTGCTGGAAGGTGGTCTGCGGCACGTACGGCACGGCGGCCGCCGACGGCTCCTTCACCCCGGCCAACACCTACTTCTCCTTCGAGGCCGACCTCGAGGACATCGGCGGACAGCCCGTCAGCGCCACGCCGTTCACCGAGTACGGCAGCCGGAAGGAGGGCGAGCACACCCGCCCGCTGGCCGCGCCCCTCAACGTCTTCTCGCCGTACACCTGGTACGACCTCAGCGACGGGCCGGAGGCGCTGGACTTCACCGTGGGCGACGCCGACCCCCTGGGGCGCAGCAAGGGCTTCCTGGACCTCGTCCTCGACAAGAGCCCGGCCGGCGCCTGGACCTACCAGTCCCCGCCGGTGGCGGCCCAGAACCGGCCGTACTGGGTCAGCACGACCTGAACCCATCGCGGCCCTCCGCCCGAGGGGGAGCCCCTGACAGATCACCGAGCGCCGTGGACAATGGTCCGTCGTGGGGCGTGGGACACACTTACGGGGCTCGGGCGTCCTGCTCGTCTGCGGACTGCTGTTGGGCGGATGTTCCGGCGGGGACACCGACGGCCGCGGAGCGCCGCGGCCCGCCACGTCCACCGCCCCGTCCGCCGGTGACGACGCGCCGCCCGTGGCCGGCGAGAGCCCGGCCGAGGCCGCCGATCCCGCGCGGTCGCCGCGGACCGCCGAGGAGGCCCGGGCGCTGGTCCGCTCGGTGATCGCCGACGAGCAGACCGTCGGCAACGGAGCGCGGCGCGGGACGCCGTACGAGAGTGATCCGGCGACCTGGGCCGTGCTCGGCGAGGACCGCGGCTGGCGGCGTGAACCGCTGCCGGCCGACGTCCTCGCCGATCTGCGCCGCGACTTCGAGGTGCCGGGCGGCGGCGACGTCCACGGGCTGCGGCTGACCGCCGAGGTCACCGTGCACCGCACGGCGCTCGACGCGGCCTGGGAGCAGGCGCGGATGATGGAGGAGGCCATGGCCTGCCCGCGGCAGATCCCGCGCGCGGGCGAGGAGTTGAGCGACCTCACCTCCGGTGCGTACGTCCGCGGCGAGGGCTGCAACGCCTTCAGCGACGACTGGCTCATCGAGAACGGCCGCTGCGACAGCGACACCTCCGGCGGACCGTACCCGTACGCGTGGATGCAGGCCACCTTCGGGCCGGTCGTCGTCAGCGCCTCCTACTGCGGCGGGAGCGAGGAGACGAAGGAGGCGGCCGCCGAGATCGTCAGGGAGTACTTCACGCAGATGCTGCGCGGCGTGAAGGCCCGCATCGGCCGCCCGGCGCCGGGGGAGGGCACGTGACCGGGCGGTTGCTGCCCTCCGACCCTGCGCGGCTGGGCGGACACCGGCTGCTGGCCCGGCTCGGCGAAGGCGGCATGGGCGTGGTCTACCTCGCCCGCACCCGCGCGGGGCGGCTCGTCGCGCTGAAGGTGATCCGCGCCGAGCACGCCGCCGACCCGCAGTTCCGGGCCCGGTTCCGGCGCGAGGCACGGCTGGCCGCCCGGGTGAGCGGCCGCTGGGTGGTGCCGGTCACCGACGCCGACCCGGAAGCCCAAGCGCCCTGGCTGGCCACGGAGTTCGTCCCCGGACCCACCCTCGGCGAGGCCGTCGCCGGAAGTGGCCCGCTGCCCGTCCCGGCCGTCCTCACGCTCGGCCTCCGCATCGCGGACGCGCTGGCCGCCGTGCACGCCGCCGGTCTCGTCCACCGGGACGTCAAGCCCGGCAACATCGTCCTCGGCCACGACGGCCCCCACCTCATCGACTTCGGCATCGTCCGGGGCGGCGGCGCCACGGCCCTGACCGCAGCCGACGCGATCATCGGCACGCCCGGCTACCTCTCCCCGGAGCAGACCCGCGCCTACGGCGACGACGTGGGCCCGGCGAGCGACCTGTTCTCCCTCGGCTGCGTGCTGCTGTACGCCGTCTCGGGCCGGCCCCCGTTCGGCGGCGGCGACCCGGCGACCGTCCTGTACCGCACGGTCCACGAGGAGCCCGACCTCACCGGCCTCGACCGGCTCCCCAGGACCGCCCGGACCGCCGTGACCCACTGCCTGGCGAAGGAGGCCGCGGACCGGCCCACGGCCGCGGAACTGCGCGCCGCGCTGAGTAACGTACGAGATCCCCGGTCGGCGCTCGTGGACGCGGCGGTGGAGGACCACTGGCTGCCGCCGGCCGTGCTGCGGTCGGTGGCGGCGCACTCGGCGCGGGCCCTGGACCCGCCGCCCCGCGAGGGCGTGCCGGAGGCGGACTCACCGGACGCCGGAGGCCCGAGAGTGTCACGGCGCCGCGTGCCGGCGATCGGCGCGAGCGCGGCCGGGGCCCTGGCGGCGGGCGGGATCGGCGCGGCGGCCCTGGCGCTGAGGGGCGGCGGCGCGGGGACCGAACTGCCGGTGCACACCGTCGGTCTGCAGGCCGTGGGCCGGGAGCAGGAGCGCGGGGCCCGGCTGGCCGTCGCCGCGCACAACGCCCGCGCGGACGCCCCGTTCCGGCTCGCCCTGCGTGCCGTCGCCGACGACTCGGTCACCGCGGCCCGGCGCCTGGCCGCCGACCCGGAGGTGCGCGTGGTGCTGGGACCCGCTTCGGGTACGGCAGTGACCGAGGCGGGGCGGGCGTACGCTGCGGCCCGGATGGCGATGGTGCTGGTGTCCGCGCCCGCCCCGCCGCGGGTCCTCGAACTGGAGGACCTGGTGCGGTACGTGTGCGGCACACGCGTGGGCGACGACGACCTCGCGCCCGCGCTGTCGCTCTACCTCACCCAGGCGGCCGGAGCCCGCCGTACCGCGGTCGTCGAGGACCGGGCGGGCGGCAGTGCCGCCTCCGGGATCACGCGGATGCTGCGCCTGGTGCCGCCCGGCACGGGCACGCTCACCGTCCACCAAGTCCCCGCGGATCAGGCCGGCTTCGGAACGGCGGTCCGGGCGGCGCTGGCGACGCGGCCGGACGCCGTCGTCCTCGCGGGCACCTCGCAGCCCCGCGCCGCCGCCTGCGCCCGCGCGCTGGCCCGCGAGGGCTACACCGGCGCCAGGGCGGGCATCGAGCCGCTGATGGGGCGGACAGTCCTCGACACGGCGGGCGACGCGACCGACGGCTGGGTGTTCGCCGCCTCCCACACCGAGGCGCAGTCGATGGACACCCAGGCCGCCCGCACCTTCACCGCCGCCTACCGCGGGCGCTACGGCGGCACACCCGGCCGCTGGTCCGCCGAGGCGTACGATGCCGTCGGCCTGGTCGCCCTGGTGCTCCGCCAACTCGGCGGCCCGGCTTCCTGGGCCGCAGCGACACGGTGACTCGCCTGTTCACGGCCTAGGGCAGGCGGGCCGGGCCGTCAGCGGGCCGTCGTCGGCGTACGGCGGAAATGGTTGCGCAGGGCCTGTCCAACGACGAGATCGCCGACCGCATGGTCATCAGCTCGACAACGGCGAAGGCCCACATCAACCGGGCCATGACCAAGCTCGACGCTCGCGATCTACGGGCGCAGCAGTGCCTTGATCGCGCGGCGCTCGTCCATGGCCCTGTACGCCTCGGCCGCCTCGTCGAGGGGCAGTTCGAGGTCGAATACCCTGCCCGGGTCGATCTCGCGGTTCCAGATCAGGTCGATCAGGTGGGGGAGGTAGGCGCGGACCGGGGCGGGGCCGCCGTGCAGGTGGACGTGGGAGAAGAACAGCTCCTGGCCGTCGAGGGCGACGCCGTGGGAGACGCCGACATAGCCGACGTGACCGCCCGGCCGGGTGGAGCGGATGGCCTGCATCATCGACTCCTGGGTGCCGACGGCCTCCACCACCGAGTGGGCGCCGAGACCGCCGGTGAGCTCCTTGACCCGGGCCACGCCCTCGTCGCCGCGCTCGGTGACGATGTCGGTGGCCCCGAACTCCCGGGCCAGCTTCTGCCGCGACGTGTGGCGGCTCATCGCGATGACGCGTTCCGCGCCGAGCTGCCGGGCCGCGAGCACCGCGAGCAGACCGACGGCGCCGTCACCGACGACCGCGACGGTCCTGCCCGGCCCCGCCTGGGCGGCGACCGCGCCGAACCAGCCGGTGCCCAGCACGTCGGAGGCGGCGAGCAGGCCGGGGATCAGGTCGTCCGAGGGCAGGCCCGGCGTGGCGACGAGCGTGCCGTCGGCGAGCGGCACCCGCAGCAGCTCCGCCTGCGAGCCGAGCGCACCGATCGGCTCGCGGCGGACACAGGACGACTGGTATCCGGCCCGGCAGATCTCGCAGGTGTTGTCCGAGGCGAAGAACGAGCCGACCACGAACTGACCGGGCGCGATGTCCCGCACCTCGGCGCCGACCTCCTCGACGACACCGACGTACTCGTGGCCCATGGGCGCAGGCCCCCGGGACGTCTCGACACCGCGGTAGGGCCACAGGTCCGACCCGCAGACGCAGGCCGCCGACAGCCGGACGATCGCGTCGGTGGGGGCGACGATCGTCGGGTTCTCGCGCTCCTCGACCCGGATGTCGCCGGGGGCATGCAGTACAGCACCACGCATGATGATCTCTCTTCCTCGCTGAGCCGGGGCCGCCGGTGACATCCGAGGCCGTCCCGGGGACAGTCAAGGGCGACGGCGTGGAGGCGAGTGCCCGCGGGCAGCGTGTCGACGCCGATGTCACTCGCGGGCACCCACCTCGTTCAAGGAAACCCCTGCCCGGGTCCGGCAGGGAGTTCCTGTCGAAGGGCATACCGGCGGTACGCCCTTCCGACTCAACGTCCGCTCACCCGGCGTAGGTCTCGAACTCGGCGACCTGGGGTGTGCCCGAGGCGCCCGTGATCTCGAAGGTGATCTTGCTCAGGGTGGTCGTCGGTACGCGGATGAGGCCGGCGCCGGTCCCGGACGTGAGCACCGCGCCGGTGTCGGCGTTGAGGACCCTCCACGTGCCGATGCGGCCGGTGGCGCCGGACGCCTCCCGGATGTTGATCTGGGACACGGTGGTGGGGGAGCCCCACTTGATCGAGACGGAGCCCGTCGAGCCGGCCGGCGACCAGTAGGTGCTCATGCTGCCGTCCCGTACGTTGCCGTAGGTCGTGCCGTCGGCCTTGCTGGACCCGTCGGAACCGGCCCCGATGCTGAGGTTGGTCCCGGTGGGCTGACTCGGGGTGGGTGTGGGGGTCGGGGTGGGTGTGGGCGTCGGGGTCGGGGTTGGGGTTGTCGGGGTCGGACTGGGCGTCTGCGGAGTGCAGTTGCCGTCCGAGACACGCAGGCCCTTGTTCGCCCCCGCCGTCTGGCTCACGATGCCCGGCACGCAGGAGGCGGCGTCGAGGGCATAGGCGTACGGGATGCTGACGGTCGTGTTGGACACGGGGTTCGGCCCGGCCGGGTTGTAGTCGCTGCTGCGGCTCGACCAGGTCACGTTGTCGAAGACGTTGCCGCCGACCTGCCAGTACCCGGCCGCGGTCGTGTAGAAGGTGCCCAGGACGTCCTTGGAGTCCTCGAAGTAGTTGTTGTCCACCTTGGCGCGCCCGCCCGCCCGGGAGTTGATGCCGGACTCGTTGAGGCTCACGTAGTGGTTGTTGTAGATGTGCGCGATGCCGCCGCGCAGCAGGGGCGTACGGGAGTCGATGTTCTCGTACAGGTTGTGGTGGAAGGTGACGTAGCCGTTGGACAGTTCGGTCTCGCTGGACCCGATGAGGCCGCCGCGGCCGGAGTTGCGCAGGATGCTGTAGGACAGCGTCACGTACTGGGTGTTGTCCTTCATGTCGAACAGGCCGTCGAAGCCCTCCGACTCGCCGCCCGACGCCTCCAGGGTGACGTGGTCGACCCAGACGTTGCGGACGTCGCTCTCCATGCCGATGGCGTCACCGCCGTTGGAGGTGGGTGAGCCGGACTTCTTGACGTTCTTGACCGTCACGTTCTGGATGACGATGTTGCTCGACTCGCGTATGTGGATGCCCAGTTGGTCGAAGACCGCACCGCTGCCGACGCCGACGATCGTGACGTTGCTGATCTGCTTGAGCTCGATGACGCCGTCGGCAGTGTTGCAACTGCTGCCGGACACCTTGCTGGTGTTGGCGTGGTTGATGGTCCCCTCCACCTGGATGGTGATCGGGGTGCTGCTGCTGGCGCGGCCGCACAGGGCCGCGTGGATCGCGGTTCCGGTGGTGGCGCGGACCGTCTGGCCGCCTGCGCCGCCGGTGGTCCCGCCGTTCTGGGTCGCGTAGCCGGTGGCGCCGCCGGTCGCCGCCGATGCCTCGGGCATCGACAGCACCGCGCCGGTCGCGGCCGTGACGGCCAGTGTGGCCAGCGCGGCGTGGAGTCGCACTGCGACGGGTCGCTTCATCTCGCCTCCTCGATTCGTGGTTCACCGTGAAGTGCCGGGTGCTGCTGTGCTGGTCGCCGCGCATGAGCGGACCCCGCCGCGCCGGTGCGGACCGGTCGGGGTGGCCGGCTCTTGATGGATCTGGCCCGGCTCTTGATGGATCCGGGTGGCTCTGGCGGCTCTTGTGGCTCACGTGGTTCGGGTGGTGCGACGTGTACGTCGGGGGCTCAGCGGTGGGGAGCTCCCCGTATGTCCCGCGTGTGTCTCGCGTTGTCCCGTGTGTCCTGCGTGTCCTGCGTGTCCTGCTTATGTCCCGCGAAGGTCCTTCGAACGTCCCTCGAATGACCTTCGAAGCGACAGAAAGCGCTTTCGGTCTGGCGAGAATAGGGTGCCCTCTGTGGCGCTGGCAAGGTTCTGCGCACGATGTGCGGACCCGCGGCTAGCATGGCCGGATCGGACCTGCTGGGGAGGGGTGCACATGGCGGAGCCCGATCCCGCGGTGCCCGCGTGGGGCGCACGCGGCTGGTACGCGGTCAACGAAGTGACCGCTTTCCTGGTCGAGTTGGTGGCCCTGGCCCTCCTGGCGTGGTGGGGGTACCGCGTCGCCGGCGGGGGCGGCGTCGGCGTCCTGCTCGGCGTGGCGGTGACGGCCGCGGCCGTCCTGCTGTGGGGCTCGTTCGCCGCGCCGAGGGCCCGCTACAAGATGCCGCTGTTGGGCGTGTTGGCGGTGAAGGCGCTCGTCCTGGGCGGCAGCGCGGCCGCGTTGTACGGGCTGGGGCACCCGGTCGCCGCGACGGGCTGGGCGGTGCTGGTGGTGGTCGACACGGGGGTGGCGGAGACGTTTCGTCGGCGGGGCTGAGCCTGTCCCGATCCGTCACCGGCCCACGCCTCATCAGGCTGTCTCCGTGGCCCGACGTCACCGTCGGGCGATTTCAGTAGCGGCACGAGGCGGGAGCCGATCCGCTCGGCGAAGGTTTCGGCCACATCGTCCGGCTCGCCGGCGACGATCAGGACGTCGAGATCGGACCGCTGGTCGATGCCGGCGCCGCCGTCCTCGACGGAGCCGTGCGGTCGCAGCCTCTGGATGCGAGGGTCCTCGGCGGCGATCTCGCGCAGTCGTGGCAGGAGAAGTGCCTGCCGGCCGACCGGAGGCGGCCCGCCCTTCGAGCCTGTCGTGATCACGGCGGACGTCATCGCACCCGCCCAGGACGCAAACTCCCCTCGTCCGCAGGCGGGTTCGGCGGCGACGACGTCAGCCACGCTCCCCGGCGGCCCTTCGCGGCATGCGAAGCCTTCGGCCAACACCTGTGTCCGGACGGGATTTGATCGTTGAGAGATGGGTTCGGTGCGCGTAGGGTGCGGGTCGCGCCATCTGCCCCAGCCGTGTTGCGGGTTCAGGTGGTGACGTACGAAGGAGGAGACCGACCGGTGGGCAGCAAAGCGATGAAGGCGCTTCTCGCCGGTCTGGGCAGGGACGCGGCGCAGGGGCTGGACAGACCTGCGGAGCCGCCCGCGGTGATGGAGGCGTTCTGCCGGGCCATGGGCAGCCGCCGGGGCCGGCCGATCCAGCTGGTGTTCCGGGCCTTCCCCGACGACCTGCCGGTGTCCGGTCTGCGCCTGGACTGCGGTGACAGGTCGATCATCGTGGTCGAGGAACGTGCCGTGCCCGAGGCTCAACTCGTCATCCTGGGCCATGAGCTGTGGCACGAGGAGCAGGGCGACAGCGGCCACCGTCACACCGGTCTGCCCACGGCCGCGCGGGCCCTGGCCTCCGACACGACCCCCGAGGCCGTGCACCTCGCCGCCGAGCAGATCCTCGCCGCCGAGGAGGTCCCGCGCGCGGCCCTGCTGGCGGTCGCCGCGCGGGCTGCCGCCAAGGACGACGACGAGGAGGCGGACGCCGAGACCTTCGGTCTCCTCTTCGGCCGCGAGGTCCGCACCTGGATCAAGGGCCCGTACGCGAGAGGCCCCGTGACCCCCTCCACGATCGAGGGCCGCATCAACCTGTCGCTCACCCACCGCGGCGGCCAGATCCTGGAGTGAGCCCCCGTCACGCCCGGGCGCCCTCCCACTCCTCGGTGCGCAGCGGCGCCGCCGCCAGACGCGGCATCCGCGGGCCCAGGAGCATCGGACGGAGCATGTCGGCCGAGAACAGCCGGCTGGGCGGCTCGCTGAGGCTCATGACGTCCAGCAGGGCGCCGAGGGCACGCGGGTTCCCGGCGGCCGTCTCCACACAGCGGTCGACATAGCGGGCGAGAAGCCGTTCCGCGACGGTCGGCGGGGTGTCACTGGCGCCCGGGTAGAAGATGTCCTGCCCGACGGCCAGATCCCAGGCGGCCCCCACCGGCCGGGCGGCCGCGCGCTGCAGACGCCGGGCCGTGCCGGGCGCGGCGATGTCACGGTCGCGCAGGGTGTCACGTACGGCGAGAGCGCACTGCGCGGCGACGCTCAGCCCGTGCCCGTAGACGGGGTTGTAGCCGGCGACGGCGTCCCCGAGGACCACGAAGCCGTCCGGCCAGGCGGGCATCTTCTCGTAGTAGCGGCGCTGGTTGGCGGTGCTGCGGCTGGTGACGACGTCGCCGAGCGGTTCCGCGTCGCGCAGCAGGGTGCCGATGACGGGGTCGTCGAGCCCGAGGGCGAAGTCCACGAACTCCTGGGCGTCGCCGGACGGTTCACCGCCCCGGCTGCCGGACAGGGTGACGATCCACCGGCCGTGCTCGATCGGCACGATGATGCCGGCCCTGCCCGGGGCCTTGGCGGGGTTGGCCTGCACGTTGACCAGCGGGAAGGGCGCGGCCGCCGTACCGCCGGGTGCCTTGTACAGGCGCGTGGCATAGCGGACACCGGCGTTGACCTCCCGCTCGGCGACCTGCGGCAGGCCGAGCCGGCGCAGCCACAGGGGGGCGCGGGAGCCGCGGCCGGAGGCGTCCACGACCAGGTCGGCGCGCAGGGTCTCGTCCCGGTCGCCGGTCCGCACGCGCAGGCCCGTGACGATCGTGGCCGAGCCCGCCAGGCCGACCGCGGCGGTGTCCTCCCGCAGGGAGATGCGCGGGTCGGCGAGGACGCGGGCGGTGAGGACGTGGTCCAACAGGGGCCGGGAGCACACCAGGTTGTGGTGGCGGGTCGTCGTGAAGCGCCTGAACCAGACCTCGTTGGGGGCGCGGCTGACCATGTCGCCCATGATGTGCGCCAGCCGCGCGCCCCGGGCCACGGCCTCGTCGACGACTCCGGGGAGCAGTTCGTCGAAGGCGGCCACTCCGCCGCTCCACAGCAGATGCGCGTGCAGGGCCTGGGGCACACCACGGCGGGGCTCCGGGTCCTGGGGGAGGCGGTCCCGCTCGACGAGGGTGACGTCGGCGAACTCGGCGAGAGCGGCGGCCGCGAACAGGCCGGCGGCGCCTGCGCCCACCACCACGGCCGTGGGCCGGCGGCGTATCGGGAGGGACGCGGATCTGTCAGGCATGAGAGGTGAGACTTTCTGTGGTCGTCCGCCGGCGGACGCTCTCGACGAGGCGGGGCCGGTACAGGGCTCTGGCGATCGCGGTGAGATGGTCGGTGACCTCACGGCCGATGTGCGCGGGCCGGCCGTCCGAGGCCCGGGGTGTGCCGGCCGCGCACGCGGTCAGGGCGGCGCGCAGGGCGATGGCCCCGGCGACGCCACGCGCGGTAGGCTCCCGGTGCTCGGCGGCGGCCACGTCGTACGCCCGCCGGTACAGGGCGTGGTCGTAGTACGGCGCGAGCCGGAGCAGCCCGTCGTGGATCTGCTGCTGACGTCTGACCAGCCGCAGGTCCAGGGGCGCGAAGCGGCTGACGCGTGCCTTCGGGGCCGAGGGAGCCACCCGCCGGATGAGCTGCTCCAGCGGTCGCAGCACCCAGTAGGTGGCCTGCTCCCGCGGCCACGTCCGCAGGAAGGGCGCGAGCACGGGAAGGATGAAGCCGGTCGCGACCAGGGTGGCGCCCACGATCGCGAAGGGCGGGGCGACCTCGGTGCTCAGCACGTCCCAGTCGCGGCCCGTCCAACGGGCGCCCACCGCGAGCAGCTTGCTGATGTCGTAACCCAGCCCGAAGGCGTACCCCGCCTGGAGGAACACCAGGCCCACCTTCAGCCGGCGCGCCCGGACCTTGCCGATCCATGTCCAGATCATCCAGGCGGACACCAGCGTGGAGACCAGGTAGCCCAGCAGGTACAGCACGATGTGCTCGCGCATCCAGGGCGTGTCGGCGTAGTACGTGTCCAGGTCGTACACCCGCTCCACGGGCACGTCGGCCATCAGGAACGTCGCCCACAGCGCGACGACCACGCCGAGGTAGCCCGCCCAGACCAGCCGGATGCGACGGCGCCGCCGCGCGGTCGGCTCCTCCCGCCAGGTGATGATCATGGTGAGGCAGGCGGCGCAGAAGAGCGTGTCAGCGTGTTGAGCCGGTGGATGCTGGACGGCGCGACGCTCACGAACACGGCCGAGGCGAACAGCAGGACCAGCCAGGTCGCGCGCGCGTTGGGATCCTTCCAGGACCGCACGATCGTCGGCGACTTGAGACCGAGACCGGCCACCAGCAGCGCGGTCGGCAGGGCGTACGGAGGGCACAGATCACCGAGCCGCGTCACCGGACGCGCCCGCCTCGCGGCGACCGGCCCGATGTCACCGCTGCCTCGGCCCGCCGGGTTCCCCTGGCCGCCACGACTCGCACCGGCATCGCTCCTGGACATGATCGGGTGATATTGCGCCTCGCACCCTACGCGCCCGCTCGACCCGTCCTCAACGGGCGTTTTCCGCCGCGGTGTTCAGTGCCCGTGCGCCGACGCGCCGCGCTGCCACCGGTCCCAGTGCAGGACCTGTTCGCGCGGGATCCGCCGGGCCGGCTTGAAGTCGGTGCCGAGGGTGTGGGCGAGCGGGAGGAACGCGGCCAGCATGATGTCGTCGTACGGCACGTCGAGCACCTCGGCCAGTTCCCGCTCCAGCGGCGCCTGGGCGCTGGTCCACACCGTCCCCAGGCCGCGTGCCCGGGCGGCCGGCATGAAACTCCACACGGCCGGCAGGATCGATCCCCAGGTCCCCGCCTGAACGGCCACCGAGGCGTGGTCGGTACGGCCCTCCACACCGGGGATGACGAACGCCGGCACCCGGTGGATGTTCGCGGCCAGGTGGCGCAGGCCGTCGAAGACCCGCTCGGTGGAGCCCGGGTGGTAGTTCATGCGCCAGGCGTCACGCTCGGTCAGGGGCCGGCCCGGCGCCTGGGCGAGGGCGCGCAGGTAGATGTCGGCCACGGCCCGCCGCTGGGCGGCCTCGGTCACGACGACGAAGTGCCAGCGCTGCCGGTTGCGCCCGGTCGGCGCCTGGACGGCGAGATCCACGCACTCCTCGATCAGGGACCGCGGCACCGGGCGGTCCAGATCGAGGCGCTTGCGCACCGCGCGAGTGGTGGACAGGAGCTGGTCGGGAGTCAGATCCAGGGTCATGGCCGGTCCTCGGTAGGGGTGGGTCGGACGTGTTTCCGTCTGGATGCAGATCATCTGCGAGCAGATGATGGGTGAGCATACAAATCCGATGAGTGGCTGGCAAACAATCTGTGCACAGACGATTCTTGCTAGGGTGAAGACCGCAGCAAGCGCAGAGGAGGTGGGCCGCATGGCGCCCAGGACCGCGGACCGTGAGGCCGTCTACTTTCCGAGGCTCGCCGCGGAGCGGCTGGACATCGCCCTGTGCCGCGCCTCGGCCGCCGTCGCCCGCACCGCGGAGGCCCGGGCCGACGAGACCGGGATCGGGGTCGGACAGCATCTGGTGCTCAAGATGCTCGCCGAGGTCGGCCCCTGTTCGCAGCGCGTCCTGAGCGACGAACTGCGCATCGACCGCAGTGTCATGGTGGGCATCTGCGACAGCCTGGAGCGGGCGGGGCATGTGCGGCGCGAGCGCGACGCGGGCGACCGGCGCGCCTACGCCGTCACCCTCACCGACTCAGGCCGCGCGCTGCTCGACCGGGCCGAGGAGGGCGTCCCCGCCTTCCTCGACGACACCTTTGGGCAGCTCACCCCGGCCGAGCGCGAGCAGCTCTCGACGCTGCTCGGCAAGCTGCTGAGGACCAGCCGCTGACGGCGCACCGAGCGCGTCGTCCCACTCACCCAAGTCCCACTCACCCCAAGTCCCACCCACCCCAGGTCCCACCCACCTCAAGCCCCACTCACTCCAAGCCCCGCCCACCCCAGCGCGTCGTCCCCGCGCGGCCGCGGCACGGAAGGCACCGGCACATGGACCAGCAACCGCTCTCCGACGGCTCCCTGGACGCGGCCGCGCAGGCCTTCCAGCGGCAGCGGCCCCGGCTGTTCGGGATCGCGTACCGCATCCTCGGCAGCGTGTCGGAGGCCGAGGACGTGGTCCAGGAGGTCTGGGTGCGCTGGCAGGGCGCCGAGCGCAGCGCGGTGCTGGACCAGGGGGCGTTCCTGGCGCGGATCACCGCCCGGCTGGCCATCAACGTGGCGCAGTCGGCGCGGGTACGCCGTGAGGCCTATGTCGGCCCCTGGCTGCCGGAGCCGGTGGACACCAGCGTCGATCCGCAGATCGGCGCGGAGCGCGGCGAGGCCGTCGAACTGGCCGTACTGCTGGTTCTGCAGAAGCTGAACCCCGTCGAGCGGGCGGCCTATGTGCTGCGGGAGGCCTTCGACTACGCCTACGACGAGATCGCGGGGATGCTGGAGCTGACCCAGGCCAACACCCGGCAGATCGTCAGCAGGGCCCGCAAACGGCTGTCCGCCGAGCGCCGCGACCCCGTCGACAGCGCCCAGCACCGCCGTCTGCTCGACGCGTTCGTCGCCGCCGCGCGGCACGGCGATGTCGCCGCCCTCGAGCAGGTGCTGTCAGCGGACGTCGTCGCCTACGCGGACGGCAACGGCATGCGCGGCGTGGCACGGCTGGAGGTCGTGGGCGCCGAACGCGTCGCAAGGATCAGCGCGTTCGCGAGGAAGTTCTTCCCCGGCGCCGAGTACCGCGTGGCCGACGCCAACGGCCGGCCCAGTCTGCTGCTCGTCCAGGACGGCGTCACCGTCGCCCTGGTGAGCATCATCGCCGGGCCGGCCGGGATCGACGCGCTCCACTGGATCCTCACGCCCGCCAAGCTCAGGGCGTACGAGCGGTCGACGCGCAGGATCAGTGCTGCTTGAGCCACTCCTCGTAACGGGTCGGCATGACCTGGACCGAGCCGTCGCCGACGAGCACCCCGTCGGGCATCGCCGCGAACAGTCCGGCCGACTCGTCGGTGACGACCGAGCGGCCGTCGGGGCGGGCCGCCAGGGTGATCTCCCCGAGCCGGTCGAGGCGGTGCACCTCGGGACCGGCGATGTCCCGCACGCCGTACGACGGCTCACCGGCCGCCGCCTCGGCGACCGCGGCGGCCACCTCGGCGGAGGCGATCGGCCGCAGCCGCGTCGAGGGCAGCCGCACTTCGCTGCCCTCGGTGGACATGTCCATCACCGGGCCGACGAACTCGAAGAACTGCGTGGCCCGCACGATGCTGTACGGGGTCCCGCCGCCGCGCACGGCCTCCTCCTGGGCGACCTTGGCCCGGTAGTAGCCGTAGTCGGGCACCTGGTCGACGCCGACGATCGACAGCACGACGTGATGGCGGACCCCCGCCTCCCGCTCGGCCTCGGCGATGTTCCGCCCCGCGCGGGTGAAGAAGTCCAGCGCCGCGTCGGTCTCGAAGGACGGGGAGTTCGACACGTCCACGACCACGTCCGCGCCCTTGAGCGCCTCGGGCAGGCCCTCGCGGGTGAGGGTGTCGACGCCCGTGGAGGGGGCGGCCGGCACGGCCTCATGTCCGCGGGCGCGCAGCAGCGTGACCACCTGCGAGCCGATGAGCCCCGTACCGCCGACAACCACGATCTTCATCACTGTCTCCGTTCACCGATCCGGCTTCCGACGGGCCCGGCGACAGCCGCCGGACCCGTGCGCGGCCGCGCGTTCAGCGGGCCGCACATCAGAAGGACAGGACGGCACCCGGATCTGTGACAGCCTCCTGCCCGGCCGGCCGTCGCGCAGACGGCGCAGCACCGCCGAGCGGCCCTGGCGGCGTGGCCGACCGCCCCTCGCCCGCCGGCCGGGGCGGCGCTTTTCGGTCGGCCCCGGACGGGAACCCGGTCGCTGTCCGGACCCGCCCCACACAGGTCAGGAGGCCGACGTGACCGATTCCCAGCACGCGCAGCAGAACCCGGCGACGCAGCATCCGCAGCCCGATTTCCCGGCGCAGGACCAGCCGCATCCCGGGTGGACGGGCCCCATGGACCCGCCGCCGGACCATGGCGAGGAGACCTATCGCGGGTCCGGCCGGCTGGAGGGCCGGGCGACCGTGATCACCGGCGGCGACTCCGGGATCGGGCGCGCGGTCGCGCTCGCCTTCGCCCGCGAGGGCGCCGACGTGCTGTTCACCCACCTGGAGGAAGAGCAGGACGAGGCGCGCGAGACGTCCCGGCTGGTCGAGGACGCCGGTCGCAAGGCGGTCGCCGTGGCGTGCGACATCCGCGAGGAGGAGAACTGCCGCGCACTGATCGACCGGGCGGTCGCGGAGTTCGGGCGGGTCGACGTCCTGGTGAACAACGCGGCCTACCAGATGTCCCAGCCGGACGGCATCGAGGCGATCACGACCGAGCAGTTCGACCGGGTGATGCGCACCAACCTCTACGGCATGTTCTGGCTGACGAAGTTCGCCCTGCCGCACATCCCCGAGGGCGGCAGCGTCATCAACACCACATCGGTGCAGGCGTACCAGCCGAGCCCCCACCTGCTGGACTACGCCATGACCAAGGGCGCGATCGTCACCTTCACCCAGGGACTGGCCCAGATGCTGGTCGACCGCGGCATCCGCGCCAACGCGGTCGCGCCGGGACCGGTGTGGACGCCCCTGATCCCGGCGACGCTGCCCGACACGGCCGAGTTCGGCAAGCAGAGCCCGCTGGGCCGCCCGGCACAGCCGGCCGAGCTGGCTCCCGCGTACGTCTTCCTCGCCTCGCAGGAGGCCAGCTTCATCACCGGCGAGATCATGAACATCACCGGCGGCACCCCGCTGCCGTAGCCGTGGTCAGTCCCGTCGGGCGCACAGATACGGGCGGGCGAGGAGCAGGCCTGTCGCCGTCAGGGCGATGCCGGCGTACACCGGTGCCAGGTGCACGAAGTCGGTGTAGTGGATCACGCCGTGCACCACGACCGCCGGCAGGAAGCCCGCGGCCGCCGCCACGGCCAGGGTCCAGAACACCCAGGCCTCACCCCGGCGCCAGCCCCACGCGCTGAGCAGGGTGATCGCGACCGCGGCGGACATCAGGGCGCCGCCGAAGCCCGCCCGGTCGTGCGCGACGAAGGGCACGAGCCGGGAGTTCACTGCCTCCAGCGTCACCGGGTCGGTGCCGAGGAAGGTCAGGTCGGTCGGCACGAAGACACCGGTCAGCCCGACCACCGAGATCACCGCCCCGCCGACGAACAGCCCCGCTCCCGTGACGATCAGCAGCAGCTGGCCGACCAGCGCCCGCCGCCGCTCCGGCTCCGGCCCCTCCGGCGCGAGGCGCCAGCGCGGTGTGTGCGGGGCGCGGCGGACCCCGGCCACGAACATCGGGAAGAGCACCAGCGCGGTGGCCGTGTGCAGCGGCTCCACGAAGCCGGTGACGAGGAAGTAGAAGAGGGTCGGGAAGCCGATCGCCCCCGACAGCAGGTACACCTCGCGGGCCCAGCCCCAGCCGCGTCGGATGCCGCCCACGGCCAGGCCCGTGTAGAGGGCGCCGATCGCCACCATGGTGCCGGCCATGGTGATGCGGTCGTGCTGGAGGAAGTGCACGAGGTGGTGGTTGGCGGCGTGCAGCTCGTGCAGCGTCATACCGAGGTAGTCGCGGTCGTACCAGAGCAGCACCGGCCCCAGCGTGATCAGCGCCGCGCCGAGCCCCGCGCCGGTCATGCCGAGCCCGACCAGCAGCGCCCACCACCAGGCGGGCCAGCCCCGCGGATCACGGCCGACGTCCCGCAGCGCCGGCGCGGGCGCGGTGGGCGTGGCCGCCTCGACGACCCGCGCGAACCAGCCGGGACCCGCCTCGACGAGCACCCCGGGCCGGGCCAGCACCACGGCGTCAGGCTCCTCCAGCACCGCCGCCGCGGCACCGACGTCCGGGCCGTCATTGCGGACCAGCCGCGGATCGTCGTCCCCGGTGAACCCGTCGACATACGGCTTCAGCGCTGCCTGCGCCGCCGCGTCGCACCCACCGACGACCAGCGGCAGCGACCGACCCGCCGCTGCTTCTCGTACGGTGTCCACGTCGGCCGCGGTGACCGGCGCCACCTCGACCACACCGGCCCCCAGCGGGGGCATCGCGCGCACCACGTCATGGGCGAGCGAGGGCGGGACGGATATGCCGAGGCGGACCCGCACGGGCACGCCCGCCACCTCGCCGGCGAGCCGCTCGGGCGGATGGCGGTGGCCGAACCCGCGGGCGATCAGCCGGGCACCGGCGGGCCGGGAGCCGATCGTGGCCAGCAGCCGCAGTGCGGTGCGCTGCGCACGGCGTTCGCCGAGCAGAGCGGAGGCGGCGCCGCGCAGCGGGTGGTACGTCCAGTCCGGCATCAGTGGATCTCGTTCTTCGTCTCGGTCACCGGTGCACCCGGCGGGGTCCAGCCCAGCACCGGCGTCATGGAGCGCAGCGTCGCCCGCACCGGCGTCAGCCGCGCGGCCGCGTTGCGCAGCACCACCGCGGGAGGCCACGCCAGCTGCCCGACGGCGCCGAGCCGCGCGGAGCGGCGCGCCACCGCCTGCGTCCTGGGCCGGCGCAGCATGTCGTACGACCGGAGCGCGGCGGCCACGTCGTCGGTGCCGTCCACGCAGTGCGCGAGGGTGACCGCGTCCTCCAGCGCCTGACACGCGCCCTGGCCCAGATTCGGGGTCATGGCGTGCGCCGCGTCGCCCAGCAGCGCGACCCGGCCGCACGCGAAGGACGCCAGCGGCGGCAGCTCGTACAGGTCGTGCCGGAGCACCGCCGCGGCGGGTACGGCGGCCAGCAGCGCGGGGATCGGGTCGGGCCAGTCGCCGAACCGGCGCAGCAGCTCGGCGTACTCGGCCTCGGGCGAGCCCAGGGCGCCGCCGGCGGGCAGCGACGCGGTCGCGAAGCAGTACATCCGCCGGCCCGGCAGCACCGTGTACCCGAACCGCTCCCCGCGGCCCCAGGTCGCCGCGCCCTCGGCGGGCGGTGCGGCGAGGGGCTCGGTGACCATGCGCCAGGCCGGGTAACCGGCGTACCGGGGAGCGGCCGCCTGCGGCCACAGGGCGCCGCGGACCGCGCTGCGCAGCCCGTCGGCGCCGATCACCAGGGCCGGCCGGGATTCGCCGCCGCCGTGCTCGACGACCGGGCCGGGCTCCTCGTCACGGACCGCGAGCACCTCGCAGCCCGGCCGCAGACTGTCCGCGGGCAGCGCCTCGGTGAGCACCCGCAGCAACTCGGCGCGGTGCAGCACCAGCAGGGGATGCCCGAAGCGGCGCGTCAGCTCGGCGTTGTCCGTGCGCGACAGCCAGCGGCCCCGCCGGTCGCGCACCCCGCCCGCAGCCTCCACCGCGCCCACGTCCCGTACGGCGCCGGCCAGGCCGAGCGCGTCGAGCGCGGCCAGCGCGTTGGGCCACAGGGAGATGCCGGCGCCGATCTCGGTGAACCGCGGGGCGCGCTCCAGCACCTCGACCCGCCAGCCGCTTCGGTGCAGCGCGATGGCCGCCGCGAGACCGCCGATCCCGCCGCCGACGATGGTCGCGAAGGGCTTCGGCATGGGTCCTCGCTGAGGTTCTCGGTGCAGCCACCCGGACCGGGCGGCGCCTCATCGCAACATGTCGACACGTCTGTGTCAACGCTGACCTGGGCAAAGAGCTGACGCCAGCCGGAAGTCGCCGCCGATTCCCTGGAGTTCACGGAACGTGCTAGAACCTTTTTCTAGAATGATGCTCAGCAAGTGACCGACACGGGGGTGTGTGCAGTGTTCCGTCGAAGAGGACGGGCCCGTCAGCCTTGGTACGACCCGCCGCGGCGGCAGTCGCCGGTGCCGGGCAATCCGTACGCCCAACAGGGCGGCGGCCAGGCGCCGTTGCCCGGGGTCCCCGCGACCGGCCGCTTTCCGCGCCGCCGGGTCCTGGCCGGGATCGCCGCCGGGCTCCTGCTCGTCTCCACAGCGGTCTACGCCGTTGTCAGCGACCGCGACGACCGAGGCGGCGGGCCCGGACACCGGGACACGGCGGCACGTCCCGCGGCCCCGTCCCCGAGCGCACCCGCCTCCTCGACACCGTCGGCCGAGGCGCTGGGCGACCTCAACGCGGGACGCAGGGCGGGGGAGGCCGTGGCGTGGCTGGCCCCGGTCGGTGCCGACCTGCCGGGCAAGGGGGCGAAGACCTTCGACCTGTGGACCGTGGGCGACACCGTGGTGCAGGCCGCCCACGACGAGGTCACCGCCTACCGGATCTCCGACGGCGAGGAGGTGTGGAACGTCCGCCTGCCCGCCGACGTCTGCGACACCCCTGTGAACCCCACGGCGGACGGCACGGTCGTGGTCGCGTACACCGACGGCAGTACCCGGCGGCCGAAATGCGAACACCTCCAGGCGATCGACCTCACAACCGGCGCCCAGGGCTGGCACCGGCGGCTCGTCGCGCACAGCATCTTCGACAGCACCGACACCGTGCACCTCGCCATCACCGGCGGCACCGTCCTCGTCGGCCGCTACATGACCGCCGACGCCTACCGCGTAAGCGACGGCCGGCGGCTGTTCCACACCGGGGAGGAGAACCCGGGCAGCTGCCACCCGAACGACGTCGCCGGCGGCCGCCGACTGCTCCAGGTGGACTGGTGCGCCCTCGGCTCCGACCGGCCCTATCACCAGGTCAAGGAACTCGACCCGAGCACCGGCAAGGTCCGCTGGCGGCACCGCGTCGCGGGCGGCTGGACCGTGGAGGGCGTCTACTCCGTCGACCCGGTCGTCCTCGCCGTGAGCCACCCCGACGACATCACACGCTGGACCGCCCTCACCCTGCGCCCCGACGGCACCCTGCGCTCGCGCGCCGCCTTCGGCCGCCACGCGTTCGACCAGTGCGCGGGCGGAGTGAGCGCCGAGACCTTCGGCGGGATCCAGAACTGCACCGGCGCCGCCGTCGGCGGCAACACCCTCTACCTCGCGAGCAAATCCGAGAGCGTCACCACGCACAACGAGGTCGTCGCCTTCGACCTCGGCACCGGGAGGATCCGATGGGCGGCCCACGCCGATGAGCGGCATCAGGTGCGTCCGGTGACGACCGACCGGACCGGCGTGATCGTCTACGTGTCTCCCACCGCCGAGTACCCGGACGACCCCGGCGAGCCCGGCCGGACCCTGCGGTTCGACCGGAAGAGCGGCCGGTCCACGGTGCTGCTGAAGCACACCACCTCGGCGCGCGGCGTCGAGCACACGCTCGACAGCTACTCCATGGGGCGCACCCTCTACCACCGCGGCCGCTTCCTCCTCGCTCCCCACCAGCTCCAGGGCGCGGACGACGCCGACCCCCAGGGCCGGATCCTCGCGTACGGCGCACCGGCGAAGGAGGCGCGATGACCACGCAGCCACCGCACCTCGGCGGAGCCCCGCAGGAGCCACCCGGCTTCGGACCCTCCGCGCCCCCGGTCGGCCCCGGCTTCGGCCCACCGGTATCCACGGCTCCTCCCGGCTTCGGGCCCTCCGCGCCCCCGGCCGGGCCCGGCTTCGGCCCACCGGCATCCACGGCTCCTCCCGGCTTCGGGCCCTCCGCGCCCCCGGCCGGGCCCAGCTTCGGCCCGCCGGCATCCATGGCCCCGCCCGGCTTCGGCCCGCCGCCCCGGATGCCGCGCCGGGGCCTGCGCGCCCTGGTCGTCGTCGCGGCCGTGGCGGTGACCGCGCTGCTGGCCGGCCTCGGCGTCCGGTACGGCACCGGGTCCGACCCCGGCCCGCGCGCCGCGCCCTCGCCCACCAGGTCCGCCGCGGCCCGGCCCGCCGAGAAGGCGCCCGCCGACCCGACGGCGGACTTCACCACGGTGATCAAGGCCCCGAGGTTCCCCGCAGGCAAGCTGTGGAGCTTCCGCGGCTCCTGGCTCACGGACACGACGTTCGCGAAGGTCACCGGCCACCGGGTTCAGGCCTGGAAGGCGGGGACCGACGACAGCACGTGGACGCTCCCCCTGTCCGGTCTGTCCTGCGGCGGCTCGACCGAGGTCGGCCCCGGCCAGGTCGCCGTGGTCGTCCACGAGGACGGCCGGCGCGGGACCGGCGACGAGCACCGGCCCTGCACCCAGGTCACCGCCTTCGACCTGGACACGGGCGAGCGCCTGTGGACCAGGACGGTCACCGGCACCACGGGGGACCTCCCCATCGCGTTCGAACGGCCCGTCGTCAGCGGCGACACCGTGGCCGTGGCCGGCATCTACGGCGGCGCGGCCTTCGACCTGAGGACCGGGGCGCTCACATGGCGGCCCGACGCCTCCCGCTGCGTGGATCAGAACTACGCGGGCGGCCCCCGCCTGGTCGCGGTCGTCGCCTGTTCCGGCACCGACGACGAGGTGACGTACCAGGTCCAGCAGATCGACCCCGCCACGGGCGCCGTCCGCTGGCGCTACCGGCTCCCGCGCGGCGCCCAGCGCCCCCGGGTGCTGTCGACCCAGCCGGTCGTCCTCGCCGTGGTCTCGGGCGACATCGTCTCCTCCACCGGCCAGGACATCTTCTCCCTGGATGCACAGGGCCGGCTGCGCACCCGGTTCCGGCTTGAGGACGACGTCCACACATTGGACTGCTCCGACGACTCCGGCTGCACGGGAGCCGTCGTCGGCAACGACCGGCTCTACGTCGGGACCGAGCACGACTCCGCCGACCAGGTGATCGCCTACTCCCTGGCCACGGGCCGGACCACCGGACAACGCGTCGACGCCGAGGGGGCCGCCCTGAACCTGCTGCGCATGGACGGCCCGAACGTCCTCGCCTTCCAGATCGGCCTCCACGGGCCCCGCGTGGTCTCGCTGGACGGCCGTACCCTGCGCCCGACGACCCTGTTGCAGGCGTCCGACACCGAAGGGATGCCCGGTGACCGGGGCGAGGTGCGCTACGCCCACGGCCGCCTCTACATCAGCGCCGTACTCCTGTACGGCCCGTCCGGGACCGCCGACGACCAGTCGCTGACCTGGGGGTGTGCCACCGACGGGTGAACGGCGCCGGCGGCACGCCTGCACGAGCCGACCGGGTCGGCTTCGCCGGCGGCACCTCGCTGGGCGAGCACCTGCACGCCGCGATCGGGGTGTCGCCGCTCGCGTACCGGCGCACTTTCCGCGGGGGCGTCGCGGCGGGCGACTGAGAAGAGGCCGCGCGCGTTCCTCTGCCGGACCGTCAGGCCTCCATCGCCTCGCGGGAGATCCGCTCGAACTGAGCCCCCATGGCCTCGGACAGCGCGTTGGCCGCCGACAGCGGGCGGACCATCACGGTGAGGTCGTCGATCTTCCCCTCCTCGTCGAAGTGGAGGAAGTCGCAGCCGTGGATCTGCTTGCCGTTCACGGTCGCCGTGAACACCAGGGCGTGGTTGCGGCCGTCCGGGTCGGCGATCTCACGGACGTAGGCGAAGTCCTCGAAGACGCGCATCACGCCGCGCAGGATCGCCGCGGTGATCGCCTTGCCCGGGTACGGCTTGAAGGCCACCGGGCTGGTGAAGACGACGTTCTCGGCGAGCAGCGCCTCGATGGCGACGGCGTCGCGGGCCTCCACGGCCTTGCGGAACGAGTGCATGAGCCCTCCGAAAGCATGTATTCAAAAAATTGAGTAGGTGACTCGGAGAATACGTGGAGGCGGCCCGCACCACCAGACCCCTGGAACCAGCGGGCCGTTGCGAAGGCCGACGTAGGCCGCGTGACAAGATGTTCCGGTTGTTCCCGCGAGAAAGGCGCGCACCATGTCCAGGGTCGAACTGACCACCAACTTCGGCCGTATCGTCCTCGAGCTCGCCGACGCCGAGGCGCCGAAGACCGTCGAGAACTTCCTGACGTACGTCCGTAACGGGCACTACGACGGAACGATCTTTCACCGGGTGATCGACGGCTTCATGGTCCAGGGAGGTGGCTTCACCGCGGAGATGGCGCAGAAGCCGACCCTGGCCCCGGTCCAGAACGAGGCCGACAACGGCCTGAAGAACAACGCCTACACCGTGGCGATGGCCCGCACCGGAGACCCGCACTCCGCGACGGCCCAGTTCTTCATCAACGTCTCCGACAACGACTTCCTGAACCACTCGTCGAAGGACATGCGCGGCTGGGGCTACACCGTCTTCGGCAAGGTGACCGAGGGTCAGGACGTCGTCGACCAGATCAAGGCCGTCCGCACGGCCACCTCCCGCGGCCACCAGGACGTGCCCACGCAGCCCGTGGTCATCGAGTCCGCCAAGGTGCTCGACTGACGCACCGGGCTGTTCCCGAAGCCGTACCGGCGTGACATCGTGACTCCCGCCCGACCGGTCTGTACCTGTCGTCGCGGGAGAGCCGATGCGCGCAACCACCGTCCCACCGGGAACCCCCTGCCGGACGCCCCCGCCCGGGGACGTGCCCCTGCACCGCCTGGAAGTGGCAGGACCCGGGGCCGCGCCCTTCGCCGCGGGGTCGTTCGAGGCGGTGGGGCCGCTGTCCCGGGCGGAACATCCGCACCGGCACACGTTCTACGAGATCGTCCATGTCACCGGCGGCTCGGGCACCCATGTCGTCGATCTGGCCCGCCTGCCGGTCCGGCCGCCGCACCTGGCGGTGATCCGGCCCGGACAGGTGCACCACTGGGAGGGCGGCCGCCGACTCGACGGCACGCTCGTCCTGTTCACCGACGACTTCCTGGTCGACCACCCGGGCGACCGCGAGGTGCTGCGCCGGCTCGGCGAGCGCTGCTGGTTCGCGCCGGACGCCGAGGAGGACGAGCGCCTGCGGCGGCTCATGGCCGAGCTGGTGGGGGAGTTCCGGCAGCGGGCCGAAGGCCATGAGAGCGTCCTGCGCGCCCTGCTGCATGTGCTCGTCGTACGCCTGGCCCGGCTGCCGGGCCGCCCCGGACCCCTCCCACCGCCGCCCGGCGGACGTCCGGCGGCCCTGGCCGACGCCTTCACCCGGCTGATCGCCGTACATGACGCGGCCGGCTGGACCGTCGGCGAATGCGCCGACCGGCTCGGCGTCACCCCCGGCTATCTCACCCAGGCCGTCCGCACCGCCACCGGCCGCAGCCCCGGCCGGCTGCTCATCGAGGCCCGCGTGTACCAGGCCCAACAGCTGCTCGCCCACACCGAGTTGACGGTACGACAGGTCGCCGCACGCACCGGCTTCGCCGACCCCGCCTATTTCGGCCGCTTCTTCCGCCGGGAGACCGGCATGAGCCCCGGCGCCTTCCGAAAACACCACAGCCGCCACGATCCGTCCCTCGAAGCCACGCGCCCGCCCGCCTAGGTTCGTTGCCGATCCGACGCCCCCCACGAGGAGCAGGCATGGACAGCGAGACGAACGAGACGGTCCACCCGAACCCGCCGCGGCTCATACCCCGCAAGACCGTGCTGCGCGCGGCCCTCGCCACCACCGCGGCGCTGCCCGTCGCGCTGCTCGGCGCCCCGGCCCTGGCCCGCGCGCTGGCCTCGACCGGCACCGCACCGTCACTCACCCCGCCCTGCGACGACGGCGACGACCCCACTCCGCCGCAGACCGAGGGCCCCTACTTCAAGCCCCGCTCGCCCCAGCGCGCCAGCTTGCTGGAACCGGGCCTGCCCGGCACCCGCCTGACGGTGACCGGCTATGTCTTCGGCCTGGCCTGCCGCCCCATGTCCGGAGTCCTGCTGGACTTCTGGCAGGCCGACGACAACGGCGCCTACGACAACACCGGCTTCCGGCTGCGCGGCCACCAGTACACCGACGCGCGCGGCGCCTTCGCGCTCACCACGATCGTGCCCGGCCTCTACCCCGGCCGCACCCGGCACCTCCACGTCAAGGTCCAGGCCCCGAACCGGCCCGTCCTCACCACACAGCTGTACTTCCCGAACGAGCCCCGCAACGCCACCGACACGATCTTCGACCCACGCCTGCTGATGACCGTCCGCGACGCCGACGGCGGCCGCGAGGCGTCCTTCGACTTCGTCCTCGACGTCCCCCAGACCCCCGGCCCCACCCCCACGGACACCCCGCCCCCGGGCGGCACCTGGACCGCCGGGGCCGCCTACCGCCCGGGCGATCGGGTCACCTACGCGGCCCGCGCCTACCTGTGCCTCCAGCCACACACCGCCCAGCCCGGCTGGGAGCCCCCGAACGTCCCGGCGCTGTGGCAGGCCGCTTGAGGGGCAACGGGCCCTGCATGACGGCCGGTTCGCGGGCCGGTGCGGCCTCACGGCGGCAGCAGCGGCCCCAGTGGTCCCAGGTCGAGGTTGAGGTCCTCCAGGCGGAGGCCGTAGCGGTCGCAGAGTTCGGTCATGCGGTCGTGGAGGATCATCAGGGTGAGGCCGAGGCGCTCCTCCTGGTCCTCGGTGAGGCTGCCCTCGTCGACCCGGCGCAGGGCCTGTCGCTCCATCAGCTGTCGCAGGAGTTCGACGACGGTCAGGACGAGCCTGATGAGGTCCTGCTCCACGGTGTCCGGGTCGGTCCGCAGGCGATGGGCCGTGTCTCGGCCCGGGGGCGGGACGTCCTCCGGGCGGGCCGGGAGCAGGGCGAAGGCGCGGGCCGCGGCCTCGGTCACTTCCCTCAGCCGGTCAGGGGCGGAGTCATCCGGGGAGTTCACGCCGGTCACCGTGTCCTGAGGCTGATCCGGGCGGGAAGGGCGTCCACGGCTCCTCGGTCTGCTCCCGGACGGCCACCACGAGTGCCCGCAGCGACACCCGGACCAGGTCGATGTCGGCGACCGACAGGACGAGGTCGCCGGTGAGCACGACCCCTCCGCTCAGCAGCCGGTCGAGCAGGTCGATCAGCGCCACCTGCGCCCCGGCCAACGGCCGGTCGTCCTCGTACCCGCCGTAGTCGCGGTAGTCGCTCATCGCTCTTCCGCCCCCTCCTGCCGGTCGGTGAAGGAGTACGGCGCCCAGGGCCCCGTGACCTCCACCCGTACGCCCGGCAGACCGTCTGCGGCCCGGAGCATCCGCTCGCGGAACTCCTCGGCCAGCGCGCGCGGCACGAGATAGGCGTCGTTGGCGATGTTCTCGCCGGGCTCGCTGGCCAGCACACCCTGCTGCGGACGGTGCCGTACGCGCTGTGTGGCCAGGTCACGGGCCAGCTCCGCCGTGCGTCGTGCGGTCCGCTCGGCGGCCCGCCGGGTGTCGTCCCGCGCCTGGCGTTCCTGCCTGCGGCGGCGCAGATACGCGCGGCCGGAGTCCGGTGCGCCGGTAGCGCCGTCCGGGACCGCGGCCGGTGCCCCGGAGGGCACCTCGGCGTACACCTTCACCCCCCACTCCACCTGGTCCGCGAGCTGGTCCAGGAGCGCCAGGAGCGGCTCCTCGCGCTCGCGCAGCATCTCGGCGACGCGGGGTTCGTCCAGGTAGACGGTGGCCAGCCGCAGCGGAAGGACCGTCGTCCGAGCGGCCAGTGTCTCGATGACGAAGTGGTGCGCCCGGGCCGTCGCCTCCAGCCATGCGAGGTCCTCCAGACGCACTCTCAGCGCGGCCTCCGAGAACTCCTCCTCCGGCACCGGGCTCACCGCCGCGGCCAGCGGGCCCGCCCGGACCAGGCCGACCGACGCCCCCGCCACCCCGCGCACCTCGGCCGGCGGCGGCAGGTCCGGGGCGTCGGGCGCCCGCAGGACGGCGTAGGCGTAGGTCAGCGTCCGGTTCACGGCTCGTCGTCCCGGTCCTCGTCGTCCTCCGCCGCCTTGCGGCGGGGGCGCCGCGGCTTCGTACGGGGCTCATGCTCAGGCTCCCGCGACCGGCCGCGGCCGGTCGACTCGCGCGGGGGCAGTTCGGCCGGGGACCGCGCGGCACGCTCGCGCAGTTCCCTCACCTCCGCACGCAGCCGGTCGTTCTCCTCCTGGAGGCCGGGGTGGTTGTCGGCGCGGGAGGACAGCGCGGGGTCGTGCTCCCACCAGTCGATGCCCATCTCCTTGGCCTTGTCCACCGACGCCACCAGCAGCCGGATCTTGACGGTGAGCAGTTCGATGTCCAGCAGGTTGATCTTGATGTCGCCGACGATGACGATGCCCTTGTCGAGCACGCGCTCGAGGATGTCGGCGAGATTGGCGCCGGAGGACTGCTGACCGTACGGCGACAGCGGCTGCATCGGCGTACGGCCGGCGGGGCGGGGCTCAGTCACGGCGGACCCTGTCTGTCGTCGTGGCGGTCGTCGCGTTCCAGGTCGTCGTCCTCGTCCTCGTCCTCCTCCCAGTAGTCGTCCCGCGAGGATCCGGCCCCTGGCTCCTCCCGGTCGTCCTCGTAGGCGTCCTCGCCGTCCTCGTCCTCGTCGTCGTAGACCTGCTGGCCGCGCTCCTCGGGGTCCTTCGCCTCGGCCTCGTCGGCGTCGTGGGTCCCGTGGGTCTCGTCCTGCTGCTCATGCTCCTCGTGGCCCTGCATCATCACGAAGGTGCGGTAGCGCTTGAGGTCGCGGCGGGCGCGGCGGCTCTGGACGCGCAGCAGGCTCTCTGCCCGCTCGACCGGCCCCTTGGGGAAGTACCGCAGGACGAGCAGCACCTTGGTGAGGTTCTCGCCGAGCGGGTGGAAGGTGACGACGCCCTTGGCGGTGGCGTGGTCCATCTCGGACGTCCACGCGATCCGCTCGTCGCGGACCTCCTCCGTGATGCTGCCCTCGCCGCGCTGGATGCCCTTCGCGAACTCGTCGGACTCCTGGAACCGCCGCCACTCGTCGTACGCGTCGGGCACGGGGACGCCCACATCGATGTCCTCGATGACGGTCATGCCCTTGCCCATGTCCTCGCGCGGTGCGGGACGCCTGGCGGTGACGCCCTTGGCCCTGTCCAGCACGGCGTCCCTGGCGTGGGCGGCGGTGTCCTTGGCCTGAGCCGCCTTCGACGTCACGGCTGCGCCGGCCGGCAGGTGGCCGCGCAGCGCCCGGCCGCGCTCGGCCACGTTGTCGGCCAGCGCGCGGGGCCCGAGGCGCGTCTCGCTCAGCCGGCGCGCGCCGCTGCCCAGCCGATGGCCCACGCCCTCCAGCGCCATCTGGATCCGGGCCTCGACGTATCTCTCCAGCTCTTCCCGCAGCCGGTCGGCGGCCTGCGGCACCTTGCGCTCAGCCATCGTCCGACCGCCTCGACCGTGCGGACGTGCCGCTGCGCGAGCGGCTCGGAGCGGCGGTCTTCTTCGTCGTCTTCGTGCCCTTGGAACCGGAGCGCGCCGCCGTGCTCCGGCCGCCGGCGGACTTGCCGCTCTTCTTCTTCGCCGGCTTGTCCCGAGCCTCCGTGTCCTTCGTGTCCTCCGTGTCCTCCGTCTCCTCCTCGGCCTCGTCGGTCTCCTCACCCTCGTCGGCCTGGTCCACGTCACGCTCGTCCTCGTCGGCTTCGTCGGCTTCGGCCTCGTCCACCTCCGACTTGTCCACGTCCGCCTCTTCGGCGTCGCCCTCCGCGTCGGGCGCCCCGCGCGACTTCTGGCGCAGCCCGCTGGTACGGGCCTGCAGGGCGTCGGCCAGGCTGTCGGCCTTCGCCGTCAGAACCGAGGAAGCCGCGGCCTTGCCCGCGCCGGTCAGCTCGGAGCGCACTTGCTTGCTGATGTCCTTCAGGAACGGCGACTCCTGGAGCGTCTTGCCGATCTGGTCGGGCCTGATCCGCGATCCGGCCAGCATCGCACCGAGGCCCACGGCGAGCTTGGCCTTCTTCGAGCGGCCCAGCAGATAGCCGCCCAGGAGGGCCGTACCGATCTTGGCCTTGTCCATGGCCTGTCCTCTTTCGGCTTTCGGCTTTCTCGGCTTTGTCCTACGGGCCCCCGCGCTGCAGTTGGTACGCCCGGATCTCCTCCATCCGGTGAAGGAGCGCCTCCTCGCGCCGGTCGAACTCCTCGTCGTCGATGTCACCCTCCGACCGGGCCTGCTCCAGCTGCACGAGCTGTTCCTGCACGGGGCCCGGGTCGTAGTACTCGTCCTCGGCGGTACGGACCACCTTGTCGAGGACCCAGGCGATGCCCCGTACAGGTGCGGCCGGCAGCGTCAGAATCCCGGTGATCAGTCCCATGTCCTCTCCTCGCCCACGCGTCGGCCCCGGCTCACACGAAGCTGTACGGCGCCAGCGGGCCGCGCAGCCGCAGCTCGGCCGTCTCGCCGTAGCGCTCGGCGAGCTGCTCGCCGGCCCGGGTGAACTCGTCGTAGCGCTCCTCGTCCACCAGGAAGGAGGAGTTCACGAAGTACTGACCGGACGGAGGCGTCGCCTGCTCGGCCAGCGCGAGCGGCCGCACCGCGGCGAGGATCTCCTCGGCCAGCGCCTGCTCACGCCGCTGCACGGCCTCGGCCAGCAGCTGCCCGAGGGCCAGCCGGTCCTCGTAGCTTCCGCCGCCCTCCCGGGTGCGCTCGTTGAGCTGACGGGCCTGGTCGTTCTCCTCCAGCTCGGCCCGGACCAGCGCGTCCTCCTGTGCCACGCCCTTGACGTTGAACTCGCCGCGACCGGTGAGCTCGTCGAGCCGCTGTGCCATCTGCGGCCCCTGCTCCTCCATCACGGCGCGTACGGCGTCCTCGTCCTGGGCGACGAAGCCGAAGCTGAGCGGCAGCACCGGGCCGTCGGCCCACAGCCGCTGTCCGACCTCGTGGTGCGCCTCCAGGTCATGCCGGGAGACGGACAGATCCTCGGGGGTCTCGCTGATGACGGCCCGCAGCGAATCGCCCGGCACGACGCGGATCTCGGCGGGTGGATCACCCACTCCGGTGACGTCGTCCAGGCGCAGCGGATGCGACGCCTTGGTGATCGCGTACACGTACACGGACATCGGCTCGCTCACTCCTCCCGCTCCCGGCTCCGCTCACGTTCGCGGCTGCGGCCGCCCGAGCTGCGTTCGCGCCGGCCCTCCGGCTCGCGGGCCTCCTCGCGCCCCTTCTGGAGGGAGTCGGTGACCGCCTGGACGGCGCCCGACAGCGCACCCTTGCTCTTGCCGCGCGCACCTCCCTCGGTGACGCCCTCCACGACATCGGTCAGCTGGGCCGGTGCCTTGCGGCCCGCCTCCAGATCCAGGCGGTTGGCGGCCTCGGCGAAGCGCAGATACGTGTCCACGCTGGCGACCACCACACGGGCGTCTACCTTCACGATCTCGATGCCCACCAGGGAGACCCGGGCGAACACGTCGATGACCAGGCCCCGGTCGAGGACCAGTTCCAGTACGTCGTAGAGGTTGCCCGAGCCGCTTCCCGATGCGGGGGGCCCGGCATTGCCTTGCGGCACCACGCTCACGTCGTCTTCCCTTCCTGTGAAGGGTCGCGTCGACCGCCGCGGCCGTGTCTAGCTCCCGCTCGCCCTGTCGATCTGGGACCGCGTGTAACGGCGCCCACGCTCGTAGGCCAGCAGCTTTCCCGTGGGGTCGAGGACCACCTGGTAGCTGGCCATCACGCTGGTCGTCTCAGGGATGCGTTCGAGTTCCACGACCTCGACGTCGGCTTCCCAGCCTTCTTCGGTCGGCCTCAGCGAGGAAACCGACTCCGGAGCCCTGCCCAGCAGCTCGCTGAGCTGCTTGATGGCACCGCGCATGGCCTCCGGGGCCGACACGCGCTCATCGCCGGAGTCGTTCCGCGCTTCGGTGGACTGTGCCTTGCGGGGCTTGTTGTCGTTCGTGATCATTCACCTACTTAGGCCTCTTTCCCGAAACCCCGCAAATCGGTTCGATAAACCACAGATCGGGGCGAAGGGTCAGGTGGGCCTGGTCAGACAGGTGAGGAAATCGTCGAGCAGAGCCGTCTGCACGTCCTCGGGGAAGCGGTCCGGATCGAAGAGCGCCTGGACGACGAGACCGTGCGTGAAGGCGACGGCGGCGGTGGCGAGCCGTTCCGGTTCGGCGCTGTCCGCGAGCTCCCCTCGGTCGCGGGCGGCCTCCAGATGGGGGCTGATCGTCGAGCGCAGCCGGGCGTAGCGGGCGGCCTGTGCCGCGCTCAGGTCGTCGTCGGCCAGGGAGAGGTCCCAGGAGCTGACCCAGATGCGGTTGCGGGCGGTGTCGCCCGGGGTGAGCGGCAGGATGTCCAGCAGCATGGCGCGCACGGTGGCCAGGCCCGGAGCGGGATGTGCCCGGCGGGGCCGCTGCGCCGTGTTCTGCTCCAGCAGGTCCAGGGCGTGCGTGATCAGCGCCCGCTTCGTGGGGAAGTAGTGCATCAGCATCCCCGTCGAGACGCCCATCACGGCGGCGACGGCGCGCAGGGTCAGGCCGCCGAACCCCTTGTCGGCGAGGACCCGCCACACCGCCTCGGACACGTCCTTGCGGCGGGCTTCACGGTCTCCAGGTGCGGGTGGCATGCTGCTAGCTTACGTACCGAACGCTTGTTACGTACCCGAGAGAGCGAGGCTCCCGTGTTCACTCTGCCGCTGGACGACCGTGCGGATCTCCGGCCTCTGGAGCCCTGGCAGGCGCCGGAGTTCCTCGCCCACATGGACCGCGCCCGGGACGGCGTCGACCCGTGGATACCCTGGGCGACCTTCAGCACCGACCTGGCGTCCGCCACGGCCACCCTCCAGCGCTACGCCGACCGGCTGGCCGAGGACAGCGGCCGCATCTACGGCATCCGGCTCGACGGCACCCTCGTCGGCGGCGTCATGTTCACCCGCTTCGACAGCGCCTCCGGGGTGTGCGAGGTCGGCTGCTGGGCGGAGCCCGCGGGGGAGGGGCGGGGCCTGGTGACACGCGCCTGCCGCGTGCTGATCGACTGGGCGTTCCGCGAGCGCGGGATGAGCCGGGCCGAATGGTGGGTCGCCTCGGGCAACGTCCGCAGCATCGCCGTCGCACGCCGGCTGGGCATGACCCGCGACGGCGTCCTGCGGCGGCGCTACCCGCACCGGGGTGAGCGGCACGACAGCGAGGTGTGGTCGGTGCTGGCGGAGGAGTGGCCGCCGGCCGGGGAGGGGTCCACCGGGGGCACCCGGTCCGCCGAAGGCGCCCGGTCCGCCGACGTCCACCGGTCCACCGAGGGCACCTGGTCCACCGCCGAGGGACGGGAAGCCTCCACCGCCGACGAACGGGAAGCCTCCACCGCCGACGTCCGGGCCGAACTCGACCGCCTGATGGGCGTGTTCGTCGGCGCCTTCACCAACACCGACGGCCGCCGGCCGGACCTCGACGTCATCCGCGACGTGTTCGTCCCGCAGGGCAGGATCATCGCGAACGTCGGCCCCGAGCCGGTGATCTACGACCTCGACTCCTTCATCGAGCCCCGGCAGAAGATGCTCACCGACGGCACGCTGACCGAGTTCTCCGAGTGGGAGGTCACCGCGCGCACCGAGATCTTCGGCTCGGTCGCCCACCGCTTCAGCGAGTACCGCAAGTCCGGCTACCACAACGGCACTTGGTTCGAGGGCTCCGGCAGCAAGACCACCCAGTTCCTGCGCACTCCGGCAGGCTGGCGGATGGCCTCCCTGGCCTGGGACGACGCGCCCTGAGCGCGGCCCGGGCGGCTCCGCCGTCAGCGCCCTGTCAAGCCGGTGGTGCCGGCGGGCCCTGGGAGTTCTCGGAGGCGCGGCGCTCCGTGACGTAGCGGTACAGCGCCAAGGCGCCCGCGCCCGCGGCTCCGCCCAGCACCATCCGAAGGACGTCGCCGGTGCCCGAGGCACCCACCAGGGTCGCAACGATCACCGAGATCGACGCCGCCCACATGCAGAGCCCGACGCCTTCGTCGCGGTCGAGCCGTACGCGTCCCACGCGGAGCGCGTTGTACGGCGCGACGACGCCGGTCCCGAACAGGGCCGCCGCGGCCGTCAGCAGCCCCGCGACCGCTCCCCGCGACCAGCCGTGCGCCACGACCTGGCGTGCGTTGACGCACACCAGGACCCCGGCAGTGACGAGCAGCGCGGCGACGCCGAGCCATCGAAGACCATCGCGCACACCTATGTCGGGATGGACCGCCACGGCAGTGCACAGGAACAGCACGATCCAGAACAGCACACCGTACGTCGCGTCCTGCGGCGCGTGCGGATCGGATCGCGTGGCCGGGATCGACAGGGCGGCGAGGAGCGCAAGGGCGGTGAGGCCGCGCGCCCCGTACAGCCTGGCGCGCAACCGCCGGGCGGTACGCAGGCGTTCCGCCAGCCCGTCCGGCATGGGCAGCGCCGGACGGAGACGGGCGAGCCGGGGTTCGTACTCGTCGATGTCGGCCGACACCATGCCCAGCAGGCCGACCACGAGCAGGGACAGCAGCGGCAGAGTCCATACCCAGGCCGACGAACTGGTGAGCCAGTCCCAGTAACGGCCGGGATGCGCATAGAAGTTGGGTGGGTCCACCTCCGAGTGCGCCATGCCGTTGAAGAAGGCATGGATGCCCCAGAACCACGCCAGGCCGGCCAGGATGCCGGAGGACAGCCGGGGCGGGCCGACCAGCCCCGCGCACCCGCAGGCCGCGGCGAGCGACAGGCCGAGCAGCGCCAGCCGCCAGTCGCTGCCCGTGGCGCCCGGCCACAGCATGTAGGTCTGACGGCCCAGGCCGGAGCCCAGCAGCAGCGCGAGCCCGCCACCGGCGAGCGGCGCCGTCACCAGCGCCGGGACCGTGGTCCAGCGGTGGGCGGCCGGATGGCGCAGCGCGACGACCGGCAGCCACATCAGGCCCAGCACGATCGTCGCCACGCCCACGCCCCGCCACACGAAGGGGGCGACAGGCCCGGTCCACAGCTCCGGCGCGCCCACGTTCGCGCCACCCGCGACGACGACCAGCGCCACAAGCCCGGCGAAGGAGATCCGGCGCGGCCACAGCGCCGTCACCGCCACCACCACGGCGAGCACGGCATGGCCCACCAGCATCCCGGTCGTGCCACGGTCGCGCACCTGCGCGGAGGTGAGCAGAATGACGCCGAGGGCGGTGGGCACCGGCGACAGATAGCCCAGCAGGGTCCCCGCGCCGTTCGGCCGCAGCCGGACGGAGACCAGGGCACCCAGCGCGCAGGCGGTCAGGGCGGCGCTGTTGGTCGCGGGCGTGACGTGGATGTCGGAGCCGTCGTGCGCCAGCAGATTGAGCGCGAGGAAGCAGGCCAGGGCGCCCGGCACCCGCCACCACCAGCGGGACCGCTTCTGCGGCACGCGCCGCCGGATCCCGGCCCGCGCCCACAGCGACCCCGCGACCGCGGCCCGCGCCCGGGCGAGCCGGCCGCTCTCCTCACCGGCGAGCGACTCGGCGTACTCGTAGTGGTCCACGGCCGCCGCGTGATCGCCCAGCGCGCCGTCGACGTTCCCGAGCAGCACGGCCGCGCGGGCACGGAGCCGCTCCTCCTCGGCGCTGAGCGCGTCCCCGTCCCGCGCGAGGGCCAGTTCGAGCGCCTGCGCGGCCTCGGTGAGGCGTCCCTCGGCGGTCGCCAGGGCGCCACGGACGACGAGCCGCCTGGTCGCGAGCCCGTCGACGTCGAGCCGGTCGGCCTGCTGCCACGCGTAGTCGGCCTCCGGGAGCTGCCCCAGTTCCAGGAAGCACTCCGCCATCGTCAGCAGCGCGTCGGCGGTCTGTCCGCCGGTCGGCCGGCGTACGAACTCGGCACCCAAGCGCAGCCCGAAGGCCTGACGCAACGGCACCAGTGCCGCCCCGGGGTCCTCGGCTCGCCGCAGACACAGTTCGGCTGTGGCGACGAGCACCACCAACAGATGCCCTTCGTCGCCGGTCTCCGTGTCGATCCCGGCCGCCTCGGACAGGGCCGCGACGGCCTCCTGGACGCGTCCCAGCTCCGCCAGCGTGATGGCGTGCGCGTGCAGCGCCCGGCTCCGCTCGACGGGCATCGCCCCGGCACTGTCGACGGCCTCCGCCGATCGGGCCGCGGCCTGTGCCGGGCTCCCGTCCGCGCGCAGCGCCTCGCTGAGGGCCACCAGCGCCCGCACGCGTACGGTGCCGTCGTCCGGGGCGTTCGACAGCGCGCGCCGCGCCTCCGCCACGGCCCGGCCGGGCTCGCCCACGGCGGCGTACGCCCGGCTGCGCAGCGTCGCAGCGGGGGCGTTCGACGCCGTGTCCGCCGTGCCCGCCAAGAGGTCGAGGAGTTCGGCCCACTGCCGGCGGTGTGCGCGATGGGCCGCCTCCGCCAACAGCAGGGCCACGCGGCCCTGTTCGTCGCCGATCGCGTCCACCGCGGCCGTGCCGTGCTCCAGCAGGTTCGGCCAGATGACGGGGAATCCGATGACTTCGTAGACGTGAGCCAGCGCGGCGACCAGCCGCCAGCAGGTCGCGTGGTCCTCGTGGCTCAGCGCGCGAGGCACCTGTGCGGCGGCGGCGCCGGCGGTCGCGAGGGCCGTCTCGTACCGCTGACCGGCGGCGACTTCCTCGACCTGCCGCAGCCGGAGCACCGCAAGCCGGTGCGCGGCCCCGGCCGCCTCCGCCGGATCTTCCGCCGCGAGTTCCTGGGCGAACTCCCGCAGCAGATCATGGAGCCGGTACCGCACCGGGGGGAGAGGCACCGGCTCGACCAGCCGGTGTGCGTGCAGATTCCGCAGCAGCTCGGCGGCCCTCCGCTCCGGGACGTCCGCCAGCGCGGCCGCCGTCTCGACGTCGGTCTCCCGCACATCGCCGCCCAACAGGCGGAACATCCGGCGCAGTTCGGGGGCGAGCCGACGGTAGCTGCCGTCGAAGATCTCGCGTATGGTGCGCGCCGAGCCGTCGGCCGTGTCCGCGTCCCGCGCGGCGATGCCGGTCAGGCCCGTGGCGGCGAGGTCGGCGTCCAGCTCCTCCAGGCTCGCCAGACGGCGTGACTCACCGGCGAGGCGGCCGCCCACGAGCTGGATCGCCAGGGGCAGATACCCGCAGCGCCGGACGATCCGGGCGGCGGCGTCCGGTTCCGCGGCGACCCGGCCGGCGCCGACCGCCGTGCCGGCGAGCAGGTCGAGCGCCTCACGTCGGCCGAACGAGCCCACGCTGATCCGGGCGGACGCGGGCAGGCCCGGCAGCTCGACCCGGCTGGTGACCAGGACGACGCTGTCGCCCCCGAACTCGACCACCTGGCGGATCTGCCGTGCGTCGGCGGCGTCGTCGAGCAGGATCAGCAGGCGCCGGCCCGCCATCGCCTGCCGGTAGCGGCGGTACAGGGTCTCGCCGTCCAGCCCGGCGGTGGAGACGTGCAGCCGAACGGCCAGCTTTCCCAGCAGTTCGGCAGGTGAAATCGGTCTGTCCGTCGAGCCGTTGAGGTCGATGGCGATGAATCCGTCGAATGACTTCTCATGCTGGTGGGCGACTTGGCGCATCAGCGTCGTCTTGCCCGAACCGGCCAGGCCGTCCAGGACGACGACCCGTACGCCCTGCCGTCGGCGCCGCCGCAGCAGCGCGGCGAGCGCGTCCGTCTCGCGCTTGCGGCCGCAGAAGTTCTCCACCTGTGGCACGTCGTCGGAATCGATCTCCGCCGAGGAGAAGTCAGCACGGCGGCGGCCCCTGCGGGGCGTCTCGGGCGGGGCGTGGTAGGCGAGGTAGCCGATCGCGACACTGTGGTCGCTCGCGGAGACCGAACGGGGTGGGGGTGGAGGCGAGCCGTGGGCAGGTACGCCGGGGCCGGTCAGCTCAGGTCCGGGCCCGGCCGGGAAGGGTTGCCGAGGTGGATGTCTCCCTGGATGACGCCGCCGGCCACCGAGCCGTGATCGGCACTGATGCGCATGTCACCGCCGACCGCGAGGCCGCCGTCACCGGCCGACACCGCACTCGTGGGGGCCCGCTCCGCCAGCAGCGCACGCAGCGCGGCCGCGGCCTGCTCCCGCTCGGCCTCGGACAGGGCCTCCAGCAAGTGCTCGAAACGCGTCTGCCACATGGCCTCCTGACGGAGCCTCAGCCGGTCCGCCCCGTCCTCCGAGACGGCCGTCAGTTCCGCGGCGCTGCGGTCCAGCCGCTCCAGCTCCACGCGTTCGTGGTCGTCGTCGCCGCGGCCGAACCAGCGGGCCACCGCCTGCCGGAACCCCTCCCACGCGTTCGTCCCCGCGGCCTGCACCACCGCGGTGCCGCCCGCCGCGGCCAGGGCCGTCAACGCCTCCGGCAACATGCCGCCACCCCCATCGCCCCGCCGTACGCGACCGTTCGCGTCACAGCAAGGAGATATCGGCTGCACCTCACGCCGTCCAGCGGTTTCACCTGAACGCCACCCGGGAGGAGAATGGTGGGGGAGAGGCAGGGAGCCAGGTGCCGTACACAGCAGTGACCGCTCTGAGTCACACGGGGCTGATCCGCGACCACAACGAGGACAGCCTCGTCGTCGGGCCGTGGACCCTGTGCGGCACCGTGACCGAGAGTCCCCAGACGCTCGCCTTCCCACGGGGCCGCCCGCTGCTGGCGGCGGTCGCCGACGGGCTCGGCGGACACCCCGGCGGCGAGGTCGCCAGCGGCCTCGTCGTCAACCGGCTGGCCGCGCTCGGCCCTGGCCTCACCGACGAGGACCGCCTCGGCAGGGCCCTGGACGGCTGCAACCGTGAGCTGTTCGAGGCGTCCGAGAGCCATCCGGAGCTGGCCACCATGGGCACCACCGTCGCCGGCCTCCTGCTCCTCGAGGACAGCCTGATCGTGTTCAACGTCGGCGACAGCAAGGTCTACCGCCAGGACGAGGACGGCCTGCGCCAGATCAGCGTCGACGACAGCCCGCCCCCGGCCCCCGGCAGGCGCACCACCTCGGTGGTCACCCAGACCCTCGGCGGCACGCTCGGCTTCACCTCCGTCACCCCGCACCTCGACCGCCGCGACCTCGCCTCCGGCGGCCGCTATCTGATCTGCAGCGACGGTCTGACCGACCCCGTCCCCGACGACGAGCTCGCCGACATCCTGGAGGAGCCCGAGGACGGCGTCGCCGCCTTCGCCCTGTGGCGGGCCGCGATCGAGGCGGGCGGCCCGGACAACATCACCCTCGCCCTGGTCCGGGTCCACGACGCCTGACCTGCACGGAGCGGCCCCGTTCGGTGACCGCGGGCCCTCTCGCTATCCTCCGCCCATGATCGATTCCACTGTGAGCACCGGCGACGCCGAGGTCGCCATAGCCGCTGTCCGGGCCGGCGCGGACGTCGTGCGGGGCATGTACGGCCGGCGGCTCGACCGTATCGACAAGGGAGCCGGCGACTTCGCCACCGCCGCCGACGTCGAGGCGGAGCGGGCCGTCCTCGACGTCATCCGTGCCGCCCGGCCCGACGACGCGGTTCTCGGTGAGGAGGGCGGCCGGCAGGGCGCGGCAGGCGCGGCACGCCAGTGGCTGGTCGACCCGTTGTGCGGCACGCTCAACTACGCCGTCGGCAGCATGCTGGTCGCCGTCAACGTGGCCCTGCGGGACGGGGCGGCCGCCGTGGCTGACCCGTTCACCGGCGAGGTCTTCTGCACCGACGGCACCCGCGCATGGCTCCGTGGCGGTGACACGGACGTCCCGCTGACGCCCACCTCCGCCACCCGGCTCGTCGACGTCAACCTCGACCCGCCGTTCCCCGGCGCCCCCGCCTTCCGGGCCGTGGACCTGCTGGCCCACCCGGTCTTCGTCGAACGCTTCCGCCCCCGGGTCGTCTCCACGACGCTCGCCCTCGCCTGGGTCGCCGCCGGAAAGCGCGCCGCCTACGTCACCGACGGCGACGACACCCTGTCCTCCAGCGTCCACTTCGCTGCGGGCATCGCCCTGTGCCGGGCGGCGGGTTGCGTGGTGACCGGCCTCGACGGCACCCCGCTCGACGAGGGCGGCCGCGGCCTGGCGGCCGCGGCCTGGTGGCCGCGGCCGACACCGGCACCCACGAGCTGCTGCTGTCCCTGATCCGCGACGGAAAGGCGGTCACGGAAGCCGCGACTCCATGATCCCGAACGCCCCGACAGGCCGCTGTGAGACCGCCGTTCGGCCGGGCGCGAAGGTGCAGCGCGGCCTGTTCAGGTGCACCATCGAAGGTGGGGGCACATGAACAGGTCAGGGACCGCGGCCCGTCGAATCCGCGGACATCCACCGGGCAGCGAGCACCGTTCCACGGTTGAGGAGTTGCCATGCCCATGCTTCTGATCAAGGGTGTCTACGACGTCAAGGGCGCCCAGCCGGACGGCGACACCGTGCCGTTCACGGCCGACGACCCGGCCGAGTGGGACCTCGTCGGCGGCGGCCTCGGACGTGCCGTCGAGCACAGTGTGACCGGCCGCGCGAAGCTGCGCCTGGACGCGATCGACGCACTCGAGACGCACTACGGCCCGAACCGCGTGCACCAGCCACTGCACTTCGCCCACGCGGCACGCGACGAGCTGCTGAACTGGCTGGGGTTCACGGACGTCCAGCACGACACGGGCGAGACGGTGACCGCCAGCACCCCGGAGTCGGTGCCCGGGTTCGTCCTCACCCGCGGCGCCGACGTCCACGGCCGCTGCATCGCCCTGGCGGGGCGCGGCGAACCTCCGGGGCAGAGCGGACTGGAGATCGACGTCGACCCGGCGGTCCTCAGGACGACGCTCAACCACCACCTGGTGTCGGCGGGTCTGGTGTATCCCACCTTCTACCGCAGCCTGTTCACCAGCCTGCGCGTAGAGATGGCCGCCGCGGTCGCGGAGGCCCGCGCGGCGGGACGCGGCCTGTGGCCGAGCGATGTCACCACGGCCGGGGCGAAGATCACCGGCCTGTCCTCGCTGACGGACGACGCCGTACTGCTGCCGAAGCTGTTCCGCCGGCTGGTGGACTACCTCCAGCTCGGCATGGCGCTGCCCTGCTTCCCGGCCTTCCTCGCCGGTGTCGGGGACCGTTTCTCGATCCTCTCCACCGGCGAACGCTGCCTGGGCCTGCATCGGGTCGTGGAGACCAGCAACGGCCAGACCGTGCGGATGACGCACCCTCCGGAGGACCTGCTCTTCCAGGACAGCTGACACAAGGGCCCCGGTCGAAAGGGTCCACCGGTTCACCAACGAGGCTTCGCCACGTTGCCGTAGGACCAGGTGGACCCTTTCGACATCTCGAAGTGCAGATGCGGACCGGTGGAGTTGCCCGTGCTGCCGACCTTGCCGAGCTGCTGCCCGGCGGAGACCCGCTGACCCGGCGCCACCTGCCGCTCGGAGAGATGGCAGTACGTGTAGATGTGCCCGTTGTCCGCCGCGAGCCCGATCCACTGACCGTACGCACCGCCCTTGTTGTCCGACCAGGCGATCTTGCCGCTGCGTACGGCGACCACCGGCGCGCCGCTTTCGGCGGCGAAGTCCTGCCCGGTGTGCCGGCCGACGTGGTCGGGAGGGGGCTTCCAGGCGTAGTTGCCGCGGCTGAAGAACTCGAAGGAGACCTTGTGCCCCGGCACGGGCGACGGCACCCGCCCCTTGACGGGCCGCCGGGGCACCGACCCCGCCGCACCCTTGCAGTCGACGTCGAAGAGCTTGGTGGTACGGCCGAGGGCGGTCAGGGAGGTGCAGCCGGGAACGCCGTCGGCGTCGGCTCCCTTGAACCCCTGGGCGAGCTGTTCGGCGCGGTAGGCGGCCTTGGTCTGCTGGCCGAACAGGCCGGTGGGCCCGTCGGGTATCTTGCGGCCCCGCTTGATGAGGGCCTGCTGCACGAGGCGCACATCGTCGTTGCGCTGACCGAACCGGACCTTGGCCAGAGCGACCCGTTTCGTCATGAGGGACTCCTAGTACCAGTGGGCAGGCCGGTGCGGATCGGCCTGCTGAACGCGGGCGGCGAAGTTCGAGCCGGACTCGTTCACGTGATAGCGGTCGCGTACGTAGTTGACCGTCGCGCACATACAGGCGACGACGTCGTACGGCGTGGTGGCGGTGCCCGCCTGGTGGTAGTGGGCGAACGTGGCCGGGATGCACTGCGTGGCGCCCCGGGAGCAGTTCTGCGGATGGCCGTCGGGCGCGATAGGGCCGCGCGCGTTGCCGTCCGTCGTGTTCACCCGGAACCGCGGGTTGTTGGAGGCGGACTCGCGCTTGGCGATCGTGGTGAGGGCCGGTACCCCGAACTTCGGGTCCATCCCGGTCAGTTCGGAGGCCTTGCGCGCGTAGCGTCGCATCGCCGCCTCCCCGAAGTCGTCGTCGGGGTCGCGGAAGGTGACCTGGGAAAGGGGCAGCCCTCCGTCGCGCCCCGCCGCACCCTTGCAGTCGACGTCGAAGAGCTTGGTGGTACGGCCGAGGGCGGTCAGGGAGGTGCATCCGGGAACGCCGTCGGCGTCGGCTCCCTTGAACCCCTGGGCGAGCTGTTCGGCGCGGTAGGCGGCCTTGGTCTGCTGGCCGAACAGGCCGGTGGGCCCGTCGGGTATCTTGCGGCCCCGCTTGATGAGGGCCTGCTGCACGAGGCGCACATCCTCGTTGCGCTGACCGAACCGAACACGGGCCAGAGCGACCAGAGCGACCATGACGACACCTTCGTAGGGTGGTCCCGCGGCGCCGGCCGAGACGGACGGCGTCACGTACGAACCTACGGAAGCGGCGTCAGCGCGGCGTCATCGTGACGTCACCGCGGGGCGCCCCCGCGGTTGACGAAGTTGCACGCGATGCACACCGGTCCGAGACTGGTGATGACACGCCCCGTCGGAGCACGCGGCATCCCCACGGCCGGTACGGGCGCGCCCCCGCGGCACGCTGTGCGTGAGGCGATCACAGTGGACTCTGCTCCTCCCCGGCTTCGACTCCTCGGCCAGTTCCGGCTGGAACTGGGCACGGGGACGATCGAGCTATGTCGCAACAGCCAGCGGCTCCTCGCCTTCATGGGCCTGCGGCAGCGGGTGTCCCGCACCGTCCTCGCCGGCACCCTGTGGCCCGAGGTCACCGAGGGACATGCCCGCGGCAGCCTGCGCACCACGCTGTGGAAGCTGCCCCGCAGTGAGCCGCCCCTGGTCCGCTGCACCGGGGACGCGCTGCTGGTCACCCCCGCCCTGCACGTCGACGTCCACGCCCTCACCCGGACGGCACTCGACGTCGTCCAGGGCGCGGGCCCCGCCCTCCACGCCCTGCCCCCGCCGGACCTGCTCACCGGAGAGGACCTGCTGCCGGGCTGGGACGAGGACTGGGTGCTGCTGGAGCGCGAACGCCTGCGGCAACTGCGGCTGCACGCCCTCGACGCGCTGGCCGAGGCCCTGATACGGCAGGACAGACCCGCCCTGGCGATGGAGGCGGCCTGGGCGAGCGTACGGGCGGAGCCGCTGCGCGAGAGCGCGCACCGGGCGGTGGTGTCGGCACACCTCGCCGAGGGCAACCTCGGCGAGGCCCTGCGCCACTACGAGGCGTTCCGCCGGCTGCTGGACGAGGAACTCGGCGTCGAACCCTCACCCCGGTTCGCCCGCATGCTCCCCGAGCACACCAGGCTCCGGCAGCCGCCCGAGGACCGGAGGACCAGTCGCCCATGGAGCCGGCTCCCTCAGGCCAACTCGGGTTCGCACCAGCCCTGATCCGCCTGCGTCACGGGTCCGCCTGCGTCACCGTCACGGGTCTGCCTGCGTCACGGGGCGCTGTGTCATGGGGTGCGGTCGACACCCTTCGGCGCCTCGGGCCGGGGGCCCGCGGTCGGCAGCGGTGGCAGGCCCTCGGCGAGGTCCGGCAGGAGCACGGGCTCCAGGCGGACCCGCTCCTGAGCGCTCAGATACCGCTCCAGTTCCGGCGGCCGGTAGTCCGGGACGCGGTCGTAGCGCTCCTTGGCCGGCACCGCCAGGAACTCGTTGCCGTCGGGTTCGCCCTTGTCGTTCACCGCGGCCCCGATCGGCCGGTGCAGCGGCTTGGCCAGGCGGTACATACCCGACCGGGAGACGTGCAGGACGCCCGAACCGTCCGGCTGCACCCGGAAGTCGGTGCTCACATCCGGCTTCATCACCCGGGGCCCGGCCTCGCTGAGCACCTCGTCGTCGAAGGCGAGCCCGTACCGGCGGGCCTGGTGGACCATCCACAGCAGCGCGATGTCGGACAGCCCCGCCTCCTTGTAGCTGCCGCCGACATCGCAGTGCACGCCGGCGAACCACACCTGCTTCAGCTCCTGACCCTGTTCGGCGGCCCCCGGCATCTGATGCCACAGTGCGGGCCGGAACGCCGAGCGCTGCTCGTCGACGGCCAGCGCGTGGAACGCCGCCTGCACCCAGCTGCTGAGGTCGGTGTTGTGGAACGCCCAGCGGTGGTTGAACCGGTTCGCGGCCGGCTGGAGCCATGCCTGGCCCGGCACCGGGATGCCGAGCGAACCGACCGTGTCCCACACGCCGATGAAGCGGATGTCCGTCTCGCGCGCGTAGGAGCGGCGGAACAACGTCGCGGCCGCGCCCTTGGGTTGCTCGATGCGGTCCCGGTACAGCGACCAGGCCTCCGGGATCCGGTCCATGTGGTCCCGGCGCAGGATGCCGCTGTTGCGCACCAGACCCGTCAGGCTGCGCGCGGTGAACGCGCCCCGGCTGAAGCCGAAGAAGAACAGCTCGTCGCCGGGCTCGTACGTCTCCACCAGGAAGCGGTAGGCGTCGAGGACGTTCCGCGACAGGCCGACCCCGAACGCGCCGCCGCGCAGCCGCTCGCGCCGGACCGTGCCGACCCCGCTGTGGTAGTAGACCCGTTGTTCCTTCCCGCCGAAGGTCCCCGGGCGCACGGACAACGCGACCTTGGCGACGTTCGTCTTGCTGGGTTGGTCGGCGAAGTTCCATGTGCCGTCACAACAGACGACCAGACGCTTGGCCATGACGATCCCTCCTCGATGCGAGGGAGCACCCAAGGGCACTGCACCCGAGGCGCATAGCACCACTCCCATGCTGGCACCAGCCCAGGACGCCCGCCAGGCGGGAACGGCCCGCCGGCACAGGCCTGTCGCGGCACAGACCGTCGGCTGTACGAAGATGTGGCGAATGTCGATATGCCGACTAAGCTGGTGAGTTGCGGCGAGCGCGCCCTCCCCGATGTACGGGGCAGCCCGCGCCCCGCATCACTCGACCTGTTCCGGGTCGCGTTCCCTGTCCCACCGCCGATCGGCGAGGAGGAACCGGCCATGAGCGAGCCCGGTACGGTGGCGCGCCTCATCGAACACACGGGATCGGTCCAGGCGATCGCCTTCAGCCCGGACAGCACCCGCATCGCCGTCGGCGGCAGCGACTCCGTGCTGCGGATACGCCCGGTCGGCATCGGAGCCGACGTGGACATGCCCACCGGCGGGTCCGTGACCGGCATCGCCTTCAGCCCCGACGGCACCGGACTCGCCGTGGCCGACTTCGAAGAGGTCCAGCTGCGCGACGCCTCGACCGGCGCGATCCTGTGGCACGGGCCGCTCGCCCCGGGGAACTCGGTGAACACCGTGCGGTTCGGCGCCGACGGGCAGATCGTCGCGGCGACCGACACCCTCGTCGCCGTACTCGACGCGGCGAACGGGGCGGTCACCCGGCAGATCCCCGTCGAACGGCCGCTGATCCGCGACCTCGACCTGAGCCGGGACGGCACCCGGGTCGTCCTCGCCATCGACGAACGCCACGGCGGCGACCACCACAACGCCGGCGCCGCACGGGTCGTCGACCTGGCCACCGGCAAGAAGATCTCAGAGCTGACCCCGGACAACGCGGTGCTCGCGGTCGCGTTCAGCCCCGACGCCGAGCAGGTGCTGTGCTGCTCCGCCGACGACTCCACACGGATGTTCACGGCAGAGGACGGCAAGGAGGTGTGGCGGGTCCCGGAAATGGAGCAGCCGTCGAACGACGAGCTCGACGTCTCGCAGCGGGGACCGAACTGCGTCGCCTACGACCCCAAGAAGGGCCGCTGGACCGTGGTCGGCGGCGCCGACGGCTTCGCCCGGGTGCTGGACGCCGACACCGGGGACGAGAAGGGCCGAGCCCCGAAACTGGACCCCGGTGTCCCCGACCCGGGTCTCGGCGCCGTCACCCACGTGGCGTTCAGCCCGACCGGCACACTGGCCGCCAGCGCCTGCATCGACAACGTGGTGCGCCTGTTCAACCTCGAGGGCAGACCTCTCTACGCCAACACCACCGACGAGGTGCTGACCATGAGGTTCAGCCCGAACGGCCGCTGGCTGGCGATCGGCTGTTTCGACCGCGCGCTGGTGATCGACAACGGTGAGACCCACCAGGTGTGATGCGCCATGGATCCGCGGGAACTCCTCCAGCAGGTCGCCGGACAACTGCGCACTCTGACCCGGCGCGCCGTCGACGACCTGGTGGGCGCACTGCCCCAGCTCGGCGAGGACCCCTCCGCCGCCGGGACCGTCCTCGCCGGACGCCTGCTCGCCGTGCACGACCGGCTGCCCGCGGGCAACTCGCTGGTGGAGCTCGTACGGGAGATGATCGGCGACCTGGCGGCCGGTTCGCCGGTACGGCTGCACGGCTGGCGGCGGGCCCCCGACGCGCCTGTCGGTGTCGCCCTGGTGCTGACCGACTCCTCCGGGCCGGCGGCCGGGCGGGCCGTCCTGGGGGTGACCCCGCAGGGACCGGAGCCGGTGTTCGACGTGGTCGTCACGCCCGGCGCGCCCGTGACCCTGCCGCAGACGGCGTCCGGCCCCTGGAGCGTGGAGGCGACGATCGTCGCGCCGCCGGAGGGCTGGAACGCCGCCTTCGGCCCCGGCCTGCCGCCCGCGCCGCCCGGCGGCAATGCCACCGTCCGCCTCAGGCGCACCGGCCGGATCGCCGCCGGGATGACCGACGGGCCGGGCATCGGCGTGGACGGCATCACCCTGACGGTGACCGCGTCCGCCGGTACGCCCGCGGCGGTCGAGGTCGAGCTGCAAGGGCTCACCGCCGCCGTGCTGCCCGCCCCTCTCGCCAAGCTCGTCGGCCTCGACGGGGCCGGCCCGATGGCGGGCGGCAACGCACCGGTCGTCCTGCGGGCCGACGCGGTCGACGGCCTGCGCTTCGCCGGCCCCGGCGCCCTGCGTCTTCCCCTGCCGACGCGGCCGCTCGGACCGCTCGCGCCGCGGGGCGCCTCCCTGGAACTGACCCCCGACGGACCCGGCCTGGCCGTGACCCTGTCCGCCACCGCCCAGCTGCCCGGGCTGCCGCTGAAGGTGTTCCTGGAGGGCGCCGGCATCGCCCTGCCCGTGGCGCTGTCCCCGGACGTCCGCCCCGGCCTCGACCCGCGCGGGCTGCGCGAACTCTTCCCCGAGGGCATCGGCACCGAGCTGAACCTGCCCCCCGTGTCCGGCGGCGGCCTGGTCCGGAGCACCCGCGACAAGGGCTACGCGGGCCTGATCTCCGTCGACCTCGGAGTGCTGCGCGTGCAGGCCGTCGCGCTGTTCCGGCCGCCGGACGGGAACACCCCCACCAGCTTCCTGGTGCTGCTCGCGGCCCAGTTCCCGCCACCGGGCATCCAACTGGGGCTCGGATTCGCGCTCGACGCGGTCGGCGGACTGGTCGGCATCAACCGGCGCGCGGAGATCACCGCCCTCCAGCAGCTCGTCTGCGAGGGCAACGCCGACCATGTGCTGTTCCCGGACCGCGCGGTCGAGCGCGCCCAGGAGATCATCGGCTCCCTCGGCGGGGCGTTCCCGGTCGCCCGCGGCCGCGTCCTGGTCGGGCCGATGGTCCGCATCACCTGGGGCGGCCGGATGGTGTCGCTGTCCGGCGCGCTGATCCTGGAGCTGCCCGCACCGGCACGCGCCGTGCTGATCGGCCGGCTGCTGGTCGGGCTGCCCGACCCGGCGGTGCCGCTCGTCCGGCTCCAGGCCAGCGTCCTCGGCCGGCTCGAACCGGCCGTGCCCCTCGTCGAACTGCTCGTGTCGCTGTCCGGCTCGTGGATCGTCGGACTGGCCGTACGCGGTGAGATGTACCTGCTCGTGCGCGGCGGCCCGCAGCCGCAGTTCGTGCTGTCCGCGGGCGGCTTTCACCCCCGCTACCCGCGCCCCGCCCGGGTGCCCGCACTGAACAGGCTCCAGGTCGACCTGGCCCCCGGCAACGGGTTCGGACTGCGCATGGAGGCCTACTTCGCCGTCACCTCCAACGCCGTGATGTTCGGCGGCCAGGTCCAGCTGGACGCCACCATCGCCGGCTGCGGGGTGCAGGGCTGGCTCGGACTGGACGCGCTGTTCGTCTTCGACCCGGTGTTCGCGTTCGCCGTGCACGTACGGGCCGGGGTCGCGGTGCGTGCCTTCGGCCGCCGACTGGCCGGCATCGCCCTCGACTTCACGCTGGAGGGGCCCGCCCCCTGGCACGCCTTCGGCACCGGCACCATCTCGGTGCTGTTCTGGGACGTCGAGCTGGACTTCGACGTCCGCTGGGGCTCTCCTCCGGCCGTCCGGGCCAAGCCGGGGCGCGACCCGCTGGAGGCGCTGCGTCCCGCCCTCGCCGAGGCGAAGGCCTGGGCGGCGGAGCGGCCCACCGCCGAACGCACCGCGCTGGTGTTCTCGCCCGAGGCGACCGAGAAACTGAACAAAGGCGCGCTGGTGCACCCGGACGCCACCCTGCGCATCACCCAGCGGGTGGTCCCGCTCGGCGTGCCGATCTCCCGGTTCGAGCGGCGTCCGGTGCCCGTGCAGACCTGGACGGTCAAGGAGATCACCTTCGGCGACGCGCAGCCCGCGGACAAACTGCCTTCGCTGCCCGAGCAGTTCGTGCCCGGCGAGTTCTTCGAGCTCACCGAGGAGGAGCAGCTCACCAGCCCCGCCTTCGTCAGGCACGCCGGCGGACTGCGGGCCCGTACCGACGGCAACCGGGTCGGCGCGGGACACCGGGTCGACGACGGCTACGAGACCGGCTACGAACCACCGCTGCCCACCCGTCAGTTCTCTGCCTGGCAAGGGTTCTTCCGCCGCGAGTCGGTCCTCGCGGTCAGCGCCGCCGAACGGCTGGAGCGCTGGCGCGCGCCCGCGGCGGCCGTCACGGTACGCCCGCCCACGCTGAGCGTGGTCGCCGCCGACACGCTGCAACCGCTGATGGACGACGTCACCCTCGTCAACGCCACGACGGACGCCTGGCAGGCGGTCCGCGGACAGCTCGGCGAGCCGCAGGCCGCGGTGCGGCTCGTCGAGAGGTGGGAGCACATCCGATGAGCGGACCGCACCGTACGCCCCGCGGGAGCGACGCATGAGCACGCGCTGGTTCTTCTCCTCGGCACGGATCGCCGCCGGCGCCTCCGTCACCGGTCAGACCCTGCCGACCCTCGTGCGGTTCGTCCGGCACATCGACGGCCGCGACGTCGAGGAGCCGGTGACAGGCCCCACCCTGTCGCTGGTGGGACCGGGAGACGTCCTCGGCTTCGACCGCACGATGGTGCTGCGGGAGGAACCGCCGCCCGGCACCCCCGACGCCGCCGAGAACATCCTGGCGAGCGTCGAGCTGGCCCACGCCGACCTGCCCTGGCTGCTCTCCCCGGGCACGGCCCCCACCCCGGGCGGGCCCACCCCGCAGCCCTGGCTCGCGCTGATCGTCCTGGCCGAGGACGAGGCCGCCCCACCGCGCGACGCACGCCCGCTGCCGGTGCTCACCGCCCCGGTCGCCGCCCTGCCGCCCCTGGCCGAGCGGTGGGCCTGGGCCCATGTCGAGGCCCGCCTGCCCGACGACGTCACCGACCTGGGCGGTGCGCAGCGGGCCGTCGAACAGGGCGTACGCAGCCACTCCGCCGCCGTCGTCGCCCGTCTGCTGTGCCCGCGGAAACTCGCCCCGGACCGCGGCTGGATCGCCGCCCTGGTGCCCGCCACCGCCGCGGGCCGGGACGCGGGCCTGCGGGCGGCGTCCGTGGGCGCGGCCACCGCCGACGCCTGGCCGGTCCCCGGCCGGGACACCGTCGACCTGCCCGTCTACCACTGGTGGACGTTCCGCACCGGACAGGCCGGCACCTTCGAGGAACTGGCCCGCCGGCTGCGCTTCCGGCCGGCCGCCGAGGCCGGACTCGGCACCCGCACCATCGACGTCAGCGACCCCTGGCCCGCCGAGGAGGGCACCGGCCCGGCCACCGTGGCCCTGGACGGCGCGCTGCGCCCGCCCGGCACCGCCGCGCCCGAGACCTGGTCCGACCCGGCCGCCCAGGACCGCTTCCTCACCCTGCTCCACGACCGCCTGGACGCACCCGCCCGGCGCCGCGAGGAGATCGTGGAGGAAAACGAGACAAACGGAGAAAACGCGGAGGAAGCGGAGGAGGAAGCAGGGGAGCCCGAGGACCGGGACGTCCTCGCCGTCGCCCCGCCCCTCTACGGCAGCCACCACACCGGCCGGCAGACCGTGCCCGACGAACCGGACAGCTGGCTGAGCACCCTCAACCTGGAGGTGCGCCGCCGTGTGGCCGCCGCACTCGGCGCCCGCTATGTGCAGCTGGAGCAGGAGTTCCTGATGGCCCGCGCCTGGGAGCAGGTCGGCGAGATCAGGCAGGCCAACCGGATGCTGGCGGCCGGCGAACTGGCCGCCACCGCGGCCGACCGCGCCCAGCGCAAACACCTCGACCCGCTCGGCGCCGCCGACCTGATCACCTTCATGGCGCCGGTGAGCGAACGCGTCACCCTGTCCGCCACCTCGACCACCCTGGCGGCCGCGCTGGCCGCCGCCGACGAGGTGCCGACCGGAACGGCCGACACCTCCTTCGTCCGGCTGACCCGCCGCACCGGCGCCCTGGCCCGCCGCGCCCAGCGGCTCGCAGGCGGCGACGCTCCCGCCGAAGGGACACCGGTCCTCGTCGAAGGCCTGACGGCGATGGGCATGATGGGCGACGGCGGGACCGCGGGCGCACTGCCCGACGAGCTGCGCGGCGAGGTCGACCCCACGCGGCTTCAGGTGCTACGGATGACCGACCGCATCCCCGCCGGCTTCTGGGCCGAGCGCCCCGCGGAGGACCCCCGCCCCCTGCGGCCGATCATGGCCCACCCGAAGTTCACCGTGCCGATCGCCGAGGAACTCCTGGCCCGCTGGCCCGAGTGGGCACTGCCCGGCATCGGCGCGCTGGAACCCGACTCGGTGACCCTGCTGGAGACCAACCCCGAGTTCGTCGCCGCCCTGCTCGTCGGGCTCAACCACGAGTTCAACCGCGAGCTGCTGTGGCGGGAGTTCCCCACCGACCAGCGCGGCACGCCCTTCGCCCGGTTCTGGCCCGGCGACAGCGCCGACGTCGAGGAGATCGCGCTGTGGCCGACCCAGGCCCCGCTCGGCAGCAGCCTGCGCACCGGCGGCGCGGGCAACCTGGCCCTGCTCGTCCGCGGCGACCTGCTGCGCAGGTTCCCCGGCACCGCCCTGCTCGCCGTACGGGGTGTGGACGGCAAGCTGCCGGACGCGTTCGACGGCGTGCAGGCCACCCCGCTCGCGCTGGACGAGTCCACCGTGCTCTACCTGTTCGCCGGGCTCGACGCGGAGCGGGCCCGCGCCGAGGACTGGTTCTTCGTGTTCCGCGAACCCATGCGCGGCACCCAGTTCGGCTTCGACTCCGGCGCCCCGCTGCCCGAGACGAAGACCTGGGCGGACCTCACCTGGGACGGCGTCGCCCTGGACGCGGCCCGATGCGTGCGCGTCGGCCAACCGCCGGGCACGCCGACCGCGTTGACCCAGCCCGATCCGCCGGTGTGGGGCCGGGACGCGGCCGACATGGCCCGTATCGCCTTCCAGCAGCCCTTCCAACTGGCCTTCCGCGCCACCACGTTGCTGGGTGGCTGAGCAGCGGCCGGCCGAGGACGGGAGCACCCCGCGAGAGGATCCACGAGGACAGGAGCACCGGGGACATGACCGACGCCTTCGCCGCCCGCACCCAGCTGGACCGGGCCCGCACCGAGGCCGACGCCGCCCAGGCCGCGGCCGACGAACAGCAGGCCGTGGTCCAGTGCCTGCGGGACCACATTCAGGCAGGACTGCCGGACCCCCTCCACATCCAGGGCCAGCGTCCCAGCCCCGAGCTGCTCACCGAGGCGGAGGCGGCCCTGGCCGACCTGCAGAGCACCGCCGACCAGCTGAACGCGATCGCCGCACAGGCCCAGGACGACCTGACCGGCGCCCTGGGAGAGGGCACCCCGCTGTTCCCCGACGACAACAACGCCCCGATCGCGCTGCTGCCGGTCCGGGTGGAGACCATCTGGTGGGAGCCCAGCACCCTGCGCGTGCGGATCTACCCCGATGACATCCTGCTCTCCTCCTTCGAACCCGCCCTCACCCCCGCCGAGCAGGCAGCGGGCACCGCCTACTGGCAGGACCCGGGCCCGGAGGCCTGGCAGAAGGTGCTCACCGCACTGCGCCCGGCCCGCGCCTCCTGGGCCGTCCGCGCCTGCCGCCCCGGCAGCACACCGCCCGCCGTACGCCCCGACGACCCGGGCGAACACCGGCCGCGGACCGTGCCGATGCCGAAGCGCTGGCGCTTCCTCGGCCTGTTCGACGGCCAGGTGGTGGTGGACAAGCAGGGCCGCCCGGTGCCCGACCCCCTGCCGATCGGCCTGCTGCGCGCCGAGGAGGAGGGCTGGGAGACCGACTGGTTCGAAGCGGTCAAGGCCGGCATGGGCATCGAACTCCTCCTCCCGCCCGGCAGCACCGAGCAACTCGACCAACTGCTGGTCGTCGGCGTGCGCGAGGACTCGCCGGCCGACGGCGCGACGCTGCTGCGCGACCTGCTGCACGGCCACCGGTTCGGCGGCGGGCTCGGTCTGCTGCCGCCCGGCACGGCCACCAACAACACCCCGCGCAGCCGCTCCGGCTGGTCCTCCGCCCCCGCCTACCCGGGGCCCGACCCCGACCCGGAGGCGGGGGAGCGGCCGAGCGCCGACGCGCTGGCCGACGCGCTCGGCCTGCCGGACGCCGGATTCCTGCGCGGCTGCCCCGGCGCGACCGACGCCGGTGCGTCGGCCGTCGCCGCGCTCACCCTGCTCACCTGGCCCACCCTCGGCAAGGGCTTCGCCGAATCCGCCCTGACCACCCTCGACCTCGGCACCCGGCAGCCGCGCACCGTCGCCCCTGGGCGGCCCTGGCGCGCCGTCCGCGACCACCTCGCCGACCATGTCCGCGGCCGCGGACCGCTGCCGATGCTGCGCGTCGGCCGCCAGCCCTACGGCGTGCTGCCCGTCACCGCGCTCGACGACTGGCGCGCCGAACGGACCCTCGACGTGGACGCCCTGCTGGCGCCCTGGCTGCTGCGCCTGCGCGAGTGCTGGCGCGCGGTCCTGGCCGACGACAGCGAGCTGGCCGCCATCCCGCGCGTCGAGTTCGGCAAGCCGGTGGACCAGGTCGCGGTGGACGCGCTGCAACGGCTGCCCGCGGCGACCGGCCTGAGCATGCGCCGCATGAACGGCCCGGACTTCACCGTGGGGCACACCTCGCGCGACGAGCCGCCCGGCCGGCCGGGCCTGCCCGGTCTGGCGCCCGACGGGGCACTGCGCTGGACCACGAGCGGCGACGGGTGGACCTCGCTGGGGTGGGGCCTGGACGACAAGACCGGCGTCCCGGAGTTCGTGCCCCTGCTCACCCCCGACAAGGACGCCTTCCCGGCCCGGGCGTCGGCCACCGCGGACTACCTGGGCGCGGTACGGGCCTTCCTGGCGGGCGAGCTGGACGCCGAGAGCTACGACCAGGCCTGGCCGGTGGAGCTGTCCTCGGGCCGGGAGACCCCGCCCCGGCGCAGCACCTTCTTCGACCTGCCGGGTGTGGAAGCACCTCCGCCGGAGGAGGAAGCCGGGGAGGAGACACCGGACGAGGGCGGCGGCGAGGGCGAGGGCGAGGGCGAAGGTGCGGAGGCAGGCGAGGGAGCGGAGGAGGGCGAAGGTGCGGAGGAAGGCGAGGGAGGGGAGGAGCCGCCCGCCGAGCCTCCGGACATGAGCGGCGTCCTCGACGCCCTGCTGTTCCTGCCCAACTGGTCCTCCTTCGAAGGCGACGACGACGCCGAGACCACCGACGACCCGCTGCGCCGTGCGCTCGCGGTCACCAGCGACGTCGACCAGTTGGTGGCCGACGTCCTGGAGGGCCTGAGCGACAGCGAGCGCGCGGAACGCGTCGAGGAGGCCACCCGCGCCGCGACCGCGCTGCCCCGCCTGGAACAGGCGCTGCGGACCCTGGCCGCCGTCCCGGTGGACAAGCTCCCCGAGCTGTTGCTGGAGGTCATCGACGTCCACGCGCACCGGCTGGACGCCTGGATCACCTCACTGGCCGCACGGCGACTGGCCGAACTGCGGGCCTCCGGCACCGAGGGCGTCCGGTTCGGCGCCTACGGCTGGGTGGAGCACCTGCGCCCGCCGGTGGCGAGGGAACACATCGAGATGGAGCTCGACGACGTGGAGACCACCATCGAGGTGTCCGAGCAGGACGGCTACATCCACGCGCCGTCCCTCCAGCACGCGGCCACGGCCGCCGTCCTGCGCTCGGGCTTCCTCGGTCACCCCGGCGAGCAGTCGTACGCGGTCGGCCTCACCTCCCGCCGCGCCCGCATCGCCCGCTGGCTCCTCGGCGGCGTACGCCAGGGCCAGAACCTGGGCTCCCTGCTGGGCTACCGCTTCGAACGGGCCCTGCACGACGCCGAACTGGACGTACTCGTCCTGCGTTTCCGCCGCCAGTTCCCGCTCCCGGTCGTGCCCGAGGCACCGCAGGACGCGCCCGAGGCCGACCTGTGGTCCCGCAGCACCGAGGCGATCTCCGCGCGCAACGTCGTCGACGGCATGGCGCTCGTCAAGGCCGGGGCCGAGGCGCCCACGCAGCAGAGTGTCATCGACGGGGCGCCGGTCGTCCCGGACGAACTCCAGGGGGCGGTGGCGCCGCTGCTCGACGACCTCGCCGACGCGCTGGACGCGGTGGGCGACCTGGTGCTGGCCGAGAGCGTGCACCAGCTCGTCGGCGGCAACCCCATCCGCGCGGGCCTGACCGCCGACACCCTGGGCCGCGGCGAGGACGTGCCCGACACCTTCCGCGTGCTGCGCACACCGCACCGCGCCCGCGCCCTCACCCACCGCGTGGCCGCCCTGCTGCCGAGCGAACCGAGCGAACCGAACGAACCGGCCGGACCGAATGCACCGGCAGGGCCCACCGGCTGGCCCCGCGACCCCGTCGCCGCGCTGCACTCCGCCCTGGAGGCCTGGGCCGCCCACCTGCTGGGCCCCGCGGCGGGCTGGACCCTGGCCGGTCGGCTGGGCGGACCGGGGGACGCCCGGCCGTTCGAACTCACCGCCGACCGCCTGGGCCTGGGCGCGCTGAGCACCGTACTGGACGCGGCCGCCGGTGAACCCGTCAGGCTGCGCCGAGCGGTACAGGACGCCGAGGCCGTCCCACCGCAGACACCGGTCGCTTTCGAAGGACCCGGCTGGAGCGCCCTGCACGGCAGGGCCGTCCGGATCAGGTCGCTGCTGTCCACCGCCCAGCCGCTGCTGCCGTCCCACCTTCCCGAGGACCCGGGCGGCCGTTCGCTGGACGTCACCCGGCCGCAGACCCGCCTCGCGGCCTTCGTGCAGACCCCGCTGGTCACCGGGCACCCCGCCGAGGCCGAGCTGCGCAAGCTGGCCACCGAGCCGGTCGCGCCGGGCGACGCCGAAGCCTGGCTCGCGCGAGCCAGGACGGAGCTGACCACGGTGCTCGGAGCGGACATCCCCCTCCTTCCCGCACTCCTCGGCCCACCCCCGGCCGGACGCGCCGACCTGCCCGGCGCCGACATCGAGGACTGGCTGCGGCGCAACGCGGCCGTACGGCCTACGGTGCGCACCCTGCACGAGACCCTGCTCCTCGCCGGAACCCGGGCCGAGCAGGTCGAACGCCTGCGCGCGGCACAGCAGCCGAGCGCCGACGCCGACCCCTGGATCGGCGGCACCTTCCCGCCCGGCAGGCGCCCGGCCGCCACCAGCCACCTCGTCTGGCACGCACCGGCCGACCTCGCACCCGGCGCGGCCGTCGCCGGCCTCGTCCTCGACGAGTGGATCGAGCTGCTGCCCGGCTCCGACCAGCCGCCCCCCACCGCCGACGACGCCCCGCAGACCGAACTGACCGGCGTCGCCTTCCACTACGACCGCCCCGACGCCAAGGCCCCGCACAGCCTGCTCATCGCGGTGCCCCCGGACCTCGAACGCGGCTGGACCTCCGACGGCCTGGCACAGGTGCTGCGCGAGACCCTCGAACTCGCCAAACTGCGCGCAGCCGACGTCGCCGACCTGCGCCGGCTGAGCGGCCTCCTGCCGGCCGTCCACATCTCCCAGCACGGCGCGACGGGCCGGGCCCTGGCCCGTATCGAGACCAAGCGGCGCCGCACCGACAAGGAAGGCCCCTTCCGCCTGGAACCCGGACATCGCACCGACGACGTCGAGACCGGCCTGGCCGCACGGGTCCACGACCCGCTGTGGCTGCTCACCCGGCAGTGGCAGTTCGGCGAGTTCACCGCCCAGGACGCCGGTTCCCCGGCCGTGGTCCGGATGACCGGCAGCAGCGCGCCCATCGACGCCTGGCGGCCGGACGGGAGCGCCGACTGGGTGCCCTACGACCCCCGGCTCGGCCCCCTGGACGGCCCCATCGAGGACGAACCCGTCCAGGTCGACGAGCGGCTGCGCGCCGAGGGCGGTGCCGCGCTGCTGCGCATGTGCGACGACGCCGGGGTGCTCACCGCCGCCCGGCCGGCTCTGGCACCGCACCGGCTGGGGCCCGGCGAGCCGGACACGAGCCTGGTCGGCCTGCTGGACGGCCGTCTCCCGGACGCGGTGTCGGTCGCGGCCGCCCTGGACGCGGGCACCTTCGACACCGGCGCCGCCCCCGGACTCGCCGACGTCACCGCGCGCTGGCGCCGCTGGTGGACCGCCCAGCTGGCGGAACGCGGCCCGGACTGCTTCGACCCGCACCGCGGCGAGTACGCCGCCGAACTGTCCACCGGCGGTACGGTGCTGCGCGCCGAGGAGTACCAGGGCGACGGCCTCGACTGGTACAGCCTGGATGTGCACCCCGACCCCGACGCCGAGGCCGCGCCGGCCGGACAGAGCCACACCTTCACCGAGGAGGGCCTGCCCGCGACCGTGCGGTACGGCGGGCTGCCGGCCGACCGGTTCTGGGAGATGGAGGACGCCCGGGTCGACCTGGGCGCGGCGGACGTGTCCACCCTCGACACCGGCCGGCTGCTGCTGATCTCCTTCGCCACGGTCTACGGCAACGACTGGTTCCTGGTGCCGCTGGAGGTGCCGACCGCCTCGCTGACCGTCCTGGACCAACTGCTGGTACGCGATGTGTTCGGCCGCCAGCACCTGGTGGACCGTGCGGGCCGGGACGACCCCTCCTGGTCGATGTTCACCCTCAGCAGCCCCGACCCCGACCACCCGGCGGCCTCCGGACTGCTGGTCCTGCCCACCGAACGCGGCCAGCAGGGACAGCCCCTCGAACATGTGGTCCTGGCCCGCGACGAACTGGCCAACCTGGCCTGGGCCGTCCAGCACCACTACACCGACGGCCGGGGCGAAACCGTCGACCGCCGAGACCGCTGGGCGCGCACCGCCCCGCCGGACTCGGAGCCGCCCGGCGACCTGCCCGCGTACGCCGTGCAGACGGTCGTACCCGACTACTGGTTCCCGCTGGTCCCCGAGCCGGTCCGGCCCGAGCGCATCCGCTTCCGCCTGGTCTCCCTCACCGGGCCCGGCCTCGACGCCCGCCCCGAGGGCCGGCTGATCTCCCTCGGGCTGTGGCTGCACGAGGAGGAGGTGCCGCGCGAAGGCGCCCACCTCGTCCGCCGTCCGGTGCTGGCCCGCTGGTCCGACGGCTCCTGGCACAGCTGGGTGCGCCGGGAGAAGGCCCCGGGGACGGGGGAGAGCTCCAGCGGGCTCGCCTTCGACACGGTCCGGCCCACCGACCCGTGGCCGTGACGGCCCCGTCGCAGGCCTCAGCCGGCCGCCCGCTTCACCAGCGCGGCGATCCGCTCCTCCACCTCGGGCGTCACCTCGGCGAGAGCGAACGCGGTGGCCCACATCGGACCGTCGTCCAGCTGGGCCGGGTCGTTGAACCCGAGGGTGGCGTAGCGCGCTTTGAACTTCTCCGCGCTCTGGAAGAAGCAGACGACCTTGCCGTCAAGGGCGTACGCGGGCATGCCGTACCAGAGCTTCGGCGCGAGGGCCGGGGCGGTGGAGGTGACCACGGCGTGGACGCGCTCGGCCATGACCCGGTCCGACTCCGGCATCTCGGCGATCTTCGCGAGGACGTCCCGGGCCGCCTCGGCCGCCTTGTCCGCCTTGGAGGTGCGGCGCGCGGCCTTCTTCATCTCCTGGGCGTGCTCCTTCATCGCGGCCCGCTCCTCGGCCGAGAACCCCTCGTACGCGCTGTTGTCGCTGCTGGCCATGGTGGCTCCTGTCGTCCCTGTCCACGATCGGTCCGGTACGCCCCCGGCGCGGGCGACCGCTGTGAGCACAGCCTCTCCCGGCCGGGGTACGGACCGCATCCGTGGTCACCACGGAATCCACCACGGGGTGTTCACGACAAGGACGTGAGGTACATCCCGGACGCCCCGGTCCCCGGTGTGTTGCGGCAGCCGCGGTGGCCGCCCGGCGTCGCGGCGTATGCGAGGGCGAGGCAGCGGCCCTGGCCCTGCTGGCCGTAGTAGTTGGGGTGCATGGACTCCTGGACGGGGCCCTGGGTGCTGTCGCTGTCGATCCAGCGGGCCCACTCGCTGCCGGTGGCCGACGGCGGCTGCGCGGCGGTCACCTGCCGGCTCGCCGTGGCGCACACCTCGCGGCCCTGGAGCATGTCGCGCAGATCGAGGAACTCGACGCCCTTGGCGCCGGCGACCTGCCGCAGCCGGCTGGCGATCTGCGGGACGAGGGAGTCGCGGGCCCAGTCGGAGTCCTTGTTCCAGAACGGGCAGCCGCCGGTGCTGACCCGGGACCAGCCGCTCTCGCTGTAGCGGTTCTCGGCGGCACGCGGGATGGGGGAGGGGTAGGACTGGAGGATGATCCGGTACGAGGACGAGCCGTAGCCGGCCGCGCCCATCACCGCGCGGACCTCGTCGATGCTCTTGCCGACGTTCGCCATCACGGCGTCGATCTTCGAGTCGACCACCTGCTGCTGGTCGTCGTAGCAGTACGAGTACCAGACCATGTAGTCCGTCGCGCAGGTCTCGATGATCGAGGCGAAGCCGAGGTCGTTGCCGCCGACGGACAGCGCGACGGCCTTGACGTCGTACTGGGCCGCGACGGCGGCGAGCTGGTCGGCCTGCGGGGCCTCGCCCTTGTAGGGCTGGCCGCCGGAGGCCGAGCGGAAGACGTTGGCCGTGGTGGCGCCGGAGCAGGCGAGGTTGACCAGCGCCTGGACGCCGGTGCCGGTGGCGCTCTTCACCTCGGCGGAGTCGGAGCGGTGACAGCCGTTGGCGGCGGTGGCGCCGTACACGAGCGACGGGTCGTAGGTGCTGCCGGTCCAGGCCCGGTCGGTGCCGTCGCGGCTGCCGGAGTTGTTCAGGCTGTTGCCGCGCCACCGCCCCGCCTCGCCCGAGATGTAGCTGTCGCCGAGCGAGACGATGGCGGTGGGCCCGGTCCCGGGGCTTGCGGAGGCGGCGGGGGCGGCGCCCAGCCCGGCACCGAGCAGGGCCGCGGCGGTCAGGGCGGTGAGGATCCGTCTGCGGAACCGAGGTCTGCGCAGGCGGGGGGAACACGATCCGGACACGGCGAACTCCATTGTTCGGCCACGCCTGGAGAGCGATATCCGGACACACGGAGATATCGCTCCGGGCGGGGTGGCAGAGAGTGAGGGTTACGCCGCCGGCCGGTGGCAGGCAGGAATGTGGCACGCCGCGCCTTGTTACCGCTAGGTAGGGGAGAGCTGTTTCTCGCCATGTGACCGTTCTGTTTTCCGCGTCACGGTAGAGCGAAAATCAGCTGAACTGCACATATTCGATGATCGCGCCCCCGGGGGTGCCCCACGGTCGGACGGCGACCGGTCGGGACTTTGTCGGGTCCGCCGAGGACCGCCGCGGTGCCGGCCGAGGGCGGCCGAGGGCGGCCGATGAGTGCGGACCCCTACGGCTTCTTCTCGGGGTTCACCGCGTCGAAGACGAGCACCTTGCGGCCGAGGTCGGCGTGGAAGGCGGCCGTGTAGTGGTCCGCGGTGACGGCTCGGGTGAAGGCGGCGCTCGTCCGCCAGCGGGCGTCGGCGGGCACCTCCGTGAGGAGGCCCTTCGGCAGGTCCGGCGGGGTGGGGGCGTCCCGCCAGACGTACGTGTCCCGCAGGCGTGCCGCGTCCGCCTCGGTGAGGCGGACCACCCCGGACATCCGTACGTCCGTGGGGCCCGGCACGGTCGACCGGCCGGCGTGCGGGCCGAGGACCTCTCCCTGCCACACGGTGGAGGTGAAGTCCCCGAACTCCGGGAAGCGCGCACGCACCGGCGCCTCGTCCCTGCGCAGGCCTGCGTCGGCCGGGGAGGCCGTGGCGCCCACCGGCCGCGGCTGCCCGCCGCAGCCGGTCAGCACGAGCGCGGCCACGGCCGAGGCCACGCCGCCGGCGAGAAGCCCGCGTTGGTGCCTGCCCGTGGTGCCGCGCATCGTTCTTCCCCGTTCCCCGGAAACCTCCCCGTTCTCCGGAAAAGCCGGCCCGGTCGTCTCCCCCGTACCGTACCGGCGTCAGTAGTCGATGCGGTCGGCCTTGGCCAGCCAGCTGTCGAAGGGCGCCGTGCGGTTCGGCAGGGACAGCCGCTCCACCGGCATCGGCCACATCGAGGCGGGCTTCGTCTCGAACAGGTCGTAGAACTTGCGGTCGTCGAAGCCCGCGTCCGCGGCGTCGTGGCGGTCGGCGGCGTACACGATCCGGTCGACGCGCGCCCACAGCGCGGAGGACAGACACATCGGGCACGGCTCGCACGAGGTCACCAGGACACAGCCCTCCAGCGAGAAGGAACCCAGCTCCCTGCACGCGGCCCGCATCGCGCTGACCTCGGCGTGTGCCGTCGGGTCCAGGGTCGCCGTGACCTGGTTGTTGCCCAGCGCGACGACCTCGCCGGCCTTGGCGACCAGCGCACCGAAGGGACCGCCGCCGTTGGCCACGCTGTCCGTGGCCAGCCCGATCGCCCTCTCCAGCCAGGCGCGCTCGGATTCCTCGACGTTCACTTCGGGGGTGTACGCGGTCATGGTGACTCCTTCTCGGGCAACGGTGGTGGTGCCGTGCGGACTGCGTCGCAACGCGCTGTGGGTTGTTGTGACTTGTACGAGGAGTACACCGCCCGGCGAGTGGTGCCAGCTAGGAGTGGAAGCCATGAAAGAAGCCGCAGGTGGACACCTGCTCTTCGTAGATTCCTACGGCGAGCGGTGCCGCCTGCGGCGGTGGTGAGCAACGACGGGGCGTCTGTCAGCAGGTGCGGCCCACGTAGTAGGCGCCCTGGATCTCGCCGGCGGACCCCAGCCAGGTCCTGCCGGGGGCCACACACCGCTCGTAGTCCCGGGCCAGGGCCACCTCGACCTTGATGACCACACGCGAGCCGTCGGAGGTGCAGTGGTTGTAGTAGGCGTCGGCCGAGGTCTCGTAGAAGCCGCACGGATCGGCGGCGGCCGGGACCGCGGTGACGGTGGCGGCGCCCACGAAGGACAGCGCGAGGGCGACGCAACCGAGGGCACCGGTCAGCAGACGGGAGACACGCATGACGAACTCCTCAAGGAGAAAGGGATTCGTGCCGACGACGTGCCGGGGGCCGCGACGGGCCGCCCGGCACGGGCACGCGCCCATGATCACGGGGCATGGGACCCCGCGGACGCCCTCCGTCCGCGATGTCACCCGCCGAATCGTTCCCGCGTTCACTCGACCGGCCCAGTCGCCCCCGGCGCCGCCCACTGCCCTCAGGCCAGGACCTTCAGCGCCCCCGGCCGGACCCGGACCGTCACCGGGAGGGTCGCGTCGACCTCGCCGTCGGCGCCGTAGGGGAGGGGGCGGTCGGCCTCGATGCGGATCTCCTCGCCGCGCAGCACCTCGACCTCGGGACGGCGCACATGGGCGCCGGTCTTCAGCTCGTTCATCGTCGCGAAGAAGTGGCGCTTGGGCGCGTGCCCGATGACGACGACGTCCAGCAGACCGTCGTCGACACGGGCGTCGGGCGCGATGTTCCGGTCGAACCCGTAGAAGCCGGAGTTCGCCGCGACCACGGTGTAGCCGCTGCGCTCGTACGGCACCCCGTCGACGGTGATCCGGTACGCGGCCGGCCGCCAGCCGAGGACGGCCCGCAGGCCGCCCGCGTAGTACGACGCCGAGCCCCGCAGCATCCGGGAGGCGTTCGCGTACCGGTTGGCGACGGCGTCGACGCCCGCGTACACGCTGCCGAGGACATGCACCCGCTGGTGCACGGCGGACTCCACCTCGATGGTGTCCACGGCACGCGGGGTGCCCTCCAGCAGCACCCGGGCCAGTTCGCCGGGGTCGGTGGGCAGGCCGAGCGCGCGGGCGAAGTCGTTGCCGCGGCCGGCGGGGACGAGGCCGAACACCGTGTCGGTGCCGCTGAGCGCGCCGCCGATCCGGCCGGCCATGCCGTCGCCGCCCACGGCGAGCACCACATGCCCCTCGGCGCCGGCCCGCAGGGCGATCTCCTGGGCGTGCTCCAGGCTCCGGCTGTACTCGGTGTCGAGCCGGGCGCCCGCCTCCCGCAGCAGCCGGGCCAGCGGGAGCAGGCCGGCCGCTCCGCTGGAACCCCCTGCGGTGGGATTGACCACGGCGGTGAACTGTCGCATGGATCGGGCCTTTCGTACGGCGCGAGAAAGGGCGGTCAGCGGACGGGGACGAGGACGCCGGGGCTGAGCACGCCGGACGGGTCGACCTCGGCCTTCACCGCCTGGAGCATACGGACGCCCAGCGGGCCGATCTCCCGGGTGTACCAGTCGCGGTGGTCGGTGCCCACGCCGTGGTGGTGGCTGATGGTGCCGCCCGCCGCCAGGATCGCGTCGTTCACGGCCCGCTTCACCGGCTCCCAGTGCGCGACGGGGTCCTCGCCCTGGGCCGAGACGACCGTGAAGTAGAGCGAGGCGCCGTTCTCGTACGTGTGCGAGATGTGGCACATGACCAGCGGGGGAGTGCCCGAGGCGGTCAGGGTGCCGGTCAGCGCCTCGCGCACCGCCCGGTACAGCTCGGGCAGCGTGGACCAGAACCCGGCCGTCTCCAGCGTCTCGGCGAACGCGCCCGCGTCGAGCAGCGCATCGCGCAGATAGGGGGCGTTGTAGCGGCCGTGCTCCCAGCGGTCGCCGGGCTCCTCGCCGATGTACTCGCCGCCGCAGGCGAGCAGCACCTCACGGGCGGCCGCGCGGCGGGCGGCGGTCTCCTGCTCGGTGCCCTCGTAGCCGGTGATCGCCATGCAGCCGGCGGGCTGCGGGGCGTCGGAGGAGCCGATGGCGTCGGGCTGGGCCAGGCCGACGAAGGTCTCGGTCTCGTCGGACAGCCGCAGCACGGTCGGCCGGGGCCCGTCCTGCGCGAGCCGGCGCAGTGCGGCGGTGCCGGCCTCGAAGGAGGCGAAGCGCCAGCCCTCGTAGACCCGCTTCTCGGGCAGGGGACGGATGCGCACGGTCACGGAGGTGATCACGCCGAGGGCGCCCTCGGAACCGAGGATCAGCTGGCGCAGATCGGGCCCCGCCGCCGAGCGGGGCGCGCGGCCGGTCTCCAGGGTGCCCTCGGGGGTCGCGACGGTGAGGGCGAGGACCATCTCGTCGAACCGGCCGTAACCGGAGGAGGCCTGTCCGCTGGAGCGGGCCGCGGCGAAGCCGCCGACCGAGGCCCACTCGAAGGACTGCGGGAAGTGCCCGAGCGTGAAGCCGCGGGCGTTGAGCAGCGCCTCGCACCGCGGCCCGCGCAGCCCCGGCTGGAGGGTCGCCGTACGGGACACCTCGTCGACGGCGAGCAACTGGTCCAGGCGGCGCAGGTCCAGTGCCACGAACGGCCGCTCGCCCTCGGGCCGCAGTCCGCCGACGACGGACGTGCCGCCGCCGAAGGGCACGGCGGCCAGGCCGTGCGCGGCGCAGGCGCGCAGCACGGCCAGCACCTCGTCGTGGCTGCCCGGGAGCACGACCGCCGCGGGTAGGTCGTCGACCTCGCCCGCGCGGATGCGCAGCAGGTCGGGCGTGGACTTGCCGCGGGTGTGCCGGATCCGGCTCTCGGCGTCCTCGCGCAGCCCGTCCTCGGCGGCGACGGCCGCCCGAAGGGCCTCCCGCGCCTTCTCGGTGAGCGCCGAGCCGGGGACCTCGATGGCGTCCAGGCTCGCCGGGCCCTGCTCGCGCGGTGTGACGCCGAGCAGGTCCCGCAGCAGGCCGGTCACCGCGTCGGGCAGCGGGGCCGCCTTGGCCGGGTCGCCCCAGCCGCTCCACAACATGTCCACTTCGAAGGTCCTCACGCTCTGGGCTCTTGACGGACGGCGCTGCCGCTCGGCCCGTACTGGCATTACACTGTGACAGATGACGCCCATTCGTCACAACGCCTCGGACAGCAATGCGGACACCGATCCCGTCCTCGACGCCGCACGCGACTGTGTGCTCGCCGTCGGGGTACGGCGCACGACCCTGACCGACGTCGCCCGGCGCGCGGGCGTCTCCCGGATGACCATCTACCGGCGCTGGCCCGATGTGCGCAGCCTCGTCGGCGACTTGATGACCCGTGAGTGGATCGCGGTCGCCGCCGGCGCCATGCCGCCCGCCGACGACTCCCGCCCCGTGCGCGCCCGGATCGTCGACGGACTCGTCGCGGGGGCCACCGCCTTCCGCGCCCACCCGCTCTTCCACAAGATCCTCGACGTCGACCCCGAACTGCTGCTGCCGTACATCCTCGACCGGCGCGGCGCCAGCCAGGAGGCCCTCCTCGGCCTCCTCGCCTCCGCCCTCGACGAGGGCCACGCCGACGGCTCCGTACGCCGCATGCGCACGGACCTCCAGGCCCGGTCCGTGCTCCTCGTCGTCCAGTCCTTCACGCTCTCGCTGCGCACCATGACCGACGCCCACGACCCCGAACTGAGCGAAGCCGCCTTCCTCGGCGAACTGCGCACGCTGCTGGAGAGGACCCTCACCCCATGACCCCCACCGCCGCCTCCTCCCTCAACGCGGCGCGCCGCCGCCGCGAACTCGCCGAACTCGCCGACGGCACCGAGGTTGACGTCCTGGTCGTCGGACTCGGCGCGACCGGAGCCGGAGCCGCCCTCGACGCGGCCACCCGCGGGCTCACCGTCGCCGCGATCGACGCCCACGACCTCGCCTTCGGCACCTCCCGCTGGAGCTCCAAGCTGATCCACGGCGGACTGCGCTACCTCGCCTCCGGGCAGCTCGACGTCGCCCACGAGAGCGCCGTCGAACGCGGCATCCTCATGGAACGCACCGCCCCCCACCTGGTCCGCGCCCAGCCGTTCGTGCTGCCGCTCACCCCGCTGGTCAGCCGCGGCCAGGCCGCCCTCGCCCGCACCGGCTTCCTGGCCGGGGACATGCTGCGCGCCGCCGCCCGCACCGCCCGCGCCACCCTGCCCGCGCCGCGCACCCTGTCCGCCGTCGAGACCCGCCACCTCGCCCCGGTCCTGCGCGCCACCGGCCTGCGCGGCGGACTGCTCTCCTGGGACGGCCAGCTCACCGACGACGCCCGCCTGGTGACGGCCGTCGCCCGCACCGCCGCCGCCCACGGCGCCCGCGTGCTGACCCGCGTCCGCGCCCTGGAGCTCACCGGCGACGGCGCGCTCGTCCGCGACGAGACCACCGGCCAGGAACTGCGTATCCGCGCCCGGGCCGTGGTCAACGCGGCCGGGGTGTGGGCGGGCGGCCTCGTCCCCGACGTGACGCTGCGCCCCTCCCGCGGCACCCACCTCGTGCTGCGCTCGCAGGCCCTCGGCCGGCTCTCCGCCGGACTGCACATCCCGATCCCGGGCGAGAGCAACCGCTTCGTGCTCGTCCTGCCGCAGGGCGACGGCCGCGTCTACGTCGGCCTCACCGACGAACCCGTCGACGGCGACATCCCCGACGTGCCGGAGGTGCCCGAGACCGACATCGGCTTCCTGCTCGACGTCCTCGGCTCCGCCCTCGACGTCACCGTCCACCGCGACGACCTGGTCGGGGCCTTCGCCGGGCTGCGCCCGCTGCTCGACACCCGGGGCGCGGGCGGCCGTACCGCCGACATCTCCCGCAAGCACGCCGTGCTCACCTCGCCGGACGGGGTCGTCACCGTCGTGGGCGGCAAGCTCACCACGTACCGCCGCATGGCCCAGGACGCCGTCGACACCGCCGTCGCCGTACGCCGCCTCACCGCCGGTCCCTGCCGGACCGCGTCCGTGCCCCTGGTCGGCGCCGCCCGCCCGAGCGCGCTTGTCCGGCTCGACGCCCCGGCCCGTCTCGTACGCCGCTACGGCTCGGAAGCGGAGGCCGTGCACGCCCTCGGTGTCCAGGACCCGGCGCTCGCCCGCCCCGTCGTGCCCGGACACCCGGTCACCGGAGCCGAGCTGGTGTGGGCCGTCCGCCACGAGGGCGCCCTCGACGAGTCCGACATCCTCGACCGCAGGACCCGTATCGGCCTCGTCGCGCAGGACCGGGGCCTGGCGGAGGAGGCGGCCCGGGACGCACTGGCCGCCTGAGCCGGTGTCAGAGGCTGGACAGCACCTGCGGCGAGAGGATCTTGATCATGGTGTTGGTCCAGCGCATCTGCCGCAGCGTCCGGGGATGACACGCGGAGGCCAGGGCGAGGAGCTTGTCGTCCTTGGTGGCCTGGGCGGCCTGCGCGAGCATCTCCCAGTACAGGGAGTTCTGCGCGGCGTCCAGGTGCAGCTCGCGCAGGTCCCGCAGCAGGAGCAGGCCCGGTTCGGGGCGGTGGCCCATCGCCTCGGCCGCCTTCTCCCGCAGCGCCGACAGGACGCCGGGGGAGGGCGCCTCGGACGCGTCGCCGAGGGTCAGGCCGTAGGCGTGCCCGGTGTCGGCCACCCGCCGGACGTGTTCGCGCGACCAGGCGGCGAGGTCGAGGGCGACATGATGGACCTCGTGGTCGGTGCCATGGCGTTCCGCGACCGTCACCAGCTCCTTCGCCAGGTGCTTCTCACCGTGGTGCAGGGCGCGCAGGACGAGGGTGATGCCGTTCATCGGGCGTCCTCCTCACGGCCGGGGCGGAGCGCCGCGCCCGACTCGGTGACCAGGGCGGACGGGCCGCCTGACGTGGCGGGCACCTCGCCCGGCCGGGCGGGAGCGGACGCGGTGGTGGTCGGCGCGGGCGCGTGATGCCCGTCGGCCCGTTCGACGCGACGCAGCGCCGCCGCGGCGGTCTTGAACAGCGGCTGCTTGGACACCGGATCCCAGTCGGTGACGGTGAGCTCGTTCGCGGCCCGCCCCGGCGTGTCCCCGCCGGGCTCGTGGCCCGCCTTGGTGTCCCAGTAGCCGTAGTGGAACGGCACGAACAGAAGGCCCGGCCGCAGGTCCGTCACCCGCAGGCGCCCGCGCACCGCGCCGCGCGGTGTGGTGACCTCCACCAGATCGCCCTCCTCCAGCCCGAGCGAGGACGCGTCGGACGCGGAGGCCTCCACCCACACGTCCGGGGCCGCGTCGTTGAGCTGGGGCGCGCGCCCGGTCTTCGTACGGGTGTGGAAGTGGTAGATCGTCCGGCCCGTGGTCAGCTGGAACGGATACTCCCCGCCCGGCTCCTCGTGCGGCGGAAGGTACTCGGCCGCCTTGATCATGGCCTTGCCGTCGGGGTTCAGCGAGCGGTACTCCACGACCTCCGACGCGGCGCCGGTGACCAGGTCCTTGCCGTACGACTCGCAGACGTCGGGGTGGGCCCACGCGATCCCGTCGGTGTAGAGGCGGGCCGTGCCGTCGGGGGACTCCTCGTCGCACGGCCACTGGATGCCGCTGCCGCCGCGCAGCTTGGCGTACGTCAGACCCGTGTAGTCGCAGGGGCGGCCCGCGCTGCACCGCTTCCACGCCTCGAACGCCGACTCCGGGTCCTGCCAGCCGATCAGCGGGCCGCCGTCCTTGTCGCGGAAGTCCATGCGGGCGGCGTAGTCGAGGAAGATCTCCAGGTCCGGCCGCGCCTCACCGGGCGGCTCCACCGCCTTGTCGGACAGATGCACGGTGCGGTCGGCGTTGGTGAACGTGCCGGTCTTCTCGCCCCAGGTCGCCGCCGGCAGCACCACGTCCGCCAGCTGGGCGGTCTCGGTGAGGAACAGGTCCTGCACCACCACGAACAGCCGGTCCTGCTCCAGCACCGACCGGATGCGGGACAGCTCGGGCAGCGACACCGCCGGGTTCGTGCCGGAGATCCACAGCATGCGGATCGATCCCTGCTCGGCGTAGCGGAACATCTGCATCGCATGGGTGGGCGGGGCGTAGTGCGGGATGCTCTCCGGCTCGACGTTCCACACGCGCGCCAGGTCGGCCACATGGCTGTCGTTCTGCCAGTTGCGGAACCCCGGCAGATCGCCGTCGGCACCGCACTCACGGGTGTTCTGCGCCGTGGGCTGGCCGTTCATCTGCAGCACACCCGCGCCGGGCCGACCCAGCATGCCGCGGATCAGGTGCAGGTTGTTGACCTGTACGGCGGCAGCAGTGGCCTGGTGGGACTGGTAGACGCCCTGCAGCACCGTCGACAGCAGCCGCTCCGCCGTGCCGAGGACCTCGGCGGCCTCACGGATCCGGCCGGCCGGCACGTCGCAGATCCCCGCGGCCCACTCCGGGGTGCACTTCTCCACGCCGGACGCCAGCTCGTCGAAGCCGACCGTGTGCGCCTCGACGTAGGCGTGGTCGACGCGGTCGGTGCGGATGATCTCGTGCAGCAGGGCGTTGAGCAGCGCCACGTTGGTGCCCGCGCGCGGAGCCAGATGCACGGCCGCCGCGCGGGCCACCGGCGTGGGCCGCGGGTCGACGCACACCAGGCGCGGCGGGTCGCCGCCCTCCAGCCGGTCCAGGACGCGCATCCACTGCACGGGCTGCGTCTCGGCGATGTTGTGGCCGAACAACGCGATCACATCGGCGTGGTCGAAGTCGTCGAAGCTGCCCGGCTGCCCGTCGCAGCCGAAGGACTCCTTCAGCGCCTCCGCGGCCGTGGACGTGCACAGGCGGGTGTTGCCGTCCAGATGGTTGGTGCCGATCCCGGCCCGCGCCAGGACCGCGAGGGTGTAGTACTCCTCCAGGAACAGCTGCCCGGTGGTGTAGAAGCCGATCGACCCGGGCCCGCGCTTGTCCAGCAGCTTCTTGGAACGCGCCACGATCCGGTCCATCGCGGTCGCCCAGTCGCACTCCACCAGGCGCCCGTCCTCGCGCACCAGCGGCCTGGTCAGACGGTCGGGGGAGGCGTTGGCCCGCCACGCGAAGAGGTCCTTCGGACCCAGCCGCCCCCGGTTGACGCGGTCCTGCGCCCGGCCGCGCACCCCCACCATCCGCCCGCCCGCGACCGCGATGTCCATCGCGTCGCCGTCCGAGTGCAGCACCGACGCGGTCTGCACCCACCCCTGCACCTGGCCGGCGTCGACGCCCGCCTCCAGACAGGTGTCCACCCGCTCGGGCCAGGCCTCGTGCCGTCCGTACGGCGTACGGCTGCCCCACGGCAGCGCGATCCGGTCCACCGACGCGTCCACGTGCACCTCCAGAAGAGCCGCGTCTCGGAGGAACCGCCGGGTACCCGACCCGGACCGTGGGGAAACGACGGTGTCACCCCGGTGAGAGGCACGGTCACGCGGCGTTCAGCTCCACGGTCGTGGTGACCCGTACGACGGCGGGTGCGCGGGGCACCGAACCGAACCCGAAGCGCACGGGCGGCTCGACCGGTGCCCGGCCGCCGAGGTCATGGCCGTGCAGGACCGCCGACACGGCGGTGACGGGCCGCAGGTCCCGTACGGCGTACCACTCCCGGCGCCCGGCACCGGCGCTGCCGCGCGTCCGCACCCCGCCCGGGAGCAGCCGGGCGGGCCAGTACGTCAGCGCACCCCACGCCGGACGCGAGGCGACCGCACCCGGCACAGCGCGCAGCAGCAGCCCCAGCGCCCCTCGCCGGCCGACGGTGAAGCGCAGAGCGAGCGGACCGGCGGCGACCGTCCAGGTGTCGCCCTCGATCCGCACGCCGACCGGCACCACATGCACCGCGTCGAAGGTGTACGTGCCGCTCACGAAGTCCGCCGTACGGCGTGTCGGGGCGAGCAGCAGCCGCTCCCCGTCGGCCCGTTCGATCATCACGTCGCTGAACGGCCCGAACGGCGAGCGCTGCCAGTGCCCGAGGACGATACGAGTGCCGCAGGAGCAGCCCATGCCCGCGATACGGCCGTCGAAGCGCAGCCGCGCGCGCCTAGGGTGCCGGGCCACCAGGAGCGGACACAGCGAGCCGTACATGGCGTACGCCCTCCGAATAGTGCACCAGGGGCTCGGCGGCGGGAGGGCCGAGGCCCGCCGCGGAGGTCAGCGTCTCCTGCAGTCCCTCGACGACCGCGTTCGCCAGCGGCCAGGGTTCGTGCTCGACCGGGATCTCCCACAGCATGCCCAGCCGACGGGTGTACGCCCGCCACCGGGAGGTGAGCCAGAGGTCCCGCTCCGTGGGAGCGAGAGGCTCGCCGGGGCGGACGACCAGCCGGTAGAAGGGGTCGCCACCCCGTCTCGCACCCTCGTAGGTGAGGGCGCCCCCGCCCTCACTGACGCGCAGGGTGCCCACGTGGTACGGCGCGCCCACGAGTCGAGCCGCCAGCATCGGCGGGAAGGCCACCTCGATCGACAGGAACCACAGCCCGTTCCGCCCGTCCGGCCGCCGTACATAGGTCCGGAGATTGGTCTCCGCGAACGTCGGCAGACCGGGCACGAGGGCGGGCACCCCGGGTGGGCGCACATCGGCCATGACGAAGGGAGTCAGACTCACCCATGCCGCACCCTCGTACCGGTCCACGGTCAGTCCCTCGGGCAGCAGTGCCTGCACGCTGTCCGGTGGGAAGGACCAGTGGACGAAGGTCTGCCGGAGCCAGTCGGCCCGCAGGACGGGGGCTCTCATGGCTCTGCCCGTTCGATCAGGTGGTCAACAGGGAGTCGTCCTCGGGCCGGGCACCGGGCAGCTGGTGGCGGGCGGCTATCAGCGCGGCGTCGATGTCACGGGTGCCGGTCGCCACGCACAGCGTGTAGGCGACGTCGTCCATCCTCTGGCGCACTCCGGTGCTCCCGTCCTCGGCATGCAGGATGCGCAGCGTCTCGTACTGCTCGATCAGGTTCTTCAGAACAGCAGGGTGTGCCATCAGCATCGGAAGCCTCCCTCGTCGCGGTGTTCACATGGGCCGTTCACCGTGTGCCCAGGCCGGACGCAGCCAACCCCGAGCGGCGCGCACGCTTCAGCGCCGCGAGCGCGGTAACTCGGCGGATGCGTGAACGGGGGAGAACCGACGCTCAGGCGAACGACGAGGAGAGGGTCCTGCCATGGCCGACGACCTCATCACCATGGTCACCACCGACCACCGCGAGCTGCAGCGACTGTTCGACATGATGAAGTCGGACAGGAGTTCCCGGCCGCTGGCGCTTCCCCTGGCCGTGGCCATGCTGGAGGCGCACAGCGAGGCCGAGGAGGACCGGGTGTACCCGGCCGTCGCCCGGGAGGCCGGGGAGAAGGAGGAGGCCGAGCACGCCGCCGAGGAGCACCACGAGGCGGAGAGCCTCGGCAAGCATCTGCTGGAGATGGACTGGGAGAGCGAGGAGTTCGACCGGGCCCTGGAGCAGTGGATCGGGGCGGTGCAGCACCACATGCAGGAGGAGGAGAACGACATCCTCCCGGCCCTGCGCGAAGCCGTCGACTCCGACCGGCTGCGCGAACTCGGCCTGCAGTTCGCCACCCGGCGCTCCCGCAAGCTGACGGGCGAGCCTCTCAAGGCCGCCGGCGGCGACGGGCAGACGGGCACCGAGGGACGGACCCGCGCGGAGCTGTACGACAAGGCGAAGGAACTCGGCGTGGAGGGCCGCTCCTCCATGTCCAAGGACGAACTGGCCGAGGAAGTGAGCAAGGCGGAGGGCAACGGCTGAGGCTTCTGACGGCTTCCGAGGGCTTCGGCTGAGGAGGCCCGGGCGCGGGCGACTCATGCCTCCTGGTGAAGGCCGCACCACCATCCGGACGCCGCCCGCGTGGCGAGCGCTCGGAGCGCGGCGCGTGTGGTGTGCCCTGAAGGCTCCCTACGGTCCACCCGCGAAGGAGACACCCGGCATGTTCGGACAATCGCAGGCGTTCAGCGGCTTCTCGGTCGACGACCTCGACCAGGCCCGCCGGTTCTACGGCGAGACCCTCGGCCTCCAGACGGAGGAGGTCGGGCAGGGCGACATGCGGATGCTGACCCTGACGCTCGGGAGTGGCGCGAAGGTCTTCGTCTACCCGAAGGAGAACCACACCCCGGCGTCCTTCACGATCCTCAACTTCCCCGTCGAGGACATCGACGACGCCGTGACCAAGCTGCAGGACCGCGGCGTCACGCTCGAGCGCTACTCCGGCTTCGACCAGGACGACAAGGGCGTCCTCCGCAACGCCGGCGACGACGGACCCAAGGCGATCGCATGGTTCACGGACCCGGCCGGGAACGTCCTCTCGGTGCTTCAGGAGAACTGAGCGCCGCGTCGGGAGGAGCGGTCCGGGTCCGAAAGTTTCGATGAGTGGGGCTGGCTCCCTCTCGATCTATGACCCGACCGCTCCTTCCGTACATTCACAGCTACGACGGCAGTAGCTTCTACCTGCGCAAATATCATCCTCGCGATCCCTCAGTGCCTTCGAATGTTTCGAGCTGCAGGTCGAAACTATTGACAGTTGACGTGCCCAGACCAACACTGGCGCCGTCGACAGGGCTCCACCGCACCATCACGAGGACGTGGAGGAACGCGCACATGAACCAAGCACCCGCACCCCACCGGCCACGCCGGTCCGGCCGCTTCAGGTCGGTGGTCAATACCGCCTGCACCCTGCTGCTGATGGCCATGGCCGCGCTGCTTCTCCCGGGGACCGCGCACGCGGAAACGGTCGTCACCACGAACCAGACCGGGACGAACAACGGCTACTACTACTCGTTCTGGACCGACTCCCAGGGCACCGTCTCCATGAACCTGGGCTCCGGCGGGAACTACAGCACGCAGTGGAGCAACACGGGCAACTTCGTCGCCGGCAAGGGCTGGAGCAACGGCAGCCGCCGCAGCGTGACGTACTCCGGGACGTTCAACCCCTCCGGAAACGCCTATCTCGCGCTGTACGGCTGGATGTCCAACCCGCTCGTCGAGTACTACATCGTCGACAACTGGGGCACCTACCGGCCCACCGGCACCTTCATGGGCACGGTGACCAGCGACGGCGGCACGTACGACATCTACAAGACGACGCGCTACAACGCCCCCTCCGTGGAAGGCACCCGCACCTTCGACCAGTACTGGAGCGTGCGGCAGTCCAAGCGGACCGGCGGCACCATCACCACCGGCAACCACTTCGACGCCTGGGCCCGCGCCGGCATGCCCATCGGCACCTTCAGCTACTACATGATCATGGCGACCGAGGGCTACCAGAGCAGTGGCAGCTCCAACATCACGGTCGGCGGCACCGATTCGGGCGGCGGTAGCGGCGGTGGCGGCACCGGCTGTACGGCCACCCTGTCCGCGGGCCAGCAGTGGAGCGACCGCTACAACCTCAACGTGTCGGTCAGCGGCGCCACCAACTGGACCGTCACCATGAACATCCCCTCACCCGCCAAGGTCCTCTCCACCTGGAACGTCTCCGCGAGCTACCCGAGCGCACAAGTGCTGACGGCGAAGCCCAACGGCAGTGGCAACAACTGGGGCGTCACCATCCAGCACAACGGCAACCGGACCTGGCCCGCCGTCTCCTGCTCGACGGCCTGAGGGGGGGGAGCGGTCCATGAGATTCCGTCCCCTGCTCGCGAAACTGGCGGTCGCCGCCATGGCCCTGACCGGCACGCTCACCGTGAACTCCGCCCCCGCGCAGGCCGCCGCCTGCTCCGGATACGTCGGCCTCACCTTCGACGACGGCCCGTCCAGCAACACCCAGGCTCTGCTCAACGCCCTCACCCAGAACGGGCTGCGGGCCACGATGTTCAACGAGGGCCAGTACGCCGCCGCCAACCCGTCCCTGGTGCGGGCGCAGGTCACCGCCGGGATGTGGGTCGCGAACCACAGCTACACCCACCCGCATCTGACCACGCTGTCCCAGACGCAGATCGACTCCGAGATATCCCGCACCCAGCAGGCGATCTCGGCCGCGGGCGGTGGCACGCCCCGGCTGTTCCGGCCGCCGTACGGCGAGACCAACGCGACCGTGCGGACGGTCGAGGCCAAGTACGGGCTGACCGAGATCCTCTGGGACGTCGACTCGCAGGACTGGAACGGCGCGAGCACCGACGCCATCGTGCAGGCCGCGGGCCGCCTCACCAACGGCCAGGTCATCCTCATGCACGACTGGCCCGCCAACACCCTCGCGGCGATCCCGCGCATCGCGCAGAACCTGGCCGCCCGCGGCCTGTGCGCGGGAATGATCTCCCCGCAGACCGGCCGCGCCGTGGCCCCCGACGGCGGCAGCGGCGGCGGTGGCGGTGGTGGCGGCACCAGCTGTACGGCCACTCTGTCCGCGGGCCAGCAGTGGAGCGACCGCTACAACCTCAACGTCTCGGTCACGGGCTCCAGCAACTGGACGGTGACGATGAACGTGCCCTCCCCGGCCAAGGTCATCGCCACCTGGAACGCCGCCGTCAGCTACCCGAGCGCACAGGTGCTGACGGCGAAGCCCAACGGCAGTGGCAACAACTGGGGCGTCACCATCCAGCACAACGGCAACCGGACCTGGCCGACCGTCACCTGCACGGCCGGCTGACCCGGGGGATCCCCGTGGCGCGGCAGCATCCTCCCCGGCTGCCGCGCCACACCGCGCCCGAAGGACGTACTTGTCGGACAAGCCCATGGCCCCGAAAGAGGGACGCCGATTCCCCTGATACGGGTCATCCACCCCGGTCGGCGTACCGCCTGCGCGCATGTTCGCGTTGGCAGCAGCATGGACCGCACAGTCACCACCGGGCGCCTCGTCCTGGCGGGCGAGGGCCGACGGCAACGGTACGGCGAACCCGACGGGTCAGCTCCGCCTCATCCGCCCATCTACGCCGCCCTGATCAGGGAGTGGCAGTCCGGCGGCCGGACCGTCCCGGGCGTACGGGACGCCCAGTGGACCGCCCTGGTCTCGCCGGCCCCGTTGATCGGCGAGTCACCTCCGCGTCGTACGGCCGGACCGCCCGACGGCGGTTGAGGCAGGGCCCGACGGGCTGACGGCCGTTCACCTGCCGGGTGCGTCCGCCGAGGGTGCCCCGCAGGTGGGGCACCGGCGCCGGGATCTGGCCTGCACGGCGAGCGAGGCGACCGCCTGCTGCAGCGCCAGCTCCATCGCCGCGGGCACGAACAGCGTGCCGAGACCGTCGGGCGGGACCAGCCAGCGCAGGGGACCCGCGACCCGGTTCGGCGCGGGCGCGACGATCCGCGCGCCCCGGCCCAGGTACCGGACATCGGGCCCGACCCAGCCGCCGGACGGGTCCGGCGGCAGGAAGAAGCCGACCCGGCGGGAGGCGGCGTCCGCGAGCGCGGGCCCGGGCGGCTGAGGAATGGACAGCAGGGCGTCCAGCGCCCGCACGCCCAGCTCCTCGGACACACTCAGCACGTCCCAGAACCGCCCGCAGGCCAGCAGCGCGACCCCGGCCGCGGAGCGCCACTGCCGTTTGCACTCCCGCGGGTCGCAGGCAGCGGCAGCCAGCCATTCCCTGGCCCGCCGGTCGGGATCTCGCATCGCGTACCTCCGATAGCCCTCAGCCCTGTCCGCAGGGCGCACTTCCCCCTTGCTGCCATGACCGCCGGACACGGGAGGTTCATGTTGGTAGATATTTCTATGCCTCGGAAGGGGTGGCGGACCGTGGCGAATGCTGCCGAAATGTTCCTTCGGCAGAGAGCCTGGCGCGCGGTCCGCCGCTGTGCCCGGGCCGCCGCGCGCCGGCGCCCCCTCCGCCCGGACCCGCTCACGTCCCTCGTGGAGACTGCACGCCGTCTCGACTACGGCTGCGGGTGCCTGCCGGAGGCCCCGGACGACGAGACGTAGGCGGGCGGGGTCCAGGTCAGTCCTCGTTGCTGCGGTCGAGCGGGCCCCATGACCCGGGCTGCTCCGTGATGACGCGGGTCGCCTCCGAAATCACCTGGTCGGCGATCCAGCCCAGCGGTTCCACGTCCGTGACCAGGGGTTCGTTGTCCGGTCCGCGCGACGACTCGGCGCCGTGCAGGATCCACGGCCGGGTCGGGCCGTCCTTCACCCGGGGCAGATGGCAGTAGTCGTACAGCCGCCGGGCCACCCAGACGTGCACGGGCCGCTCGCCCCACCAGTCCTCGACGTCCAGGGGGCTGGCCGACAGGCCCGGCAGCTTCACGCCGGTCAGATCGTCCCTGCTGCTCACGTCCGACAGATCCACGTGCGGACCGCGCGACCAGCGCACGTACAGCCCGCTGCGGCCGGTGACGAGACGGGCCAGCTCGTCGAGGCTGGTGAACGTCGGCAGGTCGGTCCGCGCCTTCGCGTTGTGCTCCATCTCTGTCTCCCGCGTGGCGGAGTGAGCCGGAGGCGCCGGCTGTACCGCCTGCCTCCCGTGTCACCCCACGTCTCATGGGCCGTACACCAGCCCGTGTGCCCCGGACCCGGCAGGTGATGTGCCCGGTCCGCCGGACGTCCGGGACTCCAGCGCGCGCAGGACGGCCACCATGTCCTCGCCGCCGTGCCCCTGCGCGACCGTCTCGGCGTACAGGGCATGGCAGACGTCGAGCAGCGGAGACGCCACCTCGGCGCCGCGGGCGGCCTCGGCGATGAGCCGGTTGTTCTTCAGCACGTCCGCGGCCGCCGCCTGCACCGCGAAGTCCCGCTCCAGCAGCTTGGGCGCCTTCATTCGGGACACGACACTGGCCATCGGCCCCGCGTCCAGGACGTCCCGCAGCAGCCGCTGGTCCAGCCCGTGCCGGCCGGCGAAATGGAACGCCTCGGCCAGCCCGGTGACCAGCGTGATCAGGAACAGGTTCACCGAGAACTTCATCAGCAGCGCGCCCGGCACCCGGCCGCAGTCGAACAGCTCGTGGCACACCGGCGCGAGCAGGGGACGGACGGCCGCCACGGCGTCCTCGTCCCCCGCGAGCATCCCCACCAGCAGGCCCTGCTCGGCCGGGACACGGGAACCGGACACCGGCGCCTCGACGTACCGCCCGCCCGCCGCCAGGATGTCGGCCCGCAGACCCTGCGAGTACTCGGCCGAGGTCGTGCCCATGTGGACGACGGTGCGCCCGGCGGCACGCGCGGCGAAGCCCGCCGTGCCCCGCCCCAGCACCGCGTCCACCGCGGCCTCGTCGGCCAGCATGAGGAACACCGTCCCGGCCCGCTGGAACACCTCGGCGGTCGTGGCCGCGACCTCGGCTCCGGCGGCGCGCAGGGGTGCGCACCGGGCGGGCGTGCGGTTCCACACGATCAGCGGCGTCCCGGCGCGGGCGAGGTTGAGGGCCATGGGCTGCCCCATGACACCGAGGCCGACGAAACCGACGTACATGACGCACCGCCTTCCCGGCCCGCGTCCGAGCGGAGCCGTGGCCGTCCCCGGCCAGGTCTATGACAGCGGTCATAGTAGCCGTCGCTATGACAGCGGTCATAGAGTGGAGCGCGCAGTGCGCGCAGGACAGCTCGTGGAGGTCGGGGATGTCGGGGTCCGAACGCGGCCCGCGGGAGCGGATGGTCTTCAGCGCGGCCCAGCTCATCCGGCGCGACGGAGTCGCCGCCACCGGCATGCGCGAGGTCGCCGCGCACGCCGGCGCACCCCGCGGCTCCCTCCAGCACTACTTCCCGGGCGGGAAGGAACAGCTGGTCAACGAGGCCGTGGCGTGGGCCGGCCGCTACGCCGGGAAACGCGTCGCGCGCTTCCTCGCCGCACTGGACGAGCCGACGCCCAGCGGGCTGTTCGCCGAGATGGTGCGGCAGTGGACGGACGAGTACGAGGCGAAGGGCTTCGCCGGCGGCTGCCCGGTCGCCGCCGCCACCGTCGACCGGGCGGAGTCCACCGAGTCCACCCGCGAGGCCGCCGCCGCTGCCTTCGCCACCTGGACCGCACCGGTCGCCCGGGCCCTGGCCGAGCTGGGCGTCCCCGCCCCGCGCACCGAGCCGCTCGCCACCCTCATGATCAGCGCCCTGGAAGGCGCCCTCCTCATCGCCCGCGCCGAACGGGACGTCCGCGCCCTGACGACCGTCGCCGCGGAACTCGGCCCGCTGCTCGACGCCGCGGTGACGCGGGACGGCGCGGTGTGAGGCGTGCGCCCGCCGGACGCCCCTGGGAGGATCGCGGCATGGCGGACACGCCTCTGCGGATCAACGCCCTTGTCGTCGATGCCACCGACCCGAACGGCTCGCCGCCTTCTGGTCGACCCTGCTGGGCCGACCCGTCGAGCGCCGTATCCGCCCCTATGTGTGGCTGCGGCGCGAGGACGATGGCCGCGCCCACTACCTGGACTGATCAGCGGGCCCGCGAGCGGAACGTACGGCGGTAGGTGTCCGGTGGGACGCCGACCGTGCGGTTGAAGTGCCGGCGCAACGTCGTGGCGGTGCCCATGCCGGTGGCCGTCGCGATCGTGTCGACGCTGTCGTCGGTCCGCTCCAGCAACTCCTGGGCGTGCCGTATCCGTTGGGTCAGCAGCCATTGCAGGGGAGTCGTGCCGGTCGCCGCCCGGAAGTGGCGGCTCAGATGCCGTGAGCTCATCCCCGCCCGGCGGGCCAGGTCCTCCACGGTCAGCGGCTGGTCGAGCCGCTCGATGATCCACGGGAACAGCGCGGCGAGCGGATGGTCGTCCCGGGCGGGCACCGGCGTGGCGACGAACTGCGCCTGCCCGCCGGCCCGGTGCGGCGGTACGACGAGCCGGCGGGCGGCCGCGTTGGCGACCGACGAGCCGTGGTCGAGCCGGACCAGGTGCAGACAGAGATCCATCGCGGCGGCCTTCCCCGCGGAGGTGAGCACGCTGCCGTTGTCCACGTAGAGCACATCCGGGTCGACCTCCACCCGGGGATGGCGTTCGGCCAGCACATCGGTGTGCGCCCAGTGCGTCGTCGCGCGCCTTCCGTCCAGCAGCCCGGCCGCGGCCAGCACGAACGCGCCCGTGCACAGCGACACCACCCGCGCACCCGCCTCATGGGCCGCCCGCACCGCGTCGACCAGTTCGGCGGGCGGGTCCACGTCCACGTCGGCCCAGCCGGGCACGATCACGGTGTCGGCCTCCCGCAGCCGGTCGAGCCCGTGGTCGGGCTCCAGCAGGAACCGGCCGACACGCACCGGGACCGGCCCGCAGACGGTGACCTCGTACCAGGGGACCGTCACCCCGGCCGGTGCCGAGCCGAACACCTCGTACGCCATGGACAGTTCGAAGTGAAGCATTCCGTCGGTGACGGCGAGCGCGACAGAGGGCATGTCCGGAAGTGTACGGGGCGTGTCGTTCCGGACACTCACGATCGGCCGGTCCGCCCGGACACGATGTCCTCAGTCGATCAACTGGACGCAGGGGAGAGGTCATGGCGACGGGGCAGACGGTGACGGTGTTCGGCGCGTACGGGCACACCGGGCGGTTCGTGGTGGCGGAGCTGCGGGAACGCGGGTTCGTCCCGGTCCTCGCCGGCCGCGACAGGGACAGGCTTCGGGCGCTGGCGGAGGAGTCCGGCCACGAGGCCCGTGAGGCGTCGGCCGGCGATCCGGCCTCGCTCGACCGGGCGCTCGCCGGGGCGGCCGCGGTGATCAACTGCGCCGGGCCCTTCGCGTCGACGGCCGCCCCCGTCATCGAGGCGGCCTTGCGCGCCGGCATCCCGTACGTGGACGTGGCCGCCGAGATCGAGGCCAACGCCGACACCTTCGCGCACTTCAGCGACCGCGCCCGCGCCGAAGGAGCGGTGATCGTCCCCGCCATGGCCTTCTTCGGCGGTCTCGGCGACCTCCTCGCCACCGCCGCGATGGGCGACTGGACGACGGCCGACGAGGCCCATGTCGCCTACGCGCTCAGCAGTTGGCACCCCACCGCCGGGACGCGCCTCGCGGGCCGGGTGTCCGGCGAGCGGCGCGGCGGCGCCCGCGTCGTCCACCGGGACGGACGGCTGCAGTACCGCCACGACGAGCCGCCGGTCCTGAAGTGGACGTTCCCGGACCCGCTGGGCCGGCAGACGGTCATCGGCGAGTTCACGATGGCCGACGTCGTCACCCTCCCCAGCCACCTCGCCGTCCCCGAGGTGCGCACCTACATGAACGCCGACGCGGCCCAGGACGTGCGCGACCCGGACACGCCCGCCCCGGCCGCGGTCGACGAGGCCGGACGATCAGACCAGACCTTCGTCGTCGACGTCGTCGTACGCTCCGGCGGCAGCGAACGCCGTGCCGTGGCGACCGGCCGGGACATCTACGCCGTCACCGCGCCGCTCGCCGTGGAAGCGGTCCACCGCATTCTCACCGGACGCACCCGCACGGTCGGCGTCGCCTCCGCGGGCAAGATCTTCGATGCGCCCGACTTCCTGCGCGCCCTGTCCCCGCACCTGTCCGTGGACCTGCGCGGCTGACGGGCGCAGGTGTCCACGCCCCGGCCGGCCGCGGCGAGCGGCCGGCCGGGCACCGGTGTCAGCGCAGGTCGAACCGGTCGAGATTCATCACCTTGTCCCACGCCGCGACGAAGTCACGGACGAACTTCTCGTCCGCGTCGCTTGCGGCGTACACCTCCGACAGGGCGCGGAGCTGGGAGTTCGCACCGAAGACGAGGTCGACCGCGGTCGCGGTCCACTTGACCTCGCCGGTGGCACGGTCACGGCCCTCGAAGACGTTCTCGGTGTCGGCCGAGGCCTTCCACTCCGTGTTCATGTCGAGCAGGTTCACGAAGAAGTCGGTGGTGAGCGTCTCCGGCCGCTGGGTGAGGACGCCGTGCGGGGACCCCTTGAAGCCGGTGTTCAGGGCCCGCATGCCGCCGATCAGCACCGCCATCTCTGGGGCCGTCAGGTTCAGCATGTTGGCGCGGTCCAGCAGGAGGGTCTCCGGCGACAGCTTCTCACCCGGCCGCAGGTAGTTGCGGAACCCGTCCGCCTTGGGTTCGAGCACGGCGAACGAGTCCACGTCGGTCTGCTCCTGCGACGCGTCCGTGCGTCCGGGCGCGAACGGGACCGTGACGGTGTGCCCGGCCCGCTGCGCCGCCTGCTCGACGGCCGCGCACCCGCCCAGGACGATCAGGTCGGCGAGGGAGACCTTCTTCCCGCCGGTCTGGGCGTTGTCGAACTCCTGCCGGATCCGTTCGAGGGTCTGCAGCGTCTCGGCGATCTCGGGCAGGTCGTTGAGCTCCCAGTCCTTCTGCGGCGCGAGCCGGATCCGGGCCCCGTTGGCGCCGCCCCGCTTGTCGGTGCCGCGGAAGCTCGCCGCCGACGCCCAGGCGGTGGTGACCAACTGGGGCAGCGACAGGCCCGAGGCGAGGATCGTGCGCTTGAGAGCCGCGATGTCCTCGGCGCCGACCAGTTCGTGATCGACCTCGGGGACGGGGTCCTGCCACAGCTGCGGCTCGGCGACCCAGGGGCCGAGGTAGCGCGACAGGGGGCCCATGTCGCGGTGCAGCAGCTTGTACCAGGCCTTGGCGAACGCCAGCGCCAGCTCCTCCGGGTTCTCGTGGAACCTCTTGGAGATCGGCCCGTAGACCGGGTCCAGCTTCAGCGCCAGGTCCGTCGTCAGCATCATCGGGGCGTGCCGCTTGGACGGATCGTGCGCGTCGGGCACCGTGTCCCGGGCCGCCGGGTCCGTCGGGGTCCACTGCTTCGCGCCGGCCGGGCTGGTCGTCAGCTCCCAGTCGTAGCGGTACAGATTGTCCAGGTACCCGTTGTCCCAGCGTGTCGGCTCGGTGGTCCAGGCGCCTTCCAGACCACTGGTGAGCGCGTGCGGACCCTTACCGCTGCCGTAGGTGTTCCGCCAGCCCATGCCCTGCTGTTCGAGGGGCGCGGCCTCGGGCTCGGGGCCGATGTAGGAGGGGTCGACCGCGCCGTGGCACTTGCCGAAGGTGTGGCCGCCGACGATGAGCGCGACCGTCTCCTCGTCGTTCATCGCCATCCGCCCGAACGTCTCGCGGATGTCCCGCGCCGCCGCCAGCGGGTCCGGCTCGCCGTTCGGCCCCTCCGGATTGACGTAGATCAGGCCCATCTGCACCGCGCCGAAGGGGCCCGTGAGTTCCCGGTCGCCGGTGTAGCGCTCGTCGCCGAGCCAGGTGTCCTCGGGGCCCCAGAAGATCTCCTCCGGTTCCCAGATGTCCTCCCGGCCGAAGCCGAACCCGAACGTCTTGAACCCCATCGACTCCATCGCGCAGTTCCCGGCGAAGACCAGCAGGTCGCCCCACGAGATCTTCCGGCCGTACTTCTGCTTGACCGGCCACAGCAGCCGGCGCGCCTTGTCCAGGCTCGCGTTGTCCGGCCAGCTGTTGAGCGGGGCGAAACGCTGCGCGCCCGAGCCGCCGCCGCCCCGGCCGTCCGCGATGCGGTACGTCCCCGCGGCGTGCCAGCTCATCCGGATGAAGAGCGGCCCGTAGTGGCCGTAGTCGGCGGGCCACCAGTCCTGGGACGTGGTCATCACCTCGAAGACGTCCCGCTTGAGTGCCTCGAGATCGAGGGTCGCGAACTCCTTGGCGTAGTCGAAGTCCTCGTCCATCGGATTGGACCGGGGCGAGTGCTGATGGAGAACCTGGAGGTCCAGCTGATTCGGCCACCAGTCCCGATTCGTCCTGGGCCGGGTCGACGTCGGGGTCGGGGAGGGAATTGCTGGGTTCTCGCTTTCACTGCCGGACACGTCCGACCTTCTTCCTGTCTCTGCCGAATGTCCTATACCGCCGTATTCATGGTTGCGCACCGACGACGGCGGGGCCACGAGAACACGCAGGGGTCTCGGAGTCCGCATATCGGGGCATTTTCTTGCCCATGTAAACTAAAAATCCCCGACCGACCAGCGGAGGCAGACCGACTGTGACCATCCAGATGCCCGCCGACCGCACCGCGCCCCGCCTGTGGGCCGGTACGGCCGCCCCGGACCCGATCGGCCGGCGCACCAGGGCGGATGTGTTCGCCACGATCCTGACCGGTGGCCCGGTGTCACGCACCGAGGTGGCCCAGCGGCTGGGCCTGTCGCAGTCGACCGTCACCAAGATCGTGAACCCGCTGATGGAGACCGGCGCCCTCGTCGAGGAGCCCACCTCCGCCGCCGGGGCGGTCGGGCGCCCGCGCCGGATGCTCCAGGTCCGCAAGGAACTCCATCTCGTGGTGGGCGTGAAGATCGGCCCCACCAAGGTCACGGCCGTACTGACGGACCTGGGCGCACAGGTCCTCGCCCGCTGGGAGCGGCCGCTGGCCGACCGTCGTATCGAGGCGGCGGTCGCGGCCACCGCCGACGGAGTACGCGAGCTGACCGCCTCCGTTCCCGGCAGCGCCGAGCGGATGCTGGGGCTGGGCGTCGGAGTGAGCGGGCATGTCGACGTGGCAGCCGGTGTGTGCCGCTACTCGGCCCTGATGGACTGGCACGACGCGGACGTCGCCGGGCCGCTGGCCGCCGCCACGGGACTGCCGGTGGCCGTCAGTAACGACGTGAACACCCTGGTCGTCGCCGAGCAGTGGTTCGGCCACGGCCGGGACACCGAGTCCTTCGCCGTGGTGACGGTCGGCGCGGGCGTGGGCTGCGGGCTGTTCCTGGGAGGCCGCCTCCACCTCGGACGCAGCGGTCTGGCCGGTGAGTTCGGCCATCTCCCGCTCGATCCCGCGGGCCCGGTGTGCAGTTGCGGCAACGTCGGCTGCCTGGAGGCGCTGGCCTCCTACGAGGCCGTGCTGCGCCGGCTGCGCTCGGCCGGCCTCAAGGACTGTGAGGACATCGAGCAGGCGGTCCGGCTGGCCCGGTCGGGGCGCGGCCCGGCCTCCAAGGCCGCCCTGGCGGCGTTCGCGGAGTCCGGCGAGGCCCTCGGCCGCGGCCTCGCCGGACTGTGCAACCTGCTGAACCTGGAGAAGATCGTGCTGGCGGGAGAGGGCGTGACGGCGCAGGACCTCTTCGGCCCCGCCCTGGCGACCGCACTGCGCGAGCACGCCTTCTCCAGCGCGGCGGAGGACTGCGAACTCATCGTCGACGCGGTGACCGACGACCTGTGGGCCCGCGGCGCGGCCTGCCTGGTGATCAGGGACGCCGTCCAGTCCTGAGGGTCGCCGCGGTCATCGGCCCTGAGGGCGCCGCGTTCACCGGTCCTGAGGGCGCCGCGGTCTACTTCACGGCGCCCGCGGTGACCTCGATGTGGTTCAGCGCCACCGCACCGGTGTCGCCGTCGGCGCGGATGAGTGTGATCAGGTTCTCGCCCTGGGCCAGCCTGATCTCGCCGTGCAGGGTGGCCCAGGTGCCGCCGGTGGCCCGGAAGTTGACGGAGCGGGGCGCGCTGACCACCGTGTGGTCGGGCTGCTCGGCGTCGAGGGTGAGCCGCGCCGCCCGGTCGGCCTGGTAGCGCATGCCGAGGCGGTAGGTGCCGGCGCGGGGCGCGTCGACGGTGAAGGTGACCGACTGGTGCTCGCCGGCGATACGGGCATAGCCCATCGCCTCATGGCCGGGCAGCGAGTCGGCGAAGTCGGCGCCGCCGCCCCAGGCCGCGAACGCCGCCTGGTAGCGCGACTGGTCGCGGGGCGTGACGGTGGCGAACAGGCAGCCGTGCGCGGGCAGTTCGACGCTGATCGTGCTCAGCTCGCCGAGGTCCTCGTGCTGCCACACGTCCCGTACCTTCGCCGTGCCCTCGATGCCCAGCGCGGCCAGGTCCAGGGAGCGGGTGGCGGGGGCATCCGAGCGGTTGAACAGGGCGATCGCCCAACTGCCGTCCGGCAGTTGTCCGGCCCAGCGCTCGGTGTCCCGGCTGGAGGGATCGTCGGCGTACGACGTCCCGTTGCGGAAGTACGGCTTGCCGACCAGGCCCTGCCGGTGCAGGGCGAGCACCTCGGGGTTGGTGTAGGCCCAGCCGTGGCCCGCGATGTCGGCGTGGGTGTCGGCGATGGTCAGCGGGGAGCCGGCGATGGTCATCAGGGTGATACAGGTGCGGCGCTCGTCGTCGTCGGCGAACGTGTGCAGCCGCAGGAAGTCACCGTCGAGGATGAGCTGGCCGCGCCCCGAGCGGTCGGCGTACCCGGTGAAGCCGCTGAAGGGGTTGAACCAGTTCGGCCACAGGTTCTGCCAGTCCTGGCGCCCGCCGCTGAGCCGGTCCCAGCCGCCGCGGTCGGCGTCGGCGTTGATGCGCACCATGTCGCCGTGGTGGATCTCCGCCTCGCCGTGCTGGTAGAGGTGCGGCATCACCAGAGACAGCTCCATGTCCTCGCCCGCGGCCTCGCTCATCCAGCCGAGCGCGGTGAGGTAGTTGTCACGGCCGTGGGGCCGGTTGACCCGGCCGAGCCCAAAGTCGCGGCCGTCCTCGTACCAGGACAGGAAGTCGACCCGCAGATAGGGCACTCCGAGGTCCTTGAAGTACCGCACGTATCCCTGGACGTACTCCTTGGCGCCGTCCTTGGTGACGTCGATCCAGTAGAGGCTGTCGCCGCCGATGTCGGAGGCGAAGAAGTCGCCCTCGACGACGAGGTCCGCGATACGGATGTCCGGCCGCCCGGCGACCGTCTTGCCGCGATCGGCAACGGCTGCTTTGTGCACCCACAGCGGGTTGTAGTACACGCCGAGCCGCATGCCGCGGTCCTGGAGATAGCGCGCCCAGTAGGCCCAGTCGTGGGTCCATGAGTCGTTGTAGCTGACGACATAGCCGTGCTCGGTGGTCCTGCTGGAGCCCTCGATCCAGCCGTCGGTGCAGGCCATGCGGTAGCCGTGCGGCGCGAAGTCACGGGCCAGCCAGTCGATGTTGGCCTGCCACTCGGCCTCCGGTATGGGCGCGTTGTGCGGGAACGCCCAGCCGTAGATGTTCCAGTACAGCGGACCGGCGCCGGAACGGGTGAAGACGCTGTTCCGGCTCGCCACCGAGACGACCGGCGGCCCTCCGGCGGCAGCCGGCGAGGCGGGGGCGAGGGCCGCCAGGCCCGCACCGGCCGCGGTGCCGGAGATCAGGGCCCTCCTGGAAAGTGCCATGACGAGGCTCCGTCCGTGGTGTGCGGCAGGGCCGGTGCGGGGTGACCGGTTGCCTGCGGATGACGGGAGTGTGTCGGGCCCTGTTTCTTGCGTCAAGAAAGAAAAGAGCGGTTTGCGGAATCGTGACATGGGATGCTTGCTGGCAGGGGGCACTGTTTAGTGATACGGGCAAGTAATGACGCCCGGCCCGGCCCCGCTCACTCCGTCTCCCAGTCCCAGGTGTCGAAGTAGGCGGCGACGCCGGTGCGCCGGGCCTCCATCACGGCGCTGAGCCGTGCGAAGTCCCTCGGTGGCATCAGCGGCCGCCAGTCGTGGAGCGCGAGGACGCGCACCTCGTCGTGCTCCTCGGGATCCAGCGCGATGGACTCGATCTGCGCCTGGGTGAGCCGACCGCCGTCGAAGACGACGCCCATCGTGCTGTACGGCCACGCGTCGCCCGGGAGCCCGTAGACGACCGCCAGCAACGGGGTCGGTCCGTCGACTCTGATGCCGGTCTCCTCGCGGCACTCCCGCGCGGCCGTCTGCCAGGGCCGTTCCCCGGGGTCCATCGTGCCGCCGGCCAGCTGCCAGGGATGCTCCGCGCTGTAGACGGAGTGCAGTTGGACGGGCCGCTCGGCCTCGTCGGTGAAGAAGACGCAGGCGAAGCCGGTGGCCTTCATGAGCGTCTCGGCGTACTGCTCGGGCGGCAGCCAGACACGGGCGGACGGTGCCTCATGGGTCACGGTGTGCCTCCTCGCTCAGGAGCGGCGGGGACGGGAATCAGGCTCTGGGCCCGCAGGCGGGCGAGGGTGCGCCGACCGCGTTCGACGAGCTCGGGATCGCCGTGCGCGGTGCCGTACTGGATGCCGGACACGGAGTCCAGGGCGGCTTCGAGGGCGAGTCGCTCCTGCTCGGGGCGGGTGAGCGTACGCCCGTACCCGGCGAGGAACGCCTCGTACAGCTCCGGGCGGCCGGCCCACGCGTCGGACAGGCGGACCAGGTCCCGGATCGCAGGGCCGGGCTCGCTGCGCTCGAAGTCGATCACCGCCAGGGTGCCGTCGTCGGCCCGCAGGATGTTGCGCAACTGGAGGTCCCCGTGGGTCTGCACGCACTCCAGCGGGGCCGGCCGCCCTGCCCGCTCCACCAGTGAGCGCACGAACTCGGCGTCACCCGGGGCGAGATGGGCCTCGGCGGCGGCGAGGTGCCGTTCGGCTCTGTCGACGGCAGGGCCTCGGGCTGTGGGCGCGGTGTTCCGGTGTATGAGCCGGGCGAGCGCTCCGATGCCGTGGAAGACCCGGCGTTCCTCACCGGCGGACAGCACGGCACCGTACAGCGGTCGGCCCGGCAGCGCGGTGACCACGATCGTGCGGAGGACGGCGTCGGCGGCCACCAGCCGGGGTGCGGCCGCCCTGAGCGCCGGTGTCCATGTCCGGTAGGCCCGCACCTCCCGCTGGTGGAACCGCTCGTTGTGGTGAGTCTTCACGAACCAGGTGCCCCCGGCCGCGCCGCGCACCCGCCACACCCGGCTGCCCTCCCGCGCCCAGGAGGCGTCCGCCCACTCGACGACACGGCCCACCGCCCGCTCGGCGAACTCCCGGACATCAGGCGTAGGTCGGCCGACCGCCGGGTCGGTGACCGCGGGGAGGCAGTCGAGCCGGTCGGCGGCCGACGAGTAGGCGATCGGATCGTCCGGCTCCTGGAAGTGCACGGCCATCGGACGGCCCGTCCGGTAGGCGTCCAGCCCGGCCCGGCAGTAGGCCACCATGGGGGAGGGCAGTGCATCGAGCCGGTGCCAGCCCATCGCGTCGCACACCTCCGGCTCTCTGATGACCGGTGAGCCACGCCAGGCCCGGACCTCGAAGAACAGCCCGATCCGTGCGCGCCCGCCGGGTCCGCGGTGGTGCACCGTCACCGCGAAACGCACATCGGCACGGTCGACGACGATGCCCGTCTCCTCGACCGCCTCCCGGATCAGCGCGTCGACGACGTCCTCGTGCGGGCCGTCGAGGTGGCCGGACGGCAGATGCCACAGCCCGGAGGCGTAGACGTCCCCGGCGCGGCGGGAGAGCAGGACCTCCGGGCCTGTGACGGTGTCCCGCCGCGCGATCAGGTGCACGTCGACCGGCTCGCGGTGCCGCTGCCGGCCTCCGCTCATGACGTACTCCGGGTCGTGCGGTGAGCCGCGGGGTGGTGTGGTCCTCCAGATGCCAACGTCGCTCCCTTCCTGACGCTCGCCGCTGTGTCGCCCTGCTCAACGACGCGTCCGGGATTTCGAACACATGTCTTTCGGACGGCCCGTGGCCGAAACGCCGACGGCCCGTCCCGAGCGTCGTGCCGGTCTACTCGTCGAGCTGGTGGTCGGCCCAGACGTAGGTCTCCGGCAGCAGGTCGGTGATACGTACGGTCCGGACGTGGTCGTCCGTGCCGACGACGACCTTGAGGCCGGGGAAGTAGTCGAGCAGCGCCTGACGGCACCGGCCGCACGGCGGGACCACCCCGCGGTCGCGATCGCCCACGGCGACGATCGTGTCCAGCTCGTAGATCCCCTGGGCGGCCGCCGCACCGATGAGGACCAGCTCCGCGCAGGGGCCTCCCGTGAAGTGGTACGCGTTCACCGCGGTGACGATCCGGCCGTCCGGGGCACGCCCAGCGGCCGCCATGGTGTGGTTGTCGCCCCGGCACCGCGTCCGGGCCACCTCGGCGGCGGCCCGGACGAGTTCGTGGTCCACCTGGAGGGTGTGCGTGGTCATCGTCTCTGCCTTCCTCGATCTGCCTTGATCTTCTCGATCTTCTCGATCTTCGTCGATACAAGGCGACGTCGGACGGCGTGACGATCTTGCGCAAGTGAGTATCGAGGGCGCCGACGGTGGCGCGTCAGTCCACGGGCCAGGTGTGCACGGGTGCGTTGAGGTGCATGTAGTCGATGTACGTCTTCGTCATGCGCCGCAGCGCCTCGTGGCGGCCGCAGTGGTCGTGGTCCTCGATGTGGTGGACCTCCTCCTTCTGCCAGACGGCGCCGTTGCGTGCGGTCACACACCGTTGCTCGATGATGCCGAGCAGCGGTTCCCGCCAGGCGGCGTCCATGCCGGAGAGCTCCAGGCCCCGGTGGGCCAGGGGCAGCAGGCGGCGCAGGACGAGTTCGGGTCCGGGGACCTCGCCCGTGCCGGGCCAGTACAGGCTCGCCTCCATGCCGTGGCGGGCCGCCGCATGCAGATTGTCCTCGGCGACGGCGAAGGACATGCGCGACCACACCGGCCGGTCCTCCTCGACGAGCGCCCGGGTCAGACCGTAGTAGAACGCGCCGTTGGCGAGGGTGTCGGCGACCGTGGGGCCGGCGGGCAGCACCCGGTTCTCCACCCGCAGATGCGGCCGGCCGTGCGCGACGGCGTAGACCGGGCGGTTCCAGCGGTAGATCGTGCCGTTGTGCAGGGTGAGTTCGGACAGCTCCGGGATGTCACCGCGGTTCAGCGTCTCCACGGGGTCCTCGTCGTCGCTCAGCGGCAGCAGCGCGGGGAAGTACCGCAGGTTCTCCTCGAAGAGGTCGAACACGCTGGTGATCCACCGCTCGCCGAACCACACCCGGGGCCGCACCCCCTGCACCTTGATCTCCTGCGGGCGCGTGTCGGTGGCCTGCTCGAACAGCGGGATACGGGTCTCGTGCCACAACTCCCTGCCGAACAGGAACGGACCGTTGGCGGCCAGCGCCACCTGGACCCCGGCGATGGCCTGCGCCGCGTTCCAGTAGTCGGCGAACTCCTGCGGGGAGACCTGGAGATGGAACTGCGTGCTGGTGCACGCGGCCTCCGGAGTGATCGTGTCGGCGTAGGTGCGCAGCCGGTCGACACCGCTCACCTCGATCAGCAGATCCTCGCCCCGGGCCGCGAAGATCTGGTCGTTGAGCAGCCGGTAGCGCGGATTGTCCGACAGCGCGGCCCCGCTGACGTCGTCCTGCCGCAGCGTGGGCAGCAGACCGACCATGACCAGGTGTGTTCCGACCGACCGGGCGCGCGCCTCCGCGTGGTTGAGCGCGTCGCGGATCTCGGACTCCCAGGAGTCGGGGCCGCCGGCCGTCAACCGGCGGGGCGGGACGTTGATCTCCAGGTTGAACCGGCCCAGTTCCGTGGACCACGCCGGATCCGCGATGGACTCCAGTACGTCGCTGTTGCGCATGGCAGGTTCGGCCGCGTCGTCGACCAGGTTCAGCTCGATCTCCAGCCCCACCTGGGGCCGCTCGCTCTCGAACCGCTCCTCCCGCAGCATCTGCGCGAGGGCGTCGAGGCACGCCTGCATCTTGATCCGGTACCGGCGACGGTCCTCACGGGTGAAGACCATCGCCGGAACGTCCCGTCCCATCGGCCCTCCCAGGTCGCCCGTCAGGGACCCCCGCACCTCCCAGCGTCGCACCCCCGGCCCGCTCCGACCATGCAGCGCCGTGTCCCACGGTGATGCCGTGCGCCAGGTTCCCGTTTTGTCCTCTGGCCAACGCGCGTAGACCCCGGCACCATCGTCGTGCACCGCACGCACCGCCTGCACAGCTGCCGTACAGAAAACATGGCCCCTCGCAGGAAGGTCCGCCCATGAAGGCCATCAAGGCCCCCAGGCTCCGCTCGGTTCTGACCGCCCTCGCGCTCGTCGTCGCTCCCGGTGCCGCCGTCGTCGGCACCGCCGGAGAGGCCTTCGCCGTCACGAAGATCAGCCACTCCACCGCGACCGCGATGTTCCGCGAGGTCGGCATCACCTGGTCGTCGTCCGGGAACTGCTCCGACCGCTACAACTCCACCTGTACGTCCTTCGAGCAGCTCAACCTCGCCACCGCACAGGGCGCGCAGACCCTCAAGCGCGCCAGCGGCTGCGCCCTGAACATCACCGGCGGCACGGAGGTCGGCCACGCCTCCGGCACCTACTCGCACTGGAACGGCTACAAGCTCGACTACAGCAAGTACACGTGCATCGGGAACTACATCAAGAACAACTTCACCTACATCGGCCTGCGCGGCGACGGCGCCCCGCAGTGGCGCTCCGGCTCCGGCAACGTCTACGCCGACGAGGGCAGCCACTGGGACGTCACGTACTACAACTGCGGCGGCTGCTGACACCCACGCCCCAGCGGAGGGCGGCCTCGCGGAGCCGCCCTCCGACGCGCCGCACGGCACCGTCCGGAGTCACCTCGGGGTCGCCCCCTCTCACCGCAGCGCGGCGAGCTCCGCAGGGCTGTCGTCGGGGCTCTGGCGGCCGGCCGGCACGAATGCGCCGGGGTGCGTGTCCCACTGCTTGGTGACGCGTGCGTAGCCGTAGACGACCGAGAGCATGGCGAGGACGAGCAGGGGGCCGAACAGCCAGGGGAGTGCGGCCATCTGCACCGGCAGATAGCGGTAGGACGTGAGGAGCGCGGTGAAGACGGCCGCGCCGTAGGCGGCCAGCCGGATGCCCGAGCGGTCCCAGCCGTACGCCTGTGCGCGCAGGGCGGCCTCGATGGTGACCGTGAACACCACGCCGGCGACGATGTCCGATCCGTAGTGGTAGCCGAAGCCCAGGGTCGCGCCGAGGGTGGCGATCAGCCAGAAGGTCCCGGCGTAGCGCAGGAGCCTCGGGCCCCTGCGGGAGTGGATGAAGATCGCGGTGGCCCAGGCGGTGTGCAGGCTGGGCATGCAGTTGCGCGGGGTGATCTCGTCGAAGGGCATGTGGTGCGGCGGCCCGGTCGGGGGCAGGGTGTGGGGCCACAGTTCGGCGAGGGCCCAGTGCCCGCCGTCGGCGCCGTAGACGAAGATCGGCCCGACCACGGGGTAGAGCATGTAGATGCCGGGCCCGAGGAGCCCGATCACCAGGAACGTACGCACCAGATGGTGGCGCGGGAAGCGCCGCTCGGCCGCCACGTTGCGCAGCTGGTACAGCGCGACGGCCACCGCGGCCACCGCGAGCTGGATGTAGACCCAGTCGAGGACATGGGCCCCGACCGGTCCCGTGGCCTCGACGAGGCGGCCGGCCAGCCAGGAGGGGTAGCCGAGCGCGCGGTCGGCGAGGGCCACGTACTGGTCGAGTACGACCGGACGCGTCTTGGAGGTGATGAGCAGCCAGGCGTCACCGGTCTTCCGCCCGGCCACCAGCAGCAGACCCAGCCCCACGCCCTTCAGCAGCAGCACCCGGTCCTGGCCGGTGCGGCGGGTGACGGCGACGACGGCACACGCCAGCATCACCCACAACGCGCCGTTGCCGAAGGGGTAGCTCCTGCTGCTCTCGATATCGGCCGCCCAGCGCACCAGAAGGAAGACGATGTCGATACCGACCGCGGCACCCAGTGCGATGAAGCGTTCCCGCCAGGGCAGCACGACCATCATCAAGGCCATGCTGGCGTACAGCAGTGGTCCCGATTTAGGGGTGAATATCACCTCTTTGACCTGATTGGTCATCGGTCCCGGTATGCCGTAGTGCCGTGCGGCGATCTCCAGCGCGACCAGGAACACGAGGGCCACCGCACCCACCGTGGCCCACAACGCCGCCCGCGGCGGACGCCGCGCGGTGGAGTTGTTTCCATCGTTTATTCGCGGAAAGAACCGCGATGTCATAGATCTCAATTGTTTTGGCCGATTTGTTAGTTATGGGGCGAACAGGTCGGACGGGCGATACCGGGGATCACCGCGAGATCGAACATGCTATCCAGGTGGCGGCGGGTTATCTCCGGTCAGGTACGAGCGAAGGCCGAGGGCTGTTGGGCTCAGGTGCGGCGCGTCCTGGCCGTGCGGGCGGCCGGCGGTGGAGATGATGCGTGGCGCGGCGGTCCGGGGACGGGCCGGCGGGCACCGTTCCACCGTGTGAAGAGGTCCGGCGATGAAGACGTCCGACGATGACCCCGGCTCCGGCTCCGGCACCGGCTCCGGCGCGGCCGGTGGCGGTGGCGGTGGCCGCTACGGCGAGGCCGTCTTCCGGCCCGAACAGGCGGGGGAGGGCGAGCGGATCGACTTCGGCGCCCTCGCCTACGACGACATCACCATGGCGCGACTGCGGGCACTGGGCGTCGGTGCGGGGTGGCGCTGCCTGGATGTGGGCGCAGGCACCGGCACGGTCTCGCGCCGGCTGCTGGCGGAGGCCGGCGTGACGAGTGTGCTCGCCGTGGACCGGGACGTACGGTTCCTCGCCGAGCGGCCCGTGCCCGGCCTGGAGGTCCTGGAGACCGACATCACCGCCCCGCACTCCGTCCCCGGCCGGTTCCGGCTCGTCCACGCGCGCTTCGTGCTGATGCACCTGCCGGAGCGTGAGCGCCTGATCGCGTCCCTGGCCGAGCTCGTCGCGCCGGGCGGGGTGCTGGTGCTCAGCGACGCGGTCGACCTGACCGGCGACCGGACCCCCAGCACGCCGTACACGACGGTGATGCGGGCCATGTGGCAGGGGCTGCGGACCACCATCGGCACCGACGTCTCCTGGGTGCCGACGTACCCGCAACTGCTGCGCGGAGCGGGGCTCGCCCGGGTCGGCGCCGAGGTCCATGTGCCGCCGCTGCTGCCGGGCAGCCCCATCAGCCGCTTCTGGGCGGACACCTGGCAGCGCAGCAGAGCGGCGATGCTCGCCACCGGCCTGGTGGACGACGCGACCGTCGACGCGGCGGCGCGGTACCTGGACTCCGACGACTGCGCCGCGCTGTCCGCCGGCATGCTCACCGTCTGGGGCTGGAAGCCCGAGGGGACCGAGGAGACCACGCCTTGACTTGCTCCGGTCGGCCGGCAGGCGTGGCCGCCCTGTGAAAGCTCTGGCCGACCCCTGCTCTTGACGCTGAGTCAGGTGTTAGTCGAACATTCACCCGCACGGCCGCATCAGGCACAGGCACCACACAGCTCCAGCGCCCCGCGTCAACCGACACCGCGGGGCGTCTCGTACGTTCCGCAACCCATCCTCAGTTCGGAAGTCACGGAGCCCCCACATGAGTCTCTCCGTCCACAGACCTGCCCTGGCACTCGCCGGCGTCGTCGCCGTCGCCGCCGCACTCGCCGGGCCCGTCCCCGCCGCCACCGCCGAGGACGCCGCCGCCGCGCCCGACATATCGGTGGCCAACGTCAAGCAGCACCTCGCCGACCTCCAGTCCATCGCCACCGCCAACGGCGGCAACCGCGCCCACGGCCGGACCGGCTACAAGGCGTCCATCGACTTCGTGAAGGCGAAGCTGGACGCGGCCGGCTACACCACGACCCTCCAGCAGTTCACGTACAACGGCGCCACCGGCTACAACCTCATCGCCGACTGGCCCGGCGGCGACCCGAACCAGGTCGTCATGGCCGGCTCGCACCTCGACTCGGTCACGTCAGGCCCGGGCATCAACGACAACGGCTCCGGCTCGGCCGCCATCCTGGAGACCGCACTCGCCGTCTCCCGGGCGGGCTACCAGCCCACCAAGCACCTGCGGTTCGGCTGGTGGGGCGCCGAGGAACTCGGCCTCGTCGGCTCGAAGTACTACGTCAACAACCTGCCGTCCACCGAGCGCGCCAAGCTCAGCGGCTACCTCAACTTCGACATGATCGGCTCGCCCAACCCGGGCTACTTCGTCTACGACGACGACCCCACGATCGAGAAGACGTTCAAGGACTACTTCGCCGGCCTCGGCATACCCACCGAGATCGAGACCGAGGGCGACGGCCGCTCGGACCACGCGCCGTTCAAGAACGCGGGCATACCCGTCGGCGGCCTGTTCACCGGCGCCGACTACACCAAGACCTCGGCGCAGGCCCAGAAGTGGGGCGGCACGGCCGGGCAGGCCTTCGACCGCTGCTACCACTCCTCCTGCGACACCAGCGCGAACATCAACGACACGGCCCTGGACCGCAACAGCGACGCCATCGCCCACGCGATCTGGACGCTGTCCTCAGGGACGACGGTCCCGGGCAAGGTCTTCGAGAACACGGCCGACGTGTCCATCCCCGACAACGGCGCCGCGGTGACCTCCTCCGTCACCGTCAGCGGCATCACGGGCAATGCGCCCAGCAGCCTCGCCGTCGGCGTGGACATCGTCCACACCTACCGCGGTGACCTGGTCGTCGACCTCGTCGCGCCCGACGGCAGCGTCTACAACCTCAAGCCGTACTCGTCCTCCGACTCGGCGGACAACGTGCGGACCACCTACACGGTCAACGCCTCGTCCGAGGTCGCGAACGGCACCTGGAGGCTGCGCGTCCAGGACCGGGCCTCGTACGACACCGGCTACATCAACAGCTTCAAGCTGACCTTCCCGTAAGGGCGTCGGCCGCCGCGGGACCGGGCGCAGATGCCGGTCCCGCAGCGGTTGCCGGTCAGCCAGTGACAACGGCGGCCGTCACTCGAGGGACTCGAAGATCTCGTCCCAGAAGGCGGAGTCGTCCACATTCGGGTCCTGGCCGATCAGACGCTCCCGCAGACGGGCGGCGGCGGCCGCGCGTACGGTGTCGTCGTCCGACTCCAGGGCGTCGCTCGACTCGGCGATCAGGCCGAGGAGAACGGCCAGCCGAGGGAGGGAGTCGGCGGCAGGTCCCTTCCAACCGGCCGCGTGGTCCCAGCCGTTGGGGTCGTAGTGGGTGATGCCGCCGTCCGCCGCGTCGAGCATCAGATGCTGGTCGCCCCACAGCGCCACGGCGAAGCAGAAGTTCTCGGGCGGGGAGTCGTCGTCGGGGTAACGGTTGCCGTAGAGCTCGTCGGCGTCGAAGGGCTCCAGGGAGCGCCTGCCCCGCAGGATTCTCGTGTCGATCCCGACGCCGCCGAGGCGGACGGCGGGAAAGCCGACCGTGAGCAGGAACTCCCTCGACTGCGCATCGGTCAGCTCGTCCGGCAGATCGGCCTCGGCCGGCCGCCACAGCGACCCTTCACCGAGCCGTTCCTCCAGCCATGCCGCGTCCGGTGTCAGCGGAGTGTCGGTGCTGCTCACTGCCTGGCCCCCATGAGTGGTGTGTCGTTCGATCATCGCGGGGCCCAGTCAACCGCAGGTGATCAGTTCCTGCGCAGCGCACCCTCGGTACGCAGGTCGGCCAGGGTCGGGTAGCCGTCGACGGCCATGATCAGATCGGCCTCGGCCAGCAGGGACCGCAGCACGTGGACGATGCCGTCCTCGCCGCCGACCGCGAGCCCGTACGCGTAGGGCCGGCCGACGCCGACGGCGGTGGCGCCCAGGGCGAGCGCCTTGACGACGTCGGCGCCGGAGCGGACGCCGGAGTCGAAGAGGACCGGCAACCCGTCCGCCGCCTCGACGACGCCGGGCAGCGCGTCGAGGGCCGCGAGTCCGCCGTTGGCCTGCCGGCCGCCGTGGTTGGAGCAGTAGACCGCGTCGACGCCGCCGTCCCTGGCCCGGCGCACGTCCTCGGGGTGGCACAGGCCCTTCAGTACGAGCGGCAGGTCGGTGAGCGAGCGCAGCCAGGGCAGGTCGTCCCAGGTCAGCGGATGCCCGAAGATGCCGGCCCACTCCAGGACGGCGGCCTGCGGGTCTTCCTCCGGGGCCTTCGCCAGCCGGGCGCGGAAGACGGGGTCGGAGGTGTAGTTCGTCAGGCAATGGCCGCGCAGCTGTGGGAAGTTGCTGGCCGCGAGGTCACGCGGACGCCAGCCGGTGACCCAGGTGTCGAGGGTGACGACGATTCCCCCGAAGCCCGCCTTCTCCGCCCGGTGCACCAGACTCTCCGCGAGGGCGCGGTCCTTGGGCGTGTACAGCTGGAAGAAGCCGGGCGTGTCCCCGAACTCGCCCGCCACCTGCTCCAGCGGGTCCACCGACAGCGTCGACGCCACCATCGGCACCCCGGTCCTGCGGGCGGCCCGCGCTGTCGCCAGGTCGCCGTGTCCGTCCTGCGCGCAGAGCCCGATCACCCCGATCGGCGCCATGAACAACGGCGACGGCAGCCGCAGTCCGAACAGGTCCACGCTCATGTCCCGTTCGGCCGCACCCACCATCATTCGCGGCACGAGCCCCCACCGCTCGAACGCCGAGACGTTCGCCCGCTGCGTGAACTCGTCCCCCGCACCGCCCGCCACGTACGACAGCACCGAGGCGGGCAGCGCCGCCGCGGCCCTCGCCTCCAGTTCGCCGTACGTCATCGGCATGTCCGGCAGCACGCCGAACAGGCCGTTGAGGTAGATCTCGTTCTGGTAGTCGCCGTACTGCCCGCCGAATTCCGCCTGCATCCTGATCGCAGCCCTTTCGTCGGCCGCCCGCACGGGACCTTCCCGGCGGCGGACCGCTCCCACTCTGCCGACCGGAGGCCCTCGGCACCATGTTTCCGCGCCTGCACGGTCAGATGAGGTCCGAGGCCGCCGGACCGAATCCGCAGAGCACCGCGGTACCCGCCCAGCTCCAGAGCTGCGTGTCGGTCGGCGAAGCGTGGTCGGGGGAGGGCGGCAGTGGGCCGTCTGCCGCTGGAAACGGGGACGCGGTAAGGGAGTTGGCGCGCGGCGGCGCGTAGGTGGGGCGCTGGGTGGGGCGTTGGGTGGTCTGCGGCGTCGCCGGCATGGTGCCGTCCGTTCCCGTCGAGAGCGAGTGGGGCGGGTCCCGCACCTCAGGGGGAGGGGTACGGGACCCGCGGTCAGGGGTGGGTCAGGCCGCGGTGCCGGTGGCGTCGAGGGTGACGGGGATGTTGTTCCGGGTGGCCTTGGAGTACGGGCAGATCTGGTGGGCGGCGTCCGCCAGTTCCTGGGCGGTCGTCTGATCCACGCCGCCGAGGACGGGGCTGAGGACCGCGGAGAGGGAGAACTCGCCGTCGTCGCCGTGGGTGAGGGTGATCTCCACGGTGATGGCGGTGCTGCCGAGCCGGATCTTCCGGGTCGCGGCGGCGCGGCGCAGGGCGCCCAGGAAACAGGCGGCCCAGCCGGCGGCCAGCAGTTGCTCCGGGTTGGTCGCGTCGCCCGCGCCGCCGAACTCCTTGGGTATGGCGAGCCGGGTCTCCAGCAGGCCGTCCGAGGAACGGACGTGACCGCCGTTGCGGCCCTCTCCGTCGACATCGACATGGGCGGTGTAGGTGACTGCCATGGCTCGTGCTCCCCATCTGGGTCGAAGGCTTCGAATGACCGCAGGGCCGGTTGACCCCCGAGGAGTGTCACCGGTCAAGGCGGTGACTTCATCATGCAAGTCGACGCGTCACCGGTCAAGGCGGTCGCTTGAGCGGACTACTTCGCCTATTGGGCTGCCCCTGAGATTGTGGCGTCACTAGTTTGACAGGTGACGAGTCGCATGTGAGCCTGATGGTGCCACAGGGCGCGGCTCGCGACGGAGGGGTCACTCATGATCAACAGGCGTACGTTCGGCAAGGCGGTCGGTCTCGGCACCGGCGCGGCCGCGGTCTCGCTGGCCGGCCTGCAGTCCACCGCGACGGCCACGACGGCCTCGTACGCCCGGGGGAACGCACCCACCGTGGCCACCGTCGAGCCCGGTGCTCACACCGCCTTCGGGACGCTCAAGCGCATCAGGGCAGGCGTCCTCGACATCGCCTACGCAGAGGTGGGCCCCGCTCACGGCCCGGTCGTCCTGTGCCTGCACGGGTGGCCCTACGACATCCACAGCTATGTCGACGTCGCCCCGCTCCTCGCCGAGTTGGGGTACCGCGTGATCGTGCCGTATCTGCGCGGCCACGGCGGCACGCGCTTCCTGTCCCGCCGTACGCCCCGCACGGCCGAACAGTCCGCCGTCGCGCTGGACATCATCGCCCTGATGGACGCCCTCGAGATCGACAAGGCGGTGCTCGCCGGGTTCGACTGGGGCTCGCGCACCGCCGACATCATCGCGGCCCTGTGGCCGGAGCGGGTCAAGGCCCTTGTCTCGACGGGCGGTTACCTCATCACCGACCTCAAGGCGCAGCAGGAACCCGCGCCGGCGGCCGTCGAGCACAACTGGTGGTACCAGTGGTACTTCGCCACCGAGCGCGGCAAGAAGGCGATGGAGAACGTCGACGAACGCATCGCCCTGTGCCGCTACGTCTGGACCCTCGTCTCGCCCAACTGGGCCTTCGACGAAGCCACTTTCCAGCGCACCGCCGAGGCGTTCAAGAACCCCGACTACGCGGCCGTCGTCCTGTTCAACTACCGCTGGCGCATCGGTCTGGCCGAGGGGGACCGCCGCTACAGCCGCTACGAGGCCCAGCTCGCCGCACGGCCGTCCATCCACGTCCCCACGATCACCCTCGACCCGGCCCTCGATCCCTTCACCCAGCCCGGCAACGGCTCGGCGTACCGCGACCACTTCACGGGCCCCTACGAGCACCGCACCCTCGCGGACATCGGCCACAACCTGCCGCAGGAGGCGCCGACCGCCTTCGCGCAGGCCGTCGTCGACGCCGACCGCCTCTGACGGTGCGCCGACGGACCAAGGAGACAAAACGCGTGATCGTCTACGGCCGGCTCTTCATCGGCGGCTCCTGGACGGAGCCGAGCGACCCGGCACTCCTCGACCTCGCCTCACCGCACGACCGGTCCGTGATCGGCCGTGCCGCCCAGGCGCAGCCCGCGGACGTGGACCGTGCGGTGGCCGCGGCGCGGGCCTCCTTCGACGCGGGTGCCTGGCGCAGGACCCCGCCGATGCAACGGATCGCGTTCCTGCGGCGGTTCAACGCGCTGCGCGAGGAGAACGCGGAGGAGGTCGCGCGGCTGACCTCACTGGAGAACGGCTCGGCGCTCTGGTTCACCCGCGCCGGGCAGCCGGGTCTGACCCGGCAGGCGGACGCCTACCTGAAGGCGGCGCAGGAGTTCCCCTGGGAGGAGGCGCTGACGTCCTCCGACCCGACATCGCCGGTGCACAGCATCGTGCGCCGAGAGGCGGTCGGTGTCGTGGCGGCCGTCATCCCCTGGAACTCGCCCTTCTCCTCGGCCACTTCGAAAATCATCCCGGCCCTGGCCGCCGGCAACTCCGTGGTCCTCAAGGTCTCCCCGGAGAACTCGCTGAGCATGGGCTTCCTGGCCGAACTGCTGGAGCGCTCCGGCCTGCCCGAGGGCGTCGTCAGCGTCCTGCCCGCGGACCGGGAGACCAGCGAGTACCTGGTGTCGCACCCGGAGGTCGACAAGATCGCCTTCACCGGCTCGACGCGGGCCGGCCGCCGTATCGCCTCGATCGCGGGGGAGCAGCTCAAGCGGGTCAGCCTGGAGCTGGGCGGCAAGTCCGCCGCGATCGTCCTGCCGGACGCCGACGTCCAACAGGCCGTAGCGGACCTGAAGTTCGGCTCCCTGCTCAACAACGGCGAGTCCTGCATCGCCCAGACCAGGATTCTCGCGCCGCGCGGCCGGTACGAGGAAGTCGTCACGGCACTGAAGGACATGGTCGAGTCGTTGCAGGTGGGCGACCCCAGCGACCCCGACACCTTCATCGGCCCGATGATCCGCCCCGACCAGCAGCAGCGCGTACGCAGCTACATCGAGCTCGGCATCGAGGAGGGCGCCCGGCTGGTCACGGGCGGCCCGCAGATCCCCGAGGGTCTGGAGAAGGGCAACTACGTCACCCCCACCGTGTTCGCCGACGTCGACAATGCCATGCGCATCGCGCAGGAGGAGATTTTCGGCCCGGTCCTGGTCGTCATTCCTTACGACGACGAGGACGACGCCGTTCGCATCGCCAACGACTCCCCGTACGGGCTCTCCGGCGGCGTCTGGTCCTTGGACGAGGGCCGTGCCCTGGAGGTCGCCCGGCGTCTGCGCACCGGCACCGTCACGGTCAACGGGGCGCCTGTCGCCTTCGACGGCCCGTTCGGCGGCTTCAAGGCCAGCGGTATCGGCCGCGAGTTCGGCGCGGTGGGCCTCGGCACGTACACCGAGTACAAGACCATCACCGTCTGATCGAGGAGGGGTTCGGCATGAAGAAGGAACGGGCGACGGACACGACGGCGGCAACCGGAACGGCTCCGTCTACGGCAGCGGCGGCTGCCGCTCGACAGGCGCGCTTCGGCAAGCTCCCCGAGCGCATTCGCTTCGAGGACATGACCGAGGAGGTGGAGGCGGCGCCGGGCGGGGCCGCCTCCTACGACCCCGAGGGCTCGTGGAAGTACTACTCGTGCCTGGCCCTGGACCTGGGGCTGTGACCCGGAGGTCGTCGAGCGGCAGTCAGTGGGCGGCAGCGGGCGAGGACTTCTTCCGGGCACGGTAGGCCGCAGCCTTGAGCTTGTTGCCGCAGGATTCCATGCCGCACCACTGCCGCCGCATGCCCCGGGAGCGGTCGATGTAGACACGCGTGCACTCGGGGTTGCCGCACTCCTTGAGCAGCGGGACGTCCGGGCCGCTGAGCAGCTCCACGGCCTGCCGGGCGACGGTGGCCAGGGCCTGCGCGGGCGTCGCGTCGGTGTGCCGGCCCGCCCGGGTGAGCTGCGGCGTCGCAGGGACCTGGCGCGCGGCGGCGTTGAGCACCGCGAGGGCCTCCCGGTCGAAGTCCTCACCGAGGCGCCGATCGGTGACGAGCCGGTAGACCGCCTCGCGCACCGCCACCGCCTCCCGGACGTCGTCCTCCCCGGCAGGCGTGATCGCGTCCACGAGCCCCGACTCCAGGTACCAGGCGTTCAGCCGGTCCGGCGCCACGAACATCTCGAACCTGGTCGTCCGCCGGGCCCGCAGCGTGGCCGCGAAGTCGAGCGCCGGGTTCCCGCACACGAAGACATGGTCAAGATTCACGTCACCATCTTGACAGGTGACTCGGGTGAGGTGCAAGGGCTGGCGGCCGGGGGCCTGCGCACCCCACCACCCCAGCCCCTGCCCGGCATCACGCCTGAGCAACCCGGCACCCTCACCAGCTCAGCCCGTGCCTGGGAATCCCGCCTGAGCGGTCCGGCCCCCGCCACCCCAGCCACGTCACCCCACCCCGCCCAGCCGGACCCCCGCCCCCTCCTCCCGCCCAGCCAGCCGCAGCTCGCGCCCCTGCCACCCGCGGCGCAGCCGGCGGTCGTGGCTGGCGACCACGATGGCGTCGGGGCCGCTGCCCAGGGCGGCCTCCAGTTGGTCGCACAGTCGGGGCGAGAGGTGGTTGGTCGGCTCGTCCAGCAGCAGCAGTTCCGGTGGCCGGGCCACCAGCAGGGCGAGGGCCAGTCGGCGGCGCTGGCCCACCGACACCTGGCCGACCGGCTTGTCCAGGTCCGCCTCGGCCAGCAGGCCGAGGCGGGACAGCGGCACCTGTTCCGCCCGCTCGGCTCCCAGTGCCAGCGCGTAGGTGTCCCGGACCGTGCGGTCGGGCCGGTCGAAGACGGTGTCCTGGGTGAGCAGGCCCACGGTCAGCCCGTGCCGCCTGCGCACCTCGCCCTCGGCCGTGAGGTGCCCGGCGAGGACCGCGAGCAGGGTCGACTTGCCCGCCCCGTTGCCGCCCGTGACCAGGAGCCGCTCGGTCGCCGACACCTCGAGGCCGGACAGTGTGAGCCGCCCCGGAACCCGTACGTCCCGGAGGGAAACCAAGGGCTCCGGGCCGTCCAGCGGCCGTGCGGCCAACCGCGGCGCCGCGAACGTCAGCGGGGGCGGCGGCTCGGCGACCCCCGTGCGCTCCAGCTCCTCGACCCGTCGGCTCACGTTGCGCACCCGGCGGGAGATCTGGCTCTGGACGCGGCCGGCCCGATGGCCGTAGCCCATCTTCTCGTTGTCGCGCGGGCCCCGGTCCGGTGCGACCCGGCGCGCGGTCACCCCCGCCGTGTGCCGCAGCGCCTCCAACTCCTCCTGTTCCTCGGCGTACCGCCGCTCCCAGCGCTCCCGTTCGGCGCGCTTCTCGCTGACATAGGCGCTGTAGTCGCCGCCGTAGCGGACCGGTCCGTCGACCGCCGGATCGAGGTCGATCAGGTCGGTGCACACGGCGTCGAGGAACGCCCGGTCGTGGCTGGCGGCGACCACGACACCCGGCAGGCCGCGGAGTTGCTCCTCCAGGAAAGCGGCGGCGCCGTCGTCGAGGTGGTTCGTCGGCTCGTCGAGCAGCAGGGCCGGCGGCCGTCGTACGAGCAGTGCGGCCAGGGCCAGCCGGCCGCGCTGGCCGCCGGACAGCGAGCCGAGCGTCCGCCCAGGGCGTGCGGCGGGCCTGCTCACGGCTCGGCGTGAGGGCCGTTACGTCCGACACCACCTCAGCTTCCCCGACCTGACGGCACTGGGCACGGCCCTGCCGGCGGCCGTACTGCGCTGAGAAGTCGCGGTCGGCCGGTCACTCGGACGCGCCGGTGCGCCGGGCGTAGGCCCGGGCGGCGCGGGCGCGGTCGCCGCAGCGGGTGGAGCACCAGTGGCGCCGGCCGTGGGTGCGCAGCAGGAAACGGTCGCAGGGCGCGGAGCCGCAGGCGGCGAGGAGGTCGGCGTCCGCACCGGTGAGCAGGTCGGCGGCGTCGGCGGCGAGGATCGCCAGCGCGTGGTTCACGGCCTGGTCGGTGGGGTGCGACTCGACGCGGCGCAACCCCTGCGCTCCGTCCCAGGCGAGCAGCGGTGCCGAGGGCACGGCCGTGAGCGCGTCGTTCACCGCCCGCAGGGCCGCCTCGGGCGGGGCGGCGCCGTCGACGCGGGCCGCGAACAGGGCCCGCACATGGCCGCGCAGCGTACGCATGCGCCCCGCGCACAGCTCGTACAACCGCACCTCCTCGGAGGTCAGGTTGTGTGCGAGGAGCCAGCTCCTGGCGGAGTCGGGCGCCGCGAGCAGGTCGTAGGCCTGGCCCGCGGGCAGGGTCGCGGCGGTGTCGGCGAAATCCAGGGAGCGGTACCGGTCGGCCCCCGGAGCCGGGGGCAGGGCGGCGGCCCGCGTGATGTCGGTGACCACGGCTTCTTCCACGCCCTCATGGTAGCCCTTGCATTTTTCCGTGACACGGCCCTAGCGTGTGCCTCACGGAAAACACGGAGCGAATCCATGAGAAGTCGTGAGCATTTCATGAGTACGAGGAGTCATCGCGCATGTCCCAGTACGACACCGAGCAGTTCCCTGTCCGCGTCCTCGGCGGCCCCACCGCCCTCTTCGAGTACGGCGGCCTGCGCTTCCTGACCGACCCGACCTTCGACAGCCCCGGCGACTACCCGAGACCGGTCGGCCCCATGCTGACCAAGACGGCCCCCGCCGCGGCGACGCCCGCCGACCTCGGCCCCGTCGACGTGGTCCTGCTCTCGCACGACGAGCACGCCGACAACCTCGACACCTCCGGCCGGGCCCTGCTCGCCGACGTCCCGCTCACGCTCACCACGCCCGGCGGCGGAGAGCGCCTCGGTGCGCAGGCGACCGGCCTGGCCGACTGGGAGAGCGTCGAACTGAAGCGCCCCGGCGGCGGCAGCATCACCGTGACCGGGGTCCCCGCCATTCACGGGCCCGGTCCGCGCGAGGCGGTCGAGCCGATCACCGGCCAGGTCGTCGGCTTCGTCCTCACCGGAGACGGGCTGCCCACCGTCTACGTCAGCGGCGACAACGCCTCGCTCGACGCGGTCAAGGAGATCGCCGAGAGGTTCGCCCCGGTGGACACGGCCGTCCTCTTCGCCGGAGCCCCCCGCTTCCCCGTCCTCTTCGACGGTGAACCCCTCGTCCTGGACAGCGCCCAGGCCGCCGAGGCCGCCCGCATCCTCGCCGCCCGCCGCGTCGTCCCGGTCCACCACGACAGCTGGGCCCACTTCACCGAGGGCCGCGAGGCCCTCGAAGCCGCCTTCGCCGCCGCGGGCCTGACCGACCGCCTGGACCGGGACTGGCTCCAGGGCGCCTGACCTGAGGCCACACCCAGGGCTCCAGGTCAGGACGACATGATGAAGTCCAGGGCATATCCGGAGGCGGTCGTCCAGTAGGTGACCCGGGCACCGTCGTCGAAGGCCGCCACGCCGGGCAGACCGACCTCGACCGGCTCGCCGGGGGTGCCGTCCAGCTCCGCTCCCTGCAACCGCAGGGTGACGGTCCTGGTCTCGTACGTATCCATGCCGCCGCCGTTGACGAGCAGCGCGGCATGCGCCTCCTCGCCCGGAGCGAGGGTGATCAGCTCCTCCGGGTCGCTGTCCTCGATCACCTTCACAGGCTCCTTGGCGTGGGCGCCGACCCGGACCTGTGGGTAGTGGTGGACGGTGCACTTCCTGTCACCGGCGTTGGTGAGCGTGAGCAGGAGGTGTCGGGTCTCCTCACCCGCCGCGTCCTCGCTCGACGCGGCGAACGACACCTCGGACCCCGCACAGGCGGCGACGGCACCGCTGTCGCCGCCCTGCGAGGGCGATGCCGTCTCGCTCGGCGTGGCCGCGGCAGTCGTGGCCGCGGCCGTCGTGCGCGGTCGGTCCGACGACGGCCGCCGGGAGCCGTCCGCCTTGCCGGCGGACTGCGGTTCGCACGCGGTGGCCGCGAGCACCGCGGCGACCACGGTGGCCGCCAGGGCAAATGCCCTGCGCCTCTTGGGACTTGTCGTGGTCTCGTGACGAGTGCGGACAGGAGCATGCATGGCTTTCCCCCGTGGTCTGCCGTGGGCGGTGCTCGTGTTGTGCGACGACAAGCCGAGTGTGCCGCACCCCTTCACCGCCGGCGGCAACCCCCCTCGATGTGTTACCGACCCCGTACAGGGAAGCGGCGGCTCCGCGAGAAAGCCCCGGCCGGGCTCACTTCTTGCGGGCGGTCACCAGGGCGAAGGACAGGTACGCGCCGCCGTCCTCCGTGAGCATGTCGATCACCGGCTGGTCGGCACCCGGGCCCTCCGGCCGCTGCTCGGCGCAGGCCCGTGTCCACAGCAGCCAGTCGCGCCAGGCGTCCTGCTGGAGACGGGCGGACGTGACCTCTACGAGCTCGGTGATCTCCCACTGGAAGCGCCACCACTGCGGCGTGTGCCAGGCGAGGGCCTCCCAGCCGACGACGCGCTTGATGTGGGCCGGTATCGCGCCGAGTTCGCGGACCTCGCGGGTCATGCCGGGCGTGGCGATGCCCAACTGGCCGCCGGGACGCAGGAATCGCACCAGATACGGCAGGTAGCCGTCAGCCGTGCCGAAGTACTCGAAGGCGTCGATGCTCACGATCGCGTCGAAGCTCTCCGGCTCGAAGGGCAGCACGTGCGCCTCCGCCCGCACGGCCGTCACCCGGTCGGCGACCCCCGCCTCCGCGAAGACGGCGGCCGCGTCCTCCGCGGGGATCCACCAGTCCGCGGCGACGACCTTCACACCGTACTCACGGGCCAGGAACACCGACGTGGCGCCCTTCCCGGAGCCGAGGTCGAGGACCCGCATCCCGGGGCGCAGATCGAGGTCCCGGGCCAGGTCCTCCAGGAGCCACAGCGGGTGGGGCCCCATGTCGAGGCCGACGAGCCATGCCGGGTCGTAGCGCGACGCACGCGGGTAGCGGTCCGGCCGTACGAGATCGTTCAAGGCGGTCACGGGCACGCACTCAAGCCGACCTCACGCAGCGGCACAAGTGTTTTACGGTCGGCCCCCGTTGCCGGGCACGCCGTCCGCTCCACTTCGACGCCGCCGTGCACGACCGTACGGGCGGGGAGGCCCGGTACCGATGAGCGTGCGCCGGCATGAATGAACCGGACGCCGCCTGCCTACTCGGAGGGCATGGCTCGGTCCAACGACGAGGTCGCGGAGCTGTTCCGGGAGTACGCGGACCTCATCTCGATCACCGGCGGAGAGGCGTACAAGGCGCGCGTCTACGAGAAGGCCGCCCGCGCGATCGGCGGCTACCACGCCGACGTGTCCACGCTCGATCCCAAGGGGCTGCGGGAGATCCCAGGCGTCGGCAAGTCGATCGCGGACAAGGTCACCGAGTACTTCACCACCGGCAGCGTGTCCGCGGTCGAGAAGCTACGCGCGAAGATCCCCGCGGGCGTACGACGCCTGACGGCCATCCCCACCCTCGGCCCGAAGAAGGCACTCGCCCTCTACGAGACCCTGGGCGTCTCCTCGGTCGAGGAGCTGGTGGACGCGATCCACGCCGAGAAACTGCGCGACCTCAAGGGCTTCGGGCCCAGGACCGAGGAGAACATCCTCCACGGCGTCGAACTCCTGAGGTCCTCCGGCGACCGCGTGCTGCTCGACGTGGCCATGGACCTCGCCGACGACATCGTCGGGGAACTGTCCGGCGTGACCGGCTGCCGCCGCTGCACCTACGCCGGGTCGCTGCGTCGCATGCGGGAGACGATCGGCGACATCGACGTCCTCGTGGCGGCGGAGAAGCCGGGACCGCTGATGGAGGCCTTCACACGGCTGCCGTACGTCAGTGAGGTCGTCGCACACGGGCAGGCGAAGACGTCGGTACGCACGGTGAAGGGGCTCTCCGTCGATCTGCGGGTCGTACCGCCGGACTCCTGGGGTGCGGCGCTGCAGTACTTCACCGGCGCGAAGGCCCACAACATCCGCACCCGGGAGCTGGCCGTGCACCAAGGGCTGAAGCTGTCCGAGTACGGCCTGTTCGACGCCGAGAGCGGGGAGAAGATCGCCTCGGAGACCGAGGAGGAGGTCTACGCCCGGCTCGGCCTGCCCTGGATCCCGCCCGCCCTGCGCGAGGACCGCGGGGAGATCGAGGCCGGGCTGCGCGACGAGCTGCCCGACCTGGTGACGGAGGCGGACCTGCGCGGCGACCTGCACACGCACACCGACCTGACCGACGGGCTCGCGCCGCTGGAGGAGATGGTGCGGGCGGCCGCCGAGCGGGGCTACGCCTACTACGCCGTCACCGACCACGGGCCCGACCTGTACATGCAGCAGATGACCCGGGAGCGGATGCTCGCCCAGCGCGAGCAGGTGCGCGAGCTCGACGGCACGTACCGCAAGCAGGGCGGGCGGCGCGGCCTGCGGCTGCTGCACGGCGTTGAGCTGAACATCGACCCGCAGGGCGGCGTGGACTGGCCCGAGGAGTTCCTGGCCGGCTTCGACCTGTGCGTGGCCTCGGTGCACTCGCACTTCAACCAGAGCCGCGACGAGCAGACCCGGCGGATCGTACGGGCCTGCGAGAACCCGTACGTGAACATCATCGGCCACCCCACCACCCGCATCCTCGGCAGGCGACCCGGCATCGACGCCGACCTCGACGCGGTCTTCGCCGCCTGCGCGCGCACCGGTACGGCCCTGGAGATCAACGCCCACCCCGACCGGCTCGACCTGCGCGACGAGGACATCCTGCGGGCCCGGCGGCACGGGGTGAGGTTCGCCGTCGACAGCGACGCCCACTCCGTCCTCCACCTGGCCAACATGCGCTACGGCGTGGGCACGGCGCAGCGCGGCTGGCTCACCGCGGACGACGTGATCAACACCTGGCCGGAGACCCGCCTGCGGCGCTTCCTGCACAAGGCAGGACGTCGTACGGCATGACGAGCACGGAGTGGACCCCGCGTCAGGCGTCCGCACAATGGGATGCGTGGCCCGTGTTCCGATCGCTCGTCATCTGCTCCGCGCCAAGGATCTCGCCGACGCCCGCTACTGCGAGGACCTCACCGTCGCCGACATGGCCGCGGCCGCCGCGCTGTCGCCGGCCCATTTCAGCCGCTGCTTCAAGGCCGCGTTCGGCGAGTCACCGCACCAGTACCTGCTGACCCGCCGCCTGGAACGGGCCGCCGCCCTGCTGGTGTCGACCGACTGGACGGTGGCCGCGGTCGGCGTGGCCGTCGGCGCGCGGAGCATCGGATCGTTCACGACGAGCTTCCGCAGGATGTACGGCACCACCCCGCAGGCCTACCGGGCGGCACACCCGCCCGCCGCACGGCATGTGCGCATCCCGCGCTGTGTGGCGATGGCGTACGGTCGGCCGCGGAACCGCACGTTTCGAGAAGACACCGGGTCACCGGCTGCCTAGCGTCGACTCCAGGCAGTCGACCGAGGAGCAGCCATGACAACGATCAAGATCGCCAACGCGCAGTTCTGGGTGCACGACCAGGACGAGGCGCTCGACTTCTACACCCGGAAACTCGGCTGGGAGGTGAGGGCGGACGTGACCATGGAGGCGTGGAACTTCCGGTGGCTGTGCGTCGCCCCGCCCGGCGGGGACGGCCCGGCGCTCGTGCTGATGCCGGTGCCCAAGGAGCCGATGCTGGACGAGACGAGCAGCGCCCAGCTGTCGGACCTGGTCGCCAAGGGCGCGGGCGGCACGCTGTTCCTGGAGACCGACGACTGCAAGGCCGCGTACGACGAACTGTCCGCCCGGGGCGTCGAGTTCAACGACCCGCCGACGGTGCAGCCGTACGGCATCGACACATCGTTCCGCGACCCCTCGGGCAACAACATCCGCCTCACCCAGGTGCTGGAGTTCGACCCGGAACGGCACTGACCTCCTCGGGGGGCTCCGCGTCTCGGTGGAGGCCTAGGAACGGATGAGCCGCATCGACGGCTACCTTGTTCGACGTGGCGGCGACATGAAACGACATTGAGAGGCAAGGCACAGCACGATGAGGGGCAGCGACACCGAGGTGCTCGACGACCCGGTGAGCCGGTCACTCCGCGGGCACCACGCACATCTCGCCCGTCGGCTCGGCGGCGCCGCCCGCTATGTGCCGGACGTGGCGACCTTCTGCGCGGTGTCGGCCGACCCGGACGCGGGGGAGTGGGCCGACCTCGCCCGGCTGCTGGGGCCGGGCGAGCTCGCGGACCTGTTCAGCTCTCCGGCGGTGCCGCCGTCGGACTGGGAGCCGGTGTTCCTTCTCGACGGCCGTCAGATGATCTGGTCCGGCAGCGCTGGGGACGACCTTCCGGGGACGGAGCCCGGCACCGACCTGGTCGAACTGGGGCCGGACAGCGTTCCGGAGATGCTCGACCTGGTCGCGCGCACCCGGCCGGGCCCCTTCCAGCCGCGCACCCACGAACTCGGCACCTACCTCGGCGTGCGCGAGCACGGCACGTTGGTCGCGATGGCCGGCGAACGGCTGCGGCCTCCCGGCTGGACGGAGATCAGCGCCGTCTGCACCGCTCCGGAAGCTCGCGGGCGGGGCCACGCCGCCCGCCTGGTCGGCGCGCTCGCCGCACGCATCCTGGCCCGCGACGAGCGCCCCTTCCTGCACGTGGCCGAGGCGAACACCGCCGCGATCGCCCTCTACGAGCGGCTCGGCTTCAGCACACGCACGCGGGTGACCTTCCGGGGGTTCCGCACTCCCTGACGGGGGCCGGCGCCGCATCGCCCACCACGACTTCACCCTCCTCGGCCTCCTCACGGTCCTCAGCGAGGCCCAGCGAAACGGTTGGCTCGCGACCCACGCGTCGGCCTAGGGTCGGATCATGACGTACGCCATGACACCCCGGCCGGTGCCCCAGTGAGCGGCTGGTGGGGCTATCTGGAGGAGCGCACCCGCGAAGCGGTCGACGCCGATGTGCTGCGTGATCGTCGGATCTCGGCGGTCAGGTGGGTGTGGGAGGAGCTGCGGCTGCTGGGGGTGGGGCTGCAGGAGGCGGAGGGGGTGGTTCAGGCGCGGTACGAGGCTCTCGGTGACCAGGTGCGGCGCACGCCGCCCGATCCGCTGGACCTCCCCTCGCTTGTGGCCCGCGTCGCAGCTCTGCCGGGCCGGGTGGCCGCGGTGGAGGCGGTGTGGGACGGCGACACCGTCCACGACTGGTTCGTTGTGTTGATCGCGGTCCTGGACGGCCCCGAGGGCGAAGGTCACTTGGCCACCGTGTACCGCAGCTCCCACGGCCGCCCGGCTGGCCCTGCTGCCGCCGAGGCGGGCCGGGCGCTGGCCGACCACCTCGGCGTACCGTTCCACTTCGCCTCCCCGGACGTCCCTGACGACGACGCCCCGCGCTGGCGGGCCCTCAGGACTGGGGTCGGCCCCACCCCGAGTCGGGGGCCGGCCCCACAGACCGGCCGCTCGCCGGGACGTTAGCCGCCTCCGCCTCGCACCGCCCGGTGCCCTCGTCGTCGCCGTGGCGAACACGACCAGCGCCGCACACTCGCCCCAGGCGCTCGCCGCCTCCTTCGACGGAGGATGGTGAGGCTTGACGGTTCGTCACCGTAGTGGTCGCGCGAGCTCACGCAGCTGCCCCGCACGAAGGCGCCGGGCAATGCCGCGAAGCGCTCTGCGGACGACTCGCGTCGGCTGCTTCCGCTGCGCGGCGGTCACGTCCAGGCTGAGATTGCCGTACGCGGTGCAGTACGGCTTGATCGTGCGGTCCCTGGTGGTGGCGACCTGGGGCGGGGCCACGCCCTCGGCCTTGCGGGCGCCGAACCGGCGTCGGGTGGAGAGGCCCTGGGTGCGGACGTCGAGGTACACGTCCCAGACGCCCGGGGTCAGTGAGCCGCCGTTCTCCGCGCGGGTGAAGTCGATCTCGGCGATGAAGCCGCCTTCGCGATCGGCCGACGGCACGGCGCGGGTGGGGACGCGCACCTCGCGGCCGTCGTCGCGCAGCCGCAGCACCAGCTCGGTGGCCGATTCCCGGGTCGGCACCCCCTCGATGTACCCGTGGCCGCCCAGCCGGAGCACCGTGCGGCGCCGGGCCTGCCGCCACTCCAGGGCGTCCAGCCGGTCCTCCTGGTGCAGCTCGTCGGTGATGTCGTAGCAGGAGTCGGGGATCGCGGTGGTCCGGTTGCGGAAGTACGGGTAGGCCGCGTACGCGCGCCCTCCGTCGACGACGACCGCGTGGCGGCGTCCGTCCTTGCTCCGCTCCTGCTTCAGGAACTCGATGACGTCGAGGAGTTCGCGGCGCAGCCCGTGCCGTGCGCAGTGGGCGAAGATGCGGTGCGGTGCGGTCATCCGGGCGTCGAGCTGCGGGGTGTAGAACCGCTCGATCTCCTGGCGGGCGATCGCCATGGCGGCGAGCTGCTCGTCCTCCGTGAGCTGCGGGAAGCGCCAGGAGAAGGAGTCCAGCAGGCCGCCCCGGAAGGTCCGCAGCAGCGCGGCGTCGCGTACGGGGCCGGGTTCGCTGTGGGCGCCGATCGCGGCCATGATTCGCCGGGCGGTCTCGAAGCGCCTGGTGACGTCGGCGGAGCCGCAACTGCTGCTGATGTTGCCGTTGTCGTCCCGCCTGACCTTGAAGTAGCAGTCGACGTCGGCCACCACGGAGACGGCCGAGGCCTGGAGGTAGGCCTGGGTGACGAAGAGCCGGTCCTCGCCGATGCGGATGTCCTCCTCGAAGCGCAGCCCGCGCTCCAGGAGGAAGGAGCGGCGGAACAGCTTGTGCGGTGTCAACAGGTTCCAGACACGGGAGGTGGCGAGGTCGACGACGTCCTGGTCGGACGCGAACATGGAGTGGGGCACGTCGCAGCCGACGCCCACGTACTTGCCCAGCACCACGTCGGAGCCGTTGCGCTCGGCCATGTCGACCATGCGGCGCATGGCGTGGGGACCGAGGTGGTCGTCGGCGTCGAGGAAGAAGACGTAGCGCCCCCGGGCCAGGCCGATCCCGACATTGCGCGGAGCGCTGGGACCGCCCGAGTTGGGCTGGTGGACGACCCGCACGAAGCCGGGGTGCTCGGAGGCGAAGCTGTCCAGCTCCTTGCCGGTGCCGTCGGTCGAGCCGTCGTCCACGGCCACGCACTCGAGGGTGTACGGCCCCAGCGCCTGCTCGGCGACCGACTCCAGACAGCGGGTCAGATACGGCATGGCGTTGTAGGCGCCGATGACGACGGTGACGGTTGGCTCCGACACGAGCTCCCCTAGGCGTGCGGCACGGTCGCGGCGGCCAGCAGAGGGTGCGTCCGGGCCGGGCACGCCTCACCGGTGGCCGAGACGTCAGGCCTCCGCTTCTGACCGAGATGCCACAGTTCTACTACTCTTTGTGTCGATATGCCCGCTTACGGTGCTGCATGTCGGGAGGGAGCTCGGTCGACTGCGCCGGTGCCGGTCGGGAGTTCCGTCCCCTACGACCACCACGGCTTGCGAGGCCTGCGGACGACCAGACTCTCCACCGCGTACGACAACTCGCTCACCTCGTCATCGGGCGAGGGGTGGTAACGCCCCGCGGACACCGAGAGGTTGACGATCAGAAAGGCCCGCCAGTCCCGCCCCACACCACGGCCGTCGGCGAACACCTCCCTGCCGTTGAGCCGCCAGACCACGTCACGGCGGCCGAACGTCACGTCCAGGTCGATGACACCGCCCGGCCTGACGGCGTCGTCGTGGACGTAACTCACGCCTCCCCGGACGTGGTTGGTGAACTCCAGCAGATCGGGGTTGTCCGGGTGGTACTCGAAGACATCGACCTCGTTGCCGCCGTCCCGCCAGGTCCAGATCGCCGGCCAGGCACCCACCTCGACGGGCAGCCGCACCCGGGCCTCCAACTCGTCCCCGGTGCGCACCATGAAACCGTCGGCGCTCTCCTCGGTGGTCAGCAGGCCCGTGTCCCACAGGCCGTCGGAACGGAGTGTGGCGCGGAAGGTGCCGTTGCGGGAGTAGGCGGGATCCGCCGTGAGATGGTCGAGCTTGTTGTCACCCGGGTTGGTGGGCCCGCCGTCCGGATACGCCCAGGAACGCCCCGCGACCCACTGACGCTCGGAGGTGAAATCGGCGGTGAAGACGACCTCGCTCATGCCCGGGCTCCCTCCGCCACCTGCACGGCTTCCTTGCCCAAGTCATCTCCCGCACGGCGCCGACCATGCGGGGGAGCGGAGCGGGAGCCCCCGGTTTCACCCGGACGAGTGAGGGGACGGCGGCCTGGCGCCTACGACGCGTCCGGCGTGGTGATGACGGCGCCGTTCTCGTCCAGGGTGTGGGTGTACCAGAAGACGTCCCACTTGTCGCCGACGTGCCGGTGCATCTTGTCCTGCGGGTAGCGCGCATAGCCCGTGGGCGGCTGCTCGTCGTCGGGGACGCAGTCCGAACCGCTGTCGTTGACCGCGAGGACGGGGTAGTGGCCGGCCATGCAGAGGTCCTCCTGGTACTCCAGCGCGGAGCACCCGGTGAGGGCCGCGACCGCGGCCGCGCCGGCCAGGGCGACGCCGGCCGTGCGCAGGCCGCGGGGCGGGAGGGCGGTGAGGGCGCGGCGGATGCCGAGAGGCGTGGACACGATCGTTCTCCTGTCGTTCGGTCTGTCCACGACTCTCGCAGCCGAAGATCACCGCAGCCTGAGTGCGCGTACTCAGTACGCCTCTGCGCCGGTGCTCAACATCCCCGCGAGCGCCGGCCGAGTGTCAGCCCGCGGGGGCGCTGATCTCCCGCTTGAGGATCTTGCCGCTCGGGCCGGTCGGCAGCTTGTCCACGAGCCATACTTCGCGCGGGTACTTGTACGCAGCCACCCGCTCCTTGACGAACTCGCGCAGCTCGTCGGGGGTGGCCTGCGCGCCGGGCCGCAGGACGACCGCGGCGGCGATCTCCTCGCCCAGGTGCGGATGCGCCACGCCCACGACGGCGGCCAGGCCCACGGCCGGGTGCTCGTGCAGGACCTCCTCGATCTCGCGCGGATACACGTTGTAGCCACCGCGGATGATCATGTCCTTCTTGCGGTCGACGATGTACAGGTAGCCGTCCTCGTCGCGCCGTGCGAGGTCGCCGGAGCGCAGCCAGCCGTCCTGGATCGTGGCCGCGGTCTCCTCCGGCCGGTTCCAGTAGCCCTTCATCACGTTCGGCCCGCGCACCGCCAGCTCGCCGATCTCCCCGGGCGCCACGTCCTTGCCCTGCTCGTCCAGCAGCCGCACCTCGACGTCCTTGATCGGCGTGCCGATGGAGCCCGCCTTGCGAGGCCGGTCGGGGTGGTTGAAGGTGACCACCGGGCTGGTCTCGGACATCCCGAATCCTTCGAGGACCGCACAGCCGAAGCGCTGCTCGAAGCCGTGCAGGATCTCCACCGGCAGGGACGCCCCGCCGGAGATGCACATCCGCAGCGTCGACACGTCCGCCTCGGACGGGTGCTGCAGCAGCGCCGCGTACATGGTGGGGACACCCTCGAAGACGGTGGCCCGGTCCCGCTCGATCGCCTCCAGCACGGTCTGCGGGTCGAAGCGGGGGATCAGGGTCAGCGAGGCGCCGCTGCTCAGGGCCACGCTCATCGTGCAGATCTGGCCGAAGATGTGGAACAGCGGCAGACAGCCCACCACCACGTCCTCAGGCGTCATCTCCTGCACATAGGTCATGTTGACCTCGGTGTTGTGCCGCAGCCCCGCATGGGTGAGGGCGGCGCCCTTGGGCCGGCCGGTGGTGCCGGAGGTGTACAGCAGCACGGCCACGTCATCGCCCGCTGTCGCCGCCACCTCGGTCAGCGGCTCGTGCCCGGCCAGCATCCCGGCGAAGGCCTCGGGCTCGACCGCGATATGCCGCACCCCGGCGTCCGCCGCGCCCTGGGCGCCCTCACCCGGAGCCTGATGCCACTCCCACAGCAGCGCCGCCCCCGAGTCGGTCAGGTGGTACGCCGTCTCGCGCGCCTTCAGCAGCGGGTTCAGCGGTACGACGATCCCGCCGGCGCGCAGTACGCCGTAGTAGAGGACGACGAACTGGGGGACGTTCGGCAGCATCAGCGCCACCCGGTCGCCGGGCCGCACGCCCTCGGCCCGCAGCAGCGCCGCCGCCCGGGCACTGGCCTCGTCCAGCTCGGCGTACGAGATGACCTGGCCGCCGAAGCGCAGTGCGGGCCGCTCGGGCTGCCGCCCCGCCGTCGCCACCAGAAACTCCGCCAGATTGCCCATCGTCCGCCTCCACCAAGGGGTCGTAGAAAACCAAGGGTGTCGTCGACAACCAAGCGTGTCGTCGAAATGCGCAGTTAACGTCGACGACATGGTGCTGTCGTCCCCGCCGCCCGCCTATGGGTGGCCGGACAGCGTCTTCCGGCCGTGATTGTTCCCGGGCACAAAGAGGGGGCATTACGCTGGGGCGATGGACCTTTCCGGAGTGGCCTCGGCGCTGCACGCGCGTCTGCCCCAACTGGGGGACCGGATCGCGCAGCGCATCCGCGCGGACGTCGAGGCGTACCGGGACGAGTCGCTGATCCCCTACGAGTCCCTGCGCCGCTCCTGCACGGCCAACGCCGACCTGGTGCTGAGCCACTTCAGCCGCACGGACGCCGCGGACCCCAGCCCGGCCCGCGACACCGGCCGGATCCGCGCCGAACAGGGCATGCCGCTCGCCGACACCCTGCACGCCTACCGGGTCGGCTTCGAGCTGCTGTGGACGGAGATCGTCGAGGAGTCACGCACCCATCCCGAGGTCACCGACGCCCAGTTGGTGTCCCGGTCGGCGGACGTATGGGCGCTGTTCGGCCGCTACGCCGAGGCGGTCGCGGCGGCCCACCGGGAGACCTCGGCGGAGCTGGCCCTGCAGCGCGAGGCGCGGCGCTCGGCCCTGGTGGAGGCCCTGTTCACCGGTGTCATCGCCGACCGCACCACGCTGTGGGAGGCCGCCCGCGAGCTCGGTCTGCCCGAGCAGGGCCCCTACGCGGTCGCCGTCGCGGCGGCCACCGCACCCGGCGCGGAACCCCTGACCGGCATCGAGAGCGCCCTGCGCGAGGCCCAACTGCCCTCCGCCTGGCGGCTGCTGCCCGACCAGCAGATCGGCATGGTCGCCCTGACGGCGCCGAACGCGGAGGAGACCTGTGTCCGCATTCTGCGCCGGGCCCGCGCCCGCGTCGGCCTCAGCCCCGGCTTCGCCTCGCTGCGGGACACCCCGCAGGCCCTGCGCTTCGCCCGCCTGGCACTGGCCGGACTGCCGGGCTCCGGGCCCGGCGTCGCACGGTTCGACGACAACCCCCTGGCCATGCTGGTCGCCGCCGCACCGGCCGAGGCGGCCCATCTGGTGGAGACCGTACTGAAACCCGTGCTGGACCTGCCGGTCGTGGATCGGGCCCGGCTCCTGGAGACCCTGGAGCACTGGTTCGCCGCCGCGGGCTCCGCCGCCGAGGCCGCCGGGACCCTCTTCGTCCACCCCAACACCGTCCGCTACCGCCTGCGCCGCGTCGAGGAACTGACCGGCCGCTCCCTGACCGACCCGCGCGCGGTGGCGGAGCTCGGCGCCGCGCTGGCGGCGGTGCGCAGTTCAGGCGTGGGGTGAGCCGCCCGCAATCATGCGGGGTCCAGAGCGCAGGTGTCCTGCTGCGCGACGCCGTCGAACCCGATCAGCCGTACGGTGCTCCGGCCGGTGGAGTCCTGGCTGTAGGCGATCGTGCAGACCAGCTGGCGCAGCGCCGTGCGGTCCAGGGCGCCCAGCGCGATCGGCACGCGAGCCGTGACCTGCCCGCCCGTCGCGACCTCGACCTGCGCCATGCCGCCGCGGCGGGGCCGGGGCAGCGAGGTGGTGAGCCCGGCTGCCCGGTCCTCCTCCCTCGGGCCGGCCAGCAACGCCATGATCAGCTTGTCCGTCGGCACAGGGCGGTCCTCCCCGCTGCTGTAGACATCGCCCTTCGTACCCGACTCGTCGTAGTCGGGACCGATCATGATCGCGGACTCGTTCACCAGCATCACGGGATTCAGCCCGCCGTCGGGGGACCGGAAGAACAGCAGCCTGTCGCGGCCGCCGAAGGCCTCGACCGTGGCGGGACTGCCCGCCCCGATCACCTCGGTCTCCTGGATGCCGCAGCCGCCGAGCAGCAGCGCACCCGCCACGACAGCGACCGCACCCGCCCCCCGGAACGTGCGCGCATGCCTCATCCGCCGGCCCCCTCCGCGTGCAGCGGTATCTCGACGGTGAAGACGGCGCCACCGCCGGGCAGGTTCCCCGCGCGGATCGTTCCGCCGTGCAGCCGCACGTTCTCCAGGGTGATCGCCAGCCCCAGGCCGCTGCCCGCCGAGCGGGTGCGGGCCGCGTCGGCCTTGTAGAAGCGCTCGAAGATATGCGGCAGCACCTCGGCCCGGATGCCGGGCCCGCTGTCCATGACCTCGGTGACCAGCACGGGCGGACCCGACGAGCGCGCCTCACCGCGCAGCCGCACCGTGACGGGTGCACCCCCGTGCCGCAGGGCGTTGCCGACGAGGTTGGCGACGACGACGTCGAAGCGGCGTGGGTCCAGCCGGGCCCGGATGCCGTCCGGCAGCTCGGTGCGGACCCGGCCGTCGGTCCAGTGGCGGTTCTGCAGCGTCTTGCGGATGGCCTCCGCCACGTCGACCTCGTCGGCGTTCAGCTCGGCGGCACGCGCGTCGAAGCGGGAGATCTCCATCAGGTCCTCGACGAGCACGGCGAGCTTGCCGGTCTCGCTGCTCACCAGCCGGACCGCCCGGGCGGTGTCGGCGTCCAGCCGGCCCGCCTCCTCGTCGAGGACCTCGGTGACGGCGAGCATCCCGGCGAGCGGAGTGCGCAGCTCGTGCGAGACGTCGGACGCGAACCGGCGGGCCCGCGCCTCCGCCTCGCGCAGCTCGCGTACGGAACGCTCCAGTTGGCCGGCGGACTCGTTGAAGGTGTGGGCCAGGTCGGCGAGTTCGTCGCTGCCCCGCACCGGGATGCGGGTGTCGAGCCGGCCGCTGCCCATGCTCTGCGCGGCCCGGCGCAGTTCGCGCACCGGACGCAGCACGCTGCGCGCGGCGAGCAGGCCGGGGATCAGCGCGATGGCGAGCCCCGGCAGGGCACCGTCCCGGGCGGCCGTCAGCAGCGCGTCGACGTTGATCTGCTCGTCGGTCATCCGCATGACGGCGTAGATGATGAGACCACTGGGCAGCACGCCCTCGGCCCCCGTCTTGAAGACGGTGGGCATGGCGATGGTCAGATACGGCACACCGTCCTTGACGACCCGCTCGAAGCTGCCGCCGGGGTCCGCCCTTGCGGCGCGGCGCAGTTCGGGCGTGATGACGGTGGAGACGCGGTTCTCACCGGAGGAGGCGCGCACCGAGCCGTACTCCGCGAACACCACCCACGGATGCGGCTTGCCCTTGCGGGCGATGTCCTGAAGGACCAGCTCAAGGCCCTCCTCCTGCACGGGCAGCGTCCAGCCGGTCTGCTGGACCTGGTCCCGGAACGAGGAGACCGCGGTGTCCTGGGCGGTCTTCAGCAGCGCGTTGCGGGCCTCGCGGTAGGTCAGCGCGGCCGTGGTGCCCGCGCTGACGGCGGCGACCAGCAGGAAGGCGAGCACCAGCCGGGTGCGCAGCCCGAACGCCCGCGCCCGGCGCTCGGGACGGCTCACAGCGGCCCGAAGCGGTAGCCGAAGCCCCGCAGCGTCTGGACGTAACGGGGGCTGCCCGCCTCGTCCTCGATCTTGCCGCGCAGCCGTGCGACGCACGCGTCGACCAGCCGTGCGTCGGCGTGGTAGCTGTGCTCCCACACATGCTCCAGCAACTGCTGCCTGCTGAACACCTGCTCCGGGGCGGCGGACAGATGCAGCAGCAGCTTCAGCTCGGACGGCGCGAGCGCCAGCCGGTGCCCGCCCTTGGTGACGCTCAACCCCGCCCGGTCGATGGCGAGTTCGCCGTACACCTCGACGGCAGGCCGGTCCGTGCCTGCGGGGTCGATACGCCGCAGCACCGCGCAGATCCGCGCCTCGATCACCTCGGTGCGCGCGGGCTTGACGATGTAGTCGTCCGCCCCTGCCTCCAGACCGATGACCACGTCGAAGTCGTCCCCGCGCGCGGTGAGCATGATGATCGGCAACTGGCTGTGCTCACGGACCCGCCGGCAGACCTGTACGCCGTTCATCCCGGGCAGCATCAGGTCCAGCAGCAGCAGATCCGGACGGAATTCGGCCAGCGCGGCGAGGCCGGCCTCCCCGGTCGCGGCCACCCGGACCTCGTGGCCGCGGCGGCGCAGACCGAGCTCGACCCCTTCCCGTACGGAAGGGTCGTCCTCGATGAGGAGCACGCGGGGCATCAGCGGTTCTCCCTGGGGGGTGAGGGGGTGCGGGTGACTCGCCGATGTAGACCGGAGATCAGCGCGTTCAGTTCCCTGAGCCGCAGCGGACGGGCGAGCAGGGCGAAGACGGACACGACGACGACCGCACCGGCGGCCGCGGCGGCCAGGGCGCCGGCACCCGCGGCTCCCAGCGCCGCCAGATACCCGAGCACGGTGGCGGGTACGGCGGCGGCCAGCAGCCGTACGTGAGCGCCGGCGGCGGCCGATCGCAGCGGACGGGTGACGGCGAGACGACGGCTCAGCACCCGGGCGGTCACCGCCCAGCCCGCGCACAGCGCCAGCGAGTACGCCCCCGCCATGCCCGTCACCGCCCAGCGGGCGGGCAGCAGTTGGGCCGCGGCCATGGACAGGCCCGCGTTGAGCGCGACGATCACGAGGTTGAGCAGGAACGGCGTACGCGTGTCGGAGAGCGCGTAGAAGGTGCGCGACAGCACGTACTGGCCGGACATCGCGATCAGTCCGGGCGCGAACGCCATCAGGATGCCGGCCATGGCCGCCGTGTCGCCCGCGCTGGTCCTGCCGTGTCCGAAGACAAGAGCCATCAGCGGCTGGGCGAGCGCGAACAGCAGACAGGCGGCGGGTACGACGGCGGACGCCGAGGCGCGCAGGGCGTGGGAGACGTCGCGGCGCAGGGCGGCGGTGTCCCCGTCGGCGGCGGCCGCGCTCATCCTGGGCAGCAGCGCGGTCACCAGGGACACGGTGATGATGCCGTGCGGCACGGCCCACAGCACATAGGCGTTGTTGTACGCCCCGTAGCCGGGGCCCCCGTCGAGGCCCGCGGTCGTGGCCAGCCGGGTGGTGACCCAGTAGGCGGCCTGGTTCGCCAGCACCAGCAGCACCAGCCAGCCCGCCGACCGCAGCGGGCGGGTCAGTCCGCTGCCGCGCCAGTCGAAGCGGGGCCGCCAGCGGAACCGGGCCGCGCGCAGCGCCGGGACGAGGGCGAGGGCCTGGACGGCTATGCCGGCTGTCGTCCCCCACCCCAGCACGGCGGTCTCGGTCGCGGTGAGCGTGTCCCCGCCGCCCATGGCCAGGGCCAGATAGACGCCGAACACACTCACGACGACGAGGTTGTTGAGGACCGGCGCCCACATCATCGCTCCGAACCGGCCGCGCGCGTTGAGCACCTGCCCCAGCAGCGTGAACAGCCCGAGGAAGAAGATCTGCGGCAGGCAGTACCGGGTGAACGCGGTGGTCATGGCCGCCTGTTCACCGATGTAGTCGGTGTACACGTCGACGATCGCCGGGGCCGCCCACACCGCGACCGCGGTGAGCGCCAGCAGCGCGACGACACAGACGGTGACGAGCCGGTCGGTGTACGCGGCGCCGCCGTCGGCGTGCTCCTTGGCCGCCTTGACCAGCTCGGGCACGAACACGGCGTTCAACGCGCCGCCGAGCAGCAGCATGTAGACGATGGTGGGCAGCGCGTTGCCCACCGCGTACCCGTCGGGGACCGGCCCGATGGTGCCCAGCGCCGCCGCCACCACGGCGGACCGTACGAAACCGGTGCCCCGGGAGACGATCGAGCCGGCGGCCATGACGGCGCTGCTGCGCGCCGCGGAGGCGGGCTTCTCAGGGACCTGCTCGCCGGCCGGGGCGGCTGTCGTCGCCCTCATCGGCGGTTCAGGTACGCCTGGAAGGCGCGGTACAGCGTCTGGTTGGCGGTGCCGCCCAAGGGTCTCTCCCATTCCCCCAACGTCTCGACGACCTGTCCGCCGGTGCCGAGCTTCCACCGCAGCAGTCCGTACGCACGTTCGTCCGGGTCGAGAGTGGAGGGTACCCCGCGCATGTCGTAGACGTCGGCGCCGAGGGCGTGGGCGTCCAGCAGCATCCGCCACTGCAGGGCGTTGGAGGGCCGCACCTCGCGGCGGTGGTCGGCCGAGGCGCCCGTCTGGTACCAGACCCGCCGCCCCACCGCGATCATCGTGTGGGCCGCGAGGATCTCCCCGCCGTGCCGGGCCAGGTACAGCCTCATCCGGCCCGGCTCCTCGGTGTTGAGCGCCGCGAACTGACGCTCGTAGTACGCGAGCGAGCGGCCGAGCCGGAAGCCGTCACGCCGCTCGGTGATGCCCAGCAGCCGGTAGAACTCGGGGAGTTCGGCGGCGCTGCCCACCACCACCTCCACGCCCTCCTTCTGGGCACGGCGGACATTGCGCCGCCACTCCTGGTTGAGCCCCGACCACAACTGCTCGGTGGTACGGCCGGCGAGCGGCACCCGGAAGACATGGCGCGGCTGGGCGTCCCCGTCGTCCCCGCTCCCGTCCCCTCCGCAACGCCGCCAGCCCCGGGCCCGCAGCCGCTCGGCGACGGCCGTACCCAGAGGGTCGACCTCACTGGCCAGCACGTCGCCCAGCCGACGGCCCGGCCCGGTCAGCGGCTTGAGCAGCGCGGCGTCCCAGCGCCGGTAGGCGGGGGAGGGGCCGATCCGGACGGCGAACGCGCCCGTGCGGCGCAGATGGTCCAGCAGGGGCGTGAGCCAGCCGTCCATGTCCGGGTCCGTCCAGTCGGCGACGGGACCCTCGGGAAGGTAGGCGAAGTACCTACGGGTGCCGGGGAACTGCCGCAGCAGCACCAGAGCCACGCCCGTCAGGTCACCGGCCTCCGGATCGGGCCCCCAGCCGAGGAGTTGGGCACGCCAGCCCTCCTTGACCTCGGCCCACGACGGGCACTGCAGAAAGCCGGCGCCGAGCGCCGCGCCGGCGGGGGAGGCGAGGAAGGCGCGGTAGGTCTCGGTGCTGATGGTCCCCAGGGTGAGGGACCCGTTGCGTGCGGGCGGTACGAGCAGTGCTGACACGGACTGAGCCTCTCCTTCTCCCCGGGGCTGTCGCGGGGACGCAGAGGATGCTCACAGCGGCCCATGACCGCTCCGTCCGGCGAATGTGACGGGACCATGACCGTTCCTCACCAGTCGCCGTCACATCGGCCCGCAGCGGCTGACCAGGCGTTTTCCGGCTCTACAGTCACGATCGTCCGCCAAGTGCGTTGGCACGTCCGTCTCATTGATCCATTCATCGATCCATTCATCGATCCGCTTCATCGATCTGTTCATCGATCCGTTCGTCACGGAGGTCCCGTTGCACCGCACACATGTCCGCGCCGCCCTCGCCGCGGCCCTGCTGGCGCCGCTCGCCGCGTGCTCGTCGACCGCGTCGCCCGCCGCGTCGGACGCGAAGGCGACCAGGAGCGCCGACGACCGTCCCGTCACGGTCACCGTCACCCCGACCGGACAGCAGGCCACGCCCGGCAAGCCCGTCACGGTCACCGCCACGGGCGGCAGCCTCACCTCGGTGACCGTCACCGACGACGAGGGCGACCGGCTCGACGGAAAGGTCGCGGCCGGCGGCAGATCGTGGGTCTCCCACCGCAAGGCCGCGCCCGGCACGGCGTACACGGTCACCGCGACGACCCGCACGCAGGCCGGGACGACCAGGACCACCAGGTCCTCCTTCACGACGGCCGCCGCCGACAAGGTCAACAAGGTCGACTGGCGACCGGGCACCGCCTCCACCGTCGGCATCGCCCAGCCGATCTCCCTCGTCTTCGACAACCCCGTCCGCAACCGGGCCGAGGTCGAGAAGCAGCTGAAGGTCACCACGTCGGACGGCACCGAGGGGTCCTGGGGCTGGATACGCGACTGGTCGGGCCGCGACCGGGTCGACTGGCGCCCCCACACGTACTGGAAGCCGGGCACGAAGGTCACGCTCGACGCCGAGCTGAACGGCACCGACTCGGGCGCCGGCGGCGGCTGGTTCGTCCGCGACTACACGACGACCTTCACGATAGGCACCCGGCAGATCGTCAAGGTCGACCTCGACAGCCACCGGCTCTCGCTCGTACGCGACGGCCGGACCGTCCGCCGTATCCCGGTCTCCGGCGGCACACCCGGCGGCGACAAGCGGTCCTGGCGGGGAACGGCCGTCCTCATGGCCAAGGAGGGCACCATCAACATGAACTCCGAGACAGTCGGCCTCGGCGACGCCTACGACAAGATGGTCGACTACTCGATGCGCCTGACCTGGTCCGGCATGTATGCGCACGCCGCCCCCTGGAACGCCGCCTACTTCGGCAACACCAACCACAGCTCCGGCTGCATCGGCATGAGCGACGCCGACGCGGCCTGGTTCTACGCGCAGGTACGGCCCGGCGATCCCTTCGAGATCACCGGCAAGGAGACCAAGGGCGTGGTCGACCCGGGCAACGGCTTCGGGGCGTGGAACGTGCCGTGGGAGGAGTGGCGGAACAAGAGCGCGCTGTGAGGCACGTAGCGGCGGGGCAGGTCATGCTCCCGGCCCTGCCGGGTCGTGGTGGGCGGAGGCTTCCGCGACCTGCTTGAGGGCCGATGCCGTGGCCGGGTCGCCGACCTTGGCGGCCGTCTCGTGCACGTGCTCGTGGTGGGAGTGGGAGTTGGAGTGGGTGGGCGCCGGCTCGTCGCCCGCCGCCTCCTGCGGCTCCGCCGTGTCGTCGCCGGGGCCCGAGGGGTCGGCGGCCTCGTCCTGTTGCTGTTGCTGTTGCTCTTGCTGCTGCTCGCCCTGTTGGGGCCGTGGCTGGGTGAGCCATGCGACGGCCGCTCCCGTGAGGGCGACCGGCCACTCCACCGCGCCGGCCACGCCGAGCACTCCGGCTCCGGCGTAGACCGCCATACGGCGCCCGCGGGGAGAGACCGCCCCGATCCGGTCCAGCGCGCCTTCGGCCACCCTGCCGACCTGTCCCGCACCCGGCAGACGGCTCAGCCCGGAGGCGACGGCCCGCAGCGGCTGGGGGAGGTGCTGAGGACCGGTGCTGCCCTGGCTCATGTCGAACCCCTTCCGCGCGTCCTCACCGGGCCGGTTTCCCACGCGGACTCCGAATATGCGGGCGTTGCGGTTTTCGGGGAACCGCCGCCGAGCTGGGTGCCGTCCCGCTGCCCCGCAGGCCGACCCCCGGTCGTGAGCCATGCCTCAGAGGACATGACGGCATAGCGATATTGATCTTAGACGGGATGACTCGCGAGACATAACGTCAAGGGTGTTCGCAAGGACGTCACAGGCTTCACAGGGAGGGATTCACCATGGTCACCACACGCCCCACGCTCGCGAGGTTCGCCGCCGTGTCACTGGTCGCCGCGGTCGTCGGTGTCTGCGCCGCGGGCAGTGCCGACGCCGGCGCCGGCGCCCAGGAAGGGCGTCACGTCGAAGTCCTCGACCTCACCATTCAGAACGACCAGTACGCGGCCACGGACCTCGGCCCGGCAGGGCCGAGCCTCGGCGACATGGACGTCTACTCGGGCAACGCCCTTCAGGACGGCCGTCGCGTCGGACGCGGCGGCGGATCGTGTCAGGTCGTCCACCTCGAGGGCGAGAAGCGCACGACGCAGTGCCTGATCACGATCGAACTCGAGCGCGGCTCACTGACCATGCAGTCGCTCTGGACGAGCGGAGCGAGTGAACTCGACATGGCCGTCACCGGCGGCACCGGCGTCTACAGCGACGCGCGGGGCACCGCCCACTACTGGGACATCGCGACCCCGAATGAGCGGATGCGGGCGGAGATCCTGCACTGACACGGCCTGCGGCAACAGGCGCCTGACGGGTGGCGTCCGTGCGGGTCGGCTGTCCCCGGGGCATGAAAGCGACTCGTTCCCTGACACGGACACGGACACGGACACGGTCGCGCCTCGCCGCCGTCGCCGCACTCGTCGTGCTCGGTACGGCGGTGACAGCCGGTGGCAGCGCGGCGGGTGACGGCGGCGACCGCCGGCCGCGCGTCGACTCCCGTACGCCCGAGCACGGCCCGGCACGTGACGTGCTGCGGATCGCCCGGCAGGCCCGGGCGGAGATGGACCTTCCTGCCGTCCGAGCGCCTGGCCATCGCCGTGTCGACCGCACAGGGCCGCAACGCCCCGCACGGCCACAGCGCCCACACCATTGCTCAGCGCATCGCCGCGGCCCTCACCTCCGGCCACCCCATCCCCGACTTCGGCTGACCTCGCACTCCGGACCGGCCAACCGCAGCATTCGCCCGCACACTCGGCATAGTGCTAGAAATGGGACATGATCGGTCCTTCCCGCCGGTCCTGGACGAGAGCGGCGCCGTTCGGTGGACGCCGCTCCTCCGAGTCGTCCCGCCGTCCGGGGGCGCAGCATCCCCCCGGGCGTCACCTGCCCCCGTCCCTGAGCGTCCGTACGCTCGCCGCGCAGGTCTTCCTGCTCCAGGTCCTCATCGTGCTGGTGCTGATCGCGGCGGCGGTCGCGGCCCTGGTGGTCCAGGGACGCTACGAGGCCGAGCAGGGCGCCAAGAACCGGTGCCTGGCCGTGGCGGAGGGCTTCGCGCATCCGCCCGGTACGGCCGCCGCGCTCATGTCGCCGGATCCCACGGCACGGCTGCAGGCGGCGGCGGAGGCGGCCCGGCGGCAGTCCGGCGTCGACTTCATCACCGTGCTGAGCAAGGACGGGGTGCGGCTCACCGACCCCCGGCCCGAGCTGATCGGCACCAAGGCGGAGGGCGTGGCCCGGGCCGCCGCGGGGGAGACCTTCACCGAGACGTTCCATGGCGAGCCCACCGACGCCGTACGCGCGGTGGTGCCCGTGCGGGACGGCGACGGGCGCGTGGTCGGCATGGTCAGCGCCGGCATCCAGTTCGACACGCTGGGGCAGGTGCTGTACGACCAGGTCCCGATGATGCTGGTCGTGGCGGCGGGCGCGCTGTCGCTCGCCACCGTCGGCACGGCCCTGGTCAGCAGCCGGCTGCGCCGGCAGACGCACGGTCTCGGCCCGGCAGAGATGACCCGGATGTTCGAGCACCACGACGCCGTACTGCACGCCGTCCGCGAGGGCGTCCTGATCGTCGGCGGCGACGGACGCCTGATGCTCGCCAACGACGAGGCACGCCGGCTCCTCGACCTCCCCGAGGGCGCCGACCAGCGGCCCGTCACCGAGCTGGGGCTCAGCCCCCGCCTGACCAGGCTGCTGGGGTCGGGCGAGCCCGTCTCCGACGAGTTGCTCCCGGCCGGGGAGCGGCTGCTCGCCGTCAACACCCGGCTCACCGAGCCCTTCGGCGGCGCCCCAGGAGTGGTGGCCACCTTCCGCGACACCACGGAACTGCGGGCCCTGTCCGGCCAGGCCGAGGAGGCGCGGGGACGGCTGACCCTCCTCTACGAGGCGGGCGTACGCATCGGCACCACGCTGGACATCCGGCGGACGGCGGAGGAACTCGCCGAGGTGGCGGTCCCCCGCATGGCCGACTTCGTCACCGTCGAACTCCTCGACTCCGTCCTGCGCGGCGAGGAGCCCACCGGCGCCGTCCGGCGGATGCGCCGCACAGCGCTCAGCGGGCGGCAGAGCGGGCATCCGCTGCAGCCGGTGGGAGACCTGATCCAGTTCGTGGTGGCCGACACCCCGATGGTGGCGGCGCTGCACCGCGGCAAGGCCGTACGGGTCGCCGACCTGAACAGCGCCCATGACTGGCGGGCCCACGACCCTGAAGGGGCGCAACAGGCACTCGAGTACGGCATCCACTCGCTGATCACCGTCTCCCTGCGAGCCCGGGGCGTGGTCCTCGGCATGGTCAACTTCTGGCGGGGCGAGGGCTCCCCTCCCTTCGAGGAGGAGGACGTCGCGGTCGCCGAGGAACTGGTCGCCCGGGCCGCCGTCGCGATCGACAATGCCCGCCGCTACGCCCGCGAGCACGCCATGGCCGTCACCCTGCAACGCAGCCTGCTGCCGCGGGACGTCCCGGAGCAGGACGCGCTGGAGATCGCCTGGCGCTATCTGCCCGCGCAGGCCGGCGTGGGCGGCGACTGGTTCGACGTCATCCCGCTGCCCGGCTTCCGGGTGGCGCTCGTGGTCGGCGACATCGTCGGGCACGGGCTGCACGCGGCCGTGACCATGGGCCGGCTGCGCACCGCCGTACTGAACTTCGCCTCGCTGGACATCGCCCCCGACGAACTCCTCGGCCACCTCGACGAGATGGTGACCATGCTGGACACCCGTACGGCGAACGGTGACAGCGACGACGCCCCGGTCACCGGAGCCACCTGCCTGTACGCCATCTACGACCCGGTCGGCGGGCGCTGCGCCCTCTCCCGCGCCGGACACCTCGCACCGGCCGTGGTGGACCCCGACGGCCGGGTGACGTTCCCCGACCTCCCGCTGTCGCCGCCGCTGGGCGTCGGCGGGCACCCCTTCGAGGTCGGCGAGCTGGACCTGCCCGAGGGCAGCCGGCTGGTGCTGTTCACCGACGGACTCATCGAGGACCGCGGCAGCGACATCGACGAGGGCCTGCACAGGCTCCGCTCGGCCGTCGTCGGCGCCGACCGCACACCGGAGGAGACCTGCCGCGCCGTCATGGAGTCGATGATGCACGGCCGCCCCAGCGACGACGTGGCCCTGCTGGTCGCCCGCACCCGGCTGCTCGACCCGTCCCGCGTCGCCACCTGGGACGTACCGTCCGACGTCATGGCCGTCTCCCGCATCCGTACGGAGGTCAGCCGCCGCCTCGACGACTGGGGCCTGGAGGAGTCGTCCTTCACCACGGAACTCATCCTCAGCGAACTCCTCACCAACGCCATCCGCTACGGCGCCCCGCCCGTACGCGTCAGGCTGCTGCTCGGCCGCACCCTCGTCCTGGAGGTCTCGGACGGCAGCAACACCTCACCCCGTCTGCGCCGCGCCGCCACCACCGACGAAGGAGGCCGCGGCCTGTTCCTCGTCTCCCAGTTCGCCGACCGCTGGGGCACCCGCTACGCCGCCACGGGCAAGGTCATCTGGGCCGAACAGATCCTGGGCCGTACGCACGAACCGGACCCGACCGCACTGATCGACGAACTGGCCTGGTGAGCGGGAAGACCCGACCGGTCACAGGGTGATCCGCGCCGCGACCGGGAGGTGGTCACTGCCCGTCGCCGGCAGGGTGCGCAGGTCTGCGACGGTCGCGGAGCGGGCCATGACCTGGTCGATCCGGGCCAGCGGAAAGGCCGCGGGAAAGCTGAGGGCGAACCCGCGCTCCGCCACGTTCATCCGTGAGGTGAGCGGGGCCAGCCCGCGGTCGTGCGCCGAACCGTTGAGGTCGCCCATCAGGATCACTGTGCGCAGTTCCTCCGCGGCGACGGCCTCGCCGAGCAGGCCGGCACTCTCGTCCCGCAGGGAGGAGGCGAAGCCGCTCGCCCGCATGCGGACCGAGGGCAGATGCGCGACGTACGCCGCGATCTCGCCGTGCGGTGTGCGCACCACGGCGCGCAGTCCGCGACTCCATGCGCCCGCGATGCCCCGCGGCCTGATGTCCAGGGCCCGGACCTCGCCGATCGGGTGCTTCGACCACAGGCCGACGGTGCCCCGGACCGCGTGGTACGGGTAGTCCGGGGCGAGGGTCCTCTCGTACACCGACCGTGCCGGGGGCACCAGCTCCTCCAGCGCGACGAGATCGGCGCCGGCGCCGGCGAGGGCGCGGGCCGTGCCCGCCGGGTCGGTGTTGGTGTCGCTGACGTTGTGCTGGACCACGAGCAGGTCGTGCGGGCCGGGCCGCCCCGCGGGCAGGAGCAGCCCGCCGAAGAGGTGGGTCCAGGCCGCCACCGGCAGGAGCAGGGCCACCAGCGCGGTGGCCGAGCGGCGCACCAACCCCAGGACGAGCAGGACCGGGATCACCAGGCCGAGCCACGGCAGGAACGCCTCCAGCAGACTGCCGAGACGGCCCACCGAGTTGGGCACCGCCCGGTGGAACAGCAGCAACCCGGCCGTCAGCACCGCGAACGCGGCCTGCACCCGCCCCCGCGCCTCCGCTGCGAACGCGGCATGGAGCCGCCCCCGCGCCTCCGCTGCGAACGCGGCATGGAGCCGCCCCCGCGCCTCCGCTGCGAACGCGGCATGGAGCCGCCCCCGCGCGCCCGCTGCGAACGCGGCATGGAGCCGCCCCCGTGCGCCCGCTGCGAGCGCGGCATGGAGCCGCCCCCGTGCGCCCGCTGCGAGCGCGGCATGGAGCCGCCCCCGTGCGCCCGCTGCGAGCGCGGCATGGAGCCGCCCCCGCGCCTCCGCGGGCACGGCCGCCGTCCCCGCCGACGTTCCGTCCCTGTCCGCCCGCTCCACCTGGCTCCCCCTCCTCTCGGTTCCGCACCCGCTCCCACCGCACGGCGACGCTGTCCAGCAGCACCCCCAGCGCGGTCGCAAGCCGCGCGAGGTGTACCTCTACCACGCCGTCGACACCGGTCGTCGATGGCCGAGTACGGCCGGCTCTCCCTGGGGCACGCTCCACGTCGAGGAAATCGCCCCCGGCTTCACCCACGTCCTGATGATCCGCCAGGGCCGGCCAACTGCGGCCCGGCATCCGGGTGTTCGTCGGCGGGCCGGACCCCATCGACCCGGTGGTGGAGACGCCTGAAGTGGTACGCGACCGCGTCCTGCCGGCCGCCCGGCACATCCCGGTCGAGCAGCTCGGCACCTGCGACGACTGCGGCTTCTCCCCGTACGCCGACGACACCTCCACCTCCCGCGACATCGCCTTCGCCAAGATCGAGGCCCGTGTCAGGGGGACGGAAGTCGCCGGTCGGGCTCTCGGCCTGTAATCGAGGCGGCACTGGGAAGAGTCCCCGGCAGCGCGCGACAGACCGCGCCGTCAGCCGTTCAATGGAAAGGTGAGCACTCTCGCATGGATTGCCACCGCCGGGCTGACGGCGCTGCTGGGAGCCGCCGCACCGGGGCCCTCGCCGCCCCCGCCGCAGCCGCCGCCCCAGCTGGACGACGCGGAGGTGCAGCGGGCGGTGGACCAGCTCGACGGAGTGGTCCGGGCGGCCATGAAGCGCACGGGGACGCCAGGTGTGGCCGTCGCGGTCGTCCACGACGGCAAGGTGATCTTCCAGAAGGGGTACGGGGTCCGGAAGGCCGGTGAGAAGGCCGCCGTGGACGCCGACACCGTCTTCCAGTTGGCGTCCGTGTCCAAGCCGATCGCCTCAACCGTCGTCTCCGGGGCCGTGGGCGTCGAAGGCTGGGACAAGCCCGTCGCCCCGAACCTGCCCGACTTCCGCCTCAAGGACCCGTGGGTCACCTCCCATGTGACGGTCGCGGACCTCTTCGCGCACCGCAGCGGCCTCCCCGACCACGCCGGGGACCACTTGGAGGACCTCGGCTACGACCGGTCGTACATCCTGTCCCATCTGCGCTACGAGCCCCTCACGCCGTTCCGCGCCAGCTACGCCTACACCAACTTCGGTCTGACGGCGGCCGCTCAGGCCGTCGCGGACGAGAAGGGCGTGTCCTGGGAGAAGCTCGCCGCCGACACCCTCTACAAGCCGGCCGGCATGGATTCCACCAGCTCACGCTTCGAGGACTACGCCAAGGCCTCCAACCGGGCCTGGGGCCACGTCAAGACCGCCGACGGCACCTGGAAGCCCGAGTTCGTACGCGAGCCGGACGCGCAGTCCCCCGCGGGCGGCGTCAGCTCCAACGCCCGGGACATGGCGAAATGGCTGCGGCTCCAGCTCGCGAACGGCAAGCTCGACGGCCGGCAGATCATCGACGCCGACGCCCTGGAGCGCACCCACTGGCCCGAGTCGGTCGCCAGCCCGCCCCACGCCCCGGCCGGCCGGACCGGCTTCTACGGCCTGGGCTGGAACGTGAGTTACGACGACGAGGGCCGGCTCAGGCTCTCCCACACCGGGGCGTTCGCGCAGGGCGCGCACACCAACGTCACGATGCTGCCCGGCGAGCAGCTCGGCATCGTCGTCCTGAGCAACACCTCACCGGTCGGGGTCGCCGACGCCGTCGCCCTGGACTTCTTCGACATCGCGCAGACGGGCAAGGTCAGCCGCGACTGGATCCCCCTCGTGGACGCCGTCTACCAGCAGCAGGAGGAAGAGGGCCGGTCCAAGACCGACTACGCCCACCCGCCGTCCGACGCCGCGCCCGGGAAGGACGCCGACGCCTACACCGGCACGTACGAAAGCGACTACTACGGGCGGGCCCAGGTCGTCGCCGGCGAGGACGACACCCTGACGCTCCGTCTGGGCCCGAAGCCCCAGTCGTACCGCCTCACGCACTACGACGGCGACACGTTCAGCTTCCGCACCGCCGGGGAGAACGCCGTCGGCCTCACCGGGGTCACCTTCACCCCGGACGGCAAGTCCTTCACCGTCGAGTACCTGGACGCCGAGGGGCTGGGCACCTTCACTCGTACCGGCGGCTGACCCGCTCGCTCAACCGCCTCCTGCCGGACGGGCCCCGGACGGCGCCGCATAGGATCGGTCGGTCCCTGCCACGCCGAGGAGAACCCGACCGGTGAGCACCGTCGTCCCGCCCTGTACCGCCACCGGCCCCTTCGAAGTCCAGGAGTTGGCGCGCGTCGAGGACGGCGAGAGCCTGCGCGCGCTGCTCTGGATGGCGGGCGGCGGCTGGCGGATGATCAGCAGCGCGGTCCTGGGCGGCGGCCTGGGGGAGCGGTCGTGGGTGCTCAACGCCCAGGTCTCCCACGGCTACCGGCGCACCGACCCGGACCGGCACCTGGCGGAACTGGCGGCGGACGCGGGTGCCCGCGGTCCGGGGGTCGGGCTGATGACCGCCGCCGACGTCGGCGCGTACGGCCGGACCCACGACGGCGGCGTGGACGCGGTGGCCACCGCCGGGCTCGGTGTGCGCGGGTGGGCCGCCTCCCCGGCCGAGGGCGTCGCCGGTCAGGTGCCCCCGGGCACGGTCAACATCGTCGTCGCCGTCCCCGTGCCCCTCACCGACGCGGCGCTGGTCAACGCCGTCGCCACCGCCACGGAGGCCAAGGTCCAGGCACTGCTCGACGCCGGATACGACTGCTCGGGGACGCCTACCGACGCCGTGTGCGTCGCGGCCCGCATCCCCCAAGTCGGCGAGGAGACCGTGGCGTTCGCCGGGCCCCGCTCCTTGTGGGGCGCCCGGCTGGCCCGGGCCGTGCACGGCGCCGTACGCGCCGCAGTCCCCTCGCTGTGACCCGCCGAAGAAAGTTCCGAGCGGCAGACATAGATCGTCAACGGCCCGCGCGTCCTTGAGTACGTCAGCGAACGGGAGGGCCCATGGACCCGCAGGAACACGAGAGATTCCGGGATTTTGTCGACGCACGGTGGAGCACTCTGCTGCGCCTGGCGAACCTGCTCACCGGTGGTGACCGGCACGAGGCCGAGGACCTCGTGCAGATCGCCCTGATGAAGGCGCTGGGGCGCTGGGGGCATGTCGACGACCCGGAGGGCTATGTGCGCAAGGTGATGTACCGGCACCAGATCAGCCGCTGGAGACTGCGCCGACCGCACCGCGAGGCGACCTTCGCCGCGCCGCCGCAGGACCTCGGCGTCGCCGACGGCACGGCCGCCGCCGATCTGCGGATCAGCGTGGCCCAGGCGCTCGCCCGGCTCACCCCGAGGCAGCGCACGATGCTCGTGCTGCGCTACTTCGAGGACCTGTCCGAGACGGAGGTGGCGAGCGTCCTGGGCTGCTCGGTGGGCACCGTACGCAGCACCACCCACCGGTCCCTGGCCCGACTGCGCAGTCTCGCCCCGGAGTTGGGCGCACCCGTGCAGAGCGCCGCCTTGAGCAACAGCGTCCCGAAGGGAGCCCACACATGAACGCCGACCAGCTCGACCGCGCGATCCGGGACGTCCTGCACCACTGGACCCCCGACGACCAGGGCGCGCCCGCGGGCATCGCCGACCGCATCGTGCGCCGCCGCCGGCGCCGCAATGTCGTACGGGTCACCGGCGCGGCCCTCGGCCTGGCCGGTGTCGCCTTCGGCGCGGTCCTGGCCACCGGCCCCGGCGGCGACAACGGGGCGCGGCCACCGGCCTCGGGGACGACGGACCAGGGCAACCTGCTGTGGCAGACCACGCTGCCCGGCACGGCCTGGGACGCCTGCACCACCGGTCCGAGTGCCGTGTACTGCCGGGGCCCCGAGTACGACGGCATCCATGTGGACGCCCGTACCGGGAAGATCGTGTGGGAGCGGAAGGCCGAGGGCGGTGACACCGACCGGACACCGGCGGGAGCGCTGGCCGGTGTCCGCGACGGGGTGCTGTACACGTACGCCGATCACGCGCCGGGCAAGCCCCGAGCACGGACCGACCTCGTCGCCGTCGATGCCGGCAGCAACGAGGTGCTGTGGAAGCACCAGTTGGCCGACGACAGCCGAGGCCGGTCCTCCGCCGTGCTGTTCGACGGCGGGATCCTCGCCAACGCCCCCACCTTCAAGAGCGTGGCCGCGCTGGACGACAAGACGGGCCGCACCCTGTGGACCCATGCGTGGAAGCAGGCCGACTGCGACCGGGACGCCGTCGACGGCGTGCCCTACCTGATGTGCTCGCCGGACAGCGAGAAGGCCCCGCAGCGCAGCACCGTCGTCCGGCTGGACCCGGAAACCGGCACGCCGCGGACGGTCGCCACGGTCGACGGCCCGAGGCTGTACCTCGGCACGGACGGGGACGCCGTACTGCTGGGCGGTCTGACCGAGGGGCAGCAGTACTTCGGCGAGCCCGGACCCGCCACGCTGACCCGCGTCGAGCTCAGCTCCGGCAAGGTGTCGGAGCATCGCGTCGAGGGGATGCCGATGGGCGTGGTCGCGGACGGCATCGTGCTGGCCTTCTCCCGGGCCGACCGTGCCGTCGCCTACGCGGCCGACAGCGGCGAGCGGCTCTGGTCGCGCGACCTCGGACTGACCCTGCGCAAGGACCCGCGCGACCCCATGATGCGGGAACTGTCCTCCCAGGCTGCGGTCGACCTCGACAGCCGGGTGGCGTACTACCTCGACCCCTCCGGCAACCTGGTGGGCCTCGACCTCGACAGCGGCGCGGTGCGCTGGCGCGGCCAGGTGCAGGTACCCAAGAGCCCGGTGGAGGGAGGCGTCGCCCCGGAGCTGATGGTCTACGACCACGGCCTCGTCGGCCAGGTCGGCCGTGAACTCTTCCGGATCGAACCGGTGTTGACCGACACGGGTACCTGAGATGAGGAGCCGGAGCCGGCGGGTGCCGAGGATCACGTGCAGAGCGTCATGTAGCCGAAGGCCCGTGTACGCCCCTTTCGACTAGCCTGCTGGCGGCGGGCCTGGGCGTCGGTCGTCGGGGCCGGCGTCCCCAACCACACCGAGAGGGCGACATGACTTGGGTCGAACTTCCGCAAGTGCACTGCGACTTATATGTAGATGCGGCTGCGCCGCAGGTCTGGGAGCTGGTGACCGACATCCACCTTCCCGCCCGGCACAGCCCTGAGCTGCAGCGCGTGGCCTGGCTCGACGGCGTGGACCGTCCCTCGCTCGGGGCGCGCTTCGAGGGCCACAACCGCCATCACACCGGAGCGGAGTGGCGGACCGTGTCCCATGTGGTGGAGCTCGACGAACACCGCGCGTTCGCCTGGGCGGTCCTGGACGAGGACGGCCTGTTCGGGGACGCAGCACGGGAACCGGCCCAGGCACTGGCCTTCTGGCGCTTCGACCTGGCTCCCGACGGCGACGGCACGCGGCTGCGCCAGACGGCCGCCTTCGGCCCGGGACGCAGCGGCCTCACGCTGATCGTGGAGAGCAGCCCCGAGCTGAAGGAACAGATCATCACCGGTCGCCAGAAGGAATGGCTCACCGGGATGGAGAACACCCTGCGCGGCATCAAGGAGCGGGCGGAACAGGCCCGCTGAGACCGTCGCCGCCCCGAGGAGCCCGGACCCCACGGACCGGGCTCTTCCGCGTCGTGTGCCCTTCGCGGTCAGTCGATGGTCTGCGAGTGCCGGTCGACCGCCCCGGCCTGCGGCGACCAGATGATGTCTCCGTGCTGGAAGCGGCTGACGCGCTGGTCCGGGCTCGGGCCCATCTCGTCGGAGACGGGGTAGCCGAGGTAGCAGGTCTCCCAGCCCATGCTCGCCCACTTGTCGCGGATCGCGCCGTGCACCTCGTGCGAGCCGGTCTGCGGAGTCCAGTAGATCGAGCCGCCCTCGAAGTGGTTGAAACGCCCGACGCCGTCGGGGCAGCCCAGCTCGTCGGTCGCCGGATAGCCGAGGAATCCGCTCGATCCGCGCAGCTGCGCGTACTTGAGCCGGATGTCCCCGTGGACCTCATGGGCGCCCGTGCCGGACGACCAGTAGATGGAACCGTTCGCGAAGTCGCGTGACGAGCCGCGACCGTCGGGGTTCGGCCCCTCTCCGCTTCCTGCTCCTGCGTCGAACGGGGGGCCGATCCACTGGATCTGAGCCCATTTTTCGTCGATTGCGGTCATGCTGGCCTCCGGGTGTCGGCGCCCGCCCTGTCGGGGGCCTGACCTGCGGAAGAGGCGGCTTCGCCGGCCGGCAGGCAGAATCCCCTTCAGTTTAGGAGCGCGTCGCGGCGACGGCCACCGGGGAATTCGTTTCGCATTCCACAATGAACGGCTGTCACCATGACGTGAATACGCCGCTCAGTCCTCGGCCGGCATCACGCGGGTCACCTTGCCTTTCAGATCGGCTTCCAAGTAGCCGGCGTCGTATTCGTCGGTGAGATAGACGGCCAATGCCAACGGGGTGTCGAAGGTGTCGTCGGGCGGGCGGACCAGGACGTAACGCATGGTCGGCTGTGGCACGTTCAGGTCCTTCTCGGCCCGTTCCAGCAGCGCGGGCAGGACGTCCCAGTCGAAGTCGTCGAGGTGGAACGGGCGTTCGCCGCCGATGATCGAGTCGCTGATGATTCCTTTCTGGACACCTTCACCAGGGCGGTACGTGTAGCTGTCGTATTTCGTGTCGCTGCCCTTGACCATGATTTCCGCGGACACGTATTCCGGATAGACGCTGAAGTCGCACGCGCGATCCGTGCCGGTCGCCGCCTTGATCTCCTTCACCGCCGTCCGGATGCCGTCCGGGGTGAGCAGACCGGTCTTCGCGTCGATCTGGGGCGTCGATGCCGTACCGGACGCCGTGGGCGGTGGGGGAGTCGACTCCTCGGGCGTGGTGGAGGACGAGCCGGGTGAGCCGGTCGCTGTCCGACCGCTCTTGTCGCCCGCTGTCCGATCGCCCTTGTCGCCTCCGTCCGGCAGCAGGGTCCACACCAGCACGCCCACCAGCACCGTCCCCACGACGGACGAGGCGATCGCGACCCGGCTCCGCGCGCGAGTGCCCGGTCGTGGCGGCGTCGGCCGTGTGGGGCCTGCCGGGGAGAAGGTGGGCGGGGCGAAGGGGCCCGGAACGGCGTCCTGCGGAGCCGACGGTCCGAAGCCGGCCGGCGGCGGCCCGAAGCCGGCCGGGGCGGACGCGGCGGAGGGGCTGGACCCTCCGGGCGGGGCGGACCCGGCGAGAGGGCTGGACCCGGCGGGAGGGGCGGACCCGGCGGGCGGGGTGGGTGTCGGTCCCGACGGGGGCGTCAGCCGGTACGAGGTGGTCCCGTACGGAGTGTCCGACGCGTGGGGAGTGCTCGGGGCCGCGTCGCGGCCTGCCACCGCTTCCGCGAGCATGCGGTCGGCGGCCGTCGTGTCCGGCCGGAGGGCCGGGTCCTTGACCAGCATGGCGGTCAGGAAGCCGGTCAGCGGACCGGCCCGCTGCGGCGGCGGAAGCTCCTCGCTCAGCAGGGCCGCCAGCGTCGCCAGGGTCGTTCCCCTGCGCAGCGGGTGATGCCCCTCGACGGCGACGTACAGCATCATCGCCAGCGACCACAGGTCGGAGCCGGGGCCGCCCTCGGCGCCGGAGATGCGTTCGGGTGCCATGTAGTCGGGCGTGCCGATGACGGACCCGGTCGCGGTCAGGGCGGTCGACTCCCTGATGGCCGCGATGCCGAAGTCGGTGAGGACGGGGCGTCCGTCGGGCCTCAGCAGGACGTTGGCGGGCTTCACGTCCCGGTGCTGGATGCCGACATGGTGGGCGGCGCGCAGCGCGGCCAGTACCTCGCGGCCGAGCCGGGCGGCCTCGACGGGCGTCAGCGGTCCCTTCGCGAGCCGGTCCTGGAGCGAGCCGCCGGTCACCAGCTCCATGACGAGCCACGGGTAGGTGTGCTCCCCGCCGTCCACCACATGGTGGATGGTCACCACGTTGGGGTGGTCGACCCGGGCGAGCGCCCGCGCCTCGCGCAGGACCCGGGCCCGCAGCATCGCCGCGCCGTGCGGGTCGTACTCGGCGAGCCCCGGGTCGGGCGGCCGTACCTCCTTGAGCGCCACGGCCCGGTCCAGGACCAGATCGCGCGCCCGCCACACCATGCCCATACCGCCGCCACCGAGGCGCGCCTCGAGCTCGAAGCGGCCGTCGATGACCCGTCTGCCGGATTCCCCGTCGTTCATGGCCCGGAGCCTACGAGATCCCGGTGACAGGGCCCCGCCCAGGTCGGGCTACAGGTGCACCGCCACCCCCGTGCGAGTGCCCGCCCCGCCCGCACGGACCGGCCCGGGCTGCCGGTCGGCGCCCGCGGGTGCACGGTGGAGTGTGGAGGTGTCACGCCGGTGTCGGAGCAGGGAGGTGTCATGCCGGGAACCCCCGAGGCGCGTGCGTCGCGGAACCGGGCGCGGCTGGGCTACCGGCTGCGGTACGCGCTGCGGCACCCGGGCCGGGTGGTGCCGTACGCGCGGCGCGCCGCCCGGGACGGGTGGCTGCGGCTGAAGCACCGCGGCAGCCATGTGGCGTACTACCGGGCGGTGATGGCGAGCGACACGGCCCGCAGCCCACAGGCGGCGACCGGCGGCAACCCCTCGCAGGAGCGGTGGCTGGAGATCGGCCGCATGCAGTTCGACTACCTGCTCGGCCACGGACTGCGGCCCGAGGACAGGATGCTGGAGATCGGCTGCGGCAACCTGCGCGCGGGCTGGCGGTTCATCCGGCATCTGGAGCCGGGCCACTACTACGGCATCGACATCTCGCCCGACATCCTGATCGAGGCGAAGAAGACGCTGGTGCGCTACGGGCTCCAGGACAAGGTGCCGTATCTGACCCCGGTGGACGACCTGAGACTGGACTTCCTCCCCGACGGCTGGTTCACGGTGGTCCACGCGCACAGCGTGTTCTCCCATTCGCCGCTGGACGTCATCGACGAATGCCTGGGCCATGTGGGCCGCGTCCTGGCGCCGGGCGGCTTCTTCGACTTCACCTTCGACCGCACCGAGGGCACCGAGCACCAGGTGCTGCGCGAGGACTTCTACTACCGCACACAGACCCTCGTACGGCTGGCGCACAGGCACGGCCTGGAGGCACGGTTCATGGACGACTGGGAGCGCCTGCCCCACGGCCAGTCCAAACTCCGCGTCACCCACGGGACACCGGTGCCACGCCACCCGGCACCGGAACCTGACCCGGAGGAGACCGCCTAGAGTGGCCCGATGCCCACCGACCGGACCGCCCTGAACCTGCTCGACGCCCACCTGGAGGCACTGTGGGACGGGGCTGACGTGGCGCTTCCGCAGGAGGTCGCCGCTCGTGCCGGGGAGGGGCCGGGCGCACTCCTAACCTGGGCGCTCGGCCGGCTGCTGAGCTTCCCGCGCAGCCCCGAGGATGCCTTCAGACGCGAAGTCGGCGGCCTTCTGGTGGAGTTCCGCAGCCGCCGCTGCCCCTGGAACGCGTCGGCACTGCGCCTCCTCGACGACGTGTACGTCTTCGCGGCCACCGGACCCCGGCGGCACGAGGACTGGGCGCACGACGTGCTCGCCGTCATGCACCGGACGGTGCCCGACCCGCGCGGCTGGATCCGGCTCGACCCGGACCGCAGGAACACCGCGCGCCACTCGGTGCCGGCGTATCCCTTCGCACCCCCGGCCGCAGCGCAGTTCCCCGACCACCTCCATCCCCTGGAGCCCCGGGCGGCGGTGGCCGCGCTCGCCGTCATGGCCGAGGAGTGGCAGACGGAACCGGCCCCCGTCCGCTCCCGCCCGGACCGGGACGCCGTACTGGCGGACGCCCGAACCCTGCTCGACCGGTACGGCCCCACTGCGCGCCACTGGACCAACGCGACGGCCGCCGCCACCGATCCGGCCCCGGATTTCGTCGCGGCCGGCCTCCAGGACACCCGCTCCCACGGCTTCCTCACCTCCGAGTACCTGAACGGCCTGGACTTCTTCGGTGACTTGGGGCTCATCGCGGTCAACGACGAAGAGGTCGGCGTCTTCTGGTCGTTCGCGGCGTGCTGAGGGTCAGCGTGCGTGCAGGCGTTCCAGTTCGTCCGCGCGTCGGTGGTCCTTGGGACGGCCGAGGGAGCGCCGCATACGGATCAGGTCGTCCAGCGCGGCGTAGCGGACGGTGAAACCCGCCGGGTCGTGGGCGTGCACCGCCCGGTCCAGGCAGGGGGCGACGTCCATGTCGCCCCAGGGCAGGGCCGGTGTGCACAGGTCTCCGGAGGCGCCGGTCACCTGGTAGGCCGCCTCCGGCCGGTCGAGATCGGGCAGGTGGGAGCAGCCTGTCGCGGTCAGGGCCGCTCGCAGGGCGCGTGCCTCCTCGGGTGTGCCGTCCCACAACAGGTCGAGGTCGCCGGTCAGTTCCGTGGAGGCGTGCATGATGCCGGCGACCTGTCCGACGACCAGCGCGTGCGAACCGGCCTCGTGCAGGGCCCGGAGGAAAGGGAACGGGTCGAAGCCGAGCGCGCCGTCCGTGGCGAACGTACCGGCGACGTCGTCCGCCTCCTCCGCGCCGCGCCCCGTGGTGCCACGGTCCCGAGTGGCGTCCTGAATGCGTCGGACGGCCTGACGGAGTCGCAGAACAGCAGCCTCATTCATGCGGCTCATTCAACAGCAGAGGGCCGGACTCATGGCGCCGAGCGACTTCCGGCGCCTCGGCGGGCGACACGGTCAGAGCATGTCGGCAGCCCCTTCCAAGTATGTGACCAGCGTGTCGAGTTCCTCGGCAGGAGGTTCGTGGTAGCGGGACCGCCGGCCCAGGTAGCCGGTCGCGCTGTCCAGGTACAGCCCGGACGTGCGGTCGGCCGCGCCATGGGTGATGACCGGGATCCAGGTGGGCTTCCAGACGGTGACGTGGTTCCGCGCAACGGCGTGTGTCGAGGGCGTCCTCCAGGGCGGCGAGGTCGGCGGGGGTGGCGCCGGCGCGGAGCGCCGCGTAGGAGTCCGGGGCGTCCTGGAGGAGCCGGTGGATGATGCGGTGCCAGGCGTCGGCGACCTCCCGCACCACGAGCGCATCGGTGGCCGGGTCGGCTGACCGGACCTGCTCCGCACCCTCGTTGTCGACGGTGGCGGGCTCGGGTGAGGGCACCGCGCTCACGTACCGGATCTCGACCCGGTCCGGCTCGCGGATGTAGCCGATGGCCAGGGCCGGGCAGTCCTCGACCATGTCGCCGTCGAGCGTCACGGTGAGGATGCCGGGAAGGCCCGAGGGCCGGCCCAGGTCCGGGTCGTCGGCCGGCAGCCCGGCGACCGCCTTCAAGGCGTAGGGGACGCCGGCTCCCAACCGGGCGGCGGTCTCGCGTACGAGCGGATCGATCTCGACGTTCACGGCCTCGAGGCTCCTCGCTGGTCGGACGACAGGGCAGCGCCCGGCCCACAGTAGGGCGGCGCGCGGGTCCGTGGCGGAGTCTCGGACACCGCTTCCGACGGCCAACTGACGGCCCGTTGTCGAGGATTTGCAAACCGTGCGCGAGATATTGCGTTCATCTGTTGGCGGTGGTTGAGTGTGCCCCGCCCCACAGCGCATCCGCCGTCCGGTGGTGGGGTGACGTCCACGTACATGCCCGAAGGGGACCACCCATGAGAAGTGCCCGGCTCCGCCGTACCCGCCGCGCCAGCGCGGTCGCCCTCGTCTCCGCACTGACGCTGAGCGCGCTCGCCGCCTGCGGCACCAGCAGCAGCGACGACGACGGTGGTGCCGCAGGCGGGAGCGGCTCGTCGGATCCCTCCGCCCCGCTGGACCCGAAGACGAAGGTGACGATCACCATCGACTGCATGCCCCCGGCGGCGAAGGCGGCGGAGCTGAAGGAGTGGAAGGAGGACGTCGCCGAGTTCAACAAGACGTATCCGAACGTCACCATCGAGGGCCGTTCCACCCCCGGCCAGTGCCTGGAACCCCCGCGCTTCACCGCGATGCTGAAGGCCAAGTCCCAGCCGGACGTGTTCTACACCTACTTCACCGACCTGGCGCAGGTCCTCGACCACGACGGCGCCGAGGACATCACCGCCTACGTCAACGACAGGACCGTCCCGGCCCTGAAGGACATCGACCCGAACGTCCTCGCCTCGCTGAAGCACGACGGCAAGCTCTACGGCCTGCCCACCAGCAACTACACGATGGGCCTGCTCATCAACCGCACCCTCTTTGAGCAGGCCGGTCTCGACCCCGACAACCCGCCGCGCACCTGGGCGGAGGTCCGTACCGCCGCCAAGAAGATCGCCGGCCTCGGGGACGGCATCGCGGGCTTCGGCGAGTACAGCGCGGGCAACACCGGCGGCTGGCACTTCACCGCGCACATGTACAGCCTCGGCGGCGACATCGTGGACGCCACCGGCAAGAAGGCCGCGTTCAACGACGACCTCGGCAAGCAGGTCGCCGCCAACCTCCACGCCATGCGCTGGGACGACGACAGCATGGGCAAGACCCAGCTGCTGAAGTGGGGCGACCTGCAGAAGCAGATCGCCACCGACAAGCTCGGCATGTTCCTCGCCGCGCCGGACGACATCGCGTACATGGTCCAGCAACTCGGCGCGAAGTACGAGAACTTCGGCATGGGACCGATCCCCGGCGAGAAGAACACCCTGGCCGGCGGCAACAACTACATGATCAAGAAGGGCATCTCAGGCGACAAGGTCAAGGCCGCGGTCGCCTGGCTGAACTTCAAGAACCTCACCGTCGGCAAGGGCCAGTTCGACTGGGCCCGCACCAAGGCCGACAAGCTCCCGGTCGGTGTGCCGCAGCCCAACTTCTGGCTGGGTGAGTCCAAGCAGAAGGACGACGCCGCGCGCGTCGCCAACGCCACCATGCCGGTCGCCAACTTCAAGGCGTTCATGGACAACCCGGTGCCCGGCAAGGCCGAGCCGCCGAAGGCGCAGGAGATCTACAAGGTCCTCGACAACGTCATGTCCGGCATCCTCACCAACGAGGACGCCGACATCGACGAGCTCCTCGACACGGCCGAGTCACAGGTGAACCAGGTTCTCGCCAACCAGTGACCCGCCCCGGGCGGGCAGGCCGCGCCGGCCGCCCGCCCGGCAGACCACGTACCGAGGAGCATCGATGTCGGCCCCCAGCCTGACCCCCGGCAAGGTGGGACCTCCCCGCCCTCCGCAGCCACGCCATACCTCCCGCGCCCCCTCCGGCGGCGCCTTCACCAGGAGCCTGCGACGCAATCTGACGGCGCACGGATTCCTCATCGGCGCGGTCGTCTGCTTCGCCGTGTTCTCCTGGTATCCGATGATCAGGGAGTTCTTCCTGGCCTTCCAGAAGACCGAGGGCGGCGAGACCACCTGGGTCGGCCTGGACAACCTCACCACCGTCTTCAACGACCCCGCCTTCTGGCAGGCCTGGCGCAACACCCTGCTCTTCACCGTGCTGGCCCTCGTCTTCGGCTTCGCCGTGCCGTTCGTCGTCGCGATCGTCATCAACGAGTTCCACCACGGCAAGGGCTACCTCCGCCTGCTCGTCTATCTGCCCGTGATGCTCCCGCCGGTCGCCTCGGTGCTGCTCTTCAAGTACCTCTACGACCCCGGCTACGGCCTGCTCAACGAGCTGCTGGGCTTCCTCCACCTGCCCGAACAGCAGTGGCTCCAGGACGCGGACCTGTCCATGCTCTCCGTCGTCCTCGCCTCCACCTGGATGAACATGGGCGGTGCCGCCCTCATCTACCTGGCCGCCCTGCAGGGCATCCCCGGCGAGCTGTACGAGGCGGCCGAACTCGACGGGGCCGGGCTCTTCCGCAAGATCTGGCACGTCACCATCCCGCAGACGCGGCTGATCCTGTCGCTGATGCTGCTCATGCAGATCATCTCCACGATGCAGGTCTTCGTCGAGCCGTTCCTGCTCACCGGCGGCGCCGGCCCCGAGGGCTCCACCACGACCGTCGTCTACCTGATCTACCAGTACGCCTTCAACTTCAACAACTACGGTGCCGCGGCGGCCCTCGGCCTGCTCCTGCTCGTACTGCTCGCCGGGTTCTCGGCGGCGTACGTGAAGCTCAGCCGCGCCGAGGACGAGTAGGCCAGGGAGACCACCATGTCCACGCGTACGCTCATCTCGCCGGCCCAGCTCGCCAAACCCCGTGGCAAGGCCCTCTACTGGGCCGTGTTCACCCTGGTCATCGGCGGTTTCACGCTGGTCTTCCTCGGCCCGCTGTACTGGCTGATCTCCAGCGGCTTCAAAGACGCGCAGGAAGTCGTCCGGACACCCCCGACGCTGGTGCCCGGGTCCTTCACGCCCGGGAACTACAGCCGCGCCTGGGAGGTCATGGACCTCGCCAAGCTGCTCGGCAACACCCTCTTCTACGCCTTCGGCGCGCTCGCCTTCCAACTGGTCCTCGACGTGGCGGCCGCGTACTCGCTGTCCAAGCTGCGGCCCGTGTTCGGCAAGGCGATCCTCGGCATGATGCTGGCCACGCTGATGATCCCGGCGACCGTGCTCGTCGTACCGCAGTACCTGACCGTCCTGGACGTGCCGATCGTCGAGCGGAACCTGCTGAACACGCCCTGGGCGATCTGGCTGCCGTCGGTCACCAACGCCTTCAACATCTTCCTGCTCAAGCGGTTCTTCGACTCCATCCCCAAGGAACTCCTCGACGCCGCCGCCATGGACGGCGCGTCCCCGACGCGCGTCCTGTGGTCCATCGTGCTGCCGATCTCGCGGCCCATCCTCGGCGTCGTGTCGATCTTCGCGATCGTCGGGGTCTGGAAGGACTTCCTCTGGCCGATGCTCACCCTGCCCGACCCTGCCAAGCAGACCCTCAACGTCGGCATCTACTCGCTGTCCAACGGCGTACCGGTGAACGTCCTGATCGCCGCCCTCACCATCGCCTCCCTGCCCACGCTGCTCATCTTCCTGGTCTTCCAGCGCAACATCATGAGCGGCCTGACCGCGGGCGGCCTCAAGGGCTGAGGCCCTTGGACACCGACGCCTGACCTTCCGACACCGAAGCCTTCGTCGCCGGTCCGTCCGACGCCCCGCTGTCCGGACCGGCGGCGAAGATCCACCCTGCCCGAAAGGACCGTCACGTGGGAGCGCCCACCCCGCACCGCACCGACGACTGGTGGCGCCACGCCGTCATCTACCAGGTGTATCCGCGCAGCTTCGCCGACGGCGACGGCGACGGCACCGGGGACCTCGCGGGTGTCCGCGCCCGACTGCCCCACCTCGCCGAACTCGGCGTCGACGCCGTCTGGTTCACCCCCTGGTACCTCTCACCGCTGGTGGACGGCGGCTACGACGTGGCCGACTACCGCACCATCGACCCCGCCTTCGGCACGCTCGCCGAGGCCGAGAAGCTCATCGCTGAGGCGGGCGAACTCGGCATCCGCACCATCGTCGACATCGTCCCCAACCACGTGTCCGACCAACACCCCTGGTTCCGGGCCGCCCTCGCCGCGGGCCCCGGCAGCCCCGAACGCGACCTCTTCCACTTCCGCCCCGGACGCGGCGAGCACGGCGAACTGCCGCCCAACGACTGGCCGTCCCAGTTCGCCGGCACCACCTGGACCCGCGTCCCCGACGGCGAGTGGTACCTGCACCTGTTCACCCCCGAGCAGCCCGACCTCAACTGGGCCCATCCCGCCGTACGGCAGGAGCACGAGGACATCCTGCGCTTCTGGTTCGAGCGCGGGGTGGCCGGCGTACGCATCGACTCCGCGGCCCTGCTGGTGAAGGACCCGGAACTCGCCGACTACGAGGAGGGCGTCGACCCGGCCCCCTTCATCGACCAGGACGAGCTGCACGACATCTACCGCTCCTGGCGTGCCGTCGCCGACGAGTACGGCGGCGTGTTCGTCGGCGAGGTCTGGCTGCCCGACGCCGAACGCTTCGCCCGCTATCTGCGCCCCGACGAACTGCACACCGCCTTCAACTTCAACTTCCTCACCTGCCCCTGGGACCCCGAGCGGCTGCGGCGCTCCATCGACGACACCCTCGCCGAACACGCCCCCGTCGGCGCCCCCGCCACCTGGGTGCTGTGCAACCACGACGTCACCCGCACGGTCACCCGCTACGGCCGCGAGGACACCGCCTTCGCCTTCGCCACCAAGGCCTTCGGCACCCCCACCGACCTGGACCTGGGCACCCGACGCGCCCGAGCGGCCGCCCTGCTCACCCTCGCCCTGCCCGGCTCGGTCTACCTCTACCAGGGCGAGGAACTCGGCCTGCCCGAGGCCGACATCCCCCTCGACCGCATCCAGGACCCCATGCACTTCCGCTCCGGCGGCACCGACCCCGGCCGCGACGGCTGCCGCGTGCCCCTGCCGTGGAACGCCGACGCGCCGTACGCCGGCTTCGGCTCACAGGGCGAACCCTGGCTGCCGCAACCCGAGGGCTGGTCCGCGTACGCCCGCGACCGGCAGAGCGCCGACCCGCAGTCCATGCTGTCCCTCTACCGGCAGGCCCTGGCCCTGCGCCGCACCGCGCCGGGCTTCGGCGACGGGCCCCTGACCTGGCTTGCCGCACCCGACGGCGTCCTCGCCTTCGCCCGCCCGCACGGCCTGGTGTGCATGGTCAACCTCTCCGACGGTCCCGTACCGCTACCGCCGTACGACGGTCTGCTGCTGGCCAGCGGGCCGCTGCACGCCGACGGAACGCTGCCCGCGGACACCGCCGTCTGGCTGCGCACCTGACCTGCGACGGCCTCCTTCCCCCACGAGACAGAAGCGAGCCCCGATGTCCCCGAGCCGCGCCCGCACAGCCGTCAGAGCCACCGCCCTGGCCTGCGCCCTTGTCTGCCTGGGCACCGCGTTCAGCACCGCTGCCGCGTCCGCCCCGCAGCCTGTCGTCACCCGGGCCGCACTGGACCCGGCGCTCGTCGCCGGACGCGGTGCCCAGGTGGCCTTCGACGAACAGGAAGCGGAGAACGCCACGACCGACGGCCGGGTCATCGGCCCCGACCGCACGCCCTACACCCTCCCCTCGGAGGCGTCGGGGCGGAAGGCGGTCCGGCTCACGCCCGGCCAGTACGTCGAGTTCGTGCTGCCGCGCGCCACCAATGCGCTCACCGTGCGCTACAGCATCCCGGACGCCCCCGAGGGCGGAGGCATCACCGCACCGCTCGACGTCTCCGTCGACGGGCGGCACCGCCGGACCATGACGCTGACCTCGCAGTACTCCTGGCTGTACAACCAGTACCCGTTCACCAACGACCCCCAGGCCGACCTGCTGCACCCCGACTGGTGGATCACCGAGTGCGCGTGCGTCCCCGCCGGGACCACGCCGGCTCCGCAGATCAGCAAGCCTTTCCGCCCCACCCACTTCTACGACGAACAGCGCCTGCACCTCGGCCGCACCTACCGCTCGGGCGAGCGCGTACGCCTGACGATGCCCGTCGACAGCCACGCGGCCTGGACGGTGATCGACCTGCTCGACACCGAACTCGTCGCACCGCCCCGCGCCGTGCCCGGGGGCATCGACGTCCGGGCCTTCGGCGCCGACCCGCACGGCAGGCGGGACGCCGCGCCCGCGATCGAGCGCGCCATCGCTGTCGCCCGTCGCACGGACCGGCCCGTGTACCTGCCGCCCGGCACCTACCGGGTCGACCGGCACATCGTCGTCGACGACGTCACCCTCACCGGCGCAGGCAACTGGCACACCGTCCTCAAGGGCCGCGAGATCCCCCTCGACGGCTCTCACCACACCGGAGTCGGCCTGTACGGCAGGAGCGCGGAGCAGGGCGGCAGCCGCAACGTGCATCTGTCCGGCTTCGCCATCGAGGGCGACGTCCGTGAACGCATCGACGACGACCAGGTCAACGCCATCGGCGGCGCGCTGAGCGACTCCACCGTCAGCGGTCTGTATCTGCACCACACCAAGGTGGGCCTGTGGTTCGACGGCCCCATGACGAACACACGGATCACCGACAACGTCATCGCCGACCAGATCGCCGACGGCCTCAACTTCCACACCGGCGTGACCGATTCGCTGGTCCACAACAACTTCGTCCGCAACACGGGTGACGACGGCCTCGCCATGTGGTCGCAGCACACTGCCGACACGAACAACGTCTTCTCCGGCAACACCGTCCAGTCGCCGACCCTCGCCAACGGCATCGCGATCTACGGCGGCCGGGACAACACCGTCAGCGGCAACCTCGTCGCCGACCCCGTCCGCGAGGGCAGCGCGCTGCACGCGGGGTCCCGCTTCGGCGCGGAACCGTTCACCGGCCGGCTCCGCTTCACCGACAACACCACGGCACGGGCGGGCACCCTCGAACTCAACTGGCGGATCGGACTCGGAGCGCTCTGGCTCTACGCCCTCGACGGCGGCATCGACGCCGATGTCCGGGTCACCGGCGACCACTACCTCGACAGCATGTACAACGCGATCATGCTGGTCAGCGACTACGGCGTGAAGGACCGGTACGGCATCCCGGCGGTCCACTTCAAGGACATCCGTGTCGACGGTACGGGCACCTCGGTCGTCAGCGCCCGCGTGAAGGGCTCCGCGACCTTCGAGAACGTGGACGCCCGCAATGTCGGCGCCGTCGGCGTGAACAACTGCGGCTCGTTCAACTTCCCGCCCACCGGCTCGGAGTTCAGCCTCACCGACCTCGGCGGCAACGACGGCGGCTGGCTCACCGACCGGCTGCTGCCCAACACCCTCACCTGCGAGGACCGGCCCCCGGTGGTCACACCGCCGGCCCCCTCCCCTTGGTGACATCGCCGGCTCGCTCCCGCAATTTTCCGAGCGATCGCACGCAAGTTCTGCACCATCACTGCCAGATGGAACCCCACCCCCTGCGAGGTCCGATGAACACCCGCATATGGAGATCCCGGTGGCTCAGCGCCGCGATCACGACAAGCCTGCTGGCACTGGGCGGTCCGCTGCTGACCGCCCATGCGGCGGGCGGAGCGAACATCGCGCTCGGCGACACCGCGTCGGCGAGCAGCTCCCACTCCGAGTACGGCGCAGCGAACATCACCGACGGCAACCAGGGTACGTACTGGCAGAGTTCCGGGTCCGGCCTGCCGCAGTGGGTGCAGGCCGACCTCGGGACGGCCGCCCGCGTGGACGAGGTCGTCCTGAAGCTGCCGGCCGGCTGGGAGAGCCGGAACCAGACGCTCTCCGTCCAGGGCAGCGCCGACGGCACCAGCTTCACCACGCTGAAGACCTCCGCCACCTACGCCTTCGCCCCGGGCACGGGGAACACCGTCACCGTGTCGTTCCCGGCCACGTCTACGCGGTACGTCCGTGTCGACATCACCGCCAACACCGGCTGGCAGGCGGCCCAGCTCTCCGAGCTGGAGGTGCACTCGGCGGACGAGTCCTCCACCAACCTTGCCGCCAACCGCCCGCTGACAGCCAGCAGTTACACGCAGGTGTACACCGCGGGCAACGCGAACGACGGCAACCGGGCCACCTATTGGGAGAGCGCCAACAACGCCCTTCCGCAGTGGATCCAGGCCGACCTCGGGGTCACCCGGGCGGTCAACCGCGTCGTGCTGAAACTGCCGGCCGGCTGGGAGAGCCGCAGCCAGACCCTGAAGCTCCAGGGCAGCACCAACGGCACCGACTTCACCGACCTGAAGGCGTCGCAGGCCTACACCTTCAACGCGGCCGACGACAACACCGCGACCATCACCCTCGACACGGCCACCACCCGCTACGTCCGCGTCCTGGTGACCGCCAACACCGTCCAGCCCGCAGCCCAGCTGTCCGAGCTGGAGATCTACGGCCCGGCGACCGGCGACACCCAGGCCCCGACCGCGCCCGCGAACCTGGCCTACACGCAGCCCGCCACCGGCCAGATCCGCCTCACCTGGAACGCGGCCACCGACAACGTGGCCGTCACCGTTTACGACATCTACGCCAATGGCGAGCTGCTGACCAGCGTCGCCGGTGACGTCACCGTGTTCACCGACAACCGGCCCACCAACCAGACGGTGTCCTACCGCGTCAGAGCGCGGGACGCGGCCGGCAACCAGTCCGCCGACAGCAACACCGTCACCCGCATCGGCGACTCAGGCGACACCCAGGCCCCGACCGCGCCCGCGAACCTGGCCTTCACCGAGCCGACCAGCGGCCAGATCAGACTCACCTGGACCGCGTCCACCGACAACGTCGGGGTGAGCGGCTACGAGATCTACGCCAACGGCGTCCTGCGCGAGACCGTGGCCGGGAACGTCACCACGTACACCGACAGCCAGCCCGTGACGAGCACGGTCACCTACCGCGTCCGGGCGAAGGACGCGGCCGGCAACCGCTCGGGCGACAGCAACAGCGTGACCCGCAACGGCACCGGCGGCACCGGCTCCGACCTGGCCGTCGGCAAGCCCATCGACGCCTCCTCCACGGTGCACACCTACGTCGCCGCGAACGCCAACGACAACAACACCGCCACCTACTGGGAGGGCGCGGGCGGCAGCTACCCGCAGACCCTCACCGTCAAGCTCGGCGCCAACGCCGACCTCGACCGGCTGGTGCTCAAGCTGAACCCGGACAACGCGTGGTCCGCCCGCTCCCAGACGATCGAGGTCCTCGGCCGGGAACAGAACGCCTCCGGGTTCACCAGCCTTGTCGCCGCGAGGAGTTACGACTTCAGCCCGGCGAACGGCAACACGGTCACCGTCCCGGTCACCGGCCGTGTGGCCGACGTCCGGCTGAGGTTCACGGCCAACACCGGCGCCCCGGCGGGCCAGCTCGCCGAGTTCCAGGTCGTCGGCGTCCCGGCACCCAACCCGGACCTGGTCGTCACCGGCCTGACCACGTCCCCCGCCGCGCCGGTCGAGTCGGACGACATCACCGTATCGGCGACCGTACGCAACGACGGTCCGGCCGCCGCTCCGGCGAGCACGCTCGCGGTGCGCCTGGGCGGCACCGAGGTGGCCACCGCGCAGGTGGGCGCCCTGGCGGCGGGAGCGCAGACGACGGTCACGGCCTCACTGGGCACCCGTGACGCGGGCTCGTACGAGCTCAGTGCGGTCGCGGACAAGGCGAACGTGGTCGTCGAGCAGAACGAGACCAACAACACCTACACCCGGCCCACCGCCCTGGTGGTCAAGCCGGTGGCCAGTTCTGACCTGGTGGTCGGCCCGGTGAGCACCACCCCGTCCAGCCCGAGCGCCGGTGACGCCGTCACCTTCAGGGTGCCGGTGCGGAACCAGGGCACCGAGGCCAGTGCCGCCGGTAGCCACGGCGTGACACTCACCCTGGTCGACGGCAGCGGCGCCACGGTCAGGACCCTGACCGGCGCCCACTCCGGGACCATCGCGGCCGGTGCCACGGCCGAGGTGACGCTCGGTCCCTGGACCGCGGCCAACGGCTCGTACACCGTGCGCACCACCGTCGCCGCCGACACCAACGAACTGCCGGTCAAGCGCGAGAACAACACCTCCACACAGCCCCTGTTCGTCGGCCGCGGCGCGAACATGCCGTACACGACGTACGAGGCGGAGGACGGCACCGTCGGAGGCGGCGCGAGGATCGTCGGACCCAACCGGACCGTGGGCGACATCGCCGGTGAGGCCTCCGGCCGCAAGGCGGTGACCCTGGACGCGACCGGTGAGTACGTCGAGTTCACCACCCGCGCCGAGACGAACACCCTGGTCACCCGCTTCTCCGTCCCGGACGCCCCGGGCGGCGGCGGTATCGACACGACCCTCAACCTGTACGTCGACGGCGTGTTCAAGAAGGCCGTACCGCTGACCTCCAAATACGCCTGGCTGTACGGGGCGGAGACCGGGCCGGGCAACGACCCGGGCGCGGGCGCGCCGCGGCACATCTACGACGAGGCGCACATCCTGCTCGACGAGAACGTGCCCGCCGGCAGCAGGATCCGGCTGCAGAAGGACGCCGCCAACAGCGCCGCCCACTACGCCATCGACTTCGTCGACCTGGAGAAGACGGCCCCGGTCGCGAACCCGGACCCGGCCGCGTACGCCGTCCCGGCCGGCTTCACCCACCAGGACGTGCAGAACGCGCTCGACCGGGTGCGCATGGACACCACCGGCAAACTCGTCGGCGTCTACCTGCCGCCGGGCGACTACCAGACCTCCAGCAAGTTCCAGGTGTACGGCAAGCCCGTGCAGGTGGTCGGCGCCGGCCCCTGGTACACGAAGTTCCACGCCCCCAGCACCCAGAGCAACACCGACATCGGCTTCCGCGCCGACGCGACCGCCAAGGGCTCGCTGTTCAAGGGCTTCGCCTACTTCGGCAACTACACCTCCCGCATCGACGGGCCCGGCAAGGTCTTCGACTTCTCGAACGTCTCGGACATCACGATCGACGACATCTGGAACGAGCACATGGTGTGCCTGTACTGGGGCGCCAACACCGACCGGATGACGATCCGCAACTCCCGCATCCGCAACCTGTTCGCCGACGGCATCAACATGACCAACGGCTCCACCGACAACCATGTCGTCAACAACGACGCCCGGGCCACCGGTGACGACAGCTTCGCGCTGTTCTCGGCGATCGACGCGGGCGGCGCGGACATGAAGAACAACGTCTACGAGAACCTGAGCACCACCCTGACCTGGCGTGCCGCGGGCGTTGCCGTGTACGGCGGCTACAACAACACCTTCCGCAACATCCACGTCGCCGACACGCTGGTCTACTCCGGGATCACCATCTCCTCCCTGGACTTCGGCTACCCGATGAATGGCTTCGGCACCGACCCCACGACCTTCGAGAACATCTCCATCGTCCGCGCGGGAGGCCACTTCTGGGGCAACCAGACCTTCCCCGGCATCTGGATCTTCTCCGCCTCGAAGGTCTTCCAGGGCATCCGCGTGAACGACGTCGACATCGTCGACCCCACCTACAGCGGCATCATGTTCCAGACCAACTACAGCGGCGGACAACCCCAGTTCCCGATCAAGGACACCGTCTTCACCGACATCTCCATCACCGGCGCCCGCAAGAGCGGCGACACCTGGGACGCCAAGTCCGGCTTCGGCCTCTGGGCCAACGAGAAGCCCGAGGAAGGGCAGGGTCCGGCCGTCGGGGAGGCCACCTTCAACTGTCTGCGGCTGAGCGACAACGCGCAGGACATCCGCAACACCACCAGCACGTTCAAGCTGAACATCAACCCCTGCTGACCTGGGGGCCGACTCCCGGCTGAAGGAGACCAGCGCCTGCCGTCGCCCGTGCGGCGGGCGCTGGTCTCTTTTCCAGGTCAAGAGATCTCCAGGTGCTGGACGTGATCGTGTGATCGGGCGGCCGTGCGGGGTAGTCGGCCTGTGGACAGAGGTGTCGAAGGCGTGAACCGGAGGCCGGGATGCTGTCGCATACGTTGGACCAGCATGTGCTCGTGATCAGGGTGGACAGCGACCCTGGGACGGACGGGCGGGCCGAGCTGGTGACGGAGATCGACGGGCTCGTCCGTGCCTATCACCCGGCGCCCGTCGTGATCATCCTCGAGGACCGGGCCGCGACCGGCGCCGCACTCAGCGCCGTCCTCCTCGTCCACCGGACCTGCACCGCGCTGGGTGTGCTGTTGTCGGTCGTGACCTCCAGCGCCCCCGCCCGACGCGTGCTGGAGGCCAACGCCGACTCCGCCGGGACCCACCTGATCATCCACGCCCGCGCGGACACGGCCGTCACCACGGCGGCGCTGGCCGCGTTGGTCTGACTGCGGCGCGTGTGGTGGGCCCCTCCTGGGGGCACTCGGGGGCAAGGGACCCGGCTGGGCGTGTGTTCTTCCGCCGGGCCGACGCCGTCAAAGTCCCTGTTGCACGACGCCGTGTGTCGAGAAGCTCACCGCGCCGCCGCCGGCGAAGTCGCCCGGGGGGATTCCCGGGTGGTGGCCTTCGCCGGTGGCCGGGGTCTGGGTGCGGGGGCCGAGGGACAGGCGGGAGACGATGCGGTAGCGGTCGCCGCGGTAGACGGAATGGACGTACTCCACGGGCCGGTTGCGGGTGTCGGAGGTGAGGCGTTCGAAGAGGAGGGCGGGGGAGAGCTCGGGCACGTCGAGGAGGTCCGCCTCCGTGCGGGTGACGACGGTGGGCTCGATCGACTGGACGGCCTCGCTGACCTGGACGCCGTGCCGGTCCCGAAGGTGCTCGTACAGGTCGCCCTGCTCCAGCTCGTCCCGGCTCAGGCCGGGCACCAGGTCGGCCCGTACATGCAGGTGCTCGATGGCCATGGGGGAGCCGTCCACCAGCCGTAGCCGGGCCACGTAATGGATCTCCGCGGCCGGTGAGATGCGCAGCTTGCGTCCCACCCGGGCCCCGGCGGCCACCGTGCGGAACTCCAGCAGCTCGCTGGTCCACGTGCCGCCGGCTTGCGGCAGCGTGAAGGCGTTGCGGTCCGAGACCAGTTCCTGGGTGATCTTGGCCTCGGCGACGAACATGCCCCTGCCGTGCTCGCGCACCAGCAGTCCGGCCACGACGAGTTCGTCGACCGCGGCACGCAGCGTGGGACGGGACACCCCGAGCTCCGCGCTCAGCACGCGCTCGGAGGGAATGGCGTCCCCGGGGCGGCGTGCCTCGATGAGCTCGAGGATCGCCTCGCGGACCCGCTCGCGCTTCAGCATCGCACCGGAGGCGTCGATCTCCATGGGCGCCTTTCCTTCTCGTTCGGCGGACTGACCGGCCCTGACACGTACTGGTCATCTTAACTGGTCTGCTGGTCAATGGGGCTGTGGGCTGAGCGGCCGTGCGATCGGGGCTGAATTGTGCCACTCGTCGGTGAAAGGCCCTTGGCTGCAAGGGGGTTGACGCCCTCATTGGTCCATGCCATTTTCCTTCTCGTCGCGACTGGTCAACACCAAGTGGTCAACTGGTCAACTCCCCGAGGTGAATCGTGCGTCACCGTTCCCCCGTCCTGCTCGGCGCCCTGCTGCTGAGCACCCTGCTGGTCTCCTGCTCCTCCTCCGACAGCACGTCGGACAGCGCCGGCGGCGGCAGGACCGCCCTCGACGTCTGGCTGATGCGTGACAGCGTCTCGGACGCCTTCCAGAAGGAGTTCGAGGCGGGCTTCGAGAAGGCCCACCCCGACATCGACGTCCGGATCCAGATCCAGGAGTGGGAGGGGATCGGGGAGAAGGTGACCGCCGCCCTCGCAGGCAACGACGCCCCCGACGTCATCGAGGTCGGCAACACCCAGGTCGCCCAGTACGCCCAGAGCGGCGGCCTGACCGACTTCACCGACAAGGTGCCGGAGCTCGGCGGCGAGAGCTGGCTCAAGGGCCTCGCCGAGCCGGGCGCGTACGACGGCAGGCAGTACGGCATTCCGTACTACGCCGCCAACCGTGTCGTCATCTACCGCGCCGACCTGTTCCAGAAGGCCGGAGTGGACGCGGCGAGCATCAGGACGCGCGACCAGTGGATCGCCGCGACCGAGAAGCTCGACCGCGCCGGGACGCAGGGCATCTACCTGCCCGGGCAGAACTGGTACGCCTTGGCCGGGTTCATCTGGGACGAGGGCGGTGACCTCGCCGTCGAGTCCGGCGGCACCTGGAAGGGCGGGCTCGACAGCCCCGAGGCGCTGCGAGCCATGGCCTTCTACCGGCGTCTCCAGGCCCTGGGCAAGGGCCCCAAGGACTCCGACGAAGCCCAGCCGCCCCAGGCCGAGGTGATGGCCAAGGGCCGGATCGCCCAGATCATCGCCGCCCCCGGCGGCGCCGCCGTCGTGACGCAGAACAACCCCGCACTCGAAGGAAAACTGGGCTTCTTCCCCATCCCCGGCAAGACCCCCGACACCCCGGGCGCCGTCTTCACCGGCGGCTCCGACCTCGTCGTGCCCGCCGCCGCCCGGCACCAGAGCGAGGCGTACACCTTCATCGAGGAACTCACCGGTGACGCCTGGCAGAAGAAGCTCGCCGCGGCCATGAGCTACGTACCCAACAAGACCACCCTGGCCGGCGCAGTCTCCGCAGACCCCGGCGCCGCCGCCATGGCCGTCGGGGCCGCCAACGGCCACGCCACTCCCAACACGCCCCAGTGGGCCGCCGTGGAGGCGCGCAACCCCATCAAGGACTACATGACGGCCGTCCTCACCGGCCGCGACGCGCGGTCCGAGGCCGCCAAGGCGTCCCGGACCATCACCACCACCTTGAACAGCGCCTCCTGAACTCCCCTTCACCGCAAGGAGAAGCCGTGTCCACCGTCCGCGAGCGGTACGCGCCCCGCTCTCCCGTACGGCGCACCCCTCGGGCCGGCGCCCCGCGCCGCAGGGCCGCCGCCGACCGCGCCTCCGCGTGGCCGTACCTCCTCGTCGCGCCCGCGGTCCTGGGCATGCTGTACCTGCTGCTCTACCCCCTCGCCCGCGCCGTGGTGATCTCCTTCCAGGACTTCCGGCTGCGGCAACTGATCCTGGGTGACGCCGAGTTCGTGGGTCTGCGCAACTACCGGACCCTGCTGTCGGATCCGCGCTTCTGGGACGTCGTACGCCGCACCTTCCTGTTCATGGCCGTCAACGTCGTCGCCATCATGGTTCTCTCCACGCTGGTCGCGCTGATGGCCGAGCGCCTGGGCAGGGTCGCCCGGACGGCCGTCCTCAGCAGCCTGGTCCTGGTCTGGGCGGTGCCGGTGGTGGCCGCGACGACCGTGTTCCAGTGGCTGTTCCACTCCGAGTTCGGCATCGTCAACGAGCTGCTGACGGGCCTGGGTTTCACGTCGTACGAGAGCTATCCCTGGTTCGCGCACGGCGGCGCCGCGTTCGCCATCGTCGTCCTGCTCATCGTCTGGCAGTCCGTGCCGTTCGCCGCGATCACCCTGTACTCGGCCCTCACGACGGTGCCGGGCGAGCTGTACGAGGCCGCGCGCATCGACGGCGCCGGAGCAGTCCGCGTGTTCCGCTCGGTCACCTTCCCGCTGGTCCGGCCCCTGTTCATGCTCGTGCTGTCGCTGGAGGTCATCTGGACCTTCAAGGCCTTCGTCCAGATCTGGGTGATGACCCGCGGCGGACCGGGCGACGCGACCACCATCCTGCCGGTGTACGCCGTCCAGACCGCGCTCGCCGGCCAGCGCTACGACCTCGGCTCCGCGGCCTCGATGCTCACCGTCCTGCTGATGAGCGGCGTACTCGCCTTCTACTTCCGCCAGTTGTTCCGCCAGGAGGGAGAGCACCTGTGACCACGACCCGGCGCCACATCCGCAGACTGCCCCTGAACGCGGCCGCCGCCCTCACCGTCGTGCTCTGCCTGTTCCCCGTGTACTGGATGGTGGCGACCGCGTTCCGGCCGTCACGCGACATCCAGTCCTACGACCCGACCCTGATCCCGCGGGAATGGACCCTCGCCCACTTCCGCCGGGCCGTCGAGGCGGACGGATTCGCCCTGTTCTGGCGCAACAGCGTCCTCGTCACCCTCAGCGCCGTACTCCTGGCGCTGGTCGTCGCCCTCGGTGCCGCCTACGCGGTGGCGCGGCTGCGCTGGCGGGGCCGACGGCAGTTCATTCTGGCCGTGTTCATCGCCCAGATGGCGCCCTGGGAGTCCCTCGTCATCCCCGTCTACATCATCTCCCGCGACACCGGGATGCTCGACCGGCTGCCCACCCTCACCCTCGTCTACTTCATGATCACCCTGCCGTTCACGGTGGTCGTGCTGCGGGGGTTCATCGCCGCCATCCCGCCCGAACTGGAGGAGGCCGCGCAGGTCGACGGCTGCACCCGGCCGGGCGCGTTCCGCAGGGTCGCCCTGCCGCTGCTGGCCCCGGGCCTCATGGCGACGTCACTGTTCGGATACATCACCGCCTGGAACGAGTTCACGTACGCCAACTTCCTGATCATCAAGCAGCAGGACAGCCGCACCCTGCCCGTCTGGCTCTCCTCCTTCCAGTCCACGTTCGGCACCGACTGGGGCGCCACCATGGCCGCCTCCACCCTCTTCGCGCTGCCCGCGCTCGTCGTGTTTCTCGCGCTGCAACGCCATGTGACCAGCGGCCTCGCCGCCGGTTCCGTCAAGGGCTGAACCCCGTCTGACCGTCCCCTGCCGAGCGGAGACCTCTCTCGTGGAACGCCCAAGCCACCGGCCCGAGTTCACCCTGGTACCCCGCCCCCGCAAGCTCTCCCCGCGCCCGGGCCGCTTCCGCCTCGACGCCCGCACCCGGCTGCGCGTCACGCCCGGCGCCGAACCGGCCGCCGCCCTGCTGCGCGGCTATCTGGAGCCGCCTATGGGGCTGCGCCTGGAGCACTCCGACGAGGGCGCCTTCGTCCTCGCCGTGGACCCCACCCTGGCCGGGCTCGGCGAAGAGGGCTACGGCCTGACGGTCGGACCGCACGGCGTGCTGCTGCGCGCCGCCCGCCCGCTGGGCCTGCTGCGCGGGGTGCAGACGGTCCGTCAACTCCTCCCGTACCAGGCTCTGTCCGCCGCACCGCGGCGCGTCACGTCCCTCGAACTGCCCGGGGTGGAGATCACTGACGTACCGCTGTACCCGTGGCGCGGCGCGATGCTCGACGTGGCCCGGCACTTCCAGCCGGTGTCCTACCTGCGGCGGTACGTCGATCTCCTGGCGCTGCACAAGCTGAACGTGCTGCACCTGCACCTCACCGACGACCAGGGATGGCGGATGCCGGTCGCCGCCTACCCCCGGCTCACCGAGGTCGGCGGCCGCCGGGCCGAGTCGATGGTCGGACCGGCGGGCAGCACCCGCTTCGACGGAAGGCCGCACGGCGGCGCATACACCCGCGCCGAACTCATCGACCTGGTCGCTCACGCGGCCCGGCGCGGGGTGACCGTCCTGCCGGAGGTCGGCGTCCCCGGCCATGTCCGCGCCGCGCTCGCCGCCCACCCCGAACTCGGCAACGACCCCGAGCGGCGGCTCGACGTCTGGACGCACTGGGGGGTGTGCCCCAACGTCCTCGGCGTCGGCGACCACGTCCTGGACTTCTTCCGTACGGTCCTGGACGAGGTCATGGACGTCTTCCCCGCCCCGTACGTCCATGTCGGCGGCGACGAGTGCCCCACCGACGAGTGGGAGCGCAGCCCGGCCGCGCTCGCCCGCGCCGCCCACGAGGGACTGCCCGGGCCCCGCGCCCTGCACGGCTGGTTCCTCGGGCGCATCGCCGACCATGTGGTGCGCGCGGGCCGGCGCCCCGTCGCCTGGGCCGAGAACGGCACCGAACTGCCCCTGGACTGCACCGTGATGACCTGGCGCGAACCCGGACACGCCTGGGCCGCGGCGCGCCGCGGACACCAGGTCGTGCACGCCGACCACCGCACCACGTACTTCGACTACGCCCGCAGCACCGGCCCGCAGGAACCTCCCGCCCAGCCCGGAGTCGTCGTCGACCTGCGGACCGTGCACCAGCTCGACCTCGCGCCCCTCGCCGACCGGGTCCTCGGCGCGCAGGGGCAGCTGTGGACCGAGTTCGTCACCACACCCGAGCACATCGAGTACCTGACCTACCCGCGCCTGTGCGCCCTGGCCGAACGCGTCTGGCATCCCGCCCGGGACTGGCAGGACTTCCACCGCCGTCTGACCGGACACCAGGCGCGGCTGAGGGCTCTGGGCGTGCCGTACGACAGTCCGCCGGGGCGGTCGCTCGGCGCGGCGGGCTGAGGCGGGCCGGGCGACCGGCGACGGGGGTGAGGCGGTCCCTCGCGTCGCGCCGCCCACGACCTACCACACGGACTCACCCGGCCCGCACCACGCCTCGCGCACATAACTCGCCACCCCCAAAGGCTCCCGCATCCCGCGGGGGCCTCCCGAGAGGAGAACTCATGCGGAACCGTCCCACCAGCCGCCGTACCCAGGCCGCCCTGGCCGTGACCGCCCTGCTGGGCAGCACCGCGCTGGCCGCCCTGCCGCTCACGACCGCGTCCGCGGCCGCAGACGGACTCGCCGTCCAGTACCGCACCAGGGCGGCCGGTGCCACCGCCGACCAGAGCGAGCCGTGGCTGAAGCTGCGCAACACCGGCTCGGCCGCGGTCGACCTGGCGCAGGTGAAGATCCGGTACTACTTCAAGGCCGACTCCGCGGGCGCCTCGTACCGCTTCGCCTGCTCCTGGGCGGTGAGGGGCTGCTCCGTGATCACCGGCACCTTCGGCACGCTCGCCAACCCGACCCCCACGGCCGACCGCTACCTGGAGATCGGGTTCACCCCCGCGGCCGGGTCCCTCGCCCCGGGCGCCGACACCGGGGACATGCAGCTGCGCTTCTACCAGTCCACCTGGCAGCCGCTGACCCAGAGCGACGACTACTCCTTCGGCGCCACCCAGACCTCGTACGGCGACTGGACCAAGGTCACCGCCCAGCTCGCCGGCCAGACCGTGTGGGGTACCGCGCCCGGCGGCAACAACCCCGACCCGACGCCCACTCCGACCCCGACCGACCCGGGGCCGTCCGGGGCCACGCTCTTCGACGACTTCGGCTACACCTCCCACACCGACCCGGCCCTCGCGGCCCACGGCTGGCGGGTGCGCTCCAACTCCGGCGGGCCGGGCGTGCCGGGCGCCGCCTGGGACCCCTCCAAGGTCACCTTCACCACCGAGGGCGGCAACTCCGTCATGAACCTGGAGACCTCCAGCGCGGGCACCGGCTCCAGCACCACGCACACCGAAGTCCTCACCCAGGACATGAAGTTCAAGAACGGCACCTACGCGGCCCGCGTGAAGTTCTCCGACGCGCCCAAGTACGGCCCCGACGGCGACCACATCGTCCAGACCTTCTTCACCATCAACGACCTCAAGGCGCCCATGGCCGACGACTACGCCGAGTACGACTTCGAGTACCTGCCCAACGGCGGCTGGGGCGAGCCGTCGAACATCCTCTACACGACCTCCTGGGAGACCTACAACCCCGACCCCTGGCAGGCCGTCAACCAGCACAGCGAGAGCCGCCGGTCCTTCGCGGGCTGGCACGACCTCGTCGTGACCATCGACGGCAACGCCATCACCTACTACATCGACGGACAGCTCTTCGGCACCCACGGCTCGCAGTACCTGCCCGAACGCCCGATGTCGATCAACTTCAACCAGTGGCTGATCGACCTGGGCGGCCAGACCTCCACGACAGCGCGCGCCTACGACCAGCGCGTCGACTACGTCCTGCACGTCAAGAACCAGGTCCTCACCCCGGCGCAGGTCGCCGCGAAGGTCGCCGCGTACCGCAGCGCGGGCACGACCTTCGTCGACGAGGTCCCGGCCTCCTGAGGCGGTTGCGGGCCGTGCGCCCGGGCGGCGGTGAGCACCCTGGGTTCTCACCGCCGCCGCGTAACGTCGTACGCCGAACAACCCTTTTCTGTAGGTGTGTTCACTTATGTGCGGGGAATCCGAAGCCACAGACCGGTCGGTCGACAGGCGGCCGACCGGTGTGAGGAGAGCGAGGAAACCCCATGCGCAGCAAGGGAACGAGTACCCGCCTGGTCGCGTTAGCCATCGTCACGGCGGTCGCCACGCTGGCCGGTTGCGGTGGCGACGACGACTCGGACGCCCGGAACGGCAAGGCGTCGGACAGCAGCCCCGGCGCCCGCGAGCAGGGCACGGCGGACGTGCGTACCGCCTACGACAGGACCGCCGAGGCCGAGACGGCGCGGATGACGATGCAGGTGAAAGCCGCCGGCGCCGGCCGGACCGCGACCTTGGAAGGCCGGGGCGCGCTCGACTTCGACGAGGGCGACAGCGTCATGACCGTCACCGCCGAGGGCCGGCGCATCGAACAGCGCGTGATCGACCAGAACCTCTACCTGAAGGCACCGGGCCAGAAGACCCCGGGCGGCAAACCCTGGATCAAGGTCGACCTGCGGAAGGCAGGCGCCCAGCAGAACGTGAGCGACGGCGCGATCGGCGACCCCGCCCAGTCCGCCGCCTATGCCAAGGCGATCACCGACAAGGACGTCACCGCCCTCGGCACGGAGAAGATCGACGACGTCGACACCACCCACTACCGGGTCACCGTCGACCTCGGCAGGCTGCCGAACGGCGCGGCGCTGCGCAAGCAGCTCGGCCCCACACTGCCCATGCACCTCTGGCTCGACGACCAGGGCCGCATCCGCCGCCAGCAGATCGACATGACCGTCCCCGCCCAGGGCGCCGGGCAGCCCGGCGGAAGCCCGGCGGCACGGCAGGCCAAGGTCAGCACCGTGATGGAGTACTCCGACTTCGGCACCGACGTCGACACCGAGGCGCCTCCCGCCCGGCAGACGACCGACATGACCGACAGGCTGCTGCAGGACGCCGCCCGGCGCAGCTGACCACCCTGTACGCCACAAGAAGGCTCCCCGTTGAACACACGGGCCTCTCGCTGCGTAAGGGACCCCAGGGGAACACAGGACCCGGGGCCGACCGACGTAGGAGTACGACCGTGAGACGCAACAGGCGCAGACGCCCGACCGGAGCAAGACGCGCGACCTTCGCAGCCGTCGCTCTCATGCTGGGCGGGGGAGGCCTGGTGGCGGTGAACGTGTACGCCTCGGCCACCGACGACGGGGCCGGCGCCGACACCGGGGAGACCACGGGCGCCTGGGCCGACGCCCTCACGATCGACTGCCCGGACGTGGGCGAACACCTCGTCTCGGTGCCGGACCCGGCCCGCGCGGACGTCGACAGGGAACTCGCCCTGCTGGACCAGCAGATCGCCGACGCCTATCTCCAACTCCAGGCTTCTGACGCCCAGTCCGGGTCGCCCGACGACGCGATTCTGACGCCCCTGACAGAGCAGCGGGCCGCGACGATCGAGCGCATCGCCGTCGCCGTGGGCTACGCGGGTGAGCGTCCGGAGGGCCTGGAGACGCTGGCCGCGTGCGCCTTGCGACAGACGGAGGGGCAGGCAGAGGAAGACGGCCAGGCAGAGGACAACGGCCAGGACGGGACGGGCGGTCAGGCGGACAACGGCCAGGACGGGACGGGCGGTCAGGCGGACAACGGCCCTGTCGCCGAGGACTACGCCGACATCACCGCCGTACAGCCGGCCGCCGCCGGACCACCCCCGACCGGCAACGCCTCGCGCGGTGCGTTCACGACCAGCTGCGGCGTCAACGAGGGCGGCCTCTTCAACTCGGACAACGTCATCGTCGCCCCCGGCGTCACCAACGGCGCCCACCACTTCCACGACTACGTCGGCAACCAGTCCAACAACGCCTTCGCGAGCGACGAGAACCTCGCCGCCGCCGAGACCAGCTGCGTCGACCAGGGCGACAGATCCTCGTACTACTGGCCGGTGCTGCGCCTCCGGAACGGTGCGCAGGAGCGGGACGCCCAGGCGCCCGGCGGCGGCATCGAGGGCAACGCCGGTGAGATCGTCACGCCGAAGGAGGTCACGCTGACCTTCGTCGGCAGCCCGGTGGGCGAGGTCACCGCCATGCCCCGGCTGCTGCGCATCATCACGGGCGACGCCAAGGCCTTCGTCAACGGCCCCGGCAATGCCAACGCCTCCTGGAGCTGCACCGGCTTCGAGGACCGGCAGCTGAAGGACAAGTACCCGGTCTGCCCGTCCGGCAGCGACGTGGTGCGTTCCTTCCGGTTCCAGAGCTGCTGGGACGGCCGCAACATCGACAGCGCCAACCACCGCACCCATGTGGCCTTCGCGGACGCCTCCGGCACCTGCCCCGCCGGGTTCCGCGCCATCCCGCAACTGGTGCAGCGCATCGTCTACGACGTCGACGCCCCGAGCCTGGACGACGGCGGCCGTACGACGCCGTTGTTCGCGGTCGACTCCTTCCCCGAGCAGCTCCACAAGCCGGTGACCGACCACGGCGACTTCATCAACGTCTTCGACGAGGACCTGATGGGGGAGATGGTCGACTGCATCAACTCCGGGCGCCGGTGCGGTGCTGGAGCGGGCGCCGGAGGCGGCGACGATGCGGGGGAGGAGGAGCCGGGGGTGGAGGAGCCGACCGCCGTGCCCGAGGACCCTCAGGGCGGCGACAACAACAACGACGACAGCGGCAATGACAGCGACAACAACAACGGCGCCACCGAGCAGCCGACCGACCCCTCGGCTGCACCGGTGAGCGCGTCACCATCCACCGCGGCGCCTTCCATCGAGCCGAAGTCGGCCGACACCCCCACTGCGACCGCAGCGGCCGCCCCATCCCAGGCACCCGTCGCCGAAGCCGACGACGACACCGGTTCCGGCGGCAACCGATCCGCCCAGCAGGTGGCCGCCCCCCAGGGCGACCGCGGCGGGCTGGCCGAGACCGGCACCACGCTGTGGCCGGCAGCAATCGGCTCGGCCCTCCTGATCGCAGGAGGCCTGCTGATGACCCGCACCAGAAGACGCCCGGCGCGAAGCTGACGCTTCACCCGCAGGTGGGACGGTAGGGGAGGCCCGGAGCGTGGGCCTCCCACTGCCGCCGGGACAGGCCCTCGCCGACGCGCTCGCACACCGCGCGGGCCACGCCTTCCGGGGCGACGTCGTACCGCCGGAGCGAGGCATGAACGCCCGCCGCGTACAAGGTGCTGCCGTCACGGTCGAACGCGAGGGCCCGCACGGTGTCGCCCGGTGCGGGCAAGGGCGATCCGATCCGCTGCTGGGACGCGGTGTCCCACAGTTGCAGCGTGCCCTCGTCGCCCGCCACGGCGAGCGTGCCGCTGTCCTGGGAGAAGGCCAGCGCCGACACATGCTCGTACGTCGGGGTGTCCGCGCCGACGAGGACGCCGAGGCGGCGGAGGAGGCGGCCGTCCCACAGCACGACCCGACCGGAACCGTCGCCCACGGCCAGCAGCCTCCCGTCGGGACTGAACGCCAGCGCGACGGCCCTGCCGGGGCTCCTGGAGTCGGGCAGCGGAGTCCCGGAGGGCATCCGGTACGCCTGCCCGCCCAGCGTCACCAGCAGCTTGCCGTCGGGGTGCAGGACGGGCCGGCCCGCGCCCAGGGGGAGCGTGCGGACGACTCTGCGCCGGGTCAGGTCCCACCAGCGTGTGGCGACCGGTCGATCCGGTGTGTCCGGCAGGTCGGGGACCAGCAGCCGAAGGTCTCCTCCGAGGAGCAGGGAACGGCCGCCCGGCCCGAAGGAGAGCCCGTCGAACGACTGCCCACGCAGGTCGCGCGGCCCGGCCGTGGAGACCACCTGTCGACGCGGGATGTCGTACACGCTCAGCCGGCCCGAACCACCGGGCTCCTCGTACGACCAGGAGACTCCGTGAGCGAGACGTCGGCCGGCGGCGTCGAAGGCCATGTGCGGATCGCAGCTGACGACGAAACGCGAACCTTCCATCACGGGGCAGGCCATGGGAGGCGGCTCGGCCAGGCGTGCGCCGGTGCGGCCGTCGAGGATCGTGAAACGCACGCGGGACTGTTCGACGTCGACGTGGGCCGTGGCCAGCAGCGAGCCGTCGGGTGTGGACGCGACGGCGTCCGCCCTTCGTCGCTCCGGAGGCGCGTCGACAGCTCTGCCGAGGTCGAGCGTGTGGACCGACGGCCCCCACGACCCTTCCGGTCCTCCCAGGTACCTCAGTGTGCGCGTGGAGGTGTCGATGCGGATGTCCCTGACCGTCTCACCGGACAACCGGTGCCGGAAGACGGGGAAGTCGGGCTGCGCCAACCGCCAGACCAGGATCTCCGAACCGTCGGACGCGGCGAGGAGCGTGCCGTCGGCGCTCAACTCCGCCGTCTTGAGAGTGCGTTCATGCGTGACCGGGGCAAGCCGCCGACCCGTGGCAATGTGCCAGGCGCGGAAGCTCTCGGGACCGATGAGCCCCAGGTAGGCACCGTCGGCGGAGAACAGAAGCCGTTCTTGCGCACAACTCTGCAGGGTGGCCCGCGGCAGCCAGGGGGCAGGGAGCCTGCGCCGCGCCGGAACGCTCCACAGCTCGATCCGTTCGGACGGCACGCACAGGGCGAGGTGCCTGTCTCCGGGCGCGACGACCACGTCGGGAAAGACAGTGGTCACATAACGGCGCTCCACCGACAGCTGTTTGGACAATGCGGTGAGCCGCGCCCAGTTCAGTTGGTTCATGGCGTACGGCGGTGACCGGTAGTCTCGGCGGAATTCCAGCAGGGGCCGTCGGGAGGCGACGTCCCACATCCGTATGCGGTAGTACGCGTCACGCAGACCTCCCCCGGTCACGATCTCGTACGTGACGAGGCTGCGCCCGCTCGGCCCCATCTCGGCACCGGCGTCCGCCTTGGCGAGCGGTGCCGTCGACTGCCGCCCCGTGGCCAGGTCCCGTACCCGCACGCCATGATTGTGGTCGAACACCGGAAGCCACCCCCCGTCGCCGCGCACGAACCCGGCGTCGAGCATCCTCGAGCCCAGACCGGGCAGCGTGGCCGTCGGCCGGTGGGTGGTGACGTCCCAGCGGGTCACATGCCGCGCGCCGACGCTGATGAGGGTGCGCCCGTCGGCGCTGAGGTGCCGCAGGGTGGCGGGGTCGCCGTCCGGGTCGGTGAACACGTCCCGCTCCTTCTGGGCCATCGCGCCGACGAGTGCCGAACGGGTCTCGGGCAGGTCGGCCACGCGCCAGGCGGCGACGCTGAGCCGCATCGCCGTGACGGGGTCGGACGTGCGCAGGCTCTCCGCCACGGCCGCGAGCCTGCGGGCCTCGGTCTCGGCCCGGCGGCGCTCGCCTGCCCGGTTCTGCTGCCAGGCGACCACGGCGGCGACGAGGCTGAGCACCACCAGCACCGACAGGGCGGTCGTACGGACCTTGCGGTGCCGTCGCTCACTGTGCCGCGCGGCGAGCCCGGCGTCCAGGAAGTCCCTTTCCAGCGGAGTGAGTTCGAGGTCAGGTCCCGGCAGGTCAGGGTCGCCCGTCGCCCGTCGTGCAAGAGACAAGTAACGGCTGCTCGCGGCTTGTTCGGCCCCGGCGCACGCGAAGTGCTCCTCGGCGGTGGCCAGTCGCAGCCCCCGGTACAGGGCGCCGGGGTCGCGGCCCAGGTCGTGCCAGGCGCGGGCCGCCTCGGTGAGATGCCGCTGGGCGCGCAGCCGTTCCCGGTCCTCGTCGATCCACGCGCGCAGCCGGGGCCAGGCGGTGAGCACCGCCTCGTGGGCGAGGTCCACGGTGTCCCCGTCGAGCGTGATCAGCCGTGCTCGGGAGAGCCGTTCCAGAACGAGGGCCGCATCGGCGTGGTCGTCGTGCGCGGGAGTCCGAGCGGCGAGCGCCATCAGCTCGGCCCGGTCGGTGGGCCGGCGGGTGTCCGGCGTGCCCTGGCCGGGGGTGACCAGCCGGAGCAGCAACAGCCGTGCCACCTCCGCCTGCTGGGGAGTGAGGGCGCCGTACAGCTCCTCGGCGGTGCGGGCGATCGCGCCGCGGATGCCCCCGGCCGCCTCGTACGCGGATTCCGACAGGGCTCGGCCGTGGCGGCGGTGCCAGGTCTCCAGCAGGGCGTGCGAAAGCAGCGGCAGGCCGCCCGGCTCGTCCTTGACCTCGTCGACGACTCGGGCGGTGAGCGAGCGCTCCACGGTGAGACCGGCCAGCGCGGCGGGCCGGACGACCGCCTCGCGCAGTTCCTCCGGTGTCATCGGCGGCACCAGCAGGGTCGCGGCCTGGGCGGCTGCCGCGAGCGCGGGATACAGGGTGCAGTGGCCGTAGAAGTCGGCCCGGACCGCGAGGACGAGTGAGGTGCTCCGACCGACTTCCGCCAGCGCGAACAGCAGGCTCAGGAACGCGGCACGCTCGCGGTCGTCGGAGCAGAGCGTGAACACCTCCTCGAACTGGTCCACGATCACCAGCGTGCCGTCGGCGGTGCGGTCGGGGTCCAGTACGGCGGTGTGGGCGCGCGCCGGATGCGCCCCGGGCACGAGGATGCGGATCGCGGACGGCCGGGCCCGCCCCGGCTCGGAGGGTTCCACCAGCCGAGGGATCAGACCGGCCCGCAGCAGCGAGGACTTGCCGCTGCCGGAGGGCCCCGCCAGGACCACGACGTCGTGCTCCCGCACCAGCGAGGCCAGGCGCTCCGCCAGCAGGTCACGGCCGAAGAAGCGGTCACGGTCGGTGGTGTCGAACCGCGCGAGGCCCAGGTACGGGGCCTCGACCTCATCGTTCTCACGCACCTGGCGGGCGGCCTCCCGCTCGGCCCGGTGCCAGCGCCGCTCCCAGTCGGCGAGCGCGTCGTCGTCCGCGCCGCACGCCCGCGCGTAGGCGAGCGCGACGGCCAGCGACGGGAGCCGGTCGCCGGCCGCCGCCTCGGCGAGGGTCGTGCTGGAGTAGTGCGCCGCGCGGGCCATCGCCCGGTAGGTGAGGCCCCCGGCCTCCCTCCGTAACTTCCGTAACTCGTAGGCGAATTGCGCGATCGGGCCCTCGGCCGGATCCAGCGGTCGTTCACGACGCCCCATGCCCACATCCCCCGTCGGTCCTGGCGGACCTCGCCTTCGACGCTACGAACGGCGCCGACGGCGGAGCAAGGCGGCGCGACGGGCATGGCGCAAGGGCTCCGGTGATTGTCCGGAGTGATGGCAGGGGCCTGCCGGACAAACCCCGGCCGGCCAAAGCTGAAGGTCACGGCAGGTCCGGCGGCGTCCGGGCCGGCCGGACAGCGGTGCCCGCAGGGTGCGGGCCCGACCATGGACGCAAAGGAGTGCGGTGTGCGACGTTCCATCGCCGCATGGCTGGCGGCCGCAGCCCTCGTCGTCGGCGCCGCGGCCGGATGCGAGGGGCACGACGGGCAGCCGGCGGACCGGGGCCGGGCGGCACCGGGCCACACCCTCACCGACGCGGAGCGCTTCCGCCTCGCACGGGCCGAACAGCTCCTGATCCAGCGCTGCATGACACAGCACGGCTTCCCCTACTGGCTCCGGCTGCCGCTCACGGCGCGGGAGAGCCGCCCGCTCGGCTACGTCCTCGACGACATCGGCTGGGCCCAGCGCTACGGCTACGGCGGACCGATCCGGCAGAAGCTCGCCGCCGCCGAACGCCACGACCGCAACAACGCCTACCGCGCGCGGCTGACCGGCCGGCGCCTCACCGCGTACGACACCGCTCTGTCCGGCGGCTCCGAAGCCCCGTCCGTCTCCGCCGACGTGCCCGGCGGAGGCACCGTGACCAGCAGGCTGGGCGGCTGCGAACTACAGGCCAGGGAACGGCTCTACGGCGACCACGCCACCTGGTTCCGCGTCGACAAGACCGCCACCCACCTCAGCCGCCTGTACGCCGGCGACCTGGTGGCCGACCCCCGGTTCGCCGGGGCGCTGCGCCGATGGTCGTCCTGCATGCGCGCGGCGGGCCGTACGTACGCGAACCCGGCCGAGGCCCGGGACGCCGTGAACCGACGGGCCCGGCAACTGCCTGAGCAGCGGGCGTTCGCCCTGGAACGGGAGGTTGCCGTCGCCGACGCCACCTGTGCGCGCGACGTCGGGCTGAAGGCCGTGGGCCGAAGGGTGGAGGCGTCGTACGTCGACCGGCTGCGCGGCCGGTACGGCGACGACCTCGACACCCACCAGCGCCTGCGGCGGGCTGCCCTGGAGCGCGCGGCCGGCGTCACGGGCGAAGCGGACGACTGACACAGCCGGGGCGCTCCCGCAGACCCCGCTGCCTCACCCCAGAGCTTCCGCGGCACAACAGCCGCGGATCACCTCGCCTCCGCACTCGGAGGCACCGACCGAAGGAGACACCATGCGTCTGCGCAAGCCCGCCACGATGGCCCTCACCGTGGGCCTCGCCTTCCTGGGCCTGAGCCTGCCGACGACGACCGCCCAGGCGGCGACCGTCTGCGACAACATGTACGACTACTACAACGCTCGGGGCAACCACGTCCACGCCTGGTCCGAGCCCAACTGCGGCGGCACCTGGCTCGGCGACGCCGCGCAGGGCACCGCCGACTGGAACTGGGGCGACTCCACGGGCGACTTCACGGGGGGCGACGACAACAACGCCGAGTCCGTCATGAACACGGCCTCCTCCAGCTCCATCGTCGCCTTCTACCGGCTGGCCGGAGACCCCGCCGGCACCTGGGACGACGGATACGTCTGCCTGAAGGGCAGCGAGCTCTACGTCGACGGTCTCGCCCGCAACAACTTCGAGAACCGGCGCGACCTCAGCGTCGACAACCGCATCTCGGCCCACCAGTGGGTCACACCGAGCGCCTGCACCGACTACTCGTACATCAGCTGATCACGGCCGGCGTCCCAAGGCCCGGCGGCCCCACCCAGATCGAGGGAGGGGCCGCCGGGTCCACCCGTGGGACCGACCCCGTTCAGCTCGTCCTGTCCGGGCCCGGACGGAGGCCTAGGACCTGTCGTTTGGATCATGCCGGCGTCGCGGGGCCTGGCACGCACATCTGCCGCGTTGTCGTCGGTTGCCGACGCTCCGCGTCGACGCCCTCCTCCGCCTTGCAGCTGCACGCACCAGACCCCGCTCGACCCGGCCAAGAAGCGAAAGCCCTCATAGCCGGCCTGATCCAAACGACAGGCCCTAGCCGTTCGCGTCCGGCTTCCAGTCCTGGACGAGCAGCCCGAGCAGCACCTCGTCGAGGAACTCGCCCATGACCCAGGCCGAGGAGCGCAGGACACCTTCGCGGACGAAGCCGTTGCGCTCGGCGGAGCGGAGCATCGCGGCGTTGTCCGCGAGGGTCTCGATCTGCAGCCGCTGGAGCCCGCGCACGACGAAACCGTAGTGGCACAGGACTGCGACCACGTCCGTGCCGTAGCCCTTGCCGCGGGCGGAGGGCAGCAGCCCGAGCCCGATGTGCGCGGCCCGGTTGTGGTTGTCGATGTCCCACACCGTCGCGGTGCCGACCAGGGTGCCGCCGTCCAGCTCCACCACGGAGAAGGCGACGCGGCCCTGCTCGATGTCGTCCTCGAAGAACGGCGATTCCTTGGAGCCGGGCGTGAGCGGCCGCCACGGCCGGCCGGTGGCCCGCGAGGCGTTGACCACGTCGTCGTGAAGTTCGGCCTGCAGGACCGGGATGTCGTCCTCGTGCCGAGCCCTCAGCCCGACCTTGCTGCCCTTTAGCATGCGAGCTTCCTATCCGAACGGGCCGATCCTCGGCAAACCAATAAGCCGGTTCCGCGTCGCCCCGTCCTACTCCTCCGGCTCCCAGGCGCGGAGCAGGTCGAAGAGGTGCGGGTCGCCGTCGAACTTCAGGGAGTCTGCCGGGATCCGGTCGTACAGGAAGAGGACCAGCTCAGCGGCCGTGCCGTGAACGGAGGCACCGGCCTCGTCCCCGTAGGCGGAGGGTGTCGTGAGACGGGTGGACCGTGCGCCGTCGGCGTCGAGCGTGAGGCGCCAGGCGGAGCCCTCGTCGGCGTGGAACTCGAGGGCGGTGGGCTGATGCGGCCAGGCGCTCGGGGTCGCGCAGCACGTGGTCAGGAACTCGTCGACACCGTCGAGCGCCGCCTCGCCCTGCAGCGGCTGCGGGGCGCCCACGGTGACCTGGGCGTCGTAGGTGTGCACCGTGGCCTCCTGGACCTGGTGCCGGGCGACGGCACCCGAGGTCTGCGGGGACTGCGATGCACCCCACCACGTCCAGCAACCGCGGTCCGGGCCGGCCTCGCGCAGTGCGCTCAGCAGCAGGCCCGTCGACTCGGCCGACCAGGCGAGCAGGGCCTCGCGCTCCCGGGGCGTGGCGAGGGCGTCCTGCGAAGAGGGCGCGGCCGCGGGAGCGTCGGCCGGGCCCGCGGCCACGTTCGCGGCCCAGCGGCGGTGCACCTGGCCCAGGTGCTGCACCAGATCGAACAGCGTCCAGTCGGGGCAGGTCGGCACCTGCACGTCGAGGCCGGGCGCGGAGGCGACCGCGGCCCGGAACGCGGTCGACCGCTCGTCGATCAGCCGCAGCAGGTCGGGGAACTCAAGTGTCTTTGCCACGCTGGATGTCTAGCATCACGCGGGAACGACCGCCGCCGATTTTCGCAGCGGTCGCAGCGGTCACAACGGTCGCAGCGGTCACAGGCAGCGCATTGGTCACAGAGGCCACAACGGCCACCCTTGCGGGCCGGAGTTCAAGTAGTGAGCCCGGCAACGGGCCGGAGGCAAGTGGTGCCGATGTCCGTCCCATAACCTCGTGCACAGAGACGTCGGATGCCCTGTGCGTCCCCTGACCGAGGAGGCGATGGTGCTCGGAAGGAGCACGCGGTTGCTCGCGAGCGCCGCGATCGTGGCTTGCGTGGTACTCGTCGGCCCCAGTGCACCAGGCAGTCCCCTCTTCGCCGGGCACCAGCCTGCCGACGCCGCCAGGGACGTCGTCCAGAACCGGGTCATGACGTGGAACATCTGCAACCCGTGCGACGAGAGCAACGTCGACCGGGCGGCGGAGATCGCCAGATTCGCGCCGCAGGTCATCGGCATGCAGGAAGCGTGCGTACGTGACGTCGACTGGATCCGGGAGTACCTGGAGAACCTCTACGGACTGGTCTACCACGTGGAGTACGGGTCCGTTCTCCGCAAATGGAGCCGGTGCGGGGGAGCGCCGTGGAAGCCCGGTGCCTACGGTCAGGCGATCCTCTCGGCCGCACCGATGACGGACCACGTCAATGTGGAATACCCCGACGGAGGCTCCGAAGACCGCGGGTACATGGCCGTCACCACCAGGGTGGACGGCCGGTCCGTCCGGGTCTTCAACACCCATCTCGCCCAACGAGACCAAGGGACAGTCCGAGCGGAACAGGTCGCCGTACTCGCCACCGAGGTCGCCCAGCACGACCGCGCCATCGTCCTCGGCGACTTCAACGCCGTGCCGACCGCCCCGGAACTCACCCCCATGTGGGCACTGGCCACGGACACCGACGCCCAGTGTCGTCCCTCGGCCGGCGGCGACTGCGACGTGACCACCGACTGGTACAGCAAGTTCGACTACGTCTTCTTGCGAGACATCGCCGCACTCAGACATCGCGTACAACCCAGCGAGTACTCGGACCACCACATGCTCTACACGGACCTGGACCTCACTCGACAGCCCGCGCCTTCCGGCCCTCGGTAAGGGGGCGGTACTCCCTCACGGCACGCCCCCCGCACCCGGATGCGCCGCGAGCCAGTGCTGTAGTTCGGCGTGCCGGAACTGGTACGCCGGGCCGGAGTAGCGCATGAGGCCGGCTGAGTAGGACCAGTCCAGGAAGCGGCCGAGCCGGAAGGGCAGTCGGCGGCGGGAGCAGAGGAGGAAGACCAGGTAGCGGCGGGCGGCGCTGAGGCCCGAGGCCTGGCCGGAGGCGATCGCGGTGGCCGTGCCGATGACGAGGCCGGTGGCGGGGTCCAGCAGCAGGGCGACCGTGCTGCCGACGGCGAGGCCGCCGAACAGGCCGGTGGAGACGGCGTAGACGAGCCCGTACACGGTGTCGTCGCGCAGGGCGACGGGAGGGCTGACGGCGGTCGTGGGCGCCCCGCGCAGCCCGGCCGCCATGCTGAAGCGGAAGCCGGCGCCGAGTCCGGACACCCAGCTGACCACCGTACCGGCGACGAGCCCGGCCGAGGTGTGGCCCGCCGCCGCGAGGGCCGCGCCGAGCGCCAGCCCGGTGGCGATGCCGACGACGGTGGCGAGGACGGGATTGACGACGAGGCCCACCACGAAGCGGCCCCGCAGGCCGGGCACGTGCCGCTTCTGCCAGTCCAGCCTGCTCGGACTGAGCGCGAGCGCGGCCGCCAGGCTGCACGCCCCGGCCAGCGCCACCACACCGGACGCCACGGCGCCGGGCCGAGGGGTCAGCCAGGCGCCCGGCAGGACGGCGCTGATCAGGCAGAACGTCAGCAGCGCGTCCGCCACCCGCACCCGGCGGGGCCCGGCCAGCGGCCACAGCCCGTGCACGGTGATATCGGTCGTCGGGTACCCGGTGCCGCCGCTCCCCGCCAGGTGCCGAGCGAGGCGGTGCAGCCACCGGTGGACCTGATCCGGGCTGTAGCGGGGCGGGTCCGGGTCGCCGGCGGCCGGTGCCACGACGGCCGGGATGTAGCGGGCCAGCAGGTGCCGGTCGAGGGCGGCGGTGTCGTGCAGCGCGAGCAGGTCCGCCGGGTCGCCGCGGTAGCGGTAGACGGTGGCGGTCAGTCCGAGCCGCCAGGGGGTCGACAGGGCGTGGGCGAGCACGCCCGAGGCGTGGGCGGCGAGATGGTCGAGCAGGGGCCGCCAGCGGGCGGGGTCGTGGCAGCGGTCGCGCAGATACGTCAGCGCGGGCGCGGACGCCACGGGGGAGATCACCACCAGCGCGGAGTCGAGCAGCGGCTCGTGCGCGAGGAGCGCCTCGTAGTGCGCGATCCGGCTGGTGAGGACGAGCGGACCCGCGTGCAGGCCGCGCTGGTGGGCGTTGAGATGCCGTACGGCGGCCCGTGCCCGGCGGGCTTCCGGGTCCGGTGAGCCGTCGGCCCGCAGCGGGTCCATCTCGTCCAGGCCGTCGAGGACCGGCAGCACCATGCCGTGGGCCACCAGCGCCTGCGCCATCTCCCGGGGCCAGTCGAGGCTCTCCGTAAGGTGATCCACCAGCAGTTCGGGCAGCGTGTGGGCGGTGTCCCACTGAGCCATGGGAATGCGCACGGGCACCGGGTCGCCGTCGGCCCGTTCGGAAACCAGAGCGAGGACCAGCTCCGAGGCCAGCACCGTCTTGCCGGAGCCGGGTGCTCCGGCGATGACCAGGCGCCCGGGCCGGGTGGTCCGGAAGAACCCGGCGATGTCGGGGGCCGGGTCAGGGTCCGCACCAGCGGCGCCGGCGTTCCGGAAGGTGCGCCCCGCCACCGGGGCCTCGGCCGCGCGCCCCGGCACCGTGCGCAGCGTGTACCGCAGGTCGATGCGCCGGGTGTCCCGGCCGAGCAGCTGAAGCCGCAGCTCCTGCTCGTTCTGCTGCACCAGGACGGCCAGCGTCGCCGCCCACTGCCGTACGAGCTCGGCGTCCGTGCCCTGCCAGGGGCGGCGCAGCGCCGCCACCGCGGCCACCAGTCCGGCCGACCCCAGCGGCAGCCCCAACAGCCCGGCGGTGTCGGCCGGATCGAGCCCTCCGCGCACCAACTGGGCCACCGCGTACGCGGCGCTGGCCAGCATCAGCAGCGCGGCGAACGCGATCCCCGCTCGACGCCTCTCCCGTTCCCGTCGTCCCCCGAATCCCGCCATGCCTTGCTGCATACCCGCCGTACACGCCGAAGTCGCCCTCCATCAGCACGGATTGCACGACGATGTCCGATGCCCGCCAGCACGATCGGCCGGTGACGATCAGGCTGGCGGGCATGACGATGGCATCTTCCACGGACTCGGTGACGGTCCTCACCGGCATGTATGCCGCTGAGGCGGAGTACCTGGCGGCGGGAGGCCCCGACGAGGCCTCGTTCGATCTGCTCGCTCCCTTCTTCTCGCCGGACGTCGTGCTGCACCAGGCGGACGGCCTGCCCTACGGCGGCCCATGGCGCGGACACGACGGCATGAGGCGGTTCTTCGTCGTGATGGGGGAGGTGTGGGAGTCGTTCGACATGGTGGAGCAGGAATTCCTCGCCACCGGGGAGACCGCGGTCGTGCTCACACAGGTCCGTGCTCGCGCTCGCACGACCGGCCGAGAACTCAGCTTTCCGGTCCTGCAGGCGATCACGGTCAGGGACGGGCGGATCGCCGAGGTCCGGCCGTTCTACTGGGACACGCAGGCCATCGCCGACGCCTGCACGGCACCGGCGCCGGCGGACTGACGCCGAGGCCGCTCGAGGCGGTGGACACCGCACGGGTCCTCAGCTCGTGGGCCTCCCGGTGGGCGGAAGGGTGAGGGTGCACAGGCGCTTGGTGGCCCGGGTGAGGGCGACGTACAGATCGCGCTCCCCTCCGGGGCGGGCGGCGGTGATCCCGTCCGGGTCGACCACGACGGCCGCGTCGAACTCCAGGCCGCGTGCCTGCGAGGCCGGCACCAGTCGGGCATGCTGCTCGACCCCCGCGTCCGCGAGCTGCCGCATCCTGTCGTCGGAGCAGATCACCCCGATCAACTCACCCTCGTACGAGGCGCTTTGCTCGCGCAGCTCCCCCAGGAGGGCGGTGACGAGCGTGTCAGGGGTGGCGGTCAGGGTCCGGGGCTCCTCGCCACGCCGGATCGAGCGGATCGGCGGCCGGTCCGGAGCGATCCGGGCGAGCAACTCCTCAGTGGTGGCGAGGATTTCCTGTGTGGTGCGGTAGCTGACGGTCAGCGTGCGCAGGTCGAAGCGCCGGCCGACGTGCGGGCCGAGTGCGTCCGTCCAGTCCCGGGCCGTCGTCGCCGGGCCCGCCTGGGCGAAGTCGCCGACCAGCGTCATCGACCTGCCCGGACAACGACGTACGATCATCCGCCACTGCATGGCGGTGAGTTCCTGCGCCTCGTCGACGACGACGTGCCCGAAGGCCTGCTCGGGCGGGCCGTCGACCAGGCTCGCCGCCTCGTCGAGGAGTGGCACGTCCGCGTCCGTCCAGGGCGCACCGGGTGCTCGCCGCAGCAGGGCCCGCTCGGCGTCGGTGAACTGCCGTAGACACGCGGCCGATGCGTCGCCGTCCGCCAGCAGGGCGTGAACCACCTCGTCCGGCGTCAGCCGCGGCCACAGGTCCTCGACGGCCCGGTCCAGCGAGGCGTCGTCCAGGAGTTCGGCCCGCATGGCGTCGGCGTCGAACTCGTCGGCCCCTGTGGCGGGCGCGTCGTCCACCCCGAGGCGGCGCAGGTCCGCTGCCGCGACCCGGTCCAGGTCGAGGCCGGTCAGCTGCGCGACCTCGGCGTCGATACGCTCCAGCGCCTCGGCGCCACTGCGGGCGAGCTCGCGGACGAGGGCGTCGACCAGCAGCTCCTTGAACAGCCGGCGTGCCCGGTTGTGCGCGAGACCACTGGTCTGCGCCGACTCCCGCGCCTGCACGACGTCCCGGTCCGGCAGACGGGTCCACTCCTGCCCGACCCGGACCTCGAAGTCGCCGTCGGGGGCCTGCCATGAGCGGACCAACGAGGCCAGTGCGTCGGCCAGTTGGACACTTCCCTTCAGACGTGCCACCTCGAAGGAGTCCGCGGCGCCCGGTACGACGCCGGCCAGTTCCTCGCAGGTCGCCAGGACGACGTCGTTCTCGCCGAGGGAGGGCAGGACCTGGCAGATGTAGTCGAGGAACCGCGCGTTCGGCCCCAGCACCAGCACGCCGCGTTCGGCTGCCTTAGGAAACGCGTACAGAACATAGGCGGCGCGGTGCAGCGCCACGACCGTCTTTCCGGTGCCCGGACCGCCCTGCACCACCGTCACACCACGGTGCGGCGACCGCACGATCGCGTCCTGCTCGGCCTGGAGCGTGGCGACCGCCGTACCCATCCGCCCGGTGCGCCTGGCCTGGAGCGCCGCCGTCAACGGGCCGTCGCCGACGACGTCTTGATCGGTGGGCGCCGAGCCGTCGAGCAGCTCATCGCTCACTCCCACCACCGTGCGGCCCGTCAGTCGCAGATGGCGGCGCCGCCGAAGCCTCATGGGATGCACCGGCGTCGCCTCGTAGAAGGGCCGCGCGGCCTCGGCCCGCCAGTCCACCAGCAAGGGCAGTTCGTCCGAGTCCCTCTGCAGCCCCAGCCGCCCGATCCGCAGGACGGTCCCGTCCGTCAGGTCTATCCGGCCGAACACCAGCCCGTCCTCGGCTCCCTCCAGCCGACGGATCTCCCGCGTCAGCCGCCCGGCCTCCACTTCCCTCTCGTACGTTTCACCCGCGCCGTCGGACGGCCTCGCGAGCACACGCGCCAGCTGCTCCCGCGCTTCGGCCAGCCGCTCGTCGAACAGCTCGCCCATGACGGAGACCTGAGCTCGCTCGAGCTCCACCTCGCGCGCGGCAACATCCTTGATCTGGGACAAGAAAAGGCCCTCTCGGCTCGACCCGCCAATATTTCGAGGCGTCACTATGCAGACGTATTCCGGAAAAGTAAATGTTGACCAAAGTGCGTCGAATGTGTCCTCCGGTGCACCCAAGCCCTTCGCGACCAGGGTGGTAAGCCGCCGCGGAAAGGCGGCCGTCAGGCGGTGGCGTAGTCGGACAGGGCGGGTTCCAGGATGTCGAAGGCCTGACCGGCTTCGGTGGTGATGGTCCGGGCGATCCGGTCGTTGGGCTGCCCGGCGAGGGTGAGCTCCTGGATGCGCTGGAACAGCACACGGTGGACGGCGCCCAGCAGTCCGGCAGCGGTCCGAGTGCCGATGTCGTCGATCGACGTGCCGGTGGCCTCGGCGAGCGCCTGGGCGAGCTGGTGCTCGCGCTGGTCGTGCAGGCCCCGCAGGCAGGTGCTCAGGGTCGGGCTCTCGGCGACCATCGCGGCGAACTCCCGGCCGGAGAACCCGGCGACGGGGTCCTGCGCGGCGACGGCGTGGGCGAACGCGCGGCGCAGTGCGGCCAGCGCGGACTCCTCGGGTAGGCGGTCGGCGACCGTCCGGGCCAGAGAAGCGGCGAACTCCTCCTGATGGTCCAGGGCCAGGTCCTCCTTGCGCGCGAAGTAGTTGGTGACGGTCTTCTTGGCGACACGTGCCGCCGCGGCGATCTCGGCGATGGTCGTCCGCTCGAAGCCCTGAGCGATGAACAGCCGGGTCGCGTGGTCGGAGATGAGCTGCCGGGTCTCCTGCTTCTTCGCCTCGCGCAGTCCGGCTGGAGGGGTGGGTGTCTCTGTGGTCATGAGTGCAAGCTTACCTCCGTCCTACTTTTATGTCGACACCCTAAGGTTGCCGGGTCTAAGTTTATAACCGTAGCAAGGTTACGCCGGTCATATCAGTCTGGCGGGTTCGTCGAGTGGGCAGCACCCGAGCAGGCGTGAAGCCTGACGGGCTTTGCCCAGGCCGCCGGACGAGACGTCCGTCAACGTGCTACTCCTCTGTGCGGTGTTCGAGGGGCGTGCCGGCGTCTGAAGGGAAGTGAGGACTCCGGGCTGGGCCGGGAGTGGACGGTCGTGGGGGTGGCACCGTGTCTGACGTCGGGGTGGTGAGCCCGTACTGGGCGGCCTGGGCGGTGAACATGCTCTGGTAGAGGCCGCCGCGGGCGATCAGCTCTGGGTGGGTGCCGTCCTCGACGAGGCACCCGTCGTCGAGGACGTAGATGTGGTCGGCGTTCATGGTCGCGGCGAGCCGGTGGGTGACGAGCACGACCGCGTGCCCTTCCCGGGCCAGGGACCACAGCTTCTCGAAGGCGGCGATCTCGGCGTGCGGATCGAGCGCCGAAGTCGGCTCGTCGACGAGCAGGACGGGCGCGTTGCGATACCGCGTGCGCGCGGTGCCCAGCCGCTGCCACTGTCCGCCCGAGAGCTGGACGCCGCGCTCGTACCCTTTGAAGACGATCGAGTCCCAGCCGTGCGGCAGGCCCTCGATCAGGTCGAGCACGTCGGCGTCCCGGGCCGCCTTGCGGACCTGATCCATGTCGCGGGGGCGGTCGCCGGCGCCGATGGCGACGTTGGCGGCGGCGGTCATCTCCCAGCGGGGGAAGTCCTGCGCCAGCACCCCGACCGAGGCGAACACCTGGGCCCGTTCCGCCGCGCGGAGTTCCACCGGCTCGCCGGACTCGCCCACCCACCACACATTGCCCTCCGCGGGCAGCAGCAGACCGGCCAGCACCTTGGTCAGCGTGGTCTTCCCCGAGCCGTTCGCTCCCACCAGGGCTGTCACCTCACCTCGGGGAACCCGCACGCTGACCCCCTTCAGAGACGGGGAGTCGGCGCCCGGGTAGGTGAACGACACGTCCTCCACCCGGACTTCCCGTACCGGCGTGGGCAGCGGCGTGCCGGTGCGCGGGATCGCATGCTCAGTCGCCATGTCGATGGCGTCTTCCGTGTCGGTGAGGAACAGGAGCTCCTCGTACAGCCGGTTGACCTGCTGCACGAGAGAAGTGAGCCGTGCGGTGGACGTACGGATGGCGATCACCGCGGTCCCGCCGACAGCCAGCGGCAGACCGCCGTCGGCCAGCAGCCACCACAGCATCCCGTAACAGCCCAGCGACGCCAGACCGGCGAAGGCGCCCGCGACCAGATCCGTCCCGGCCTGTGCCCGCGCCAGCCGCCGCTGTTCCGCCTCCGTCTGCCGGGACATCTCCTCGTAGCTGGACAGCAGTTTGGTCCCGGCCGCGTGCACACGGATCTCTCCGGCGGCGTGCGGGCGGATCAGGTAGGCCAGCAGGGAGGCGATCGCCCGCCGGTGGTCGACCCAGTTCAGACGGGAGACGTATTCGCGGCGCGCGGAGCGGACCGCTCCCCACCCCTTCGGTACGGCGACGGCCAGCAGCATCGGCAGCAGCGCCCAGTGCAGCGACGCCAGGACGACGGCGGCCGCCGCCATGCCGATGACCACGTTGCCCACTCCCACCGACAGCCGGAGCATGCTGCGGGCGGAGTCGGTGCCGAACCGCCCCGCCTCCAGGACCCTTTGCACCTCCGGCCGCTCGGTCGCCTCCACCTCGACGTGGGTGACCGCCGTGTAGTACCGCGCGGACACCGCCCGCTCCACCTGAGGCTCCAGGCGCCCCGACATGGCCGTCGACCACGCCGACAGCAGCGCCGTCGCCACCGCCGCAACCGCCAGGACCGCCAGAGACGGCAGGGCGTCACGGAGCTTGTCCGCGGTCGGGCCGTCGGAGAACAGCTGTGTGAGGACGCTGTTGACCGCCACCAGCCCCCAGCCCGCCGTCACGCCCTGACCGAGCTCGGCCGCCACGACGCCCGCCAGTGCCCGCCGGTCCGTCCGCCAGCCGGTGCGCAGCACCATCCCCACCATGCGCGGCAGTTCGGCGGCCATGTGCCCGAACCCCAGCCGGGTCAGCGGGCCTTCGTGCCGTACGTACGACTGGTCGTAGCGCAGCCGCCCGCCGTACAGCTCACGTTCCGCGTTCGAGATCCCGTCCGCCGCCGTCTTCCGCGCGTCCGGCGGCGCGTCCTGATGTGCTTCGGCTGATGTCAACGTCGGCCCTCCGTCTGACGGTCACGGCTCGTTCATCGGGTTCAACGACCCACCCCGCGTTTCGAACACATGTCTTTCGGTCGGCCTCGGGGGCCCGTAGCTGAGCGGCTCGCCGAAGCTGCGCAGTACACCGACCCTTGCCACGCATGAGCGCACCGCCGGGAGCGGATTGGCCGAAACGCCGAGAGTTGGACGGGGGAGCATCAGGGAAAGATCGCGCAGCAGGTTCGGCATGGTGGGAGACGGCAGCAGGGAGGGTCGAGTGGCGAGCCGCCCTACGCGCCGTCATCCTTTTCTGGAGAGATCTCCGGAAGTCGCCCCTCCCGCGCCATCTCCAGCTCCCGCATCGCCACCGCCCGCATCGCCGCCTCTGGAGGCGCCATGGCAGTGCACTTCGACATCAATCTGATCGTCGTCGCGGAGGAGACGTTCACAGCGGCGGAGCTGAAGCAGGTCAACGACTCCGTGGACATCATGAAGACGATCTTCGCCACGCACGGTCCGGTGGTCGGCGCGGTGAACCGCTTCAAGATCGACCTCGCGGTCGCCGGGGCGAACGCGGTCATCAGGGGAGCGGCGGACGCGATGGCGCTGGCGGACCGGTTCGCCGTGCGCAGCAACGACGCGCTCGACGTGTTCGTCGTGAAGCGCATTCTCCACCCCACGGACGTCGGCTACTCTCCGTCGCCCGGCGCGTGCGGGAAGAACAAGGCCAAGGGCCGGCTGAGGGCACCGGTGGTGGCCCTGGACGGCAGCGCGGCGGACAGCGGCAACACCTTCGCCCACGAGGTCGGTCACTTCCTGGGCCTGCCGCACTGCGAGAAGGACGAATCGCTGTGCGGCCCCGCGAACTTCATGCGGGCCCAGTCGGGGACCAACACGGGGATCACGCCCGCTCAGGCGGTCAAGATGATCACACATTGCCAGGTCACCCTGTAGGCCGGACGGCCCCGCTGTCCGACCCGGAGGGTTGCCGGAGAGGCACCAGGCCATGACCGATCGCATCGACCAACTGCTCGCGTCCAAGGACGGCGCGGACCCCGCGCTCCTGGCCGCGCTCGACGCCGACGACCTCGCCGACGCCCTCGGCCGCGCGCTCGCCCCGGACGACGAACACCGTGTCCGCGCCCTGGGCATCCTCGCCCTGATCGACCCGAGCCCCCTCGGGGCGCTGGCCCAGGCGGTCGGGCAGGTGCTGGCGGAGCCCGAGCCCGACCCCTTCACGCTCGCCGCGGCCCTCGACCGGGCCTCGGCGCTCGGCCGGGACGCCGTCCCACTGGTCCAGGCAGCCGCGGCCTCCGGCGAACCGATCGTCGCGCTGGCCGCCTGGCGCACCCTGGAGCAGGTCGCCACCTCCGAGTTCCTGGACGTCCTGACACAGATGGCACCCCCCGCCGGGGACGTGGTCGGTGACCAGGCCGCCTTCGCGCTGTCGGTGATCGCCTATCGGGCGGGGTTCTCCGGCTTCGAACTGACCCCCGCGGACGACACCCGCATCGTCGCCATCCCGGCCGACGAGAACGAGGTGTTCTTCATCGACACCTCCCCGCCCACCGAGGACGACTTCGCGCTGCTCAGCCGGATGCCGGCCGGTGAGCTGTACCTGGTACGGCCCGAACGGGAGGGCATGCTCGCCATCGAGTGCGGCGACGAACGGCTGCTGCTCTGCATCGACTCGGACATCCAGATGGGCATGCCGGACACGTTCCTGCAGGGCCCGTCGCTCGCCGGGGTGGTCACCGCGCTCGCGCCGCTCGGCACGGACTACTCCGTGCGCTACCTGGTCCTCACCTGGCCCGACGGCACGGGCGGCTTCCACGTCATGCTGTGCCAGCCGGACGGCGTCCAGGCCTACTACGGCCACGCCGACAGCGACGAGATCTCCGACGGGACCGCCACCTTCGGTCTCTTCACCGTCGACCGGCCCGGTGCCTGTCCCATCTCCCTCACACCGAGCGTGAGCACGAGCGGAGTCACCCTCGGCGGAGATCTGCTGTCGATGACCGAGACCGTGACGGACCGGCTGGAGCCCGAAGCGACACAATGAGGCCGCGCCACACAATGAGGCCCCGCCACACAATGAGGGCCCCAAGGCATGAAAGGCCTCCGAAGCTCCCAACCGGCACCAGCGCACCCCCCTCGGTTTGCACGCCCACGACCTCCGTCACATAGTGCGAGGTATGGACGCGCGCGAGAAGGCGCTCTTCCAGGCCTACAACCAGGCCCTGCGCTGGCTGGCCGGCCTGCCGGACCGGCCCGTTCCCGCGCGTGCACCGGTCGAGGACATCGTGCGCGCGCTCGGCCCGGACCTGCCCGCTGGTCCGACCCCGCCCGACGAAGTCGTCGACCTGCTCGCCACCGCCTGCGAGCCGGGGCTCACCGGCTTCCCCAGCGGCCGCTTCTACGGCTTCGTCGTCGGCGGCACCCACCCCGCCGCGCTCGCCGCCGACTGGCTGGTCAGCGCCTGGGACCAGAACTGCGTCATGCGTGCCGCGTCCCCCGCCTACGCGGCCGCGGAGGACATCGCCGCCGCGTGGCTGCTCGATCTGCTGCGGCTGCCCCCGGACAGCGGGGTCGGCTTCACGACCGGTGCCACCATGGCCAACTTCACCTGCCTCGCCGCCGCACGGGACGCCGTACTGAGCCGTACCGGCTGGAACACCGTCCGTGACGGCCTCGCCGGCGGGCCGAGAGTGCGGGTCCTCGTCGGCGCGGAGCGCCACATCAGCGTCGATCTGGCCCTGCGCTACGTCGGCCTCGGCGAGCCGGAGTCCGTGCCGGCCGACGACCAGGGGCGCATCCGGCCCGACGCCCTGCGGCAGGCACTGGCCGCCGGTCCGCCGGGGCCCACGATCGTGGTCCTGCAGGCAGGCAACATCCACAGCGGCGCCTTCGACCCCTTCCGGGCGGCGATCGGCGCCGCCCGCGAGGCGGATGCCTGGGTCCACATCGACGGCGCCTTCGGCCTCTGGGCCGCCGCGAGCCCACGGTACGCACCCCTGACCGCGGGGTGCCCCGATGCCGACTCCTGGGCGACCGACGCCCACAAGACCCTCAACGTCCCCTACGACTGCGGTCTGGCCATGGTCCGCGACGCGGCAGCACTGCGCTCCGCGATGGGCCACCAGGGCGCTTATCTGATCCACGACACGCGCGGCGACCCCATCGACACGGTCCCCGAACTCTCGCGCCGTGGCCGGGCGTTCCCCGTCTGGGCGGCCCTGCGCTCCCTGGGCCGCTCGGGGGTCTGCGACCTGGTCGAACGACTCTGCCGACACGCCACCGCCTTCGCCGAGGGCATCGCCGCCATCGAGGGCGCGACCGTGCTCAACGACGTCGTCTTCACCCAGGTCTGCGCCGCCTTCGACGACGACGCACCCGACGACGCACAGGACCAAACACGCGACCACACAGGCACCGACGCACGCACCGACCGGATCATCCACCGCCTCCTCGACGACGGCACCACCTGGATCAGCGGTTCCGCTTGGCAGGGCCGCCGCGTCATGCGCATCTCCGTCAGCAACTGGTCCACCAGCGACGACGACGTGGCTCGCACGCTCGACGCCATCCACCGCGCGGCGGCGCTTCCCTGAGGCATGGACCGGGTGGTTGATACGGGGGAGTGAACCGGGCGCGTGGTCCATCCTGGTCATCGCCTCTCCGACCTGGCCGGGCCAGCCCTCCTCGGTCGCCCCGCGCGTGCTGGAGCGGATGGACGCCATGCTCGCCGAGACCGACGACGACCAACGCCTCGTCGCCCACAACTGCGTGGCAGGCGTGGAACAGCGAGCCGCCGCCACCCTTTTACATCGTCCCCGCCACCGAACGTGTGGAGCCTGGTGGTCATCGTTCTGGGCGTCCAGCGGATCAGGATTCTGATGTGGGCAGGCTCCGCCGACCACACCGAGAACCCGGACCTGGCCAGGGACTCCTTCTACCTGGTCGCCGGCGCTGTCGTGCTGCTGCTCGTCGAAGGGCTGGTCAGAGCGTTCGTACGGACGTTCGTCGAGCAGCGCGAGTCGCTGAAGCCGCTGCGGGAGTATCCACGCGACGAGCGCGCCCACATGCTCGCGGCAGTCCGGGAGTTCCACAGAACCGGCGAGGTCCCCGAACCCACCGCTCCGACACCACCCGTGCCACCTCTGTGTGACCGCCACCCGTGAGGACCGGCAGCAGATCCACACCGCCCTGGCCGAAGGCCAGGTGCCGACCGACATCCTGGGTGGGTCACCACTTCCGGGGCACATGAGTTGAGTGATCTTCGTGTCCGTCGGAAGGAGCCTGTTCCACCGTGACGACACCCGCACGCCGAATACGGCGCACCGGTGCCCGGCGATTCGATCTGCGCGCGACCGCTGTGTACTTCGGCATTCTCGCCCTGGTCCTCTGTGCGGCGGGACTCGCCGTTCGCATGGTGCTCGACGCCGTTCAGGGACAACCCGTCTGGGCTGCGGCCCTGGGTCTCGTGGCCCTCTCCTGCACCCTGGCCCTACGGCGGCGTCGGCGGCGTCGCCGGGACTTGGCCGCCGGCGCCGTACAACAGGCCGCCGCGGCACTGGAGGCGGGCAGAGACACCGCGCTGGCGGCACTGGAGCCACCGGGCCCGGCTGTGCCACGGCAGTATGCGCCCAGGGACGGGGACGGGGACGGGGACGGGGACGACCACCTCGGCTCCGCCCGGCCCGAGGACCAGGCATGGGGCGTCATCGACTACGACGCCCTGGACGCCGATGAGTTCGAGCAGGCGGTGGCCGCGCTGTGTGCGCGGGACGGGTGCACCGGGGTCGAAGTCGTCGGCGGTGCGGGCGATCTGGGGGCGGACGTCCTGGCCGTGACGCCCGACGGGCGGCGGCTGGTCGTCCAGTGCAAGCGGTACGGCGACGAGCACCGGGTCGGCTCCCAGGACCTGCAACGCTTCGGCGGCACCTGCTACACGGTGCACGAGGCCGACGTGGCCGCCCTGGTGACGACCAGCGACTTCACGGCGCCGGCCGTCGAGTATGCCGAACAGTGCGGAATCCTGTGCCTGGACCGGGCGGCACTGCAGGCGTGGAGCGACGGCACCGGACCGGCCCCCTGGCCGGCGGTGAGCACCGGGACGTCCTGAGCCCGCCGCGGCCGATCCCTCTCTCCTCCCTCCCTTCCCTTCAAAGATGTCTGTCGTGGCCGAAACGGGGCAGCAGGGGTGATGAGCCCGACGCAATCCATGAGAAACCGAGGTGAACCATGACGAAGGATCTGACCCCGAAGTACACCGTGCCCGGCATCGAGCGTGAGGCGGCCGGCCGCCTGATCGGCCTGCTGCAACTGCGGCTGCACGCACTCAACGATCTCCATCTCACGCTCAAGCACGTGCACTGGAACGTGGTCGGACCCCACTTCATCGCCGTGCACGAGATGATCGACCCGCAGGTGGACCGCGTCCGGGAGATGGCCGACGACGTGGCCGAGCGGATCGCGGCCCTCGGCGGCGTGGCGCAGGGCACACCGGGCGCCCTGGTCGGCGAACGCACCTGGGACGACTACTCCATCGGCCGAGCCGACGCCATCGCGCATCTCGGCGCGCTCGACCTCGTGTACACGGGCGTGATCGAGTCGGTCCGGGCCGCGATCAAGGAGGCCGGCGAGGTCGACCCCGCCACGGAGGACCTGCTCATCGAGCAGCTGCGCGACCTGGAGCAGTTCCAGTGGTTCGTCCGCGCCCACCTCGAGAGCTCGGGCGGCACCCTTTCCACGGGCAAGGCCCACACGGAGGAAGAGGCCGCGCGGGCCGGCGGCTCCTGAGCGGCAGCGGCCCGCGGCGGCGCGCCGCCCGCATGCCCGCTGGACCGGCCGTCGCAGCAAGGACCGCCCGAGGTGCATGCCTGCCGCCGATCGGTGACACCCGCACCCGTATGCATCCGACACGCACGGCCGCGCGGACCCTACGACGCCACGCGCACGCCGCCGCACAGACGGTGAGGCGGGCGTGCGCGGGGCCGGGCCGCGAGCGGGATCTGGCCGTCCAGGCGGGCAAGGCGGCGCTGGCGGCCTGGCTCGCCTGGGCGGTGGCCGGCTGGTGGCTCCAGGCGCCGATGGCGTTCGTCGCGCCCTGGGTCGCGATCGTGCTGGTGGAGGAGACCGTCTACCGGTCCGTCGCACACGGCCTGCAACAGCTGGCGGCCATCGCGACGGGCACGATCACGGCCACCGCGGTCGCGCTCGTCCTGCACGAGGCGATGCTGGCGATGGCGCTCGTCCTGCCCACTGTGGTGCTGCTGGGCCACTGGCGGCGCCTGGGCAGCCAGGGCGTCTACGCGGCCACGGGCGCCCTGTTCGTCCTCACCGGCGGGCCCGTCGGCGTCGACACGGCCGCCGCACGCATCTCCGAGGCCGTCTTCGGTGCGGTCGTCGGCATCGCCGTCAACGCGCTGATCCGTCCCCCGCTCTACCTACGGGACAGCCGAGCCGCCCTGCGGGACGCCACCGAGGAGGCCCACGACATTCTGCGGGCGGTGGCCGACGGGCTGGCCGAGGACCGGTGGGACCCCGCCGAGGCCGGCACCTGGCACGAGCGCGCCCTGCGCCTCCAACGCCTGGTCGACGACTCACGCACCGCGCTCGGCCGCAGCCGGGAGAGCCTGCGCGTCAACCTCCGCCGCCGCACCAGGGCACCGTCCGCACCCGACAAGGAGTACGACGACGCGGTCGTCGTCCTGGACTACGCGGCCGTGCACACCGCCGGGGTCACCCGCACCGTGCTGGAAGCCGCCGCGGAGGACCGCTCCGGCGCGCGGCCCCACCCTCATCTCTCCCGCCGCTACGCCGAGTTCCTCCGCCAGACCGCTCACGCCCTCCACCTCTACGGCCACAGCCGCTTCGGCGACCGGAGCGACCGCGAGCTGCGCCAGGCCGTACACGAACTGCACCGCACGCTCGACACGCTGCGCCGGCACCTGGTCCGTGCCCGGCCTGACGACCCCGACGAAGTCGCCGTCTACGGCACGCTGCTGGCCCAGGCCCACCGACTGGCCGGACAACTCGTGACCTCATCCCCGTGATCCCCCCTCACCCTGTGGCGGCCTCGGTGACGGCCAGGGCCGCCGCCATCACGCTCACCTGCGGGTTCACCTCCGGACAGGAAGGCAGCACGGAGGCGTCGGCGATCAGGACACCGTGTACGCCGCGCAGTCGGCCGGCTGCGTCGGCGGGAGAACGTTGCGGATCGGCGCCGGCGGCGACCGTGCCGGTGGGATGGTAGGCGGACAGGTGGAGTTCGGGGGCATCGGTGCGGGCGAGCAGGTCGTCGAGTTCCTCCAGGCTGTGCACGCGGGGTGTGCCGGGGACACCGGTGAGCACCTCGTCGGCACCCGCGGCGAAGAGCAGTTCGCCCATCGCCCGTACAGCGCGCAGGAGCCGCCTGGCGTCACGACGCTGGAGGTCGTAGCGGACCAGGGTGCTACTACGGCCCAGGACGCGGCCGGAGGGAAGGTCGGCGATCATCGCGCCGAGGGTGGCGAGGCGGTGGGCGTCGTCCAGTTCGCGCCGCAGTCCGGCACCGAGGCCGGGCAGGACGAAGGTGCCCATGCCGGGCGGGGTGGCGGTCGCCTCGATGAGGATGCCGTGCCGGCGGTGGTGCTCCTCCACCCCGACGCTCTGCAGCACTCCCTTCCAGGCGGTGACCGGCTCGGAGAACCGCCCGGCGAGGGTGGTGGCGGGATGGACGCTCAGATTGCGGCCGAGCCGGGGATGACGGCCCAGGCCGGATCGGCGCAGCAGGGGCGGCGACTGCAGTGCCCCGGCGGCCACGACGACCAGCGGGGCGAGGATCTCGAAGTGGCTGCTCACGCCGTCCCGGATGCCGTCGCGGTGGACGCGTACGCCCGTGGCGCGGGGCCCGCCGGGGCGGTCCGGGTCGACGAGGATGCGCTCCACCCGCGCCCCGGTGACGATCCGGGCGCCTGCCGCGCACGCGTCGGGCAGCACGGACAACTGCACGCTCTGCTTGGCGCCGGTGGGACAGCCCACCACGCACTGGCAGGACCCCTGGCAGCCGGGCGCGTTGCGGCGCAGCGGCGCGGCGGCCCAACCGAGGGCGCGGGCGCCGTCGAGGGCGATCCGGCCGTTGTTTCCGAGCACGTCCTCCGGCTGGCGGGCCACGCCCAGCGTGCGTTCGACCTCGTCCAGGAAGGGGCCCAGTCCGTCGGCGAGCGTGAACCCGAACGCGCTGCTCCAGCGGGCCAGGACATGCTCGGGAGTTCGGTAGCAGGTACCGGAGTTGACCAGCGTGGTGCCGCCGACGGCCCGGCCGGTCGGCAGCAGCACCGGCGCCCGGCCGACGGCGACGGTCGCGCCGCCGTCCCGGTAGAGGTCGGTGAACCGCTCCAGCGGGGTGCGCCCGCGGAAGCTGTCGGTGCCGTGGTGCCGCCCTTCTTCGAGGACGACCACGTCGAGCCCTGCCCGGGCCAGCGTCCTGGCGGCCATCGCGCCGCCCGCGCCGGAGCCGACGACGACGGCGTCGGCCGTGCTGCGCGCGGGCCACCCGGAGGCCGGAGTGCAGTCGAGCGGCGGGTCGGACCGCAGGGGAACCGCCTGCGCCGGGGGAGCGGTGCGGGCCGTCCGCTCGGTCCCGGCCGCCAGCAGGACCGGCACTTTGAGTACCTCCAGCAGCCGCAGCAGCGCCGGCCGTCCGGCGAGCGAGTCGAGCACCGTCTGCCGTTCGTCGGCTGTGAGATCCGCCAGACGGCGTCCGGTGCGGGCCCGCGCGTAGGCGTCGACCCCGTGAGCCCCCGCCCGGAAGGCCGTCCGCGCGGCCGACGGCATCCCGGCGAGCACCGTCTCCAGCCGCGCGGGCACGCGCTTGGCCCACTCCAACGTGCCGTCGTCGCCGACGAGGGCGGCCACCAGCCCGGCCAGGGCCGCGCTCACCGGGCGCCCGCCGGACCGCCCGGAGACGCGCTCACCAGAGTGCCCGCCGGACCGCCCGGAGACGCGCTCACCAGGGCGCCCACCAGCCCGACCAGAGCCCAGTGCCCCGCTCACCGGCTGCCCACCTCCGCGTGCGCCGTGCCGTCCAGCGTCCACCGCGCCTCCGTGCGCCAGCCGCCGAACCACCAGCGCTCCAACAGCACACGCGCGTCGGCACGTTCACTGTTGCGGCACACAGCAGGGGAGCCGTCCGGGTCGCGGTAGTCCAGGGCCAGGGTCCGTTCCGGCGGCTGAGCGACCTCCACCCGGATGCGGCGCAGCCCGCTGCGGCCGGTGACCGTCCAGGTGGGCAGGCCGATACGTGCGCGAAAGCGGCCCCAGCCGGCCCAGCCGACCGCACTGCGCTCGGGCCGCCGAGGCCAGGTGCGACCGCCCCGGCGCAGGCGCAGGAACACCAGCGGGGGAAGCCTGCGCAGGCCAGGGCGCATGGACACGGCGGCGACGACCTCCAGCACGTCCCCGCCCCCGAGGTCGGCGTGCAGCCAGGCCCAGCGGCGCGCGTTGCCGTGGCCGTGGATACGGGCGGAGGCGCCGGGCGCGCCGGTCAGCGCCAGGGTCGTGCCGTCGTACGTGAACGTGCCGTCGTAGCGGGCGCGCGCGGCGGGCACCATGTGCGCGGCGGGCAGCAAGGGGCGGCGCCAGGACCAGCGCGGGAAGGTGAACAACGGCGTGTCCACGGGCTGTTCGGCCAACTCCCAGGCCCAGGCGCCGTCGTGCGCCGAGCCGGTCAGACGGCCGGGCCGCGCGTCGGTGCCGGCGGCACGGAAACCGGACCCGTCACCCGTCCAAGGGGCGGGGCCGAAGCGTACGTGCCGCACAGGGCCGTCCTCGGGGAACACGGCCGCCCACCCGTGCGCGTACGGCTCGGATCCGTCGGTGGGCGCGACGAGTTCGTGGTGCAGCCACACCCCCGTGCCGGTCCGCGGATCGGTGAGCGTCGTGTACCAGACCTCGGTGCGCCCCGCCTCACCGCGCCAGCGCGGCGCCATCAGGGTCTCGGCGTTCTCGGAGCGGGGGAAGCGCCAGCTCGCCAGGAACGCCGGCCCCTGTGTGGCGAGAGGAAAGCGCAGTACGCCGGTGCCGACCGGGCTGCCGTCCTCGTACAGCGTGTACGGCAGGACCGTCATCGACGCGACGGGGCGCCGCAGTGTCACCGACTTCCAGCCGTCCAGGGTGAGGCGGCGGCCTCGGGCGGTGAAGTGCAGGCGGTAGCGGATACGGCGCCGGGCCAGCGGCGAGATCTCCAACTCGCCCTCCACGGCCGCCTCGTCGGCGAGGCCGTCGATCCGGATGCGGCCGGCCGCCCGGGCCTCGGTCGTCCGGCCGGGCCGCAGCACGCGCGCCGCGGTGACGTCCAGCTCCAGCCGCACCTTTCGGGCGGTGCTCTCCGCCTCGTCGTCCAGCCGAAGTGTTCCGAGCATCGTCTCGGAGAAGGCGGTGCCGCGGGGGCGGGTGGACACGGTGCTCATCGAAGGCCCTCCAGCATGATCCGCTCGGTCGCCATGAGGTAGACCCCGGCCGCCTTGCGTGCCCCGGCCCTGTCCCCGGCGCAGACGGCCTCGACGACCGGAACGAGGCGCTCGTGCGCGGCCTCGGCGTCGGTGAACGGCCCCACCAGCGAGGCGCGCACCGGCAGGTACGCGTTGAACAGGGTGTTGGTCAGCAGCACATAGACCCGGTTGCCGGTGGCGCGGGCCAGCGCCCGGTGCACCTCCACGTCGGCGAGCTGCACGGCGTCGCCGTCCGGCGCCTCGCGCACCGCCGCCAGGAGGGTGCGCAGTTCCTCACGCTGCCGGGCGGTCACTCGCTCCGCGGCGCGCTCGGCGATCAACGCGCCGACGCCGCGCCGCACTTCGAAGATCTCGCCGATCCAGTCGGGGCTGTGCCGCACCAGCATCGGCAGCAGATCGGCCCCGCCCAGGCGCAGATAGTCCCGCACCTTGGTGCCCACGCCGTGCCGGGTCTCCAGCAGCCCTGCTTGCAGCAGACGGCCGAAGGCGTGCTTGAGCGTGGTGCGCGTGACCCCGTAGCCGTCGGCGAGCGCACGCTCCGGCGGAAGGTAACTCCCCGCCGGGTGCCGCCCGTTGAGGATGTCCTCGCGCAGGCGGCTCTCCAGCACGTCGACGAGGCTTTCGCGCGGCAGTGTCTCCACACCGTCCTCCAGTGGCTCAGTGGATGAGCCACTGAACCAGTGGTGATGTCCGGCGTCAATGGTTCCGGCAACGGGGACCTGCCTACCGGCCGGCCATGTGGCGGGAGGCCGGCCGGAAGGCGCAACGGGTGTGCGGCGGGCGAGGCATCAGCCGCCCGCGCCCGTCACCCAGCGCAGGACGGAGGCGGTGACCGCGGTGCCGAGATGGCTGATTGCGTCGATGGCGTCCTGGTCGCCGGGCAGCGGCGCGATCCCGCGCACGGTCAGCGCGGCGTGCAGGTCGAGCCGGCGCTGGTCCGCGGGGCTGACGTCGATGCTGAGGCGCCGGCGCGGGTCGGGGGGAGGCAGCAGGAAGTCGTTGCCGCCGAGACGGTCGGGAAAGCGGTCCTCCGCGCCTGCGGGTGAGCAGAAGTACGGGTCGCAGTCGGGCCAGACGTCCTCGGTCGGGACGAGCGTGTCGCTGGGTGCGTTCATCGCGGTTCTCCCTTGCTTGGGGTGTCTGTCTGCCCGTAGAAGTCGCTCGGCCGCCGGGACTTGGTTGCGGCGTTTCCGCACGATCCCTCGAATGCCGCAAAAGTAGGGATGTGTGCTGTGCGCACCGGCACACCTCTGCCACCGGATTCAGCCGCGATATGTGCCGCTGGGGAAATCCCTGACCGTGTTGTTCGGGTGAACCCGCAAGGATAGTCACACTAGTTCAGGCGGCCTTGTCGGTGCTTTTTCCTTGCCGGATAGTGATGGTCGTGCCGCCTCCGGGGCGAGGCCCGCCGGGGTCTTTTCCGGAGTTACAGGTGTGCGGCACAGTCCGTCTCTGGCCGGAGGCGGGCGTGAATTCACCCCTTGAGGAGGAATGCACGTTGAAGAAGGCATACGAGGCCCCGACGCTGGTGCGGCTGGGGTCGTTCCGCAAGCAGACGGGGCTCCTGGGACGCGCCGGCAACGACCGACTGATCCTCAGCAAGAACTGACACCCGACGGCCTCTGATCCGACGTCATGACTGAACTGCACGAGAGTGCGGCGGCGGGCCCCGGCGACGCGTACTGCTCGGTCTTCCCGGACCGTGCGGACGCGGCGGCCGTGGCCCGCTCGTTCTCCCACCCGGGCACCCGCACGCTGGAGCACGCCTCGGGCCGCCCCTGGCTCGTCGGCCGCTGGCGCGACGACGAGATCGTCCACGCACGCGCCGGCACATCGGTCGCGCTCGCCCTGATCGGGTGCGGCGACGTCGACGCCGCGACCCTGCGGCGCACGGCGAACCGACTGCGCGACCTGGCCGCCCTCGACACCTGGGCGCGCTCCCTGCCCGGCAGCTTCCATCTCCTGGCCTGCGTGGACGGCCGGCTGCACGTCCGGGGAACCGCCTCCGGCCTGCGCCTGGTCTTCCACACCGAGATCGACGGCATGCAGATCGCCGCCACCCGGGCCGACATCCTGGCCACGGCCCTCGGCTCCGAACCCGACCCCGCCCAGATCGCCGTACGACTGCTGTGGCCGGCGCCGCATCCGCTGTACCAGCAACCGATGTGGCGGGGCATCACCGCCGTCGCACCGGAGGACGCCCTGGAGGTGTCGGCGGACGGCCGCCGGGCGCGCCACACCCGCTGGTGGACACCTCCGCAACCGGACGTGTCCCTGGCCGCGGGAGCACCGAAGGTGCGTGCGGCGCTCGTCGAGGCCGTCGCGGCCCGCACCCGGCGCGGCGGCGTGGTCAGCTGCGACCTCTCCGGCGGCCTGGACTCCACCTCGGTCTGCTTCCTCGCCGACCGCTCACCGGCCCGCGTCGTCGCCTCCACCTGGCCCGGCCGCGACCCCGCCGACACCGACCTGCACTGGGCCCGGCAGGCCGCGCGGTCGCTGCCCGACGTCGAGCACGTGGTCTGGGACGCCGACGCGTCCCCGCTCGTCTACACCGAACTGCTCGCCGTCGACGACCTCCTGGACGAGCCCACCATCGGTGTCATGGACCGCTCCAGGGTCCTGCACCATCTGCCCGCCCTCGCCGAACGCGGCAGCCGGCTCCACCTGACGGGCATCGGCGGCGACCACGTGGCCTGGTGCTCCGAGGCGTACTACCACCGACTGGCCCGTACCCGGCCGCTGTTCGCCCTGCGGCAACTGCGCGGCTTCAAGGCACTGTGGCAATGGCCGCTGGGCGGCACACTGCGCGCCCTCGCCGACAACAGGCCGTACGGCACCTGGCTCGCGGACGCCGGGAACCGGCTGCGCGACCCGCTGCCCGACACCGTCGCCGCCGGACTCGGCTGGGGAATGCCCCCGCGCCTGTTCGCCTGGATGACCCCCGAGGCCGAGGAACTCGCCCGCACCGCGCTGCGCGAAAGCGCCCAGCGGGCCGCGCCGTTGCACCCCGACCGCGGCCTGCACAGCGACCTGGAGCAGATCCGCTCCTGCTCGCGCATCATCCGCCAGTGGGACCACATGGCCGCCCGCACCGGCGTGCCCATGGCCTCACCGTTCCTGGACGACCGCGTCATCGAGGCCTGCCTGGCCGTGCGCCCTACCGAGCGCGTCACGCCCTGGCAGTACAAACCGCTGCTGACCGCCGCCATGCACGGCATCGTGCCCGAGCCCTGTCTGCGGCGCAGCAACAAGGCCGCCGCCTCCATGGACGCCGCCGACGGGCTGCGCCGGCACCGCGGCGACCTCATGACGCTGTGGGAGGACTCCCACCTGGCGCGCATGGGCCTGGTCGACGCACGCACCCTGCGCCGCCTCGCCGAGAGACCCGCCACCCGTCAACTCCGTGACGCCGTCCTGTACTCGACCATCGCCGCCGAGGTCTGGCTGCGCTCTCGCACGGGAGTGACCCACGGCCCGGCGTCCGGCCCGAAGTGAAAGGGAACCCCCCATGACTCTGCGGTTCGGCACCGACGTGTGCACGGCGACCACCGACTACGGCACGGTGCTGCTCGACCAACGCACCGGCCAGTACTGGGAACTGAACCCCACCGCCACCCTGGTCGTCAGCACGCTCATGGCGGGCGGGGACGCGGACGACGCGACGAACGCGCTGGTGCGCGAGTTCGACGTGACCCCGGCGCAGGCCCGCGACGACGTCACCGCCCTCATCGGTGAACTGCGCGCCGGCGGGCTGGCCGCATGACCACCCCCAGCGCCATCGCCCGCGTGGACGGCGTCCCCTTCGGCCGCCGCGTCGCGGCCAGGGCCGTGTTCGTACCCGCCCTGCTGCTGTCCCTGCTGCCGCCCCGGCGCCTGCGCGCCGTCCTGCACCTGCTGCGCCGCGGCGCGGCGCCCGCCGACGAGGCGCACGCCAAGCGGGCCCGCGACGCCATGTGCGCGGTGAGCCTGCGCTGCGCCGGCCCCAAGGGCTGCCTGCCCCGCTCCCTGGGCGCCGCACTCCTGTGCCGGCTCGGCGGCACCTGGCCGACCTGGAGCACCGGCGTGCGCGTCGTACCTCCCTTCACGGCCCACGCCTGGATCGAGGTGGCCGGCCACCTCATCGACGAGGACGTCCCCGACGACTACTTCGCCCGCCTGATCACCGTAGAGCCGTTGCCGCTGCCGCGGACCGGGCGCCGGTGACGGCACACCACGGAACCGCCGCCGGACGGGACCGCACCACCCGGGCCTCGGTCGCCGCCGTCTACCGCCTCACCGCGGGACACCGCACCACCATCACCGCGGCCACCGTGCTCACCCTCGCCGCGTCCGCCCTCGGGCTCGCCCAGCCGCTGGTCGCCAAACAGGTCGTGGACGCGAGCACCGGTGCCGGCCCGGTAGGGGCTTCCTTGCTGCTGCTGGGCGCGCTGTTCGCCGCCGAGGCCGCCACCGGAGCCCTGGGCCGCTTCCTGCTGGAGTACACGGGCGAAGGCGTCGTACGGCATCTGCGGCACAGCCTGGTGAACCGGCTGCTGCGGCTGGAGATGCGGGAGTACGGCCGCCACCGCGGGGGTGACCTGATCGCCCGGGTGACGGCCGACACCACGCTGCTCAGGGAAGTCGTCTCGCAGGCGCTGGTGGACCTGGTCACCGGTGCGCTCGCCGCGGCGGGGGCGCTGGCACTGATGGCCTGGATCGACCCGTTGCTGCTGCTGGTCGTGACCGTGACCGTTCTGGCCGCGGCGACCGTGGTCGCCTCCTTGCTGAGCCGGATTCGCACCGCCTCCGAGTCCATGCAGGGCGCCGTCGGGGCCATCGCCGCCGACCTGGAACGCGCGCTCGGGGCTCTGCCGATGGTCAGGGTGCACCGCGCGGAGGACCGCGAGGCGGCCCGCATCGGCGCGCGCGTCGAGGAGGCCCGCGACGCCGGAGTGCGCACCGCCCGGTACGCCGCCGTCATGAGCTCCGCCGTCGAACTCGCCGTCCAGGGCTCCTTCCTGCTGGTCCTGGTCATCGGCGGACTGCGCGTGAGCAGCGGACAGGACCGGTCCCTCGGCGACCTCGTGGCCTTCCTGCTCTACGCCTCCTACCTGGTGCTGCCCCTGTCCTCCGTCTTCCGAGCCGCCGGCCTCATCCAGCGCGGCATGGGCGCACACCGGCGCGTGGACGAGGTGATGGCCCTGCCGGAGGAGCCCGTCGACGTCCGTGCCGTCCCCGACACCCCGCGCGGCGAGGCCGGCGACGCACCGGCCCTGCGGCTGGACGGCGTCCGCTTCGCCTACCGGCCGGGGCAGCCCGTCCTGGACGGAGTGACCTTCAGCGTGCCCCGCCGTGGCCAGGTCGCGCTCGTCGGACCGTCCGGCGCGGGAAAGACCACGATCTTCGCGCTGATCGCCCGCTTCTACGAACCCGACGCCGGCACCCTGTACTTCGACGGGCACCCGGCCGCCCGGCTCGACCGCCGCACCTGCCGGGCCCGCATCGCCGTGGTCGACCAGGACAACCACGTCGTCCACGGCACCCTGCACGACAACATCACCTACGGCGTCCCGGACGCCACCGCCGCGGACGTCGAGCGCGTCCTGCTGCTGACCCGGCTGCACGCCGTGGCCGAGCGGCTGCCCGGTGGCCTGCACGGCGCGGTCGGCGAGCACGGGGCGGCCCTGTCGGGCGGCGAACGTCAACGCGTCGCCCTCGCCCGCGCCCTGCTCACCGGGCCGCGGATCCTCCTGCTCGACGAACCCACCTCCCACCTGGACGCCGCCAACGAGGCCGCCCTCACCGCGGCCCTCAGGGAGATCAGCCGGACCTGCGCCGTGCTGGTCATCGCCCACCGGCTCTCCACCGTCCAGCACGCCGACCGCATCGTCGTCCTGGACGCCGGCCGCGTCATCGCCCAAGGGCGCCACGAGGAACTCCTCGTCACCAGCGACGTCTACCGCACCCTCGCCGAGAGCCAGACCCTGCGATCGGCCTCCGGCACCCGGCCGGTCGCACAGACCCGACCGCGATCGTGATCGAGGCGCCCCCTCATCCGTCCACGGTGGTTCCGTCGGGCCTCCGCCCGAAGGCCGCCTCGAGTACGGCGGGGAGGTCCACCTCGGGGACCTCGGCACGTACCTCCGCCAGGACTTGAGGGAACTGGTCGTCGCCGATGACGCCCAGGTGCTCCTCGCGCAGCCGGCGAATGACCTCGACCAGCTCGGGTCGCAGCCGCATCCAGGCGCGGGACGTAAGGATCTCCTTGTCGACCTGGTCCATGAACCAGCGCATCACCTCGTACGGGACGTCCACGTGCCGCGCATGCAGGTTGAAACACACCGTCGGCTCTCGCGTCGGGTCCTCGTCGGGCACGATCGCGGTCACGAGACCCCGCTGTTCGTCGACGAGGTCCAGCTCCAAGTACCAGGCGTCGTCGGGTATCGAGTACATCGTGGTGATCGCGTAGTCGCCGTCGGGGTGCGGGAAGGGCATGGGGGCATGCTGTCATGACCGACCGACGGCGGTGCGGGCACCGTCCGACGGCCGGGCCCGCGGCCCGAGTTCAGGCCGTCGTCGTCACAGACCGGTGACCTTGCCGCTCGCGGAGAGCTCGTAGACGAGGGTGACCGTACGGCGGCCGCCGGGCGGCAGTACGACGTCCCAGCGGGCGATGCCTTCGTCGTCGACGGCGTCGGGCACAGGCGAGCAGGCGTCCTCGCGCAGCCGTACCTGAACCGCCGAGACCTCGGAGACCGGGATGCGTTCCCGCAGGGCGACCACCTGATCGCCCTGTGCCCCGGGGGCGGAGAAGCGGGACACGTGCAGGCGCACCGTGCGGGTGACGGTGGTCCGTTGGGTGAGGGCGGTGGTGTCGCGGGACTCCTCGGTGTGCCGCAGGACCCGGTAGTCGTCGTGGCTGCCGAAGGCGAGCTCGACGGGGGCTCCGGGAGCGGTGAAGTCCAGCGTGCCGCGGCCGCCGAACCCGCTGCCGCGGACCAGGTCCACGGGACCGGCCAGCAGCGCGTGGCCGGACGTGTTGTCGAACCGTACGACCTGCGTCACCAGCGGTGACAGTTCGGGGAAGCAGGCGTACTCGCTGCTCGCGGTCGTGGTGAGCGAGGACAGCGGCACGCGGTGGGCGTGCCCGTCGGCGGGGACGGAGACGGGCGTGGGGGAGTGCAGCACCCGGGTCTCGCCGCCGTCGTCCACACCGGGGAGACCGAGCACCGGGGCCGGCCCGAGCTCGGCGAACTCCTGCTCGCGCACCTCGACTTCGACCGAGCGACGCTCGGCGGGGGAGCGGTCGGTCAGCGTCAGCCGGTCCTCCGCGAGGCGCGGTGGCTCGGTCGCCGCGGCCGAGCGGGCCGTCGACAGGGCCAGGCGTACGTCCGGCCAGTCCTCCCCGGTGCGCTGCCAGACCACGGCGTCGGTCTCCAGCGTCAGGGTGTCTCCGTCGAGCACGGCCCGATAGGCGGGCCGCCACAGCGCACAGGCCACGAGGTGGCGCAGCCGCAGCCGGGCCGGACCCTCGGCCGCGGAGCGCACGGTCAGCTCGACATGGCCGAGCAGCTCGGCGGGCTGCTGCTCGGACAGCAGCAGAGCCTCCTCGGTCCGGCGCAGTTCGGTGGCCAGCTCCGTCAGCCGGGCCTGTGTGGCGCGCAACCGCTCGCCGTGCTCCTCGCGTTCCTCGTCCACGCGGTCGAGTTCCGCGGCCCAGCGGGCCGTGTCCGTCTGACCGGAGCCGGCCCCCTCGCCGATCTCGCGCAGCAGGTCGGCGGCGAGCCGGCCCAGCAGGTCGAGGCGGGTACGCAGCCGGTCACCGCGCTGCTCCAGCGTGTGCCGCTCCTCCTGGAGGGCGTGCGCGCGCCGGCGCAGTGCCGGGTCGTCGGCGGTGGGCTGCGGGCCGCGCGGGGTCCAGGTGCGGACGATGCGGGCGTCGAGGACACTCGCCTGCTGGCCGGCGGTCAGCTCGGCGTGCAAAGTGCGGTCGACGGCGAGGGCGCTGATCGGCCCCAGGCGCAGCCGCTGGACGCCGGCCCGCAGGTCGAGGGCGACGGTGCGCTCGACCTGGGCGCGGTCCTCCAGGCAGGTGACGGCGGTGACGGGGGCGGGGATCGGTCCGGCGTCGGTGGGCATGCTGTGCGTCAACTCCTGCGGTCTCCGCCGACCAGTGCTTTGGCGGCCGGGATACGGATCTCGTAGCCGCCGTCCAGGGCGGCGGTGCCCCCGGCGGGCAGGTCGACCTGCCACACGCGGGTGCCCGGGGCGTGCTGATCGGGGCCCGCGGAGTCGTCGGGAGTGGTCCAGTCGGCCCGTTCCTCGAGCCGGACGTCCGGCTCGGAGGTGACCGGCACCTGCTCGCGGACCTCGACGGACACGGGCCGGGCGAGCCGGTTGGCCAGCTCGACCCGCACGCGATGGTCCAGCACGGTCACGTTGTTGCGCAGGCCCGCCGTCGACTCGCTGAGGTGGGTGCGCCGGGTGACCTGGACGCCCTCCGCGGGACCGAGCCCCATTCGGCGGACGCCGCCGGGCGCGAGCGTGGGCAGCGCGGCGGTCAGCAGGAAGTCGTCGTCGACGGTGACCTCCACCGGTCCGGCCAGCAGCGCCTGGTCGGTGGCGTTGGACAGGACCAGCGTCCCGTACACCCGCTCCTCCACGGACGGCACGCACAGGTACTCGGTGCGCAGGCCGACCGGGATCTCGCTGACGGTGACGGTGTGCCAGGTGCCGTCGGAGGGCACGTCCGCGGGGGCGACGGCGTCGTAACGGTGGTCGAAGGAACCCGCCGACTCCCGGGGCCGTACGGCATGCCCGGGCAGCGGCAGCGCCGCCACCGTCGCGGCACGCCTGCGGTACTCGACCGCCACCGGGTCGAAGGGCGCTCCCGGGAACAGGCGGCCCCTGCGGCTCTCGGCCTCCTCGGGACCGCTGAGGACGAGAGCGGCGTAGTCGAGCTCGTCACCGCTGGGCCGCGGCGGCCCGGCCACCGGCGCCGGCGCGATCGGGCCGGAGGCGACCGGTGGCACGGCAGCGGGCGCGCCTGCTCCTCGGGGCCGGGAGGCCGGCCGGCTCCGCGCCTGCCCGAAGCCCGACGTCGCACGGTCGGCCGCCTGCGCCCGCGCTACGGGGGCCCCGCCCGGCTCGGCGGGGCCCGCGGGCGGTCCGCCGTACAGCGGCGCCGCAGGGGGCGGAGGCACCGGAGCGGGGACGGGGCCGCCCGCGACGGCCCCGGGCGCGGGCGGTGCGCCGACGGCGTCGGGCGGGGGCACGGGAGCGGCGCCGACGGCCTGAGGCATGGGCACGTGCGCTGCGCCGACGGCCTGGGGCCAGGGCACGTGCGTCGCGTCGACGGCCTCGGTTGCGGCGGCCGACCGCGGGCGCGGGCCCGCCGCGTCGTACCCCGTGAACAGGTCGGCCAGGCCCGCCGGGGGCTCGCGCCAGCCGGACGGCCCGGGGGCGGGCTGACGACGGCCGATCCGCAGCGAGCGCAGCTTCGGCAGGTCGGTGCGGCGCCGCAGGTCGGCGGTAGCCAGGGCGATGCGCACCCCGGTCCAGTCCTCGCCGGTGCGCTGGGCGACCGAGGCACGGAACAGCAGGCTGCCGGAGTCGGCCCCTTGACGGTACGTCAGCCGGTAGGCGGGTGCCCAGACGGCGCCGGGGACCCCGTACTCCAGCTCGACCTCCACCTCGCCCGTCCCGTCGAGGGTCAGGACGGCACACACCGTGGTCTCGACATGGGCGGACGGCGCGTCGGTGGAGGCCCGGGACCAGCGGTCGGTCGCCATGGTCAACTCGTGCTCGACGCGGCGCAGTTCCTCCTCCAGTCCGGCGAGGCGGCCGTGCAGTGTGGTCAGCCGGTCGTCGACGAAGTCGGCGAGCGCCAGCCAGGCATCGACAGGAGTGCGCCGGTGCGGGTCCTCACGCTTGCGCGACGGCGGAACCGGGCGCAGCTCCGTGACCTCCTTGATCCGGGCCAGCAGCCGGGCGCGGCGGCCCTGCACCGCGGCCTGCTCGTCCTGGAGGCGCTCGACCTCCTGCCGCAGTGCGTCGAAGGAGCCGGCGGCGGACGGCTCGGCGTCCACCTCCACCCGGACCTCGGTGACACGCACCCGGGCGTCGCCGACCACGCGGGCGCGCAGCGAGCCGGGGTCCATCGAGCGAGGCAGTCCCGTGACCCGCACCCGTCCCCGCGGCGGCACGGTCCCGCGTGCCAGACGGCTGCACATCGCGCCCTGCGCGTACACCACGACCGCGTCGAGTGCCGACGCCCACCGCGGTGTCTCCTCGGACTTCATGCAGTCACGCCCCCCGTCATGTCCGTGCACGCCCCCGTCATGTCCGTGCCGGGCGAAGCCTAGCGCCCGCGAGGGTGGCCGGAACCGGACCCCTGCTCAACGGGCCTGATGGTCATCCACCTGCCTGAGGTGCGGCCGTCCACCCGTCGGAAAGCGGCCTTCGCCGCCCGAACCCCGCATGCTCCGGCCCGACCAGGGCAAAAGGGAGCGGACGGAGCGGACAGGTGCGGACCGGTCGGACCGTCCGTGCCGGAAAGAGGTGGGAGTCGTGCACATCTGGCAGGAGAACACGGAAGTAGGGGCGCGGCCCGGCCGGACGTCACCGCTGGGCGCCACCTTCGACGGTGCCGGGACGAACTTCGCGGTGTTCTCCGAGGTGGCGGAGCGGGTGGAGCTGTGCCTCTTCGACGAGGACGGCACGGAGGAACGCGTCCCGCTGAAGGAGGTGGACGGCTTCGTCCACCACATCTACCTCCCGGACGTCGGCCCGGGCCGACGCTACGGGTTCCGGGTGCACGGCCCGTACCGCCCCGAGCGCGGCGAGCGCTGCAACCCGGCCAAGCTGCTGCTCGATCCGTACGCCAAGGCGATCGAGGGCGACATCGCGTGGGACGAGGCCCTGTTCCCGTACCACTTCGACGACCCGGGCCGGCGCAACGACCTGGACTCGGCGCCGTACACACCGAAGTCCGTGGTGGTCAATCCCTACTTCGACTGGGGCAACGACCGCCCCCTGCGGACGCCCTATCACGAGACGGTCGTCTACGAGGCCCATGTGAAGGGCATGACGCATACGCACCCGGCGATACCGGAGGCGATGCGGGGCACGTACGCCGCGCTGGCGCACCCGGCGATGATCGACTACTTCGTCACGCTGGGGGTCACCGCGGTGGAACTGATGCCGGTCCACCAGTTCGTGCACGACCACGCGCTGACGCAGAAGGGGCTGGCGAACTACTGGGGTTACAACACCCTCGGCTTCTTCGCCCCGCACAACGCCTACTGCGCGTCCGGGCAACGCGGCGAGCAGGTCCAGGAGTTCCGCTCGATGGTCAAGGCCCTCCACGAGGCGGGCATCGAGGTCATCCTCGACGTGGTCTACAACCACACCGCCGAGGGCAACCACCTCGGGCCGGTGCTGTCGCTGCGAGGGCTGGACAACGCGGCGTACTACCGGCTGTCCCAGGAGGACCCGCGCTTCTACTGGGACACCACGGGCACCGGGAACAGCCTGCGGATGAACCACCCGCACACCCTGCAGCTGATCATGGACTCGCTGCGGTACTGGGTCACCGAGATGCACGTCGACGGCTTCCGCTTCGACCTGGCGGCCACGCTGGCCCGGCAGTTCCACGAGGTGGACCGGTTGTCGTCGTTCTTCGACCTCGTCCAGCAGGACCCGGTCATCTCCCAGGTCAAACTGATCGCCGAGCCGTGGGACATCGGCGAGGGCGGCTACCAGGTGGGCAACTTCCCGCCGCTGTGGACCGAGTGGAACGGCAAGTACCGCGACACGGTACGGGACTTCTGGCGGGGCGAGGGCGGCACGCTGGGCGAGTTCGCCTCCCGGCTCACCGGCTCCTCCGACCTCTACCAGAACGACGGCCGCCGGCCCTACGCCTCGGTCAACTTCGTCACCGCGCACGACGGTTTCACCCTGCGCGACCTCGTCTCCTACGACCACAAGCACAACGAGGCCAACGGGGAGGACAACCGGGACGGAGAGGACCACAACCGCGCGTGGAACTGCGGAACGGAGGGCCCCACCGGCGACCGAGGCGTCCTCGCGCTGCGCGCCCGCCAGCAGCGCAACCTCCTGACCACACTCCTGCTCTCCCAGGGCGTGCCGATGCTGCTGCACGGCGACGAACTCGGCCGCACCCAGCACGGCAACAACAACGCCTACTGTCAGGACAACGAACTGACCTGGATCGACTGGTCCAGCGTCACCGAGGGCAGCGAACTGCTCGACTTCACCCGCAAGCTGATCGCCCTGCGCCGCGCCCACCCCGTCTTCCGCCGACGGCGCTTCTTCAAGGGCCGCGCCCAGCACGCCTCGGCGGACGTGCCGCACGACATCGCCTGGTTCACCCCTGCCGGGCGGGAGATGACCGACACCGACTGGGACACCGGTTTCGCCCGCTCCCTCATGGTCCACCTCAACGGCGACGCCATCACGGAACCCGACGTGCGGGGCCTGCCCGTGCGCGACGACTCCTTCCTCCTCCTGTTCAACGCCCACAACCAGCCCCTCACCTTCACCGTCCCCGACGGGCTCGGTCCCTGGTGGGCGGTCGAGGTGGACACCGCCATCCCGTACACCGAGTACCGATCACTGATCAAGGGCGGCACCGACGTGGAGGTCGAGTCCCACTCCCTGCTCGTCCTGCGGGGCCACGACGACTCGTAGCCCGCGCCCGGAACGACCGACGGCCCTCATCCGCAACCCCCTCGAAGTGTTTTGTCGGTCAAGCGTTTGATCTGGCGCTCGCTGTCACACGTTCGCGTGATTCGATCACCCAATCGTCGGACACTCCTTTCCCCGGTCTCGTTCGTTATGCGCAGATGAAAGGGGCAGGTGGCGCGGAGAAAGGATTCTCCCGACTCTCGGCGATCCGGAGGGATTGACGGGTGGCGGTGGTTTCTCGGCGCCGTCGGATGGTTTTCCGAACGAGATCAGGACGATGACAACCGAACATCGGCGGGCCGGCATGCGAGGGGCATGTCGTCGACGACCCGCACCGGTACCGGCGTCCGGGTTCCGCGCTCCGGGCAGATCAATTCACGATATTACTAAGGAACCCCGATGGACTGGTACGGCAGCAGGGAAAGTTCTTATGTCCTGCGATACCCCCAGAGCTTGGACCACGACACGCTGGACCCGTACGACAGCGTCCCCATTCCCGCACAGCAGGCCTGGGACGAAGCCGGGCTCGACGCCACGCTGAACCGGCGGGGGATCGAAGAGGAACTGGCCGAGATGCTGTCCGCGGCGTCGGTTTCCAGGCCGCCCGTCGAGAGTGCGACCCGGCCGCTGTCGCGCAGCGAGCGCAGGCGGATGCGGCCCAAACGGCAGTTCCTCGTGGCCGGTCAGCGCATCAACCAGGTGACGGTCCTGTTCGCCGCCATCGCGGTCTGCGCGGCGTGCCTGCTGGGCTGGTCCATCACCTACACCTACGGCCAGCTCAGCACGATCGCCGAGTTCGTCCTGCCGGCGGAGCTGGCGCAATGGTGGCCGCTGACCGTGTACGGGCCGTGGTTCGTCGCAGCCCTGTCGATTCTGCGGGCGACCGTCCAGCATCAGCCGGCCCCCCGCTCCTGGGGCGTCCTGCTCGTCACGTCCGCCATGGCGGTGGCCCTGTGCGTCAGCCACTCGACCCGCTCGGTGCTGGCCTACGTGACCCTCGGCATCCCGCCGGTCACCGCTCTGGTGTGCTTCTGGGAACTCGTCGGGCAGGTCTCCTCCAAGCACCGCACCCGCAAAGGGGCGCATGCGCCGCAGCGCTCCAAGGCATGACGGACTTCGCAGGGGCGCTGACGCGCCTGGGCGTTCCGGGGCATGGCCGGTAACGGCGCCGTGTGCTTCTCCGTGCCCCTCGGTCGACCGCGGTCCCGTCACTACAAGATCAGGAACACGGAGAAGTCCGACATGCCTCTCGCCCGCCGTCCCTTTCTCTCGCTCCCTCTGCCCGTGCAGCAGGCGGTGCGCGACCGTACGGGGCTGATCCACTCCGCCCGTACGGTCAGGGGAGGCAGCAACTGCAACGTCGCCGCCTGCCTGGACACCGAACGCGGCATGGTCTTCGTCAAGGGCCTCCATGAAGGCCACGCCCAAGCCGGAAGTCTCCGGCGCGAGGCAGAGATCAACCAGTATCTGCCGCAGGCGTGCCCGCGCCTCATCTGGCAGGTTCAGGAACGAGGTTGGGTGCTTCTCGGCTATCAGTATCTCGCCGGCCGTCATGCCGATTACCGTCCCGGTTCCCCCGACCTGCACCTGGTGCGGGCCGCCGTGGACGAGATCCAGTGCCTCACCGTGGACGACAGTGCCCGCGCCCTGCCGGCCCAGCAGCGCTGGGGCCCGTACGCACCGCCCGGCGCGGCCCACCTCTTCGCCGGTGACGCGCTGCTGCACACGGACCTCGCGCCGGACAACGTCCTCGTCGGCGACCGGGCCCACCTGGTGGACTGGGCCTGGCCCACGCGCGGCGCGGCGTGGATCGATCCCGCGATCCTGAGCCTGCGCCTGCTGTCCGCGGGCCACACCCCTCGCGAGGCCGACGCGATCGCCGACACCTTCCCCTCGTGGAAGCACGCCGACGCCGGCTCGAAGGCGGCTTTCGCAGCGGCCAACGCCCGCCTCTGGGGCGAGGTCGCCGACAACGACCCGGCCGTCTGGAAGTACCGCATGGCCCGCAGCGCCGCCCTGTTCGCCGCCTTCCTCGCCGACCTCTGACCCGGGAGAGCCGGGGCCTCGACCGCTCGAAGCGACAGGCGCCGCTCAGCAGCGGCACCCACCGCCCGAACTCACACCTGGAGCACCGCATCCTGCACCGCCACTCCTTCAGTCAACCGGCCGAAACCTCGGCACAGTCGGCCTTCGACGCGCTGTACACCTCCGCTGCACCCGCCCTCGTCCAGCAGGCCTACGTCCTGACCGGATGCCGCCGGCTCGCCTTCGAGTCCACCGAGCAGGCCTTCCACCGGGCCTGGGAACGCTGGCCCGACGTCGTACGCGATCCCGACCCCGAAGGATGGGTACGGGCACAGACCCACGACTACGCGCTCTCGCCCTGGCACCGGCTACGGCGCCTGCGCCCCGCACCGCAGCCCGCGGACCCCGTACTGCGGGCGTTCCTGGAACTTCCGCCCTGGCAGCGCCGAGCGGCGTTGCTGCGCGACGGTCTGGAACTGAGCGTGGAGGAGGTCGCCGCGGAGACGGAGGCCACCGTCGCCGCCACGGACAGCAGACTGCGGCACGCCCGTGCCGGCATCGTCCGGTACCTGCCGGAGGCTTCCGCCGACACCGACACCGACACCGACACCGACACCGGCAATGACGCCGCTCGTCATGCGCTCAGAATGCGCGTCAAGGACGTGTCCGTCGCCACGCTCGCCCACCCCCGGTCGGTCCGTGCCGCCGGCGAGTTTCGCGTACGTACCCTCACCCGCGTGGTGTTCGCGGTGACGGCCGTCCTCATCGGGGCCGTCACCGCCACCACGGCGACGACGCCGGCGCATGAGGAACCCGGCTTTCCACCGGCCCGCTCCGAGCGATGACGTGGTCCGCCGCAGGCCACGTACCCCGCCCGAAGCGGCTGGGACGCCGTGCGGCACGATGATCGCGTGAGCGAACAACGGGGAAGCAACGAAATGGAACCTGTCGAACCTGTCGCGGATCTCGCCCGACGACTTGTCGCCGCGGACAGCGGAGGCTGGACGCCGGACGGCGTGAAGTCCCTTGCGGAACAGCTCGGTTGGGCCTGGGAGGGCACACCGACCCATCCCGAACTGGTCACCGGCCGCTCGACGGGCAACGCCCGCCTGCGTCCGGTCGGCCGGTTCGAGGAGCGCTACGTGAGCGGCGAGTCGTACGTGGAACTCGCGGTCCCCGTAGGGACGGCCGCACCGGACGCCGCCGCGCAAGCCGCCGCCTTCGCCGAGGCCCGACGCGAACTCACCGCCGCGCTGGGCAAACCGTCCGTCATGGGTTCCCACGGCGACCTGGGCCCCTTCTACGACAGCGGCCCGCTGTGGGGAGCACCCTTCCTGCGCTGGCGCGGCAGGCCGGACACCCTGGAACTCCGCGCGGGAAAGGCGGGGCCGGAGCTGGTGCTGCAGCCCACCGACCCGGCGGAGAACTGGTTCTGGCGTCAGGGCGTCGGTGAAGAGAACTCGATCAGCGGCTTCTTCGGCAGTAATCGCGACCGGGCCAATGCCGGACTCGGCTTCCCCGGCCGCTGGACCGCCCGCAGCTGGGAGACCGTCACCCGGTCGCTGGCGGACTTCCTGGGCGCACTGCCCGCCGAGACCACGGCCCTCGGGATATCGATCGGCATGCCGTTCTACGGCCGCAACGACCGTGGCGCTCCGCTCCTCTTCGACGTGACCTGCAGCGACCGGCTGTCGATCGGCTGCTTCGCCCCGGACGACTTCGACCCCGCCGCCCTCGGCTGGGGCACGGTCGCCCAGCACCCGCAGACGGCGTCGATCTGGAGCGACGACGACCCGGTGTGGCGCGTGGACGCCGGCGGCCCCGGCGACCCCAAGGGCAGCCAACTCGCCGAGCTGCTCGTGGCCACAGCCAGGGCGGCGGGCGTGAACGACCCGACCGACCTGATCGTCGGCGGCGAGGCGTCGTACGTCGACGGTTACGACATCACCTACTACGGACTGGGCCTGCCCACCGGCTGACCCCCGCCGGCGTGCGCCCGCCCGCAGGTGCACGCCGGGCCGGGTCACGACTGGGCTGCGTTCGAAAGCCTCGGCGCAGGCGCCTCCACGACCTTCGGCTTCACCATGACCAGCGGCGCGACCCCGCCGGCGAGCCTCCCCCGCACCAGCCCCTGACCCACGTCAGCTCGGCGGCTCGTTGAGAGTGGGCCGGCTCACCGGGAGCGTACGACGGCCTCCAGCACCTCGTGGACGGTCTTCGCGGGGCGCCCGATGGCGGCCTCCAGCGTGGGGTCGGTGACGTTGAACTCGCCACGGCGCGAGGCGGCGAACATCGTCAAGGTGAACTCCGCGGCCGGGCGCGGCATGCCGCCGGCGACGGCTGCGGCAGTCCACTCGTCGTCGTCCATGACGACTCGGGTGACGGTCCGGCCGGTGATGCGGCTGACGATGTCCGCGACGTCGGCGAAGTCCAGCGTGCGGCGGGCTGTCAGCGGTGGTGTGACCCCCTCGAGTGCCCCTTCTTCGGTCAGAGCGACGGCCGCCGCTTCCGCCAGGTCCTCGTGGGCCGTCCAGGACACCGGGCCGTCGTGCGGCACGGCGAGCATGCCCGTCTCCAGCGCCGAGCCGATGTAGTGGCTCAAGGTGGAGGCGTAGAAGCCGTTGCGCAGGGCGGTGTAGGGAACGCCCTGCTGCTCAAGGTGCTCCTCGGTGGCCGCGTGGACCCGCTGTGGCGGGAAGAGTGACGTGGGAGAGGCGGCCTGGTGGCTGGTGTACACGATGCGCTGGGCACCCGCTTCCCGCGCCGCGTCCACGGCAGCGTTGTTGGCGGCCGACGCGCCGCCGCCCCGGATGGCCGCGGAGACGACGAGAACCCGCTCGGCACCCTCGAAGGCGTGCTTCAGACTGCCGGGCTCGGTGAAGTCTCCCGCCCGGACCCGGACGCCCCGTTCGGCGAGGCCGGCGGCACTGCTCACGTCGCGCACACTGACGCCGATCCTCTCGGCGGGTATCCGTTTCAACAGGCGGTCGACGATCAGCGCACCGAGGCGGCCGGTGGCTCCCGTGACGATCAGCATGGTGACTCCCCATCGGCGGTGTGTTTCCAGTGGAACGGTAATCACGTTATCACTGATACTTCCGATGGATGCGGCACGATGCCTTTGCTCAAGAGGCAGGCGTGGCTGACCAGTACGTTCAGGCAGGTCACGCGGCCGATGTAGCGTCGATAACAGCGATATCATCAGCTGTCACGGCAGGGCGATACCATCGTCTCCATGGCACGGAACACGCAGCGGCGAGACAGCACCCGGGACCGCATCGTGAAGGTCGCGGCCGACCTGCTGCGCGACCAGGGGCCGGCCGCGGTGACGACACGCCGCGTGGCCCACGAGGCCGGGCTGCAGCCCCCTGCCCTCTACCGCCTCTTCCAGGACAAGGACGACCTGCTGGACGCCGCCGCGGAGCACGTCTTCGCCGAGCATGTCGCAGGCAAGCAGACCACCGCCCCCTCGGGCGACCCGGTGGAGGACCTGCGCGCCGGATGGAACATGCAGATCAGCTTCGGCCTGGCCAACCCGTACGTCTATGGCCTGTTGCTCGACCCGGCCCGCGCACGGGACACCCCGGCACAGGTCCAGGGCGTGCGAATCCTCGCCGAGCGGGTGCACAGGATCGCCGCCGCCGGGCGGCTGCGGGTCAGCGAGGAACGTGCCGTCAACCTCATCCGCTCGGCGGGGGTCGGAACCGTCCACACCCTGCTGACCCTGCCACCCGAGCAGAGCGACCCGCACCTGGCCGACGCCGCCTTCGACGCGGTCGCTCGCGCCATCCTCGTGGACGAGCCCGCTGTCCCCACCCGGGACCCGGCGGCCGTGGTCGCGGCCTTCCGCACCCTCCTGCCCGAACTGCCCGCCCTCAGCAGGGCCGAAGCCGCCCTCCTCGACGAGTGGCTGCGACGGGGCGAAGGCTGAGCTGGAGCGACGGCAAGAACGACGGCAAGGCAAGCCGCGAGACCGTGCCGCCGTGCGGCCGACACGGCGAATCAGACGGGTTAAGCGGGTGAAGCCACCGCCCGAGCGGACGGTGCGGGGGCATGGATGAGGTTCGGCCGTAAACGGCCGGAATCCGCTACTCGACGCGCTGGAGGCGAGCGATGACCCGACGAGCCCATCCAACCGACCATACGACCCATCAGGTCCCGGTTCTCATCGTGGGCGGCTCTTTGGTCGGCCTGTCGACCTCACTGTTCCTGGGCCGCCTGGGAGTACGCCACACCCTGGTGGAGCGCCACGCCGCGACCTCCATCCACCCGCGTGGCCGCGGCAACAACGTCCGTACGATGGAACTGTTCCGGGTGGCCGGCGTCGAGCAGGCGATCCGCGACGCCGCCGCCACACTCGCCGACAACCACGGCATCCTGCAGACCCCCACCCTCGTCGGTGACGCGGGGGAGTGGCTGTTCAGGGAGATCGACCCCGGCGGCGGACTGGCCCGCTTCAGCCCCAGCTCCTGGTGCCTGTGCAGCCAGAATGACCTGGAACCGGTCCTCCTCGACCACGCGACGCGGCTGGGCGGCGACCTGCGCTACAACACCGAACTGCTGTCCTTCGACAGCGACCCCGACGGTGTCACGGCGTTGGTCAAGAGCCGGGAGACCGGCGAGCACACCACCATCCGCGCCGACTACCTGGTCGCGGCCGACGGCCCCCGCAGCCCCGTGCGCGAACAGCTCGGCATCGGGCAGAGCGGCCCCGGCGACCTGTTCCACAACGTCAGCATCACCTTCCGCTCGCGCCGGCTCGCCGACGTGGTGGGGGAGCGCCGCTTCATCGTCTGCTACCTGACCGGCGAGGACGCCGACGGCGCGCTGCTGCCGGTGGACAACCGCGAGAACTGGGTCTTCCACGCCCCCTGGCACCCCGAACGCGGCGAAACGCTGGAGGAGTTCACCGACGAGCGGTGCATCGCGCACATCCGCCGCGCCGTCGGGGACCCGGACCTGGACGTCCAGATCACCGGCCGGGCGTCCTGGCACGCCGCGCAGCGTGTCGCCGAGAGCTACCGGTCGGGCCGCGTCCTGCTGGCAGGCGACTCGGCCCACGAGATGTCACCGACCGGCGCCTTCGGCTCCAACACCGGTATCCAGGACGCCCACAACCTCGCCTGGAAGCTGGCCGCGGTGCTGGGCGGCTGGGCCGGTGAGGAACTGCTGGACAGCTACGACACCGAGCGCCGCCCGGTCGCGGAGGCGACCAGCGCCCGGGCCGCCACCCGGTCGGTCGAGCACAGCCACCCGGGCTTCGCCCCGCCGCCCGGCGCAGGTGGCGGTGGCGGTGGCGGTGGACCGCAGCGCGGCATCCTCAACGTGGCCCTCGGCTACCGCTACCCGCAGGGCGCCGTCGTGGACGCCGATCCCGCGACCCCCGTCGTCCCGGAGCGCCTCGACCTGACCGGCCAACCCGGCAGCCGCGCCCCGCACTTGTGGCTGCGGCACCGCGGGGAACGGGTCTCCACGCTCGACCTCTACGAGACCTCGCTCGTCCTGCTCAGCGACGCCGGCGACCCGAGCGGCTGGCACGCGAGCGCCGTCCGCCTCGCCGACGAGATGTCCCTGCCGCTGATCTCCTACCGGGTCGGCACCGGGGACGACGCCGAGCTGACGCCCGAGGGCGACGCGGACTGGGCGGCCTGCCACGGCATCGGGCCAGGTGGCGCGGTGCTCGTCCGCCCCGACGGGTTCGTCGCCTGGCGCTGCGCGGAGCCGGCCCCGGATGCCGCCTCCGCGCTGCGCGACGCCCTGACCAAGGTCTTGGCCAGGACCTGACGCCCGTACCCGGGCAGCCGACGGGGCGTCACCCAGGTGATCGCCTCGACTGGCGGGGACAGCGATACCGGCTGACGGTGGATCACGTCGAGGCGGGGTCCACCTCAGCTGATGCAGTGTCAGCTGCCCCCGCCTCCGGCGGAAAGGAAGTCAGATGCGTTCTGCACGCACCCTGCTGGTCACCGCGGCGGCCTCGGCCGTCCTCGCACTCGGCGCGCCCGGTGCCTACGCGGCCGGGAGTGACCACGACGACACCTCGTACAGCAAGGAGCAGGGCAAGGAGTACGGCGAGGAGCAGGGCAAGGAGCACGGCAAGGACAGCTGGGAGGACTCGCCGCACGGCGGCATGCACACCGGTGGCGGCGCGCTGGCCGCGGTGAAGCCCGCCCAGGACGGCCGAGAGAAGGACAGCTCCTGGAGCGGCAAGCAGGAGGAGAGCGGGAGCGCCAACCAGGAGGAGAGCTGGAGCGGCAAGCAGGACGAGAACTCCTGGAGCGGTGACCACGAGAAGCCCCGCGGCGGCATGCACACCGGAGGCGGCGCGCTGGCCGACCCGACGGTGACCGCGGGCGGCCTGGCCGTGGTCGCCCTCGCCGGCGCTGGTCTGTACGCGGCGCGGCGGAGGAAGCCGGCCGGAAGCGTGGCCTGACCATGCCGGATGCGATAGGTCGCTGCGGCCGCCGCGCGTGTGCCGCGCGTGGCGGCCCGGCGCCCCCGCTGATCCTCAGCTCCGCTGCCGTGCCCAGGTGAGGTGGTATCCCGATGGCAGTTCCTCCCTCTTCGCCCACCGACGGCGACACGCCTCCGGCGCAGCCGGGAGCGCGTACCAACGCCTGGGTGATGTCGGCCGTGGCCTGCACGGTGCTGGCCATGAGCCTGATGGGCGGCAACGACGAGCCGTCCCACAACGCCGGCCCGCCGCCCGCCACCCGGTCGGTCGTGTCGGCTCCCCCCGCGGGGCAGCCCGCCTCCAAGCATCTGCCCCGGTCCAGGCCGCTGCGCCTGCTCATCCCGAAGATCTCGGTCGACGCCCCCTTCACCGAGCTGTCCATCGGCCCCTCGGGGCAGCTCGAACCGCCGCCCGCCGGGGACACCAACCTCGTCGGCTGGCACGCCGAGGGCGCCTCACCCGGGGAAACGGGCACCGCGATCATCGCCGGGCATGTCGACACCACGACCTCCGCGGCCGTGTTCGTGAACCTCGGAGAGCTCGAGAAGGGCGACATCTTCCACGTGGACCGGGCCGACGGGCGCAGGGCGACCTTCGAGGTCGACGACGTGGAGACCTTCGACAAGGACGACTTCCCCGACGAGCGGGTCTACGGCGACAGCGCCCAGGCGGAGGTGCGGCTCATCACCTGTGCGGGTGATTACGACCATGCCGTCCGGGACTACACGGACAACCTGGTGGTCTTCGCCCACCTGAGGTGACTGTGCCGCCGTCAGGTACCTGCGCCTCACCCGCGCAGTGCCCCCAAGTCGCGCTCTCCTGGGGCCGGGCACAGGATCGAGAAACGCTGTCGTCGCTATTCCGCGGCGGCGTTCGCCTGTGCCCCCCGCGAAGGAGATGTACCCGGATGACCACTACGTCCGAACGTGCTGTCGCATCACGGATGCGACAGATGTCGCAGCGGATCTCCCAGTCCGTGTTCGACGGCTCGCGACTCCGTGTCGTGCTGCTGGTCGACGTCCACGAAGGAGCTCAGCAGCAGTTCCTGGAGGCGTACGAGCAGCTGTGCAACCAGGTCGCCTCCGTTCCCGGACATGTCAGCGACCAGCTGTGCCAGTCCATCGAGAACCCCTCCCAATGGCTCATCACCAGCGAATGGGAGAGTGCCCCGCCGTTCCTCACCTGGGTCAACAGCGAGGAGCACGTACGGATGGTGCAGCCCCTGCACAGCTGTGTCCGCGACACCAGGTCGCTTCGCTTCCACGTCGTCCGCGAGACCGGCGGACCGGCGGCGGAGGCCGCCTCCGGGGCCCGCCGGCTCCAGACGGCTCCCCGTATCGGTGACGGCGTGATCCGCCACGCGCTCACCTTCACCGTCAAGCCGGGCAGCGAGGAGACCGTCGCGAAGATCCTCGCCGACTACGCCTCGCCCGAGCCGCGGGTCGACGACACCACCCGGCTGTGCCGCACCTCCCTGTTCATGCACGGCAACCGGGTCGTGCGGGCCATCGAGGTACGGGGCGACCTGCTCGCCGCGCTGCGCCACGTGGCCCGGCAGCCCGAGGTACGGGCCGTCGAGGAGGCCATCAACCCGTATCTGGAGCAGGACCGGGACCTCGACGACCAGGAGTCCGCGCGGGTCTTCTTCACCCGGGCGGCCCTGCCCGCCGTCCATCATGTGACGGCCGGCCAGGAAGGCGCGGACACCGAACGGGTGGCGCTGTACTACCCGGCCCTGGAGGGCCGCGGGATGCGGCTCGCCGAGTTGCTCGCCCAGCAGGACGCGGCGGCGGACGGCCCGGACAACCCCGTGCTGCGCAGCACGATCTTCCAGCGCGACGACGTCGTGGTCCGGCTGATCGACCTGCGTGCCGGACTCGGCGCCGACCCCGCCCGGATGCTCGGTCTCGGGGACCACACCCGGACGGCCGAACTGCTCGAACTTCTCGACACCGACGCGCTCGGCGCGGACGCCTCCTCCCTCAAGAAGCGCGCCGCACTCCAGGAAGGCGACTTCGCCCGCCTTCTCACCCTCACCCGCATGGACCTCATCACCGACCGCCGCGCGCCCGCGGCCTGATGCACCGATGCCAGGGCCGCGGCGACCGGCCCGAGTCGCCCGCACATGATCGGAGGAACGTCGTGATCAAACCCACTGTCAGGCTCGTGGACATCAGCGACATCGAGCCCAACACCCGGCGCGGCGGTGATCTGCGCGCCATGCTCACCCCGGCCACCGTCGGCTCCACCAGCGGCTTCATGGGTGTGGCCACCGTGGCGCCCGGCGACCGCATCGGAGAGCACTACCACCCGTACTCCGAGGAGTTCATCTACGTCGTGTGCGGGCAGCTGGAGGTGGACCTGGACGGCGAACCCCACCCGCTGCGGCCCGAGCAGGCGCTCATGATCCCCGCCTATGTGCGGCACCGTTTCCGCAACGTCGGCAACGTCGAGGCCCGCATCGTCTTCCATCTGGGCCCGCTGGCTCCCGAGCCGCCGCTCGGCCACGTCGACACCGAGGACAACGACGCCGTCGTGGTCGCCGCGGACCTGGCTGCCGGCCGACGAGAAGTGCATCCATGACCAGGCGCGTCGCGGTCACCGGCATAGGCGTCGTCGCCCCGGGCGGCATCGGTGCACCGGCGTTCTGGCAGCTTCTCTCGGACGGGCGTACGGCGACGCGGGGCATCACCTTCTTCGACCCGGCCGGCCTGCGGTCGCGGATCGCCGCCGAATGCGACTTCGACCCGGAGGCCCACGGGCTCGAACCGGAGCTGATCGCACGCTGCGACCGGTACATCCAGTTCGCGCTGGTGGCCGGCGCGGAAGCGGTCCGTGACTCCGGCCTCGACCTCGCACGGGAGAACCCCTGGCGGATCGGGGTCAGCCTGGGCACCGCCGTCGGCGGCACCACCCGGCTGGAGCACGACTACGTCCTGGTCAGCCACCGCGGTGAGCGCTGGGACGTGGACCCCGCGCGGTCGGAGCCGCATCTGCACCGGGCGTTCACCCCGAGCACGCTCGCCGCCACGGTGGCCGAACGTTTCGAGGCACGCGGGCCGGTGCAGACCGTCTCCACCGGCTGCACCTCCGGGCTCGACGCCGTCGGATACGCCTTCCACACGATCGAGGAGGGCCGGGCCGATGTCTGCATAGCGGGAGCGTCGGACTCGCCGATCTCACCGATCACCATGGCCTGCTTCGACGCGATCAAGGCCACGTCCCCGAACAACGACGACCCGGCCCACGCCTCGCGTCCCTTCGACGCCGACCGCGACGGGTTCGTCATGGGCGAGGGCGGCGCGGTGCTCGTCCTGGAGGAACTCGAACACGCACGGGCCCGCGGGGCGCATGTGTACTGCGAGCTCACCGGGTACGCCACGTTCGGCAACGCCTACCACATGACGGGGCTGACCCGGGAGGGCCTGGAGATGGCCCGGGCGATCGAGTACGCCCTGGACCACGCCCGGCTTGACCCCACCGCGATCGGCTACGTCAACGCCCACGGCTCGGGCACCCAGCAGAACGACCGGCACGAAACCGCTGCCGTGAAGCGGGCGTTGGGCGAGCACGCCTACGCCACGCCGATGAGTTCCATCAAATCCATGGTGGGCCACTCCCTCGGCGCGATCGGGTCGATCGAGCTGGTGGCCTGTGTGCTGGCCCTGGCCCACCAAGTCGTACCCCCCACCGCGAACTACGAGACCCCGGACCCCGAGTGCGACCTGGACTACGTCCCGCGGGACGCCCGCGAGCGGAAGCTGAGCAGCGTGCTCTCCGTGGGCAGCGGGTTCGGCGGGTTCCAGTCCGCGGTGGTTCTGACCCGGGGGAGGGAGGGAGCACCATGAGCGCACCGCAACCCAGGCGCGCGGTCGTCACCGGCATCGGTGCCGTCGCGCCCAACGGAACGGACACCGAGACGTTCTGGAAGGCCACCAAGGAAGGCATCAACGCCTTGGGCCCGGTCACCCGCGAGGGATGCGAGCACCTGCCGCTGCGGGTGGCCGGACAGGTCCCGGATTTCGACGCGGCGGCGGCGATCGAGGAGCGGTTCCTCGTCCAGACCGACCGGTTCACGCACTTCGCGATGGCCGCGGCGGACCTCGCTCTCGAGGACGCCCGTCTCGGCCGCAGCGACAGCGAGGCCGCGCCGTACTCGGTGGGCGTGGTCACCGCGGCCGCGTCCGGCGGCGGCGAGTTCGGTCAGCGAGAGCTCCAGCAGCTGTGGAGCAAGGGCAGCCGCTTCGTCGGGCCGTACCAGTCCATCGCCTGGTTCTACGCCGCCAGCACCGGCCAGATCTCCATCCGCCGCGGCTTCAAGGGGCCGTGCGGGGTGGTCGCCTCCGACGAGGCCGGCGGCCTGGACGCCCTCGCCCACGCGGCGCGGGAGGTGCGGCGCGGCACGGACGTGGTGCTGGCCGGTTCGACGGAGGCGCCGCTCGCCCCGTACTCGATGGTCTGCCAGCTCGGTTACCAGGAGCTGAGCACCGTCGAGGACCCGCAGCGGGCCTACCGTCCCTTCACCTCTGCCGCCTGCGGGTTCGTGCCCGCGGAGGGCGGCGCCATGCTGGTCGTCGAGGACGAGACCACCGCGCGCGAGCGAGGTGTCCCGGTCCGGGCCGTCGTCGCCGGACACGCGGCCACCTTCACCGGCGCCTCCCGCTGGGCGGACTCCCGCGAGGGGCTCGCCCAGGCCATCCGGGTGGCTCTGGAGGAGGCGGACTGCGCGCCCGAGGAGGTCGACGTGGTCTTCGCGGACGCCCTGGGCGTGCCCGAGGCGGACCGGGCCGAGGCACTGGCGATCGCCGACGCCCTCGGCGTGCACGGCACCCGCGTGCCCGTCACCGCACCCAAGACGGGCATCGGCCGCGGCTACGGTGCCGCGCCCGTACTGGACACCGCGGCCGCGGTCCTCGCCATGGAGGAGGGCCTGATCCCGCCCACACCCCATGTCTTCGACATCTGCCACGACCTCGACCTCGTGACGGGCCGGGCGCGCCCCGCCGAGCTGGGCACCGCGCTGGTCCTCAGCCGCGGACTCATGGGGTCGAACTCGGCGCTGCTGCTGCGGCGCCGCTGACACAGCAAAGGAGAGGAAACCTATGAGTGACCGCATCACCGTCGAAGAGCTGGCCGAGCTGATGAAGAAGGCCGCCGGCGTCACCGTGCCTTCCGAGGAGCTCCAGCAGAGCCTCGACACCGGCTTCGACACCTTCGGCGTCGACTCGCTCGGCCTGCTGGGCATCGTAGGGGAGCTGGAGAACCGCTACGGGGCGCCCATGCCGCCGGACGCGGAGCGCTCCAAGACGCCCCGGCAGTTCCTGGACCAGGTCAACAGCGCACTTCCGGCAGGAGCCTGACATGGCGGGACACACCCAGAACGAGATCACCATCGCCGCACCCGTCGACCTGGTGTGGGACATGACCAACGACCTGGAGAGCTGGCCGCAGCTGTTCAGCGAGTACGCCTCCCTGGAGATCCTGTCCCGGGAGGGGAACCGGACCCGGTTCCGGCTGACCATGCACCCGGACGAGAACGGCACCGTGTGGAGCTGGGTCTCGGAAAGGGAGACCGACCGCGACAACCTCACGGTCAACGCGCACCGGGTCGAGACCGGTCCCTTCGCTTACATGAACATCCAGTGGACCTACGAGGAGACGCCGCAGGGCACCCGGATGGTGTGGACGCAGGACTTCGAGATGAAGCCCGAGGCACCGGTCGACGACGACTGGATGACGGACAACATCAACCGCAATTCCAAGGTGCAGATGGCCCTCATCCGGGACCGCGTGGAGAAGGCGGCCGCCGAGCAGGGCACCGCACCGGGCCTGACCGACTGAGCCGTACGGAGGACAGTGCCCATGCACCAAGCCCTGATCGTGGCCCGGATGACCCCGGGCTCCGCCCCCGACATCGCGAAGATCTTCGCGGAGTCCGACCGCGGGGAGCTGCCGCACCTCGTGGGCGTCTCCCGGCGCAGCCTCTTCCAGTTCGGTGATGTGTATCTCCACCTCATCGAATCGGAGCAGGACCCCGGCCCCGCCATCGCCAAGGTGACCGGGCATCCGGAGTTCCGGCTCGTCAGCGAGCAACTCTCGGCGTACGTCAGCGCGTACGACCCCGAGACCTGGCGCTCCCCGAAGGACGCCATGGCACAGCGCTTCTATCTCTGGGAGCGCGACCCGGCACGCTGAGCGTGCCGAAACCCCACCGGGCCCCCGGGGCCCCCCCCCCCGCCGCCCCCCCCCGGGGGGGGGGGGGGGGCGCCCCCCCGCCCGGGGGGGGGGCGAGACCCGGCGGGGGTGGGGGGTTAGGGGCGGGCCG
>NZ_JBIWFS010000011.1:0-90762 GCF_044763135.1 Streptomyces sp. NPDC096205 | reverse complement strand
CCGTCAGGCCCCGTGCCACCGCTTTTTCCTAGTGGGGCCCGCCCCCGCCCCCCCCCCGCCCGCCCCGCCCCCCCGCCCCCCCCGCCCCCCCCCCCCGCCGCCCCCGCGGCCGGGGTCATGCTGGGACCGGCTCAGCCGGGGACGTGGCAGTCGAAGGCGTGCAGGTAGGGGTTGACCGGCCGGACGTCGTCGACGACCAGCCCGGCGGCGGACAGCCGGCTGAGCATGCTCGCCGTGGTGTGCTTCGCCCCGCCGACGTTGAGGAGCAGCAGCAGGTCCATCGCCGTGCTGAACCGCATCGAGGGGCTGTCGTCGACGAGGTTCTCGATCACCACGACCCGCGTTCCCGGGCCGCCCGCGCCGATGACGTTGGCCAGCGTCCTGGCCGTGCTGTCGTCGTCCCACTCCAGGATGTTCTTGATGACGTAGACGTCGGCCTCGACGGGGACCGCCGTACGCACGTCGCCCGGGACGATACGGACCCGGTGGGCGAGGTCGCCTCCCTCGACCAGCCGGGGGAGGGCGTTGTCGACCACGCGGGGCAGGTCGAGCAGGGCGCCGCGCATCGTCGGGTACTTGTCCAGCAGGCTCGCCACCACATGCCCCTGGCCGCCGCCGATGTCCGCGACCGAGGTGCTGCCCGACAGGTCCAGCAGGGCCGCGACTTCGCGTGCCGACTGCTCGCTGGAGGTGGTCATCGCCCGGTTGAAGACCGCGGCCGACTCCGGGGCGTCCTCGTTGAGGTAGGTGAAGAACTCCTTGCCGTACAGGCCCTCCACGACGTTGTGGCCGGTGCGTACCGCCTCGTCGAGCTGGGGCCAGGCGTCCCAGGTCCACGGTTCGGTGCACCACAGGGCGATGTCGCGCAGGCTGTGCGGATCGTCCTCGCGCAGCAGCCGGGACATCTCGGTGTGGGCGAACGTCCCGTCCGGCTGCTCGGTGAACACGCCGTAGCAGGACAGCGCCCGCAACAGCCTGAGCAGCGGCCGGGGTTCGGTCTTCACCGCGGCGGCGAGGTCGTCCACTGCCATGGGTTCGTCACCGAGCGCGTCGGCGACGCCCAGCCTCGCGGAGGCGCGCAGGGCGGCGGCACAGGCCGCGCCGAACACCAACTCCCGCAGCCGCATGGGCGGCGGCGGGGCGGCCTCAGCGGTCCGAGCGGGCTGAGCGGTCTGGGCGTTCGTCATGTGCCGCCCTCCTTCCTCTTCCGGGTCCGGGCGGTGGTCAGCACAGGCCCGCGGGCTTCGACGCCGCACACCGGTTGCCTTCGAAGGTGTTGCTCTTCGCGGTGTCCGTGTTGACGAGGTCCGCCGGGGAGTTGCCGCTCAGCACGTTGTCGCTGACCCGGTTCCGTTCGTTGGCGGAGCCCACGAAGCTCTTGAACAGGACGATGCCGCCCGACATGGACGACGTCCCGGCGTTGTCCCGGACCACGTTCCGCGTCACCAGGGTGTCCTCGGCGCCGGTCACGACGATGCCCGAGCCCTGCAGGGCCTCCAGCCGGGCGGTCTTCGGGCACGACTTGTTGTTGGCCACGACACGGTTGCCGCGCACGGTCAGCGCCCCGGCCCTCGGCGTGTTCTCGTCCCCGACGACGAACACGCCCGCGCAGTTGCCGGTGATGTCGTTGCCCGCGACGGTGAGGTTGCGCAGCCGCCGGACGGTGACACCGATCCGGTTGCCCTCCATGCGGTTGTGGGCGACCAGCGCGCCCTGCGTGTCCGCGGCGCCCTCCTCGGACTTGATGGTGTTGGCGAGGAACAGCCCCGCGTCGCCGTTGTTCCGTACGGTGTTGTCGCGGAACTCACCGTGGACCGAGCGCTCCTGGGCGATGCCCCACACGCCGTTGTCGGCCGCGGTCACCTTCCGCACGGTCAGCCGGTCGGTCGCCAGGGCGAACACGCCCGTGCCGGTGAAGCCGGTGACGGTGAGGGAGGCGACGGTGACGTCCTCGACGTTGCGGTCCTTCGCGCCCATCACACAGATGCCGTTGCCGGCCGCGGCGCAGCTGTTGGCGGTCGCCTTCTCGGTGGCGGGCCTGATCACGGTGGACCGTCCCAGGCCGCGCAGCGTCAGCCCGGAGGTGGTCACCTTGACGCTCTCGTGGTAGGTCCCGGCCGTCAGCTGGACGGTGTCCCCGGGTGCGGCGGCGTCCACCGCCTGCTGGATCGACTGGCCCGGCAGAACGATGTGCACCCTGTGCTGCGCGGCCGGTGCGGCGGCACCGAGTCCCGACGCGACGAGTGCTGCTGTACACGCCATATAGGCGATAGGGAGTTTCCTCATATTTGCGACAGTATGGGGATGAAGAGGGCGCGGCGGGTCGTATAGGCCATCCGGCGGCGCGTCATGGACTTCCGGGTGACGCCCGGTGCGGCCGGGGCAGGCGCTCGATCGCCACCATGGCGGCGTCGTCGCCCAGATGACCGCCGGCGTGACGGAGCAGATCCTGGCGCAGGCGGGCCAGGAGGGTGCCGGGACCCTTGTCGGCCATACCGGCCACCCGCTGGGCGAGAGGGTAGAAGGCGCCGTCCCGGTCGCGGGCCTCGATGACCCCGTCCGTGTAGAGGAGGGCGATGTCCCCCTGCTCGAAGGCGAACGCCGCCACGGAGAACTCGTTCCCCGCGAATGCACCGAGCCCCAGAGGCGGTGCCGGGTGAGGCGTCTCCAGCGGGACGACCCGGCCGTGACGCAGCAGCAGGGGCGGAGGGTGGCCGCAGTTGATCAGCCGAAGGATCGGCTCGTCGTCCGGCACGTCCAGTACGGCGGCGGTGATGAACCCCTCGCCGCGGTCATCGGCCGTGACCGAGGAGGCCGCGGGATCGTCCAGGTCCGAGGAGACCGTCCCTTCCAGGAAGGCGACCAGCGAGGGCAGGTCGGCCTGTCGGTGCGCCGCACCCCGGAACGCGCCGAGCAGGAGCGCGGCGTCCCCGACCGCCTCCAGGCCCTTGCCCCTGACGTCGCCGATGACGAGCCGGGTGCCCTGCTCCGTCCGGGCGGCGGCGTACAGGTCCCCGCCGATCTGCGCCTCGGACTCGGCGGCCAGGTAGGCCGAGGCGATACGCAACGGGCCGATCCGCGCGGGGAGCGGCCTGAGCACCACCTCCTGCGCCGCCGTCGCCACCGTGCGCAACCGGGTCACCTCCCGCTCATGCCGTTCACGGCGGGCGGCGAACGAGGTCACGAACGCCGACATCAGGATGAGAGTGATCAGCTGGAAGGTGTGGTTCAGATCAGCCAGATTGGTGCGTACGGCCGCCACCACGGACTGGGCCAGGACGGCGAGCGCACCGACGCACCCGGTCGCGCGAGGCCCGGCGAACGAGGCCGTGACGGCGGGCGCGGCGACCAGGAACGGTCCGAGATGGACATCGGGCGGAGCCAGGACGTCGATCACGGTCACCAGCACGATCAGGAAGATCGGTACCGCGAGCAGCGCATGACGTGGCTCCCGCGACACAAGCAGATCGTGGAGGCGTCCCGGAACCATACGTCCTGGATACACCCCCCGGTGCCCCGCTGCCTCACGCGACGGCCACCCGCCCCGCCGGACCGCTCGCACCCTCAGCGGGCGTGCACGTGGTACACGTGGAAGGCCCGCCCGATCACCGGCTGGGCCACGTTGCGCACCCGCACTCCGCTGCTGGTCATGCCGTGCTCCGTGCCGGCGTGGGCGTGGCCGTGCACCGCCAGATCGGCGCCTGCCGTGTCGATCGCCTCGGCCAGGAGATAGCTGCCGAGGAACGGGTAGATCTCCAGCGGCTCACCGGCCAGGGTGTCGGGCACGGGGGAGAAGTGGGTCAGCGCGACCCGCGCGTCGCACTCCCGCTCACCGAGCTCCTCCAGGGCCGTCCGCAGACCGTCGGCGCTGCGACGCGTGTAGCGGACGAACTCCTTCATCAAAGGCTCGCCGAACTCCCCCGCGTTACGGCCGGCGAAGCCACCGCAGAAGCCCTTGGTGCCGGCCACGCCGATGCGGCCGCGCTCGCACTCGACCACGGTCGCGGTCCCCTCCAGGACCCGCGCGCCGCCCTCCTCGAGGATCGCCGTGACCTCCTCCGGCTGTTCGTCGTGGTGATCGTGGTTGCCCAGGACAGCCACCACCGGCACCCCCAGGTCCTTGATCTCCCGCGCCACCACCCGGGCCTCCTCGGGCGTGCCGTGCCGGGTCAGGTCACCCGCCAGCAGCAGCACGTCGGCGCAGTCGGGCAAGGTCTCGAAGGCGGGCCGCAGCACACCCTGGCTGTCGGGCCCCATGTGGATGTCTCCGACGGCTGCGACACGGATCACGGCAGCTCCTCGGCCTCGTCGGGAGTCGATGTTCCGGCGACCATCAGGTCGCAGCGCACGGTCAGCCCCGTCAGCGCCTCGCCCACGATCCGCTCGACCTCGTCGCAGGCATGCGCCGACGGCACGGTCCCGGTCACCACCACCGAGTCCCCGTGCACCGTGACACGCACCCCGAGCTCGGCCAGCGGCCCACCCGCGAGGCGTTCGCGCAGATGAGCGACGCGGTAGTCGAGGTTGTTCATGGACGTTCCTCCCACGGCGGGATCACGCTCAGACGTTGGAGAAGGAAGAGGAACGCGGCCGGCATCGGCTCCTCGCCGCACTCGCGCCGCACCTGCTCCCAGTCGACCTTCTCCCGCAGCGCCCGGGCGACGGGAAGGACCGCCCCGAAGTCGCAGTAGTGCTCCGAGAACGCGGACAGCAGGCTCGCCACCAGATCCGTCGCGGACAGCACCGGCATCCGTACGGAATCCACCGGCAGCTCCACGGCCCGGTCGAGCATCTCCGTGGTGACCGGCCGGTGCGCCAGCCGGAGAATGATGTCCACGGGCTGCCCGAAGCACTCGGTCTTCAACAGCCAGTCCTCCGGGGGCGTCCGTACCTTCAGCCCGCTTTCCCGCAGCGTGTCCGCCACCGCCTTCGCGTCCTCGGCGCGCACACAGAAGTCCGTGTCGTGCTGGAACCCGGCCCCCGCCCCATGGGCGTACGCCGCGACACTCCCGGCCAGCGCGAACCGGTGCCCCTGCTGTTTCAGCAGGGTCCCCACCTGCTTCGTCGCCTCGAGAATCGCCTGCGTCCGGTCACGCGGCAGCTCCCCGCTCACGGGCGCCTCCGCCACCTCGACCTCCCCGGGCTCGTCCGTCGCCGTCGCCAGCCGAAGCTCGGCGGCACCCGCCCGCCGGGCGGATGCCGGATCGTCCGCACGCTGCGTCATGATCACTCTCCTCGGCAGGGCGGGACCTGCCGCGCAGATGCCGGATACGGATGGATGACGTGATCCAAGTACCCGGGCCGCACTCTTCGACACAGGCGGCGTCACGGGAGCTGAGAAGACGGCCTAGCGGGTGACGCGGTGGCGGAGGTAGACCACTCCTGAGCCGAAGGTGCGGGTCTCGACGAGTTCGAGATCCACCCGGCGCTCGCGTCGCGGGAAGAACGGAATGCCGCCGCCGACCAGCACCGGGTAGACGACGGCCCGGTACTCGTCGATCAGATCCGACTCGGCCGCCTCGGCAGCGAGCGTCGCGCCGCCGATCGCGATGTCACCCTCCCCGGGCTCGGCCCGCAACCGCTCGATCTCCTCCGCCAGGCCCCCGGAGGCCAGGCGGGCATGTCCCTGCACCGCCGACAGGGTGGTCGAGAACACCACCTTCGGCAGCGGATTCCACAGCGCGGCCCACTCGCGTTCCGCCTCGTCGAGCGAGGGATTCTCGTCGGCGGTCTCCCAGAACAGCATCGTCTCGTACAGCCGACGGCCCAGCAGATGGACGCCGACCTCCCGGATCTCGTCGATCCAGAAGCGGAACACCTCCGCGTCCGGCGCCGTCCAGTCGAAGCCACCGTCCGGCCCGACGATGTAGCCGTCGAGTGAGACGTTCATCGAATAGGTCACGCTGCGCATCAGAAGTCCTCCTCGGTGCCACTGACTCCACGACATCTGTCTTGTCATGGCCGTCGAAATACGCACCCTGATTCCGCAGGATGGATGACGCCATGGGCATACGCCAAGCGAAGGAGAGGGCCGACGCGATGAAAGCCGACAGCACGGGGGACCCGGAGGACAGACGTCCCTGGGAGCGTTCGCAGGCCGGAAACGGACCACCGGAAACGGACCACCGCCAGGCGGCCCGATCGGCCCTCGGGGCGGGGACGCCAGATGGCAGCACCCGACTCTGAGCATATGGTCCATCGTCGTAGTGGTCCTGCTCGCCATCTGGACCTTGTTCGCCGTGCAGTGGCAGGAACAATGTCACTCGGCGATGGCGAGTGAACGGAGATCGGCGTCCAGCCTGCGGATCAGCTCACCGACCCGACCGCCGCCGTCCGGTGCCGCCGGGAAGCGTTTGAGCACTTCAACGACGACCGGTGTCGCACGGTGCACCGTCTGCGCAAGGCTCTCGGCACCCACGCTTCGATCGTCGCCGGCCACGAGTTCGGCCGCTCTGGCCGCGTGAGCACCGGCTCCGAGGATGTGCCTGACCTGGGTGGCCTTGGCCAGCGGATGCAGATAGGCGGCGCCTGCCGCGGACATCGCCGCCCACGCCGCCTCTCGGGCAGCCGCAGTGTCGGCAGCTTTGGCCGCCTTGAGGGCCGCCGACGCCGTGTCGCGCAGCGACTTCCCGCGTTCACCGCCCCGAGCGAACTCCCACGCGGCCCCGACAGCGTCCCGAGGCCGCGGGTCGTCCGGCTGATCGGCCTCGAATATCCCGAGCACCGCCTGCGCACAGGCCGCGGCGAACGCGGCGACCTCACGAAGATCCTGCTTGCTCAGAACGATCTCACCGGCGTCCGCTGTCATGGTTTCCATCTTCTGACAACTGCGCTGGAGTAAGCGATGAGTTTTCCGGTCGGCCTCCGTCCTACCGGGGGAACGGAAGTAGGCGGAGGCCTGGGATTCCGGCCTTGTCGAGAACTCCTGAACAGGCGGTATCCATGATGGACAAGCAGTTCACGGCGACCTTGCAGAAGAGCCCGAACAACGGCGGCTGGACCTACCTGGTATGGCCCGAGTCGGTCGAATTCTTCGGCACCCGCGGGCTGGTGAAGGTGCGGGGCACGATCGACGGTCATCCGTTCCAGAGTTCGTTCATGGCTCTGGGGGACGGTACGCACAAGCTGCCCGTGAAGGCGGACGTGCGCAGGGCGATCGGCAAGGAGAAAGGGGACTCCGTCACCGTCCGTCTGGAGGAGCGGCTGGATGCCTGATGCCGCACCGGGCACATTCGGTCAGGTATCGGTGGCCGCTCGGTCGGACTCACTGCGCAGCACGCAGAACTCGTTGCCTTCGGGGTCGGCAAGGACGACCCAGCCCGAACCGTCCGGATTCCGGTGATCGGCGACGAAGCCGGCACCCAGCCCCAGCAGCCGGTCCACCTCCTGATCGCGCGAGGTCTCCGGGCGCAGACACAGATGGACCCGGTTCTTGATCGTCTTGGGTTCGGGCACCTGGTTGAAGTACAGCACCGGGCCCTCAGCCAGCATGACCTGAGTCTCCCGGGTGCCCGGGCCGTCCTCCGGATGCAGCGGACGGCCCGTCACTTCGCTCCAGAACCGGGCCAGCCCATAGGCGTCCACACAGTCGATCGCCACGTTCTGCAATACCGAGACCATGCTGCGAGCCTTACTGATCTCCTGCCCGAACGCCACCGGGTTGCGCTCATTCCTCAAGGCGACCAGCTCCGGGAGCCCCGTGCGCTCCCGCACCCTCCGCCGACTTCGTCCCGTAGCGCAAGGTGAAGCACGTCACCGTCCGTTCACGTTGGCCCGTACCCCTCTGACGGGTAGGTTCCAGCGATCACGGGGTAGGACGTCGTACCTTCCTCAGGCGCAGATTCCCCTTCCGCACCCTCTTCTGACGAGAGATAACAGGACATGTCTGCTGAAGAACCCTCACACCACCCTCCCCGGCGCATCGGCGTAGTGGCCGAGTCCGTCTCCGGGGAGACGCGCGTCGCGGCGACCCCCGCGACGGTACGACTGCTGCTGGGCCTCGGCTACGAGGTCGTCGTCGAGTCCGAGGCCGGTGAGGCCTCCGGTTTCGGCGACCAGGCGTACGCCGCTGTCGGCGCGGGGATCGGCGAAGCCTGGGACGCGGATGTCGTCCTGAAGGTGAACGCCCCCTCCGACGCGGAGATCCGCCGGCTGCGCAAGGGCGCGACCCTGGTCGCCCTGCTGGCCCCGGCGCAGAAGCCCGAACTGCTCCAGGCGCTCGCCGACGCCGAGGTGACCGCCCTGGCGCTGGACGCGGTGCCGCGCATCTCGCGGGCCCAGTCGATGGACGTACTGTCCTCGATGGCGAACATCGCCGGCTACCGCGCGGTCATCGAGGCCGCGCACATCTTCGGACGGTTCTTCACCGGTCAGGTCACCGCGGCGGGCAAGGTGCCGCCCGCGAAGGTGCTCGTGGCCGGCGCGGGCGTGGCCGGTCTCGCGGCGATCGGCGCCGCTTCCAGCCTGGGGGCGATCGTCCGCGCCACCGACCCGCGGCCCGAGGTCGCGGACCAGGTGAAGTCGCTGGGCGGCGAGTACCTGCCGGTGAACGTCGTCCAGGAGGCGAGCACCGACGGCTACGCCAAGGCGACCTCCGCCGACTACGACCGGGCCGCCGCCGAGCTCTACCACGCGCAGGCCGAGGACGTGGACATCGTGATCACCACGGCGCTGATCCCGGGCCGGCCGGCGCCGCGCCTGCTGACGGCCGAGGACGTGGCCGTCATGAAGCCGGGCAGCGTCATCGTCGACATGGCCGCCGCGATGGGCGGCAACGTCGAGGGCACCGTGGCGGGACGGACGGTCGTGACCGACAACGGCGTCACGATCATCGGCTACACCGACCTGGCCTCCCGGCTCCCGGCCCAGGCCTCGCAACTGTTCGGCACCAACCTGGTGAACCTGCTGAAGCTGCTCACTCCCGACAAGGACGGGCAGCTGACGATCGACTTCGACGACGTCGTACAGCGTGCGGTGACCGTCGTACGCGACGGTGACGTCACCTGGCCGCCCCCGCCTGTCGCCGTCTCGGCCGCGCCCGCCGCGCAGCCCGCGGCCGCGCCGGAAGCCCCCGAGCCGCAGCAGCCGAAGCTGACGCCCGCGCGGCGCTTCGGCCTGATCGGGCTCGGAATGCTCGCCATGTTCCTGCTGGTGGCCTTCGCTCCCGCCCAACTCGCGGGCAACTTCACCGTGTTCGCGCTGGCGGTGGTGATCGGCTACTACGTCATCGGCAAGGTGCACCACGCGCTGCACACTCCGCTGATGTCGGTGACCAACGCGATCTCCGGAATCGTCGTGATCGGCGCCCTGCTGCAGATCGGGCACGTGAACTGGATCGTCACCACGCTGTCCTTCGTGGCGATCCTGCTGACGAGCGTCAACATCTTCGGAGGTTTCGCCGTCACCCGCCGCATGCTGTCCATGTTCTCGAAAGGCTGAGCCGAGATGACGTCCCTGACGGCTTCCCACGCCGCCGACCTGGTCGCCGCCCTGTTGTTCATCCTCAGCCTGGCGGGCCTGTCCCAGCACCGCACCTCCCGCGCCGGCGTCGTCTACGGCATCGCCGGCATGGTCCTCGCCCTGGTCGCCACCGTGGTCGTGGCGGCGCAGAGCATCACCGCCGGAGCGGTCGCGCTGATCGTGCTGGCGACGGCGCTCGGCGCGGCGATGGGGCTGTGGCGGGCGCGCCGCGTCGAGATGACGCAGATGCCCGAGCTGATCGCGGTGCTGCACAGCTTCGTCGGCCTCGCCGCGGTGCTGGTGGGCTGGAACAGCTACCTGGAGGTCGAGGCCCACGGCACGGCGCAGACCGAGGTCGGCGCCGACCTGCTGGGCATCCACCACGCCGAGGTGTTCATCGGGATCTTCATCGGCGCGGTGACGTTCACCGGCTCGATCGTCGCGTTCCTGAAGCTCTCGGCGCGCATCAAGTCCCGCCCGCTGACGCTGCCGGGCAAGAACGCGCTCAACGTCGGCGCGCTCGCGGCGTTCGTCGGGCTGACCGTCTGGTTCACGATCAGCCCGAACCTGCCCCTGATGATCGCGGTGACCGTGCTGGCGCTGGCGCTCGGCTGGCACCTGGTCGCCTCGATCGGCGGTGGCGACATGCCGGTCGTCGTCTCCATGCTGAACAGCTACTCGGGCTGGGCGGCCGCCGCGGCGGGCTTCCTGCTCGACAACAACCTGCTCATCGTCACCGGCGCGCTCGTGGGCTCCTCCGGCGCCTACCTGTCGTACATCATGTGCAAGGCCATGAACCGGTCGTTCCTCTCCGTCATCGCGGGTGGGTTCGGCATCGAGGCGCCGTCGGGCGCTGCGGAGGAGCAGGGCGAGCACCGCGAGGTGCGGGCCTCGGAAGCGGCCGAGCTGCTGGCTCAGGCCCGTTCGGTGGTCATCACCCCCGGCTACGGCATGGCCGTCGCCCAGGCCCAGCACCCCGTCGCGGAACTCACGCGGCGGCTGCGCGAGCAGGGCGTCGAGGTCCGCTTCGGCGTCCACCCCGTCGCCGGCCGCCTGCCCGGGCACATGAACGTGCTGCTGGCCGAGGCGAAGGTGCCGTACGACATCGTCCTGGAGATGGACGAGATCAACGACGACCTCGCCGACACCTCGGTCGTGCTGGTCATCGGCGCGAACGACACCGTCAACCCGGCCGCGACCGACGACCCGGCCAGCCCCATCGCCGGCATGCCGGTGCTGCGGGTCTGGGAGGCCGAGCAGGTCATCGTCTTCAAGCGCTCCATGGCCTCCGGCTACGCGGGCGTGCAGAACCCGCTCTTCTTCCGCGAGAACACCAGCATGCTCTTCGGGGACGCCAAGCAGAGCGTGGAGGACATCCTTCAGGCACTCGGCACCGACGGCCGACGCGACGCGGCCCCGACCGCACGCCAGGCGACGCAAGTCAGCCACTGAGAGGGCTCGACGGGGGCTCTGACGGCAGCCGCCGTCCACCCGGCATCTACGCATGACCCGGTGGACGGCGGCCACATGCTCCAGCGTGTCTCGGCGTATCGATCGCAGATCGGTTCAGAGGATTCCGGCTCGGCCCGCGGCGGTGATCCAGGACGGGAACTCCGACAGCAGACGGTCGTAGAGCTCCTGGTCCGGGACGGTGCTGATGTCGTCGACGGCGAAGAAGCCCACGTTGTCGACGCGTCGGCCGGGCAGGGTGTCGAACCGTTCCAGGACGCCGTAGTTCGAGCGGCCCAGGCCGACGAACTGCCAGAAGACCGGCTCCTCGACCGCCTCGCGCAGTTCCTTCTCGATCGCCGCGTTGCGGTAGACGCCGCCGTCGGAGAAGAACAGCACGAGGGTGGGCACCGGCGCGGGGTTCTGCCGCACATACGCTCTGACCTCGGCGATCACCTTCTGCTCCTCGTTCTGGATGCCGACCGACCGCATGTCGACCTGCCCCGCCTCCAGTCCCCTGCGGGGCTTCTTCCCGCGTCGGAACAGGCTGATCTCTCCCACCCGCACATGCAGCCGCAGCCACTCGGGGAGTTCGCCCAGCCGGAGGTCCGGCAGACGGGCCGGGTTGCTGGCGAAGGTCCACGCCTGCATCTCGCCGTCGTCGTCGAGCTGCGCCGCGACCGCCGCCATGCGCTCCACGACGTCCGCCACCACCCCGCCGGAGTACAGGAACGACATCGAGCCGGAGGCGTCCAGCACGAGGATCACCCGTGCGGTGACCCCGCTCGCGCCGTGCTTGCTGAGACTGACCGCGACCTGCTCCTTGCGCAGGGACAGCCGCTTGCGCATGTCCACGGGCAGCCGCTCCTCGCCCTTGGTGAGGCGGGGGCCGGACGCCGGAGCCGGGGGCGGCGGTGACGACGGCGGGACCGGCCGGGGCCGGTCGGCCGAGGGCGTCGACGGGGGAGGCGGAGGCTGAACCGCTGCCGGTGACGGGGGAGACGGAGGCTGAACCACCGCCGGTGACGGGGGAGACGGAGGCTGAACCGCCGCCGGTGGCGGGGTGACCGCGTCGGCCGGTTCCTCGTCCACGGTGATGCCGTAGTCGGTGGCCAGTCCCGCGAGCCCGGAGGCGTAACCCTGGCCGACGGCGCGGAACTTCCAGCCCCCCTCGCGCCGGTAGAGCTCGCCGCCGATGAAGGCCGTCTCCGTGCCGGCCGTCATCTCGAAGCGGGCCACCTCGTCCTGACCCGACGCGTCGACGAGCCTCAGAGTCAGACCGGTCACCTGGCCGAACGTGCCCCCGTCGGCCGACGCGCACAGCACCACGCGCGCGATGCCGCTCTCCAGCGCGCCCAGGTTCACCTCGATCGCGTCGGTCATGACACCGCCGGCAGCCCGCTTACCGGTGTGCGTCACGGCACCGGAGGCGTGCCGGGGCTGGTTGTAGAACACGAAGTCGCCGTCGTCCCGTACCCGTCCGGCCTCGGTCAGCAACAGGGCCGACGCGTCGACGTCCGGCCCGCCCCCGCCCTCGGCCCAGCTGAGTTCCACGCGGACGACGGACGGGGTGACCGGCAGATTGGCACCCTTGCTCATGGATCGCGCTGTCATGGGGCCAGTCTGCCGAGTCGGCGGTGGGCGGACATCCCCTAATGCTGTGTCTGAAAGGACTACGTAGGCCGTAATGTGCGGGTGTCGCCCGAAGCCGCCGTGCGGGCGCTCGCGCGCCGGCTGCTGGTGGGCAGGCTGACGCCGCGGGAGCTTGCTTTGCATAGCGGGCGAGCAGGCGGCGCGACAGCCTCGCGTCCCAGTCGGCGCAACGCCCCCGGCCCCGGCCAAGTCCCGTTCCGCTTCGCGTTTTTGTCGAGACGGTTGACAGCTCAAGAGGCGCCTGGCTTCATGACAACGCGCAATGGGAGCGCTCCCATCTCTGTACGTCTTCTCGTTCCGGCCACATCAGCAGAAGGGCACACAGTGGGACAGCCATCAGCACGGAGCGGGCTACGCGGTCCGCTCCGGCGACTCAGCACGCTGCTTGCCGCGGTACTGGCCGCGGGGGCGTTGACGACGACCGGTTCCGCGGCCGGGGCCGCCGAGCGGCCGTCGGACGGACGCACCGGGGAAGTCACTACCGCGGCGGCCGCCGCCGCTGCCGCCCCCGGCGACGACTGGTTGCACACCCAGGGCAACAAGATCGTCGACGCGAACGGCCACGAGGTCTGGCTGACGGGAGCCAACTGGTTCGGCTTCAACGCCACCGAGCGCGTCTTCCACGGCCTGTGGTCGGCGAACATCACCGAGATCACCAAGTCGATGGCCGACCGGGGCATCAACCTGGTCCGCGTGCCCATCTCCACCCAACTTCTCCTGGAGTGGAAGAACGGCCAGGCCACGGTCCCGAGCGGCGTCAACGCGTACGCCAACCCCGAGCTCGCGGGCAAGACGTCACTGGAGGTCTTCGACACCTGGCTCGCCCTCTGCAAGCAGTACGGCATCAAGGTCATGCTCGACGTGCACAGCGCCGAGGCCGACAACGCCGGCCATGTGCACCCGGTGTGGTGGAAGGGCTCCGTCACGGTCGAGAACTTCTACTCGGCCTGGGAGTGGGTGACCGCGCGGTACCGCAACGACGACACGGTCATCGCGATGGACATCAAGAACGAGCCGCACGGCACCGCGAGCACGAGCCCGCGCGCCAAGTGGGACGGCTCCACGGACCAGGACAACTTCAAGTACGCCTGTGAGACGGCCGGTAAGCGCATCCTCGCCGTCAACCCGAACCTGCTGGTGCTGTGCGAGGGCATCGAGGTCTACCCCAAGGCGGGTGTGAGCTGGACGTCCACCACGCCGACCGACTACTACTCGACCTGGTGGGGCGGCAACCTGCGCGGTGTCCGCGACCACCCTGTCGATCTCGGGGCGCAGAACGACCAGTTGGTGTACTCACCGCACGACTACGGACCGCTGGTGTTCCAGCAGCCCTGGTTCAGCGGTGACTGGAACCGCACCACCCTCGAACGCGACGTCTGGGACCCCAACTGGCTCTACCTGCACAAGGAGAACAAGGCGCCGCTGCTCATCGGCGAATGGGGCGGCTTCCTCGACGACGGTCCGAACCAGAAGTGGATGACCGCCCTGCGCGACCTCATCGTCGAACGCCGGATCCACCAGACCTTCTGGTGCCTCAACCCGAATTCCGGTGACACCGGCGGGCTGTTGCTGAACGACTGGAAGAGCTGGGACGAGGCGAAGTACGCCCTGCTCAAGCCGGCCCTGTGGCAGTACCAGGGCAAGTTCGTCAGCCTCGACCACCAGGTCCCGCTGGGCGGCGCGTCGAGCACGACGGGCATCAGCGTGAGCGACGTCCAGGGCGGTGGTTCCACGGATCCGACGGACACCCAGGCACCGACGGCCCCCACCGGCCTGACCAGCACGGCCACGACGTCGAACAGCGCGTCCTTGTCGTGGACTCCGTCGACCGACAACGTCCGCGTCACCGGGTACGACGTCTACCGGGGCACGACCAAGGTGAACGCCGCGCCCGTGACCGGCACGACGTACCAGGACACCGGACTCTCGCCCGCCACGTCGTACGGCTACACCGTGCGGGCGCGCGACGCGGCGGGCAACGTCTCAGCGCCCTCCGCCGCGCTGACCGTGACCACCACCTCGGCCGACACCCCGACCGGGGCGGTGAAGGTGCGGTACAAGAACAACGACGCCTCGGCGACGGACAACTCGATCCGGCCGTCGCTCCAGCTGCTCAACACCGGCAGCTCCGCCGTCGACCTCGGCACCGTCTCGCTGCGCTACTACTTCACGCGCGACGGCGCCTCCTCCGTGAGCGCCTGGTGCGACTACGCCGCCGTGACGTGCGCACAGGTGAAGCTGCGCGTCGTCCCGCTGACCACGCCCGTCCAGGGCGCGGACGCCTACCTGGAGGTCACCTTCGCGGGCGGCTCACTCGCCGCGGGCAGGGACAGCGGTGACATCCAGCTGAGAATGAGCAAGGCGGACTGGTCCAACTTCGACGAGACGAACGACTACAGCCGCACGACGGCCACCGCGTACGCCGACGCCCCCGCTGTCACCGCGTACACCGGCACCGCCCTGGCCTGGGGCGCGCCGCCGGCCTGAGCCACGCACCGCACCCCGGCCGAGGGACGCCGACGATCGCGTGGTCCCACGAGCGTCGGCTCCCGGTCGGGGTGCGGGCGCGAACTGCGTCCAGGTCATCGCAGGGGGCCGGCTTCTCGGGCAGGCGAGATCCCGAGCAGCCGCGTCATCTGCTCGGCGGCCCGCACCGCGGCGTCGCCGCAGCAGTTGTTGAACAGCACGTGCACCTGCTCGACTCGCTCGGCGAGTCCACGCAACCGCGGGACCCACTCGGTGAGTTCATGGTCGCCGTAGGCGTGCCGGTAGCGCTCCTCCTTGTTCCCGCCCTGCCAGGCGGGACTGCGACCGTGGAACCGTACGACGGACAACCGGGGCGTGGTGACGGGGGCGACCGGCGGTACGGAGGCGGCGAGCCCCTGGGGCATGTCGACGGCGACGGCGGCCATCCCGTACCGCGCGAGCAGCGCGCACGTGGCCTCGCTCCGCCCCCTTTGCCACCACGAGGAGTGCCTGAACTCCACGGCCAGGGGCCAGCCTTGGCAGCGCAGGGCGGTTTCCGCCAGAACCGCCTCGGCGCGCGGCCCCGGCCGGAACCACGGCGGGTACTGGAGCAGCACACTCCCCAGCCGCCCTGCCTGCCGCAGAGGCGCGAGCGCTGCGGTGAACCGCGCCCAGACCTCGTCCAGCACCCGCGGGTCCCGGGCGTCGGCGGGCAGCCCGGGCGGCATCACCGCACTCCGCGTCGGATGCCCGGTGAGCAGCGAGAACGCCTTCACGTCGAAGACGAACCCGTCCGGCGTGCGCTCGGCCCACAGCCGGCTGTTCCGCTCGCTGGGCAGGGCGTAGTAGGAGGAGTCGACCTCGACGACCGGGAAGCGCTCGCCGTAATGCCGTAACCGCCCTTCGGCGTCCCGCCTGCCGGTGGGGTACCACCCGCTGCGGACCAGCGTCGGGTCGGTCCATGAACACGTTCCCACGAGGATGTCGCCCATCGGCTTCGGTTACCCGGCCGCGTGCACGGGATGCGGACGCTGGACGCGCAGCTTCTCGGGACGACGAGGCCAGGTAGAGCTGCGTGGCGGGTGGCCACGGCCGCCCGCTGTTGCCGTGTCGGGGCCGACGGCGCTCCCGGTGAACTTTTCGATCCTTGCAGGGAGAAGCGTGCGCGAGCCCATGACGCCCGGCGCCGCCGCCTGTCCGCCGTGATGCTTCGCCCCCGGACGTGAGCCCGGCGCACTCGCGCCGACCTGTTCCGTCCGCTTCCCGTTCTTCCGGTTCCGCGCTCACGGAGCCGTCCCGCGGGGTGCCGGCCCGGCCCTTCGCATCGTTTTCCGCACGTCCCGGCCTGCCGCAGGGGCGTGCCCGAGCACGACAGGTTCGTCTCCCTTGTCTTCCGCTGCCACCGCTGTGTCCCCGGCCGCGCGCCTTCGCGGTCTGAAGCCCGACTGGCTGTCCGATCCGAAGGTCTGGCGCACCGAGGTCCTGGCGGGCCTGGTAGTCGCTCTCGGTGTCGTTCGCGACCTTCGACTGGCACTCCATCGCCCCGAAGACGCTTCGGCGGATGCCCGCAGGAGAGATCGTCGTGATGCTCGTGACCGTCGCCTGCGTGGTCGCCACCCACAACCTCGCCATCGGTGTCGTCGTCGGCTCCGTCACCGCCATGGTCATCTTCGCCAAGAGCGTCGCCCACCTCGCCGAGGTCACCGCCGTCCTCGACCCGGAGGGCGGCTCGGTCGTCTACCGGGTCTCCGGCGAACTGTTCTTCGCCTCCTCCAACGACCTAGTCGGCCGGTTCGACTACGCGGGCGACCCCGCCAAGGTCGTCATCGACCTGTCGGCCGCCCACATCTGGGACGCCTCCTCCGTCGCCGCCCTCGACGCCATCGAGACCAAGTACGCCCAACGCGGCAAGACCGTCGAGATCACCGGCCTCAACACCCCCAGCGCCGACCTCCACGAAACGCTCAGCGGCGAACTCGCGGCCGGCCACTGACCACTCGTACGAGTGGCCGCTAGGCGTCGGCGCCAGAGCTGAGGCAGTGCACCGTGACCTGTCCGGCGTGCGGGCTCAGCAGGTCCTGCAGTTCGTCCGCCGCGGACTTGAGGAGGTGCCCGTCGCGGGTGGCGTGGAGGGTCTCGAGGACGAACGCGACGTGGGTGGAGTCGTCGGTGACGCGCGTGCGGTGGGCGTCACGGTGGTTCCAGTGCCGGGTCAGTACGTCGGTGGTGTCGCTGTAGACGACCTCGCCCGGCTTGGGGTTCTCGACGCTGTCGGGTTCGCCGAGCGGGGTGAAGGTCTCGCTGCCGTCCGCGTAGTGGATCTCCACGTCGCCGGTGACGTGGTCGAGGTCGAAGGCGCCGGCGGGCAGACCGTGGCGGACAGAGACGAAGTTGTACGAGTCGACGGCCGGGTTGATCCGCGGCAGGACGCCCTTCTTCGCCAGGCGGCGGCCGAGGGCGTCGACGCTCGGGCGGATGCGGCGGGGGTTGGTGCCGAAGGAGCGGTAGGCGGTGTGCCACGCCTCGATGCGCGGGTCGGTCTCGTCGGCAGGCTGCCAGGTGCCGTCGGCGAGCTGCCGCTCCAGTTCCTCCAGGGCGGCGGCGGTCGCGGGCCAGGGCTCGTGGCCGCGCAGGTCCGTGGCGGTGACGACGGCGATGAGGGTGTCGGGGAAGGCGTCGGCGACAGCGGGGCTGATGCGGAAGGTGGTCATCAACGGGGCTCCGTTCCGGGCGGCGGACGGGTACGACGGATCGGTAGAGCAGATCGGTACGGCGGACGGCTACGACGGTCCCGTACGTCGGTGACTTCCATACGTCGGTGACGTCCAGGCGCAGGCCGCGGATGCCGGACAGCATGGGGTCCTTCGAGGGGGAGGTCAGGTGAGGGCGAGGAGGCTGACGGCGACGGCGGCGGTGCCCAGGCCGATCAGCTGGCCGCGGTGGAGGCGCTCGGCGAGCACGCTGCGGGCCAGCAGGACGGTGCCGGCCGGGTAGAGCGCGGTGATCACCGCGACGACGGCCAGGTCGCCGCTGCGGGCGGCGAGCAGGAACAGCAGGTTGGCCACCGAGTCCAGTACGCCGGCCGTCGCCGACACGGCGTACGCGGGCTTCTCGGCTCCCAGCCTGCGGTACATCAGGCCGGCCGCGGCCAGGGTCACCGCGGAGGAGACGGCGCGGCCGATGATCAGCGGACCGACGCCGCTGGCGGCGGGGGCCTGGTGCAGGAAGACCAGTTGCAGGGCGATGGCGGCCCCGGCACCGAAGGCCAGCAGCAGCGCGGTGCGCGAGGGCCTGGCCGACTCCGCTCCGTGCCCGGCGCTGACCAGCACCACCGCGGCCAGCGCCAGGGGCAGACCGGCCAGCCCGGCAAGACCCAGGCGCTCGCCCTGCACCAGCCCGACGCCCACCGGCAGCATCGCCGAGACCAGCGCGGTGACGGGGGAGAGGACGTTCATCGGGCCGATCGCCAGGGTGCGGTAGAGCAGGGCGAACGCGGCGGCCGACGCGACACCGGACGCCGCGCCCCAGCCGAGGGTGGCGGAGTCGAAGGAGGCGCCGAGGAAGGGCCACAGCAGCAGCTCGACGGCGAGCGAGGCCGGGGCGGCGACCATCACGGTGCGCAGGACATGGGCCTTGCGGGCGCCGAGACCGCCGAGGAAGTCGGCGCAGCCATAGGCCAGGGAACTGCCCAGGGCCAGCAGCAGAGCGATCACACGTACATCCCTTACTATCAATGGAACGACCACACCGTACAACGCACTGACCGGAGCTAGTCAACCGAACGACCGCGCGGTGCAGTGCAGTGACCACCTGCTGGGAGGGGCGAAGCGATGGCCGAGACCGAGGCGGCGCTGCGGACGCTCGCGCACAACGTCAGGGCGGCCCGTACCCGCGCCGGGCTCTCCCTGGACGAACTCGGCCGGCGCGCCAAGGTCAGCAAGGGCGCTCTGGTGGGGTTGGAGAAGGCCCAGGGCAACCCGAACTTCGCCACCCTGGTCCGCCTCGCCGACACCCTCGGCATCTCGGTGTCCGCGCTGATGGAAGGGCCGGCCGAAGGTCGGGTCCGGGTGGTGTCCGCCGAGGCCGTCATGCCCTTGTGGGCCGGGGAGAAGGGCAGTGAGGCGCGGCTGATGCTGACCACGTCGGGGCCGGCCCCGGTCGAGGTCTGGCGCTGGAAACTGGAACCGGGCGAGGAGTACCTCAGTCACCCGCACCAGGCCGGCGTCGTGGAGACCGTCAGCGTCACCGCCGGTGAGATGGTGCTCGTCGTCGACGGCACCGAGCACCCTGTTCGGGCCGGACAGACCGCCGCCTTCGACGGCGACGCCCCCCACACCTACCGCGGCTCGGGCACCGAGACCTGCCATCTGATCATGACCGTTCACATCCCGCCGGGTCCGGGCGTCACGGCCTGATCGCTCGGCGGGGCCGGAGCGTCGTAGCAGCAGGGGCCGTCGAACCGGGGCGGCGGTGGTCAGCCGGCCGGGGTCGGCCTGGAGCTGCCCCCACCGACGCCCCGTCAGGACGCAAGAGGCCAGGGACACTTGCGTCCAAGCGATGTACCTTCCGGCAGCCGTGACCTGCAGCGAAAGTGGTTTTCGCCACCGGGCGCCGCTCCCGCGGACGGCCTTCACAGCTGCACCTGCAGGGCAGCTGTCCGGGCCGGGGATCTGCGTGCGCCCGCTCGAATTCCATGCCGCAGGAGACCCGCATGAAGCTGAGCAACGCCGTCCGCCGCGCCTCCGCCGCCCTCGCCGTCGGGGTCATGTCCCTCGGGCTCGTCACCGTCGCCGGCGGGGCCGCGCAGGCCGCAGCCTCGTGCACCGGCGACGTGTCGATCTACGGCACCCTGTCGGACGGCCGGCTGACGTACACGCAGATCGAGCCGAACACCGGCAACCGCGTGAAGACGCTCATCGGCCCGAACCTCGGCTTCACACCGAAGGCGATGGCGACCCTCAACTTCAATACGGTGCTGGTGACTTCGACCACCGGCGATCTCTACCGCGTCGACATCCAGACCAATAACACCTCCCTCGGACTGGCCGCGATCGTCAAGATCTGGGACGGCGGCTGGACCTTCGACAAGATGGTCTACGACGGCGCCGGGCACCTCTACGGCACGGTCGAGGGGCAGCTCCATCAGTACCTGGTGTCGCAGGACAAGCCCTCGGGTTCGGCCCACATAGGCCAGCACGTCGTGATCGACACCGGCTTCGTCCTCAAGACGCTGGCCGCCGCGGGCGACGACCGCATCGTCGCCTCCACCTCGGACGGACGGCTGCTCAGCTACAAGATCAACGGGGTGGGCGACTGGGACCGCTCCGTCCTGAAGTCGAGCGGCTGGTCCGCGGTGGACTCCCTCTCTTCGCCGGGCGGCGGCCTCTACTACGGCCGTACCAACGGCGGCATGTACTGGTACCACGACGCGGACCCGACCGACGGCGACGGCAGCGACATCGCGTACCACCCCAACGACCCGGTCGACGCCTCCGGCTGGACCCAGACCCTGCTGTCGGCCTACGGCAACAACTGCGCCTACGTACCGTCGGCCCCGCCGCACTCCGTGCAGGGCGGCACCATCTACCGCAGCGAGGTCATGACCCGGGCCAGGGACTGGTACAACCGCAACATCCAGTACAGCCAGAGCGCCTACGCCACCGACATCGAGGGCGACGACACCTACCGCACCGACTGCTCCGGCTTCGTCTCCATGGCCTGGCACCTCACCTCCTCGCTGACGACGCAGACTCTCCCCAGCGCGGGCACCCAGATCTCCAAGGCCGACCTCAGGCCCGGTGACGCTCTGAACTCCAGCAGCGAGGGGCACGTGGTCCTCTTCGCCGGCTGGAAGGACCAGGATGCCGGCACCTTCTACTACTACTCCGAGGGCAGTCCGTCCTCGGACATGAACTACAACTCCGCGAACGTCTACAGCGGCACCATCGACAGCCACGCGGCCACGTCGTACATCGCCCTGCGCTACGACAAGATCGCCTGACGCCCCTACAGGGCAGGAGAGCCAAGGGCGGAACGGCACAAGGGCGAGGTCCCCTCGGATGAGGGGGCCTCGCCCTTTTCGGTCACGTGCTTTCGCTGACGTGGGCGATCAGTACCAGTTGTTGGCCTGCCAGAAGTTCCACGCGCCGCAGGGGGAACCGTAGCGGCCGTCGATGTAGCTCAGGCCCCACTTGATCTGGGTGAGGGGGTTGTCCTTCCAGTCGTCACCCGCCACGTCCATCTTGCTCGCCGGCAGCGCCTGCGGGATGCCGTAGGCACCGGAGGAGGGCTTCGTCGCGTCCCAGCGCCAGCCGCTCTCGTGGTCCCAGAGCGTCTCCAGACAGCCCCACTGGGTGGAGTTGGCCCAGGCCGCGTCCTTGTCGTTCATCATCTGCCGCCCGGCTGGTTGAAGCCGGACCAGCCGGACGACTTGAGGGCGTTGCTCTTCCAGGAGCCGGCGCCTGCGATCGTGTAGTCGAGCAGCCGTCCGTCCTCGGTGGTGGCGCCGAGCCGGTCGTCGCCGGTGGCGGTGAGGGTCTTCAGCACGAACCCGGTGTCGATCTCGGTGCGCACACCGATGTGCTGGGAGCCGGCCGGCTTGTCCTCGGTGACGTTGTGGCGCAGCAGCAGCCCGGCGGAGGTGGTGCGGTACAGGTGGCCGTGACCGTCGTGGGTGAGCTTGTCGTGGGTCCAGCCGCTGTCCGCGATCCGCACCGGCGCGTTCAGCAGGGCGAGGCTGGTGTTGTTGGTCTTGATGTCCACGCGGTAGAGGGCGCCCGAAGTCGACGTCTCACTGCCAGCCGGCGTCCGCCGGGGTGACCTGCCAGCCGGCGTCCTCGGGAGTGACCTGCCAGCCCGCGTCGGCGGGGGCGGTGGCGGTGGCGGTGGCGCCGGACGCTGTGACCGTGTCCGCCGCGGACGCTGCGGTGACGGCCGGGGCGGCGATCACCGTGGCGACGAGGAGAGAGGCGACCGCGGCGGCCTTGGCGACGGGGATGCGAGGCATGGCTGTTTCCGTTCCATCCGGGGACGAGGTGCGGCGACCGGCCGGTGTCGCGTCCCGCGGTGACGCGCCGTCCTGGCCGGTGATCCATAGACTCGCCGCGGCGCAGGCCGGAGAGAAGAGTTCACGGATGGACGGAAAGGGCCTTGGACCGATGCGTCCAGACGGGTGCCGTGTTCAGTCCGTCGTCCGGTGCGTCCGGACGGGCCGTGTTCAGACCGCCGTCCGCTGCGTCCGGACGGTCCGTGTTCAGTCGGTCGTCTGCTGCGTGGCAGACGGGCCGCGTTCAGTCCGCCGTCTGCGGCTCGAAGGCCAGCGGCACCAGCGGCACCCCGGAGCCGGTCAGCCGCGCCCCGGCCAACTCCCGTACCTCACCCAGAAGTCGCTCGCAGACACGTACGGCCCGGTCCTCCGCTTCCTCGATCCCGTCGGCCAGGAGATAGAACCCGAGCGTGAGTCTGGAGGGGGAGCGGGGGTGCACGGCGAGGTGCTCGACGCGGTCGTCGGGGACGATCGCCGACCGCACCGATGTGCCGACGTCCGAGGGCAGTTCCTCACCGGGGGGAAGTTCCAGGTGGGCGTGGACAAGGTACATGCGCTCCAGCGTCTCAGCGGATCGGCGTGTCAAGTGGCTGCGGGAGATGGCCGTTTGAGTCCACGGCCGATTCCGTCCTGCCCCTGTGACCGACCTGCCTCCTCTGCGAAGATCCCGTTGAGACAGGGGATGTAGTGTGTGCAGGAACTGGGGGACCCACATGCTGACCACGCTCGGACTCGACCCAGTCGTCGAGACGGTGTACCGCGCCATGCTCAGACATCCGGCCGCCGGTGTCGTGGCTCTTGCCGACGCCGTGGGCCTGCCGGAGGAGGAGCTGCGCCGAGCCCTCGACACCCTGAGCGAGCTGGCCCTGGTGCGTCCCGCCGCCGGGGACGCGGGCAGGCTGCGGGCGGTCTCGCCCGACATCGGCATGGAGATCCTGATGGCCCGGCAGCAGGCCCAGCTCGCGGCCCAGCAGCAGCGCCTGGAGGCCTCGCGGGCGGCAGCGGCCCAGCTCATCTCCGAGTACGCCGAACTGCGTCCGGCCAGCAGCCATCCCGGAGTCGAGCAACTGGTCGGGCTCGACCAGATCCGTGACCGGCTGGCCGTCCTCACGCGCGAGGTGAAAGAGGAGTTCCTGACCTTCGCGCCCGGCGGGCCGCAGACCGCGGAGAACATGGCCGCGTCACGGCCGCTCAACGAGGACCTGCTCGGCCGCGGGGTGCGCATGCGCACGATCTACCTCGACAGCGTGCGCGGCAACCGGCCCACCGTCGAACACGCCAACTGGCTGGCAGGGCTTGGCGGTCAGGTCCGTACGGTGGCGTCGCTGCCGACGCGGATGATCATCATGGACCGGCGTGTCGCCATGATCTCGGTCAGCAGCGACGACACCGCCGCGGGCGCGGTCCTTCTGACCGGGCAGGGCACCCTCACCGCGCTGTGCGCGCTCTTCGAGACCACCTGGGACTCCGCCCAGCCCCTCGGGCAGGCCGTCCCGACCGACGCGAACGGGCTGACCGGCCAGCAGGCCGCCGCGCTGCGCCTGCTGGCCGAGGGCCACACCGACGAGGCGATCGCCAAGCGGCTCGGCGTGTCCCACCGTACGGCCCGCCGGATCGCCTCCGAACTGATGGACCGCCTCGACGCCCGCAGCCGCTTCGAGGCCGGCGTACGTGCCGTCCAGCGCGGCTGGCTGCCGGTCCGGCCGTAGCCGCAGGACGGCGAAACACCGGGATGCGCCCCGCTGCCGGGGGCGTTGACGCGTTGCGGTCCGCTCAGCCGGTGTGCAGGACGCGGAAGCGATCAAACTGTGCCGGATCTCGATCGACGACTTGGATCGGCGTCGCAGCCCACTGCCAGACGCTGATGCCCGGCGTGCGGGTGAACTCCATCCGCCCGCGGGTGCCTTCGACCGCGACGCGCGGCCAGGACGCGGCGGTGCGCGCGCGGTCCGTCCCGTGGGAGCGCAGCACTTCGGCGAGGACGGCGATCGTGTCGTACCCCTCGAAGGCCACGAAGGAAGGCGCCGCACCCAGCTTCTCGCGGAGCGCGGTCTCGACCCGCGTACCGAGAGGGCTGAGACGCTCGGGCAGGTACCGCAGGAACGGGATCGAGGCCCCGTCGTCGCCCAGCAGCGCCGCCCATTGGGCGAACTCCGGTTGCCCGGCCGGAGCACCGATCACGACCTCGGCGAGGCGCGGGTCACGGCGCACGGCCTGGACGATCGGCACGGCCGGCTCCGGATGGCCGACCAGAAGGAGCAGGGCGGTCGCGCGACTGTCGACCAGCGCGTCGCACAGAGCCGACGGAGACAGCGCGCCCGCGTCGAGTTCGACGACCGTGCCGCCGCGCGGAGCGAGGCAGTCCCGCAGGATGCGGGCTCCGGAAGCCCAGTACACACTCTGCTGGGCCGCTACGGCGATACGTCTGTGGCCCGCGGCGAACAGGAAGTCCGCGAAGACCCGCCAGCCGCGCGACTGCGGCGGCGAGATGCGCGCGACCCATTGCGTCGGCTGTTCGGTGAGCGCGTCGAGCACCGCCGACGAGCACAGGAACGGCAGCCCGAGGGCGTCGGCCCTGGTGGCAGCGGCGCGAGCGACGACGCTGTGATACTCGCCGGCCAGGGCGGCCACGCCCAGTCGAGCCAGTTCGTCCACGGCCGCCGCAGCCTTCTGCGGATCAGCCGCGGTGTCCCGGACCACCAGCTCCAGCGGCCTTCCGGCGATCCCGCCGCCGTCATTGACCTCACCGACCGCCAGCTCGAGCCCCGCGAGCACCTGCCGACCCGCCTCGGCCCAGCCCGGCCGAGTCAGCGGAACGAGAGCACCGATCCGAACGGGTGCTCCGCCGGTCCGCTCCGCGCCGGACGACGATGGTGGCGTATGCATGTCCTGGCATCTCCCGGATGACGAATCAGTGGTGGTGCCTGTCAGTTGCACCAGCGCCACGACGGTCGGCCTCGCCTGCCGCTGTGATCATGGAACGGCAGCGTAGCCACGCCGCTTGGAAAAACCAAGTGGCTCGCGGGTCTCAGTGCGGAGAGGGCGGCCGGCCCCATGAGGTCTCCAGCGTCGCCCGCAGAGCGTCGACGGTTTCCCGGCCGATGCGCTCGGCGAGTTGCTCTTCCAGCCGTTCCAGGATGGCGCCGGCCTGGCGATGTGCGCGTTCCCCCTCCGGGGTGCGTCGGATCAGACGCTGACGGGCCGAGGCGGGGTCGGGGATCTGTTCGAGCAGTCCGCCGGCGACCAGGCCGTGTACGGCCTGGTGTGCGGTCTGCCGGGTGACGCCCATGCGCCGGGCCAGCTCGGCGACCGTGGTCCCCTCGTCGTCCAGTACGGCGAAGAGCTGCGCCTGCGTCGGGGACACCGGCGTCGCTCCGGCTGCTTCCAGGGCCGACAGCAGCCCCTCTTCGAACCAGCGCCGGGCCTCTCCGAGCAACTGGGGAAGGTTGCGGCGAGTGGTGGACTGCATCTGATCCTCACGGTGGGCCGGGCTCGCATCCAGCGCTTGCTCACTCACACCTTCTCATGTCAGGCTACCTGACATTCCTGGCGGAGTCCGATCTCGGGAGAACCCATGACCATCGAGTACGCCACCCGTTACCGGCGGGCCTCACGGATACCCGCGGAGCCCGGCAAGCCGTACTTCATCGAGAAGGGCGAGGGCGACCGCGCGCATCTGTTCGGCGACCTGATCACCATCTACGCGGGCGGGGAGCAGACCGAGAACACCTTCAACTTCTTCACCGTCGAGGGCCCCAAGGGCGACCTCATCCCCGCGCACCTGCACACCGACACGCACGAGGTCTTCTACGTCACCCACGGCGCGGTCCGGCTGTTCGTCGAGGACACCGAAGGAGACCAGCAGGAGAAGCTGCTCCTTCCCGGCGACTTCGGCTTCGTGCCGAAGAACTGCCGGCACGCCTACCGCATGGAGCGCCATCACAGCCAGGTCGTCGGCGTCGCCGCAGGCCCTGGCGGCACCTTCGAGCGGTTCTTCGAGAACCTCGGCGCGCCCACCGAGCAACTGGGCCTGCCGCACCAGCCGGTCGTCCCCGAACCCCGCAAGTTCGCCAGTGTCCCCGAGCAGTACGACGTGCGCTTCCTGCCCGACCACCAGTGGCGGACGCGATGACAGACGGCGGACCCGCACTGCGGGAACTCATCGGCGCACCCCACCCCGACCACGCTCCACTGCCGCCCGGCACACCGCGCGAACCCGGCGTACGCGAACTGCGCGGCATTCCCTACGGCAACCTCGAAGGCAGCCGTCCACTGGAACTCGACCTGTGGCTGCCCGAGACCGTCCAGGACGAGCCGCTGCCGCTGGTGCTGTTCGTGCACGGCGGCGCCTGGCGACGGGGGCGGCGCGACGACATGGGCATGCGCACACGCCACTGGAGTCCCACCCCCTTCGCGCGCATCGCGGCCACCGGTCTCGCTGTCGCCTGCGTCGACTACCGCCTCAGCGGCGAGGCGACCTTCCCCGCCCCGCTGGACGATCTGCACACCGCCCTGCGCTGGCTGACGCTGCGCTCCGCGGAGCTCGGCATCGACACCGCGCGGACCGTCGTATGGGGAGAGTCCGCCGGCGGACACCTCGCCTCACTCCTCGCCCTGTCCCCCTCCGCCCCGCCGGTGGCCGGCGCCGTGATCTGGTACGGCCCGAGCGACCTGACTGCCGCACGGGGCTGGTTCACCCCCGAAGACGCCGCCACCCCCGAGGCACTCCTGCTCGGCGCGGCCCCGTCAACCGCCCCACAGCACGCCCGCGCGGCGAGCCCCCTCGCCCAGGTCCGCCCCGGAGCCCCTCCGTTCCTCCTCGTCCACGGCGAGCAGGACACCATGGTGGCCTGCTCACACAGCCAGTCCCTGGCTGCGGCACTGAAAGAGGCCGGATCGCCGGTCGAACTGTGGACGGTGCCCGGCGCCGACCACGGCTGGTACGGGCTTCCCGACGCGCAGGTGGAGGAGATCTTCAGCCGCTCTCTGTCGTTCACGCGGCGCCTCGTGACGTGAGAAGTTCCGCTGCACCTGCAAGAGATCACCCCTCGAGGGCTGATGAGCGGGACGGATATCGTCCTGGCATGACACAAGGGTTCGATCTTGCCGCGTCGCTCGCCAGGGGCGTCGAAGGCCGCAGTGGCGCTTGGGCCTTCATCCAGGGCTTCGCCGCCCACTGGGCGGGCGCCGCGCCGGCAAGCGACGACGGATGGACGGAAGCGGAACTCGACGCTGCCGAGGAGAGGTTGGGTGTCCGGCTGCCGGCGGCGTTGCGTGAGGCGTATCAACTGTTCGGCCGCCGACAGGATCTCACCAGCAACCACGATGTGCTGCTCAGCCCTGCGGAGTTGTACGTCGACGACGCCAAGGAGGCACTGGTCTTCCGCCATGAGAACCAGGGATCCGCATCCTGGGGCGTTCTCCTCGACAGCCTCCGGAACGACGACCCCGCGGTGCTCATCCGGCTCGACCTTGCCGACAAGAGCGCCGAGCGGTGGGAGGAATGGCTGGAGCGTCTTTCCCTTTCCTTCGTCGAGATCATCCTGTCGGAGTCCCTGCAGGCCGACGAAGAGCTCTGCGACTACCTCGACCCCGACGGCGACAGCCTCGACCTGCTGGAGACGAACCTCGTCCGACTGCCCTTCCCGGCATACCCCAGCGGCGAGGCGACCCGCTGGTTCCTGGGCCACGACGTCCTCCTACGCGATGACGACGGCGCGGCAGTCCTGGCCCGGGGCCGAACGGCAGAGGACCTCGACCGTGTTCGGGACCTGATCCCGGGGGATTGGCTCAACGACTGTCGCTGACCATGTTGGAGCCGGCGCTCTGTGCAATGTCTGCGCAGCGAGTCAGATCGCGTCCGCCCTCGATGGTGAGGGGGCCGGGCCGCGCCTATTGATCGCTGCCGAGCCTGCTGATTGGCTGGTCGGCATGCCTGAGCTCGGACCCGTCGCCTGGCCGCCTGCGCCGATCAGGACCGAGAGGCTCGTGCTCCGCGAGCCCGAGGCCCGGGACCGTGCGGCGGTCACCGAGCTGTTTGCCTCGCCCGAGGTGGGCGCCTTCATCGGCGGCCCTCGACCGCGTGACGAGATCGAGCGCGCGATGCCCGGGGCGCCCAGCCGACGCCCCGGCCGCTTCATCGTCGCTCTCGACGGAGCGATGATCGCACCTCGGTGAACCCCAGCTTCGCCGCGAGGCGCATCGAGCGGATGTTGGCGGTCTGGGTGGTGAGCACCACGGGTTCGCCGGGAAGCGCATCCGCGAACCAGGCGAGTGCCGCTGCGCAGGCCTCGGCGGCGTACCCGTGTCCCCACGCCTGCGGCAGGAACAGGTAGCCGAGCTCGGCTCTTTCGGCAGCTTGACGAAAATGACCGGTTCCTCTGGTGAGCGTGACCTGGCCCGACAGCGCGGATCAGCAACGGCCACGGCGCGAGCTGCCACATCGTGAGGTTCGTGCGGTAGCGCACCGCAACCAGCAGCACCGGTCCGACGGAGAAGGGGAAAGGCACCTTCTCAGAGCGATCCGGACTCGTCCAACACGTCGAAGCGCAGGCCGCTCGACCCGCCGCCGGAGCCGCTCGCCTTGCGGCGTGTGGTCCAGGAGTGCGGTGCTCCGTCCTGCCACCGGGTGAACTGGCGACTGCGCTCGACTCGGATGCCGGAACGTGGTACCTCCTCCTCGAACAGCCAGTCCGTCTCGCGCAGGAGCCGGCCCAGCGGCGCCTGAGGGTAGGTCTCGTCGCGGAGCAGACCGGTGAGGCGGAAGCGGATCGACTCCATGTCGGAGAGGGCCTCCGGCACCAACGGGAACCAGTGTGCGGGGACTTCGGTCGCCACCAAGTAGCGCGGGGCGGTGCCGGGCTCGGGCGCCGGGCGTGGCCGGGCGGCGGTGGTCCAGCGCTCGTGGCGGTCGACGCGCTCGCCGGCACCGTCGGCGACGGACTCCTCGACGGCCCAGGCGAGGTTGGCCTGTTCGTCGCGCAGCAGCACGACCGACTCCGCCGGAGGGCTCTCCAGACCGCCCGGCAGGGAGGCGGGGCGGTACATCCAGGGCGAGGGCGGCGTGGACAGGTCAGGGGTGCTGCGCGAGGTGTAGGCCTTGTCGCCCAGGCCATAGAGGTTCCAGGTGACCTGGTCGTCGGCGGTGGCGTGGAAGAGCGGGGTCTGGTCGCCGAACACGTCGGTGACGGTGCAGTCCACGACACGGCTCAGGGCGCCGACGGTAAGGGGCAGCGGGATGCAGAACCAGTCGCTGTTGTACACCGTGGCGAACGCGACGAGCATCAGCCGTCCCAGGTCGGCCGGGGAGGCGTCGACGGAGCCGAAGTCGATGCGAGCGTCCTCCATCTCCCAGAAGCGGGACACCGGCATGCCGCCGTAGACCGCGGGTGTCGGGATGATTCTGCGGCCGTCCCTCCTGATCGCGGTCTCGTCGACCGGCAGTTGGGTGTCCGGCGCGTCCACGGCCCACCAGTCGAGGTGGCCGCCGTGGTATTCCTCCGCACGCAGTTCGAGGCCCGGCAGGCTGGAGGCGGACACCTCGAACGCGTACTCCAGCCGGTTGGTGTTCCAGGCATCGGGCGGCGGGGACGCCTCGGCCTCCTCCACCGCCGGCACGCGCGCCTGCCACCAGGACAGCCAGGCTGCAGCCGCGGTGGCCAGGGCTTCGCGGGCCGTGCCGGTCTCGGGGGCGTCGAACTCCTTGGCGGCCGTCTCGTCGTGCTCGGCCAGGCGCGCTGCCCAGGGAGCGAGCGCGACCGGGTCGGGCAGCCTGTCACGCACGGCCGCGGACAGTCCGGTCGGGGCGAGCGGGCCCTCGGCGTCGAAGGGGCAGATCCGGGCGAAGGCCGGAAGCAGGTCGACGAGTCCGGCGGCGGCCAGCGCCCGGCGCCAGCGCAGCGCACCCGCCGTCATCAGCCGGGCGTCGGGACCCTCCACCGGTTCCTGTTCGACCAGCTCCTCCAACACCATCGTGGCCGGGTCGTACGGCTGCCAGTCGGCGTCGGAACTGCTGCGCCAGAGGTCCAGCCGGTGGGTCTCCTGGGCGATCGAGACCGACACCGGGGATGAGGTGTCCTCACCCCGGAACTCCCCGAACCCGTACTGGCGGGCGAGGAACCATGCGGCGTCGGCGGTCCGGGCGGCGAGTGCCTCCTCCATGCCGGTGTCACGCGGCACGGGCTCGTACCTGAACATGGTGGTCATAGCGGCAGCCCTCCGTGCTCCGGCCTGATCCACTGCACGGGCAGCAGTCCGCGCAGAGCGAAGAGGTCGTTGAGGTCCATGCCGCGCAGCCGGGCCAGGGCGAACGTCTCCTCGACGACGGCGTGGACGTCCTGCATCCGCCAGCCCCGCTGAGGGTCGGGCGGCAGGGCCAGCAGCAGTGCCTGCGGGGCGCGTGCGTCGGGCTGGTTGTAGTGGAAGGCGAGCCCGCCCAGCTCCTCCTGGTCGCCGGCGTCACCCCTGGCGGGCTCGGGTACGGTCTCGGTCCAGGCGTCCACGACCAGCCCGGCGAGCCGGCCGGGATCGGGCGTGCCGTCGGTGCGCAGCACCGCACAGTGATGCGGGGCGGGTTGCCGACGGGACGGTACGGGAGCCGGCCCGAGCGCGATCCACGGTTGCCCGGCGGGTACTTGGGCTACCACGGAGGTGCAGGGTGCCGTGCCGGCCAGCGTCTCGGCGGCCGCCAGCGCGTCACCCAGGACGCCGGCCTGCGGCCTGACCCGTTCCATCTCCAGCAGCCAGTCCGCGACCGCGTCCTCGTCGGCGCCCTGCGGGACGGGACCGGTCAGCGCAGCCGCGGCGGCGCTGCCGTCGAGGCGGAGCACGGGCAGAACCGGCAGCGTCCGGCCGAAGACCGAGGAGATTGCCGTACGGAGCTGGGTAACCCACTCCAGCACTGCCGACGGCTCCTGCGGCGGAGGTCCCGGCAGCGGGGGCAGCGGCTCGGCCCGGAATCGGCCCAGTACCGCTCGCGCCTGCTCGCCCAGCGCCTCCACCTGCTCGGCGTCAGCCGCCGGCCAGGCGTCGGGCACCCCGAGGCCGGCGAGGATCTCCAGCCTGCGCACCACTTCGTCCGCCGTGTCCGGCAACTCCTCGAACTCCTCGTCCAGTTCCTCGAGCGAGGAGGTCACCGCTGTGTGCCATGCCGTGACCCGCGCCGCCAGTTCCGGAAGATCGGCGGCCGACCAGTCGGCGCCCGCCGCGGTGTCCAGGTCGGTGACGAGCAGAGGCCGTCCGGCGGCCAGCACATCGGCCAGCGCCCGGCAGAGCAGCTGCAGTTCGGCGAACCGCGCCGCTCCGGGCTCGGTGACCGGCGCGCCCGCGGGTGCTTGACGCAGGAGCCGCCGTGCGAGGGTGCCGCCCGGGTCCCCCAGAGCGGTGGATACCTGGTCCGCCCGGTGGCCGAAGAGCCCCGCGCCGAGCACCGTCTCCAACGCGCAGACTCCGAGGTCGGCCAGGCCGACCGGGGTGGGCGAGTCCGGGTCGCCGAAGGCGAAGCTCCAGCCCGAGGCAGGGCCGAGGCGGGTCTGGCACCACCGCTCCAGGGCGGGATCGAGGGCAGCCAGCGGCCGGTCCGCCGCCCAGCCCTCGGTTCCGGTCATGGGGGTCAGCAGGCCGAGGCGATGAGTGACGTCGACGGCGGCGCGCGGGGTGCGCAGCACGTCGAAGTCCTGGGGGAGGTTGTCGCCGCGCGCGATGCCGTCGGCGGCCTGCCCGGCACGCAGCGGGTTGCCCGCGACGAGGTGGTGCACGCTCTCGGCGAGCAGCAGGTCGCCGACGGCGTCGACGGTCGCCTCCACGTCGTCGACGAGCGGGAGGGCCTGGTCCAGCAGGGGCAGGAGGTCGGCGGAGAGCTGCGAGGTAAGGGAGTCCAGGTCCTGGAGCGCACGGCCGTGTGCCAGAAAGTCGGCGACCAGCGCCTGGCCGTCGACGACGTCGCGGGCGGCTGTCGCCGTACGTGCCTCCTCGCTGCCCGGCGCTTCGGGATCGGCGAGGCGCGGTGTGGGATAGCCCCTGCGGAACGCGTTGATCAGCTGGTCCAGGTGGGCGTCGTGCAGGGCGCGCTCGAGCCGGTAGCCCAGCAGCGCGCCGAGGGTCTGGCCGGACCGGATGCCGTCCACCACGGCGAGCGCCTTGCGCACGCGGCTCGCCGTGAGGTCGATGCAGAACGCCTCGTCGTCGGTGTGGCTGAGCCAGCCCGAGCGCAGTACGGCGGCGGTGGTGGCCTGGTGCATGGAGGGGGCCACGAGATAGCCGTCGTTGTGCTGTCCGGGTGCCGAAGCCTCCTCGGAGTCGTCCGCCGAGTCGCCACCGGAGCCGTCTGCGGAGTCGTCCTCGGAGAGAGGGGGAATTTCGTTCCCCAGCAAGGCCTCCTCACCCACTTCCTCCTGCGGGCCCTGCTCCTCCCCGCTCTCAGATGCCTCCGTCAGGCCGCCCTCCGCAGCCGCCTCCCCGCCGCCCTCGCTCTCGCCGTCGACCACCTCTTCGCCCTCCGGGTCGGTCGGTACGCTCGGCGGTTCCCACCCCCGCGGATGCAGGTCGGTGACCCAGCCGTACGCGCCGAGGTGAGTGCCTTCGGGGCGGTCGCCGCGCAGCCCGTCGAGCCGGGCCGAGGCGACGGAGGTGATCCAGGCGTCAAGGCGGTGGGACTGGGTGTCCAACACCTCGCACAGCAGTCGCTCCAGCCGCGGCAGGTCCCCGAACGCCATGCCTTCGGCGATGACGAGCCGGTCGATGGCCACAGCCGCCCAGTCGAAGAGGTCCGCAACGGTGCCGTCGGAGACCGTCACCTGATCGTCCAGGAAGCTCACGACGGGTTCCAGTGCGCCACCGGCCTGTACGCGCTGCTCCAGCCGCTGGTAGTACATGTACAGGACAATGGTGGCGAAGTGGTACCAGAGCCCCAGCCGGCCTTCGCGCAGCCCCTTGAAGGCAGGGGCCAGGTCGAACATCGGCTGGAGCACCTCGGCCGAGGGGGCGCCGTGCCCGGCCAGTGCCTCGCCGACGCCGCGCAGGACGCCGTGGAGCGTGCCGAGCGGTCCGGCGTTCAACAGCTCCTGGAGTTCCGGTGGTGCCTCGTCGATGACGGAGAACTCCAGGGGAAACGGCGGGATCTCCAGATCAGGTGGCTGCAGCCAGGCGAAGTGGCTCATGGTGGCGACATCGACGGGCGTGTCGGGCACGGGAAGGAAGGGCGGGTCGACGGGCTCCTGCTGCACGAAGCGCACCCTGCGGGAGGCCGGCAGCCGGTGCAGCAGGTCGTTGATGACCTCGTCGGGGTCGAACCGGCTGCCGACACTCGGCGCACGCCAGGACTCCGACTCCGCGAAGCTCCGGAACCCCTGTACGTGGTCGAAGATCCGCGGGGCGACGTCGGTGCCGTGCCACAGGTCGAGCGAGGTGGCGGGCAGCAGGCCGTACGGCTGTCGGCCGACGCGCAGCGTGGGCAACTGGCCCCGGGCGCGCACATGGTCGATGAAGTGCGAGACGAGGAAGGTCAGATCCACCGGGGTGTCGGCGTCGTAGCCCCGCCACCTGGTGGACGCGGCCGCCATCGCGCCGATCGCCGCGTGCAGTTCCGTGAGCAGGTCGTGGTCGTCCAGGTCGAGACCGTCGGCGGTCTCGGCCACGACGCGTCCGGCGGCGGGACCGAGGGCCAGGGCGATCCGAGCGGCGGCGTGGGGATCTCCCGGGGCGAGGTCGCCGAGGGCGGCGCGCTGCGCGTCGGCCTCCTCGGGGGTCGGCGGAGGCATGCGGGTGCGCCAGGCGGACCTGGTGGCGTCGGTGTTGTTGGTGGGCGTGCCGGTGGGCAGCACGGCCAGGCCGTCGGTGCAGCGGTGCGCGTCGAGCAAGGTACCGATCAGTTCCTCGGTGTGTTCGGAGGTTCCGCCCCGTATCCCGGTGACCGTGACCAGTGCGAAGTCGGGGCGCATCTCTCCCTCGATGAGGACTCTGACGCCCATGCCCACCCGCACGGCCTCGTCGAAGTCGCGCAGCCAGGCCGGGGGTTCGGGCGAGTCGGGGCCGGGGCCGACGTCGAGCACCTCGGGGACGGGGGCGCCCTCCTCCCGCCAGAGCAGCACGGGCTGCCCGTCGTCGTCGGCCTCGTAGCCGGAGAACACCAGCCGGTCGGGAAGCACGTAGCTGTGCGCAGCCCGGGTCCAGGTGCCCTCACGCATCTGCGGCTGCGCCTCCCACGGTTCTGGTGACGGCCCGGTGACGCCGGCCGGGGTCTCCGTGTCCGGCGGCTCCGTCCGGCTGGGCCGCAGCGCCTTCACCGCCCAGGCGGCCCGCCCGGGGCCGATGGCGGTGACGAGCCGCGTCCAGGCGCTCTCGCGGCGCTCGTAGTGGGGGCCCGCGGCCCACACCTCGCGCCAGTACGCCTCGGTGGCGGTCCGTTCGGCCGCCGTGAGGGTGGGATCGAGGTCGTCGATGTGGATGTCGTCGGGGTAGGCGCGGATCATCAGCTCCAGGCCGGCCTCTCCGTCGTTGCGGTACACCGTCTCCAGGCGGAGCGGGAGGAGGAGCAGCGGGTCGGCTCCGCTGCCGTCGTCCCAGAGACCCGGTTCCGCGGAGGCCAGTTCGCGGTAGGCCTCGCGAGCGGTGTCGTGGCGCGTCTCCTGCGCGGCCGTGTCGTCCTGCGCGACAGTGAGTTGTTCTCCCAGATCCGGATCTGCGGCCAGCAAGCGCTTGACGCACATGGCCAGTTCCGCGCGGGACCGGTCCCGGGCCATCCGGGCGTCGCGGACCTCCTGGTGGGCCCGCGCCGTTTCCAGGTTGACGCTCACTGCGGTTCTCCGATCAGTTCGCGGGCCGACATCAGGACCCGGAAGGGCCGTTGCAGGGACACCATCGCCACCGTGGCGGCGTTCCACCGGTCCGGCGACTGCTCCTGCGCGGGTACCGGGGGCATCACGGACAGGTCGGCGAAGCCGCCTTCCGGGACCTGCCAGGTGAGATCCGACCAGTGCTCATAGCCGGCGGACGCGGTGTCGAACCCGAAGCGCATCCGGTAACTGTTCTCGGCGAGCACGAACCACCAGTCGTGGATGTCCCCCTCCAGCACGAAGGTGTAGGCGACCGTCCGTTCGTCCAGCGTGAGCACCATCTTCGGGTGCTGCCACGTGCCCTCCGCGAGGTCATCGGCATCGCTCACCGACGACGCCGGTACGGCGGCGACGAGCAGGTTGGGATACCGGCGCACGAGGCGGCCCCGGAGGAGCAGGACATCGACCTCGCCGGCGTCCAGCGCGAGTTGGTAGCCGAGTCCCTTCTCCCGAACCCAACTGTGCACCGGCGGGACGTCCGGCGCGCCGTCGGGACGCGGCCAGAAGTGGGTGAAGGGGCTGCCGCGCAGGTCGGTGGGGTACTCGCGCCAGCGCATCTCGCGATTCATCTCGTCGTTCACGCCGACCATGAAGGAGGCGATGAAGGGCGCGTTCGCCTGGAGGAGCACGGCCCGGTCGTCGGGGATCGTCGCCGAGCCCGGCAGGAACCAGTCGGGGATGTCCTTCTGCAGGGCCAGGGCCATGGGCGCGGCGAAGTCGGGGGTGGCCATGACGGGTTCGCCCGGTGCCTCGGGCAGATTGAACGCTTCGCCCTCCGACAGGTCGATGATCTGGCTGTCCAGCCTGGCCGAGAGCAGGGGGGCGGGGTCGAGGGCCTCGGTGAGGCGGCCGTTCATCGTGTCCGCGTCGAGGGGTACGCCGAACTCCAGGATGTGTGCCCCGGGGTCGTCGGTCATTGAGACGGTCGGCGCCAGCACGGTGTCGGGGTCGACGAGCGTCATGACGGCGTCCGGGGGCTGCTCGGCGAAGGCCGAGGACACGTCCCCGACCAGGTTCTCCGGGGCGGCGACGGACAGGGCCCGGAACAGCCGCGTCGCTCCGGTGAGAGGCTCCTCCGCCGGCTCGGAGCCGGCCGCGAGGGTGGCGGCCGGGCCTTCCAGGAGCGCGGTGATCGCGCTCGCCTGGGTGTCGAAGCCGTTCGCCAGGGCCGAGGGGGCCATGGCCGACAGAAGCCTGATCCGCTCGGCGTCACGCACCTCACCGGTGGCGCGCACCGCGTTGCCCACGATGGCGTTGAATTCGTTCGCGTCCTCGCCTTCCATCGGCTCCGGTTGCGTGGAGCGGGTCACCATCGCCGTCGGCAGCGGCGGCAGCAGCTCGCCGCTGAGCGTGCGCCGTGCGTACGACTCACCGTCGAGGCCGGCGTGCCTGGCCAGCGGTCCCCGGCGACGCAGCAGGCGCCGCAGAGCGGGCGCGACCAGCTCGTTCGGGGCGGGGCTGACCGCGACCTCCGTCTTCAACGGCAGCCCACTGTCGCTGCGGACGCGGTCGCGTACAGGAGCGGCGAATCCGAGCATCTCGTCCGGCGCGAGCGGCTGCACATGGCGCCGGTGCACGGACCCGGAGACCTCGGCGCAGAACGCGGTGCGGTTGAGCAGCCGGTTGGCGTCGCGGACGGCACCGACCTGGTCCCACGCCCTGGCCATCAGCCACTCCTGGTTGTCCCGCACCCAGCCGGTGCCGAGGGAGGCCGCGATCCGGGTCTCCGGACCGAGATTGAGCTCCTCGAGCCACCCCATCTGACTGTCGTCGAGCCGGTCGCGCACGGCCGGATGGCCGCCGTACAGGGGTGGGGCGACCACGCCCTCCCTGCCTCGGTCGATGTACAGGGCGACCCGCTCCTCAAAGTCGGCCAGGGCGGTCTCCGCCCCTTCCGTGAAAGTGTCGACCAGCTGGAGCGCGCCTTGCACGGTGATGGTCTGCCGGGTGCCCGGCGGCCCGTCGGAGGCGAGCGGCTCGTCGTACAGCCAGGGCTCGGTGATGTCCACGGTCCGCCCCGCCAGCAGGGCGCTCTCCTCGGGCGACAACGGGCCGATCGCGGTGGCGAGTTGCTCGAAGTCGCCCGCCTCGCCGGTGCGGAACTGCCAGCTGTGGTAGACGGGCAGCCGGACGACGCCCTGGCCCGGCCACCAGGCGTCGCCGTGGGGCTCGGCGTCGGTGAGCCCGCCGGTGAGCCCGGCCACGACGCCGCCTTGGAAGGCCGGCACGACACAGGCCGTGTAGTCGGTGTTCGACCTCAGCCGCAGTGGGCACAGCAGCCGTGAGATCAGCGGCTCCGACCGGCCCGCCGGGCGCTGCACGTGGGCCCACTGCCAGGACTGTCCCAGCGACGGCAGGGCGGCAGTGTCCACGTCCACGAACGGCAGCGCGCGACCGCTCTGCAGCGGGTGCGCGGCACTCTCCAGGGCGACCAGGACCAGCCAGGGCCGCAGCCTGCCGCCGTCGGCGCGGGCGGGCGTGAACAGCCACGGCAGTTCGGGTGCGTCGAACTCGATGCAGGCCATGTAGTTCGGCTCGGTGTCCTGGATGCCGGGCGGCGGGTCGACCCGTAGGACGCGCCGGGTGTCGATCCCGATGACACCTTCCGGGCCGAGCATCCGCAGGTCTCCCTGCGGTGGCCGTACCGTCACCTCCTGGTCGGGCCCGAGGAGCGTGAGTTCGGGGCTGATCAGGGCCGGACCGTCGGGCACGGTGCTGCTGAGCGCCGCGCCGATCGAGCTTTGCATGTACGGGGCGAACTCCAGCTCCTCGGCCATCAGGTGCCCACCTCCCAGGCCTCGACGGCCCGTACGCCGGCCAGCTCGCGACAGCGCAGCAGGAGCTCCGCGTCCGTGGACGCCGACCCGGTGTCCGTCTCGACGGGCGCCATCGACCAGGTCGACACCGCGGCGATCGGCGGCCGGTCGGTCACGAGAAGGGCGAGCTGGGTTTGCCACCAGCGCGGATCCCGTACGGAGGTCGCGACGGCCAGGTCCTCGGCGTCCGCGAGCGCCGCGATGCGCACGAACCGCAGCAGGTCCAGGGGCCGCTGCGGACGGGGGTCCGGGACCACCCTCGTCTCCCAGGCCAGCGTGGCCCTGACGAACGCGTCGTTCTCCGGCTCCGAGATGTCGGCCGAGAAGCGCCTGCCCGAGCGGTAGGTCTCGTACGCGGGCCGGGTCAGCTGCTCGTCGTCGCTGAGTGTGTGGAACTGACCAGGGGCGAAGGAGTCCACGGTCGGCCCGTCGTCGGCGTCCGTTCCGCCGAGGGTGGAGGAGCCGATGTCCCAGGTCTCGGCGGGCTCGACCACCGACGGGCCGAAGCGCTCGATGGCGACACCGAAGGGCAGGACACGCTGCCGGGCGACGATGGTGCCGTGGGGATGGACCAGGCTGCCGTCGCCGATCAGCCGGTTGGCGGCCGGGGACAGCAGCACAGGCAGGTACTCGCCCTTGCTGGGCGGCATGGCGCTCCACGCCTCCGGGCGGCCGAAAGCCTTCTCGAGCCTGCCCCGCAGGTCCGCGGGCTCGGCCGGCACGGCGGGCGGAGGATTGCCCCAGCGCTCGTCGAAGTCGAAGGAGGCGCTGAACAGGAACAGGTCGATGCTCCCGTGCCCGACCGCGTGCCAGGGCGCGGGCCCCTCCAGCGTGAGCGAGAAGGCGATGCCCAGCAGCGTCTCACCGAACACCTCGACGGACACCGCGCCGCGCATGTCGGCGGTGAACGACAGGGTGGGTTCCCGGCGGATCAGGACGTCGAGCCCGAACTGGCCGCGCAGCCCGCAGTCGGCGATCTCGGCGACCAGGGAGATCCGGGCCCCGAACTGGAGCGTGTTGCTGGTGATCGCGAAGTACGCCTGGCAGCTCAGCTGGATCCACGGTATCGGCGAGAGGTTCATGGTCAGCCGGCGCAGCACGGGCACGCCGCGCGGGATGCGGTACGCCGGGTGGAAGCCGCCCGCGCTCAGGACGAACACCGGGTCGGGGCCGCCCCGGCTGATCAGCACGACGTCCCCTTCGAGCGGCACCCCCGCCATGTGCGAGCCGGTGAGGCTCGCCATCAGCAGCGCGCTGGGCTCGGCGGTGTCGAACTGTCCGGCGAAGGTGGCCTTGAGGTGGATCAGCGGCACCGCCGGGTCGGGCACCGAGACCCGCAGCACGCCGAGCAGGGACAGTCGTACAGGATCCGGCAGCTCGGCCACGACGGCCGCCGAGAGGGAGACGAGCCGTCCGCCCCAGGAGACCTGGAACATCGGCCCGACGACGGCGCGCCCGGGTGCGGTGGGGAACAGCGCCGGCAGCCGGGGCACGACCCGCTGTGCCGCGGCCACGGGGTCGGGGGGAAACAGCAGCTCGCCGGCCGTGCCGTCGGCGATGGCGGCGATCAGGGCGTCCTGGCTCACCGCCTTGTTGACGCCCACCACGCCGCCCACGCCGCTGAGAGAGAAACCGAGGCCGAGCTGGAGGCCGGGCGGGGGGAAGGCGGCACCGATCAACGCGATGAACGCCGGACCGCCCGGTGCGGCGAGGTCCAGTTGCCCGAAGGCGGTCACCGTCGTGGCCGGCACAGCCGCGCTCAGCACACCGGAGTACGAATCGGGCTGCCTGCGTTCCAGCCGGCCGCGCAGCCGCACCGGCGGCAGGGTCGTGTCGACCTCCAGTTTCGTCGGGTCGACCGCCAGCCGCGCCAGATCGAGTCCAAAGATGCCGCCCATGCCGTACCTCGCCGTCAGCGGTTCCTGGACAGGTGACCGTCCAGGGGCAGCGCCTCGTACCAAGCTACGGAAGGGGCGTCATCGCGGCGTCATCCCGTTGTCATCCCGCCAAGGACTCGCGGCTTGCCTGGCGCAGACGTCCCGCCGCCCATCGGGTGTAATCCGAGTGGGTATGCCCGCCTTTACCCCTATAGCGTCGGAATGGCGAAGCGCTGATCGGAACAGGAAACGAGGACGAACAGTGGACAAGCTGACCGATGCCGAAGCCGAGGCCCTCTTCACGGAGATCGACACGGACGGGGACGGAGAAATCCGACTGAGGGAACTGAGGGCCTACGGACAGGCCCACGACACCACCATTCAGGGCATGAAGCTCGTCGACTTCGTCCGCGGTGCCGACACGGACGGCGACAGGAGGATCAGCCTGACCGAGTTCAAGTCGTTCTTCGGCTGATGGAACAGTCCGCTCGGTCAGAGTGATGCCCCGGCGTCCCGCTGCTCCCGCCGTTCCGACTGCTCCCGATAAGCCACCCCCACCTCAGCCAAACTGCGCGACAACGCCGTGCAGTTAGCCGTCGCATAGCTGATGACGAGCGCCGGTGGCCTCGCGGCAGGGGACGCGGAATAGTGGCGGCCGCCGCGCAGGAGCACCGAGCGGTGGCGGGCGGCGCGGACGAGGGACTGTTCGTCGATGTGGGGTGGGAGCCGGATGTAGGCCTGGAGGCCGCCGGCGCGGCTCGGCAGCCAGGCGCCGGGGAGTTGGGTGTCGAGGTGGGCGCGTACGGTGCGACGGCGGCGGCGGAACTCGGTGCGGAGTCTGCGCTGGTGGCGGTCGAAGGCGCCGGTGTCGATGAAACGGGCGAAGGCGAGCTGTTCGAGGCCCGAGCAGCCGATGTCCCAGCCGGCGCGTATGTGCTCGACGGAGGCCATGAAGTCCGAGGGGCCCGCCAGCCAGCCGAGCCGCAGTGCCGGGGCGAGGGTCTTGCTGGCGCTGCCCGCGTAGACGACGCGGTCCGGTGCGAGGCTCTGCAGGGCGGGTGGCCGGTCGGCGGTGTCCAGCAGGCCGCTGTCGAAGTCGTCCTCCAGGATGTAGCCGCCGACCTTGCGCGCCCAGGCGACGAGCCGCGCGCGGCGTTCGCGGCTGAGACGTACGCCGGTGGGGAACTGGTTGGCGGGCGTGACCAGTACGGCCCGCGCGGCGCTCGCCTCGAGGCGTTCGACGTCGAGGCCGTCCTGGTCGACGGGGATACCGATGGGCCGCAGCCCCGACGTGGCGATGAACTCGCGTTCGCCGGGGTGGCCCGGGTCCTCGACCGCCAGGGCGGTGTGCCCGCGATCGAGCAGGACTCGGCAGACCAGTGCCAGGCCCTGGGCGAAGCCGGAGGTGATCATCAGGTCCTCGGGCCGGTTGCGTACCCCGCGGACCCGGCCGAGATAGCCGGTCAACACGTGCCGGGCGTGGGGGACTCCGGCGAGGGGGGCGTACCCGAGCTCCTGGTGGCCCGCCTCGTTGATGACGGCGGTCATGCAGCGGAGCCACTCCGCGCGAGGGAAGTCGATGGTGTTGGACGTTCCGGTGCGCAGGTCCCATCGGGCGTCGGGGGCCGGCTCCTCGGCGAGGGGAGCGAGGGCGGAGGCGGCTGTCTTGGCACCGGTGTGCTCGGCGACGGACGTGCCCGAACCACGGCGGCTCGTCAGGTATCCCTCGGCCGTCAGCTGGTCGTACGCCTCGACCACGACGCTGCGGGAAACGCCGATGTCGACGGCGAGCTGGCGGGTGGAGGGTATGCGGGTTCCAGGCTTTAAAGTTTCACTCTCAACCAAATTTCGGAGGGAGTCCCGCAATTGCATGGCCAGCGGAATCCGAGAATCCCGTTCCACCGTGAGCGCGATGTGGCGTGACAAGTGGTCTCCTCTCGAAGGGTCGAAGTGGTATGGCCGGAGCATTCAAACATTTGATGGAGTTGCCTCGCACGCGCATTCGGCCACTCTCAGACCCGGTGGCCGGTGCGGCAGGGGGGAACCGGCCGTTGCGGGCCGGGGCGTGCGAAGTGCGGTGCTGCGCCCGGCGAAGGGGCGCGCTCCCGCGGCACGGGGGACCTATTCCTCGACGCCCCTGCGGTCCTTGAGATCGAAAGGCAAGCGTTGTGTCATTGGTTTCGGTGCAATCGGCTGCGGCGTTGTCGCATGAATCGGACAAGCGGGGGCCGTTCACGTCCACAGGGGCCGATCCGGCTCCGGAGGTGCCCGAAGAAATCGCCCTGACGGCAAAAATTGCGGTGCGGGTGACGTCGGACGAACTTCCTTACGTCGACGCCCTCAATCTCTACCAGGAATTGTCCGCCATCCGGACACCGGACGACGTCTATCTCTTCGAGAGCCTCGACGGCCCCGACCAGGACCGGCACTTCGCCGCCGTCGGCTGTGGACGGCTGGCCGAACTGCGCGTATACGCGGACCGCGTGGACCTGATCGCGCCAGGACAACTCGGCGAGGCGCTCACCGCCGCCGTCTCGGCCGCCGCGGGCGGGACACCGACGCACGCCGACGGCACCCGCAGCTGGCCCCTGTCCGGACCGGACACGGTGTGGCGGGTGCTGCGCGCCGCACAGGACGCGTTCGACCTCGACACCGACGTGCCCACCGGCACCTTCGCCTTCGGATTCCTCACCGCCCTCTCCTACGAGGCGGCCTGGGCCATGGAAGAACTGCCCGCCCAGCAGACGGCATCCGGCCTGCCACGGTGCACGCTGACCCTCTTCCAGGACACCGTCTGGTACGACCTGCGCGACGGCGGAGTGCGCCATCTCGCCGCCCAGGGGCCCCAGCTCGACGGCACGGCCCCGGACCTGCGGGCAGCCATGGACCGGGCGCGGTCCCTCGGCACCACGCGGCCGGCGGTCCCGGACGCGCCGAGGCCTCGTTCGGTGCGCGACACGGTGGACGAGGAGACGTTCACCGCCCGCGCCCGGCGATGCCTGGAGCACATCGGAATCGGTGACAGCTACCAGATCCAGATCGGCCACCGCGTCGACGTGGACACCACACTGACGCCCGTTCAGGTGTACCGGCGGCTGAGCCACCGCAACCCCTCCCCGTACATGTATCTCGTGCCCTGGGCGGGCCGCACGGTCATCGGGGCCAGCCCCGAGCTGTTCGTGCGCATCAAGGACGGCGACATCTCGATGCGGCCCATCGCGGGCACCACGCCCCGGGCCGCCGACCCCGCCGAGGACGCCCGCCGGGTCGCGGAACTGCGCGCGAGCGCCAAGGAACAGGCCGAGCACGTCATGCTGGTCGACCTGTGCCGCAACGACATCGGCCGGGTGTGCGTGCCGGACACGCTGCGCGTCGACACGATGATGGAGGTGGAACCCTTCGCCTACGTCCACCACCTGGTGTCGACCGTCTCCGGCCGGGTCCGCGACGGCCTCGACGTCTGGGCGTCGATCTGCGCGACCTTCCCCGCGGGCACCATGACCGGCGCGCCCAAGCTGCGCGCCATGGAGATCATCAACGACCTCGAGGAGGAGCCCCGCGGCATCTACGCCGGCGCGCTCGGCCTCGTCGACGTACGCGGCTTCGCGGTCCTCGCCCTGTGCATCCGCACCGTCGTCCACGACGGGGTCCGCTACAGCACCCAGGCGTCGGCCGGGGTCGTCGCGGACTCCGAGCCGGCCGCCGAATGGCGCGAGACGCTGGCCAAGATGAGCGCCGCCTACTGGGCGCTGACCGGTGAGGAGCTGCTCGCATGAAGGTCCTGCTGGTGGACGCGTACGACAGCTTCAGCCACATCATCGACCAGTACCTGCTCAGCCTCGGCGCGCAGACCGAAGTGGTGCGCTCGCGCACCCGCTCGACCGAGGCGCTGGTGGCCTCGGCGCCCGACGCGGTCGTCCTCGGACCGGGACCCGGGCATCCGGCCGACTCCGGGCACGTCGAGCTGGTGCACGCCTTCGCCGGACGCGTCCCGCTGCTCGGCGTGTGCCTGGGCCACCAGGCCATCGGCCTCGCCTACGGGGCGCGCATCGCCGTGGCCGAACGGCTGATGCACGGCAAGACCAGCCCCGTCGAGCACGACGGACAGGGCGTCTTCGAGGGCGCCCCGCACCCGCTGACCGTCACCCGCTACCACTCCCTGGTCATCCAGAACCCCGCCGCGCCGCTCGTGGTCACGTCGACGTCCACCGACGACGGCTGCGTGATGGGCGTACGCCACGAGAACCTGGACGTCGAAGGTGTCCAGTTCCACCCGGAGAGCGTCATGACCCAGGACGGGATGCGGCTCTTCCGCAACTTCCTGGCACGAGCCGAAACGGCCACCGCCGCCCTGCGGTAGACGACCACGCTCCGCCGACGGCGACCTCGCGCCGTCCACCCCCGCCGCCGAGCGACGGCATTCGCTCCCGCCCCGCCACAGTCGCCGCGCTCCCGCGCGTGGCTGTGCCGGCGCGGCACCAGGCTGCCCCACGCACCCGCGCACGGCAGCACCGTCGAACGTACAAAGGAACCCGACGCCCATGTGGCTTCCCACGCACGGACCCGCGGCCGAGTTCGCCGCGCGGTACCTGGAACTCCACCGTGCCTTCTACAACCGCACCCTGTCCGCCGCGGACCTCGACGACTGGCGCCGCAGCCAACTGGCCGCGGTCCTGGAACAGGTCAGCACCCGATCGCCGTTCTACGCACGCCACTTGAAGCAGGCCGACCTGTCCGCCGCCACGCCGGACGACCTCACCGGGCTGCCCTTCACCACCAAGGCGCATCTGCGCGAGGAGATGCTGGACGTCCTCAGCCGGCCGCTCGCCGAGGCCCTCTTCTTCTACGAGACGACCGGCACGACCGGCCGCGCCACGCCCTGCCCCCGCGACGGCCGCGAGATCGTCGCCAGCAACGCCCACGTCACGGAGTCCTGGAGCTCGATCTTCCGCCACCACTTCGGCGAACACGCCCCGCGCATCGGGCTGATGGGGCCGACCGAAGTGCACTCCTTCGGCGACACGCTCGGCGACATCGCCCGCAACACCGGCTCCATGAACGCCAAGATCTGGCCCTACTCGCCCGTCATCGGCTTCCAGAAGGCCCTGCAGCTGATGAAGGACCTCGAACTCGAGGTCGTCTGCTGCACGCCCGGCGTCGCCCTTACCCTGGCCAAGGCCGCCGAGCACTACGGCTACGACCTGCGGCGGGACTTCGCGGTCAAGCTGCTCTTCGTCACCGGCGAGATGTGCACCCCCGCCCTCGCGCACAACCTGGAGACGGTCTGGGGCGCCGACGTCTACAACATCCTCTACGGCTCGCAGGAAGCCTTCGTCGTCGCGACCGCCTGCCGCAACAAGCGGATGCACCTCTCCCAGACCAACTACGTCGTCGAGGTCGTCGACCCGGAGACCGAGGAGTCGAACGGCCCGCGCGGCACGGGCGAGCTGACCCTCACCATGCTGATGGACGGGGTGAAACCGCTGGTCCGCTACCGCACCGGCGATGTGGTGGCCGTGACGGAGTCCGACTGCGACTGCGAGATGCCCGGCGACCTCGTACGGATCGTCGGACGCACCCTGGACCGCATCGACCTCGGCGGACAGCGGTTCACGGCCGGCCAGATCGAGACGGCCGTGCTGACCGGGGTCACCGGGTCCGCCGGATACCAGGTGGTCATCGAGCAGGACGCCGCAGGCCAGGACCGGCTCACGGTGAGGCTCGAACTCCTCACCGGCCTGGTGGACGACCCCGAGGCACTGGCCGACGCGGTACGCGCACGCACCGCGGACGCGCTCGGCGTGCCCGTCACCGTCGAACTCAGCGACGGGCTCGACCCGATCGTCAGCACCGGCGCGTTCGTGAGCTGGAAGGCCGCCCGCGTGGTGGACCGGCGCACCGCGACCGATCACGAGACCTCGGTGGCACAGCGGATGGCGGCGAACCGTGGCTATACGACCTGACCTGGCGGCCGGGACCCTCCGGACCGCCCCGCTGCCCCGCACCCTGGCGAGCGAGTACGCCGCACGCTGGAGCGAACTGTCCGAGCGGTGGGCGGCACGCCCCGGGTCCGTGCTCGGGACACTCGGCCCCGCGGGCACCTCCAGCGACCTCGTCGCCCGCTACCTCGCCGCCGAGCACAACCTGCGCGTGGAGCTGCACGACACCTTCGACGACGTCCTGGACCGACTCCTGCTGCGCAAGCTCGACTTCGCCCTCGTACCGAGCGCCTACGCGGGACTCACGCGCTTCCACTGGCACCGGGCGCTGCGGCTGCGCGCGTTCTTCCCGCGCGCCACCCCGGAATACGGCATCGCCGCGGCCGCGAGCAGCCCGTTCCAGCCGGGTGACGGACCCCTGTCCGTCGCCGCGATGTGGGAGGTACGGCGGATCTACGCCGAGGTCGTGCCGCCGGCGCTGCGCGGCCGGGACGTCGACTGGGTGGACGCGTCCTCCACCCAGCACGCCGCCCAGATCGTCGCGGGCGGCGGCGCCCAGCTCGCGGTGACCAACGCCCCGGGAGTCCAGGCGTACGGACTGCGCTGGATGGCGACCCGGCCCGGCGCGGAGATCCTCTGGACGCTCTTCGACCACGCGGAGGAGTCCGAGACGCCGGAGCAGCCGCACAAGCCGTTCACCGCGGACCCGCAACCCTGATCACAGGAGATACGACGTGCCACGCAAGACCTTGCTCCACCGTGCCACGGTCCAGGAGGGCCTGGGCCGGCCCTCGCTGCCGCGGCACAGCGTGCTGATCGACGGCGACCGCATCGAGGCGGTGCTGCCGGAGGGGCTCGCCCCGCTGAACGCGCCCGGCGTCGACGTGCTCGACCTCGACGGGCGGACGGTGATGCCCGGCATGACCCTCGGGCACACCCACATCGCCTACCTGAACGTCCTCGACGGACGCGAGATGCTCTTCAAGTACTCCGTCCCCGACCTCACCCTCGCCGCCGCGCGCAACGCCGAGAACCTGCTGGCCCTCGGCTACACCGCCTTCGTGGGCGCCGGTTCGGTCTCCGGCATCGACATGGCGCTGCGACGGGCCGTCGACGCCGGGCAGTTGCGCGGCCCCCGGATCACGCCGTGCAGCCGGGACCTGATGGTGTCCGGACCGCCCGAGCGCCGCAATCCCGAGGTCAAGAAGCGGATCCCGAGCGATCTGATGCGGCTGGCGGACACCCCGGAGGAGATGGCGGAGTACGTCGCCACGGAGATCGCGCAGGGCGCGGAGATCGTCAAGGTCTTCTCCTCGGGCGACGACACCTTCCCCAACGGGCGCTCCCACGAACTCCTCTTCACCCCCGAGGAGCTGAAGATCGCGGCGCGCACCGCCCATGAGCACGGAGCCCGCATCCGCGCCCACTCCCGGGGGCTCGACGGCATCCGCAACGCCATCGCGGCCGGAGTCGACGTCATCGACCACGCCACCTACGCCGACGACGAGGCGCTGTACGCGATCGCCGAGCGCGGGATCTTCGTCGTACCGAGCCTCTACCAGCCGCACATGCTGCTCACCACGGGAACCCAGCACGGCAAGACCACCGAGTACCTGGAGACGCTGGAGTTCGAGGCCGAGGTGGCCAACTCCCTGCGCATCCTGCCGATCATGGTGGAGCTGGGCATCCCGGTGGTGGCCGGCGACGACTTCGGCTTCGCCTGGACCCCGCACGGCACGTACGCCAAGGAGCTCGAACTGTACGTCGAGATGGCGGGCATCCCGGCGCCGACCGTGCTCACCTGGGCGACCGCCAACGGGGCCCGGCTCGCGGGACGCGGCGACGACGCGGGCACCGTGCAGGCCGGACGCCTGGCCGACCTCGTCATCACGAACGGCGACCCCGCCGAGGACATCTCCGTTCTCAGCCGGCCGGGAGGCATCGAACTGGTCCTGCTGGGCGGGGCCCCCGTCGCGGGCAGCACCGAGCCGTTCCGGACCGGCACCGCACCGTACGCCGAGCTCGACGGCGCCCCGGCATCCGCGGGAGCCGCGCGATGACCAGGACACAGGCCCGTCTCCCCGTGACCCCGCTGCTCGCCGTGGGCGCGTTCGCCATCGGCACCGACACCTTCGTGGTGGCCGGGGTGCTGCCCGAAGTCGCCCGGGACCTCGAAGCCAGCCTGGCCGACACGGGTTGGGTGAGCACCGTCTTCGCGCTCACCTACGCCGTCCTCGCGCCCGTGCTCGGAGCGCTCACCGGGCGCCTCGAGCGCCGCTCCGTCCTCGTCCTGTCGCTGACCGTGTTCACGGTCGGCAACGTGGCCTCCGCCCTCTCCACCGGGCTCGCCGCACTCCTCGCCGCGCGGATTCTGACCGCGGCGGGAGCCGCCCTCTACATCCCGGCCGCCTCCGCGTCGGCCGCTGCCCTGGCCGCCCCGGAACGCCGGGGACGCGCCATGGCGGTGGTGCTCGGCGGGCTCTCGGCGGCGACCTTCGCGGGGGTGCCGTTCGGCACGTGGCTCGCCGCCGACCTGCACTGGTCCGCCACGTTCTGGCTGCTGGCCGGACTCGGCGCGGTGTGCGCCGTCGCCGTGGCCGGCGGGCTGCCCGAGGTGCGGCTGCCCGCCGCACCGGGGCTCGCGGCCCGCCTCGCACCCGCGCGGGACCCGAGGGTGCTGTGCGCGGTGCTGACGACGCTCGCGTTCATGACGGGCGGCTACCTCGCGCTGACCTACATCGGCGCGGTCCTCGCCCCGGCGACCGACGGCGACGGCACCACGCTCGCCGTACTGCTCCTCGTCTTCGGCGTGTTCGCGGTGGGCGGCACCATGATCGGCGGGCGGGCCACCGACCGCTGGGGACCGACCCCGGTCCTGCTGGCGTCGGTCGCGGGCCTGGCCGCCGTCCTGGTGACACTGCCGCTGACCCGGGACTCCCTGGCCACCGCGATGGTGGGCATGGCGGCGTGGGGTGTGACCGCGATGGCCACGCAACCGCCGCAGCAGCACCGGCTGTTCGCGATCGCACCCACGTCGGGTCCGCTCCTGCTCTCCCTGAACTCGTCCGCCACCTTCGCCGGCATCTCCCTGGGCGGCTTCATCGGCGGCCGCGTACTGGAGCACGGCGGGGCCCACGGGGTGGACCGGCTCGGCCAGTTCGGGGCCGCGCTCGCGGCGGTCGGACTGCTGACCGCCCTCCTCGGGGCGCGGCTGCGGACCGCCGAGCCGCACACCGACGCGGCGTCCGCCCCCGTTCCCGCCGGCGACCCCGGCTGACGCCGCGGCACGGCGGACTCCCGCCGACCTGGGCTGACACCCGGCACAGCAGACTCCCGCCGACCCGGGCCGACACCGGCACAGCGGACTCCCGCGGCCGACAAGTGGCCTCACGCATTACCCCGTAATTGGCCACTGCCGGCCCCCCGACCGCTCCCTACTGTCGACCCGTCAACAAGGCCCGCCCGGCACAACCGGCACGGGCGGCCGCCGCCCGGAAGAAACGAAGGACCACACACCCATGGAAAGCGACCGCCCCCACTCGGACACCCGCTCCCTCAGCGTCGGCGTCGACGCGCGCGTGTGGGAGCGCGTGCCCGGCTACGTCCTCGGCCTGATCGCCGTACCGGACGTCGGCGTCGTCGCGGACGCCCCCCAGGTGGCGGACCGCCTCACCGCCGCCGAGGACGCCCTGCACGGCGAGGGGCTCTCCAAGGCCGACGTCTCCGCCCTGCCCTCCATCGCCGCCTGGCGGGACGCCTACCGGGAGACGGGCGTGAACCCCAACCGGTTCCCCTGCGCCGCCGAGTCGGTGCTGCGCAGGGTCGCCAAGGGAGACCGGCTGCCGCGCATCAACTCGCTGGTGGACCTGTGCAACGCGGTGTCCCTGGAGAGCCGGCTGCCCGTGGCCTCGTGCGACGTGGGCGGCATCGAGGCGGAGCTGTCCGTGCGGCTCGCCGACGGGACCGAGGTCTATCTGCCGCTCGGCGCACCCGACGCCCCCGAGCACCCCGAGCCCGGCGAGGTCGTCTACGCCGACGACCAGGGCCGCGCCCACTCCCGGCGCTGGAACTGGCGTCAGGGCGACCTGGTCAAGTCGGACCTCGGACGGCGCCGGCTCCTGCTCACCGTCGAGTCGGTGCACGAGGGCGGCCGGGCCGAGGTGGAGCGGACGCTCGGACAGCTCACGCAGGCGCTCACCGGCCTCGGCGCCGCCCCCGAGCCACCGCGGATCCTCGACGGCGCCACCACCCGCGTGGAGCTGTTCGGCGCCCTGTCGGCCGCGCCGGTCCGCTGAGCCGGTCCCCACTCTTGGATGAGGAGCAGGACATGAACCGTTCGATCCTGGTGATCTACCGGCCCGCCGCCGGGCGCTACGTCGCCCAGTTCCGCAGCATCGTGGCCGCCGCCGACGACCTCGGCGTGGGGACCGTGGTGCTGCTGCCCGCCGGATGGCAGGCGCCGGAGGCCGAGGGCCTGGCCCAGTACCACGCCGACCTGGACGACACCGCGGCCGTACGTGCCGCGGTCGACACGATCGTCGCCGAGCACCGTATCGAGCGCATCTTCCCGCTGTTCGAGGGAGATGTGCTGCCCGCCAGCCGCGCCCGGCGCGACCACGGCATCCCGGGGCTCACCCCGGACCAGGCGCTCAACTTCCGCGACAAGAACGTGATGCACCGCCGGGCCGAGGAACTCGGTGTGCGGGTCGCCCGGTCCTGCCGCCCGGACACCATCGGCGCGGTCACCGAGTTCGCCGAGGAGGTGGGCTACCCGGTCGTCGTCAAGCCGTACGCGGGCTGGGCCTGCGGCCGCACCTACCGGGTGGACGGCCCGGCGGACCTGGAGCGGGTCTGGGAGGAGATGGGCGACGACCGGCACGAGTACCGGGTCGAGGAGTTCATCCGCGGCACGGAGTACCACGTCGACTCGCTCTTCAAGGACGGCGAAGCGGTCTTCGCCCAGCTCTCCCGCTACACCTACTCCGTCCTGGAGTACCTCAACGAGCCGGGCGGCACCATCTCACGCAAGCACGACCTGTCGGCGGGGGAGCGGCGCATCCTGGAGCTCAACACCGTGGTGCTGCGCGGCTTCGGCCTCGCCACCGGTGTGGTCCACGCCGAGTTCTTCCTGCTGGACGACGGCGACGTGGTGTTCGGCGAGGCGGGTGCGCGGGCCGGCGGTGGCTCCATCGTCCCGGCGATCGAGGCCGGACGCGGGATCAACCTCGCGGGCGAGTGGTGCCGTCTGGAACTCGACCCGGCGCACCGCACCGAGGCCCGCCTCGGCCCCGAGATCGGCACCGAGTACCTCGCCTCGGACCGGTACGGACACATCACCGCCATCACCACCCCGGCCGAACTGATGGCACTCGACGGAGTCCTGGACGCCGATGTGTGGAAGCAGGTCGGCGACGTCCTGGCCCCGCCGACCGCCTCCAACGACGTCCTCGGCTGGTACGTGTGCGAGGGCACCGACTTCGACGACATCCGGGCCCGCTTCAAGACCGTACGCGACGCCTTCCGCGTGGAGACGGCGCCCGAGGTCACCGCCGGCACCACGGGCGGGCAGGCACAGCGATGACGTGGCTGACCCGGTTAAGGGAACTCCCGCTCGCGCTACGGGTGTTGTTCCTCGCCTCCTTCATCAACCGCGCGGGCATGTTCGTCTTCCCGCTGCTCGCCGTCTACCTGGTGCGCGGCAAGGACCTCAGCCCCGGCGAGGCCGGACTGCTGATCTCGGTGGGCAGCACCGGCCTGCTCGTGGGCAGCCTGCTGAGCGGGCCGCTGTGCGACCGGCGCGATCGGCGCACGGCCCTGCTCACCGCGCTTCTGCTGAACGCCGCGGGCTATCTCGGTCTCGCCGTGCTGGACGGCCCCCCGTGGACGTACGCCGGACTGCTCTTCGTCGCCCTGGTCGGCATGGGCATGTTCGGGCCGGCGTCCAACACCCTGGTCGCCGATCTGACCGCGCCCGAGCAGCGGCCGTTCGCCTACACGGTGAGCTACATCGGCAACAACCTCGGCATGGGCATCGGCCCCCTGCTGGGCGGCCTCGCGGCGGCGTACTCCTACCACGTCATGTTCGCGGGCAACATCATCGCCGGCCTGCTGTGCGCCGCGCTGATCGCCCTGTGGGTGCCCTCCGACCGACGCGACAAGGCCAAGAGCCGCAAGGACAAGGCGCGTTCGGGCCCGCTCGGCCACCACCACGTGCTGCTCCTGGTGCTCGTGTCCTTCTTCTACGTGGTGCCGCTGATCGGCCTCGAATACGCGCTGCCTCTCGCCGTCACCACGGTCCTGCACGAGTCGGCGGGGCTGGTCGGCGTCGTCTACACCGTCAACAGCATCGTCGTGGTCGGCCTCGGGCTGGCCATGGAGAAGCGCATGCAGGGCCATGGCACCAAGCCGCTGCTGCTGGTCAGCGGAGCGCTGTGGGCCGCCGGCCTGGCCGTCATCGTCGTAGGCTTCTCGCTGCCGGCGATCCTGCTGTCCACGGTGATCTGGACGCTCGGCGAGATCATCGCCTCGGTGGTCGTGCCCACCTACATCGCCGACCATGTCGACGAGCGTCGAGTCGGCAGCTTCATGGCGCTCAACGGCTTCGTCCTCGGGCTCGCCCGGCTCGCGGTGCCCGCGGGTCTCGGCGCGCTGTGGACCGCCGAAGGCCACCGGCCCGTCTTCCTCACCCTGCTTGCGGCACCGCTCGTCGGCATGGCCGCCTACGCCGTGCTGCGGACCAGGCCCACGGCCGCCGCCCGCCCGCCGGAGCCCGCCGCGGCCCCGGCCACCACCTAGACCATCCGCCTCCACGCACCGACGATCACGGGAAAGTGTTCATGTCTCAGACGAAGTTCCTGCTGTCCGAAGACCAGCTGCCCACCACCTGGTACAACGTGGTGGCGGACCTGCCCAAGCCGCTGGAGCCGATGCTGCACCCCGGCACCCGGCAGCCCGTCACCCCGGACGACCTGGAGCCGCTGTTCCCCGCTGAGCTCATAGCCCAGGAGTTCTCCACCGAGCGCGAGACCGACATCCCCGGCGCCGTGCTGGACGTCTACAAGCAGTGGCGGCCCAGCCCGCTGGTGCGGGCGCGCCGCCTGGAGAAGGCCCTGGACACGCCGGCGCGGATCTACTTCAAGAACGAGGGCGTCAGCCCGGCCGGCAGCCACAAGCCCAACACGGCCATCCCGCAGGCCTACTACAACAAGCAGGCCGGCGTGGGCCGCCTCACCACCGAGACCGGCGCCGGACAGTGGGGCAGCTCCCTGTCACTGGCCTGCCGTTACTTCGGCCTCGTCTGCGAGGTCTACATGGTGAAGGTGAGCTACCAGCAGAAGCCGTACCGCCGCGGCCTGATGGAGACCTACGGCGCCACCGTCACCGCCAGCCCGAGCGAGCTGACCCAGGCCGGCCGGGACGCCCTCGCCGCCGACCCCGACTCGCCGGGCAGCCTCGGCCTCGCCATCTCCGAGGCGGTGGAGGCCGCGGTGACCAGCGGCGGCACCGCGAAGTACGCCCTCGGCTCGGTGCTCAACCACGTGCTGATGCACCAGACGATCATCGGCAAGGAGGCGCAGCTCCAGATGGAGCTGGCCGAGGACTACCCGGACATCGTGATCGGCGCGGCGGGCGGCGGCTCCAACTTCGGCGGCCTGGCGCTGCCGTTCCTCGGCGAGCAGCTGCGCGGCGGGCGCTCGGTGCGGGCCATCGCCGTCGAGCCCGCGTCCTGCCCGACCATGACCGAGGGACGCTTCGACTACGACTTCGGTGACACGGCCGGCATGACCCCGCTGACCAAGATGCACACTCTCGGCCACGACTTCGTGCCGCCGAGCATCCACGCGGGCGGCCTGCGCTACCACGGCATGTCCCCGATCATCAGCCAGCTCAAGGAGCTGGACTACCTGGAGGCGCGCGCGGTGCCGCAGACCGCGTGCTTCGAGGCGGGTGTCACCTTCGCCCGCAACGAGGGCATCGTCCCCGCCCCGGAGTCCACCCACGCGGTGCGCGTCGCCATCGACGAGGCGCTCGCCTGCAAGGAGTCCGGCGAGGCGAAGACGATCCTGTTCTCCCTCTCCGGCCACGGCCACTTCGACATGCAGGCCTACATCGACTACTTCGGCGGCAAGCTGACCGACTGACGCGAGGACCCAAGGCGGAGCGGGACAGGGGGTCCCGCTCCGCCGCGCGATCACAAACAGGGGGAAAACATGCTCACAGCACAGGGAACACCGCCGGACATACGGGGGGACCGACCCGTCATCCTCGGCATCTCGGGGTCGGAGCGGGCGGGCGGCAACACCGACCTGGCGCTCCAGTACTCGGGAGAACTGGTACGCAAGCGCGGCGCCGACTTCCAGACCCTGTACCTGCGCGAGCACCGCATCTCGCCGTGCAGCCCGTGCGGCGACTGCAACAACCGCACCCTCCCATGCGGGGTGCGCGACGACATGCCCGCCATCATCGACCGGATGCGGCAGGCCGACGGGATCATCTACGCCGTGCCGGTGCACGGCTTCGGCCTCGCCCACCTCATGCAGATCTTCATCGAGCGGGCGGGCGTCGGCTTCCTGCGCTTCGAGCGGCCGCTCGCCAACAAGGTCGGCGGCATCATCGTCACGGCCCGCCGTTACAGCGACGCCTCCGTCCACCACCAACTGGTCGACAACCTGCTGCTCAACCGGATGATCCTGGTGGGCAGCGGATTCCCGGCCCTGCTGCGCAACACCGCGAGGGAGCCGGGCCTCAACGACCCCGAAGGCGTGGACGCCCTGGAGCGCATGGCCCATCGGATGGTGGACATGGTCCAACTGCTGCGCCGTCACCAGGCCGAGACCGGCGAACCCGTGCTGCCGCTGGACGACCAGAACGAGCGCGTCGAACGCCGCCGGCCCCACCTGGTCGACAGCGCCCAGCGGCCCGCCTGACCACACCGCGCCGGTCTGCCGTTCCTCATCATCCGACCACCGCACGATCAGGAGCACTCACATCATGTCCACCGTCACCCCCGCCGTCGTCGGCATCGACTTCGACAGCATCCCCTGGGAGAAGTGGCACAAGCCCGGCGCCGACGGCCGGGTGAAGATCGCGTACACCGGCGGGTACCGGGTGCGCCTGCTGGAGCTCCCCGCGGGCTTCAACGAGCTCAAGTGGTGCGAGCACGGCCACCAGGGATACGTCCTCCAGGGCGAGTTCACCATCCACTTCGACAACCGCTCGGTGCCCTGCCGTCCCGGCATGGGCTTCATCATCCCCGGCGACGAACGGCACCGCTCCCAGGGCTCCGACACCGAGTCCACCGTCGTCTACGTCGTCGACCAGGTGCCCGCGCCATGAGCGGCACCGACAGGATCGAGGAACTGCGCGTCTCGATCGACGCACTCGACCGGAGAATCGTCGCCCTGCTCGCCGAACGCACCGCGGTCGTCCGCGAGCTGACCGAGTTCAAGCAGGACGAACAGGCGGTCCGCTCACCCCAGCGGGTGGAGCAGGTGATCACCAAGGTGCGCGATCTGGCCGACGCGCAGGGCATGCCGCCCGCCATCGCGGAGGCCGTGTACCGCACGCTGATCCGCGAGCTGACCGACCTTCAGCTGCGGCGGCTCGCCGAACGCCGGGCCGCCGCAGCGCCGACCGCGGCGAACGGAGCGGCATGACCCGCCGCGGACTCGCCGATCTGCGCACCGCGCTCGCCGGGCTGGACCCGCTGCCCGGCGAGCTGGTGCGGGTCCGGGAGGAGGTCCCGGCCCGGTTCGGGGTCACCGCCCGGTACGCGAAGTGGGCCGGGACACCCGCCCCGCCGCCCACGGGCCCCGGCCCCGCCGTGCTGTTCGAGCGAGTGGCACCCAGCGGCGGCGCGGCGGCCCGCTCGGTGCTCATCGGCCTGTACGGCAGCCGCCGGCGCGCCGCGGGACTGCTCGGGTTCACCCCTGCCGAGATGGCCCACCGGCTGCTCGACGCCGTGGCCTCACCGGTGGCGCCGTCGTACGTCCCCGAAGGGCGGGTTCAGGCCCGCGACCTGCTCGCACCCGATCTGACAGCGCTGCCGATCCCCGTCCTCACCGACGAGGACGCCGGGCCGTTCCTGACGCTCGGCGCGGTCCTGGCCACCGACCCGGACACCGGTGTGCGCAATCTGTCCGTGCACCGCATGTGTGTCCAGGGCCCCGACCGGCTCACCATCTGGATGGTGCCCGGCCGGGACCTGGAGGCGGCCGGGCAGGCGGCACGCCGCCGGGGCGAGAACCTGCCCGTCGCGATCCACCTGGGCCTGGGCCCGGCCCTGCTCCTCGCGTCGTGCTGCCCCACCTCCCTGGTGCCGGCGGGCGTGGACGAGCTGGCGGTCGCGGGCGCCCTCGGCGGCGCACCCGTCGAACTCGCCCGGTGCCGGACCGTCGACGCGGAGTACGTCGCCCACGCCGAGTACGTCATCGAGGGCGAACTCCTCGCGGACCTGGCCCCGGAGAACCCGAACGGCCCGTCCGCCACCCCCGAGTTCCTCGGTTACCAGGGGCGCGCGCACCCTGCGCTGCCCACGGTGCGCGTCACCGGGATCACCGCACGCGACGGGGCGATCCTGCAGACCGTCTCGGGCCCCGGTCACGAGCAGTCGGTGCTGCTCGGCTTCGGCATGGAAGCCGCGGTCCTGGACCGGCTGCGCCGCCTGGGAGCACCGGTCGGTGCCGTGCACTGCCACACGGCGGGCGGCGGGCAGCTCATGGTGGTGATCCAGTGGAAGGCCAAGCGGTCGGATGCCGACGACCTGCTGGTCCGTGAGTCCGCCGAGTCGGTCCTGGAGACGTTCCGGATGGCCAAGCTGGTCGTCTCGGTGGACGAGGACGTCGACGCGGAGTCGGACGCCGACCTGTGGTGGGCGATGGCCACCCGCCTCCAGGCGGACCGGGACCTGACCGTCCTGCCCGACCGGGAGGGCTTCCCGCTCGACCCGACGCAGTCCACCGCCTACTCGGACAGCCTCTCCGCCGACGGGCGGACCGCGAAGGCGCACTTCGACTGCACGGTGCCGTACGCACAGCGCGCCCGCTTCCGCCGGCCCCGCTTCACCGAGCCCGAGGCGACACCGGACGCCGCGGTGCCGCCCTCGCGGATCAGCGGCCCCTCGCCTCGCGCACAGCGCCGGCCAGCAGGGCCACGCCCTCGGTGATCCGGGCGGTGGGCAGCGCGGCGTAGCCGACCAGGAACGTCGGTTCGGCCGGCGGGTCGAGGACGAAGTAGCCGGACGCGGGGTACACCCGGACCCCGCGTCCGGCCGCCCGCTCCACGATCTCCTCCTCCGGCACGCCGCGCGCCCCGGTGAAGCTGATCAGGACATGCAGTCCCGCCGCCTCCCCGGAGATGCGCACCTCGGCTCCGAAGTGCTCGTACAGCGCCTCCAGAAGCCGCCTTCTGCGCTGCCGGTACAGCCGCGTCATCCGGCTGATGTGCCGGGCGTAGGCACCCGTCGCGATGAAGTCGGCCAGTGCCTCCTGCGTCACGGTCGGGGTGAGCCGGTCGGTGATCCACTTGATCCCGAGGAACGGCTGCACGAGGTGCGGCGGCAGCACCGCGTAGCCGATGCGCAGCGCCGGGAACAGGGTCTTGCTGAAGCTGCCGACGTAGACGACGGTGTCGCGGTGCCGCTCGGCGGCGAGCGCGGGCAGCCGCTCCGCGGTGAAGGTGAACTCGTTGTGGTAGTCGTCCTCCAGAACCGTCGCACCGCGTTCGTGGGCCCAGGCGATCAGGGCGCGGCGGCGGGTCTGCGACATGATGAAGCCGGTGGGGAACTGGTGCGACGGCGTCACGTACACCAGCTTCACCTGCGCCGGATCGTGCCCGTGGGCGCGCACCCGGTCGTCGATGTCCGCGACCCGCAGGCCCTCCTCGTCGACGGGGACGGGCACCACGGCGGCGTCGGAACACCCGAAGACCTGCCGCAGGACGGTATGGCTGGGGTCCTCGATGACCACCACGTCGCCCGGCCCGACCAGCATCCGCACCAGGATGTCCAGCGCCTGGGTGGCGCCACCGGTCACCATGATGTTCTCCGGGGCGGCGTCGATGGCCCGGCTCTGCCGCACCAGGGCGGCGATCTCGGCGCGCAGGGCCGCCGAGCCCTCGGCCGGGCCGTAGCCGAGCGCGGCGGTGTCGGCCCGCCCGTACGCCTCGTGCATCGACTGCCGCCACCGGGCGACGGGGAACGCGGCGAGCGCGGGCGTGCCGTGCCGGAAGTCGAGGACGTTGCCGGGACGCCGCAGAACGGGCGGCGGCTCCCACGGCTGCCACAGCGGGTCGCCCTCGTCGGTGGGCCGGGGCGGTGCGGGAACCGGCTGTACGGGCCTGGAGCGGGCCGCCGTACCGGTGCCGAGGTCCACCGAACCGCTGGTGGGCAGCTCCGCGACCCGGGTGCCCGAGCCGCGCCGGGCGGTCAGGACCCCTTGGGCCCGCAGCAGTTCGTAGGCCCGGATGATCACGGTCCTGGAGACGCCCAGCTGTTGGGCGAGTTCACGTGAGGCGGGCAGGGCGTCGCCGGGGCGCAGCCGTCCCGCGCGCACGAGCGCGGTGACCTGGTCGCACACCTGCTGCTGCAGCGTCGTACCGCTCACCCGGTCCAAAGTGATGAGCAGATCGGTGGATCCCACGCCGTTCCCCCCGTCCCCGCGCATCGCGTACGAGAACGCGATGTCCGAGGAGTAACCCCTAGGGCCTGTCTTCCGGATCATGCCGGCGTCGCGGGGTCTGGCACGCACATCTGCGGCGTTGTCGTCGGTTGCCGACGCTCTGCGTCGACGCCCTCCTCCGCCTTGCAGCTGCACGCACCAGACCCCGCTCGGCTTGGTCGAGAAGCGCAGTCCCTTTTAGCCGACCTGATCCGGAAGACAGGCCCTAGTCGCACCCGACGCTACCACTCGCTGTCACGAAGGGCGGCGCGTCGAGCCCTGCGGCGCCCGCGACGATCGCCCGCGTCCCGGATCAGAGCCCGGCCAACCCCTTGGCCAGGGCCGACAGCCCACCCGCCAGTGCGAGCAGCAGGACGAGCTGCCGGGCGCGGCTCTCCGGGACCCGGTCGGAGAGCAGCTTGCCGATGAGCCCACCCGTGATCATGGCGGCCACGGCCGTCACCCACCCTGTCGGGCCCAGCCGCGGAACGCCGTTGGCCGCGAGGGAGAAGGCGTTCACGACGATGCCGTAGAACTGCGCGTTCGGTACGAACTCGTGGACGCTCCAGCCGGCGTTCATCGCATACAGGGAGAGCGGCGGGCCGCCCAGGCCGGCCGAGGCGTTCATGAACCCGCCTGCCGCGCCGGCGGTGACGGCCCCCCGGGTGCCGATCAGGGCGGGCATCCGCAGGCCGCGCAGCGCGAGCAGGACGGCCAGGGTCACCACGAGGCCCATCCCGACGAGCAGGGCGGGCAGGGGGAGTCGGGCGGCCACCCACGTCCCGGCCGGGACCGCGCAGACGGACGCGGTCACCAGCGGCACCATCGCCCGCAGCCGTACCCGCTGCCGGCCCCCGGCCAGTCCGACGGCACTGATGGCACCGGCCGCGCAGTTGGCCAGGGCGACACCCTGGGACGGGCCGAGCAGCAGCACGAGCGCGGGAACGGCGACGAGCGCGAAGCCCATCCCCGTCAGCCACTGAACGCACGCGCCCACCGTCACGACGACCCCGAGAAGGAACGGGTCCATGGACGGTGTCTACCAGGAGGGCGTAGACGCTGTCTACGCGCTGCGGTGGGGAAGGCCGGCCCCTCGGGCGGCCCCGAACTCCCTCTATGATGCAGCGGTGTTCGACTCCCGGCACGTGAGAACGTTCCACGAAGTGGTCCGGACCGGCTCCTACTCGGCTGCCGCGCGCACCCTCGGTTACACCCAGCCGGCGATCACCCAGCAGATGAAGGCGCTCGAACGGGACGTCGGCATGCCGCTGTTCGTGCGGGTGGGCCGCGGGTTACGCCTCACCGAGGCGGGCGAGACGCTGTCACGGCACGCCGACGACATCCTCGGCTCGCTGTCGGCGGCGCAGGAGCAGATGAACGCCCTGGCCCGGCTGCACGCCGGACGGGTCCGGGTCTGTGCCTTCCCCAGCGCCAACTCCACGCTCCTGCCGGAGGCTCTGGCCCGACTGGCGGCGGACCACCCGGGCATACGCGTCGATCTGCTGGAGAACGAGCCGCCGGAGTCTTTGCACCGCCTGGCGCAGGGGGAGTGCGACATCTCCCTGGCGTTCACCTACCCGGGGCTGCACGAGCAGGTCCCGGAGGACCTGGTCGAAACTCCCCTCTTGGAGGACCAGTTGACGGTGCTGCTGCCCAGCAGGCACCGGCTCGCCCGGCGCAGGGTCGTCAAGCTCACCGACCTCGCGGGGGAGCGGTGGATCGCCGGCTGTCCGCGCTGCCGCGCCAACCTGCTGCACGAGTGCGAGGGGGCGGGCTTCGTCCCCGACATCGCCTTCACCACGGACGACAACCTCGCGGTGCAGAGCCTGGTGGCGGAAGGGCTCGGCGTCGCCATGGTTCCCGCGCTGATGCTGACCTTCATGCACCGCGCCAAGGTGGCCGGCCGGCCGCTCCAGCCCGCTTCCCGGCGCAAGGTCTCGGCCTACGTCCTACGGGAGCACCTGCGTGTTCCCGCCACGGCGCTGGTCCTGAAGGAGCTGAAGACGGTGGCCGCCGGCAAGACGGGTTGTTGACCGCACAACCCATAAGCGTTCCTTGGGACATGCGAAGAAAGTGTCGTTGGACGTGATGGCAGGCGCGGTCCGACGCTTGCTGCATGACTTCCGCGCCGACCGCTCCGGGTGCCTTCACCGCGGCCCCGGCCACCGACCGTCTCGAAGCCCTCCTCGCCGGCATACGACAGGACGTCGCGCGAGGCCTCCCGCCCGACCTGACCGCGCACCTCGTCGGCGAACGCCTCGCACCCCACCTGGGCGCGCCCGACCTGCTCACCGACGAGCAGCAGCTCAGCGATCCGGCCCGGTACCGACAGCACCTGCTGCACGCGGAGCACGACGGGAGCTTCTCCGTCGTCGCGCTGGTCTGGCTGCCCGGTCAGGGAACCACCGTCCACGACCACGTCTCCTGGTGCACGACGGGGGTGCACCAGGGCCAGGAACGCGAGCGGCGCTACCGGCTCCTCCCGGCGGCCGACGGCTCCGCCAGGCTCGTCGCCACCGCCGACGCCCTCACCGAACAGGGCGAGTTCTGCGGCTTCGCCCCTCCCGGCGACATCCACCGCGTCTGGAACGCCGGCCCCGCGACGGCGATCTCGCTGCACGTCTACGGCGCGGACATCTCCCGCCTCGGCAGCAGCGTCCGACGCGTCTACCAACTGCCCGCCGACTGCTGATGGCCCTCCTCAGGGAGCGTCCTGGGCAACGTGACCGCGTGCGCGAAGCGCCCGCCCTGAGCCCGGGACTCCTCCTCGCGGCCTGCGCCCTATGCTTCGCCCTCGCCGTCCACCGGCTGCTTCCCGCCGTACCGCTGCTCACCGCCGCCGTCGTGCTCGGCGTCCTCGCCGCGCACCTGCCCCGGCTGCGCTCGGTGGTGCGGGGAGCCGCCCGCCCGGGACTGTCGTACGCCGGAAGGCGGTTGATGCGGGCCGGCATCGTCCTCCTCGGGCTGCAGCTCGGTCTCGGGGACGTGGCCGGCATCGGCTGGGCCACCGTCGCCATGACGCTGGCCGTCGTCATGGCCACACTAGGCGGGACCTGGTGGCTGGCCCGGCGACTGGGGCTGCCGGGGGACCAGCCCCTGCTGATCGCCGCGGGGTACGCGATCTGCGGCGCCTCGGCCATCGGCGCGGTGGGGGAGGCGAGAGGCAGCGACGAACGCGACGCGGCGACCTCCGTGGCCCTGGTCACCCTCTGCGGGACCCTCGCCATCGCCGTACTGCCCCTGCTCCAGGGGCCCTTGGGGCTGGGCGACGTCGCGTTCGGGCGCTGGGTCGGCGCGAGCGTGCACGACGTCGGCCAGGTCGTCGCCACGGCGCAGACCGCCGGTGACGCGGCCCTCGGTGAGGCGGTGCTGGTCAAGCTCATGCGGGTGGCGCTGCTCGCGCCGCTGGTCGCCGCCGTCGCGCTGTCCGCGCGGCGCCGCAGCCGTGCCGCGGCCGGGCCTGTCGAGCCCGGGCCTGTCGAGCCCGGGCCTGTCGAGTCCGGGCCGGTTGAGTCAGGCCGCAAACGGGCGCCGCTGGTACCGCTGTTCATCGTCGGCTTCCTCGCCGCCGTGACCCTGCGCAGCACCGGCCTGCTGCCGACCCCCGTGCTGGACGCGGCCCACACCGGACAGGAACTCCTGCTGGCCACAGCCCTGTTCGGGCTCGGCAGCGCGGTCGACCTGCCCTCCCTCACCCGAACCGGCGCACGGACGGCCCTGCTGGGCCTGACGGCATGGCTGGTGGTGGCAGGCGTCTCCTACGCCGGGGTGCTGCTGGTCGCACGGTGACGTGCCTCGGCAGCACCACCGCCGCGCCCGCCGGCGGCCTCTTCGCGTTCACCTGAGGGAACACCAGGTGCTGGGAAGAGTTCCCCTCGTTCTCACAAGTGGCTTAGATCACGGGGCAGTTTGAGCACCTTCCAGGCTCAGTTGTGGCAACTTGTCACGATTCTCGCTCACTTTCTCCCCATTACTTTTGCAACAGCGTCACACAGGTGGCGCACAGGGAACTCACAAGAGACCGAGAAGGCATGACGATCCACATACCCGGTCCCAATGAACGGGGCCGGCCTTGGTCCGGGAGGACACTCAGCGCCGTGGCGGGGGGTGTTGTCCTCACCCTGGCCGTCTCGCTGCTCGACGCCACAGGCACGGCGTTCGCGGCCGACGCGGACAAGGCCGCCAAGGAGCCCAGGCCCGCGGTGAAGCAGGCCGCCGACATCCCGTCGGCCCGCGTGGCCGCGCGACTGTCGGGAAGGCGCGTCGAGGCGCTCTCCGAACGCACCGAGACGTCGACGACGTGGGCGAACAAGGACGGTTCGCTCACCACCGAGCTCACGGCCGGCCCGATCCGCTACCAGGAGAACGGCCGCTGGCACCCGGTGGACCTCACCCTGGTCGAGCAGGCCGGCGGCGCGGTGGAGCCCGTCGGCCATCCCAACGGACTCCGGCTCAACGCCGGCGGCGGCGCGAAGGCCCGCTCGCTGCGGGACACGGCCACCGCAGTGGCACGCGACCTCGTGACCCTGGGCGAGGGCGACCAGCAGATCACCCTGCAGTGGAAGGGCGGCCTGCCCAAGCCGCGGCTGGACGGCACCCGCGCCACCTACGTCAACGCCGTACCCGGCGCCGACGTCGTCGTGGAGGCCACCCGCACCGGCTACGAGCAGTACGTCGACATCCGGCAGCGCCCGGCGACGAGCGGCTACACCTACACGCTGCCGCTGAAGGCCAAGGGCCTGAAGGTCAAGCAGCAGAAGGACGGCAGCCTCCTCTTCACCGACAGGAAGAACAAGCGGCGGGCCGTCATGCCCGCCCCGGTGATGTGGGACGCGACCACCGACAAGGTCTCCGGCGAGCACACCCATCGCGCGAAGGTCGGCCTGAAGGTCGTCCAGCGCAAGGGCTCGGTCGACCTGGTCCTCACCCCGGACGCCGCCTTCCTCGCCGACCCGAGGACGAAGTACCCCGTGACGGTGGACCCGTCCACCTCCGCGCTGAGCAACGTCTTCGACACCTACGTCCAGCAGGGCGAGACCGTCGACTGGTCCGCCGACACCGAGCTCGACCTGGGCAACCCGGGTACGAAGAACGCCGACGGCACCTTCCGCACGGCCCGGTCGTTCATCTCCTGGAACACCGCGCCGATCGCCGACGCGCTGGTGATGGACGCCAAGCTCTCGCTGTGGAACTTCCACTCCGGCAACTACACCGGCTCCTCGTGCCCGAACCAGCCGTGGGAGGTGTGGTCCACCGGGGCTGCCTCGACCTCCTCGCGGTGGACGGCTCAGCCGTCGTGGATCGCGGAGAAGGCCACCTCGTCGGAGACGCGTGGCAACGCCTCCTGCAGCACGCAGCCGGACGGCTGGATCAACGCGAACGTCACCACGCTGGTGCAGGAGTGGGCCTCGGCGAAGGCCGCGAAGTCCCACCTGGGCCTGCGCGCCTCGGACGAGAACGTCACCGGGCAGTGGAAGCGCGTCAACTCCGCCAACGCCGCCGCCAACCCGCCGAAGCTGGTCGTCACCTACAACTACCGGCCGCGCACGGGGACCAAGCAGGAGGCGGGCCCGCCGTACTACTCCTACAGCGGCGCCTACGTCGTCAACACGCTCACCCCGACCCTGCGCGACACCTTTGTCGACCCCAACGGTGACAAGGTCAACGGCACCTTCCAGATCTTCGACGCCGTCACCAACACCCAGGTCGGCAACGTCATCGTCTCGCCGTGGGTGAACTCCGGGCAGGTCGCCTCGGTGACCGTCCCGGCCGGGGCGCTGACGAACGGCAAGACGTACAAGTTCCGCACCTCGCCCTACGACGGCACCCACTACAACCTGGGCTGGTCGGAGTGGAAGACGTTCACGGTCGACACCACCGCTCCCTCCGCTCCCACCTCCGTCACGTCGACGGACTACCCGTCCACCGCGTGGGTCAAGGGCGCCGGGCAGAGCGGCACCTTCACCGTCACCCCCAACGGCACCGACCACAACTGGCTCGAGTGGTCGCTGGACGGCCTGACCTGGACCAAGGTCTCCACCGGCGGCTCCACCGCCGCCAAGGCCATCGCCGTCACCCCGCCCAAGGACGGCACCCACACCCTTCAGGTGCGGCAGGTCGACAAGGCCGACAACAAGTCCGAGGCCGTCGACTACACCTTCCACGCCGGGCCGGGCGGCTTCGTCCAGCCCGACGAGGGCGAGCGCACCGCACGCCGTCTGCCGCTCGTCGCGGAGGCCGACGGATCGAAGTACGACAACGTGTCGTTCTCCTGGCGCCGCTCCGAGGCCGACCCGTGGGCGCAGATCCCCGCGGCGCACGTCACCTCCGGCGGCACCCCGCTGACGGCATGGCCGGTGCCTCTGACGGCCGGCCGCAACGCCCAGCTGGTGTGGGACGCGACCAGCACGGTCGACCCGGACGGCACCGTCCAGATCAAGGCCGACTTCACCGGCCCGAACAGTGCCTCAGGCAGTACGCAGCCGCTGAGCGTGGTCGTCGACCGCACCGCCTCCGGCGCCGCGACCGACGAGATCGGCCCCGGCCAGCTGAACCTGCTGACCGGTGACTACACCCTGTCCGCCACCGACACCACGCACTTCGACCTGTCGGTCACCCGCACCGCGTCGTCCCGCAAGCCGGACGCCGGCGCGCAGCAGTCAGGCCAGGTGGCCATCTTCGGCAAGGAGTGGGTGTCCGGCACGGCCGCCGAGGCCACCGACTCCGACTACTCGCACCTGCGCAGGATCTCCGACACGGCCGTCGCCGTGGTGGACCTGGAGGGCGAGGAGATCTCCTTCACCGCGAACGCGGCGAAGACCGGCTGGATCCCCGAGCCCGGCTCCGAGGAACTGACCCTCACCGGCAGCGTGACCGGCAGCTTCACCCTCTCCGACACCGAGGGCACCGTCACCGAGTTCACCAAGCCGGACCCTGCCGCGACGACCTGGCAGGTTTCCAGCGCGCTGATGGACGGCCTGGCCCAGACCTCCACGACCGTCGTCTCCGAGACGGTGACGGCCGACGGCAAGACGCTGGCCCGCCCCAAGCGCGTCATCGCCCCGACCTCGGCCGCGTCCGCCGCGACCTGCACGGCCACGCCGGCCACGAAGGGCTGCCGTTCGCTGGAGTTCGTCTACGCGACGAGCACCACCGCGACGACGACCGCGCTCGGCGACTTCACCGGCCAGGTGAAGGAGATCCGCCTGTGGTCGACCGACCCCGGTGCCGCCTCGGCGACCTCCAAGGTCGTGCAGACCTACCGCTACGACGCCGCCGGCCGGCTCACCGAGACGTGGAACCCGCTGATCAGTCCCGCGCTGAAGACGCAGTACGCCTACGACACCGCGGGCCGCGTCACGCAGGTCACCCCGCCCGGCCTGCTGCCGTGGACGTTCACCTACGGCAAGGCGGGCTCCAGCAGCGCGGCCGGTGACGGCATGCTGCTCAAGGCCTCGCGTCCCGCGCTCAAGCAGGGCACCCTCGACGTGATCGAGGGAGAGGCCGCCACCAGCGTCGTCTACGACGTGCCGCTGACCGGCACCACCGCCCCGTACAAGATGGGCGCCTCCGATGTGAAGGCATGGGGCCAGACGGACGCGCCGACCGACGCGACCGCCGTGTTCCCCGCCGATGCCGTCCCCGCGTCGAACGCGGGCGGCGCCCTGACCGCCACGTCCTACCAGCGGGCGGACATCACCTACATGGGCGCCTCGGGCCGCGCGGTGAACGCCGCGACGCCCGGCGGGCACATCACGACCAGCGAGTACGACCGCTTCGGCAACACCGTCCGCGAGCTGACGGCGGCCAACCGGGACCTCGCGCTCGGCACCACCGCCGCGGACCGTGCCGCACAGGCCGAGCTGGGCATCGCCTCGCTCGCCTCGTCCGAGCGCGCCGACCTGCTCACCACCAAGTCCGTCTACAACGACAACGGCACCCGTGAGCTGGAGGAGTTCGGCCCGCTGCGGCGCGTCGACCTCACCGCGGACCTGAAGTCCGGAACCACCACGCTGGTCGCGGCGGGCTCGCCCGTCACCGCCCGCAGCTGGACGGTCAACGAGTACGACGCGGGCCGCCCGACCGACGGCACCGCCAAGGTGAAGGACCAGGTCACCAAGGTCACCACCGGCGCCCAGGTGCGTGAGCACCCCGCGGTGCACGGAGAGACCCGGGTCGTGCAGACCGTGTACGACTGGGCCAAGGGCCTGCCGGTGAAGTCGATCCAGGACCCGGCCGGCCTGGCGATCACCACCACGACCGAGTACGACGCGCTGGGCCGCGTGGTCAAGACGTACAACACGGGCAGCACCGGCGCCGACGCGGGCACCGTGGTGACCTCGTACTGGTCCGCGACCGGCACCGGCACCTGCGCCGGCCGCCCGGAGTGGGCCGACCTGGTGTGCTCGACCGGACCCGGTGGCGCCATCACCGGCGGCGGCAGCAACCCGACGCAACTGCCCACCACGACCACCCAGTACGACTGGTGGGGCAACGCGACGATCGGCACCGACACCGCGGGCGGCGTCACCCGCACCACGACCACCACGTACGACGCGGCCGGCCGCCCCGTCACCGTGAAGGTCACCGGCGGCAGCGGCCAGGCCGTCCCGGACGCCACGACCGAGTACGACCCGGCCACCGGTGAGGAGATCCGTACGACGTCGCCGACCGGCGGCACCATCACGCGGGTCTACGACAAGCTCGGCCGGCTCGCCTCGTACACCGACGCCGACGGCGGGAAGACCACCACCGAGTACGACCTGCTCGACCGGCCGGTCAAGGTCGGCGACACCGTCCCGTCCAGCGTCACCTTCACCTACGACCACACCGTCGAGCCGCGCGGCCTGGCCACGAAGGCGACGGACTCCGTCGCCGGCGTCTTCCAGGCGACGTACGACGCGGACGGCTCGGTCGCCACGGAGAAGCTGCCCGGCGGCTACACCCTCACCCAGACCGAGGACACCACCGGCGCCGCGGTCGACCGCACCTACACCCGCGACAGCGACGGCACCGTCGTGATGTCCGACGCGGTCACCGAGTCCGTACAGGGCCAGACCACCAGCCACGCCGGCTGGTCGGACCAGACCTACCGCTACGACGCCGCCGGCCGCCTCGTGCAGGTCGACGACACCGTGGACACGGTCTGCACCCGGCGCACCTACGGGTTCGACAAGCACAGCAACCGCACGTCCCTGACCAGCGCCGCCTCGGCGCCCGGCCTGGACTGCCCGACCACCGGAGGCACCAGCAAGACCTCGGCGTTCGACAGCGCCGACCGCATCACCGATGCCGGATACGTCTACGACGCGTTCGGCCGCACCACCTCCCTGCCGGGCGGCGTGAGCGTCGGCTACTACACCAACGACCTCGCCTACCAGCAGACCAGCGGCACCAAGCGGCAGACCTGGACCCTCGACGCCGCCCTGCGCTTCCGCGGCTGGACGGTGGAGAGCAACAGCGGCGGGACCTGGTCGCCGACCGAGAACAAGCTCAACCACTACGACGGCGACAACGACAATCCGCGCTGGATCGTCGAGAACACCGCCACCGGTGCCCTGACCCGCAACGTGGACGCCCTCTCCGGGAACCTCGGCGCGGTCACCAGCGCCACCGGTGACACGGTGCTGCAGTTCACCGACATCCACGGCGACGTGGCGTTCCAACTCCCGCTGAACGCGGGCGAGGCGCCGATCGTCCTGGACACCGACGAGTACGGCAACGCGCGCGACAAGCAGCAGGCCGTGCGCTACGGCTGGCTGGGCGGCAAGCAGCGCTCCAGCGAGACGGTGGCCGGCTTCACCCTGATGGGCGTACGCCAGTACAACCCCGCCACCGGCCGGTTCCTGTCGGTCGACCCCCAGCGCGGCGGCAACGCCAATGCCTACGAGTACTGCTCGGCCGACCCGGTCAACTGCTTCGACCTGGACGGCAAGTGGGGCTGGAAGAAGTTCTTCAAGAAGGCCAAGCGCTGGGCCTGGCGCAACAAGTGGGACATCGCGCTCACCGCGGCCGGCTTCATCCCCGGCCTCGGCGCCGCCGCCTGGGGCTACCGCGCCTACCGCGGCTACCGCGCTCTGCGGGCCGCCCGGGCCATCGGCCGCAGCTGCCGCTGGAACTCCTTCCTGCCCGAGACGCCCGTCGTCATGGCCGACGGCAGCACCCTGCCGATCAGCCAGGTCGAGGTCGGCGACCTGGTCCAGGCGGTCGACGAGATCACCGGTGAGACCACCGTCTCCCCGGTCTCCGACGTGATCATCGGTCACGGCACCAAGGATCTCGTCACCCTGTCCGTGGACGCGGACGGCGACGGCCGGTCGAAGAAGATCACGGCGACCGCCAACCACCCGTTCTTCGTCCAGGGCCGCGGCTGGATCGACGCGTTCCAGCTGACCCCCGGCTCGCGCCTGTCGAACCCGACCGGTTTCGCGCCGACGGTCACGGCCACCAGCCGCACCCAGGCGGTCCGGACCGTCTTCAACCTGACCGTCGCCGGCAGCCACACCTACTTCGTGGTGACCGACGGCCGGTCGGCGCTGGTCCACAACTGCGCCCGGTACATCCCGAAGAAGCGCAACGTACTGAACTGGTGGCACCCCACCCGGTTCAGCAGCAAGGCAGCGGCGGTCCGCCATGCCAAGCAGGTCGCCAGGACCGGCGGCCGCTGCCGCTACCGCGGTCCGTGCGGCTCCGGCAACCACGTCCACGTCGACTTCATCAACCGGTTCGGACGGATCTTCCGCACGAACCACTACCGCTGGTGAACACCGCGGACGTGAACCGGGAGAACAGAGAGAGGTGACATGAACGTCGGGGCGGTCCGTACACCGGACCGCCCCGACGCATACCGACGTCAGTACGACGTCAGCAGAACTCCTCGACGTACAGCAGGACGCGACCGTCCTCCGAGCGGAAGTCGTACGCCCGGTACGTGCCCGACTCGGGCGCCTCCAGCGCGTCCTTGATCAGGGCCCACGCCTCCTCACGCCCGTCGGCCGGCACCGGCCGCAGCACCTCCCCGGCGCCCTCTCCGATGATCATCTCGTCGGCGCTGCGCACGAGCCGCCTGGCCAGCCGCGCGTCCAGCGGCCCGCGCTCCCTCGTCCACAGCCGCCCCTCGGCGTCGACGAGTTCACCCCCGCTCGCGGGCGACAGCAGACCGTCGGCCGGGTCGGACCCCTCCGTGGTCTCCAGTGAGGCCACGACGTCGGCGAAGTTCTTGTCGGGCGTTCGCTTCTTCGGCATGGAACCAGTCTGACAGCAGCCACCACCTGCTCTGGAGGCGGCCGGGCGCCATAGGGTGAACCCCATGTCTGCCAGGTTGAGTTCCACGAAATCCCGCGCCGCGTTGCGCACATCGGCACGTGTCTCCGCCGAGTTGCTGCTGGTGCTCGTGATGCTCGCGGTGGCCCTCTGGCTGCTCGGCCGGATGTGGTCGGTGGTGTGGCCGCTCGTCGTCGGTCTGCTCCTGACCACCCTGACCTGGCCGCCGACGCGCTTCCTTCGCTCACGAGGCTGGCGTCCCGCGCCGGCCGCGTCGCTGGTGACGGTCGTGTTCCTGCTCGTCGCCGCGGGGGTCGTGGCGCTGATCGCGGTTCCGGTGGCGTCCCAGTCGGGCGACCTGACCGACGGTGTGGTCGAGGGGGTCCAGAAGCTGAGGGAGTGGGCAGCCGGCCCGCCGCTGAACATCGGGGACGCCCAGATCGACAAGGCGTTCGACACCGCGGTCGACCGAGCCCAGGAGGGTATCGGCAGTGCGGTCACCGCCGTCGTCACCGGAGTCAGCACAGTCGTCAACGGCGTGATCACCGCCGTGCTGGCCCTCTTCCTGATGTTCTTCTTCCTCAAGGACGGCCCGCGCTTCCTGCCGTGGCTTGCCCGTCAGCTGCCCGGCCGGCTCGCCACCGACGTCCCCACCGTCGCCGCGCGTGTCTGGGACACCCTGGGCTCGTTCGTACGGTCCCAGGCCGCCGTCGGCCTGCTCGACGCCGTGCTGATCGGCCTCGGTCTCTGGGCGCTGGGGGTGCCGCTGGTGCTCCCGCTGGCGGTGCTGACGTTCGTCACCGCGTTCGTGCCGATCGTGGGCGCACTGTTCGCCGGCTTCGTCGCGGTCCTGATCGCGCTGGTCTCCAACGGCCTGACCGACGCACTGATCGTGCTGGCCATCATCGTGGTCGTGCAGCAGCTCGAGGGGAACGTCTTCCAGCCCATCATCCAGAGCCGCGGACTCGGCCTGCACGCAGCGGTGATCCTGCTGGCGGTGACGCTGGGCGGCAACCTGGCAGGCATCGTGGGCAGCCTGCTCGCCGTCCCGGTCGCGGCTCTGATCGCCGTGGTGTGGAACTACGTGCGCGAGCAGCTCGGCGAGCCGCCGGCGGAGCCGGGCGACGGCGATCCGGTCCCCGGTGACGCCGTTCCGTCGTAACACCTCCAGGCCCAGCGGCTGGGGCGGTTGCCCCAGCCGCAGCCTCCGGACGTGTCGGTCACTGCAGGATCTCGATGTACCCCTCGGTGCCGTGGACGCGGATGCGCTGGCCGTCCCGGATCAGCCGGGTGGCCCGGTCCACGCCCACGACGGCCGGCAAGCCGTACTCCCGGGCGATGACCGCGCCATGGGTCATCAGGCCGCCCACCTCCGTCACGAGGGCCGCGATCCCGACGAACAGGGGCGACCAGCTGGGGTCCGTGAAGGTCGTGACCAGGATGTCTCCCGCGTCGAGAAAGGCATCCGCCACGTCATGCACGACACGGGCCCTTCCCTCCACGGTTCCGGCGGACACCGGCAGGCCGATCAGCGCACCGGCCGGCACGTCGTCGCGCCGATACGCCCCGTTGAAGGTCTCACCGTCCGATGTGAGCACCCGAGGCGGTGTGAGCGCGTGGTACGACCGGAAGGCCTCCTTGCGCCGCTGGATGAGCTGTTCATCCACCTGGTGCGAGCGCACGACGTCGTGGAGCTCCTGGAACGTGAGGTAGAAGATGTCCTCCACCTCGGAAATTACGTCCGCCTTCACGAGCCGCTCGGCCTCTTCCAGGATGGCCTGCTTGTAGACGAAGTAGCGGCTGATGATGTCGTACTTCGGGTACTCCCGGTATCCGATGAAGGTCCGGACGCGGTCGATCATGCGCTTGGTCCGGTCTGCCTTCTCCGCCCCGTCCGGCAGGTCCCGCAGGCGTGACAGCACGTCCTGTTCCTTCTGCCACGCCTCCTTCCGGCCCTGCTCGAAGCGCCGCTGGGCGGCGCCCGGTTCGAAGTTCCTGACATTGTCGAGGATCGCGGGCACGAGAGCGGTGGGGCGTTCGCGCCACCGCGGCCTGGTGATGTCGATCTCGCCGACGCAGCGCATGCCGTACCGGTCGAGGTAGGCCTCGATGGCGTCGCGCGCCTCGGTCCCGCCCGGGAGTTTCGCCAACTCGTCCAGGAAGTCGTCGTGTTGGACGCCTTGCAGGAACGCCACCAGCTCCGGGTACGGGCGGATGACGTCCGCGACGTCCAGCAGCGCCAGTCCCATCTCCGACGTGATGTTGTCGGGGGCGGACAGCGTGAGCGTGTCAGCCGCGTTCTTCTCGCCCAGCCACTCCTGCAACTGGTCGTTGAGCCACCACGTGGCCTCCATCCCCGCCATGATCGCCTGCATGCTCTGGGGATCACCGAGAACTCGCTTGTGCTCCTGGAAGGCCTCCAGAAGGAAGTCGAACAGCGCCGGCCCGGTCTTCATGCCGATGTCGCGCCTCAGGATGCCGAGGGACGCCTGGCTCCGCTCGATCAGCCCCTTGACGATGGCCGGATCGGTCTCGATCGGGGCGGAGGCGCCACCGGCCGGCGGCCCGCCGGGACCCGCGTCCGGGACCGACGGGACGAAGCCGTCCCGGTCGAGGACCGTCTCCAGCGCGTCCCTGGTCAGCGGATCGGACCTCCCCACCAGGTCCAGAAGGCCGGCGCGCCCCGCGGGCGAGGCGAGGCGCCGGGTGGTGTCGACGAACAGCCTCCCGCCCGCGTCCTGCATCGGTGTCATGGCGGTGAGCTGGCACACGGAGAGCCCCAAGGGCCTCATGGGGTCGGTCATCATCTGCTGGTGACCGACGGAGACGTAGACGTGATTCTCCTGGTCATCCGCCTCGGGGACGGGGAACAGCGTCGTGATCGGCCGGCTCTGGACGATCCGGAAGCCGTCGTCGACCAGACACCATTCGATGTCCTGCGGACAGCCGAAGTGCGCTTCGATCCGCCGCCCGAGCCGTACGAGCTCCAGCACCTGGGCATCCGTCAGCGTCGGCTGCTCCTGCCGCCGCGCCTCGACCTCCACCTCCTGCGTACCGCCGTCCGGCAGGGCCTGCACGGCACGCTGTTTGGCGGCGATCGTCCTGGTGACGACTTCGCCGTCCCGCACCGTGAAAACGTCCGGGTTCACCAGGCCGGAGACCAGGGCCTCGCCGAGGCCGAAGCCTGCCTCCAAGGTGGCGACCTTCCGGTTCCCCGAGACGGCGTCGGCCGTGAACAGGATGCCGGCCGCCTCCGGGAAGACCATCTTCTGCACGACCACGGCCATATGGACCGTACGGTGGTCGATCCCGTTGCGCCGGCGATAGATCACGGCCCGCTCGCTGAACAGCGAGGCCCAGCACCGGCTGACGTGCCGGAGAATCGCCTGCGGCCCTACGACGTTCAGATACGTGTCCTGCTGGCCGGCGAAGGAGGCCGTCGGCAGGTCCTCCGCCGTCGCGCTGGACCGCACGGCACAGGCGGTCCGCTCGCCGAGCCGAGCGAGGGCGCCGGTGATCGCCGCCGCGACCTCGTCGGGGAGGGCGACGCCCTCGATGGCTCGCCGGATCCGCGCACTGAGGGCGCGGATCGCCTCCCGGTCGTCCGGGTCCGAGCACGACAGCTCGGAGAGCAGCTCCTCGATCGCCGGCGCGGCCGCCATGACCCCCCGGAAGGCCTCCGTCGTCACACAGAAGCCGTCCGGCACGCGGATGCCTTCGATCCGCGACAGACCGCCCAGGTGCGCCCCCTTGCCGCCGACGACGGCGACCTGCGTCTCGTCGACCGCCTGCAGATCCACCACGTACTGCTCGCTCATCGCGACACCCCCGAGGTCGTCCTGCTCCGTCGCACCGCACCGCCCGGCCGGATCACCGTCGTCCCCACCTCTGACGAGTCGCATGGCGCGCACCCGCATCCCCCGTACATCGACAACGACACCGGCACGTCGTGCCCCCATTTCCGCAGGTTGTGGCCTTGGCCGACGATTCTGCGCCACCACCCGGGCCTTGCCGCAAGCCCCCCTGCCTGCTATACGTTGAGAAGGGCAAGGAGAGCGACCTCCTTGCCCTTCTCCCTTTTCATGTGCCGGTTCACGGTGGGGAGTTCGGGCGTACGGGAGCTGTCGCTCCCCCTTGGTAAGGTGCGCCGATGTCATCGATCAAGAAGTTCCAAGTCACCTTCGACTGCGGGGAACCCGAGCGTCTCGCGCGCTTCTGGTGCGAGGTGCTGGGGTACGTCATACCGCCGCCACCGGAGGGGTTCGCCACTTGGGACGACTTCAAGCGCTCGCTGCCGGCCGAGCAGCAGGACGCGTGGTTCGCATGCGTCGATCCCTCAGGTGTGGGCCCGCGGCTGTTCTTCCAGCGCGTCCCCGAAGGCAAGGCCGCCAAGAACCGGCTGCATCTCGATGTGCGGGTCGCCACCGGACTCGTCGGGGAAGAACGCCTCGCCGCACTTGAGGCCGAGTGCGCGCGACTGGTCCCGCTCGGCGCGGTACATGTGCGCACGCTGTACGACGGCAATGACGCGTGCATCCCGATGCTGGACATCGAAGGCAACGAGTTCTGTCTCGACTGAGCATCCTCGCGGTCGGCGAAGTGCGGAGCCGTCCGGCGGGGACAGCCGGTCGGTGATGCGGTCCGCGGCAGTGGCCGCGGACCGCCCCGATCACGGCAGGCTCGCCAGCGCGGCCTCCACCTCAGCGAGTTCCTTCTCCGGGTCGGCCGTCCGGGCCGGCACGGTCAGGTCGTCCGGGCTGTAGCGGGCGCGCACATCGTCGTCCCACCGTGCGACGGCCGCCCGCAGCGGTTCGACGGCTTCGGTGAGCCGGCCCAGCCGGTGCAGGACGAGTCCGTAGTACCCCGCCGCCTCCGTGCGGTGGGCGGCGTCGCCGCCCTCTTCCCAGGCCCGGCGCAGAAAAGGCTCCGCCTCGGTGTACGCGCCGCGCTGGGCCTTGAGTTTGCCCGCGAGCATGGCGTTGAGCGACGAGCCGTCGTCGGCCGCGCGCACGTACCAGCGCTCGGCCTCCTGGTAGTCCCGGTGGTACTCGGAGAGCCAGCCCATCTCGTTGCACGCGTCGTGGTGCCCCGCCTCGGCGGCCTTCCGGTACCACTGGTCGGGCAATGCGGGCCTGCGCAGCGAGTGGTACAGCTCCGCGAGGTCGTACGCGGCCTCCGGATCGCCGGCCAGCGCGGCGGGCTCGATCCACCGGACCAGGTGCCGTTCGGCCGCGCCGGCCCAGTCGCGGAGGATCTTCCCGTACGCGTACGAGGCGTGGACGTCGCCCGCCTCCGCGCGCTCGCGGAGCCCGGGCAACCTGCGCAGGTCCTTGCCGGGCGCGACGCCGCCCGCCTCACGCGCCGCGGCGATCCGTTCGAGCTGCGCGACGACGTCCTCGTCGTCCTCGCCGACCTGACGGAACCAGCGTTCGGCCTCCTCGTACCGCCGCTGCCGTCTGCAGAGGATGCCGAGGTTCCACTGCGCTGCCGGGTGCCCGGCAGCGGCCGCCAGGCCGTACCAGTGCTCGGCGTCGGCGAGGTCGCCGCGCTGCTCGTGCAGGACGCCGAGTACATACGCGGCGCCTTCGTAGCCGTCCTCGTGGGCATGCACCAGCAGGGCGCGGGCCTCGGGCCAGACCGTGTCGTCGGCGGTCTCCGTCAGGAACACCGCATGGTCCACACGGGCCGACGCGCTGAGCGCGGAGGCCCGGCGGTAGTAGCCCGCGGCCTCGACGGTCAGGCCCGGGTAGTCGCGGAAATGCTTCTCCAGGTCGAAGAGCGGGTGCAGAGCCGAGGCCGCGGCGTCCCCGTCCCCGGCGGCCTCCGCGGCGTCGAGGTCCGCGGCCACACGGTCGAAGTCCTCGCGGATCGACTCGAAGAGCTTCACCCAGCGGAAGACCGCGATGTCGCCGAGCTCGATGTCGCTCATCAGGAACTTCGGCGCCTCGTCCAGCCGTCCCTCGGCCACGAGCAGCTTGCCGAGCTCGATCTTGCAGTCCAGGTTGCGGCCGTTCTCCCAGCCGCGCCGGAACCATTCGGCGGCCTCCGGGTCGCCGTTCTCCTTGAGCAGCACACCGAGTCCGTAGGCGCATCCGGAGTGGCGGTCGGCGACAGCGCGGTAGAGGGCTTCCGCCGCCGGCCGGGCCCCTCGGATCTTCCGGTACCGGGCAAGGGTGTAGTGCGAGAAGGCGTCGCCCGCCGCCACGGCCTGCTCCCAGTACGGGATGCCCTCGTCCACGTGATGGCCGAGCACGAAGAAGTCGGTGTGCCGGCGGGCGGTCTTCGAGTCGCCTGCGCGTGCGGCGGCGACGAGTGCCTCGCCGCGGGTCTGTATGTCCTGCGTCACGGCCGACATCGTGCCACGATCTTGGACAGGGACCGGCTCCGGCCCGGGTCGGCGCGAGGACTGTCCCTTTCGTACGTCCCTTGCCGCATGCGGCAGTTGATGCCTTCCGTCCGTGCGGCTGGCGCAGGCCGGCCCGCATCGACCGGCCAGGGTCGGGTGCGGCCGGCTCAGCGGTTCACGGTCACCGGCACGGTGTCGACCGTGACGGGTCGCCCGTCCTTGGGGGAGTAGTAGTACGCGGTGAGTACACCGGGCCCGGTCCGCGCCGCCTCGTACGGGAACCTCACGTCGAACGTGCCGCGGGTGCCCGTGCCGGACGTGGCCATGACCCGCACGTCGGCGGCCGTCCGTCCGGTGACGTCCGTGATCTTCAGCCGGAACTCGGCCTCGAAGGTGTTCGCGGTGCCCCACACCCTGACCGGCGTACGGACGGTGCCGCCGATCAGCGGCGACTCGACCAGGACGGCCGGCGTGACGTCCTCGAAGTCCGCCCGTCCCACAGGCCTGTTGAGGAGGATGCCCTCGCCGCCGAACGACGTGACGGGCTTGCCGTCGAGTTGGAAGCGCACCTTCTCGATGCTCGGGTAGCGGGTCACCGTGTACACGACCTGGGCGAGGCGGGCCCGCATCGAGAGGGTGCCGCCGCCGTCGTCGTAACGCCCGGACAGGTCGGCGGTCGCCACCTTGTCGCGCACCGCCAGCGAGCGCAGCGTGGTGCCCGACGGGATCGCCGTAGTACGGCCCTGCCGCACCTCGGTGCCGCTGGGGCCTGCCAGCAGGGCACGAAGGGCCCCCGCGGCGGTGCCCGGCGCGGTCACGGTGCGCGGGGCGGGGGAGATGTACGCGCCGTGCAGGAAGTACACCGCGGTGGCCACCCTGCGCGGGGTGGCCCGGGGCGGTTCGGTGACCGGCTGGACGGGGGCTGCCGGAGTTCTCGGGGTGACGGTGAGTGTGCCGGTGTCCGCCGGTGTGCGGGTGCCGGTCGTGTCGCCCGGTGTGCCCGGTTCGGTGGTCGAGGTGGACGGCCGGGCGGGCCTCGGGGACGCGTCTCCGCCGGAGCCGGAGCCGGAGCCGGAGCCGGAGTCGCAGGCTGCGACGGACAGCAGCGACAACGCCAGTGCCGAGATCAGGACGACGGAGACGCGCCTTCCAAGGCGCGGAGCCGGGATTTCGCCAGTCATGGCAGCCTCCTCCGACCCTTCCGGGAAAGCGCTCTGGACGGGTTGGGGCCAGGGCCGAAACGGGTCGGGGCCAGGGCCGAACGGCTCCTCTGACCGTCGCGCATGCGCCTATGGGATGAGTATGCGACTGTCAGGGTCGTGCGAATGTCATGACTTCGCGACAGTCCTGAGCACACGACGACTCCCCCGCCGGGGCGCGTCTGTCATGAGTACGGGTACTCATGTTCCGTGCGTGCGGGTGCTGATCCCGACCGCCTGTGGACATGACAGTGTGAGGCCATGTCCGCCTCAGTCTCGGCCCGTCGTGCCCCGCTCGCCGCTGCCGTCCTCGTCCTGTCCGCCGCGCTGGCGCTCACCGGCTGCGGCCGGGAGCGCGCCTCGGACACGACGGCCACGGGCGGCGGCCCGGCCGCACCCTCGGCGAGCGCCTCGTCCGGCGACCCGGGAGCCGGCCCCTACGTGGAACCCGGAGCCGGCGACGGCGCCCCGCACTACAACGAGAACAACGCCTACCGCCGCGAGGGCGAGATGTCCCCGGCCCATGAGGCGGACGCGAACCGCGAGGCCGAGCGGATCACCCCGGTGATCGAGCGGCTGTGGAAGCAGAAGAAGTGGGACCCCGCCAGCGTACGCACCGCCCTGCTGGACCTGGGCTACGAGGAGGAGCGCATCACCCAGGACGGCAAGCGCCTCGGCGGAACGCTCACCGTCCGGGAGATGTACCCGCGCTTCGAGACCGACCACTACGTCACGCCCGAGGGAGCACTGGTCGCACTGCGCGTGCACGACGACACCTGCGTCACGGCGTTCCTGCAGAAGACCAACTACCAGGTGCGGACCAACGGCCTGTACCCGGAGACCGGCTGCCTGGAGCCGCCCGCCGGACACTGAGCGCCGCGAGGTTCTCGCGGTCTCGATGCCCTCGGGTATGGCGGTCAACTCTCGGGGTCCCCGCAACCGTCGGTCCACGCAGCCCACATGACGAGCGGTCAGCGACTTGTCGCACAGGGTCTGGACAGCCTCCCGGCGGCGTGCTGTCATTCCGCTGCGCAGAAATTTCCATCGATGGAATTCCGGCGGCCCACACCTCGCCGTGTGACGTCGTCGGCCGGCCGACCGGGACTGCGTGGTCACCGGAGGCCCACGCCCCGAGACGAACGGGGCGCCCTGCAGGGGCACTTCAGCGCAACCAGCTCATCAGGCCTCCGGTCGGCTCCGAATCCCCTCCCCCCGAGGAATGACTCGATGACACGACGACATACCCGCCCCCGAAACACCCGCCCCCGCAGCGGAAGACGGGCGCTGCTGACCGCGGCGGCCGTCCTGCTGCTGTCCACCGGAGGCATGGTTCCCGCCGCGTCCGCCACGGAACCGGCCGCGCCCTCCGCTGTGAACGCTGACGACGCCGCGATCGAAGTGCACGGCCTGAAGGGCGAGTACTTCAGCATGTCGGCGCCCGGCGCCCGGGACTTCGCCACGCTCGGTGGCACCGCCCTCGACCCGCAGATCAACTTCTCCGGCCTCACCGGCACGTTCCAGTCCCTGACCGGGCGGTCCGAGCACACCACCGCTCGCTGGACCGGCCGGATCGAAGCGCCCGTCACCGGCGACTACACGTTCTACGGCATCGGGGACAACGGCTTCCGGCTCTTCGTCGACGGCCGGCCGGTCATCGACCACTGGGTGCCCGACTGGGACCGGGAGCAGACCAGCGCGCCGGTCCGGCTCACCGCAGGGCAGGAGCACGAGTTCCGCCTGGAGATGTTCCAGGACGTCGGCGGGGCCAACATGTTCCTGCGCTGGTCCACCCCGACGATGCCCAAGCAGCTGGTGCCGGAGTCGGCGTTCACCCCGCCGGCCGACTTCGAGGTCTACCCGATGGAGCCGACGGTCCCGGCGAACGGACGTCAGCTCCGCCTGAGGTTCGAGCACCCGGTCAGCGGCCTCGCCGACGTCAAGGACCACCTCACGGTCGAGGCCGACACGACGCCCCTCCCCGTCAGCTCGGTCCGGGCGGCGCCCGGCGACCCGGCCACCGCCCTGGTAGACCTCGCGGCGCCGGTCCAGCAGGGCCAGCAGGTCCGGATCGACTACGACGGCCGTGGCGGGCTCAAGGACGGTGACGAGTCCGTCCCGCGGATCCTGCGCTTCGCGGCCAACGCCTCCACCCACCGGCTCACCACCAAGTGGGGCGACCAGCTGGACGAGCAGCGTCCGCTGCCCGAGTACCCGCGTCCGCAGCAGGTGCGCGCCAAGTGGAAGAACCTCAACGGGCCCTGGCAGTTCGCCGGTGCCGAGGCGGGCGAGACACCGGTCTTCGGCGAGGACCTCGACGAGCGGATCGTGGTGCCCTTCCCGGTGGAGTCGCAGCTCTCCGGACTCGAACGGCACGAGGACCACATGGTCTACCGCCGGCTGGTCGACGTGCCCAAGGGCTGGAAGGTCGGCGCGGGCGGCAAGGACAACCGCCTGATGCTCAACTTCGGAGCCGTCGACTACCGGGCCAGGGTCTGGGTCAACGGCAAGCAGGTCGCCCGACACACCGGCGGCTACAACGCGTTCAGCGCCGACATCACCGACGCGCTCAAGGGCACCGGACCGCAGGAGCTGGTCGTCGCGGTCACCGACACCGGCGGCGCGAACCAGCCGAAGGGCAAGCAGTCCAGCAACCCCGGCGGCATCTTCTACACCCAGTCGTCCGGCATCTGGCAGACGGTCTGGATGGAACCCGTCGCCCCCGTGTCCGTTGACAACCTTGTCACCACGCCCGACATCGACACGAGCAGCCTGGTGGTGACCGTCGAGTCCGGGCGGGCCTCGGCCGGCGCGCGCGTGGACGCCGTCGCCCGCGACACCGAAGGCAGGGTCGTCGGCCGGGTCACCGGCCCCGCCAACCAGGAGCTGCGTCTGCCGGTGGCGGACCAGCACCTGTGGAGCCCGGACGACCCCTACCTCTACGACCTCGAAGTGCGGCTGACCGACGGGCAGTCGGCCGACCGCGTCGAGAGCTACTTCGGCATGCGGGAGATCGACGTCGCCGACGTGGGCGGCTTCCGCAAGCTGGTCCTCAACGGCAAGCCCGTCTTCTCCCTGGCCACGCTCGACCAGGGCTTCTGGCCGGACGGGCTGTACACCCAGCCCAGCGACAAGGCCCTCACCTTCGACCTGGAGGCCCACAAGAAGCTCGGCTTCAACGCCGTGCGCAAGCACATCAAGGTCGAGTCGCCGCGCTGGTTCTACCACGCCGACCGGCTCGGCCTGCTGGTCTGGCAGGACTTCGTCTCCGGCGACATCACCGAGCCCACCGGGCAGCAGGCCTTCGTCGACCAGGGCCGCGAGATGATGCGCCAGCACCACAACTCCCCGTCCGTGATCGGCTGGACCGTCTTCAACGAGGGCTGGGGCGAATGGGACCGCGCGGCGACCGGCCGTATCGCCGAACAGGTCGAGGCGGCCGACCCCTCGCGCGTCACGAACGCCCACTCGGGCGTCAACTGCTGCAATTCCAAGGGTGATTCCGGCAAGGGCGACATCATCGACCACCACGACTACAACAACACCGACCCGGCCTTCCCCGACGCGCGCAGGGCCGCCATGGACGGCGAGCACGGCGGCTTCACGCTGCGCACCCCGGGCCACATGTGGCCGGGCGCCCCGACGGTGATCTACAGCGGTGTCGCCGACAAGGAGGCGCTCACCCGCGGGTACGTGGAGAACACCGAGAAGTACTACCTGGAGGCCGCCGGCGCCGAACTCTCCGGCTCGGTCTACACCCAGATCTCGGACCTCGAGAACGAGCTGAACGGCCTGTACACCTACGACCGCCGCGAGATCAAGGTCGACCCGGCCCGCGTCCGGGAGGTCAACCTCAAGGTGATCGCCGCGGGCGCCGCGGCCGGTGACCGGGCCCCGCTCAAGGGCGGCGGCTCCTGGTCCCTGGACGAGGGCAGCGGCACCACCGCCGCCGACACGGGACCGAACGCCAGGCCCCTCTCGCTGACCGCGGGCACGACCTGGACGGACGGTGTGCGCGGCAGCGCCCTGAAGTTCGACGGCCAGGGTGACTACGCCCAGACCGACGGCCCCGTGCTCGACACCACCACCGACTACACCGTCGCCGCCTGGGCCACGCTCGACGCCCTGCCCGGCAACTATGCGACCGTCGTCAGCCAGGACGGACGCCGCCAGGAGAACCCCTTCTACCTCCAGTACGGACAGGGCGCCTTCGCCTTCAGCACGCCGGGAGGCAACCGCGCCCGGTACGTCACGACGCCCGAACTCGGCCGCTGGTACCACCTGGTGGGCGTGCGGGACACCGCGAGGAACGAGATCCGGCTGTATGTCGACGGCACGCTCATGGCCACGGCGACGCCCGGTCCCGCCGATGTCAGCACCGGTCCGCTCGCGGTGGGCCGGGCCAAGTGGGGCGGTGGGAACGTCGACTTCTGGAACGGCTCGGTGGACCAGGTCCACGCCTATGACAAGGCACTTTCCGCCGAGGAGGTGAGCGCCCTGTACGCCGCCGAGAAGCGGTAGACGGCCCCCTGTACGAGGCGGCGCGCCACCCTCGGTCCGCGGGCGGCACACGCGGACCGGGGCTTCGGCGTGCCCGTGTACGGGCCGGGGGAGAGGGCCGACGACGGCCGAATCCTGGTATGGACCTGTCAAGCGCTGCAGGCCTAGCGTGCGAATGCGCCCTGAGAGCGCTCTCAGGGCGCCCTTCCGCTCCCCCACCCCAGGAGGCCCCGTGAAACGCACCGCCACCCTGCGCGCCGCCGTTGCGGCCGTGCTGCTCGTCGCCGGACTCGGCGCCGCCCACGCCGGCACCGCGAACGCTGCCCCTTCCCTCAGAGAGGCCGAGGCTTCCGTCTCCGTCTCGCCCGGCCTGCTCGACGCCATGCGCCGCGACCTCGGGCTCACGGCGTCGCAGGCCGAGGAGCGCCTGCACGCCGAACAGGCCGCCATGCGCACGGAGAAGGCCGCCCGGACCGCCGCCGGAAAGGCGTACGGCGGCTCATGGTTCGAGCCGTCCTCGGGGCGGCTCGTCGTGGCACTCACCGACCGGGCCAAGGCCCCCGAGGTGCGCGCACTGGGCGCCGACACACGGCTCGTGCGGCACAGCGCCGCCGCCCTGGACCGGGCCAAGTCCCGGCTGGACTCGCTCTCCGCCCCCAAGGGCGTCGCCGGCTGGCACGTCGATCCCGCGGCCAACTCCGTCCAGATCACCGTCGTACGCGGTGAGCGGACCGACCCGGCCGTCCGGGCCTTCGTCGACCGGGCCCGGCGCGACGCCCCGGTCTCCGTCACGCAGACGGCCGAGGCGCCGCGCACGTACGCGGCGGGCACGGTAGGCGGAGACCCGTACTACACGGGCAACGTCCGCTGCTCGATCGGGTTCTCCGTGCACGGCGGCTTCGTCACCGCCGGCCACTGCGGGCGGGCCGGAGCGGCCGTGCGCGGCTGGGACGGCTCCGCCATGGGCACCTTCCAGGGCTCCTCGTTCCCCGGCGACGACTACGCCTATGTGAGCATCCACAGCGGCTGGTGGACCGTGCCCGTGGTGCTCGGCTGGGGCACGATCCCCGACCGGCTGGTCAAGGGCTCCGCAGAGGCGCCGGTGGGCACGTCCGTCTGCCGCTCCGGCTCCACGACCCACTGGCACTGCGGCACCGTCCTGGCGAAGAACGAGACGGTCAACTACAGCCAGGGCGCGGTGTACCAGATGACGAAGACCAGCGTCTGCGCCGAGGGCGGCGACTCCGGCGGCTCGTTCATCAGCGGGGACCAGGCGCAGGGCGTCACATCGGGCGGCTGGGGCAACTGCTCAACCGGCGGCGAGACATGGTTCCAGCCGGTCAACGAGATCCTCGCCCGCTACGGCCTGACCCTGCACACCGCCTGACCGTCGGGGCAGCTGCCTTCACTCGAAGAACTTCAGGCTCCAGCCGGTGTCCGTCACAGGGCCGGGGACGTTGGCGCGGCTGTAGGTGGTCCCACCCCACCAGCAGAAGGAGCCGGTGTACCAGTACCGGTTCTCCCAGGCGTACGGCGTCCCCTTCGGCACCGCGTGGAACATCAGAGGGAACGTGGGACCGGCGGGCGGGCTGGTGGCGATGTCGCCGTCGAGGAGCACGAAGCTGTGGTGGCCGGGCCCGTCGACGTACAGCGTCGGGTCCCAGCCGCTCATCATGGTCGCGCGGTGGGAGCCGAAGAGGCAGCCGTTCGACTTGTACCAGTCCCACACGTACGTCGGGTCGCCGCCGGCCCGCAGACGCAGGTCGGCGAGACAGTACTGGTCGCTCCAGCTGCCGTTGGCGGAGTAGACGATGTGGAGCCGGCCGTCCGGGTCCTTGACGGCCTCGGGAGCCTCGTTGATGTAGGGGTTCCCGACGACGCGCTCCCAGCTCTCGCGCGGCTGCGAGATGACGTATCGCGGGCCGGTCGGTGTCGTGGGGCTGCTCATGCGGGCGATGTAGAGGTTCTGCTCGACATTGGTGTCGCCGGCCCAGCCGGACCAGACGAACCAGCGCTGGCCGCCGAAGGTGAACAGGGTGCCGTCGATGGCCCATTTGTCGTCAGGGAGGGCGAGCCGGGTCGCGGCCGTGTAGCCGCTGTCGGGGTTCGCCGAGCTGATCACGTACATCCGGTGGGCGGAGCCTCGGCCGGCCGAGAAGTAGACGTGGTAGCGGCCGCCGTCGCGGACGATCTCCGGAGCCCACACCTCGCCGAGGCCCCGCGTGTCCGACCACACCTGACGGGCGGGAGCCGTGGCCAGCGCGGCCGTCGAGGAGGCCTGTCGTACGGCGATGCCGTCGCCGGTCGACTGCACCGACACATAGGTGCCCCCGACCCGCAGGACGCTCGGGTCGGCGGCGCGCAGGGAGGTCTGACCCGCCTGGGCGGTGTCCGGCGCCGACAGGGCCGTCGCGAGCGCGAGCAGCAGGCTCAGCGCCAGGGTGGCTGCCCCGAAGAGGCGTGGTTCACGCTTCATGGTTGCTCCCGTGGTCGGATCGTCCAGCACGCTTTACATCGATGGAATACGGGGCAGCATCCTGTCTGGCGGTGAGCATGTCAATGACGGGTGCTCGGGTCACCGGGAGTTCGGGGCCCCCTTGCCCGGAGGCGGCGATGGCGTGGAACGGCACGGGCGCGACGGCCGAAGGCCCCACGGCCGGCGCCTGGAACGGCGCGGCGCGACGGTCAAGAGGCGAGGGGCGCCACCGTGACGCCGCGCGTGCCGTCGCCGGCTCAGGTCCGCACGGAGCGGTCCCCCGTCACTCCCTCCGTGCTCTCCCGCAGCACGAGCCGGTGCGGCACGACCAGATCCCGCGGCGCACGGTCGTCGGCCTCGCCGGTGCCCGCCGCCTCGTCCATACGGCGTTGGAGCAGCTCGACGGCCACCTTGGCCACCGCGGCCTTGTCGGGCGCCACGGTGCTCAGCGTCGGCACGCTGAACCGTCCGCCCTCCACGTCGTCGAAGCCGATGACGGCCACCTCCTCGGGCACCCGGACGCCGCGCTCGTGCAGCGCGCGCAGTGCGCCCAGCGCCAGTTGGTCGTTGAGGCACAGCAGCGCGTCCGGCCGCGCGCCGGTCTCCAGTGCCCGGGTCACGGCCTCGTAGCCGTCGGGCATCCTGAACGACGCGACGGGGATCGCCGCGGCCGGATCGTGGGCGATGCCGGCCTCGTCGAGGGCGGTGCGATAGCCGCGGGTGCGTGCCTCGGCCGTGCCCAGGCCGACGTCGTCCCGGCCGCCGATGGCCAGGATCGTGCGGCGCCCGAGGCCGATCAGGTGCTCGGTCGCCTCCCGTGCGGCCTTCTCGTTGTCGATGGCGACATGGTCGGCGCCCTCCTCCAGCAGCTCCCCGAGCAGCACCGTGGGCGGGGCGTCCGCGCGATCGCGCAGATCGTCGGCGGTGAGGGCGAGCGGGCTGAGGATGACCCCGTCGACGAAGGCGGAGCCGAACCCGGCGAGAGCCGACAGCTCGTGGTCCCGGTCGCCCCCGGTCTGGTGGATCAGCACGGTCAGCGAGTGCGCCTCGGCCTCCCGGATGACATGCCGGGCGAGTTCGGCGAAGTAGGGAACGTCCAGCTCGGGGACCACGAGGGCGATGATGCCGGTGCGCCCCTTGCGGAGGTGACGCCCTGCCAGGTTCACCTTGTAGCCGAGGTGTTCGATCGCCTCCTGCACCGCGCGCCTGGTCCGCTCGGAGACGTGTTCGTAGTCGTTGATCACGTTGGAGACCGTCTTCTCCGACACCCCCGCGTGCCGTGCGACGTCCTTGATCCTGGGTCGTGCCACCGAGACCTCCCTGCCCCTTCGCGCGTGCCGAGTCTATGTCCGGGCGTGGCGCGGACCTGAGCGCTGTCCGTGCGGGCTGTCCGGTACCGATCCGGGGCTGTGCGTCCGAGGCTCTTTACAGCCAATGTACATCGATGTAAAAACATGCCACCGCACCGATCCGACCGGTGCGACCCGCCGCCTGCCGCCGCCGGTGGTCACCCTCGCGGTGGCCCACCGCCGGTCCGGCACGCGCGTCCGGCCGTCGAAAGGTCAGCGATGTCCACCCGCTCTCCTGTACCAGAAGCAGCGCCCCCCTCCGATCGGCCGCGGGGCCTCACCCGCCGTCGGCTCATGCACCACACCCTGGCCGCGGCGGGAGCACTGGCCGCCGCGGGACCGCTGTCCGGCTGCGCCTCGCCGGCCGCGGCCTCCGGAGCCTCGGACCTCAGCGTCTGGGACCTGTTCCAGGGCGGCGACGGCATGTTGATGGACGACATGATCGAGGCCGTCTCCGCAGGCCCGCGGGGCTTCGAGGTGAAGCGGACCATCCTCGACTGGGGTCCCTCGTACTACACCAAGCTGGCCATGTCGGCCGCCGGTGGCCGCGCGTGCGACGTGGCGGTCCTGCACCTGTCGCGGCTGGCCGGCTTTGCGCCGGGCGGCCTCCTGGACCCCTTCGACCTGGACCTGCTCGCCGAATTCGGCGTCACCGAGAAGGACTTCGCCCCCGCTGTCTGGCAACGGACGCGGCACGACGGCGTCGTCCACGCGATCCCGCTGGACGTACACCCCTTCATCGTCTTCTACGACAAGGAGGCGGCCGACACCGCGGGGCTGCTCGACTCCTCGGGCGAGCTGGCCCCGATGGGCTCACCGGAAGCCCTGCTGGACGCCGGACGGGCGCTGGCCGAGGCGACCGGGCAGTCGGGCATTCTGTTCGGCCACGTCACCGACACGGCACAGAGCTGGCGGCAGTTCGCCGCCCTCTACGCCCAGACCGGCGCGTCCTTCACCCTCCCCGAGTCAGGCCCGGCCGAGATCGACATCGACGCCGCGGTGCGGGTCGTGACGTTCATGCAGCAGCTCTTCGACGGCCGCACCAACCCCAACAACCTGGACTACAACGGCGCGATGGCCGGATTCCTCGGCGGCCGCGGCGGCATGGTCATGCTGGGGGAGTGGGAACTGCCCACCCTGAAGAAGTCCGGCATCCCGCTCGGCGCCGCACCCTTCCCCCAGGTCTTCGACAAGCCGGCCGTCTACACCGACAGCCACAGCTTCGTCCTCCCGCGCCAGGAGAACCCCGACCCGGCCAGGCGCCGCGAAGCACACCGGTACGTCGCCGAGATCGTCAAGCAGAGCCTGACCTGGGCGAGCGCCGGCCACATCCCCGCCTACCAGCCCGTGCTCGCGCAGCCGGAGTACGCCGCCCTCGACCCGCAGTCCTCGTACGCGCGGGCAGCGGAGGTCGCGGTGCTCGACCCGCCGAACTGGTTCGCCGGAGCCGGCTCGAACTTCCAGAACCGGATGTGCCAGCCCCTCCAGTCGGCCCTGCTGGGCAACACGACCCCCGAGAAGGCCGTGCGGCAGATGGTCGGCGAGGCCGACACGCTGCTGCGGCAGCCCAACCCGGTGGCCTGACGAACGAAAGGAGTGACCGACATGACCACCACCGCACCACACGGCGCCCAGGCCCGCGCAGACGCTGCCGCAACCCCGGCCGGCGACCCCCGCCGGCCCGGCCGCTGGAGAATCGTTACGACCACCGGCAACGGACTGGTCTTCGTGCTGCCGTTCCTGGTCCTCTTCGCCCTCTTCATGGTCTGGCCGATCGCGCAAGGGCTGTGGATGAGCTTCACCGACAGCTCCCTCGCCCTGCGCGACACCACGTTCGTCGGCTTCGACAACTACGCCGAGGCCTTCGGGGACCCGGATGTGTGGAGCAGCCTCGGCAACACCGTCTTCTTCACCGTCATCTCCTCCGTGCCCCTCGTCCTCGTCGCCCTGGCGATGGCGCTGCTGGTGCACAGCGGGCTCGCCGGGCAGTGGGCCTGGCGGCTGGCCTTCTTCGCCCCCTACCTGCTGCCCGTGACCGTGGTGACGCTCGTCTGGGCCTGGCTCTACCAGCCGGACATCGGCCTGGCCAACCAGTTCCTCGACACCTTCGGCGTCGGACCCGTCGGCTGGCTCTCCGACGAGGCCGTCGCGATGTGGTCGATCACCGCGCTCACCGTGTGGTGGACGGTCGGCTTCAACTTCCTGCTCTACCTCGCCGCACTCCAGTCCCTGCCCACCACCTACGACGAGGCCGCCGCCCTGGACGGCGCCGGGGCGTGGCGGCGGCTGTGGTCCGTCACCCTGCCGCAACTGCGCAGGACCACCGCACTGGTGGCCATGCTCCAGATCCTCGCCTCGCTGAAGGTGTTCGACCAGATCTACATCCTCACCAAGGGCGGCCCGGGCGGCTCGACCCGCCCGGTCCTGGAGTACGTCTACGACGTCGGCTTCACCGGCTACCGGCTCGGCTACGCCTCCGCCGTCTCGTACCTCTTCTTCGCCCTCATCGTCGTCGTCTCACTCGTCCAGCTGCGCCTGTTCCGCCGGGAGGACTGACCGTGTCCGTCACCGCACCCACCCTGCGTCCACGGCGCCGCCCACCACTGCGGCAGGACGGCTCGCCGCTGCTCCTCGGCCACGGCCGGACGCCGCGTGTACTGGCCGGCACCGCGCTGGCCGTCCTGGCGGCCCTCTGGCTGCTGCCGTTCGTCTGGGCGATCGCCACCTCCGTGCAGAGCGAGCAGGACGTGGCCACCCCGGGACTCTCGCCCTTCAAGGGCGCCTTCACCCTGGGGGCGTACCGCCAGATCCTGGAGCGCGGCAATGTCACCCTCTGGGCCTTCAACAGCCTTCTGATCGCCGGGCTGGTGACGCTCCTGACCGTGGCCGTCTCCACCCTCGCCGCCTACGGTCTCTCGCGCGGCACCTTCCGCGGCCGCAGGGCCCTGCTCGGGGTGACGGTGGCCGCCGTCATGGTCCCGCCGCAGCTGCTCGTCGTCCCGCTCTTCGAACAGATGCTGCTGTTCGACCTGGTGGACACCTATGCGGCAGTCATCCTGCCTCAAGTGGTCGCGCCCATGATGGTGTTCATCCTCAAGCGCTTCTTCGACGGCATCCCCCGTGAGCTGGAGGACGCCGCCCGCATCGACGGCGCGTCCGAGTTCCGGGTCTTCCTGTCCATCGTGCTGCCGCTGTCACGGCCGATCGTCGCCGCCGTGTCGATCTTCGTGTTCATCGGCGCCTGGAACAACTTCATGTGGCCGTTCGTCGTCACCAACGACCCCGCCCTGATGACCCTCCCGGTCGGCCTGGCCACCGTGAAGGACGCCTTCGGCATCCAGTACGCGCAGTCCATGGCCTCCGCGCTGCTGGCCGCGCTGCCGCTGATCGTGGTGTTCCTCCTCTTCCAGCGCCGCATCGTCAACTCCGTGGCCACCACCGGCCTCGGCGGCTCCTGACCTCACCTTTCCCGCCGTATACGCAGGCACGGCGGCTCGCTCGCCGGCCGCCCGATCGACTGGAGCATGTGTGCCCACTCACTCCGTACCGCGCCCGGAGTACCCGCGCCCGCAGTTCGTGCGCAGCGACTGGCTCAACCTCAACGGCGCCTGGCAGTTCGAGACCGACCAGGGGGACAGCGGACTCGAACGCGGCCTCCTCGACCGCGCACTGCACGACGAGATCCTCGTCCCCTTCCCGCCCGAGTCCGAGCTGTCCGGCATCGGTGACACCGACTTCCTTCAGGCCGTCTGGTACCGCCGTACCGTCACGCTGCCGGCGGACTGGGCCGGGCGGCGGGTGCTGCTGCACTTCGGTGCCGTCGACTACGACACCACCGTGTGGGCCGACGGGCGCGAGGTGGCCCGGCATCGCGGCGGCTTCACCCCCTTCACCGCCGACCTCGGCGACATCGCCGGCCCGGGGGCGGACGTCGTCATCACCGTCCGGGCCCGCGACCCCAAGTCCGGCCCCCAGGCGCGCGGCAAACAGGCCGTCCAGTACGCCAACCACGACTGCAACTACACCCGGGTGACGGGCATCTGGCAGACCGTCTGGCTCGAACCCGTGCCCGAACTGCACCTCAGGCGCCCCCGGATCACGCCGGACTTGGCCGGCTCCGCCTTCCACCTCGAACTGCCGCTGTCCGGCAACCGCCCCGGCCTCCGCGTGCGTGCCGTGCTCAGCGACGGGGGCGGCGAGGTGAGCCGCGCCGAGGTCCGCGCCGACCTGGACATGGCCCCCCGCCTGGTCCTGCCGGTCCCCGACGACAGGCGCCGCGAGTGGGGCCCCGGCGACCCGCACCTGTACGGCCTGCGCCTCGAACTCCTGGACGCGGACGGGGAGTTGGTGGACTCCCTCGACAGCTACGCCGGCCTGCGCGCCGTGGGGCTTCGGGGCAAGGCCGTCACCCTCAACGGCCGCCCGGTCTTCCAGCGCCTGGTGCTCGACCAGGGCTGGTACCCGGACGGCCTGATGACCGCGCCCACCGACGCGGCACTCGTCCGGGACATCGAGCTGGCCATGGCGGCCGGCTTCAACGGGGCGCGGCTGCACCAGAAGGTCTTCGAGGAGCGTTTCCTGTACCACGCCGACCGCCTGGGATATCTGGTGTGGGGCGAGTTCGGGGACTGGGGCTGCGAGGTGGGCGGTTCCTCGGGCGACAACCAGCAGCCCGACGCCTCCTACGTCTCCCAGTGGCTGGAGGCTCTCGAACGCGACTACTCCCACCCCTCGATCATCGGCTGGTGCCCCCTGAACGAGACGTACCAGAAGCTGCACGACCGCATCACCCAGCTCGACGCCGTGACCCGCGCGATGTTCCTGGCCACCAAGGCCATGGACACCACCCGGCCGGTCGTCGACGCCTCCGGCTACTCCCACCGGGTCGCCGAGACCGACATCTACGACGCCCACAACTACGAGCAGGACCCCGAGGAGTTCCGCACGCTGATGTCCGGGCTGGCCAAGGGCGACCCCTTCGTCAACTCCTACGACAACGGCGCCGCCTACTCGCAGCCGTACCGCGGACAGCCGTACTTCGTCAGCGAGTTCGGCGGCATCTGGTGGGACCCCGAGGCGGCCGCCGCCCAGTCGGGCGAGGACCGTACCGCCTCCTGGGGCTACGGCGAACGGGTCCGCGACGAGGAGGAGTTCCACGCGCGCTTCGCCGGACTCACCCAAGTGCTGCTGGAGGACCCGAACATGTTCGGCTACTGCTACACCCAGCTGACGGACGTCTTCCAGGAACAGAACGGCATCTACCGCTTCGACCGCGGCGTCAAGCTCGACGTCGACCGCGTCCGGGCCGCGCAACTGCGGCCGGCTGCGATAGAGGAGCGCCTCCAGGACTAGGGCCTGTCGTTTGGATCATGCCGGCGTCGCGGGGTCTGGCACGCACATCTGCGGCGTTGTCGTCGGTTGCCGACGCTCCGCGTCGACGCCC
>NZ_JBIWFS010000010.1:397625-471384 GCF_044763135.1 Streptomyces sp. NPDC096205 | reverse complement strand
CCTCCGCCTTGCAGCTGCACGCACCAGACCCCGCTCGACCCGGCCAGGAGGCGGAAGCGCCTCGCAGCCGGCCTGATCCAAACGACAGGCCCTAGCCGGACCCGGCGGCGTCCTCCCGGCATACACCGGGAGGACGCCGCGCGTCACACCCGCTCCAGCCGCCAGATCTGCGGCTGGAGCCCGTTGCACGTCCACTGCTGGACATTGGCCCCGGGCTCACGCGAGCCCGCCGCCACGTCCAGACACTGGCCGCTGGAGCGGACGACCAGCCGGTAGTAACCCCGGCCGACGTTCGCCGGCCGCCAGTCCTGGGCTGCCTGCCCGTTGCAGTACCACTGCCGCACGTTCGCGCCCGGCGTCGGGGAGCCGTTCTCCACGTCGAGGCACAGACCGCTGTTCCGCCCGGTCAGCGTGAAGTGGCCGCCGCCATGGGACCGCAGGGTCCACTCCTGCGGGCCGAGCCCGTTGCAGGTCCACTGCTGGACGTTCCCGCCGGGCGCGCGGGAGTCGGCGGCCACGTCCAGGCAGTGCCCGCTGCCCGCGTTGACCAGCCGGTAGAGCCCGCCGTCGACGACTCCGGCGGCGTCACCGCTGCCGGTCAGTGAGCCGCTGCCGAACCAGGCCCGGCACACCGTGCCGTCGAAGTCGGTGGCGACCTGCAGGACGCGGGTGCCGTCGACCGAAGGTAGCAGCGGCGAGCTGTAGTTCTGGCAGTAGTTCACCCCGGGCTCGGGCACGGTCACCGGCGACGGGATCTCGTACCAGGGACCGCTGCCGTTCTCGGTGTTGGCGAGGATCGTCCGGCCGCTGTCCGCGGCGGGGGTGCCGTCGCGGTTGAGCAGGCGCTGCCCGATCAGCAGTATCCGCCCGTTCGGCCCGCCGCCGGGCGCCGGTGCCCAGGCGATGGTCGGTGCGGCTCGGAAGTACTTGCCGTCGACGGTCTCCGGCCGGAACCCGAGGGAGGCCGGGCTGCCCCAGTTCCAGCCGTCGGCGGAGGTGCGGTAGTGCACCACGCACTGGTACTGGCCGCCCGGATTGCAGATCTCGTAGCTCATGAAGTACGTGCCGTTGGGTAGCCGCCGTACCACCGGCATGCCCGGCCGGTCCTCGGACCAGGTGCTCGCGACGGTGTCGTGGTGGCCCTGCCAGTGCACCCCGTCGTAGCTGCGGGCGGCGACGAGCTTCTGGCTGTGCGCCGGGTCCGTCTCGTCCGCGTAATGGCACACGAGAGCGCCGTCGACGGCCACGGAGAACTCCGGTTCCCACAACCCGCCCGTGCCGTTCGCCACCGCGCAGGCCGACAGATAGGACCAGGTGCGCCCCACGTCGTTGCTCCGCCAGATCCGCAGCGCCATACGGCGGTTCTGCTCGTCCTGGCCCACGGAGGAGGCCCAGAGCAGGGTTCCGGCGGGCAACGCGCCCACCTGCCGGGGGAGTTCGAAGAGGGTGGCGCAGCACAGGCCCTGGCCCGCCGCGGACTCGGGATCGGCGATCCGGCCGACCTCGCGGAAACTCGCTCCGGAGTCGGTGCTCTCGTGGATGGCGCCGATGCCGTTGTTGCCGTCGAAGGTGACGACACTGGCGAGGACGCGGCCGTTGGCCGAGCCGTTGTGCGCGAGCCGGACCAGACGTGGGTACAGCGCCGTTCCGTCCCGCAAGGGGGTGCCCGTGGCGGCGGGGGAGAGGCCGTCCGCCGCCGGTACGGCGGGAGCCGGTGGTACGGCGTCGGCGGCGGCCGGGCCGGCGAGCATCAGGCCCAGCGCCGTGACCAGGCCGAACAGTGCGACACGAGCCCGGGGGCGACGCCTGCGGCGTCCGGTGAGGTGTGACAGGCGGAGGATCAACGCGGTCTTCCTTCCTGCGGGGGAGGGGAATCCGTGTCAGGCTAGAGCCGCATGTACATCGATGTAAACCAGCGTGCGCGTGAAGGACGAGTCGATCAACTCCTCTGTCACGGAGTCGAGTTGAGCAGGAGCACCGGAAGCCCTCGGGCGAGTGCGGCGACCGACGTTTCGCCGGCCGCCGCCCTACCCGCAGGCCCTTGCGAGCCCCTGACGAACCGTCAGGGCATCATCTCGTACGCCCCCGACAGCGCCTCGACGCGCTGCCAGACACGCTCCGAACGCGCCCCGTCGACGACCGGACGCCGGACCGCGCCGAGCGCCCAGAGCTGCTGCTCCTCGGTCGCGGAGTCCTTGCCGTGCAGCTCGACGGCGTGCGCGGAGAAGTCGCGCACGAGGACGGCGAACAGCTCGTCGAGCACATCCTCGTCGAGGCCCGACAGCGCCGCCTGCTCCAGGACGAGCTGCCCGTGGACGACGAGCGCGAAGAGCTGCCCCACGGCGAGGAGCAGGTCGAGGTCCCGGCTCTGCTGCTCGTCAGGAGCGGCAGTGCGGACGAACTCGCAGAGCGCGTCGGCCTGTTCGCGGAAGCGGGCGACGTTGGACAGATGGGCGTACGTGTCGAAGGCCGGCCGCCAGTCGTGGAAGCGCACCGAGCCGAGGCCGCGGGCGGGCCCCTGCCGGAAGAGGAAGTCGTCGTCGGCCGCGTCGAGGCGGGTCGGGACGGGCTCGTAGGCGACCGGGTCGAGGAGGTGGTTGCGCATGAACTTGAGGATCAGCGCCAGGTTGACGTGGACGGTGCCCTCCAGCTTCGGCAGGCCGCGGATCTCGACGGCGGCCTGGGCGAAGTAGTTGTCCTTCTCGAAGCCCTTGGCGGCGATGACGTCCCACATCAGGTCGATGACCTTCTCGCCCTCGGTGGTCACCTTCATCTTCGTCATGGGGTTGAAGAGGAGGTAGCGCCGGTCGTCGGGGCCCGCCGTGCGGAAGTAGTCGACGGCGCGGTCGCTGAACAGCTTCATGCCGACGAGCCGGACGTACGCGTCGGTCAACTCCCGCCGCACGTGCGGGAAGGCGGTGACGGGGCGGCCGTAGAGGATGCGGTTCTGGGCGTGAGTGACGGCCTCGTACATCGCGTGCTCGCAGATGCCGATCGAGGCGGTGCACAGGTTGAACTTGCCCACGTTGACGGTGTTGAGGGCGGCGTCGAAAGCGGCGCGGCCGGTGTGCAGGACGTCCTCCGCGGCTACGGGATAGTCCTCCAGGCGGAACTCGCTGACGAACTTCGACGAGTCGACGACATTCTTGACCAGGTGGTACGCCGGGTGGCGGCTGTCGGCGGCGAAGAAGACGTAGCCGTCGGGGCCCTCGACGTCGGTGCGGCGGCCGAAGACGGAGACGAGCCCGGCGGCATTGCCGTTGCCGATGTAGTACTTGGAGCCGGTGGCCCGGAAGCCGCCGTCGCCGTCCGGCTCGAGCAGCATGTCGGTGGAGTAGATGTCGGCGCCGTGGGCCTTCTCGGACAGGCCGAAGGCGAACACCTCGCCCTGGGAGAGGAGTTCGGCCGCTCGGGCGCGGGCGTCGGCGTTGTCGCTCTGCCAGACGGGGCCGAGGCCGAGGATGGTGACCTGCCAGGCGTACCAGTAGTCCAGGCCGTAGAAGCCGAGGATCTCGTTGAGCGCGGCTATGCGGGCGGTGTCCCAGCGCTTGTCGCCCTCGCCTTCTCCGGCTGCGGAGGCGGGCGTGAGGAAGGTCGCGAAGAGGCCCTCCTTCGCGGCGAAGGCGAGGAAGTCACCGAGCCAGGCGCGGGTCCGGTAGTCCTCGATCAGCCGGCGCTTGCCCCGCTCCTCGAACCAGTCGACGGTGGCGCGCAGCAGCCTGCGGGTCTCCGGGTCGAAGTGCGCGGGGTCGTACGTCCGCGGGTTGAAGAGCAGCGCGTCGGCCATGGATGCCGCCTTTCGGCTGAGAGGGGTGAGGGTGGGTCCGGGCACGGTCCCCGGGTCCTGCTCGGCCGGTCAGTGACCGGCGTCGAAGCGGGCGAGTGTGGCGAGGACGTCGTCGAGCCAGGCGATCATCATCCGCTCGTACGCGATTCCGCCGCGCAGCACGACGTGCTGGAGCTCCCGTTCGGCGTCGAGCGGACCGTCCGCCGGGGCTTCCCCGAAGTCGCGTTCCTCGCCCGCGAGGTAGTGGGCGAGGCGGTCCGTGTGCGCCTGCCGGTGCCGCTCGACCTCACGGATCAGACCGGCCGGATCGTCGAAGGCCGCACCGCGGACCTTCACCGCGAGGTCGTGCCGCACACTCTCGGGCTCGGTCGGTTCGTGCAGCCACGCGGACAGCGCGTCCCGCCCGGGCCCGGTGACGGAGTACTCCTTCTTGTCCGGGCGCCCGTACTGCGGGACGTCCCGGACCTCGACCCAGCCCTCGGTCTCCATGCGCTTGAGAACGCGGTAGATCTGCTGGTGCGTGGCGGTCCAGAAATACCCGATGGACCGCTCGAACCGCCGGGCCAGCTCATAGCCGGAGCCCGGCTTCTCCAGCAGGGAGACGAGGATCGCGTGGTCGAGCGCCATGCACCCGATCTTGCTATGCACCTCGTTGCATAGCAAGGGGGGCATGGGTGAGACACGGCTCACCCGGTGGACGTGCGCCCCGGACGGTGTCGGTGGCGTCAAGCGTCCTTCGCGCGGATGTCTCAGCGGTCTGCGCGCGAGGACTTGAGCCGGTCGGCGCCGGCGCCCTGCAGAGCGTCGAGACAAGCCGTGCGTCCGGTCGAGAGCAGCAGCAGAGCCAGTGCGGGCCCGGCGACCTCCGGTCCGTCGCCCACCGTCCAGTCGGTGTCGGTCGCCCGGAGAGTGAAGCCGGCCAGGCGGCGCTCGGCGTGGAACGGCCAGCCCATCGCCCAGACCCGCCGCAGTCCTTCGCGGCTGTGCTCGGCCGGGACGGGAAACTGCCGAGCGAGTGGGAGGGCGATGTCCTGGCTGTGGACGATCGCGTCGAACAACGCGTTGCGCGTGTCCAGCACCTTCGCCGTCCGCCGGGTGCCGGCGTGGGCGCGGATCGCGGCGATCAGGTCTGCCGGATCGCGGTCGCCGTGCCGGCGGGCCAGCACGGTGTTGATCCGGTCGGGGCTGAACCGAGCACGCGGTGCCACCGCGACCATGTCCCAGGTGGTGATCGTAGGGACCAGCGCGAGGTGTCCCGCGACGTCCCGCACACGCCAGCCGCGGCACAACGACTCCTGCTCCCATTCGGCCGGAGCGAGCTCTTCAAGCAGGTCGGCGATCCGCAGTCGGGTCGTGCGCACAGCGGACCAGTAGGGGTTCGAGTCGGCCATGAGGGCCTCCAGAAGTCCGAATCTCGGACCATATTAGTACGAGACTCGGACCTTCTGCAATGATGGAGACATGGCCGACGACGACGCCGACGAGCTCAACCTCGGACTCCTGATGTTCATCCCGTACCGCTTCATGGAGTCGGCCGTGATGGACGCCCTGAAGTCCGCCGGGCATGACATCTCGCTCACTCAGGCACGGGTCTTCCAGCGGATCGGCCCCGAGGGCTCGCGGCTGGCCGAGCTGGCCGAGGCGTCACAGGTCAGCAAGCAGACCATCGGGTCGATCGTCGACCAGCTCGAGCGGGCCGGGTACGTCCGACGCGCCCCCGACCCGCGCGACGCACGAGCCCGGCTCGTCACCATCACCGCCCGCGGCCACGAACTCATCGAGCTGAGCCTGCCCGTCGTCCGCGACATCCAGAGCCGGTGGACGGCCCACCTGGGCCCCGGGCGCACCCGACAGCTCCGACAGGCCCTGGAAGCGCTGCGGGAGATCACCGATCCGCAGCGCTGACCGTTTGGCGCGCTGCGGCTCCGTCCTGCCAGCGGTAGAGGTCGCGCAGCAGGGAAATCTCGGCGCCGTGATGGATCAGCTCCCGGTTGACGTGCAGGACCCTGTTCTCCATGGGAAACCGCTCGGGACCCACCGTGGGCGGATTGTCCAGGTCGGCGTCCGAGAGTTCGCGGACCCCCGTGTTCCATCTCCCATACATCTCATCGAGCTGTTTCAGCGCCTCGTCAGCGGTCCCCGCGTAGGCGAATGTCTCGGAGTCGACCTCCTGGCCGCCGAAGTACCATCCGACCCGATAGCCCAGGCACGAGACGATGATGTGCGCCAGCCGCCAGGCAATCGTGGTCACCGGCGCCGGCACCGGGGCAGGGGACGCGAAGTCCATCGTCCACTCTCCCGAACCCGCCGACATCGGTGCGGCCGACGTGCCACGTGGGCGGATGCTCCAGCAGCCACGCACCGGCTCCCAGAAGTACTCCTCATCGGTAAGACCATCGAGCCGCGGCCGCAGGTTCTTGTGCCAGTACCAGTCCAGCTGCTCCGCGAGTCGCTCACTTCTTGTCATTTCCGCACACTACATACACGCAGACCTGGCTTCGGCCCTCGCGGGCGCCCCGGAGGCTCCTCGATCCACAACGCTATGGTTGTCACCGCTTCCATCCGTGAGAAGGCCACGGCGCCCGTGATGCCGCTGAGTTCGGAGTTCTGGCAGTGCTTTTCGACATCACGCGCGGCGAACTCGCCGACCTGTTCGGCGAGGACCGGATCGTGACCCTGCCCGCCACCGCCTTCCCGCCCGCCGTCGCGGACACCGAGGGCGCCCGCCTCCTGCAGACCGTCGGCGTCCCCACCGGGACGCTCCATCTGCGTGAGCCCGACGAGGACACCGGCCGGCTGTCCCTCGTCCGGGACGTCGTCGACGCGGAGGACTTCGAGGACGCAGCGGAGGACGCGCACGCATGGCCCGTCATCGGCTGGCTGCTCAACGCCCACCTCGCCCTCGACCCCGAATCCGGCAAGGTGCAGGCCTTCGACGCCGACGAGGGGACCGTGCAGGAACTCCACACGGACGTCTCCTCCCTCGTCCAGGTCACCCTCCGGTTCCAGCGCCTGCTGGAGGAGTTCACCTTCAGCGGTGACGAGGAAGCCGACTTCGAGCGCCTGGAGCGCGAGGTCGAGCGTGTCCGGGAAGAGACGAGCGGCATCGACCCGCTCCCCTTCCAGGACGACGAGACGGTCTGGTCGGTGGTCGGCGACGAGATCGCCGCGGGCCAGCGCTTCAAGGGCGACAGCCCAGGAGCCCGCTCGCTCTACGGCTGATCGCCGCATCGCAGCGGAAGCCGCTCAGGGCTGGACATCCACCCCTCCGCACCACGGCCAGGCGGACTCGCGGCCGGCCTCGATGAGGCCGACCATCCGGAACGCGGCGTCCGTGAGGCCTCCGAAGGTGTGCCGGTGGGGGCCGGCAGGGCCGTGGGCGGGCCGATACCCCGCCAGGTTCCACGTGTAGACGGGAACGTCGGCCGGGACCGGTTCGGCCGGGCCGCCACGGCTGTAGGGGGCGGCCTGTTCGTCGGTGACGATCAGGACCCGGTCGTGCCGCCGGTAATGAGCCCGCACCGCCATCGTGGTCTGGGTGCCTCCGAGACTGTGGAACCGTTGCAGCACCTCCAGCACCGGCTCATCCCGCTCGAACGCCACCGCTCTGCTGCTCCAGCCGAACTCCACCAGATCCGCCTGCTCGGCCCGCAGGGCCAACGCGGTGCCGAACACGGCGGCCGCGTCCGCCCGGCTCAGCGTGGACCTCTCGGAGACGGTGTCCCAGAACATGGAGTCGGACCGGTCCACCAGGATCAGCGTCCGGCCCGGCAGCGACGGCACGTTGGCCAGGGAATGCCCCAGCGCCCGTTCCAGCGCGGCAGCCCAGCGCTGCGACGGCGCATGCCGGTGGGCGGCCAGATAGCGGAAGGGGAACTGGCGGGACCGGGCGACCTCAGAGGCGTCCGAGAGCCGTGCGGCAACCTGCTCCGCGACCTCGTCCGAGACTCCCGCCTCGTCGAAGTTCCGCAGGTTCCGCAAAAGCGCCATCGGCCCCATCGTGGGGATCACGGCCTCCCAGACCGCGGCGTCCATCGGTCCGTGCAGCCACCCCGCCAGGGCCTCCCACGTCATCCCGGCCGCGGCCAGCCGCTCGGAGCCGCCCGGCCCGGTCACCACCGCCCGCCGCTCGTCCGCAGGCATCTCCATCAGCGCCCGATGGGCGGTCAGTACGTGGTCGGAGGCCGGTGCGACCGCCCGCTCCGGATGATGACGGCGGTCCAGCGCATAGCGGAAGAGCGGGCCTTGCCAGGGCTTGTCCGGGTCGGGAGAGGCGTGCACCAGGTTGAGCACGTCGCCGAAACGGAAGTTCTTGGAGGCGGTGTCGTACTTGAGCAGGGACCGCGACGTGTACAACCGCCGTACGCCGTCGGCGATGCCCCGCTTCACCGGCTGCGGCACCTGCCGCCCGTACGCGGCGACCCAGTAGGCGAGGAGCTCGCCGGGCTCGTCGGCCCGCTGGAGCACCGAGTCGATCACGGACCGGTTCGACGGACCCGCACATTCCCCGGCATCGAGCCGGGCCCGCACATACGTGGCGGCCCCCACCAGGGACGCCGTCCGCATGTTGCCCTCCCCGCGAAGCCAGCGCAGCAGACCGGCCGTCCATACGGGATCCTGGACCGCGAGTTCACCGACGAGACGCAGGAACCGGCCGTCCCGCTCCTCGCCGCTCTCGTAGAAGGTCCGCTGGGAGACGAAGTTGCCGACCGCGAGGAGGAACAGCTCCTCGCGAGGCTCCCGGACGAAGGCCGGGCCGCCCGCGTAGCCGCGGAGGTCCGGCCAGGCGGGCCCGTGGGGGAGCCGGGGCGGGGGCACGGATCGGGCGGCCGCCGAGACATGCGGGGCCACCAGCATCTCGGACCAGACCTTGGAGACGCGTGGGGTGTGACGAGGCAGTGAATCCCCCTGGATTCAAGGGACGGGACGGCCCCGGTCGAAGGGTCCGACGGGGCGAGAGCGCCGCGCCTGCCGAGATCAAGAGGGCGGCGGCGTCACTTGGTTGTCAAAGGAAGTAGCCGCAGCCGAGCGCATCGGAAGGCGCGGTCGCGACGCCAACGTACAAGGGGCCCCGGGCTGCGTACCAGCGAATTTCGCAGGCTCGCTGTCCGCAGGACCTAGAGTGTGCGCGTGACCGAGCGGAACCCCGAACTCATCGCCGGCCGGTATCAATTGGTCGAACCCATCGGCCAGGGCGGTATGGGCCGAGTCTGGCGTGGCCTGGACCAGCAGCTCTTCGGGCGCGAGGTCGCCGTCAAGGAGGTCCTCTTCCCGCCGGGCATGGACGAGGGCGACCGTGCCACGCTGCTCAGGCGCTTCATGAGCGAGGCCCGCGCGGCGGTCACTCTCAGCCACCCCGGGATCATCACGATCCATGACGTCGCGGAGCACCACGGCGCCCCTGTGATCGTCATGGAGTTCATCCGTGGGCAGTCCCTGGCCGCCGCCATCCGCGAGCAGGGCCGGCTGCCCGTGCAGCGCGTGGCCGAGATCGGCGCCGCCATGCTCGACGCGCTCGCCGAGGCCCACGCGGCGCGGATCGTCCACCGCGACATCAAGCCGGACAACGTCCTTCTGACCAAGGACCGGGTCGTCCTCACCGACTTCGGCATCGCGCACCTCGCGGACGCCACGACCAAGCTGAGCCACAGCGGGATCGTCATCGGCACACCGCAGTACATGCCCCCGGAGCAGTTGGAGGGCAAGCGCCCGACACCCGCCAACGACCTGTGGGCGCTCGGCGCTACCCTGTACCACGCCGTCGAGGGACGGCCGCCGTTCGAGGCGCAGGGGCTGCACGCCCTGGCCGTGGCCGTCTTCACCCGCCCGCACCGGCCGCCGGTCCACGCCGGACCGCTCGCGCCCGCACTGGAGGCGCTGCTCACCAAGGACCCGGAGCAGCGGGTGGGCGCCGCGGAGGCCGCCAGGATGCTGGCGTCGGTACTCCGCTCCTTCCCGGCTCGGTACGAGACGGCCGCCGAGCCGGAGCCGGAGCCGGGACCGGAGCGGGAGCGGGAGCCAGGACCGGGACCGGAGCGGGAGCGGGAGCCAGGACCGGGACCGGAGCGGGAGCGGGAGCCAGGACCGGGACCGGAGCCGGTATCGGGATCGGAAACGGAGCCGGGATCGGAAACGGGACCGGGATCGGAAACGGGACCGGGATCGGAAACGGGACCGGGATCGGAAACGGGATCGGAAATGGAACCGGAACCCGAGCCCGAGCCCGAGCGCGCCCCGGCACCGGACGCCGAAACGGAGCAGGCACCCCCGAGGCCCCGTACGCCGCCCACACCCTCTCCACCCCCTCCGCCCGCGACACCGCGGACGCCCACGGTCCCGGACTCCGGGCCTGCCCCGGCGGCCGACCCCCGACGCCCCGTCCCGGACCGGCCGAGCGGCCCGCCGCCGGCCCCGGTCCCGGTTCCGACCCCCGTCCCCTCGACCGAGGACCTGGTCTCGCTGGGGACGACGGCCGAGGCGGAGAAGGACGAGCAGAAGCCGGTACCGGCACGCGCGCTCACCCGGCGTTCCGTCGTCCTGGGCGCGGCACTGGCCACGCTCGTGGCCGGTTCCGCCCTGACCTGGACTCTCTCCCGTGACGACGAGACACCCCGCGGCGGAGCAGCCGGCAAGGGCGCCGCGGAATCCGCCGTCACGGTCGTGATCGGGGTGGACGCGCCACTGAGCGGCAGCCAGTCCGCGTGGGGCCTCGGCATCCGGAACTCCGCCGACCTGGCGGTGAGGACCGCGAACGAGAAGAGGCACGTCCCCGGGGTGAAGTTCGAGATCAAGGCCCTGGACGACGCGGCCGCCCCTGCCAACGGAGTCCCGAACGCCGCCGACTTCGTGTCCGACGCGAAGGTCCTGGGCGTCGTCGGACCGCTCAACTCCAGCGTGGCCCAGACCCTGGTGGGCCCCCTGGCCCAGGCGGACCTGGTCAACGTCTCACCGAGCAACACCGACCCCGCGCTGACGCTGGGCCCCGACTGGGCCGCGGGCACCAAGGCCCGCCCGTACGGCACCTACTTCCGCACCGTGACCACGGACGTGGACCAGGGGCCGTTCGCCGCCCGACACCTCTACGCCGAGGCCGGGAAGAGCAAGATCTACGTCATCGACGACAAGAGCTCCTACGGCGCCGGCCTCACCTCCGGTTTCACGGCCGAGTTGGAGACCCTCGGCGGAACCGTGGTCGGCGCGGAGCATGTCGACCCCACCCAGCGCGAGTTCCCCGGACTTGCCGGGAAGGTCCGGGCCTCCGGCGCCGAAGCCGTCTTCTTCGGCGGCTACTACGACACCGCCGGCCCGCTCTCCCAGCAGCTCAAGCAGGCCGGCGTCAACGTCCCCCTGATGGGCGGTGACGGCATCTTCGACCAGGAGTTCCTCACGTCCGGCTCGAAGACGGACGGCGACCTCGCCGTCAACATCGGCGTGCCCGCCGAACACCAGGCGGGCGGGGCGGACTTCCTCGCCCGCTACCGCAAGGCCGGGTACCCCGAGGCGGCCGGCTGGTACGGACCGTACGCCTACGACGCCACCTGGACGCTCATCGAGGCCGTGAAGTCCCTCGTGGCGGCCAACGGCGGCACCCTGCCCCGAGACGCCCGCGCCAAGATGCCCCAGGCCGTGTCCCGGCTCGGGTTCGACGGCGTCACGGGCCACGTCGCCTTCGACGCGTACGGCGACACCCGCAACCGGCGCCTGACGGTGTTCTCGGTCGCCGACGGCCGATGGACCACCGTGACCAGCGGCCCGGTCACTCCCTGACGCCCGCCGACCACTCGTCGGGAGCACCTGGCCGCCGCCCAGGCTGAGCCGGTGCGACTCTCAGGCGTGGCCCCGGTCCGCCCGTCGCCGATACCGCTGTCGGTCCGCCCCTCGCCGGTACCGCTGTCGGTCGCGCGAGAAGGGGCCCGGTGCTGCGCGCACCGGACCCCTGCCCCCTGTTCCGTGCCACTCCCTCAGCGGACGCGATCAGTGGCGGAAGCGGTCCTTCGTGCCCTCCTTGGCCGCCCTGGCCTTGCCCCGTGCTTCCAGCGCGGCACCCTTGGCGGCCGTGGTGTTCTTGCCCATCGCGTGGGCCACCTTTCGCACAGCCTTCCCGACAACCTGCTCAGTCGTGGCCTTGGCCTTCTCCCCGGCACTCATGTCGGTCCCTTCGTCAACGCCTCTACGATGCGCCTGCCCCCGACGCCGAAGAGAAAACAGCGGGGGACGGCCGAGGTCGGCCGCCCTGCGCCGATTGTGCCCCCTTGAGCGGCGCTGGTTCGGCTCGCCGCAAGGCCGGACGGGCAAACCACCTCGCGGCAACTTGAGGTTGTCGTCACGTACAAGGATCAGCGACACACGGACGGGCCGGGAGCGGGGAAGAATGAGGGCCGTGATCAACGGTCGACGAACGGTCGACGACCTTTGCGGAGGAGCGAGGATATGCAGGAAGCACGAGCTGGGCAGGTTGCCGGGCCCGGGGATCTCGTCGATGTGGCCCGCCTGGTCACGGCGTACTACGCGCTGCACCCCGACCCGGCCGAGCCCGGGCAGCGGGTGGCGTTCGGTACGTCCGGGCACCGCGGCTCGTCCCTTGTCGCGGCCTTCAACGAGGACCACATCGCCGCGACCAGCCAGGCCATCTGCGAGTACCGCGCCGCCCAGGGCACCGACGGCCCCCTCTTCCTCGGCGCCGACACACACGCCCTGTCCGAGCCCGCGCGGATCACTGCCCTGGAGGTGTTCGCCGCCAACGACGTGACCGTGCTCATCGACCAGGCCGACGGCTACACGCCCACCCCTGCCGTGTCGCACGCCATCCTCACGTACAACCGCGGCCGCACGTCCGCCCTCGCCGACGGCGTGGTGGTCACCCCCTCGCACAACCCGCCCGCCGACGGCGGCTTCAAGTACAACCCGCCCCATGGCGGCCCGGCCGGCTCCGAGGCGACCTCCTGGATCCAGGACCGCGCCAACGAGATCATCACGGGCGGTCTGAAGGACGTACGGCGCATCCCGTACAGCCGCGCCCTGGCCGCGCCCGGCACCGGCCGCCACGACTTCCTCGGCGCCTACGTGGCCGATCTGCCGAACGTGCTGGACCTGGACGCGATCCGGGCCGCCGGCGTGCGGATCGGTGCCGACCCGCTCGGCGGCGCCTCCGTCGCCTACTGGGGCCGCATCGCCGAACAGCACCGGCTCGATCTGACGGTCGTCAACCCGCTCACCGACCCCACCTGGCGCTTCATGACGCTGGACTGGGACGGCAAGATCCGCATGGACTGCTCCTCGCCGTACGCCATGGCCTCGCTCATCGAGCAGCGCGACCGGTTCGACATCGCCACCGGCAACGACGCCGACGCCGACCGGCACGGCATCGTCACCCCGGACGGGGGACTGATGAACCCCAACCACTATCTGGCCGTGGCGATCTCGTACCTGTTCTCGCACCGGGAGCAGTGGCCCGCGGGCGCCGGGATCGGCAAGACGCTGGTGTCGTCCAGCATGATCGACCGCGTGGCGGCGGACGTCGGCCGGCCGCTGGTGGAAGTCCCGGTGGGCTTCAAGTGGTTCGTGGACGGCCTGTCCGGCGGAACGCTCGGCTTCGGCGGCGAGGAGTCGGCTGGCGCGTCGTTCCTGCGCCGCGACGGATCGGTGTGGACCACCGACAAGGACGGCATCACCCTGGCGCTGCTCGCCTCCGAGATCGCGGCCGTCACCGGCAAGACGCCCTCCGAGCACTATGCGCAGTTCACCGACCGCTTCGGTGCTCCCGCCTACGCCCGCGTCGACGCGCCCGCCTCCCGCGAGGAGAAGGCACTGCTCGCCAAGCTGTCTCCGCGTCAGGTCACCGCCGACACCCTCGCCGGGGAACCGGTCACCGCGGTGCTCACCGAAGCCCCCGGCAACGGCGCGGCCCTCGGCGGCATCAAGGTCACCACCGCCAACGCCTGGTTCGCGGCCCGTCCTTCAGGCACCGAGGACGTCTACAAGATCTACGCGGAGTCCTTCCGCGGCCAGGACCATCTGCACCAGGTGCAGGAGGAGGCCAAGTCCGTGGTCCTCGCGGCGCTGGGCGCCTGACACGGACAGGGCGAACCCGGCCAGGGGCTGTCCGAAGCCCGATCGGCGCGTGGGACGCAGCCGGAAGCCCCGATCGGCGCGCGGGACACAGCCGGAAATCCGATGATGGGACCGGTGAACCCGCGCGCCTCGCGGCAGCCGCGCAGGGGCGTCTTCACGCAAACGGATGAATGCACATCGTTTCTGCCCTCTCGCGCACCCCACGTCTTCCTAACGTGATGACCGAGCGGGCCCGCAGGGGCCGCCCGGGTGCGAGGGCAACGGCTGCACGGCCGCAACGCGCGTCGCTCTCCGACGCCGGGCCGATCGCCCTGCGCATTCTCCTGAGGAGTCGACGAGCATGGACCAGCAGCCTGGCAGCCGTGGTAGGCGTTTGCCCCTGACCACAGCGCAGACCGGGATGTGGTTCGCCCAGCAACTGGACGCGGGAAACCCGATCTACCGCGCCGCCGAGTACGTCGACATCCACGGCCCGGTCGACCTGAACCTGCTCAGAGCCGCGCTGCGCCGGGCCGTCGCCGACACGGAGGCGCTGCAGGTCCACTTCGAGACGGACGACGAGGGCGAGGTGTGGCAGGTCGTCGACGCCTCGTCACCGTGGCCGCTGCCGGTGGTGGACCTGAGGCAACCGGAAGGAGCGGACGGACAGCCTCCGCACAGCGGGCCGGACGCGTGGGAGCAGGCGCGCCGCTGGATGTGGGCCGACCTGCGCCGCCCTGGCGACGACGACCTGCGGCGCTTCCCGCTCTTCAGCTTCGCGGTGCTGTTGCTGCCCGACGACCACTGCCTGCTGTACCTGCGCGTCCACCACATCGCTCTCGACGGCTACGGCTTCTCGCTGTTCATCCGGCGCGTAGCCGACGTCTACACCGCCCTCGCGGCGGGCGAGCCGTGCCCTGCCAGCCCGTTCGGGTCGCTCGCGGAGCTCGTGGCCGACGAGAGCGAGTACCAGGCGTCCGAGCGCTTCACCCGCGACCGTGCGTACTGGGCGGACCAACTGGCCGCTCGTCCCGCCGCCGGCAGCGCCGCCGAGGGGCACGTCCTGGTCCCGCACCGCTTCGTACGCGCAACCGGCCATGTGCCCGCGCCGGTCGCCGACCGGCTGCGGGCGCTGGCCCGGCGGTCGCGCTCGGGCTTGCCGGCCGTGGCCATGGCCGCGATGGCCCTCTACGTCCACCGGCTGAGCGGCACGTCCGACGTGATGCTCGATCTGACCGTGACCGGCCGCGTCGGCGCCGTGGCCCGCAACGTGCCCTCCATGGTGGTCAACGTCCTGCCGCTTCAGCTCGAACTGGAGCCGGCCACGACCGTGGCCGACCTCGTACGGCAGACCTCCGAGCGGGCCCGCGGCCTGCTGCGCCACCAGCGCTACCCCTTGCCGATGCTCGTCCGCGACCTCGGCGTGGTGCAGCACACGGGCGGTTACCTGGCCGACTGGGGCATCAACATCATGGGATACGACCCGCAGTTGTCCTTCGGGCAGCACACGGCCACTCTGCACAACCTCTCCAACGGCCCGGTCACCGGCCTGGGTTGCAACGTCTATGAGCGTGCCGCCGACGGTTCGCTGCGCATCGACTTCAACGCCGACCCCGACCTGTACGACGCCGAGACCACCGCCGGCCACCTGCGCCGCTTCCTCGGTCTGCTGGACACCCTCGCCGACACGGATCCCCAGGTGCCCGTCGACCGCGTCGAGGTGCTGCTGGAGGCCGAGCGCCGCCTGGTCACCGCCGAGTGGAACGGCAGGGCCGGCCTGGTCGAGACCCGACCGCTGCCGGAGCTGTTCGAGGAACAGACCCGCCGTACGCCCGACGCCACCGCCCTGGTCTGCGGCGCGACCACGCTCACCTACGAGCAGCTCAACGCCCGCGCCAACAGGCTGGCCCATGAACTGATCGCCCGCGGCGCCGGCCCCGAGACCTACGTGGCCCTGGCCCTGCCCCGTACCGCCGAGTACATCGTCGCCCTGCTGGCCGTCCTCAAGTCCGGCGCGGCGAGCGTACCCATCGACCCGGACCTGCCCGCAGAGCGGATCCGCCACCTCCTGGACGACACCCGCCCGCGGTGCGTGCTCACCGCCACCGCCGTCGCCCGAAGGCTGCCGCCCACCGCTCCGGCAGTGCCCCTGGACGCCCCGGCCGTGTGCCGGTCGCTCGCCCGCCGCCCGGACACCGACCCGCGCGACACCGACCGTACGGCCCCGCTCACCCCCGACAACGCGGCCTACGTCAGCTACACCTCCGGCTCCACCGGCCGCCCCAAAGGCGTCGTCGTCGAACACCGTCAGCTGTCCCACCTCTACGGCGGCCACCGGACCGAGCTCATCGACCCGGAGGCCACCGCGGCCGGGCGCCGACTGAAGACCGCACTGACCGCCGCCTTCTCCTTCGACACCTTCTGGGAAGGCCCGCTCTTCCTCACCGCCGGCCACGAACTGCACCTCATCGAGGACGCGGTGCGGCTCGACCCGGCCGCCCTGGCCGACCACGTCCACCACCACCGCATCGACTTCCTCGACCTGACCCCCACGTATCTCCACCAGCTCCTGGCCGCCGGGTTGCTGAACGAGTCGACGGACAGCCGTCCGCCCGCCCCACGGCACCGGCCGCGGATCCTGATGGTCGGCGGTGAGCCCCTCGACGCCGGCCTGTGGCAGACCCTGCGGGCCCAGACCGCCACACGCGCCTACAACTACTACGGGCCGACGGAATGCACCGTCGACGCGATCTCCTGCTGCCTCGCCGACCGCGACGCCACCCCCGTCATCGGCCGCCCCGGCCCGGGCATCCAGGCGTACGTCCTCGACAACGCCCGGCGCCCGGTGCCCCCCGGTGTCCCCGGCGAGCTGTACCTGGCCGGCAACCAGCTGGCCCGCGGCTACCTCAACCAGCCGGAGCTCACCGCCGAACGGTTCCTGCCCAATCCCTTCGGGCCCGCGGGTACGCGCATGTACCGCACCGGCGACCTGGTGCGCTGGACGGCCGACGGAGTCCTGGAACACCTGGGCCGCACCGATGCCCAGATCAAGCTTCGAGGCTTCCGTATCGAACCCGGCGAGATCGCGGCCGTCCTGGCCCGCCATCCGGACGTCGCCCACGCCGAGGTGACCAAGCGGGAGGACGCTCCCGGTGATCCACGGCTGACCGCGTATGTGGTCCCCTCCGCGCGCCCCACCCCCGAGCATCCGGTGGACGCCACCGCGCTGCGCATCTGGGCCGCCGACCATCTCCCCGCCTACATGGTCCCCAGCGCCTTCGTCTCCCTCTCCCGACTGCCGCTGACCGCGAACGGCAAGCTGGACCGCGCCGCCCTCCCGGCCCCCTCCACCCCCGCGCGCCCCGAGGGCCGGCCCCCCGGCAACCCCGAGGAGAAGCTTCTGTGTGCCCTGTTCGCCGAAGTGCTGAACACCTCGCACGTGGGCGTGGACGACAACTTCTTCGCCCTCGGCGGCCACTCCCTCCTCGCCGCCAAACTCCTCAGCCGCATCCGCGCCACGCTGGACACCCAACTGTCCATCCGCGCGCTCTTCGAGGCCCCGACGGTCGCGGGCCTGGCCCGGCTGATGGCCACCGGCACCCACGGTGACGGCTTCGACATGCTGCTGCCCCTGCGCACCCAGGGAAGCCGGCCACCGCTGTTCTGCATCCACCCCTCCGGCGGCCTGAGCTGGTGCTACGCGGGGCTGCTCCGCCATCTGCCCGCGGACCTTCCGGTGTACGGGCTGCAAGCTCGCGGACTGGCCCACTCCGCCACCTTGCCCACCACCTTCGAAGAGATGGTCACCGAATACGTCGCCCAGATCCGCGGCGTCCAGCCCACCGGCCCCTATCACCTGCTGGGCTGGTCCCTCGGCGGCGCGCTCGCCCACGCCACCGGCGCACTGCTGCGGGACCAGGGCGAACGAGTGGACCTGCTCACCATGCTCGACTCCCGCCCCATCGACGCCCTCAACACCACCCTCCGAGCGCCGACCGAGACCGACACACTCGCCCTGCTGCTGGAGGCAGCGGGCCACGACCCGACCCGCTTCAAGCCCCCGCTGACCGTCCCAGGCGTCGCCGCGGCCCTGCGCGAGAACGCCGGCAGCAACACCCTGCTGGCCGCGATGACGGACCACCCCGCACTGGACGAAGCCCACCTCACCTCCATCACCGAGACGTTCACCAACTTCGCCAAGCTCCTCCCCACCTTCGTGGAACGCGTCTTCGACGGCGACCTGCTCTACTTCCACGCCACCGACGGAAAACCGGAACACGCCCCCACCGGCGAAACCTGGCGCCGCCTGGTGACCGGCCGCATCGACACCCGCGACATCCCCTGCACCCATCACGCCATGACCCAGCCGGCACCGCTGGCGCGCATCGGCCGGGAGGTCTCCGCGCGTCTGGACCTCGTCCATGGGGGCATCTGAGTCGGCATGTCCGTGCCGCCCCGATCGGCCGGTACCGACACGATCGGGGCGGTGGAGTGCGTCTGCCCGACGGCCCAGGGGCCCTACCTCAGGTGCCGGTCGTAGAACCGGCCCCCGTCCTCCACCTCGAACCACGGCGTTCCGGTGTGCCCGCCCAGATTGGCGTGCAGCGTCTTCTCCTTGCTGCCGAAGGCGTCGAACAGGTCCAGGGCCCGTTGCCGGGGGTTGCCTTCGTCGTCCCACTGCAGCAGGAACAGCAGCGGAACGGTGACCTGCCGGGCCTCCTCGCGCTGGGCGCGGGGCACATAGCCCCCGGCGAAGAAGGCGGCGGCCGCGATACGCGGCTCCACCACCGCCAGCCGAATGCCGACGGCGGTCCACCCCGAGTACCCGACCGGCCCGCCGATCTCGGGCAGCGAGAGCAGGGCATCCAGAGTGGTCCGCCAGTCCGGGACCGCCTTTTCGACCAGCGGGCCGATGAACGACTCGAAGACCTCATCGCCCCGCTCGCCGGCCTGCATCGCCCGGCGGAAGTCGGCGCGGGCCTGCTCCTCGACGGCGGTACGGGGCCGGTCACCGCACCCGGCGGCGTCGATGGCGGCGACCGCGTAGCCGTACGACGCGGTGATCCGGGCCCGGGCCACCAGCCGGGCATCCGCCTTGGGCAGGGCGTTGTTGTGGGCCATCAGGATCAGCGGGACCGGTGCGGCGGATTCAGGCGCCCACAGGGTGCCGGGGATCTCGCCGAGGGTGAATTCGCGTTCGACGACGCCGTCGTCGAGGCGCTGCTCGGAAGTGAATCGCATGGTCGTGCCTTTCGGGAGTGCTCAGAGCGGCGCTCCCGGACGACCTATCGCCCGACCGTGACCCCGGAGGGGAGCACCCATGTCGATACTGTGTTCACGGGTACCACCTCCTTGTTCTCTCGCACGGCCTCCGGAACCGTAGCAGTGGTCGCCGTGGCCACCAACGGGTTTTCGCGGAGGCTCAGCGGTCGGACACGGCGCGCCGCCGACGTGCCGGACCAGGAGACCTGTTCGGCTGAACGGGTCACATCGGGGGTGAGTCCGCCCTGGTGGGGAACGCGCTCCCCATGAATGAACTCCTGCCTCTGGCCGCGTCCGGGTCCCCGTCGTTGTTTCTGATCGTCGTCGGCGTCGTGCTCGTCCTGATGATCCTGGGTGCGTTCTGGTGGGGATCGCGCCGTGCGGCCCGACGCCAGTCGCCCGGCCCTGCCGGGCCGACCGTCCAGCCCCCGGCCGCCGCGAGCCGTGAGGACTCCTGGGACACACCGGGCGGCGAGTCCGACCACCGGCATCCCTGACCACCCCGGCAGAGCGAGAGCGTCGCGACCGGTGTGCTCCGCCCGTGGGAACCCGGGCGGCATCCCCGGGCGTGGGCCCCGATGTACGGACGGTCGCGCTGCCATCGTGGGTGGAGGACGCCCAGCCGAGCCTGTGTGGAGGCCGCCCATGCCCATCAGTCAGTCGGTAGGCCGCAATGGCGCGAATCTGCGGCGTGAAGTGCAGTACGTCCAAGCGCTGCTCAACATCTTCCGTGCCGAGCACGGGCAGACCGCGCTGGACCTCGACGGACTCGTGGGGCCCAAGACGATCGGGGCGATCGAGGAGTTCCAGACCGCCGTGACCGGGGTCGTCGACGGGCGGGTCGATCCCGGAGCGCAGGCGATCACGGCGCTCGAGGCGCAGACGGCGGCGGTGCTGGACGAGCTGCGCACCGTGACCATGTTCGCACTGCTGCTCTCGCACCGGCCGGTCGAGGAGGAGCCGCCGGTCGAGGCGGACCCGGTGCTGGACGATGCCGAGCTGCGCACCCTCGTCCAGTCGATCTTCGCGGAGTAGGAGCGCAGCTGTGGACCCGACCGAAGAACTCATCCTGGAGCTTTCCCAGGCCCTTCTCGCGCTCTTCAACTCCTCACGCGGCGCGATGCACGGCATCTACCAGGGGTCGCACGAGGCCGCCCTGTTCGAAGCGCAGGGCGGCGTCATCGGCCCGGGCGGCTTCAACCACCTCGGGGACGTGCTGAACACCGCCCGCAACATCCAGGGCAACCGGGACGCGGCCGAGCTGGCACTGAACCGTCTGCAGGGCGTCGAACCCGCGCTCGGCGTGCGCGTACGCAGCCTGTGCGACCCGATCCTGAAGCTCGCGGACGACTACCTGAGGATCGCGCGGGAGACGAACAACGCGGCGACCGTACTGCGGCAGACCGATCCCACCCGCCTGCAGGGGGTCGTGCTCGGGCAGGGCGGCCTCGGTCCTGAGATCGGCCGCACCGAGCAGGCCCTCGTCACCAACCAGATGAACGCCATGTCCGCGCAGCTCACCGCACGGGGCATCGAGCCACGACTGATCCCCTCCACCCAGTCCGCGCTCCAGTCGGTGCTCACCTCCATCAGGCAGCTGCCTCTCAACGGCCGTGACGCCGCAGCGAAGTTGGCCGGAGCGCTCAGCGCCATGCGCGTACTGATCAGCCAGACCGCCGTACGGGCCGGGATCATCGGCCGGGCCAGACTCACCGCCGCGCTGCTCGGCATCGAGACGGCCCTGGTCGAGTTCGGCGCCCGCCTGACCACGCCGATCCTCCTCATCGACCGCCGCCTGCTCCACCAGCTCATGGGCGTCCCGCACGTCGACGGCGCGTGACGCTCGTTGAGGGACGCGCCACAGGCCTGTGCTCCGTCCCCGGCAACGGCATGACGGGGACGGAGCACAGGTTCGACCGCCGCGCGGCGGTCAGGAAGCGATGAAGCGGGCGATCTGACCGAGCACGACCGTGTCCGCGAGGAACCCGATGTGTGTCTGGCAGACCACGTTGTTGTTCGTCGCGCCGTCCAGCCGGGTGCTGGTGTACGGGATGATGATGCCGTCGCACGCCGAGTACCACGTGGCGTACCTGGTGGCACCCGGGGTCTCGTCGCCCGAGCTGATCTGCGCGATGAACGAGGACCCCGGGTACATCTGCTGGCAGGTCGTGTAGATCAGACAGGCACCGGCGTACGTGGTCCCGTGGTTCGCGCCGGCGATCGAGGCGAGGTGGCTGACGCTGGTGTTGCCGCCCAGCACCTTCAGGTAGTACTGGCTGACGAGGCCGCCCATCGAGTGGTTGACGATCGCGACCTTGCTCGCGCCCGTCCGCGCCTTCACGCCGTTGACGAAGGCGGCGAGACCCTGGGCGTTGGTGACGTTGTTGCCGTACGAGTCGTACTCGTAGGCGAAGAGGTCAGAACTGGACCAGCCGTTGAGCCGGAAGACACTCATGGCGGTGACCCAGTTGGACGCGTTGCCGGTGTACCCATGGACGAAGACGACCGGCGTTCTGGTCGACAGCGGTTGGGCGTCCTCATGAGCCGACTGCGTGACGGAGGCAGTCGAGACGGACGCGGTCGCACCGGCCGTCGGAGCCGAGGTGAACAGGGTGAACGCGACCGTGCCGGCCGCGAGAACGCCGAAGAGTCGGCGCGCTGAACGACGACGCATGAGCCCTCCCGAGAAGGATGCGGGTGCCTGACCCGCCCAGAGTCACGGCGCGGGACGCCCCCGCCATCAGCGAAATCACCAGTGCGTCGCCCTTCTCGGGTCAGGGCTGATGAGGACCTTCAGGCTCTTGCAGGACGATCGCGAGCAGCAGGAGGGCGGCGCCTGCGGCGGCGGTGACCGTCACCGTGTGGGGGCGGCGGTCGCCCAGACGGCCGCCGACGAGCGAGCCGACGAGGGCGCCGAGGCTGAAGCCGACGAGGACCAGCGGCGGCCAGGACGCCCCCGGTGGTGGTGGCGCAGGCGGCCGGAGCGCAGCGCGGTCTGCTCGGAGCGGACCGACCCCGTGTGCTGGGCCGGGCCGTCGTGCGGGACGGTACGGGCGATCAGCGGGACGGCCGCGGCGGCCAGGGCTGCCAGGGCCCAGAACGGGCCGCGCCGGCCCATGAGCTGCCCGGCGAGCGCGCCCATCGGCACGCCGACGACGTTCGCGAGCATGGCGCCGGCCCCGATGAGACCAAGGACACGGGCGCTCGCGGCCGGGCCCGCGGCGCGGGTGGCCGCCACGTTGGCCACGGCCGGGTCAGCCGAGTCGGCAGCCTCAGCGTGAGCATCGCCGTCAACGGCGCGCCGACGATCATTCCGACGGCGAAGACGGTGATCAGAAGCCCGGTCCGGGCGACGCTGACCTGCAGGTCTCCCGCGATCTCGGGCAGCAGGCCGGCCACGACGCCTGCCGGGGCTGCTCGGCCCGTGCCCCGGCGGGGGCGCGGAGGGTTTCTCCTCGCGTACTCAAGGTTCATCTCCGTGGGGTCGTGATCGGGGTACGTGTCCCAGGAGACCGGCATCTGCGCAGGTGAGACGGTGGTGTTTATACGATCGGGCCCTTCGCGAGCTGATCGGTGAGCTGTCCACGCTGCGCTCTCTCGGGAGTCCAAGATCAGGGGCCTTGACGGCTGTGACTCCAGCCACTAACTTGCGCTAGAAGCGTAGCTATCGAAGGGAGGCGACCAGCAGATGTACACCAGCTCTGATCTGGGTCGCCTCGCCCGCCGCACGGCCTGGGTGCCGGGGCGGATCGCGCACGGCTGCTGAGCGCGCCGTTCTGAGGTGCCGCTCGTGGCACATTTCGGGTTTCCCGTCATCATCATTTCCCGGCACGTCGCTGTCGCGTGTCTTTTGCGCCCGCTCCCTGTGAAGCGGCGTGTCTGAACACAGAAAGCTGCCTGAAAATTGGCGAACACACTGAATCGATCGACCGCGCGCCGAAACGAGGGCCCGTCATGGTAGCCGCGCGGATCACGGTCAACGGAGAAGAAGCACCGATCTCCCCGGCTGCGCCCCACACCACCGTGCTCGACTTCCTGCGCGAGCGGGGCCTCACCGGCACCAAGGAAGGCTGTGCCGAGGGCGAGTGCGGCGCCTGTTCGGTGCTCGTGGCGCGCCCCGGGGTGAACAAGCCCACCGACTGGGTGGCGGTCAACGCGTGCCTGGTCCCGGTCGCGGCGCTCGACGGTCAGGAGATCGTCACCGCAGAGGGGCTCGCCACCCAGGGCGAGCCGGGCACGGCCCCCACGCTGCACCCGGTGCAGGAGGAGATGGCGGTCCGCGGCGGTTCGCAGTGCGGCTACTGCACGCCGGGGTTCATCTGCAGCATGGCCTCCGAGTACTACCGGCCCGACCGCTGCGCGCACACGGAGGCCGACGCCGACGCGGACGGGCACACCGACGCCGAGCACGGTCCGAACGGATTCGACCTGCACGCGCTGAGCGGCAACCTGTGCCGCTGCACCGGCTACCGCCCCATCCGCGACGCCGCGTTCGCCGTAGGTGAGCCCGCCGAGGACGATCCGCTGGCGCAGCGTCGCGAGCAGTCGCCGCCCGAGCCGGCCGTCACCGAATACACCCAGGACGACAGCACGTTCCTGCGGCCGGGGACTCTGGCCGAGGTGCTGCAGGTGCTGCGCGAGCGGCCGGACGCGGTGCTGGTCGCCGGCAGCACCGACTGGGGTGTGGAGGTGAACATCCGCTCCCGCCGGGCGAGTTGTGTGGTCGCCATCGACCGGCTCCCCGAACTGCGCGAGCTGCGCGTCGAGTCCGATCACATCGAGATCGGGGCAGCGGTCACGCTCACCGAGATCGAGCGCCGCCTCGACGGCAGTGTTCCGCTGCTCGCCGAGCTGTTCCCGCAGTTCGCCTCCCGGCTCATCCGTAACGGTGCGACCCTCGGCGGCAACCTGGGTACCGGCTCCCCGATCGGTGACAGCCCGCCGGTGCTGCTCGCGCTGGAGGCGTCGCTGGTCCTCGCCGACGCCGACGGTGAGCGCGTGGTCCCGCTGGCGGAGTACTTCACCGGCTACCGGCAGAGCGTGCGCCGTCCCGGCGAGCTGATCCGCGCGGTGCGCATCCCGCTGCCGCTGTCGCCCGTCACGGCCTTCCACAAGATCGCCAAGCGGCGCTTCGACGACATCTCCAGCGTCGCCGTCGCGTTCGCGCTCGACATCGAGGACGGCATCGTCCGCAAGGCGCGCATCGGCCTGGGCGGCGTCGCCGCCACCCCGATCCGCGCCCTGGCCACCGAGGCGGCCCTGGAGGGCAAGCCGTGGTCGGCGGAGACCGTCGAGGCCGCGGCCCGGGTCCTGCGGGGCGAGGGCACGCCGATGGACGACCATCGCGCCAGCTCCCTCTACCGTTCCGCGATGCTCGGCCAGAGCCTGCTGAAGCTGCACGCACAGACCCCCGAGGCGGTGTCGTCATGAGTCATCTGTCCGAGCGCCCCGAGAAGCCCGTAGTCGGCGTCTCGATGCCGCACGAGAGCGCCTTCCAGCACGTCACCGGCACGGCGCTCTACACCGACGACCTGGTCCAGCGCACCAAGGACGTGCTGCACGCCTACCCGGTCCAGGTCATGAAGGCCCACGGCCGGATCACCGCGCTCAACACCGAGCCCGCGCTCGCCGTGCCCGGTGTGGTGCGTGTCCTGACCAAGGACGACGTGCCGGGCGTCAACGACGCGGGCATGAAGCACGACGAGCCGCTCTTCCCCGACGAGGTCATGTTCTACGGCCACGCGGTCGCCTGGGTACTCGGCGAGACCCTGGAGGCGGCCCGGCTCGGTGCGGCGGCCGTCGAGGTGGAGCTCGAGGAACTGCCGTCCCTGGTCACACTGCAGGACGCGATGGAGGCGGGCAGCTATCACGGCGCCCAGCCCCTGATGGTGCACGGCGACATCGACGCCGGCTTCGCCGACTCCGCGCACGTGTTCACCGGCGAGTTCCAGTTCGCCGGCCAGGAGCACTTCTACCTCGAGACGCACGCGGCGCTGGCCCAGATCGACGAGAACGGGCAGGTGTTCATCCAGAGCAGCACCCAGCACCCCTCGGAGACCCAGGAAATCGTCTCGCACGTGCTCGGTGTGCCCGCACACGAGGTGACCGTGCAGTGCCTGCGGATGGGCGGCGGCTTCGGCGGCAAGGAGATGCAGCCGCACGGGTTCGCGGCCGTCGCCGCGCTCGGCGCGAAGCTGACCGGCCGGCCGGTCAGGTTCCGGCTCAACCGGACGCAGGACCTGACCATGTCCGGCAAGCGCCACGGCTTCCACGCCAAGTGGAAGATCGGCTTCGACGCGGACGGCCGTATCCAGGCCCTGGACGCCACCCTGGTGGCCGACGGCGGCTGGAGCCTGGACCTGTCCGAGCCGGTGCTGGCCCGGGCGCTGTGTCACATCGACAACACGTACTGGATCCCCAACGCGCGCGTCGCCGGCCGTATCGCCAAGACCCACACGGTCTCCAACACCGCCTTCCGCGGCTTCGGCGGCCCGCAGGGCATGCTGGTGATCGAGGACATCCTCGGCCGCTGCGCTCCGCAGCTCGGTCTGGACCCCATGCAGCTGCGGGAGCGCAACTTCTACCAGCCGGGCCAGGGCCAGACGACGCCGTACGGGCAGCCGGTCACACAGGCCGAGCGGATCTCCACCGTCTGGCAGCAGGTGCAGGACGACGCCGGTATCGCCGACCGCAAGCGTGAGATCGCGGCCTTCAACGCCGCGCACCCGCACACCAAGCGGGCGCTTGCGATCACCGGCATCAAGTTCGGCATCTCGTTCAACCTCACCGCCTTCAACCAGGGTGGCGCGCTCGTGCTGATCTACAAGGACGGCTCCGTCCTGATCAACCACGGCGGCACCGAGATGGGCCAGGGCCTGCACACCAAGATGATGCAGGTGGCCGCGACCACGCTGGGCATCCCGCTGCACAAGGTCCGCCTCGCCCCGACGCGTACCGACAAGGTGCCCAACACCTCTGCCACGGCAGCCAGTTCGGGGGCGGACCTCAACGGCGGGGCGATCAAGAACGCCTGTGAGCAGCTGCGCGAGCGCCTGCTGCAGGTGGCCTCCACGCAACTGGGTGCGAACGCCTCGGACGTACGCATCGTCGAGGGTGTCGCGCGCGCCCTGGGCAGCGACAAGGAGCTGGCCTGGGACGACCTGGTGCGCACCGCGTACTTCCAGCGGGTCCAGCTGTCGGCGGCCGGGTTCTACCGGACCGAGGGGCTGCACTGGGACGCGAAGTCGTTCCGGGGCTCGCCGTTCAAGTACTTCGCCCATGGTGCCGCGGCCACCGAGGTGGAGGTCGACGGCTTCACCGGCGCGTACCGCATCCGGCGGGTGGACATCGTGCACGACGTCGGCGACAGCCTGTCCCCGATGATCGACATCGGTCAGGTCGAGGGCGGCTTCGTGCAGGGCGCGGGCTGGCTGACGCTGGAGGACCTGCGCTGGGACACCAGCGACGGCCCGAACCGCGGCCGGCTGCAGACCCAGGCGGCGAGCACGTACAAGCTGCCGAGCTTCTCGGAGATGCCCGAGGAGTTCAACGTCACGCTGCTCGAGAACGCCTCCGAAGAGGGCGCGGTGTACGGGTCCAAGGCGGTGGGCGAGCCTCCGCTGATGCTGGCGTTCTCGGTGCGCGAGGCGCTGCGGCAGGCCGCGGCCGCGTTCGGGCCGAGCGGGGTCAGCGTCGATCTGGCCTCGCCCGCGACGCCGGAGGCGGTGTTCTGGGCGATCCAGGCCGCTCGCGAAAGCGATGCCTCGCGGGCCGGCGAGGCCGACGAGGTCCGCGGCGACGCCGAAGTGCTGAGCGGTGCCTGACATGACGTGGATCGCCGCGGTCGCACGGTTGCGGGCACGCCGGGAGTCCGGCGTGCTGGTGACCGTCGCGACCGTGCGCGGTCACGCCCCGCGTGACGCCGGCGCGAAACTCGTCGTCGGGCAGACCCGGACATGGGGCTCGATCGGCGGCGGCAACGTCGAGGCCGTCGCCATCGACCGGGCCCGGGAGATGATCGCCGCGTCCGAGCAAAAGCCGGAACTGATGGACTTCGCCCTGAACGACAAGGTGACCAACCAGCACGGCGTGCAGTGCTGCGGCGGCACGGTCTCGGTCCTGCTCGAACCGCTCCCGGTGGTCCGCGCAGTGGCCATCTTCGGCGTCGGGCACGTCGGCCTGGAACTGGCGCGCATCCTGGCGCGCCAGGACCTCGACCTCCATCTGATCGACAGCCGTGCCGACATCCTCACCGAGGACCGGCTCGGCGTGCTGTCGGACGCGGTCGCGCAGGTGCACGTGCATCACACGCCCCTGCTCCCGGAGGAGGTGCTGGAGGACCTGCCGCCCGGCACCCACGTCCTGATCATGACCCATGACCACGCCGAGGACGCCGCCCTGTGCGACGCCGCCCTGCGCACCGACCACCTCGGCTCCATCGGGCTGATCGGCTCGGCGGCCAAGTGGACGCGGTTCCGCAAGCGCCTGTCCACCGAGGGCGGCCACGACGACGCCACCATCGACCGGATCAAGACCCCGATCGGACTGCCCGACATCACCGGCAAGGAACCGGCGACGATCGCGGTGAGCGTCGCTGCGGATCTGCTGCGCGCTTTTGAAGACTGAGGGGCGGACGGATGACGTAGCACTTCCTTCGACACTCCTCGGACCCAGCTGCCCACCCTCTCCGACGTCGTCACCGGGGTGCGTCCGGTCATCCGGCATGCGGTATCGGATGATGGGTGGCGGCTTGTGTGCCGGCCGCGGTCTTCAGGCCGGGGCTGTTCCGTCGAGGAGGACTGTCTTTTATGAATGACCGGCCGCTGACGTTGATGGCTGTACACGCTCACCCCGATGACGAGGCCACGGGAACAGGTGGTGTCCTCGCGCGGTATGCCGCGGAGGGCGTCCGCACGGTTCTCGTGACCTGCACCGACGGCGGCTGCGGTGACGGACCGGGGGGTGTCAAGCCGGGCGATCCCGGGCACGACCCGTCGGCCGTCGCCTCGATGCGGCGTCGCGAACTCGAGGCGAGCTGCGACATCCTGAAGATCAGTCACCTGGAGATGCTGGACTACGCCGACTCCGGGATGATGGGCTGGCCGGCCAATGACGCCCCCGGCTCCTTCTGGCGGACGCCCGTGGAGGAGGGCGCCGCGCGGCTCGCGGAACTCATGCGGCGCTACGAGCCCGACGTCGTCGTCACGTACGACGAGAACGGCTTCTACGGTCACCCCGACCACATCCAGGCCAACCGCATCACGATGGCGGCGCTGGCGATGACCGAGCTGACGCCGAAGGTGTACTGGACGACGGCGCCCCGCTCGATGATGCAGCGGTTCGGGGAGGTCATGCGCGAGTTCGGCGCGGAGCTCCCGGAGCCGGACTCCGCCGAGGCCGCCGCCATGGCCGAGATCGGGCTGCCCGACGACGAGATCACCACCTGGGTGGACACCACGGCGTTCGGCGGCCAGAAGTTCGATGCCCTGGCCGCGCACGCCAGTCAGGGCGAGAACATCTTCTTCCTTCAGATGGGCCCGGAGAGGTTCACCGAGTTGATGGGCGTCGAGACCTTCGTACGCGTCCAGGACACCACCGGCGCGGCCGTGCCTGAGAACGACCTGTTCGCCGGACTGCGCTGACCGGCCCACCCGGAGGTGAGCGGGGACCGGGTACAGACCCGGCCGCTCACCGGGGCTGTGTCCGGTCCGCTGCGTCGATGTCGCGGCCCAGTGCCAGGGCCTGCGCCGCGGCTCGTCGCAGCGCGCGTCGGGTGATCCAGCGGTTGCTCCCGCCGGCCAGGCACGTCACGGCGCGGCCCACCCATTCCGGGTCGCCGAGGAGGTGCGGCCTTCCCTCGTCGATGAGCTGCCGCAGCAGGTACTCCAGCCGGAGGACGTCCACCGCCCGGTAGGGGCGCGCGTGCTGGTCGAAGCGCAGCTGGTGGGCTTCGTAGGGGTGGCGCAGCGTCATGTGCAGCCAGCCGCCGTCGCGCCGGGCGACCGTTCCCTTGAGCGTGTACACGCCCCGGGTGTTGGTGTTCCAGGAGTGCTTGCCCCAGGTGATCCAGATGCCGGTCATGAGTCTGGACCACCCGATCAACTGTCCTGGGGAGTCCGGCCCGTGCTGGTAGAGCCCGTCGGGGCGGAACTGCACCCAGTGGGTGTCCGGACGCGTGGCGTCCCCAACTCCCCAATGACCGCTGCACAGTTCCAGCGGTCCCAGAAATGCACCGTCTGCCACCATGCGGTCATTGAATCACGCGTTCTGTGAACCTTTGTGCTGCCGTGTGCGGCCCCACGCCGCGGCCAGGAAGCCGTGGCGCGGGGCCGTAACGGGACGGCGAGACGGTTGCGTTCGGTCAGCTGCCGATGGCCGAGTCCTGGGCGGCGGAGACGATCGCCGCCGCGTCCTCCGGCAGCAGGTATCCGGCGTCGACGGACGTCTGCGCCGCCGTGCGTACCTTGTTCACATAGTCGGCGTGGGTCGGGTAGAGCCGGCTGAGCACCGGTTCCGCGGTGTCCGGGTAGGACGGGTCGGACGGGTCGCCGTCGTCGTGCCGGTCCCAGGCGTCGGCATCGCCGTTCCAGGGGTCCCGGGCGCCGTACAGGCCGCAGAAGACGCCGCTGTCGGTGGTGTCGCGGCTGCCGGTGAGCGTACGGGTGGGCACTGTGACGTCCGGCAGGCGGACACCGCCGGTGGCCAGGCCGGTGGCCGCATCGCGCAGGACGGTGCTCAGCGGCTGACCGCTAGGCGGCCGCGGACCGCCCCGCGCCCAGCCGGCCAGGTGGCGCAGCGCCGCGTTCATCGACCAGTGGCCGGGGCCGTCGTTGAAGGGGGCCGAACCTGCGGCGCAGTCGGGCGACGGCGCGGCTGCGCCTGCCGACTTCTGCACGGTCGGGTTGCCGAGGTCGAAGGCCCACTGGTCGCCGTGCGCGGTGCCGGCCAGCTCCCAGTGCACGACGCTGTCGGTGTCGGGCTGCCGGGCTGCCGCGGCGCCCGGCACATCGGTCTCGGTGAGCACGACGAACGTCGGCACCGACAGGTCCGTCCTGATCCGGGACGGGTTCGGCATCAGCAGGGTGTCGGCGAGCCGGCCGCTGATCGGGGCGGCGACCGCGCTGTTGCTGTGCACCATGAAGCCGTCGTAGACCCTGGACACCGGCTGGACGGCGTTGACGTACGTCGTCATGAAGCCCGCCGACTGCGACTCGCCGTCGGCGAGCAGTGTCCGCACCGGGAGCCCGCCGAGCGGGTCGGGCCCGTTCGGGGTGCGCAGCGCCTGGCCCGCCTGGGAGAAGATGTCGTAGGCGAAGGCGTCGCCGGGGTGGACCAGGCTGCCGTACCGCGCCGGGTCCCAGCCTTTCAGGCCCTTGATCTCGCCCCGCCCGCCGTTGACCCCGACGGCCTGCGCCGAGACACCGACCCAGGCGTAGCCCTCGCGCAGCAACTCCTCCCGCTCGAACCAGTAGTCCGGGGACAGGTCGAGCTGGCCGCTGACGTTGAGCCACTCCACGACGACCGTGCCGTTGAACGCCGCCGGGTCGGCGGGGCGCCGCACCAGCAGACGGCTCTTGTACGCGGCGCTGCCGGACGCGCGCACGGCCCAGCGGCCGTCCGAAGTCCACAGGCCGGACTTGGCGTACGACGTTGCGGTGCCCGAGATGAAGTACTCGCTCTCGGTGTAGCCGAACGAGCCGAGGTCCTCGGCCGCGGCGAGGAACGGGAAGCCGTGACTGCCGGCGGGCGGGACCGTGACCGTGGGGCTCGCGGCTGCGGCGGCGGACGGGGTGCCGATCAGGGCGCCGCAGAGCAGCGCCCCCAGCACGGTGGCGGTGACGGACCGCCGGGATAACCGATCAAGCATGCGCACGGGTTGCCTCCGTGAATGCGTCTCCCAATGGGTCGAGACCGCAGTCTTGAGGCACCGTGGCGGGCTGCCATCGGCGAATCCACCGGTGTCGACGGAGCGGTCACCGCAGAACCGTTCTGTGCCAGGGCGGCCGTCAAGTTGCCCGAGGCGTTTTTGGGACAGCCATCGACGGAGTGGAGCCAGGCTTGTCCTGGCTCCACTCCGCGGTGCGGGCTTGTCACTGGAACTGTGCGAAGAACCTCCAGATCTCCGCCTTGGTCCAGGTGGTGACGCCGCTTTCGCCGGAGGAGCCGTCGACCGGACCGGGGATGTGGTCTCCGTCGAACGCGGCCCACTGGACCGGGTATCCGGCACGGCAGCCCGAGTAGGTGGTGGTGATGTGCGTTCGGCTGCCCGGCGCGGGCTCGCGCGGGCTCTGCGGGGTGCAGCCGTTGTTGCTGACGAACCTGTCGCGCAGGGACCGTCCTTGCGCGATGTTGAGCACGGAGTCGCTGATGCCGTGGATCCCGAAGTAGGCGATGGGCTGGGTGCCGCCGCTGCATCCGCTGATCTGGGCGCCGGACATGACCGCCACGGCCCTGAAGACGTTGGCCCGGCTGCACGCGAGCGCGTAGCTCATGCCACCGCCCCAGCTGAATCCTGTGGCGAAACGCTGTGCCGGGTTGACACAGAGGCCGCCCTCGATGCGCCGGATCATGTCGTCGACGAAGGTGATGTCCTCACCGCCGGAGTTGGCCCAGCCGTTGCCGAGGCCCTGGGGGGCGACGAGGATCGCGGTGTTGTTCGACTGTTCCTGTTGGCCGTAGTAGGACCAGGCGGTCCCGCTCGTGCCGCCCGAGGCGACGTCGCCGGCGGTTCCGCCCCGCCAGTGGAACGCGAAGATCAGCCGGTAGCGGTGGCTGCTGTCGTAGTTGGCGGGAACCCTGAGGATGAAGCTGCGGCTCTTGCCGCCGCTCTGAATCGTGTGCGTACCGCTCGCCAGAGTCGGTGCGCTGCCGCATCCGCCGCCGCCACCGGACGACAGCTTGACCAACTGCCACTGCTGGTTGGCGCCGCCCCAGTCGGTGTACTGGACGACGTTGCCGCCGTCGGCGGTGGAGGCGCCCTGCACCTCCACCGCCTTGCCACTGTTGCGGTTGATCAGCCGGACGTGGCCCGCGTCGGAGTCGGCCAGGCGGAACTGCTGGTTGGCCCCGTTGTGGTCGGCCCACTGCTGGATCGCGGCACCGTCTGCGGTCGAGGCGCCGGCCACGTCGAGAACCTTGTCCGAATGCCGGGCCTTGAGGCGGTAGAACCCGTCGCCGGAGTCCACGAACTGCCACTGCTGGTTGGCTCCGTCGTTGCGCGTCCACTGGCCGATCCGCGCGCCGTCGGCGGTGGACGCGCCGGAGACGTCCAGCGCCTTTCCGCTGTTGCGGTTGACCAGCACGTACCAGGCGCTGGTGTCCACCGTCGCCGCTTGGGCGGGCGTCGGATTCACCGCGGCGAGCATGCCGATCGCGAGCGCCGCCGCCACCACGGCGGCGACCCGGGACCACCAGCGATGTTTTCGTGGAGGGGCGGGAGGAGCCGCACCGTAGGTCTTCATCGACTCACCCTTTCCTTCGTGGCAGGTCCCATCAGGTGCGGGTCCACCGCTGGTTGCTGCCGCTCGAGCAGGAGTAGAGCTGGATCAGGGTGCCGTTGGCGGTGCCGGCTCCCACGGCGTCGAGGCAGAGGCCGGACTGGACGCCGACGATGGATCCGTCGGAGTTGAGGCGCCACTTCTGGTTGTCGCCGCCCCAGCAGCTGTAGATCTGGACCTTGCTGCCGTTGCCCGTGCCGGCGGCGTCCAGGCACTTGTTGCCGTAGACCTTGAGCTCGCCGGCGGAGGTGTACGTCCATTGCTGGTTGGTTCCGCTGTTGCAGTCCCACAGCTGGAGCTGGGTGCCGTCGGTGGTGCTGGAGTTGGGCACGTCGAGGCAACGGCCGGAACCGACGCCCTTGATCTGTCCGCCGTCCGAAGGGGGCGTGGTGGAGCCGCCGTTGAGTGCGTTGAGGACCGCGGTGTAGGCGGGCTTCTTGCTGCCGTCGTTGTTGAACAGCAGCGGCGTGTCACTGGCCCGCCAGGAGTCGCTGTCGCGCACGCCCCAGACGGTGATGCCGAGGCAGCGCGAGACGGCCAGGCAGTCGTTGGTCACGGCGGCGTAGGTCGAGGACGAGGCGCCCTGGATGTCGAGCTCGGTGATGGCCACGTCGACGCCGAGGGCGGCGAAGCTCTGCAGAGTGGTGCGGAAGTTGCTGTTGTACGGGCTGCCGCTGTTGAAGTGCGACTGGAAGCCGACGCAGTCGATCGGCACGCCGCGCTGCTTGAAGTCCCGGACCATGTTGTACACGCCCTGCGTCTTGGCCCAGGTCCAGTTCTCGATGTTGTAGTCGTTGTAGCAGAGCTTGGCGGCCGGGTCGGCGGCACGCGCGGTGCGGAAGGCGACCTCGATCCAGTCGTTGCCGGTGCGCTGCAGGTTGGAGTCGCGCCGGGCTCCCGAACTGCCGTCGGCGAAGGCCTCGTTCACGACGTCCCACTGGGCGATCTTGCCCTTGTAGTGGCCCATCACGCCGTTGATGTGGTCGATCATCGCCTGGCGCAGCGTGCTGCCGCTGAGGCTCTGCATCCAGCCGGGCTGCTGGGAGTGCCAGGCCAGCGTGTGACCGCGCACCCGCTTGCCGTTCTGCACCGCCCAGTTGTAGACGCGGTCGCCGGCGGTGAAGTTGAACTGGCCCCGCTGCGGTTCGGTGGCGTCGATCTTCATCTCGTTCTCGGCCGTCACCATGTTGAACTCACGGTTCGCGATCGACGTGTACGTCGAGTCGCCCAGCCTGCCCGAGGCGATGGCGGTGCCGAAGTAGCGGCCGCTCTGCGCCGCTGCGGCGCCGAGCGTGCTCTCGGCGGCGTGTGCGGGCGGCGGTGCGGCCAGTGCGGTGGCCGCACCGAGGGCGCCGACGACCAGCGCCAGCAGCGGGCCGCGGATCTTCCGCTGGACAACGGCTCTGGGAAGGGCGTACGAGCCCATGACTGTGCCTCCAAGGTAGGAATCACGGAAACTCAAGCGCTGGGGGAAAGCGTCGTCCGCTCCCACTCGGCAGACGGAGTGGCGGGCCGGAGCCCGGGCGGCCGTCGCGCGGCTCTGTGGTGCGGCTTGTGCGGGAATCTGCCGTGTGTGCACATTCAGAGCAACCGATCGTTCGATATCTCGAACCATGGCCGGTTTCTCAGACGGGATGATTGAGGAATTGACGGTGGATCGTCAATACTCCTCACAGAAGAAGTTTCGACTTCGTGTCCGAAATATTTCGAGGAAGGGGGCTACTCGCTTGACTTCCCGCCGCCCTCAATCCCGCCCAAATGCACGCGCCACGACGAAAGATCGGCCACAGGCCTTGACCGAAGACTCCTGCATTCCTAGCTTGTGGCGTCGAACCATGCGGGAATTCTTCGAAACATTCGAGCCCCGTTTCCCCGTCACCCGCACGTCGTCCGGTTGCCGGGGACACCTCGCCCCCGCCCCCAAAGGAGGCCCCCTGATGCGGTTCCGCCACCCGTCCCTGATCCGACCGAGAGGCTTACTCGCCGTTCTCGCGCCCTTGCTCCTCCTGGCCACCTTCCTCGGTGCCCAGCCCGCCGCCGCGGCGACCGTGGATCCCAACGCCTCGTATGTGCTGGTCAACCGCAACAGCGGTAAGGCCCTGGACGTCTACAACCTGGCGACCAACGACGGCGCGCGCATCACCCAGTGGACCAGGAACGATCAGAGCCAGCAGCAGTGGCAGTTCGTCGACGCCGGCGGCGGTTACTACCGCATCAAGTCCCGTCTCTCCGGCAAGGTGCTGGACGTCCAGAACGGGTCCACCGCCAACGGCGCCCCGATCGTCCAGTGGACCGACCTGAACGCCACCAACCAGCAGTGGCGGCTCGCCGACAGCTCGGGTGGCTATGTGAGGCTGATCGCCCGCCACAGCAACAAGGCCCTCGAGGTGCAGGGCGGCTCCACCGCCGACAACGCGAACATCGTCCAGTACGACGACTGGGGTGGCAGCAACCAGCAGTGGCAGCTCGTCCAGGTCGGCGCCGGCAACCCCGGCACGTGCGATCTTCCGTCGGCATACCGCTGGTCATCGACGGGCGCGCTGGCGCAGCCCAAGTCGGGGTGGGTCTCGCTCAAGGACTTCACCGTCGTCCCCTACAACGGCAAGCAGCTCGTCTACGCGACGACGCACGACACCGGGACGAGCTGGGGTTCGATGAACTTCGGGCTGTTCACCAACTGGTCGGAGATGGCCTCGGCCAGCCAGAACACGATGTCGAGTTCCACCGTCGCGCCCACACTCTTCTACTTCGCGCCGAAGAACATCTGGGTGCTCGCCTACCAGTGGGGCGGGACCGCCTTCTCCTACCGGACGTCGAGCGACCCCACCAACCCGAACGGCTGGTCAGCCCCGAAGGAGCTCTTCTCCGGAAGCATCACCGGCTCCGGGACAGGACCCATCGACCAGACGCTCATCGCCGACGGGACGAACATGTACCTGTTCTTCGCCGGTGACAACGGCAAGATCTACCGGGCCAGCATGCCGATCGGGAACTTCCCGGGCAGCTTCGGCTCGTCGTACACGACGATCATGAGCGACACGACGAACAACCTGTTCGAAGCCCCGCAGGTCTACAAGCTGCAGGGCCAGAACCGCTACCTCATGATCGTCGAGGCGATCGGCTCGCAGGGCCGCTACTTCCGCTCGTTCACGGCCACCAGCCTCAACGGCTCATGGACACCCCAGGCCGCGACCGAGAGCAACCCCTTCGCCGGCAAGGCCAACAGTGGCGCCACCTGGACCAACGACATCAGCCATGGCGAACTGATCCGCACCAGCCCCGATCAGACCATGACCGTCGACCCCTGCAATCTGCAGTTGCTCTACCAGGGGCGCAGCCCCAACTCCGGCGGCGACTACGGCCTCCTGCCCTACCGTCCGGGTCTGCTGACACTGCAGCGTTGACAGCGTGACACGGGTCCGGCTCCGGTACGGAGTCGGCGTGGCGGGCTCGGCGCAATGCCGAGCCCGCCCGGGTCACGCGACAACGTCAGCGCTGCACCCGTCCGTCAGGGCCCGGCGTGCGCCTGACACGCCCACAGGCTGGGAGTGCGCGGGTAGGCGTCACGCAGGGCCCGTACGGCCTGATGCAGCGCCTCGGCCGTGCGGGCGACGTCAAGGGTGCCGTCACCGGCATCCAGGGCCGCGTAGACGCCACGCGCGACCTCGGCGCCGATGACGTCGTCGACGTGCCACAGCGAGCCGACCACATGGGGGAACCCGGCGATCTGGAAGGCGCTGACAATGTGTACGGCCTCGTCGGCGAGCTCAGGACTGGTGCGCAGGGTGTCGCAGGCCGACAGGTAGGCGAGACGCACCGACGGCAGTCGCAGCCGGGCCAGATCCCGTACGGTCAGCGGGTGTTGGAGGTGGTCGTGCAGGACGAGCCGGCTGCCGGAGGGGCGGTCCGGGGCGCCGAGGGCGTGGCAGGCGAAGTGCACGTGGGCGTTGTCATGCAGGGTGGCGACGACGGCGGAGTGGGTGGCGCGGGCGTCCGCCAGCAGCGTGACGCCGGGCAGGGCGCCGGCCAGTTGCTCGGCCTCCCGATGGGCGCCCGGCAGCGGGCTCTGGCCCGCGGCCTGCGCGACGCTGACGACAAGGCTGCCGCGTCCCGCCGGCCGGGCCAGGCGCCGACGGGCATGGTCCAGGGCCCGCAGTGTCGGGGTGTAGGAGGACACGACCCGGTCCAGGGCGCCGGGAGCGCCGTCGGGCTGAGCCGCGTGCAGGGGCAGCGTGCACACTGACCGTCCCCAGCGCCCTCCTTGCCCGGATCGAGGCCCTCACCGAGGCCCGCGACCGGGTCGCGCCCCGTGAGCCGGTCCGTCCCACCTGGTACGGCGACCGGATGCAGGCCGCCGCCGACCGCGTGGAGATGGTCTACGGCCTCGACCTCGCCGCGCTCTGGCCCCGCCTGTGGCTCATCCTCCCCGAGACGGGCGTACGACAGATCCAGTCGGCCCGCGACTCCTTCGCCGGAGCTGCTCGCCTCGCGGCCTGGGCCGTCGGTTACGCCGTACTCGCCTGCTGGTGGTGGCCCTCCGCCCTGGCCGCCCTCGGCTGCGCAGCCGTCGCCCGCTCCCGCGCCCGTACCGCCCTCGACGCACTTGCGAGCCTGGTCGAGGCCGCCGTCGATGTCCACGGCCGCGAACTGGCCACCAAAATCGGGCTGCTTCCTCCAGAGGCCCCGGGCCGGCTGGTCCCCGACACCGGGGACGGGATGTCGGAACTGTTCAGAAAAGCGGAGTGAGACCTACGCGCCGTACCGACCACCGTTTCCGTACTGAGAACCTCCAACGGGATGACGTTCGAGCCGTGTTCGCCCAGCACCACGTCCGGGCGGCTCCGGGGCCGGGCCGCGTCAGCCCGTATTCACTCGTAACGCAGGCGCAGTGACTCCCGTTCGGCCTCCTCGATCTGGTCGACGGTCAGGCCCGGCAGGTTCAGCTGGGCCAGCGTCACCTCGGCGCTGGTCGGCTGGGCGTCAGCAGGCACCCACCGCTCCGGTTGCCAGGCGTTGGCGCGCATCAGCGACTTCGGGCAATGCGGGTAGACCTGCTCGACCTGCACCACAATCGCCGTGACCGGCGGTTTTCCGACGGGAGTGAGTTGGGCGAGCAGCTCCGGGCGCGCCGAGACGCAGGCGCGGCCATTGACGCGCAGGGTGGTCGGGCGGCCGGGGATGAGGAAGAGCAGGCCGACGCGTCCGGTCTGCAGCACGTTGTGCAGGGTGTCGAGCCGCTTGTTGCCGGTCGCGTCCGGGATCACCAAGGTCCGTTCGTCCAGCACCGAGACGAACCCGGCCGGGCCGCCACGCGGCGTCACGTCCGCCCGGCCCTCGGCGTCCGCGCTGCCGATGAACACCAGCGAGGAACAGCCGATCAGCGCCCGGGTTTCCTCGGTCAGGTGGTCGATCTCCTTGCGGAGCGCGTTCGGGTTCGGCTCCGGGTAGAACTCGCGCAGCTGCTCCGGGCTGGTGAGGGCGTCCGCCCGGAGGGCTTCGAAGAGCAAGCCGGCGGCCCCAGTGTCGATCATCATACGGATGACCCTAGAAGACGACCGAGGCAGTGCGCGGGTGAGTGCGTGATCTCGTCCGCGTTGCCCGGTCGCTACTCCTCGGCGCAGTCGGAACAACGTGGCGGTGGCCAGGGAAGGGTCCCAGTATCAGTCGGCCTGCCGTTCCACCGGCAGCCACAGCTCGGCGTCCGCCTCGCTGCCGTCCGCCGACATCCGCGTACGAAGGATCTCCGGGCCGGGACGGTTCCGGTACGGGTTCGACGGGAACCACTCGGTGAACACATCCCGCCACAGTGCCTGGATCGCTTCCGGTGCCGGCCCCGAGGTGGTGAAGACGGCCCAGGTCCCGGCCGGTACGGGCAGCGTGGCCATGCCCTCGGGTGCGGACGCGGAGGTGACGACCCCGTGGTAGTAGTCGAGGTCGGTACCCTCCGCCCGGCTGGGATCGAGGTTGTCGCAGACTGCGAGGATGCCGTGCGGCTCCTGGTCGGACAGCTTCTCCAGCAGCTGGCTTGCCTCGTTGCCGATTCCGCGGACGAAGTCGATGATCACCTGGTTCGGGCCCGAGTGCACGAGCGGGACGCGGGCCTTGGCCCCGACGACCTTGAACTGCGGTTTGTGCACGACGCGGTAGCGCATGCTGCTGCTTCCGTCGACGATGAGGCGGAAGGTCATCCGGGGCTGGGAGCTGAGCGTCGCGCCGGTGCGCCGCGCCTCGCCGGGCCCGACGCCGTGCACCGCGCGGAACGCCCGCGCGAATGCCTCGCCCGAGCCGTATCCGTACCGCACCGCGATCTCCAGCAGCGTCCGGTCACCGGCCAGTACCTCCGCGCCCGCGACGGTCAGCCGCCGGCGCCTGATGTACTCCGAGAGCGGCATCCCCGCGAGCGCCGAGAACATCCGCCGCAGGTGGTACTCCGAAGTGGCCGCGACCCGCGCCAACTCGCCTACGTCGACGGAGCTGTCGAGCTGCCGCTCGATGTGCTCCATGGCCTGATTGAGCCGCTCCAGCACGCTCGCCTCCAAGATCCCGGCCATCGATTCAATCAGGCGCGGCCGGCACGCCGCACCCGAGAAAAGCGGTGCGGCAAGTGTCGGGTGACCGGGACGGGCGGCGCCGCACGATTCAGGCATGGACGACACGACCTTGGTATCCCGCTTTCTGCGCGACGGCTTCGTCAAGCTGGAGGGCGCCGTCGCGCCCCGCGTGGCCGCGAGCTGCGCGCGGCTGCTGTGGCGGGAGACGGGCTGCGACCCGGACGACCCGCAGACGTGGACGCAGCCCGTGCACTGGGTCGGCGGGATGGCGCAGGGACCGTTCGCCGCCGCACCCAACTCCCCGGCCCTGCACCGGGCGTACGACCTGCTGGCCGGCGCCGGGCGCTGGGAGCCGCGCTACTCGCTCGGCACCTTCCCGCTGCGCTTCCCGCACGAGGAGGAGCCCGGTGACGCGGGCTGGCACATCGAGGGCAGCTATGCGGTCGAGGGCGAGACCTGGCCCTTCACCAATCTCCGCTCACGCGGCCGGGCCCTGCTGATGCTCTTTCTGTTCAGCGAGGTGGGGGAGGAGGACGCCCCGACCCGGATCCGGGTCGGCTCCCATCTCGACGTGCCGAAGGTGCTGGAGCCGTACGGGGAGGAGGGCGCGAGCGGCCTGGCCATCGCGCCGGACCTGGTAGCGGCATCCGCCCACCGGCCGCTCGCCCTCGCCACCGGTTCCCCGGGTGACGTCTTCCTGTGCCATCCGTTCCTCGTTCACGCGGCACAGCCGCACCATGGGGTGCGGCCGCGCTTCATGGCCCAGCCGCCGCTGATGCCGGCCGCGCCGTACGAACTGGAGCGGGCCGACGGCGCGTACTCACCCGTGGAGATCGCGATCCGCCGGGGCCTGGGACAGGCCACCTCCGGTCCCGACGGGGAGGAGGGCCCGCGGTGACAGGTCACGCGTCGGCGTAACTGCCCCCAACCGGCTACCGGCGAGTTCAGGTGGCCGTGTCGAGGAGGTGGGGGCCGTTGTTGCGGACGTCGTTGACCGCCGTGGAGACCGGCCGGGCGTTGAGCTTGCCGTCCGCGGGCCGGGTGAGCAGGGCGCGGAGGTCTTCCGTGTCGTGGTGGTGGGGGTCGAGCCAGGCGTCGTAGTGGCTGGGGGTGAGGGCGAGGGGCATGCGGGGGTGTACGCGGCCGGCTTCGTCGGTGGCTTCGGTGGTGATGATCGTGCAGGTGATCAGCCAGGCATCGGGGTCGTCGTGGCTGGTGACGTCGGGGTTGCGCCAGTACTCGTACAGGCCTGCCATGGCCATCACCTGGCCGTCGGCGGGGTGGATGAAGTACGGCTGTTTGCGGGTCTTGCCTGATCTCTCGTCCTTCACCGGCTCCCACTCGTAGAAGCCGTCGGCCGGCAGCAGGCAGCGGCGTTCGGCGAAGGCGCGCCGGTAGGCGGGCTTCTCGTGCACGGTCTCGACCCGGGCGTTGATCATCCTGGAGCCGACCTTCGGGTCCTTCGCCCACGACGGCACCAGGCCCCACCTGAGCGCCCGTAGCTCACGGCGCACTTCGTCACTGCCGTCCCGGGAGACGCGCTGCAGGACCGCGTAGACCTGATCGGTCGGCGCGACGTTCCAGCTGGGCGCGAGCGTCTCGTCGGGACGCCAGTCGGTGACGTGGAAGAGACTGGTGAGGTTCTGGGGACTGCGGGTGGACGTGTAACGGCCGCACATACCGCCACTGTGCCACGACCGTCGTCACTCGGCCGCGGCGAGCAGACGCGCCTCGTTCTCCTCGTACGACTGCCGGCTCTCCCGGCTGTCGGCGGCCCGGAGCCGGTGGTCCAGACGGCTGCCCAGCCAGCCCGCCAGGTAACCGAACGGGATGGAGACCAGTCCGGTGGACTGCATGGGGAACCAGTGGAAGTCGGCGTTCGGGAAGACGGCGGACGGCGTGCCCGAGACCGCCTCGGAGAAGACCATCAACACCAGCGCGCAGGCCGTACCGCCGTAGAGGGTGGCGAGCAGGCCGGTGCGCGTGAATCCTCGCCAGAAGAGGGAGTAGGTCAGCGCGGGAGCCACCGCGGATGCTCCGATGCAGATGGCCGCAGTGGTCAACACGCCGACGTCCCAGTTCTGGACCAGGGTGGCGAGTGCGATGGCCACGGTTCCCACGGCCACGCTCGTCCACACCGCAACCGTCATCTCCGTACGCGGCTCCGCCTGCCCTCGCCGCGCCGCATGGGCGAACAGGTCGTGGGCGAGCGACGAAGCCGCGGCCAGGGTCATTCCCGCCACCGAGGACAGCAGGGTGATGAACACCATGCCCGCCACGGCCGAGTAGAGAACCGCCGTGCCCGCGGAGTCGGGGCCCCCGCCGAGCGCCTGCGGCAGCATCAGCACCGACGTCCTGCCCTGCGGGTCGGCGGCGATGATGTTCTGTGAGCCCACCAGCGCCGCCGCGCCCGTGCCCATGACGATCACGAGCAGGCAGAACGTGGTGACCGTACCGACCGCCCAGGACATGGAGCGACGTACGGCGGGCACGTCCTGCGCGGAGTACAGACGCATGGTGATGTGCGGCAGGCAGGCCACGCCGAGGATGATGGTGAGCTGGAGCCCGGCGAAATCCAGCCGGTCGCCGGCCGAGGTGCCCAGCTGCAGGCCCTGCTCGAGGAAGGCGGGGCCCGCGCCGCTGCCGTGCTGGGCCGCTCTGAGCAGGGCCCCCGGGCTCCAGTCGAAGCGGTTGAGGACCAGGGCGGCGACGACGCAGCTGGTGCCGAGCAGGATGACGATCTTGATCATCTGGATGAGTGCGGTTCCCCGCATACCGCCGAGCGCCGCGTAGAGAATCATCAGGCTGCCGACCATGACGATGCACGCCGTCCTGGCGCCCACTCCGTGCGGGATGTCCAGGATGAAGGTGAGCAGCGACCCGGCCCCGGAGAGCTGCACGACGAGGAAGGGCAGTGTCGCCGCCAGCGTCACCACGCTGGCTGCGATCCGCACCGCCCGCCCGGGCATGTTGCGGGCCAGGACGTCGCCCATGGTGAAACTGCCGGTGTTCCGCAGGGGTTCGGCCGCCAGGAACATCAGCAGCACCAGCGACAGGGCGGTGCTGACCGCGAGGACGTAGCCGTCGTATCCGGCGAGCGCGATGATGCCCGTGGTGCTGAGCACCGTGGCTGCCGAGATGTAGTCGCCCGCGATGGCCAGGCCGTTCTTGAACGGGGTGAGCGAGCGGTAGCCGGTGTAGAAGTCCGTGAGGTCGTCGCGGTCCGGTCCCGCCATCACGCACATCAGCAGCGTGACGGTGACCAGGGCGGCGAAGAGGACGAGGACGGTTGCCTGCGTCCCCGAGCTGAAGTTGTTCATCTCGCCACCCCCGCGTGCCGGCCGGCCGCCCGCTCTCTGACGATGCGGGCCAACGGGTCCACCGAGCGTTGAGCGCTGCGTCCGTACCAGGAGACCGCCCCGAAGGTGACGACGAGCTGCAGGACCCCGAGGGACATGCCCAGGCTCAGCTCCCCGATGATCTTGGATCCCATCAGATCCGGTGCGTAGCAGGACAGCAGCACGTACACCACGAAGGAACCGAGCGCGGTGAGCGTGGAGACGCGGCGCAGCACTTGGTAGGCCGAGCGGAGGGCGGCGAGGTCGGTGCTGGTGGGCTGGGGCTCGTGCGCGTGCGGTGCCGGCTGGGGGGCTTGCCCGTACCAGTCGTACGGAACGTCGCCGTACCCGGACTGGAGGGGGACCTGCTGCGGATCCCGCCCGTACGGCTCGTATCGAGGGGCGCGGCCGTAGGGCTCGGTCCGCGCTTGCGGCCACTGCGGCGGGTACCGCTGGTCGTCGGGGTATGTCATCGGGTGGCCTTCCGGTGCGGCTCGGCTCCGTGGGGGTGGGGCGAGGGGAGTGGGGCGGCGGTGGTGTGTGCGCGAGGGGGGAGTGGTGCGGCGGCGGTGGTGGTGGCGAGGGGGGAGTGGTGCGGCGCCCGCGCACGTTACCGACTGGTGGGTATGCCTGCTAAGCCCGTCGGGCATCACGTTTTGAGCTCGACGTTGCAACCGAAAGGTGGCGTCGGGTGATGGTTCGACACCGCCGTGCATCGCGGGCACCCGGCCGGGGAGCGGCGTTGTGGCCGAGATCACAGCAGCAGACGTACCTACTGGTCGGTATGGTCGCGGGGAGCCGTGACGACAGGAGGCGCGATGTCTGCCACCAACCGCCAGATCCGTCTGGCAGCCCGCCCCGTGGGCGAGGTCGACCCCCATGACTGGGAGCACTGTACGGAGCCCGTCGACGAGCCGGGCCCGGGCCGGTTCGCGGGCCGTACCCGCGTCATCTCCCTGGACCCCGCGATGCGGGGCTGGCTGGACGACCGTCCCTCCTACCTGCCGCCGGTGGGCATCGGCGAGGTGATGCGCGCCGGATCGGTCATCGAGGTCACCGCGTCGAACCACCCCGACTTCCAGCCGGGTGATCACGTGGTCGGGACCTTCGGGGTCCAGGAGTACGTGGTCTCCGACGGCAAGGGCGCCATGAAGATCGACACCTCCCTCGCCCCGCCCTCGACCTACCTCGGCGCGCTGGGCATGCCTGGTATGACCGCCTACTTCGGCCTGCTGGACGTCGGAGCGTTGCAGGAGGGCGAGACCGTCGTGGTGTCCGGCGCGGCCGGCGCGGTCGGCACCATCGCGGGTCAGATCGCGAAGGCCAAGGGCTGCCGGGTCGTGGGCATCGCCGGCGGACCGGAGAAGTGCGCGCTGCTCACCGACGAACTGGGCTTCGACGCGGCGATCGACTACCGCACCGAGGACGTCCGCAAGGCGCTGCGACGACACGCCCCCGACGGCATCGACGTCTACTTCGACAACGTCGGAGGCGACATCCTCGACGCCGCCCTGACCCGGCTGGCGATGCACGCGCGCGTCGTGATCTGCGGTGCGATCAGCCAGTACAACAACGCCACTCCGGTCAAGGGCCCCTCGAACTACCTCTCGCTGCTGGTGCGCCGCGCTCGCATGGAGGGCTTCGTGGTCTTCGACTACGCCAAGCGGTACGGCGAGGCCGCCCAGGAGATCTCCGCCTGGATCGGTGCCGGTCGCATCAAGGTCAAGGAACACGTGGTGAGGGGAACCGTGGACGACTTCCCGGACACCTTGCAGATGCTCTTCCGCGGCGAGAACGTCGGCAAGCTCGTGCTGGAGCTGGCGTGACGGCCGCCGAGAGCGCGCTCGCGCTCCAGGACAAGGTGGCGATCGTCACCGGCGGTGCCAGCGGACTGGGCAGGGCCACGGCCCTGGCGCTGGCGAAGGCGGGGGCGCGCGTCGTGGTCGCCGACCTCGACGCACAGGGCGGCCGTGAGGTGGCCGAGATGGTCGACGGCCACTTCCGTGCCTGCGACGTCTCCGACCTCGAAGCCAACCTGGCACTGGTGGACTTCGCCCAGCAGCAGTGCGGCGGCGTCGACATCGCGTTCCTCAACGCGGGAGTGGCGACCGGATGCGGCCTCGGCGACGACTTCGACCTGGCGCGCTACCGCCGCGCGATGGGCGCCAACCTCGACGGCGTCGTCTTCGGCACCCATGCGGTGTTGCCCGCGTTGCGAGCCCGCGGCGGAGGAGCGATCGTGGCGACCGCCTCCCTGGCGGGCCTGGCGGCGGTGCCCCTGGATCCGCTGTATGCGGCCAACAAGCATGCGGTCGTGGGACTCGCACGCTCCCTGGGACCGGCTCTCGCGCGTGAGAACGTGCGCTTCAACGCCGTCTGCCCGGGGTTCGCCGAGTCGCGGATCATCGACCACCTGCGCGACATGCTCGCCGAGCAGGAACTGCCGATCATCCCGGCCGAAGTCGTCGCGGACACGGTGCTCCGGCTCGTCACCGGCGACGCCACCGGGGAGTGCTGGTTCATCCAGCCCGGACGCGATCCGGAGCCGTTCCGTTTCCGTCGCGTGCCTGGTCCGGGCGAGCCCGTCGGGGTCTGAGAAGGCCTACGGCAGTCCCTGCCGGCCACGCGCTGGCGGCTGTCCCGAACCCACGGGTCCGGGGCAGCCGAGGCTGTCTTCAGCTCAGGCAGGGACGTGCGCCAATGGTGAAGCCCCGCCGGTGTGTGGCGGGGCTTCGTGCGGAGGGCGGGTGAGCGGTCCGCGCTGTGCTCATCTCGGCTGGCGCGCGAGTCGGCGCCGGGAGGCGTGCGAGGTGTCAGCCGGTCATGCTGCTCATCTTCCGGACGGTCATGGAGTTGCACCTGGCCCCCACCGCCCGGGCCGGCGTCCAGCTCACGTCCGAGGGCATTGCGTCCGGGCGGGTCGTCGTCTCCCGACCGAACGAACCGAGGGTCTTCGGGCAGTCCGCGCCCGGTTGGTGGGGACGGACACCGAGGGCATCGTCAAGGAGGCATGCGTTGCTCTCGCATGCCCTTGGGTCGATTCAACGGTCAACCCGTACGCGGGCGAAAGGGCGGCCTGCCGGGCCGCGGCTGCGTGTGCCTGGTTCCTGCGCCCGTCCCCGGCAGCCGGCCCGGCTGACCCCACCCCGCCGCCCCCAGAGTCCGCCCCAGGCTGCCGATATCGAACGGCATCCGAATGCAGGTACCAGGTTCGTCCCCCGTTGTGTGACCGACGGCCTGGACTGGCTCAGGTCCGCTCGCCCAAGGCTCCAAGGGCGTCGCGGATCAGCTCGCCATCGACGCCGTCCCGAACGTCATCGGCCCACGGTTCCTGATCCTCCTGGAAGAGGGCAACGCCGCGTTGCAGTAGTTGGCCGCCGACTGGGGCCAGATCCGTGGTCGTGAGAGCCGTTTCGGCACGACTGTTGATCGTCCGGACGTCGTTTGGCAGCTGGTGGGATCAGTTGTGGCCGTCGGGTTGTTCGACCGGGGGCAGGACGGGAACGAGCAGTGCACGGCCGATGGTGGCGGTTGCAGTGGCGACGGTGGCGAGGGTGGCGTCGTAGGAAGGGCGCAGGCTGCGCTGGTGCCACAGGCTCTGGGCGGTTGCCCAGGCGCTGTCGCGGGCGCGGGCGATGCTGAAGGCGCCCAGGATGTGCTTCAGGGTTTCGGCGTCCTTGGTGGTGACCTTGATCAGCTCGGCTTCGAACGACGCGCGGATCTCTGCCTCAACCTTGGCGAGGAGTTCGTTGACGCGCAGATAGTCGGCGTAGACGGGTGCGGTGTCCGGGGTGGTGCCGCGTTCGGTGCAGGTGTCGATGACGGCGAGTGCGAGGTCGTGGTTGATGTGTGCGTTCATGCCGGCGAACGCGAACTGGATGGGCCAGATGGTGCGGTTGTTGCGTGCGTCGAACAGGGGCTGCCACGCTTCGTGGGTCTGCGAGTGGCCGTTGACGGCCTGGGCAGCGCCCAGGAGGGGCGCTGCCCAGTTGCCCGCCGCCGCGGGGCGCTTGGCTGCGGCGTCGACCGCGTCGAAGTACAACCCGGCGAAGATGACATCCATGCGTTCGATGAATGCCTGGTCCTCGAAGAAGCCCGCGACCAGGTTCTGACCGACGAGTTCCGTGACGCGCAGGTACATACGGTTGAAGCAGGCCACGCCATCGCGTGGATCCAGCTGCGCCTTGATGGCCTGCATCCGTTCGATGACCTCGTCGACACTGCCTACTGTCCGGGTCTGTGACTGAGTCATGCCTTGTGTTCCTTCCGGGAGGGCGGCCTGGGGTTCGCCCTCGAGTGAGAGCGTCCGCGCCGGGAGGATGCCGGTTCTCTCCCGGCCCGAAGCAGAGCTCCGTCGCCTCTCGCCCGATTGGCTGTTCGAAACCACTCGTGTGCCGCCCCAGGCGCCTGGGCGTGCCGGTCCGCGTGCCCGGAACCCCTCCGGGGCCCGTCCCCGCCGACCGGCCGGCAGGCTGTGGCCGAGCCGGCCCTACTCGCACCGGTGATTCCCTGTCTCCGCCCGCACCCCGGCGCAACGGGCCTCTCACCGGAGGGCTGCAGTCGGGGGTAGGTTGAGCGACCCATGCTTGAGGCCTGCGAAGTGCACAGAATGGGCAAGTGCACGGTGCGCGAGACCGAGATCCTGCCGTCGGAGTGCTCACCGGCCCGCGGCCGCTCCTAACACGCTGCTGGGCCGCTACGACTCCGACGGGCGGCTGCGCTGCGTCGGGCGCAGCACGCCCCTCCCGCAGTCTGCGGGCCGGGCGGCGGCCGCGCTCCTCGCTTCGGCCGCAGGCGGCCACCCTTGGACGGGCTGGTAGTTCTCCGCCGGGTGGGGCTCGCGCGAGCAGTTGCATGTCACGCGAGTGACGCCGGAGCGGGTGGTGGAGGTCGGCGTCGAGGTCGCCCGGGACGCTGCCGGGCGGTGGCGTCACCCGGCACGCTGACACCGCATGTCCGAACCGGTCACCTGCGACCTTGCCATCCGTTACGAAAGGACCGCGACCATCTACCTGGTCGGGCTCCACATCGATCCCAGGCTCGCCGAGCAGGGCCTTACGGCGAGTGCCGCGTCCGGCGAGGCGATAGCAGGACGAGGGCGGGAGTCCGGTCAGTGGACGACGTCGAAGTCCTGCTTCTGCAGACCGTTGGCGTAGACCTGGTGCTCGACGAGCTTCAGCTTCTGGGTGTCCTTGTCCGTGGCACTGAAGAGCCGCTTGCCCGCGCCGAGCAGGAGAGGGAAGACCAGCAGGTGGTAACGGTCGATCAGACCGGCGTCCGAAAGGGACTGGTTCAAGGCGGCGCTGCCGTGGAGGATGATAGGGCCGCCCTCGGTGTCCTTAAGCGTGGCGACGTCGTCGAGCGAACGCAGGATGGTCGTCTCGCCCCAGTTCGACGCCAGGTTGTCCTCGGTGAGGGTGGTGGAGACGACGTACTTCGGCATCACCTTGTAGTCGGCGAAGTCTGCCATGTCGGGCCATACCGGGCTGAATGCTTCGTAGCTGGTCCGGCCCATCAGCATCGCGGTGGCCTCCTTCTGCTCCCGGCCCTTGATGTCGAACGCCTCGGGGAGGAAATCGATGTCCTTGAAGGTCCATCCGGCGTTCCGGTAACCGGCCTCTCCGCCGGGGGCCTCCACGACGCCGTCGAGCGAGACGAAGGCAGTGCTGATCAGCGTGCGCATCTAGAAGGTTCCTCGGTGTCTTGTGTCCAGCTGGCGGCAGATTCGGTCGGTGCGCGCTTCGACCGCACTCACGGCCGCGGCACGACAACCGTGATCTATGACTGTGGATCATGGAGGAACTCATCGGCCGTCGCCAGTCCTGTCTGCCGGCCTTGGCCACCGGGTGGCCTCCTGAGCCGCATTGCTCTGATGGAGTCGCGTTCGGTGATCCAAACGAAACGGCCTGGTTCGGGGCGGTGGGTGCGGACGGTCTGGAGCTTGAGCTCTTCGGCCTCGGTGGTGCAGCCCTCGTCGAGATAGGTCTTGTAGTCGTCCAGGACGGGGGCCGGTTCTGCCGCTGGCCGGTGAAGAGTTCCTTGGGCGTCGCGGCGTCGGTGAGCTGACGGAGCGGTAGGTCATGTTGACCTGGCTCTGAACCGAGCGATGGCTGTACCCCGCCTCAAGCAGCGCGCGCACGCCTGCCAGGGCGCACGCCACTTCGCCGTGATGAACCAGGCGCCGAGGGTGAGCAGTTCATGACTACTCCGTGACGGACTCGTTGACAGGGACATGGGGCGAGGCGATCTGACGGATGCCGAGTGGGCACGGCTGCGGCGGTTCCTGCCGGTCCGCAACAGGCGTTGGGGCAGGTGCCCGTTCCATGGTCCGTGATCATTCATCAGCTCGAGATCCAGTTTCGATGCACGGCCTAGCGGGCCTCAGGGGCCACCGGATAGCGGTGCACGGGCGGCAGGTCCGGCAGCAGGCCCGGCCAGACCATGTCGATGACATGGGCACTGGGGGTGAAGAGCGGCTGGGGGAGCGCGGGCAGGTCGGCGGGGTCGTGCCACTCCCAGCGGTGGATCAAGTGCGGTTCGGCTACGGCCGGTTCGCCCGTGTACGCGGTGACGTGGACGGCGGCCGTCAGCCGGGGCATGCCGTGCACAGAGTCCATCAGCAGGGCGAGTAGCCGGGCGTCCCCAGGGTCGGCCTTGAGCCCCGTCTCCTCCTCCAACTCCCTTACGGCTGCCTCCCGGAAGTCCTCGTCGGCGCTGTTCTTGCCTCCGGGCAGCTCCCAGACACCGCGTACCGACCAGCCCAGCAGCACCCGGCCCCGCGGATCGGTGACGACGACCCCAGCGCCGGTCAGGGCGTGCGGGGACGGCCGGCCCTTGTCCGCGTATCCGCCCTCGGCCGGAACCGGGTCACGGAGCAGCACGATCGCCAGCCCCTCCGCGTCGTACTGTTCGACGACCCCCCAGCCCGTGCCCAGCAGCCCCAACTCGCCTTCGTCCAGCGCGATGTGCCGACGCCCCTCCGGCACGGCCCCAGCGAGCGGCGTGATCACGCAGAGGGTCCCGCCGGGGCGTAGGCGTTCGCGCAGGCGGGCCAGCAGCCGGGTGCGGTCGTGGACGAAGGCCCAGCTGAGGCGGAACGTGATCAGGTCGTACGCCGGATGCGGGAGGTCCTCCAGGCGGTCGCGCTCGATGTCGAAGCACTGGTACCTGACGCCCGGCACGCCCTCCCCGTTCTGCCGGGCGAGGTCCAGTGCGGCCGGGGCGAAGTCCACGGCGTCCACGCCGTATCCGACGGACGCGAGGTGGCGCGCGAGTTCGCCGAGCCCGCAGCCGACGTCCAGTGCGAGCCCGCCGGCAGGGACGGCCACATGCTCGGCGAGCACCTGGGCTTCGGTATCGCCGAGGGGGCTGAAGGTCGTGCCGTCTGTGTAGTGCGCGTGCCACTCGTCGGGCGTGATGTGCTCCATGGGCGAGATCCTTGCCGGGTCGGGGACCGCACCAAACCGGCGGCCGGGCCCGGCCCGTGGGCAGTCGGCCTCGCCGCACAGCCATCGGTTCACCGCAGCTCGTCCCCGGAGCCACCCGCGCGACGATCGCCGCAGCGAGCGCCCCATCCTGTCCGGCAGCACGCGTAACCGCCGCCACGTCACCGGTCACAGAGTCCGCGTCAGTCGGCCATGTGCATCGCGAATGGCCGCTTACGCCAGTGATGTCACCGGCAGATGGAAACGCGGGCCGACCAGTTGAGGATGATGGCCGAACTCGTCCACTGGGACCGACCCTCCATCTGAGCCGGCTCCCATCGAACGAGGTCGCGACCCCTCCACCCTTCGCCCGGCCCCGCAGGCCGGGACCCGGGCGAGGACGGCGCATTGTGGTCGATGTCGCCTGCACCTACATCGAGGCGCAGAGCGACCAGCCATCTCCCTGCCGACCTGGCAGAAGCTGCTGCTCCGTGCAGCGCAATGCTGCCGTATGCATCTGCCCCGGTCCCCAGCGCGTGCAGTGGTGTACGAGGTCGTGCACGGCATCTGCGCGAAGGCGGCGGGCCTGTGCATCGGTGGTGAGTCCTGTGGCCTCGACCTGCGCTGGTCGGAGCTGCGATCTGCCGCAGGGAGTTCTACGCTGGAAGGTGCTCGGGAGTGCCGAAGGGCGGCCGGAACTGCTTGATCACGACCACGCCAGTGCCCGAGGAAAAGCGCCGTTCTCCGCCGCCCGACACATCACAGCTCGGGCGCCTGCACGGTGCCGCCCACAAGCAGCGGGTGTGACGCGCGCCGCTGCCGATCCCCGCGCACCGGGTGACCAGGGAACAGGGCGCTGCGGCGGCCGGAACCGGTGGGCCGGACGGAGACGCCGATGAAGAGCATCAGATTCGATGGATCCACCGAACTGGAGGAGTGCCTGGCCGGCAGCCGCGTACTGCTCCTGCAACAGCCCAACGAGAGAGGCTATTTCGTCAGCCAGGTGCAGCAGGCGCTTGCCGATCTGGGGGTGTCCGTCGAGGTCGACGGCTTCTACGGCCCCCTCACCGCGGAGGCCGTGGAAATCTTCCAGCAGAACACGCCGGGGCTCGGTGTGGACGGCAAGGTCGGCATGCACACCATGGGGGCCCTGGACGAGGCGTTCGCCACCGAGCCGGCGGGCGTCGCCGGCTGCGTCGGACCCGAAGGACCCGCAATCTCCTTGAACGGCGTCGCCCATGAGGACGTGAACCTGCTGCTGTCCGCAGTCGGACTGAACGCTCTCCTGGAAGTGAGCGAGGGAGGGACGGTCACTGCCCACACGCCCGCGCAGCTGCTCGGTGTGGACGGCCCTGTCACGGCGGAGGCCGCGCGCGACGCCCTGGCCGCCCCGGACCAGGCCTTCACGGGACCCACCGCCCCGGCCGCACGCCTGGGGGATCAGCTGAGCTCCCTGCTGGCCCAGCCGGTGCTCGCCGACTGGCCGGCCGTCCTGGCCTCGGTCCAAACGGGCAGCCAGTGGCTGGCCCAGCAGGCGGCGGCCGCTCTCGTGGGGCAGCCCCTGTCCCTGGCCACGCTCCCGTTCGGTCCGCCCCCTCCTCCCGTCCGCGCGCTCACGCCCGACATGGCCTACCGCGAAGTGGCCGGCCACCATGTGTCGGGGACAGTCGTGATGTCGCCGGCACCGGCCCTCTCACCAGCGGGTGGAGTGGTCGTGCCCACGCCGATACCTCGTGTGACGCTGGATCACGTCATCGCGGGTGTCACGTTCCGCTTCACACCTGACCCGTCGGCCCGGAGAGTCGCCGTCGGCTCTTCCACTCCCGTCCTGGCCGGCCTGGATGTCCGGCATGCGGCCGGCCTGGTGCGGCTGGCGCAGTTCCTGTCGTCGGACTGGAACGTCAGTGAGGTGCACCACGCAGGCATCAGCGGAAGCGCCGTACGGACCGACTGCCACACGGACGGACGGGCGATCGACCTCGTCGGTGTCCGTCTCACGGACGCGGGCGTGGTCCGGGACGTCCACGTCTTCGACCACTGGGCGAGCAAGCCCGTCCCCGCCCCAGGCAGGCCCAGCGGGATCCTGCCACAGTGGCCTTCCGGCAGCGTGCCTCGCCTGACCTACCGCCTCGCCGCCGTCGACGACCTCGGCATCCTCCCCGCCGACACCACGGTCACATCCTTCTTCTTCGACCTGTACGTGTGGTTCGCCACGCAGTACCAGGACCGCACGAAGACCCCCTTCGACCCGGGGCCGTTCACGACCCCTGGCGAGACCAGCTGTGTCATGTCGCCCGACCACCCCACGTCGGACGTCGGCGGCCCCCACGGCCGCGAGGCGCACGCCACCCACCTCCACGCCCAGATCGGCCCGACCTGACGCATGCGCCGTGCGGAGGCGAGGCGAGCGACTGGTTGGCGCCCTTGCCCCGTGAGCGTCATGACGCATCGCGATCTCCGCGCCGCACCGCTCGACGTGGAAGGGTGGACGTGCCCCGCCCCCCTGCGCGACCGGCCGCGCGTCGTCATGGGGCACGGCGGTGGCGGTGCCCTCTCCGCCGAGCTGGTGCAGCAGATCTTCGCCCCCGCCTACGGCGGCGAGGTGCTCTCCCAGATGAGCGATGCCGCCGTGCTCTCCCTGGGCGGAGCCCGGCTGGCCTTCTCCACGGACTCCTACGTGGTGCGGCCGCTGTTCTTCCCCGGCGGGTCGATCGGCGACCTGGCCGTCAACGGCACGGTCAACGACCTCGCGATGAGCGGGGCCCGGGCCGCCTACCTCTCCTGCGGATTCATCCTGGAGGAGGGCGTCGAGCTGGACGTGGTCAAGCGGGTCGCCGAGGCACTGGGCGCCGCCGCGCGCACCGCCGGCGTCGCCGCATGACGCCTGCTGGCCGTACCCGGTCAGGTGTGAGCAATTTCGAGGACGTTCCGATCTCCTGCGGATACGGCGATCACAGTGCCTCTATGGTCGGCGTGGCTGCGCGCGTCGTGCCGGGGCGGGGGCCCAGGTGCATACAGGCGTGCAGGCGTGCGGGTTACGGAGTCGGGTCCATGGGGACATCATGATGGCTGGGTGGACGCCAGTCTCGAAGGGGGCGCGGGTGCACGCGATCGACGTCTCGGCTGAGGACCCGGACGATTTCGACATCCTCTACAGCGAGTTGCAGGGCGTCAGCGGGATCGAGGCGGACGCGGTCCCTGTGCCGATGGAGCCCGGAGAGCAGGGCTCGGTCGTGGATCTGCTGACGGTGACCTGCGCGTCGGGCGGCGCCGTCGCGGTGTTCCTGGGGATCGTCAAGTCGCTGCTGGAGTCCCGCAGGCCGGGCTTCGTACTGAAGGTCCGGCAGGGCAACGTCCGGCTGAAGGTCACCGCCGACACCTTCGAAGAGGTCTGGCCCGTCCTGGAGGAACTGCTGGGTGGACCGTGACCTGAGCCGGTCCCGCGCGATCCTCATCGGCAACGGCGTCTACGCGGACGACCGCATCCCTGATCTGCCCGCAGCCGAGTGTGTGACCGCGATGGCGGAGCTGCTCACCGGCGAGTTGTGCGGATGGCCGCCCGACCGCGTCATGTCGCTGGTGGACGTGGCGTCCCCGGACGACTTGGCGCGCAGGGTGATCGAGCCGATCCGCGACACCCAGGACGTACTGCTGGTGTACTACGTCGGCCACGGCATGCGCACCAGCGACGGGCAACTCGCCCTGACGATGGGCAATACCGACCCGGACTGGGAAGTGCTGCCGCACACCGCCATGCTCTATGAGAACCTCGCCAAGATCCTTCGCCGTTGCCGGGCGGCGACCAAACTGGTTCTCCTGGACTGCTGTCACGCCGAACTCTCCAACCAGTCCAACTACCTTTTCCAGTCCGCCGATTTCGGGGAGACCTACCCGATCGACGGTGTGTACGTCATCGGTGCCAGCGGCAAGTACGAAAAGGCCAAGACGCCCCTGAACGGGACACTGACCTGCTTCACCGACGCCTTTCTCCAGGTGGTGTCGAACGGCGTCCCCGAGTTTTCGGCGCCGACCCTGCCCATGGAGCGGATCTTTCTCGAACTGCGCGCCCGGTTACGGAAGAACGACCTGCCCACGCCGGTGGACAGCGGGGCCCGCGACGCACGCCGTTTTCCCTTCGCCCTGAACGCCGCCCACCCCGACCACCGCAAGAAGCTGCTCGACGGGCTCTCGGAAGCCTCTCCCGGACAACTGCCGCCACGGCTGGACCGGCGCACCCTGCTGACCGCTGTCGCCGCCGTCGGACTGACCATCGGCAACAGCATCCTGACCCTCGACGGACGTCCCGCTCGCCCCTCGACGGTGGCGGACACGAAGACGCCGAGCGGCGGAGCCTCGAACACGGCGACCAGAGCGCCGATGACCCCCCTGGGACAGCCGCTGCTCGGCCACACGGACGCTGTCCACTCGGTGGCCTTCCGGCCGGGCGGGCGCGTGCTGGCCAGTGGCGGCGTCGACCGGACGGTCCGCTTCTGGGACCTGTCCGAACCCGCACAGGCCGAGCCCCTCGGCCCGTCCTCCTCCGACCACACCGACACGGTCTATTCCGTGACCTTCAGCCCCGACGGAAACCTCCTGGCCGACGCCGGCGCCGACCGGAGCGTCCGGCTGCTGGACGTGACCGACCCGGCGAAGCCGGTGCGTCTCGGTACGCCGGCCACCGGTCGTACGGACGCCGTCTTCTCGGTGGCCTTCAGCCCGAGCGGGGAGCTGCTGGCCGGTGGCAGCGGCGACCGCACCATCCGCCTGTGGAACGTGACCGACCCGGCACGTCCTGAGCTCGTCGGACCGCCCGTCGTCGGTCACACGGACGCCGTCCTGTCGGTGGCGTTCAGCCACGACGAGAGCGTCATGGGAAGCGGCGGCTCCGACCACGCCGTCCGGCTGTGGAACGTGGCCGACCCTCCGGCGCCCGTAGGCCCGCCCCTCATCGGTCACACCGACCGGGTCTACTGCGTGGCGTTCAGCCCGAACGGGCACCTGCTGGCCAGTGGCAGCGGTGACCGGATGATCCGCTTGTGGAAGGTGACCGACTCCGCGAATCCTGTGTTCCTGGGAGACGCCACCGGTCACAAGGACTCCGTCGAGACGGTCGCGTTCAGCCCAGATGGACGTGTCCTGGCCAGCGGCAGCAGCGACGGGACGATCCGCCTGTGGCGGGTGAGCGAATCCGGGAGTCCGGCGCCCGCCGGCCGACCCTCCACCGGTCACCGCGGCGCCGTCTACTCCGTGGCTTTCAGCCCCGACGGAAACCTGCTGGCCAGCGGCAGCGAAGACCGGACCGTCCGCCTGTGGACACTTGCTCACTGATTCCGGATCCGGCTCTGCGTTTCACGTCCATGTCACGGCCGTTGCATGACGTACGAGGTGACGGAGCGGGTCGGGCTCCCGCGCGGCCGCCGCGTGCACCGAGCACCGAGTCCGGCCGTCCCCGACGGGCAGCGAACGCATCCGGCTGGGACGCTCGAAGGGAAGAGAGCGACGAGGCCGATACGACGAGGCTCCGGCGGACGTACGGCAGCCCGAGGGCGGCACCATGGACGACGAGCAGATCACCGACTCGAACGTGAACGCGCCGGCGGCGGGTGCCCTGACCTGTCTGGTGACGGGTGCGAGCGGTTATATCGGCGGGCGGCTGGTGCCGGAACTGCTCTCCGCGGGCCACCGGGTGCGCTGCCTGGTCCGCACCCCGGCCAAGCTGCGCGACCACCCGTGGGCCGGCCGGGTGGAGATCGTCGAGGGCGACGTCACCGACGCCGCCTCGGTGGGCAGGGCGATGGACGGCGTGGACGTGGCCTACTACCTCGTGCATGCGCTCGGCACCGGCCATGACTTCGAGCGGACCGACCGGGACGCGGCCCGCGTCTTCGGTGAGCAGGCCCGCCGGGCCGGCGTTCGCCGCATCGTCTACCTCGGCGGACTCACCCCCGCGGGCGTGGCCGAGTCGGGCCTGTCCCCGCATCTGCGCTCGCGCGCCGAGGTCGGCAGGATCCTCATGGACTGCGGCGTCCCCGCCGCCGTCCTGCGGGCCGCCGTCATCATCGGCTCGGGATCCGCCGGCTTCGAGATGCTGCGCTACCTCACCGAGCGGCTGCCGGTGATGATCACCCCGCGCTGGGTCCACACCCGCATCCAGCCGATCGCCGTGCGGGACGTGCTGCGCATCCTGGTGGGCTGCGCCGGTCTGCCCGCCGACGTCAACCGCACCTTCGACATCGGTGGGCCGGACGTGCTCACGTACGAGGACATGATGCGCCGGTACGCCGCCGTCGCCGAGCTGCCGCGGCGGCTCATCGTGCCCGTGCCCGTGCTCACGCCCGGCCTCTCCAGCCACTGGGTCGGTCTCGTCACCCCGGTGCCGGCCTCCATCGCCCGCCCGTTGACGGAGTCCCTGCGCCACGAGGTCGTGTGCCAGGAGCGGGACATCGAACGGTATGTGCCCAGCCCACCCGGTCACCCTCTCGACTTCGACCGCGCCGTCACCCTGGCGCTGCAACGGGTCCGGGAGGCCCAGGTCAGCACCCGCTGGTCGTCGGCCTCGGTGCCGGGCGCCCCGAGCGATCCGCTGCCCACCGACCCGGACTGGGCCGGCGGCAGCCTGTACACGGACGTCCGTGAATGCGAGGCCGACGTGCCGCCCGCCGCGCTGTGGCAGGTCATCGAAGGGATCGGCGGGGAGAACGGCTGGTACTCCTTCCCGCTGGCCTGGGCGGTGCGCGGCCGCCTCGACCGCCTGTTCGGGGGAGTGGGACTGCGGCGGGGCCGACGGGACGCGCGCCGACTGCGGGCAGGTGACTCGCTGGACTTCTGGCGGGTGGAGGAGATCGAGCGCGGGCGGCTGCTGCGGCTGCGCGCCGAGATGCGGCTGCCCGGACTGGCCTGGCTGGAGATGCGGGTGGACGGCGGCGACGGTCGCGCCGTCCGCTACCGCCAGCGGGCCCTGTTCCATCCCCATGGGCTGCTCGGGCACTTGTACTGGTGGAGCGTCGCGCCGTTCCACGCGGCCGTCTTCGGCGGTATGGCTCGCAACATCGTCAGGACCGCGTCCCGGACCCACGGCGAAGGGACGTGAGCACGGTCCGCGGTCCCGTGCGCGGCAGGGTGATCAGCGCACAGCGGTCGGCTAGGCCGGGATCAGCCGGTCATCGCGGCCACGCGGCCGGGGGTCGGCATCACCCAGGGCGAGGTCGCAGGCCGCTCCGGACCGTCCCGCGCTCAGCCGCAGTTCTACGACGGCGCGGACGGCCGGCCACTCCTCGTCCAGGATCGAGTAGAACGCGGTGCTGCGCACGACGCCGTCCAGGCCCCGTGAGTGCGCCCGGCGGACACCTTCGCAGGTGGCGCCGAGGCGCTCGATCGCGGCGCGCGAGCGCACGTTACGGGCGTCGGCGCGGAAGGAGACGCGGCGCAGCCGCCATGTGTCGAAGGCGTGGCGCAGCATGAGCAGCTTGGCCTCGGTGTTGATCCCGGTGCCCTGGGCGTGCGGAGCGAGCCACGTGTTGCCGATCTCGGCGGCGTCGGGGACGGCGGTGACCGGGTCGCCGTGGGGCACACCGGACACCGGGGGCCACATCAGCGGGCCCTGCCAGTAGTCGAGTTCCTGGAAGCGGGTCGAGCCGACGACGCGTCCGTCGTCGGCACGGACCACGGCGAACGGTACCGCCCGGCCGGCCGCCTGCTCGGCGAGTGCCCGTTCCACGTAGCCGCGAGCCGAGTCCACGCCGTGGGGGACGGGAGTGAACGCGTACGAGCTACGGTCCTCGGCTCCGGCCTGGGCCAGGCCTTCGACATGGTGCGCTGCGAGGGGCTCCAGCCGCGTCAGGCGGCCGGTGAGCACGACGGGTACGGGCACGGGGCCTTCGGTCTTTCTGGGAAGGAGGTGTCGCCTGCCACCGGCTTCCCGGTGCGAAGGACGTAAGGATGCGCCACGGTCCCTGCTGCGCGAGGGACGAGAACGTGAAGGACAGTAGAAGGCCGAATGACGCCGTCGCGCAAGAGGTCTGTGCGTACCCGTGCCGCTCGCCCATTTCCTGTGAACCCAGCAGGTCAGAGAGCTGCCGACCGATGCGGCGGGAGGGTTCGCCCTTGTCGTCGTCCGCACGTCTTTCGGCCACTCGCACCACGCTGAAGGCGCGCGGGCTGCCGCACGCACCTGCTTCATGCCCCTCGCACAGGTGGAGGCGCAGGCCGGCTTCAGTTCAGTGAGGGCGAACTGGCCGTCCTACTGCGCTACTTGAGTGCTCTCGCCTCCCTCGAGGGATGGCCCGGAGCGGTCGGCGCTCCGTCTCCTGCCCTCAGTCCACCGTGATGAACCGTTGGAAGTAATCGGCGGGTGCGTCCTCGCCGACCAGGACGCCTTCGGCCTCCACCCAGGCGTGCGCGGCGAACGGCGGATGGGTGCGTACGCCGACGCACCAGGTCGGCCACTGACCGCGCAGGCGGCACAGCAGCACGGTGGCGAGGGAGCGGGGCAGGCAGCCCTGCTGGCCGCCGGCGGCCAGACTGACGGCGAGGACGGTCCGGCGCGCGCGGGCGGCCTCGGCGAGGGTCGCGGGGCGGGCTCCGCGGCGCAGCCGGAGGAGGACCGTACGGATGCGGGCGGGGGGCTGCCGGGCGAGCAGGTGGGCGCAGCCGACGGCCAGCCGGGTCACCAGCCGCGGCCCGAGGGGCACCGAGCGGGGATCGTGCGGGACGACCTGCGAGGTAGACACTGCGGCAATCCTCCGGGACGGGGACGGTGTCGAAAGCGAGGACGGGGAGGGTGGTGGGCGACGGGTCAGGCCGTCAGGAGCTTCGCGGTGCGCAGTTCCTCGAGGATGCGGGTGATGTCCTCCTCGACCTGCTCGGCACTTACGTCGTACCGGTCGGTGAGCGTCGTCACCGCCTGCTGCCTGCTCGTGCCGTCCAGCAGGGTCCGTACGATGAGTGCCGCCGTGGGGTTGAGCGTGTAGTACTCGCCGCTGTTCTGGTCGAGCAGGGCCATGCCGTACTCGGTGTCGGCCGTCACCACTCCGGGGCGCAGGTTCATCGTCATGCCGTAAGACCTCCCATGTCGGTTTTCGCCGGCAGCAGCGGGCTGCTGTTTCGTTCGCGGGTACGCAGCCATACCTCGCAGCCGACGGTCGGATGCAGCAGCGCGCTCTCCAGATCGGCGGCGAGGGGCCGAAGGCACCAGTCGCGCAGGGCCGCCACGTCGACGAGACCCAGCTCGTGCAGCCGCGATTCCTCCCAGAGGGCGAGCAGCGAGGAGCGATGGCGGCGCAGCCCGGTCTCCTCCTCGAATGCGGCGTGCGCCTTGGTGGTCCGGTGGCGGCTGGCGTCGGGGACGACACCCCGCATGGCCTCCGCGATCAGTGGCTTGTACTGCCAGGGCGTCACCCGGTCCCGGGGGCGGACGGCGAGGGCGGCCTCGACGAGCTGGTCGTCGTAGTAGGGGGCGGCGAAGGTGACGCCGAGGGGTTCGGACATCTGCTGGACGTGCCGGGCGAAGCGGGCCAGGGTGCGCAGGGTGGCCAGTTCCCGGTGCCCGCCGTGGCCGGGGCTGAGTGGCTGCGCATCCCGCGCCTGCCGCTGGATCAGCTCGCGCGCGGCCTCGACGGCCCGCCCGGTGGCCCACGGGGGCAGCCGCGGCGGGGTGCCCCAGGTGAACAGGGGGACGGACATGGGGGGTTGGGGGAGGGTGAGGTCGTGCGCGACGCGCGCCAGCCATGATCCGTACGGGCGGCGGTCCAGGAGCTGGGCCAGGGCTGTGCGGCGGGACCAGCGGTGCCGGGAGGCGAAGCCGCGGGCGAGCCGCCAGGCCGTACGGGGATGGCGGGGCAGCAGGCCGTGGACGTGGGCGGAGGCGCCGCTGAAGAGTTCGTCGCCGCCCATTCCGCTCAGGTGCAGCGGGGAGCCGCGCTCCGCGGCCCGCTCGACGATGTACATCCGCCGGTGTCGGTTGACCGTGTACAGCGACGGTGTGTCGAGGTCGTCGTCGAGCGTGTCGACGCGGTCGAAGGTCAGGGGTACGGCGGTCGCGGGCACCACATGGTGTTCCACCGCGTCCAGCGCCTCCACCGTGCGCCGCGCGTAGGTGACGTCGTCGCCGAGAACGTCGTGGACGGCTGCGGTGTAGGCGACGGTCTTCGCGCCCGCGCGGGCGGCTGTGGCCACCACTGCCGTTGAGTCGACGCCGCCCAGGTCGGCACTGATCAGTCCGCGGCCCGCGATCCGTACGGTGACCGCGTCGGCGAGCCGTTCCCGAACCAGCCGGGCGCCCTCGGCGAGCGACAGTCCGGCCGGCGGCGGGCTCCAGCAGCGGCTCGTACGCAGGCGTCCGTCACGGTCGAGCAGTACGCGCCGGTCGCCGGGCACGACGTCGACGCCGCGCCAGACCGTCTGGACGGTCAGGGGGTGCAGGATGCCGGGACTGAGCAACTGGACGGCCAGACGGCCCTCGTCGAGGTCCGCGCCGGTCAGGTCGGCCAGGACGTCGGCACGGTCGGACACGAGGTGGGCGCCGTGGGTTCCGGGAGCCTCTGCGGCGAAGACGCTGCGGACGCCGGTGACGGTGCCGCGGACCAGCGTCCTGCCGTCGAAGCTGACGATCAGATGGTGGCTGCCGGGCCACTTCCTCGCGTACGCGTCGGCGGCCTCGGGTGATCCGGTGCGTGCCGCGCGCGCTGCGTCTTCCGGCGTCACCGCGTGCTGCCCGAGCACGGTCAGCCGGGCGGGTCCGCACGCTGCCTTCGTCACGGCGTGGTCCGGCCAACGGCCGATCAGCCAGGGCCGGCCGGACGGATGCGGGATTTCCCGGGTGCCGTGGGAGCGGGCTCGCGTGGCGAGTGCTGCGACGGCGTCGGTGTCCGGGAAGACGAGGAACCAGCAGGCCCCGGCGGGAGACGACGGGCCGGTCACCATGGGGCGGGTCCTTCCGGTCGGGTGCGGTCGGCGGTCGGCGGTCTGCGGTCTGCGGCAGGGGCGTGGGCGGCACCGGTGGCGCCGCCCACGCTTGTGACCCGCTCTCCGATCAGCCGTGGAGGGCCGTCGGAGGATGGGCGGAGAAGGTCAGAGCAGGCTGTGGCCGCCCAGCAGGTCGGGGCTGCCCGTCCCGGCCAGGCCCGTGACCTTCTGGAAGTCGCCGACCTTGGTGAGAGTGGGACGCTCGTAAGCCATCGTCATATCCCTTCGTCGAGGAATTCGCTCCAACGGAAGGCGGGTTGCCCCGCCCGTTGCGTGAGCCGGCGCGCCACACCCGATCAGCGGGGCGCCGACGCAGTGCACAAAGCTAGGTGTGCGGTTTCCTCGTTCACAACAGTGGCCGCAGGCCATCCGGGACGCGCCTCGGGACTTCCCTTCCGTCACATTCGCCTCAGAGGTCACGGAGTGCGAGGACCGAGTCATGCCTCTGGCGGAAGGGGGTACCCACGATGCCCTCACCGCGGAGCGGCAGACGTTTTCGGCCGGGCCATTGCGGTTGTGAGGTCCGCACGCTCCACGACGGCCTCGCCCTGAACTCGCATGATGCGGCAGCCGGCATTCCGGTCCCCGACGCCGGTTGGCCGAAGACCGTCTCCTTGGCCGGGAACCGGCCCTTGTCAGTGACCAACCGCTTCCGCATCGGGTCGTGGAGCAGCTGCGCCGCGCCTCCGCCGACCCTTGTCGGCGGGCGCAGGCGCAGCGGCAGGCGTCGGTGCCTGCCTCGACGACCTGGCCGTGCACACCGAGCGGACCGACGGGGCGGGCCGGCGCCGCCGTGTCGTCAGCCGTCCGCCGCTGCGGACACCGTCGCGGGATCGACTCCGGTCAGTTCGACGATGCGGTGCGGTGGCACCCCGGCGGCCAGTGCGCGCGTGATCAGGTCGTCCCGGCCGTTCGCGGTCTCGCGGTAGGCCAGCAGCTCGTCCTCGAGCCGGGCCAGAGACTCGGGTGCCCTCTGATGGCGGACCCGGCTCAGCTCCTCGTCGCTCAGCGGTACGGGAAGCCGCTCCGCTCCCTCCGGGATGGCTGCCGTCTCCTCCGGCGGCAGCAGGCGCAAGTGCGGGGACGTGGGCGCTGCTTCATGCGCGTCCAGCCACGCGCGTACCGCGGGAGTCTCCATGCACGCGAGCTCCCCGACGGCGGTGGGGGGCACGCCGAGCGGCGCGGACGCGTCGTCGAGCAGGAACAGGTAGGCGTCATCGGTCATCATCGGCTCCTTCTCACGACAGGGCTGATGGGCGTCCAGTTACCCCGCCGCGCCCGAAATACCGCCCCGCTCAGCTGCTTGAAGCAGGTGGGCCACGACATCGACGTGGACGCCGCCGAGACCGAAGCCGTCCACCGCGAGATCCTGCCCACGGCGTCCCTGGCCGTCGCCCACTACCCCGACGCGACGCACTCCCTCGTGGACCAGGACCTGGAGCGCTCGCGGTGGCCTCTGACGCTGACCGCCGCCTTCGCGCCGCGCAAGCTGTCCAACCCTCCGTCGTGGCGCCGGTGTTTCGATCGGCGCAGCCGGTCTACCTATAGGTCATGGTCAGGCCGACGCGCGAAACAGAGCGAAAGTACGAGGTTCCTTCCTCCGCCGATCTTTCCTGGCTACCCGGCCTGGACCGGGTGAAGGGCGTCGCGACGGTTGTCGCCTCAGGCACCGCGGAGCTGGACGCGGTGTACTACGACACCGCCGACCTCCGCCTCTTCCGCGCCAAGGCGACACTGCGCCGCAGGACCGGTGGGGCCGATGCCGGCTGGCATCTCAAGCTGCCCATGACGGGCGACAGCCGGGAGGAGATCCAGTCGCCTCTCGCGGCAGACGTCCCGCAACCGCTGCTCGACCTGATCCGGTCACGCACGCGCGGAGCCGAGCTCACGCCCCTGGTGCGGATCCGCACCGACCGAGCGGTGTGGCGCCTCGCGGACGCCGAGGACGCCGTCCTCGCCGAACTCGCCGTCGACGCGGTCCGTGCGGAGTCGCTGCGTACGCATGCTGCCCCTACGGCGTGGCGGGAGATGGAGGTGGAGCTGGCCGGGAACGAGACCGACCCGGCGCTCCTGGACGCCGTGGAGGCCGGGCTGCGCGAGCAGGGCATCGCTCGGGCGCAGTCACCGTCGAAGCTCGCCCGGGCCCTGGAGGAGACCGGGGCAGCCTCGGCCGACGACAGGGACAGGTCCGGGGGCCCCGGAGGATCGGCCGGTGAGCAGGTCCTGGCGTACGTACGGGAACAGCTCGAAGCTCTCACCGCGTACGACCCGGCCGTACGCCTCGACCGGCCCGACGCGGTCCACAAGATGCGCGTCGCGTGCCGTCGCCTGCGGAGCTGTCTGCGTTCGTACCGCACCGTGCTGAACCGTGACGTCACGGACCCGGTCCGCGACGAACTGAAGTGGCTGGCCGGTGAGCTGGGCGCCGAGCGTGACCAGGAAGTGCTGAGGGAGCGCCTGACCCACGGCGTCGGGTCCCTGCCCCGGGAACTGGTCCTCGGCCCGGTGACCGCCCGGCTGCAGGTGTGGGGCGTCGGTCACGGTGACGAGGCCCACCGGCGCACGCTCGACGCCCTCGGATCGCCCCGCTACCTGACCCTGTTGGACACCCTCGCCGGGTTCGTGGAGAAGCCACCGCTGCGGGCAAAGGCGGGCGAGGACGCGGACAAGGTCATGGCGAAGGCTGTGCTCAAGGAGTTCCACCGGCTGGCCGGGCGCATGGACACCGCACTGAGCCTGCCGCCGGGCGACGAACGTGACGCGGCCCTGCACAACGCCCGCAAGGCGGCGAAAAGGGTGCGCTACGCGGCGGAGGCGGCCCGTGGAGCGCTCGGCAAACCGGCCAAGCGCCTGGGGCGGTCCGTCAAGGCCGTCCAGAGCGTCCTCGGCGACCACCACGACAGCGTGGTGGCCCGCGCCACCCTCAGGGAACTCGCCGTGGCCGCCGCGACAGCGGGCGAGAGCGCCTTCACCTGGGGCCTGCTGTACGGCAGGGAGGAGCCCGTCGCGGCCGCCCGGGAACGTCAGGTGCACACGGCGTGGGAGAGCGCCTCGAAGCCGGCGCTGCGCAAACGGCTCAGCAAGTGAGGGGCGAGGGGACGTCGTCGCCTGCGGCTTTTGACCCGCCTGTCCGGCCCGGGGCCGGGCACGACGGAACGTGCTCTAGTCGCACGGGGCCGAGCGGTCCCGTTGTACTTTCAGTTCGCCCTCCGTGCTGGAGTCCGGGGGCAGCACTGGGGCGGAGATCCCTAAGGGGTCGCCCTTGCCGGAGTCGAGCAGCGGGCGCTGGTCGTCGTACCCCCTGGCGGCCATGAGGTAATCGGCCCAGCGCTGTGGGACGAACAGCGCGATGACGCGGCCCTTGAGGTACTGGTCCGGGTTGCCGAGCCGGATGACCTTCGACCACCGCGTTCGCCGGTCCGCGGTCAGGGCGCCGAGTTCGGCAGGGCCCATGAGTTGGTAGCGCGCGTCGCCGGTGTAGCGCACGGCGAACCACAGGCGGGTGCCCTGAGGGATGAGCGCCGTCCCGGTGAGTCGCGCGCAGTGCGGCACCTCGACATAGGCGTCGCCTCGCGGGGCAGGGTCGGTGAAGGACACGGCGGCGGCACGGGTGGAGTTCTCGTCGGCAGTCCGGCCGGTCGTGCCGTCGGGAGAGGAACCTCCACCGGCCGAGGTGCCCGATGCGCCCGGCGCGCCCGCTGTGCCTCCGCCCGCGCCGGTGGCACCCCGACCACCGGTCGGCCGGGGGGAGTCCGGGCCGGTGGCCGGCCCGCCCGTACCCGACGGCCCGGGCTGCGCGCTCGTACGGACCGGGAGCAGGGAGGAAGTGGCTCGGGCCGGCCGGCCCGTCGGAGTGAGCCTCGCCGGATCAGGGACGGTGTCCGCCGTGCGCTGGTCGGGACGAGGAGTCGCGTACGTGTCATCGTCGGCGTCGCCGAGGAACGGCAGGCTCGCTGCCAGCGCCCCCGTCACCAGCAGCGCGGACGCGAACACGGCGAGCCTGCGTCGCCCGCGTCGTCCGCGATGTGCAGTCGTCGGCCCGTCGCCTCCGGAGGTGACGGGCGCCGCGAGCACGACCAGGTGTACGTCGCTCTCCTGCTCCTGCGGAGCACTGCCTCGGTTCGGGGTCGGGACGGCCATCGTCTCTCCTGTGGCGTTCAGCAGTTCGGCGGAGCTTCCGCACGCCGGACGGTGACGGTGTCGCTGTGTCCGGTGTCGGAACCCGGGGGCAGCGCGGGGTTGAACAGGCCGACGGACGATCCCGTACCGTCCTTGTTCTGCAGCAGTTGGCGGCTGTTGCTGTCGGTGATACCCCTGAGGTAGTCCGCGACGTCGGCGGGTACGGCTACGGCGACGACCTCGAAGCTCTGGCCGGCCTCGCCGGGTCCGCCCAGTTGAGCGGTGGCCGTCCACCGGCCGGTCGCCGGGGAGACGGATGCCTCGGTGTACAGCGCGTAGCGAGGGTCCGCCTTCGTGTGGCCCGCCAGCCACAGCGTGAAACCGTCGGCAAGACGGGCCGTGCCGCGGAACTCCTGGCACTGTTCGACGTCGACCTGTTCGCCGTCGTGAGTGGTGGGCTGCTGGATCGTGACCGCGGAGGCGCGGGACGCGGCGACGGCGGCCGGGGGAGTGGTGCCGGGAGCGGACGTGGAGGGTTCGGTCGGCGACGACGTCGTGGGGCTCGGTGCGGCGGAGTCGCCGAACCAGTCCACCGGGCTCTTGCCGAGGAGAAGGGCGACGGCCGTCAGCACCGCCGCGGCACCACCGAGTCCGCCGATCAAGGCGAACGAGCGGACGGACCTGTGGAGATCGACGCCCGTCGTACCGCCGTCCGGTGCGGCTTCGCCCGACGGCGTGCCACCGTCACCGGCGCTCGGCACGGTGGACGTCCCTGGACCACCTAAGGCGGTGCCGCTGCCCGGCACGCTCGGCGTATCAGACGTCCCCGGTGCGCTGGATGCGCTGGATGCGTCCGGAGCGCCCGAGACATCCGGGACGTCCGTACGGCTCCGAATGCCCCGCGCGTGCGCTGCGTCGGCCGGATCCGACGCCGGGTCGGACGGTCTGCCGGGCAGTGTTGCCATCGCGTTCGCCCCCCGCCCGGGCTCATGCAGCCCGGATGTGATGTCACCTCGGACAGAACCTCTGTGACGGACCTGGATAATGCTCCGGCGCCGCCGTGGCCAAACTCCGTCGGCCGACGGCGCGATGCGCCAACCCGTCACTGGCGGCCCCGCACTGCGTCGAGCAGCGGCGACGCGGCACCGGCGAGAAATCGCCCTCCTGCGGGCTGAGTCCGGATACGTCGAAACGCGCGCGGTTCCCGCTTCGCCGGCCGTAGAACGCCGTGCTCACGCGGCGGGTGCCGCACGCCGGCTCAGAGGAAACGCCGGACCGGCAGGACCGAGGCCTCTTTCACGCGTTGCAGCAGGGCGCGGCGTCTCCACCGTGTGAGGTCGATGTCCACGCTGCGCCTCAGGTCGGCCTCGTAGTCGCGGTCGAGGACAGCGGTGAAGTCCTCGTCGAGGACGGCCAGCATGACCTCCTCGTCATGGTCCATGGACCGGCGGTTGAAGTTGGTGGACCCGATGAGCGAGGCGACCGAGTCCACAGTGATGATCTTGGCGTGCATCATCGTCGGAAGGTACTGATGGATGCGTACGCCGGCGTCCAGCAGCCGCGCGTAGTGGTGCTGCCCGGCGAGCTGACAGGCGCGTTGGTCGGTGTGGGGGCCGGGCAGCAGGATCTCGACCCGCACACCACGGCGTGCGGTCGCGCACAGCAGGTCGATGAAGTAGGTGTCGGGGGCGAAATACGCGGTGGCCAGTCGGAAGCGCTCCTCGGCGGAGGTGAGCATGACCCGGATGAGGGTCTGCATGTCCTGCCAGCCGATGCTGGCGGAGCCGCGCACGACCTGAACGACCGACGAGCCGGCCTGGGGGTGCTCGGTGAAGCGGTCGCGGTCGTCGAAGAGTTCGTTGTGGCATTCGGCCCAGTTCTGCGCGAAGGCCGCCGCGATGCCGTCCACCGCAGGGCCGCGTACCTGGACGTGGGTGTCGCGCCACTCGTCGGGCGTACGGGCGTCACCGCACCACTCCTGCGCGATGCCGACGCCGCCGGTGAAGGCGGTGTGCTCGTCCACGACGAGGGCCTTGCGGTGGCAGCGGTGGTTCTGTTTGAACGGCGACAGCCACGCCGGTTTGCGGAACCACGCCACCTGCACACCCGCGGTGCTCATGAGGTCGAGAAGGCCCCGTTCGATCTCCTTGGCCCCGAATCCGTCCAGCAGCAGCCGCACTCGCACCCCCGCGCGGGCGCGCTCGGCGAGCGCGCCCGCGAAGTCATGGGCGATCTTCCCCCGCCAGTACACGAAGGTCATCATGTCGACGGTGTGCCGGGCCGACCGGATCGCGCCGAGCATCGCGGGGAAGATCTCGTCGCCGTTGCGCAGGGGCACCAGCGCGTTGCCTTCGGTCGCGGCGACGCCGATCAGCCGCTCCAGGCGGCGGCGCAGGCGCTGTTTGCGCTCCGCCGTGCCGGTCGAGGTGCTGTCGTCGAGCGGTGCGGGTATGCCGTCGAGGATCACGCCGGATCTCCTCCTGGACATCGAGGGCAGGGAAACGGGCTGCCCGACAGGCCCGCACAACCTGTTGCCCCACCCGCGCCGCCTCACTCCCGCGGGCCGTCCCGAGCCGGGGACACCCCACGGCCGGCGGGCCCTGCTGTCAGGGCCCGGCCCCCGGGTCCGGACGTACCGCATCGGTCAACCCCGCCCGCGCGGCCTCCAGTTGTGCGGCGAACGCGATGCCAAGGAAGAGCGCCACGCCGCTGAGGTTGGCCCACAGCAGCAGCGCCACGAACGCCGTGAGGGGGCCGTACACCGCACCGAAGGACCCGCTCTCGGCGACGTAGAGCGTCAGCAGCCAGGTGGCGCCGACCCAGAGCACGAGATGTACGGCCGAGCCGAACGCCAGCCAGGTGTAGCCGGGCTGGACCCGGCGGGGTGACCAGCGCAGGACCACGGCCGAGGCGACCCAGGCGAGACTCGCACCGACCGGTGTCCGCAGGGCTCCCCACCAGCCGGGCGCCCCGGACCAGCCGAGTGCCTCGGCCGCCGACCGGCCCACGGCCTCACCCGCCACCAGGACGAGGAACCCCAGGACCATCGGGACGCCCGCGGCGAAGGCCAGCAGCAGGGCCCGGCCGTACTTGCGGGGGAAGGGCCGGTCGCGTTCGATGCCGTAGATGCGGTTGGCGCCCCGTTCCACCTGCCCCATCGCCGAGGCCAGGTTGAGGACCGAGAAGGCGAGACCGAGCCAGAGGGCCATGGTGCTCCAGACGTCGGAGTGGGCGCTGCGCCGGGTGCCGGCGAGTGCCTCCTCGACCACCTCGGTGCTGGCGCCCGGCACGATCCGGCCCAACGTCAGTTCGACGACCCGTCCGACGCTCTCGGTGTGCGCGGCCGTGGCGACGCCGACGAGGGCGATCGTGAAGGGCACCATCCCCAGCACGATCTGGAAACCGAGGGCGCGCGCGTTGGTGAAGCCGTCGGCGTAGCGGAACCGCGAGAACGCGTCGGCCAGCAACCGCACACCGCCGTAGCGGCGCAGCGCCGTGAACGCCTCGTCGCCGGACAGCTCCTCCCCGATCATGTCCCGCGTCTGCGGAACGTGCACGACCGTCCCCATCGTCCGCGTCTCTCCTTGCGTGTCGGGCCGGCCGCGAGCGTCCCCGCCCGGGCGGCTGCCGGTCCGGCTTCCGGCCTACCATCTGCCCGGCCGCACGCGATACAGGCCTCGGAGCGACATGGGCGTCGGAGATACACAGGAGTCGGAGCGATTCACGCCCAGAGCGTCACAGGCCTCAGAGCGTCCCGGTCAGGGCGAAGGCCCGACGGGTGCCGTGCGTGTCGTGTGTGGCTGCCCCGGGAACCGCCTCGCGGAGCCCGGCGCCACTGGCGTGGAGATGGCCGCGCCGCATCTCAAGCGGGGGAGCGCCCCCGACGCCTGGTCAGGCGGAGGTGAAAGCCTCCTCGGGGGCGGCGTCGAGGACGAATCCGTTGTCGAGCCGGACGCGGACCGTGACACGGAGCATCCGTTGTTGGTAGGCGACCCAGTGCGCTTCCAGGGCCTCCACCTGCTCTTCCAGCTGTCTTCTGCTCGCGGGCGGCATCTGGTGGCCGAAGTCGTCGAGGAGTGATCTGAGGCGCAGGTACTCGCGGACCTCGTGGCTCTGCTGACGGTGATGCTCGTCCACACGCTCGACGGTGCCCTCGATGCCTGCTGCCAGGGCCAGAGAGGCGGCGAAGGCACCCGTCTCCTCCGAGGGTTCCCCGGCCGGGGTCACCGATCCGGTCAACTGCAGCTCTGCCGCCAGTCGCACCCGTTGGCCCACGTTCAACGTCATCGATCCATCGTCTTCCTCGTCGGACACCGGCAATCCGGTACACGCGGCGTCGCCTGGCCTACCGAACAGGGAAGGATCATCCCACCCTCACCTGCGGTCCCGACACGTTCAACTGCTGCAGACGCCGAAGCTGGCGTACCCGTACCCGACCTGGTGGTGGTCACCGGCCGCGTACATGCCCCAGATCCCCTCGGACGAGCGGTTGAAGGTCACGTAGCGGCCGTTCGTACCGTGGTGGAGGTACTTGCCGTCGACGCCGACCTCGTCCGTGAAACATTGTCTAGACCTCTGTGGGGTTCGTCGGGCATGATCGGTGGCATGGAGAGAGCGCATCTGCCGACCACTGAGTCCGCTGTCGTGGCGATTCGTGACCTAGCGGCGGAGTTCGAGGTGAGCATGACCGTCACCGACGACATCGGTGCCGACCAGACCTCTCGTCGCACCTCGGCCGAGCTGTTCACCGTGTTCGACCCGGACGGCTCGCTGCCGCACGAGGCGTTCGTGGAGCTGGCCGGGTCGCCCTCCGTCAGCGTCCGGCTCTTCCCCGAGGACGACGCGCGGATCACCGTCGACGGGGTGGAGTTCAACGATGTGCCGCGGGACTCCGTGCCCGGGTTCCTGCGATCCGTCTACGGCGGGCTCGCCCGAACCAAGGGCCGGCTGTTCCCGCCCGGCCAGTGGCTCATCGTGCCGCTCCCGGGGGACGAGACCTACAAGGAACTGATCGTGGACCCCAACCTCACACCGTGGCTGGCGCGTAGCGCGCGATGAGGCCGTCCAGGTAGGACGGGCCGAAGCCGAAGTGCGCGGCCTCGGGGACGTAGGCCCGCATCCGGTCGGTGGAGATCCGCAGGGACTCGGGCGGCACCAGGTGCGGGACCCGGTGCGCCCGACTGCCCAGGGCCGCCTCGACCGCGGTGACGATCTCCTCGGCCGGGTAGGAGACCCCTGAGGCCACATTGACGGTACGGCCGTGCACCCCGAGGTCCAGCAGCCGGTTCAGCACCGTGCCGAAGTGCTGTACGTCCAGCAGGTCCCGGCGCGCCCCGTGGTGGACGGTGACCGTGCCCGAACGGACCTGACGGACCAGCGACGGGATGAGCTGGGCCGGGTTCTGGTCCGGGCCGACCAGATGACTCAGGCGCAGGATCAGCGCGGCGGCGCCCGAGGCGGTGACCAGCCGTTCCATCGCCAGCTTGTGATGGCCGTAAGGCGTCAGCGGGGTGATCCGCGCGCTCTCGTGACCCTCGCCCTGCCGGCCGTACAGGCCGGTGGCCGCTGTGGACAGCAGGACCAGCAGCCGGCGCTGCTCCCGGCAGCGGCGGACGGTGGCGGTCACCAGCCGTGCCTCGCGGGCGAACTGCTCCGGCGCGGACTCCGAGGGGCTGGAGACTCCCGCGGCCAGCACGGTCACCCAGTGGTGCGGAAGCGGGTGGCGGCGGAGGTAGCGGGCGATGAATCCGTCACCGATCACTTCGGCGCTCATACGGGAGCGAGGCGGCGCAGGACGGCGTCGGCCGCCGCGCGGGCGCCGCCCGCACGGCGGATCTCCTCGCGCATCGCGGCCACCCGGCGGCGGACGCCGTCGTGCGTGTGCAGGCGCAGTGCCGCGGTGCGCAGCGCCTCCGGGGCGACCGAGCGGAACGGGATCGCCATGCCCAGGCCCAGCTCGCGCACGCGCCGTGCGGTGCCGGCCTGTTCGGGCAGCCGGGGCACCACCACAGACGGCACGCCGTGCTGGAGGGCCTCCATCGTGGTGGCCATCCCGCCGTGGTGGATGGCCAGGGCGGCATGGCGCAGTACGGCCCTGTTGGGCACCCAGGAACGCGCCTCGACGTTCGCCGGAAGCGGGGGCAGGCCGCGGCAGTCGCCGGTCGCCATCACGACATGCCAGGGGAGATCGGTGAACGCTTCGGCGACCGTCGCGAAGAACTCCGGGTGGGTGTGGTCGATCGAACCCAGGGAGACCAGGGCGACAGGGGTGTCCGTGTCGGGCGGTGTCCAGTCCGCCGGTTCGGGGGCCGGGGTCGGGCCCACGAAGGCGTACTCCTCGCCGAAGGAGTCACCGTCCGGCTGGAAGGAGCGGGGGATCAGGACCAGTCCGCCCGACAGCGCCGTGGTCAGGTGCTCCCGTGCTGTGGCCCGTATGCCCTCGGCTACGAGGAACTCCCCCAGCCGGGACAGGAATTCGGGTGCCGCCGGGTTCGCCTCGGGTGTCCCGGACGGGGCCAGGGACCAATGGCGGGGTGCCGCCAGGTACGTCCAGACCTGCATCGACGGGATGCCCCACCGGGCGGCGAGGACGCTGCCCGCGCCCGCAGGGTCCTCGGTGAGGACGAGGTCGGGGCGGTTGCCCGCGAAGGCCGCCGTCAGCTGGGGCAGTGCGGTGCGGGCGTCGTCGAGGTAGAGGAGCGGCAGCCGGCGGACGTCCGTGGGCCAGTCGGCCGGGTCCGCGGGGAGCGAGGAGCGCACCGGTACGGGCGTGGCACCGACGGACTCCACCAGCGGCGCGAACTGCTCGGTCGTGGCGTAACTGACGTGGACGCCGCGCCGTACCAGCTCGGCCACCGTGCCCAGCAGCGGGCCGATGTGGCTGTACGCGGCGGCCGTGCAGACCGCCACGTGCCGGGCCGCCGCTCCCGGCTCAGCGGGAGCCCGCACCGTTCACCGCCTCGTGCCGGGTGCGGAGGTCCTCCAGACTCCTGAGGAGGTTCGGGAGGGTGTCCGGCTGGTTGCCGTCATGGCGTCCGGTCGTCATGCTCAGCCCCGTCACCGGCGGACACAGCACGACATTGGCGCGCTGCTCCAGCCGCGCCCGGTGGTCCGCCATCGCCGCGCTCTCCCAGCCGCCCGGAGGCAGCGCGGCGGCCAGCGCGATCGGCGCCTCGGTGCATTGCAGCGCCATCGTCACCGGAGTGTCGGCGAGGCCCTGGGCGAGGCGGGCGATGAAGTGCAGGCCCGCCGGATATACGGCAATGGCGTCCGGCCAGTTTGCCAGCTCCACATGGAGTTTCCGGGTCTGCGGCTCCTCGGACCAGGAATCCTCGAAAACCAGCCGGTTGGTGAGAACCGAAAGACCCTCCCGGGTCACGAAACGCTGCGCGGAGCGCGTGAGGACGATACGCAATTCCACCTGCGGGTAACTGACCTGGAACCAGTTGACCCACAGCGGAAGGAAAGCGGCATTCGAAGAGCCGGTACCGACCAGGAGAAGGCGTTTCACCCCGAGGGGCGGAATCGGGATGGGCGGCATGCCCCAGTTCTCTTCACTCGTCATCGCGCACATCACCTGTCATCGCACACTCCGGTCTCCTGGGCGACAGCGTCCAGCCGTCCCCCGGGAGGCAGGGCCTCCCGGGGGACGTGTATCAGGCCGATGCTCAGCAACCGCACCAGGAGCAGCAGCAGGCGCACAGGATGGCCTGTGCCTCGTTCTCGTCCGCCTCGACGGTGAGGAGCTCGTCCTCGGTCAGGGCGTCCAGCTCCAGCAGGTCATCGGCCAGCAGGTCGGCGACGGGCATGGTGCCTCCTTCGACAAGGGATATTCCGACGGATGGGGAATGCATCCGTCGGGCCGCCCGAAGTCCGGGCGGCGATCGCCATGCTGTCCGGGGGAGCATCCCGAATTCTTCCGTCGGCCCGCTGGTTTCTCGCTCCCCGCACGAGTGGGAAGCCGACCCCGCGTCTCCCACCCGGGTGTGAGAGGCGGGCTCACCATCCCGCTATTACGGCATCGGACGGAGCCCGCGCATACCGAACGGGCAGAATCCTTTGCTACGTTGCCGGTCCGATGACAGTTCTGCCCGCCCGGAAACACAGGTGGTTCGATGTCCCATATCGCCTTCTTCAACATTCCTGGAACCGGCCACGTCAATCCGACGGCGGGGATCGTCGCGGAACTCGTGGCGCGCGGCCATCGCGTCAGCTACGCGGTCACCGCACGCCAGGGCGCGGAGGTCGAGGAGGCCGGCGCCACGCTGGTGCCGTACGAGTCGACCATGCGGCAGACCCGGAACGCGATGAACGACCTGGAGAGCGTCGACCGGTTCACCACCGGCGACTTCGTACAGGTGCTGCGGGGCCTGGTGCGCGAGACCGAGGCGGTGTACCCGAGGCTCGCCGAGGCGTTCGCCGGTGACCGTCCGGACGTGCTGGTCCACGACGGACTGTCCGGGTGGACGGGCCGCCTCCTCGCGCACAGCTGGGGGATACCGGCCGTGCGGAGCATTCCCACGCTGGCCGCGAACGAGCACTGGTCGCTCGGTACGGACGGGGAGTACGCGACCTTCGAGCCGGAGCACGCCGGACTGAACGCCGTCTACGGGGAGATCGCCACCATGCTGGCGGACCTCGGAGTGGGCCTGAGCGCCCAGGAGTTCTTCGCGAGCAGCGAGTCGGGTCCGGCGCTGGTGTTCATCCCGCGTGAGTTCCAGTTCCGGGGCGAGACGTTCGGGGAGGACTTCCACTTCGTGGGGCCTTGCTG